>JAMASS010000001.1 GCA_024761205.1 Limisphaerales bacterium
GTGTGATGTGTTGTGGGTGTGGGATTTGCCGGTTTGAAGGGGGGGGAGTGGTGAGCATCGGGGCAGGGAGGGTTTGGTTTGGCGTGAGTCTTTGCCTGGGCGCGGGGAAGGAGGGAGAGGCCGGGTTTTTGCCTCCGGCCTCAGTGGAGTGGATCAGTTATTTGCTTGGGATTAGCGTGCGATATAGAACCTCGAGGCCGCCTTGGTTGCCGTTGAGAAGGAGGGAGGGGAAGCCCCCTCGACTGGGGCATAAGCTCCATTCACCATATCGGAGCTCAGGAGCGTTCCGGTGAACTGGATGGTGATGGTTCCGTCGGCATTGGCGGCAACCCCGCTGATTTGGCCCTCGGCGGGCGGCGATTGCACCTCCGGGAGGAACACCGTTGACTGGATCGGGATCGGAACATCATCGTTAAATTCGCCGGTATTGCTGAGATAGAAGTCGTCAAAGAGCACGAGGCCGTCGGATTCGCTTCCGGCAAACGCGGCCGTAAAGAGGGTGTCTAGTTGCGGGGAGACCGCGCCCAAATCGGCGGAGCCGGCCGGGTTGCGGTCAGATCTGTAGCCTTCAACGACGGTTTTGCGTTCTCCGCCGATCTGTTGGATGTGGATATTGAACAAGTCGCCCTCCTCCACCGGTTGGTTATCGACATCCAACCAGACGTTATAGGTTTGCCCTTCGGCCAAGGGGCCGGTCACAAACTCTGGAGAACCGCCGACGCCATTGACGGCTTCCACATCCACGCCGAAGCCCTCTGAGTTGTCGAAGCGGACAAACGGACCCACGTCGCCATTGAAGTCGCCCACGAACCGGATGGGTTTTTCAGTCAGGCCGATATTCAAGGCGAGGCCTTCAAACTCGGATTCCGGATTCACGAAGGCGCGGAAGAACAAAGTCGCCTGCTCGCCTTCCTCGATTGTTAGGGACTTCAATTCGATTGCGTTGAGGGCCTCCCCCGCCAGGAAGGTCAAGGCCTGGCTTTCGGGCCCTTCGACGACCTCGGCGTCGCCGACGGGGTTTTTCCATGATCCTTGAGCGTTGATGTTGCCCAAGGGCCAGGCGTCAAAGTTATCGACTAGGCTCCAGCCATCGCCCGCCCCCTCGAGTGCGCTCACCTTGAAGTCGGCCGAGACAGACTCGTTGCCGCGTGAAGCCGTCAGCGTAAAGGTCTTGGTTGCCTCCAGGGCTGCGGTGATGCTGCCGACGCCGAACACAGAGGCTGCCGTCACGTCCCCCACGCCGTGATTGATGCTCAGCGTGGCCTCTGCACTGGCGTCCCAGCGGAGAACCACGGATCCGTCCTTGACGACGGAAGGGAAGTCGCCGACGAAGCTGCGAATGGCGAGGGGCGGCGGCTGAGAGGAGATTTGCGGCACGCCATTGGCGTTGAGCTCGTTGATTTCCTCTTGGCTCAATGCCCGGCTCCAAATCGCCGCTTCATCCAGGTTGCCGGTGATCCAGTGGGAGGCCGAAGCGCGCAAGATGCCGCCGATCGACGTATTGTTCAGGGGGAAATCGCCCTCATCGGGTTTCGGGTCGATCTCCAAGCTGTCCAGGGCGCCATCGATGTAGATAGACCGGGCCCCGTTGTCCTCGACGAACACAATGTGATGCCATTGGCCATCGAAGGGCTCCTGTTCGGTGAGGATGTGATTCACCGGCGTCCAACCGCCGGGGCTGTTGCGGATAAAGACATCCAACTGCCCGGAGGCGCCGCCGTTGTGCGTGCCTAAGTTGAACAAGGGATCGCTATCCTGGGTATTGCCCTCGGAGAAGATTCGCAAATCGTTTTGGCCGGCCCCGGCCACCTGGGCCCAAATAGACAGCGTCCAAGCGGCGTGGTTATTGGCCGGCAAATCCTCGCCGGGCTGATGCACGCGGGACAACAAGGTCTTTCGCCCATTGTCAAAAGCCAGGGCATTGCCCCTCCGGCCTGGAAGCAAGTCATCGGCCCTCAGGTTGATCAACTCCATGTCATAGCCGCTGACAAGGTCGGGAGTTTTCGTTCCTTGCACCTCGTCGAGAGGCCAATAAGACACCAGACCGCTGGCCAGGTCCTGTGCTTTGAGGCGGGAAGATTCGGACAAAAGGGCGATTGCCGCGACCAACCTGGCGGCATTCCGTGGTTTGAACAAACTGCGCATCATACGACTCCTGTGATTTAAGATTTTGGGATACCCGGCCATCAAACCATAA
>JAMASS010000010.1 GCA_024761205.1 Limisphaerales bacterium
GTGCCGTCTTGAATTTACTGCTACTTCGGACATAGAATGAGGCGATTTCACCGGCGTAAAGCACCGGGAAAAGGGATGCCGCCGACAGTGTCACAGTCATCAAGCTGATGAATATGTCCCCACTTGAAGCAGCGGCCGCCAAGTGTGTTTGAAGCGCAAATATGAGCCAAAAGACCGCCTGCTTCAGGCTTGGGCTGCGCGAAGGCAAGGACGCCCCGTTCTCCGGCACGGGCTGAGGCGGATGAAACTTACTTTAGCGGGAAACATGCCAACATGAGCAACGCTCGCCGAAGGCCGCTTAAAGGCGCCGGATGCGGGCACCGTGGGCAAAAGCGGGCGGGGGGCGGCATGAAAGTTTTGCGCTCGGTTAGGAACCCGTAACCGCCAAGGGCGGGCACCGTGGGCAAGAGGGCGGCGGGAAAGACCGGACGAAGGCGGCGGGGTGCTTCACCTCGGCAGGGCTTCAAGGATTCGTCATTTGAGCACACGGCTCCGGGGGCGGCGGGCTGCACGGACGAGGCAGCGGCTTATGCGGGATTCGCCCATGAGGAGATCAATCACTCCAAATACGTGCGCGGCACGATGCACCCGAACGGCGTGGAATCCTTCTGGCCCATGCTGAAACGGGCATATAGGGGCACGTTTCACAAAATCTCCCCTAGGGACCTGAATCAGTGCATTCAAGGATTTTCGTCGGCAAGCTCGGGTCTTCGCCAAGCGGACACGCTGGCGCAAATGACTGCGCTAACCGTCGGCACGGCCCTTTCATCGCTGATAACGGACTGCCTCGGGAAGCGGGGGCATGAGCGGAGTCCACGCTTCAAGGGCGCGACGCCCGAGGTCATTGATGCGAGCAGCCATCCGATTGGGAACCTTTCCGGCGTCGGCTTGATCGGGCCTTGCCGAAGCTCTAATGGAACGACCTAGCTGCCGTTGGATGATTACCCCCACCCCCAAAGCGATGGCGAGAGACCGAGTGGACAATGCCCTCTATTCCACAAAGACTTTTGCCACCAAATCAAGTGTATGGTCCGCTATCTAATCGCACTTGCTCGCCCATCGCGTGGGTCATTCCTTTGCGAATCGGTCATTTTCTGTTTAACATAAACCGTCAGAGACGGTCTCAATCTAAACTGTTTGGCATGTCACGATGAACCCATCGACAGAACCAGCTCCAGATTCACCCACAAATACTGATCCGCTCCAGCAGAGCGCAACGGCGTTCGTGCTCGTGCGCTATCGGTGGCCCCTCTTTTTGTTGGGACTCGTCAGTATCATCACTGTGACCGGCTTTCTGGTCTGGAACTGTAGCCAGGACGCAGTGCAGGATACCATGACACAGACTGCTGAAGTCATGAAAACTGTGTTCAGCAGTGCCGATACCATCGCTGGAAGATTTCGCAGCGGCACCATTACCGAGACCTTTATCGCCTCACTTCCGAGGATCAAGGGCACCGGATCTGGGAGTTTGGAACTTGCCACCCTATCCTCCACCGAAGCCTTCCGCTCAGAAGACAACCTTCGAATTTGGTGGAACTACCTCTCCTTGGGGACAACTGTGACCGAAATTTCCGTGCCTGTAACTTATCGCTACCACCTGAAGCTTGACGACTCCTGGAAGCTTGATGTCTCCAACCAAACGTGCATTGTCACAGCTCCCAAAATTCGCCCGACCATCCCACCCAGTATCAATACCGGCCAAATGGTAAAATCATCCCAAAACGGTTGGGCGCGCTTCAATGCCGACGATCAATTGGAAGCTTTGGAGAAAAGCCTCACGGCAACACTCACAGAGTATGCCGTCAATGAAGACCGAATGTCGCTTATTCGCGAAGAGGCGCGGAAGACCGTCGCTGGTTTCGTCCGTAATTGGCTGCTCCGAGAAGATCAATGGCGCCAGGATCGTTTTCATCACATCGAAGTCCGATTTGCGGATGAACCGGAACCTCAGCGACTGAAGCAAGCAGTGGTTTTTCGCTCCACGGAAACGACCGACTAAGTGCCAAGTGTTACCGCGGCGCCATGTCACCGGAAAAACTTCCCAGCGTTTGTCATTCAAGCAGTAGGGCGCCAATGCAACAGTTTCAACTGAATGGATCGTCGCCCGTTGTATTCGTTGATCTCGGGCGCGAAAGCTAAATCGAAGTGTCCGGACGGCATGGGATTGGAGCCACAATTCCACCAGAGGACCTCCTTGCTGACCTGCTCGTCCGTGACCCGAAACGTCGCGTGCTGGCCCTCTTTGCCCATCCGGTGCGGCAGGCTTTGCAACATGACGTTTTTTGTCACAAACTGAAGCGGTACATTCCCCGCCCCAAACGGACGCAGCCGAATCAACTCCTCCATCTGCGAGAGCCTCATCGCCCCTAACGGGACCTCGGCATCCAAGCTAATCATGGGGGCGAGGCATTCGCGAGAGATGTTTTCCTTGGCGTACTGGTTAATGCGGGACCGAAACGCATCCAGGTTTTCCGGCGCGATGGACAATCCCGCCGCCATGGCGTGGCCACCATGACGCAGCAGTAGACCCTCACACTCCCGAAGGGCCTCAGCCAGATCAAAGCCTTCAACGCTTCGACCAGACCCCCGGAGCTCGCTACCCTCACCCCCAAGGATGATCGTGGGACGATAGAACTCACGTAACACCCGGGAGGCCACGATGCCGACCACCCCGACGTGCCATTCCACATCTCCCTGAACGATGACAAAGTCCTCCGCAGCGTTGAATCGTTCTCGAACCGCACAAATGGCCTGATCCGCAATCCCCTTCTCAATCTGCTGCCGCTCCCGATTGCAAGCGTCCAACTCCAATGCCTGCTTTTTCGCAGCGGCAACATCATCACATAAAAGCAGGTTCAACGAAGCCATGGCATCCTCCAATCGGCCCGATGCATTGATTCTGGGCCCTAATTGGAAGCTGATTTCAAACACCCCAATCTGATCGCGCACATGGGCCACTTCCATGAGCGCCAATACCCCGACCCGCCGCGTTTGGTTGAGTCGATTCAAGCCGGAAGTGACCATGATGCGATTCTCCCGCACCAAAGGCACCAAATCCGCCACAGTCCCTAAGGCGACCAAATCCAGCAACGGTTTCAGGTCATAGTCATGCGCCGAGGATGGCTGATTGAGCTGACGACAGCGCTTGATAATCGCATGCGCTAGTTTGAACGCCAGGCCAACAGAACTCAACTCACAGAACTGACCACCATTGATCTGAGGATTCACCAACGCTACCGCTGAGGGAGCCGGATCCGATACCTGATGATGATCCAAGACAATGACGTTGACCCCTTGTTCGTTGAGAAAGGCGATCGTATCAACAGCCGTCGACCCGCAATCGACGGCTAAGACCACCGCTGGTGAAAACCGCTTCAGACAGTTTTCAACGGCAGCACGGCTGAGGCCATAGCCTTCGTTGAGACGATGCGGCAGATAAAAATCCAAACGCCAACCGAATTCCTCCATAACCTCAATCAGCAGCGCCATCGACGTGACCCCATCCACGTCATAGTCACCAAAGACCACGACTTTCTCTTTCTGCTCGCGCGCTTGAAACAAGCGATCGATTGCCGCCTCCATGTTGGGAACCTCCAAGGGATTGGCAAGATTCTTCAACTGCGGCCGAAGAAATCGATCGGCCTCGTTGGAATCCGCCAGCCCGCGGTTAATGAGACACTGAGCCAACAACTCCGAGACCCCCAAATCATGCGACAACCTTTCCGCTACGGAACGTTGTTGCCGAAATATGGACCACCGGAAATTCATGAGGTGCCGTGTATCCACCCAGAATGCGCCGACGCCAAAGAACTGACAAGGGAAAATCTTTACTTACGCCCCAAGTCTATCTCGGCTTTTCGCAATATCACTTCGGCTTCCTCCTCGATCGGAGATCGACGACATCGACAGAGGGGGAAATTCGGACATCCGAGAAGCTAAATCATCTGCCTTAATTTTTTCCAATGCGCTCTCCAGTGAAGCCATGTGCTGCGCGAATTCCTTTAGGTTCACCCAAGCCCTGATATTATCCTTGGCTACTATCCTGTTCGACAGCAGCCGCTGCCCTATCAAACGACACACCACTGTTGTCCGCCACTATCTCGAAAATGGCCATATCTCGGGCATCCGCACTGACCGGTTCTAAAAACAACAGGGTAGCCTTAACTTTCTTTAGAGATAACTTAGCATTGGTCAGAGATTCAGCTACCTTATGGACTTTTGCACTGCAATAGCATTACACAGTAGCTCGTTAAATATGATATCCAACGCTAGTGCTAACACCAAAACAGGAATCAACAACGATTATCGCACGGTCACCCCACCCCAACTTGGGATTGAATCTACTGAATTGATCTTCTGTTTCTTTTTATATTGTCTCATTTATCTCCTTAATGTAATTGGATGAAGCTCTCACTCTCTCCTACCTCTTAGGCGAAGATATCAAACTCGATGTCTTGAGCATCACATCCGGCGAAGTCTCGGTAAGATCAGGTTTTTCTCCCTTGGTCCACCAAAGCACGATCGAGGAGGCAATATAGATACTGGAGTAAGTACCAGTAATGATGCCGATCAAAAAGGTAAACGAGAAGTCGTTGATAACCGTTCCCCCAAACACGTAAAGCGATGCGGCAGCAAGAAAGGTCGTTCCCGAAGTAATGATCGTTCGGCTGAGACACTTGTTGAGGGCCGTATTCATGATATCGCGAAAACTCCCACGCACGCCCAACCTCAGGTCTTCTCGGATACGATCAAAGATCACAATCGTATCGTTGATGGAAAAACCAATCACAGTCAGAATGGCCGCCACCATCGGGGCATTCAGCTCTCGACCGGTCAGGAAAAACCATCCGAGCGTCATCAGAATATCATGGATGACCGCCAAAACCGCTCCAATAGCGAAGGAAAACTCGTAACGCAGGGCGACATAAAACAGAATGCCGAACAAAGCCAAGACCACCGAAATAATCGCTGACTTCTGAATTTCCTTTCCAACCACGCCTCCCACTTTAGCCGTCTTCGCCAGTTTAAACTGCGCTTCCGGAAATTGTTCACTGAGCAGGTCAGCGATCTGCTGCCCAGTGCCGAACGCGCTGGTAATCTTCAACGTCTCTGCACCACTACCGATGTCTTGCTGATACGAGATCTGCGCACCGCCAATATCAAGCCCGTCTATGGCTGCTCGCAAATCACCGACTTCCACCGTCTGTTCAAAACGAAAGACTTGGGAATCACCACCGGCAAAATCCACCCCAAGAACATTTCCACCCCGCATAAGCCCGAATCCAAGTCCCACGGCAATCAAAACCCAAGAGATGGCAAACCCTTGCTTCCACAACCGCATGAAGTCAAACTGGTGCTTGTGGAGAGGGCCCAGTTTGAACATGGAGACCGATCTCATCATGCCGGCAGCCATAAGCCCTTGGAAAACCAGCCGGGTCACGACCAATGCCGTAAACATACTCGTGAGGATACCGATCGTTAGCGTGACACCAAACCCTTGAACGGGTCCTTTGCCCATGAAAATCAAGATGACTGACGCAATAAGCGTGGTCACGTTCGCGTCAAAGATCGTTCCAAACGCCTTGTTGTAGCCGGTGTCGACGGCGCCACGGGTAGACTTGCCCGCCATAAGTTCCTCTCGAATGCGTTCGAGAATCAACACATTCGCATCCACTGCCATACCGATGGTGAGGACGACACCGGCAATACCCGGAAGAGTGAGCGCGGCATCCACTGAACACAACACGCCCAGCAAAATAACAATGTTCAACAACAAGGCGAAATTGGCGATCAATCCCGCCAACAGATAGTACCCTGCCATAAATCCCGCCACGAAAATTAGCCCCACTGTCGAGGCTCGGATTCCCGACTGAATGGAGTCACGTCCCAAAGTGGGTTCCACGGTCTGCTCTTCGACAATTTTAACCGGCGCTTCCAACGGATTTTCCAAGACATTGGCCAACTCAGAGGCTTCCTGAAGATTATAGTTTCCTGATATCTCCCCGCGCCCGCTGACAATCGGGTTCCGGATCACTGGAGCCGACTTCAACTCACCGTCCAAAACAATGGCTAGCTGCCGTCCGGTGTTGCTCGCCGTCACGTCGGCAAAAATACTCGCCCCCTCCGAGGTCATCTGAAAAAGGATGAACGGCTTACCGGTTATATCATGACGCACATCCGCTTGGGCGAGATGCTTGCCGGTCAAACCTTGCTCGGGGTTTTTCTTTACCAAATACTCAACAGTACGCTCAGTCCCCTCCGGCCCCGGATCTTTGATCTTCTCGCTCAAAATCTCGTAGCCCGGAGCCAATATCCCTTGAGTCAACAATTGCTCGCTTTGTTCATGAACTAAACGGAATTCCAAGTGAGCGGCTTTTGTTAACCTCGTTCTGGCGCTTTCATAGTCCACCTCGGAAAGCCCCGGAAGTTGAATCAAAATCCGGTCGTCCCCAACCGGTTGCAAGCTCGGTTCGGCCACACCAAACTTATCCACACGCGATCGCAGCACATCAATCGCTTGAGCCAGTACCGCTGTCTTTTCCTGATCGGCTCGTAATTTGTTGGTCTCCATGGCGACCAAAAACGAGATCCCTCCCTGCAAGTCCAGACCAAGCCGAATCTCACCGGCCGCTTCTTCTTGAAGCCGGTTTAAAATCGCGCGATTCGGCACGTCGGCATCAGAAATGTCGATGGCGGGAAACAAAGGCGTCAAATCAGTGGTGCCGACGGCATCCAAAAGATTTGCATATTCGCGCCCCGGATTTGCCGCTTCGAATTCACGGGCCTTGGCGATAATGGCGTCAATCTGTTCGATCTTGCTCGCGTCGCTCCGGTCGACATGCAACGCAAAATAATCCACCAAATTCTGGCTCTTCGGCGGATTCATCTCTGTAATCGCCCACGCCACGACGAAGATCACAAAAAACCATTTCCAATAGTATCCTGATTTCATGAAATATCTCTAACCTCGTCTAGTTCGAGCTCTTTTCGGTGATCTCGGAGACCGCACTCTTCAAAATTTCCATTTTCGTATCCGCTGACCGTATGGCAACGCTCTTATCCTTCAGACTGACCACTGTCCCCATAATGCCTCCAGACGTGATAACCTTGTCACCAACCTTCAATTTGGACAGCAGCCGGGCGTGTTCTTTAGCCTTCTTCTGCTGGGGTCGGAGCATAATGACATAAAGCATCACCATCAGGAGCATCAAAGGCACTATATTCACCCAAAACGGCGGCGCTTCCTGTCCTGGTTGGGAGGCAGGAGTGAAGGCCAAAAGATTGACACTAGTTGTCATCATCGTCCATAAGTTCAACAAATAGAGTCGGTTAATCTATTGATGAACCAGCATTTGGCAAGAGAAAGCTTCGCTGCCGCCAATGGCCGGGGAAACGCGTAAATACGGCCCTTTTTCGCCCATTCACCACTCATTCCGGACAGCGCCAACCACTCAAAAACCCTTCAGCATCGACATGCTCTCTGGTATCGTTCACCCATGCAGCGAGCATTTCTGTCTCTGTACCTAGGAATCGGCGCCTGCCTCCAGCTGAATGCAGCGACGCTCTATTTCGACCATGCCCCCGGTGCCCTTGCGGGACCCAACAAAAGTTTCCGCACCGAACTCTCGGGATCCGGCTCACCCGCAGAATGGAGGGTGCTCACCGACACCCTCCCCTCCGCCATGACTCAAATCTCTCCCCTCGCCAAAAACACCAATCGAAAGAACGTCATCGGCCAGTTCTCCCAAGTGCCTTCCAATGATCGCTTCCCCATGCTTATTCAAACCCAGGAGACCTTTGATGATTTCCGGCTCTCGACCCGCCTGAAAGTCATGGACGGTAAACAATTCCAGATGGCCGGCATTATTTTCCGTTGGCAGAACCCACGGAATTACTACTCCGTCAGAATCGACACCCTCGGCGGCTGGTTTTACTTCCGGAAAGTGGTCAACGGACAGGAGCAGGAACCCATTGGCAACCGATACAAAATCGAGGCCAAACAGTGGCACACCATGAAGATCAAATGTGAGGGACCGCGAATCACCCTGAGTTTGAACGAATCGAATACCTTGCCAGCCTTGACCGATACCCAATTCGCATCTGGCAGGATCGGCTACTGGACACAAGGCGATACCGTTGCCTATTTCGCGGACACCAAAGTCACCTATCAGCCAAAAACCCCCACGGCGCAAAGGATTGTTGATCAAGTTATGGCCAAGTTCAACCGGTTGATACAAATATCCCTCTACACCCAAAAAAGCGAGAACGATCCCATCAAAGTCATCGCGAGCAACCAGAAGAACCGGATCGGGAATCCAGCAGATGAAGCTGTCCTAGATTCCATCGCCCGCAGAAACATCTACTTCGCTCGAACCAAGAAAACCGTCATCGTGACCCTCCCCGTCAAGGACCGGAACGGCGAAGGTATGGCCGCTTGCCGAGTGGAACTCACATCCTTCCGCGGCCAAACCCAACAAAACGCCATCGCCCGCTGCATTCCGGTCGTCGAAATGATCCAAGCACACCTCCTCGATCGAGATGACCTATTTGAGTGAGACCTTCGCAGCACACTCGTCATCTTCCAATCAACATCAATCGCCAGCCACTAAAGCGTAACACACTCGCTGAAATCGTGCGAAGTAGAAAAACAAACGCAATGATAAATTATGGGCATGGCTGGCAGTGGGTGATGCTTCACCTCGGGCGCGCGGATGAGGGCGCGCTTGTGAATCTGTTGTCCATATTCCAACTCCGGTTACTGGCGCTGTAGAACGGGGCGGAAGGGGTTGTCGCCCGCGTTGCCGAGTCTTTGTCCGGTAAGGGCATTCTCCGTTTCCTGCCAGGGGCTGTTGAAAAGCAGGGCACCCTTCCCGGGTACTGATAAATACCGCGCCTATCGCCCCGTTCCGGTTTTCGGCGCGCCGTCATCAATCACGCCCTCGCTTATGCGGAAGGGCTCATCAACACGATTGAAGGCCAAGCCCTGATAAAACGGGCTTGGGTCGCTCCGCCACTACAGCAAACGTTGTATGCTGCTTTTCATCGCTGAGGCGATCTGGAAATACAACAAGGGGATCGCCTCTGCCTGCTTCATACGGAGGTCCCTCGCGTGAGCCGGATCAATCAGCTTTATTACGGCGATTGCCTGACTGTTATGCAGGATAATTTGGGGCCGGGCAGCACGGACCTGATTTACCTCGACCCGCCCTTCAACTCGAATAGGGCTTACAACGCTATCTATAAAGACGAGACCGGTCGTCCTTTGCCGGAACAGGTCGAGGTCTTTTGCAATCAATGGACGTTGGACGGTGAGCGGATTCGCGCCATTGAGCAGTTGCCGGTGCTCATGCGGAAATCCGGCATTGATGATGACACCGCAGAGTTTTGGCGGCTTTGGATGAAGTCCCTGCGCCGGACGGACCCGAGGTTGTTGGCTTATCTCTCTTATATGACGGAGCGGCTCCTGCCTATGCGCGGCATCCTCAAACCCACCGGGCATTTACCTGCATTGCGACCCGACTGCCAGCCATTATATCAAGGTGATGTTGCACGGCGTGTTCGGGCACAGGAATTTCAGGAATGAATCGTGTGGGCGTATCGCACCGGCGGAGCGAGCAAACGGCATTGGCCGCGCAAGCACGATGTGCCACTGTTTTATACAAAGTCCGGTTTGTATAAGCATCACCTTATTCAAGAACAAATCTTTTACCATAAGCCATTCTTTAGCGAACAGGTTGATGAACAAGGGCGCTATTTTGCAGATGTTTAAAATATATGGGACGATATAAAAGCCATTATCAATATATCTAAAGAACGCCTCGGCTATCCCACGCAGAAGTCCTTGGCGTTGTTGGAGAGGATCATCAAGGCGAGATCGAATGAAGGTGATGTGGTGTTCGACCCCTTCTGTGGGTGCGCCACTACCTTGGAGGCGGCGCATAGCTTGAAACGCCGCCGGATCGGAAGCGACATCGCCATCCACGCCATCAAGCGCGTGGCTACGGCTCGACTGCATGATCGGCTCGGATTGAAGGAAGGGGTTGACTTCGTTATTGATAGCGTGCCAAGCACGCTTGAAGGGGCCATTGATTTATGGAAGCGAGACGCATATCACTTCCAGAAATGGGTGGTAGAGGAGGTGGACGGCTTCGTCACGACGAAGCGAGGCAGGGACGGACGCATCTACTTCGGGCGGTCAAGGAAGAAGTTGCGCTCGATGGTGTTGGAGGTGAAGGGCGGCGAGAATGTCAATATCAGCGTGGTGCGCCAGCTGCGAGGTGTCTTGGAACGTGAAGAGGCCGATATGGCCGGCCTGATCCTGATGCGCAATTTGAAGCCGCAGCAGAAAGCCGCCTTCAGCCGTGAGATGGCAATGGCCGGAGAGATGAAGGACAAACGCTGCCCTCGACTGCAACTCCTGAGTGTGCCGGACATTTTGGCGGGACGCCGCTTCAAATTGCCGGAGGCGCCCGCCGCACGTGGGTCCAAGCAGGGGCAGCTTCCCTCCCCACCGAAGCCTCTCCATGCCTCTAACTCATCATTGCGAAAACAAAAGCAGTATTGAACAGGAAGAAACGGAGACAACAAAGGTCTATCTGATGTGAGAAAAACTCTCTGCCTCCTCCGCTGACTTCTGCCCATTCCTTCAAAAGTTGTCTGCAGCAGCATTGGCAATGGATTATCCGGCTCAACCGAGAATCAGATTCCATTCAAAGATCGAGGTCTTCTCTCAACTTCGGTAAAGAACGTGGGCTATACTACAAGGTTGCTTGCTACTCAGCCACTTCCGATGTTCGCGCGATTCACTTTGAATATGCAAACGATTTCATCGCTAACGACCTTCACCGCTTGCCGATCTGCTAAGCCCTAATTTAGCACCGCTCTGCCTAAGGCAGTGATGTGTTTATCGGGTCGATGGTGAAGTGGTTGAGTGTAAAGAACAATACAAACCCGTGAGATTAGCCAAGGCCTGCAGCAAGGCCCGAATAGCGGCATGTAAAAACAACTTCCTGCAGATGATCGTTGCGTGGAATTTTGTGCCGGAGACAACCAAGAACGACTAGACTCAAACATCCATCTGGACTCATCACCGGTTGAGTTGGGGGATCAGTGATGAGACAGGGAGCCTCCAACACTCAGTTTTTAGTGGATGAGAATTATACCCTTTTTGCGCCTTACATTGCTGCGGCCGAGCCCTATCACTGACCAGCGGAGGAAATCAACGACGTGGAGCATCCAAGAGTTCGGAATGCATCTATAAATCAAACCATGGAACATAAAAGCTACTCCACTTGGCTGCCATCCAAAAAACCGGCGCAACCGGGCCAGAAGCACTTTAAAACCTATCGTTTTACTGTGGACATCGGCGAGTCCTCGGAGCGTTCATGTTTATCTAAAAAACCGCATGACACATGCTTCAGTATATCCACCATGCTACTGGTAATGATAATGTCCGGAATACTCGGTGGCACTGCAAAGGTAAACGAAATCTGTATTGGGGACAAAAACAAACGTGGACAAAAGGGACGTAAGGTCGAAGCAGCAAGACCATGGTTTTCAGCATAACTGAACGGAACGACAAGACCAAAGCATTTCTCATCAAAGGTGCTAGTGCTACCGATGTCATGCTCCATGTCATTGATAATGTGTAGCCCTCGGACCGACAATCAATGCAAATAATAACCGTGGGTATTCCACACTGAACGCTACTATGTACGCTGGACCATATCAACAACAATCAAGGCGAGTATGTATGCGGAAAAACGCATACCAACAGTATTGAGAACTTTTGGGAACTGGTTAAACCAACATACATAAACATTCATCACTATTAAAGTAGAAAGTACACATAAAGTTATCTGAATAGATGCCAAAGGCATGGAACATACCGACAGAATAACGTCCTTTGATCGGAGGCGGTATTTCTGTCAGCTTTCGCTGCAAGAGGCTAATCTTCATGAGTCAGTTACTGCCATTTAGCAAGGTGTTTCAGCACAACTAGTGACCTTATCTCGATAAAGTCCCGGTTACACCTTACGTCAAGTGGGCAGATGACAAACGAGCACTAATACCGGACCAGAGCCAAGCACTTCTCGGACAAGTTTGATACCTACTGGAAGCCGTTTATCAGTGACGGTGCGGTGTTTTTCACGATGGCCGACAGGATTGAGCGCGCCGTAATTTCGGATACTAACGAGGAACTAGTCATTGCCTACAAGGTGATTAAGGATTAAGCAAACGGTTTGATTGAGGTATTTCTAGTTTATAAACGAGGCCACAGGAATAATAATTGCTGTTTTCACATTTAAAAGCAAGAATTTAATAGAGCGCACAACATAATTGTCCGATCTATCTACCTGCTAGAACACTCACTAGACTTGGCAACGGGAGGCTGACGTTCGCGTCACTTTCTTGGCTTTCGATGCCGTAGAAATGCAGCATTTATACAATCTGCTTGGACTGCAGTTCGATGACATTACTTCCACTTGTCACAACGCCCCCTCCTTCAATACCGCCCTCAGAAACGTCACTCCAAGGCCATCGAGAGTGAACTTTTTACGAGTGCTTGTAATCAAAATTACCGTGATCTGAACGGATTCGTTAGTATCGATGATCTGTCGATTGGTTGCCCTGCAGATGGAAATCTCGCGGTGACAAAGTGGCCCAATAGCCTTAAGATCAAGTTTTCCATTAAGTGTTAGTCCGTATGGGCCGAATCGTAATCTCCCAGTTCTTAAGGCGAGTTTAGAAAGTATTTGGTAGAATTTTCCAAAGAACCAGAGGCTGGTAGATTTCGCCTGATTTTCCAATTTTTAGAACAGACCTTGAATCCCAATCACTAACGCAACAACCTGTGGTCTATCAATGAGTCAGATTGAGAAATCCAGAAATATCGTAAAAATCTACCCTCAGACGTGAGTCCGGTAAACTGTATGCCTCTCTCTCACGACGGAATATGAAACCAGCGGTATTCGTACGGGATAACTTCGTAGTCGAGCAGGTACAGGATGGAGCCATTTATCGCCCGCCTCATCGAGTGGAAGAAATGGAGATCAACGCGGCGATCTTATCGCTTCTTCAACAATAACTATGAATCAAGGGTTTTTAGTCATTTCTCGCAGTGAAAGCTGGAGACCGTGCATAACTCTTTTGAAACGCCGATTCCCAATCTACCAAACACTTATGTGTCCCCATGACGAAGCGAACGACTACCCTTGTCGCAAGCCATGGCCGAGGCAATTTCGGGGAGGCCATGTTTGAACACCGTCTTGATGGATTAACACTTCTATGTCCTGAGAGACCAATGGCAAGACGCAGCAACCGACCAAGCGTTGGGTGCATCTCCATTCTGATTAATTCGCCGAAAATCGGCAATGACCATTAGGACTTTGTAATTCACAACGTCGACGAAGCTATCGAAAAATTCTCTGTCTGCAGCGCACCAATATCCGAGCTCCTAGCGCACTAGATGATTACAAGCCGTCAGTTCTCGACCAATCCAGGACAAGATGGCTCCTGAGTCGACAACACGCCGCTGACCTCCTTAACCGGTGACGGCGGCAAATCATTGAGGGAAGGCACCCGAACGCCACCAACAACGGTTACCAAATGCTCGGCATCTGCACCCAGTTTGGGTCGAGTTTTGGTATAGTCATACCGCTGCCGAATCATGAGTTCGCCATCCGGCGTCACGACCAGATAGCGAAATGACCGCGCCCTATACTGCTGCAACAGGTGGAGCCGACTTAACCGATCCACTTGTACTTCGGGCGCGCCAAAAGAAACCAAATTCCCCACCGGAAAAGTGCCGAAAACTTTCGAGTCATCTCGGCGGGCCACCCTGACGTAGAGCTCAAGTTGGTTATTGTTGAGCGCCCGAATCAAAGCGTAATTCCGGACTTCATAGTGGGTGTCATCGCCGGACGTCACGCCAAATTCCTTCTGCCACAGCGTCGTCGCACGAATGATATTCACCTCTGTCGGAGGACTCTTCAACACTTCCTTGAGCTCCTGGCAGAACACCGTTGCGGTCACTTGATACCGTCCTGGATCGCTCATCTTGTAATAGGGAGCTAAATTCACCCGGCGGATGCCTCTCGACGCATTGGGAATTTCAAATTCACCGATCACTGAGGGATTGCCATCCTGATCCGCCAGAAACCCATTGCTTTTCTCCACCGAAAACATTAGCCAATGATTGTCTTTCCCAAAGGTCAATGATCGTCCGGAGAAATTCGTGATGCGCACACTGGCCAGCATGGTTTCGTCTGCGATATAGAAATCCTTCTCAAAATCCACCTTAACCGTCACCTGCCCTTGCACCAAACAACAGGGCCCGAGTGCGAGAAATGCCAAGAGTGTTTTTAGACTCATACCGCTGAATCTAACGGCTTTCCCCCGTGAGGCAAACCTTTTACGGGCGGTCATAGGGGGAGAGGGGAGAGTAAACGCCAAGTTTTCAGTCCCACATTTCAGGTTTCAAGTTCAAAGGCAGCTAGTCAGGAGATTGGGCGAAGGTTTCCACTGGGCTTGGGTATTTAGGTCTTTTGTCGTGCGAACTCTCCACGGGCGGCGGGCCGTTTATTGTAGCATTGACAGACCAGCTTCGAAATCTTTCACTCTCCACAATATGAAATGGATTCGCTGGGCCTTCGTCGTCTCGATTTGGAGCATCTTCTTAGCGCATCCTAGTGAGGTCGTCGCCTCGGAAGGGGTCGTCTTGAACGAGCGCGTCAATGTGCGAACTCGCCCCAGTATTGCGAGCGAAGTGATCCACCAATTCAATACGGGCGCCAAGGTGGTGGTCTTGGATCACATTCATCTGAACGATCCTCAACCGAACGAACCAAAGGAGTGGTATCAAATCCAAATGCCGGAGGAAACCACTTTGTGGGTATCGGCCCAATATATCGATCTGAAAACCAAAGCGGTCAAGGCCTCACGGCTCAATGTCCGGGCCGGTCCAGGGCTGAATTTCTCGGTCGTCGGACGGATCGAACGCAATACAGTAGTCGAACAAATCCGAGCTTCGGCGGGCTGGATGGCGATCAAACCACTGCCCGGCACGGTGGCCTATGTGGCTGCTGAGTTTGTCAACAAATCCTCAACCGCAAACACGGGCGGCATCATCGAACCAAGCAAACCAACCGTGCTGGAATCAGCCACGCCAGAAGTCACCTCTAACGAGCAGATTCCGGCACCCATTGTCGACGCCCATGAAAACGAGATCGCTGAAACCAATCCATCAGAACCCCCAACTGAAAACCTGTCTCCGCTGACAACGACACCCGCACCCGCAGTTCTGGCATCCATCATCAACGATTCAGAGAGTCTGTTTGACAAAGTGGATGCTCCGCTCACTCAGAGTCCTCCGCCCTCGCTACCGTCGGCCTTGGAGCCCACGATATCACCCACCGAGATGCCGACGATCACCGTCTCCGAGGAGGTGGCCAATCAACTCAAGAGGATCATCACGCGAAACGGCATCGTTAAGCGCACTCGGAATATCCAAGCGCCTACCTATCACCGACTCGACGACCCCCGAACGGGGACGACGATCAACTACCTCTATACCGGCAAACTACAAGTGGATCTCGGCACCGGCTCCAAAGCCTTGAAGCCCTATGAAGGTCGCAAGGTCCGCGTGGTGGGCACGGAAGCCGTGGACGCTCGCTGGCCACGAATCCCCGTGATTGAAGTCGAGCAACTTCGGGTTCTGGAATAGCACACGGTGGATAATCTTCTCGACGGGCGGCAAATCAGCGCTGAACTCAATGCAGACACAGCATTAAAAGTCTCCCGGCTTAAAAAAAGAGACATTCATCCGATGCTGGTCTTCATCCGTATGGGGGAAGATCCCGCCTCACGGGTCTATGTCGGAATGAAGGAGAAAACTGCGGCTCAACTAGGTATCGAATCCCAGACGATTGTGTTCCCGGAAGCGACCGCTGAGTCCGTTCTCCTGGAACGGCTCCGATCCCTGAACAGCGACTCACAGACACATGGGATCCTGGTACAAGCGCCTCTCCCGAAACACATCAGCGAAACCATCGTCTATAGAACCGTCGCTCCCCAAAAGGATGTCGATGGCTTCCATCCCGAGAACGTTGGCAAACTCATGCTAGGAGACCTATCTGGATTCGTACCTTGCACACCAGCCGGCGTTCATGAGCTTCTTCGCCGGAGCGGCATCGAAATTCCAGGGACCCGTGCCGTTGTCCTTGGCCGGGGAAACATTGTTGGCAAACCAATGACTGCCATCCTCCTTCAGAAGGCACCCGACGCGAATTCCACTGTAACTCTTTGCCATTCACGCACGCTGAATATCGAGTCTCATTGCCAAGCAGCAGACATCCTCATTGCAGCAATAGGCGTTCCCGAGTTTGTCAAAGCTTCCATGGTCAAACCCGGCGCGGTGGTCATCGATGTCGGCGTGAATCGCATCCCCGATCCCACGGCAAAAAAAGGATCGCGCCTCGTTGGTGATGTGGCCTTTGACGAAGTGCAGCCCATCGCCGGAAAGATCACCCCCAATCCGGGTGGGGTCGGCCCCATGACCATCGCCATGCTCATGCGCAACACCGTGGAGGCGGCATCAAGAATGGCTCAGCAATCGTAGTTGCCTCTGAACCGATAACCGACACCCAACTCTTTATCACTGATATTGACCACGTCTTTCTACCGACGAACAAAACCTTTCATCACCCATGGAACCATCACGAATCCTACCGGATCTCCAATGCTCGCTCCTGTGCGAAGACGTTCGGCAAGAGTCGAGCGGCAATTTTATTATTATCGGCGTCATCGGCCTCATTCGCGTCCCCAAAATCCCCATCATCGCCTTGAAGCTCTGCGTCTTTAATCGCTGGGTGGCAGGCATTGGCTCCTTCACAGAAACCGTCCGACTGGTTGGCCCGGATCAAACGACCATCATCCGTCAGAGCCAAGTTAAATTCGCCCTCCGTGAGGCCTCCAGCCACGCCACCAATGTCTCCTTATTCGGGCAGGTTGAGTTCAAAAAAACCGGCACCTACTTCATCGAGGTGATCGTTGACGAAGTCATGAAGCTGAGATTCCCCCTAGTAGTGCAAGTCGCACCACAAAAAGCCGATCCTCGACAAAATCCGCCGCCATCAAGCTCGGGGCCCCCGCCGCAGACCCCTCCGAGCGACAATCCGTAGATCGTCCTCCAGCAATTGATTGGACGAAAGAAGACCTCGCGAACCGAATGAAGCCGAGCAAAGAGGTGAATCCGATGGCTCACTCGCCCACCGCTGCGCTACCAGTCCCACTTACATTCCCCGGGGTTGTGGCTTTTTCCCGCCGGCAAGCATCATGGTTTCTGTTGGGGTGGATCACCTTGGCAGGTCTGGCGGCCGGAACGACCATTTGGTTTTTCCATTATCACTGGATTCCGGTTGTTGAGGAGTCGATCGAAACATTCCCAGCAAACCTGAAGATTCAGGACGGCCGCCTAAATCATCTGCCACCAGACAGTGTCACTCGTCATCAAAATAACTTCCTATCACTCGTGGTGAGTTCCATCGCCAGCCCCACAGGCAATATGACTTCGGACTTCCAGATCATCCTAACACCCGAAGAAATTCGCCTCAAGTCACTCCTTGGCTACCTCGCCCTTCCCTATCCCCGTCAGCAATCCCTCAATTTATCTGCCGATCACGTCATTCCCTGGTGGAACGCGAGAAAGGGCCTGTTCACTATTGCCACGTTTTTCCTCATCACCGGAGGTCTCCTCATTATGTGGACAGGCCTCGCGACCTGCTACTACGTACCCCTTTCGGTCGCGTCATTTTTTGCCGATCGTCGCACGGAATTCTGGCCGACCTGGCGCTTAGCCGGGAGCATCCTGGTCCCCGGTGTCATCATCATGACTATTTCCATTCTCCTATATGGCTTGCATCTTCTCAGCCTCCTAGGTCTCCTCCTCTCCGCCTGCCTGCACCTCATCATCGGATGGGTGTACTTGGCCGGGGCCATTCGACACATTCCCCGAGTCCCGGAAAGCGCTATGATCTCCAAAAATCCTTTCTCCGGGCAAAACCTCACCCTGTGAGCTCAACCGCGCCTGAGCCTCCAGCCTAAAGAGCTCCCGCAGACCATCACCCAAAAAATTGAAGACCAGCAAGGTCGTGACGAACACCCCCCGCCGGAAACAAAATCATCCATCAGCAGATTCGGATCGGATTGATCTGCGCCACTCCCTCGGAAATCAAACCCCCTACAGCACAGCTAATTTCCATTATTGGCGATTGGAAGCGAGGGAGCCACGTTTGGAATTGTCAAGCGCGGCTTGAGGGAAGGCAGCGGCTGGATCAGGCGCCCCAAATTCTTCGAGCCAAGGGAGGCTCATGGCGCGAGCCGTCGGCCCTCGCTGGGCCGCGGAGGATGGCAGCGCGCGGAGAGTGCTTGGTTGATGTGTAACATGGCGCGAGGTTTGTAAACTCTGGCGATTCTTGACTCCATTTCGCGCTCCGAAGCGTCTGTTGAGACAGCTTTTAAGCAGTGCGGCCGGTTGGTTTCCGGTGGCCCCGCCGATTTTACGGGCTCATTTTTACCCGCTCGCCCCAAGATCATCGGTAAAGGCGGCGCAATCCCGTTTTGCCGCCCGGGGCCGCACCTTGCGGGAAAACCGACTGCGGTCTCGTGGTTCCAAACCCTCTCATGCCGCCTTCGCATCGTGGGAACTGGCTTGAATGGAACGCCGGCCTCCCCTTTCCCCATTGGCGGTTTGCCTAGGCGGGGGCCCCGTCCTCATCGGCAAGCCTCGGGGAGGGTTTGGCGGGCTGTTTGTCTCATTCCAAGAGCGAGCTCAGGGGGAGAGGGTGAGCTCCCGCTCCGGCCGGCAGCGAGGCCGTCGTTGAGCCCGCGCGGAAACGCTCCAAGAAGCGGCTGATCGAGCAGGTGAACGCCACCCGACTCACGCCCAATAGCGTTCTGCTCCGGATGAGTGCCATCTGTGCGCCAATTGCCTGCCGCCGGGAGATGCGCCTGCGGGCTGCGAGGCATTGCAAGACAGCGGCGGTGGCGCACGGGAGGCGCGTTTTCCGCCGCCCACCAACGGCGGGAGAAGGGAGACAGGAAGTAATATGAAAGCCGCAATTGAAATCGAAGGCAAACGCGCTAGGCGGCGGGGATGAGGATTGAAGGAGGCTCGACGATGGGCCGACTGGTAAGCGGCGGCATTGAGAGCGCCTTTCCCATTTTGTGCCGCAGGCGGGGGGCTGGTTTTTCAAGGGCAATTCACCCGCTTCGAGAATGTGCCCCGGCATCCGCCGAGGCCCCTGGAAAGCCCCCCCGAGGGTTTAAGTCTTTCCAGGCCTTTCCCAAGGGTTTCTTGAACTTCCTGCCGCCGAGGTTCAAGCGCGGGGTTTGTTGCAGCATTGAACAAAAACGAGCTGAAGGAGATCGAGGGTTGCTGGTGAAGATTCAGAATTTTCGCCAAGAAAACGGGATTGGTGACCTATGGGGGCAATCGCGATATCCACTGTTACGGTGAGGAACACGTCCGAGAAGGTGCTACGGTGCGTCAACGCTAGGCTGTCATGGCGATTCTTGTTCAGTCGCATCGGGATTGGCCGTGGCATCCGGGACGGTTTACAGCCGGATGTACATTCTGCTGTCAAGGGGTTGGATGCATTTAACGGGGGAATCCTAGTGTGTCATCGCAGTGGTAGCTGTGAATCTGAGTGGATGGAATTGCACGAGTTGACGATTCGTGTGACAGCGGGCGATGCGGTGGTGGTGCCGCTGGAGTTGTTAAATCGGGCGGAAGAACGAAGCGGATTTTCACGTCGGGCGGGGATCGATTGCAGCCATTTCGCTTTTGGTGGGTGACATCGGCATCATAAACATCATGTTGGCTAGCTTCACGGAGCGAACTTGGGAGATCGGTGTCCGGCGGGCCTTGGGTGCGAAGCGGGTGGATATCACCAATCAATTCCTGATGGAAACCATTATCTTATCCGGGATGGGCGGTCAGGTTTTTCGGGGTTTATGTCGGATTTGAGCGGTGGTAATTGCTTGTTGATTCATCAATTTTGGGGCAGTTTGTTGAAATGCTTCGTTTTTGTGTTAAACTAATTTCCATTTTTCTCCTTATTTCGCCCCATTTGGCCTCGGGAAGCCCTCGGCTTAACTTTATCATCATATTAGTGGATGATTTAGGTTGGATGGATCTTTCCTGCCAGGGGAGTGACTATTATCAAACGCCAAATATTGATCGCCTTGCGGCGGAAGGTATGCGGTTTACCAATGCCTATGCCGCCTGTGCGGTTTGTTCGCCTACCCGGGCAGCGATTCAGACGGGTCGTTATCCCGGGCGCATCGGCGTGACTGATTGGATTCGTTCTCGATTCCAGCGCGACCAGATGGGAACGCCGGGGAAAAACCCCGTCGACTATGTCGGCTCGCCCAAGAGACGGTTTCTTTGTCCTCCCAATCCGTATTGGATGGAGCATGAGGAGCTGACTATTGCGGAAATTCTGGGGCAGGAGGGTTACCAATCGGCGCATATCGGTAAATGGCACTTAGGGGATGATGGCTGGTATCCGACGGAGCAAGGTTATGATGAGAATCGAGGCGGTTGTGATTACGGTCAGCCACCTTCCTATTTCGATCCGTTTAATCGGCCGAATCATAGGCATCCGATGATTCGTGCCGGAATTCCTTATCTTGAGGGGCGGCAGGAGGGGCAGTATTTGACAGATCGTGAGGCGGACGAGGCTGTTAGTCTGATTCACCAATGGAAGGAGGAGCCGTTTTTTATTCACTTGGCTCATTATGCCGTGCATACGCCAATTCAGGCTGAGGAGGCGATCACGGCAAAATATCGTCGTGCCGGAAAGAAGGAGTCCAACGCCAAGTATGCGGCAATGGTTGAGTCGGTTGATCGATCGACGGGCAGGGTGCTCGCAATTTTGGATGAGCTCGGAATTGCTGATGAAACGGTCATTATCTTTACCTCCGACAATGGGGGGCTCGATCGCCAGAAAAGCCCGACGGAGAACGCGCCCTTGAGATCGGGAAAGGGTTACGCTTATGAAGGCGGCATCCGGGTTCCGTTCATTGTTCGTTGGCCCGGCCAAGTTCCCGCGGGTAAGACATCGGACATGCCAATTAGCTCGATTGACGTTTTGCCAACCCTTCTTGATGCAGCTGCGATTCCGGCTCCGAGCGATCGGGTGATCGATGGGTTATCCCTCGTGCCTCATCTCCGGTCGGGAGGACAAATACCACTGACTCGGGACACGTTAATTTGGCACTTTCCTCACTATCGTCATGATCCCGGGCCTTATAGCATTATCCGAAAGGGACCTTGGAAGCTCATCAAGTTCTACGAGGGCATTCGGGAGCTGTATCATCTCGATGATGATTTGGGGGAGACGGTTAATTTGGTGTTGCAGCAAAAGCCTTTGGCCGACTCTCTGGAGTCGGAGTTGATGGCGAAGCTAAAGGATATGGGAGCACGCTTACCGCGTCCCAACCCGGCTTATCAGCCATCTCGCTGAGGGCTGTTTGAGATTTTCATAATGGCGTCGAATCGGTTGGCTTATCCGGTTGCCGGCTACCATTCAGTGGCTGGCCTGCTGATATTGTTGGTGACGCTTGGTTTGGCAGCAGACGACGATCTACAAAGGGTCAGAGGTGCCTCCGGGAACAGCGACCGTTTTGTGATGGTCCGGGTTCAATATGACAGTTCCGGCGGTTATGGTGAAGCTTGGTATGCGTATGAGGGACGGATCTGGCAACGTTGGGAGACCGACTACCCACGAGCGGAACTCAACTTTCTTCATCGTCTCACGGAGTTGACTTCAATTCCCACGGCATCGGATCCAATCAGCCTGAAACTAACCGATCCGGCCATCTACAACTATCCGTTCTTGTTCATGAGTGATGTGGGTTGGCAGGTTTTATCAAAGAAGGAGAAGGCGAACCTTCGTCGGCATTTGCGCAACGGCGGTTTTCTGTGGGTGGATGATTTTTGGGGCAGTGCTGAATGGCGGAATTTCGCTCGCATTAGCCAGGATGCGTTTCCAGATTGGGAATGGCGGGACATCCCTGATGATCACGCCTTGCTTAACATCGTTTATTCGCTAGATCGTTGCCCCCAAGTGCCGGCGCGGTTCTTTTTTGAAACGACCGGGCTAAGCTATGACCCTTTTTGGAGTCATCGTCGCCCTAACGGTGGGGATGCCGATCTTTCGCAGGTTCACTTCAAGGGCTTATTCGATAAAGGGGGACGGCTGCTTGCCGTAGCGACCCACAACACGGATATCGCCGATGGTTGGGAGAGGGAAGGGGAAGATCAGGAGTATTTTGAGCGGTTCTCAGTTCACACCTATGCTCTGGGGATCAATATTCTCATGTATGCCTTGACCCACTGACTCAATTGAGGTGCTCTTCCCGCCTGAGGAAAATGTCGAAGGTATCATGTTTTGACAGATAAAGCACCAGCATCAGCACGCTCAAGAGGCTGATCCCGAGGCTGGTCAACGTGCCGTTGAAAGTGTTGAACAGGGCGTGCAGGATAGACGGAATCGTGAGGGCAACCAGGATGAGAACGAGGCGATGACTGGGATAGAGGTAGGCAAAGCTTAGAAAATAGCTCGCGATGCCGGTCCACACCGCATGGAGGGCGGGAAGCGATGTAAGTCGCAGCAGGTTTAGGAGGAGATATTCCGTGGATGACTCGGCAAAGAGCGCATTACGAGCGAGTTGATATTCCAAGCCTTCATGGATCCCGAAACCGAGTCCGCAGATCATGCCATAGTAGGCCATGGTTTTCGGCAGGTAGACTTCAGAGCGCTTGGAGAGCACATAGATCATGAGAATCTTACAAAGCTCTTCAGGCACCGCGACCCAAACGAAGAAGGCAACAGCACGGATTGCAGGAATCTCCGCGCCTAGCCAGCTATTGGGCAGTGAAATGAAAGGAAGTTTGAAGAAACCCACCAAGAGGCTGATCGAGACCAAGCCGGTCCCCATAAAACAGAGAATTGATGTGCTGATGCGGATGTTGGGCGCGGGAAAGATATGGTAAAACAGAATCGCCCACAGAACTGAAAAATAGAACGCTGTGAGGAAGAAGACAAATTTGTCGGTAAACAGACCGGTGAATAAAGTGAGCAGGATCAAGGGCACCAGACCGATACCGGTGAGGGCGAGCAAATTCCGATTGTCGATGTCGCCCAAGCGATGGAGTTGATTGAATGGCCAGAGGAAGAGACTGAGGCCGGTAAATTGACGGAGGAATCCGGATTTTTTTGGACGCGGTTTGTTAATATGGTCGGAATAGCCTTCTGAGGCAGGAGGTGTGTCTGTCGTGAGTTCTTGCAGTTCTCGAAAGGCAACTGCGGCACTTGAGCCATCCCATCGAACTTGAGTTTCTAACGAAATCCGGCCGTCACGGAATCGTTTCTCCAAATCCTTCCTGGTGAAAGGTCCTTGATCCTCTTGATTCGAGTCCTTGATGTAGTAAGTCATGGGTTCGTGATCGGCTGGTGTGTAGATTAGATTTGGTACGAGTGTAATTAATATTCGGGATTCAACCGGTCTTGCTACTTGCAATTCAATCTAGCTGATTCTAGCGGGGGGGTTGACTTCTAGGTGGAACGATACGTTCTAGATTTTTCGCGGATGGCGCGTGCCGACATCATACTGACAATAGTAAATGTAAAGTACATTATGTGTCCTTTGAATTGCGTTATTTGCTAGCAAATCTTGGTCCACTTAAGGATCGGACGACGCGACTCTTGGAGTTTGGCATCACTCGCTATGCGGATGTGCTGACACCGGTGAGACAGGTCTCACCTTTGCTGAGGCCTGCCGAGAACTTCTAGACACTGGAGTAACGGCCGAAAAGATCGTGCCTTCCCCGGTTCCCGATCTCAACCGCGTGGTGTTTCCTTACTTGTTGTATTCCGGCAAGGATATCCAGAATCGAATCACGTTTATACTATCTGCCGAAAAATCATTTTCGGAAAGCGCGGATGGAGGCAGTTTGTTGAGGAGGCGTTCATGAAGGGCCGAGGCGGTCCGCCACCTCCTGCGGGGAGCAGGTGATGTCATCCTGGAACCCGGTGGCCTTGAGTCGTCACCAACGCCTTTCGATCGGGTTACCCTCTGGCGGGGAGGGTGGCAGTCGCGGGAGGCTCGAAGCGGTGCCCGCCCGCCGTTAGTTCGTCCAGGAGCCACGAGAGGCTAGCGGCACGCCGCCTCGCTTCGCTTTGCGGGGTCGCCCAGAGGTGGGAAATCAAGCTGCCGCCCCCGGCTTGTGAGGTGGATCTAGGGGCGAACCCTCCGGTCATTGAGGTGGCGGGCTGGTTTTGGGGTGGCATCGCCCGAACGCCGGGCGCACCGAGTCTCCAAGCAGAGGTTGTTGTGCCAGGATTGGAGCCCTATACGGCGTTGCCTTTCGAGAGGCGGGGGAGACTTGGAGGCACGGTGCGGGGGGTGATGTTGGCGGTGCCCTATGTGGGAATCGGATTTGGGAACGCTGGGGTGCATTTCCTCATGGCATGTTGTATTCAGTTTCCGGGATGTTGTGAGATTATCGACCACCGGGGTATGTTGTAGACCGTTCGTTGGTCCCTCATGGAATCTCGGCTTTGTGGAAAATTTCGACATTGGGGAGGAGTGCGAGGCGTTTGGGGTGGTTGGCGAGGGCGGTGCTTTGAATCTCTTCGAATAGTTGAGCGGATTTGTCCTCAAAGGTTTCTCTGTCCTCGGCGGAGGGGGGCTCGCGCAGGAGGAACCGGACGGACGCTGTCTTCTTGATTGTCAGCTGGATCATCGGCGATGGTGGAAATCGTTACTAGAAAGCGGCAAGCGAGTATGAGTGGAGGTCGAGCATGGTGCTAGACAAAAGCAATGGCTTTGGTTGATGAGTCAAAATTCGTGCCTGAAGGAATGAGAGGATTAAATTGCGGAATGTGTCGAATACGTGGAATGAGGAAATTGAGAAGTCTCAGGGTTCGGTTTTTCGGCTTGCTGGTTAGCGACGGAGGTTTTTCATCGGAACGAATCGGACGGGGAGAAGTGTCTCGTGGTGAAATACATCGTCAGTATGGGTGATTCGTTTCAGTTGTTGGCTGTTGTCGGTTCCGGTGGGGATGACGAGCTTGCCGTGTTGATCTAATTGCTCAAGGAGAGGCGTGGGAATGTTGGTTGGTGCGCAGGTAACGAGGATGGCGTCAAAGGGAGCTGCTTCAGGCCATCCTAGGGAGCCATCGCCTTGACGATAATGGATGTTGGTGAAACCGAGTTTGTTGAGCAGGGTGCTTGCTTGTTTTGCCAAAGCGGGGACCATTTCAATGGTAAAGACCTCTTTGACGATCTCGGCCAGGATTGCGGTTTGATAACCTGATCCGGTGCCGATCTCTAGGACGCGATCCGTAGACTTGGGATTGATTGCCTCAGTCATGTAGGCAACAATGAAGGGTTGAGAGATGGTTTGGCCGTGGCTGATAGGGAGCGGTCGATCGGTGAATGCTGCCGCGCGGTAAATTTCCGGCACAAAGACGTCTCGAGGGACATGTCGCATGGCTGCAATCACATCGGGATACGAAATGCCGCGATTCTCTGAGAGCAGTTGTTCCTGGATCATCGCCTCTGCAGGGGTGGGAGAAAGGGACATAGTTTTGAAGAAGTCTTTTTGTTGTTGGTGCTTCGCAGGCGTCCTTAGATTACGGCTGATAAATGGTGATGTCCGCTATTTTGGGCAAGATTCTTTTTTGACGGAAGCTTTGGCTGTGGGTGATTTGAGGGTGAGCTTCATCCCTATGAGGTCGCCGTCGTAGGAGGCGGACCGCCGGGTTCTTCGCCGCGGTGGCCTGCGCTGAGTGTGATTCCGATCTACGGATCGCGTTGTATTGGAGTAGGGAGCGCAAGTGCTTTCCAAGGTGAAGTTCTCTGGTGGCGGACGCTGCAATGTCACGAATGCTTGTGAGTAATCCCCGGGTGCTCATTTTGCGGAATTCTCGCCGGGTTTTTGCGGGTGTTGGCGTTTGCGCGTCGTGGCGACCGCGACAGAGGCGAGCCACAGCGGACTATGCGATGCGTTGGCTTCACTCATTTTGTGGCGCGAAGTTGACCGTGACTGCGGTTAAGAGCAGCAGTGCTCTGCCGGCGTTGTGCAGGGTGGCCACCGATGGCAGCAACAAAAACCGGTCAGTGTAAAATCCATACCACGCGCTATGTGGTGCGTCATGTGCTGCTGGTAACAATAGTCGGCACCTGGGTCCGTTGCCGTAAGCTGCCGGATCATTTTGCCCCGGTCGCGACTCTGGAGATTGAGAACCTCATCGCAGCAGGGGGGGTGGCACGGGCCGGTCTCATGCGGATAACAGGAGTAGAAAGGCTCATCCACCACCGAGCAGTCGGCCGGTTTTCCCTGACGTGCATCATTGCGGTGGAGATTGTGCGTGGGCCCGGACCACATGGCAACGAGTGGTCATTGATGGCGATTGCGCCCCGCCGAATTAGTGGCTTTTGCCAGGGTTATCTCTTGCAGGGTTCTGTAACGCCACCTTCGATTACTCCAGAAAGAAATCTTCGTCTATTTTTTTCAACTCAATGCTGCGGTTGATCTGCACCCCCACATTATACTTAAACATCAAATCAGTCAGTTTTTCGCCGTCGATCAAAATAATGGAAACGGGAACGCTTTTGGCATATTCGCGGGTCTGTCTGGAGAATGATGAAGTGGTGACAAAAACGCCCTTGTTCGCGGTTGCCTTGTTAGCCAAGCTGCCCACAAAGGCTTGAACGTCGGATCTACTGATTGGGTGATCGGATGCATAGCGCTTGGCTTGAAAGTAAATCTGGTCGAGCCCCAATTTATCTTCATTGATTACGCCATCCACGCCGCCATCACCGGATTTTCCGAGATGCTTGCCTGCCTCTTCATCCAAGCCGCCGTATCCCATTGAAATCAGCAACTTCACAATCAGCTGTTCGAAGAATTCCGGCGATGCCTGCTGCACCTTCGACAATAGCTCGGCTTTTATAGCGGCAGCGACTTCCGCGTAGGCATGTTCAATTCGTTCCTCCGGGGTCTCGGATTCATCCGTGCCGGTGTCGGACGTGGCCAACGGTGCGCTGGGCGACTTATGCGTTTTGAATTCACGGAATTCCTGGTATTGTTCGAGAAACTTACAATCTATCTTGGCAGATGGCTTGGAAAGGGCGGCTTTGCCACGCTCCGTGGCCGTGAAGTAACCCCGTTTTGGTCTAATCAGGAGCTTGGCCTTTACTAGATAGGTGACAGCCCAACCGACCCGCCCCTTGACAGTGGTAATCCCTCCACTAGGTAAGAGCTGGGCTCTTTCCTCCTGCGTGAGACCGAATTCGTCAGCGAGTATTTTAACTGCTTCGTTCAGTTGAGTTGCCTTTTTGGCGCCCAACTTCAACACCGGAAGAATAAAAGATTGAAAATCTGGAATTGCCATCCGCCTATTCGCTTGTTTTTGTGATTGCTTGTATCCTTTTTGTCAGTGCTCTGTGCCGGCAGTGTGCAGTGCCGTCATCAGTTGTCAATCGCCTCAGCCCGCATTCAACTGCAATGGCTGCGTATCGCTTCGGCTGATTCTTCAAATCTTGCATCAACATCATGGCGCGCATGGTCATTTCGACCGCCACCACAACATGGCGCCGGACGGCAAATGCGCGGTAGAGGTGATTATCTTCCAATAGCAGCACCGTCTCCCGTTACCGCAGCGGAAGCTGGTGCGGCCGCCGAGTTAAACATAACGACTTAAGTAATGCCGCATAATCGTTGCAGAACACGGTTCGGTTTTCGCCATTGGTCGAAGCAGGCCTCCACAGCGGCCGACAACTCCTCCAGGCTGCTGAAGTAGAGATTGTGAGGCGCCAGCCGCCGCGTCGGTTTCCAAACTCTCTTGATCGGCGCGAGCTGTGGGCTGTAAGGCGGCAGAAACAGCAGGTTGAGATGCGCTCGGTGGGCTCTCAACAGTGGTTTGAGCAGCTTGGCGTGGTGGTGGCGTGCGTTGTCGAGAATGACGACCATTTTCTGGTTGCGCGAGCAGCGTCGGAGCAGCACCTTCAGGAACGCCTCGAATGTGGCGGCGTTGAACACCGGCGAAAGGGTGTGAACGAACTTGCCGCTGCGTAGACTGACAGCACCAAAGCAGGCGACGGACTGGCGCGTGGGCGACGACCGGATCTTTTTCCTCGGGCGGAACCCAGACCCGACAGCGAGTACCGTGTCGTTGAAAATGGCATTCATCCTGACTCCACAGCTCAATGTCCTCGCGTCGTGCCGGACGGCGCAGTTTTCTTAAACGTGGCAAGGCGTTGCGGATCGGCCTGCGCCACCTGCGGACGCGGCTTTCGAAATCGAAACCCCATCTGCCTGAACAACCGCTGACACTGGCGCACCCCCAATTGCACATCGTAATGACGCCGCAAGTGTTCGGCGAGCAACCCGCCGTCCCACAAGTGCCCGGCCAAGCCGAAGTCATCCGGTCGGCAACGCAGGTCCCGCTCCGGCGACGACCATTGATCCGGCCTGAGCGTACGGGGACGACCGGTTCTTTCACCGTCGCGCAGCCCATCGAACCCCCTCTCCTCAAAGGCTCTGACCCAACGCTGCACCCTTCGCGGATCCTCATCGAACCATTGGGCGACCTGGCGGCAACTCTGCCCTTCGGTCACCAACAACAGGCCGTGAAGCCGGTGATCGTACCTCGACTCGTCCGAGCGTTGGATTTCCTGTTGTATGGCGATGCGCATCACATCGGCATCGGTAATCTCGAGCTTTCTCGCCACAGCTTTCATCTCGTGTCGGGGTGCTCGTATCGTACGCCATTATGCGACATAATTTAAGTCGCCTTGTTTAATTACCCGCCGGGCCATATTCCCCGAAGTTGTTTTCAGGCGGCGTGAACCGCCGGGGCGTATTGCTGGCAAATCATTCGCTGCGCCGTTTGCTTGCTGGCTTCGGCGAGGGGTAGTAGATTGAATCCTAGGCGCCGGCGCTGACCAATTGCGAGAGTTGCAGATGAATCTCTCGCTGTGCGTTGCGCCATTCCTGCATCGCCCATTGAAGCTGGAAGTTGGCGTCGCTGATCCGGGCGCGTAGTTCTTCAAGCTTTCGGCCAGATTCTGCAACCTGCCTTTTGGCGATGATGGCGTATTGTTTCTTATGTTCTTCCCAGTTTGCTAGGGATTCCTGAACGCGGTCATGCGCTGTTTGCCAAAGCTGTTGCAAGGATTCGGGTATTTCCAGTGAGTGTTTGTTAATTCGTGTGGTGATCGCGCGCTGGTGCTCACTGATTTCGGCTCGAAGGATGCGTTCTTCTGGGATTCTGCGGAGATCATGGGTAAGGCCGATTTTGTTCAGCAGCCAAATGGCCCACTTCGTGGGATCAAAATGCCAGGCCTTGACCCCGTTTCGGTAGTCCGATTGAAACTCGTGATGAAAGTTGTGATAACCTTCGCCGAAAGTGAAGAGAGCCATCAAGTCACTGTCTCGAGCGGAGCACTTGGTTGAGTAAGGCTGGCGGCCGACGCAGTGGCAGAGAGAGTTAATGCAGAAAGTCATATGATGAACGGCGAAGATGCGGGCGACGCCGCTAATGAGAAACCCTCCTAACGCGCCGATCCATCCGTTCCATAGAAAACCGAGCAGAGTGGGCAAAGCAAAACCGACTGCGATGGCAATCATGACGTAATTTCGGTGTTGCCACATCACCAAGGGATCTTGCGCGAGGTCTTTGGTATTATCCGGATCCAGTTCAGGTTGGTCTTTGAACATGATCCAACCCATGTGAGCGTGGAAGAATCCCTTCTTGATATTGTATGGGTCTTTGTCGTGATCGACATGTTTGTGATGGTTCCGATGGTCGGAGCACCAACAGAGGGCTGAATTCTCAAAAGAGGCAGCACCAAAGACCAGGGACGACAACCTTACGGGCCAACTGGCTTTGAATGAAAGGTGGGAGAAGAGGCGGTGATAGCCCAAGGTGATGCTCAATCCCGTAGCAATGAAAAGGCTCACAAAGAGTGAGATTTGAAACCAATCAATGCCAAATGTCCAGATGTAGGCGGGAACTGCGGTAAAAGTCAGCAGCGCCGTTCCGGTCAGAAACAGGCTATTGGTGAGGCGAATGGTTCTGGCTACTGGCTGTGTCATCGTCTGGTAAAAAATGTCGGGCGATTTTAATTCAAATTTTTTGTTGGCTTCGTTCCGCAACTAAAACACCGGCTGTTACGTTCCAAAGGGGACGCCAATGACTTTCCGGGAGCTTCAGACAGTTGCTGGATGTTATTCGCTTCTCGTCGTTGTTTTGTTGCGATGCCCTTAAACCGGGTTCGTTGTGGGTCTTATTTGCTGAATGGACTAATCATCATCCGACGAAGCGATGCTTTCAAGCCAGCGGAGATGTAGCGGAAACGGCGAATAAATGCAAACCCCCAATTTCGAGGATTGCAGAAACTGATTTGGTAGAGGGTTCTGTTGGGCAAGAAAAAAGAAACCGAGGTTTCCGGTTTCTTTTCTGCCATAATGAGAGGATTTTAGCCGGTTAAGGCATCCAGTTCGGAAATTCCTTGGTACGCTCGCGGCCGTGGCGTGCGTAGGTGCGATGCCATTTATAGGTCCAAATCTCTTTGGGTGATTTGGTGGGGCGCACTGAGTTATCGAAGAACAAGATATTGATGCCTTTGTTGTGCCGCATGAAGGCGAAGTGTTTTGATTCGGCACCTTCACCGGTCCACTCGCCGTTGAATGCCGGAGCTGCGTCTTTGGTGTTCCTCCGATGGTCGGGGCCGCCACCGCGCCACATCGCATCGGAGAACAACGGAATCTCGGTAGTAGCATGGGGGACATTGAATGAGCCCCAGTGATCTTTTTGGGGTCGCTCTTGGATATCTTGCCTAGCTTTGTAGGTCCAATTATTGCTTCCGTAGCTCGCCGCGAGCCGACCATTATTGACTTGGTCATTCGTGAAGTCGGGAAAATTGTAACCTGTGCGAGGACCACCATACCGGACGAGTAGGTGTTCAGGGGTGTCTACCGGCTTTCGGGCTTCTGTAAGGCTGAGGTGCCCGCGGCGAGCGTTGGCCTCCGGGCAGAAAAGGATGGCCGGTTTCTCGCGATAATGCACGGCGAGTGCGCGAACCCATTCCCCTCGATTCCAGTTGATGGCGGTGCCGCCGGTGCCGCCGGTGCCGCTACTGAAATTGCCCTCATTGTCGTCGGTATAAAAAACCCAGATGAGGCCCCATTGTTTAAGATTGGAGATACAGTGTATGGCTTTGGCTTTGGACTTTGCTTTGGACAGAGCCGGAAGCAGTAGGCCCGCCAGGATGGCAATGATGGCGATGACGACAAGGAGCTCTATCAGGGTAAATCCCTGTCGTTTGAGAGACGCAAATTTAGGATTCATGGTGTGCCAATGATTCTGTGTCGTTCATTTTGAGTCACGAAGTAATGCGAGGAGCATACACAATTGGCCACGTTTGGGAAGAGTATCTTTTGATCGCACAGGAAGGAATCGACAAAAAGGCGCCGAATTTGGATCAAATTGATGTGCGCGCGTCCCAAAAACGTGGAGTACACGGCCGGGTGGCGGGTTTTGGTTGTGGATGGAGGAATTCAGCGATTCAATGCCTTATTTTTCTTTAGGCAGAGGTGAGGATGCACTCGCCGAATGGCGTTCCGGCGTCGTTTGCACTCGCCGGTCAAAAGAAAACCCGCAAACGCAGCGAGCACGAAGATGAGGAAAGAGTTGCCAGTAGGTGGTGGGTACGATGCCGTTGAACAAGGCAGCGCGGCTTGGTTCCCGCTATTGGCAGGCAGATGTCGTATCCGCTGGTTTTCAAGAGACCCTTGATAGCTAAGAGAATGGTTTCATCATCCTCAGAGACGAGGATTTTTTTGGGATTCCGTTGCGGCTTGGTGTTAGTTACCCGCTGCGGTGATCGGTTTCATCTTTGGGGACGGGTTTGGTTGTCATCCACAATGTCGCAACCCGATGCCGCCAGCGTTCGTTTGAGGTGTCGGTCGAGCCTTCGCCCGGCGGCGTCAATTGGTCCCTACCCCGGAAAATCGTTGGAAGTAGACCATATAGAGGGCGATAATAAGTAGGGCGATCGTGATGCCTGCGAGGGCCGGTATCTTTTGTGGCTTGCGGTAGGCAATCCCGGCCATGACTGAGAGGCCCAACCAGCAAACAAGTTTGACGATCATCCAGCCCGGAAATCCATACTTGAACGATCCGGATAATCCGAATCCTGCGATCACGGCCAGCAGGCTGCTAATACCGGACGCCATCAGGACTTTCCGCCGCTGCGCTTCGACCGGGTTGGCAAAGGCAACAAAAGTCAGTCCGCTAAGGATGATGATCGCTAGAACGTGGATTATGTAGAATGTGCCCTGGTCGTAGGTCATGGGCCGTAGTATCTGCAAGATTGATCCAGTCGTAAACCTTCAAACTGCAACTTTTTTGAGATCAACGATTTTACTAAGATTGGTGTGAAAGATCAGTCAGTGCGCGACACAGCTGCCCGGCCCGTTTTGTCGAACCATTCGATGAACTTCTCAGCGGAAGCTTCTGAATTCATGATGGGTATCCCTCCTTGGCGTTTTATCTGAGCCGCGTCGCTTTCTTCAAAAACGCGTACGATGATGGGGGTTTGATGAATATTTTGAAGAATGGTGTCGGCTTCATTGGGTCGGCGCATGGATGAAATAATGAGCTTAGCTTTTTCGGCGCCCGCTTGCTGTAACACTCTGATGTCGGAACCATCGCCTCTCAAACAGGGAATTTTCGCCTGATTCAGATGTTCGATCACCACGGGATCATCGTCGACCACCAAAACCGAGTGCCCGGCCGCGATTAAGGGTTTGACGACCCACATGCCGCCAGTTCCGAATCCCAGCACCAGGATGTGGTCGCGTTGGTCGACTTTAGGTCGGGATTGACGGCGATCCGGATGAAATCGCAGCAACCACCGAGTCATCCGGTCATTCGCCATCAATGGGGTGAGAGTCATCGTGAAAGCGGCGACCCAAGCAATGACCGAGAGAACGTCGCGGGAGATATCCGACAGCGTGATGTGTCCGGTAATGCCCAGCACTAGGGAAAACTCGCTGCTTTGCGCTAGGAGGACTCCAGCCTCGATCGCGTTTCTGGAAGAGAGGCCGAAGGCTTCCGCAATCGCCGTAACAATCGGTGGCGTGACCGCAACTAGTATGAGTCCGAGGAGGATTCCTTTCATCAAGATGATCGGATCGTTGGGGATTCCAACGAAGGCGCCCAGGGCAGTAAAAAAGATGGCGAGAAAGAAATCAGTCAGCGAACTCAGGAGGGCACGGACAATGCCGTTGACGGGGAAGGACGAAAGCGAAAGGCCGGCGGCAAAAGCGCCCGCGATGCTTGGCAGCTCAAGCAGATCCGCCAAGCCGGTGAAGAGGAACAGTTGGGCGAGGACAACCAGGAGAAGCAGTTCGCTTTCCAGCTTATGGCGGAGGGCGAACCAGGGGACAAACCACCGTTGGCTGGCGAGCGCCAGTGCACCGAGAATAGCCGTTGCGGCGATCCCCCGGGTGACGGCGATGGCTCCGTGCGGCACACGGGCGACCACGATGATAAGGAGGATCATGAGAATATCCTGGAACAGCAGAACTCCAACCACCAAGCGCCCAAAGGGTTCCGCCATCTGGCGCCCTTGGCTGAGGAGTCGAACCACAACCAAAGTGGAGCTTGTCGAGAGCGTGAATGCGAGATAAAGGGCGGGTTTGGCGTCGAACCCTAACATCCGGGCGGCTACGAAACCGATGAATCCCGCTGTGGCAAACTGGATGAGCCCCACCCAAATCACGGCTCTCTTCTGGCGGCCGAATCGCTGGGGATTGAGCTCGACACCCGAAGCAAAGACTAAAAACGTGAGGCCCAACTCCAGAGCCCTTTGGAGATCAATCTGATTCTCTTCGGTGACAAAGACTGAGACCGTGATGCCGCCGAAGAGGAAAAACGGAATCACCGGGATCTGGAACCGGCGGGCGATGCCAAAGCCGGTGGCGGCAATTAGAAGCAGCACAGTGATTTCCGTCATGTCTTAAGAAATCCCAACTTGCCGAGCTGTTGGTTTTGCAATTTGATCCCGTCGACCTTCGGGATCATGAGATAGGTCGCGTCCATTTCGAGGAGATTATCGGTTTCCTCGAGATCGACGGCATGGATGGCGCAAGGGATCTGGAGCTGTCGGCATCGGTAGGCGAGGAGATCATTAGTGTCTTCAATGTGGAGGGCGGAGACGAGGAGTTTGGCTTGCGGCAAATTGGCTTCCTCCAGGAGGGCCCAGTCTTCAGCGTTGCCCACTAGAGTGCGGCATTTGAGCGGCGCCAAACGTTGCGGATTGGTGTCAATGGCCAGGACGGTTTCACCCCGGTCGAGCAATTGATCCACGATATAGATTCCCAGCGAATTCACCCCCACGAGGATCACGTGTTGGTGAAGCGATTTGACGGTTGGCGCCGGAGGCGAGGCGGCGGTCGCCTGAAACGGGGACAAAAGACGCCGGTGTCTCACAAAACGGTAGAGGAAGGTCTTGTATTGAATGCCATACGCTGAAAGCGAAATTGTCGCCAAGCCGACCAAGCCTATGATCGAGAGCGCGGTCTCGTCAATCAACCCTTTGCTGAAAGCGAGCGTCGCGAAGATGAGCGAAAATTCGCTGATCTGACAGAGGAGGACCCCGGAAAAATAGCTGGATTTTTCGTCGATGCGCAGCCGGCTGGCGGTGAGCATGACCACGGCGAATTTGCCGACGAGCACGAAGAGGGTGAGGGCGGCGGCGGTGATCCAGTAGCGGGTTGGGATATCCAGATTGAGGTTGATTCCCAAGGACGTAAAGAAGACCGCGATGAAGAAATTCATGAGGGGATTGACGCGCCGGGCGAGTTCGTGCTGAAACGGCAGCTGGGCGAGGCTGACTCCGGCCATAAATGCGCCGATCTCGTGGGACAAATGAAACCAGTGCGCGATCTGGACGAGCGCAAAGCACCAACAGAGACTCCAGATAAAGAGCATGCCGGGATAGGTGATTGCCCAGGTGAGGAGCCGTAGGAGGATGAAGCGTGAGGCTAGGAGAGCGACAACCAGGATGGTGACTATGCCGCCAATGGCTTGAATCGTGTTCCCCAGAGTTTGGCTGAGAGAAAAATCGCTCCCTTCCTGCAGTCCCGCAAGAACCGTCAGGAGGAGGATTGCCGCCAGGTCTTGTACCAGAAGCACTCCGATCGCGATTCTACCATGCAAGGCGTCGAGTTCCTTTTTCTCCGCCAGCACTTTGACCACCACCACCGTGCTGCTGAACGTGAGTGCCGCCGCCATCACTAACGAGGTCCGCAGTTCAAATCCCAGCAAAATGCAGCAGCCAAAACTCAGAAACGATGTGACGACAATCTGTCCCGTTCCCGCCAGAACGGCAACCTTGCCGAGATTGCGAATTTTCGCGATGTCGAGTTCGAGGCCCACCAGGAAAAGAAGCAAAATGATGCCAATTTCGGAAATCAGGGAAACCACGCGGGCATCGTCGATCACATGGGTGGCAGGCCCCAACACAACGCCGGCAACCAGATAACCCACAATGGTGGGTACCCCTAGCTTTCGAGCCAGCGAGGCAAAGGCTGCTGCTGCGATGATCATCAGTCCGAGACTGCGAATAAAGGCTTCGTCTATCATGCTTCGATCAGAACGCTATCCGTGAGGTTTTCGTGCGGTTCAGAGATGCGTGGATAGTCTGTTTGAAGAATCACCGCGCACCCTTGGAGACCGCTAGGATGGCCCATGGCCGAGAGTTTGCCTCCGTCCGCTGCCGTGGTGGGAGTTGGCTGGAGTCTTTGTGAATCTCATAGACCTTCAGATGACCGGATTTCTGGCCCGCCGCAATGAGCCGCCGACAGAGGGAACAATGGCAAATGATCAAGGTGCCGCCTCTGTGAGGAGCTGTCCGGTGGAAACGAAGTTGTCCGGTCCGTTGGGAGACTTGGAAGCCAGCCGGCGGTATTGCCGTGTCCCCGATTCAGCGCATGGAGAAAACGGGCGGTTGGAGTCACTTTTAAGGGGATGCAGGGCGGTTCTCCGCGCCGGCGGTTTGTGAGGTGATGGAGCGGCGGACTGTTAGCGGGCGTCTTCATGATGCTAGGCTGCCTTTGTTGGGAGGACTTTAGGTGATGTCCCCCGGCTGGCACAATCACCAAGGACGCTGCCGCCGGATGAACTTGAATCATGTGTTGCCGGGCTGGAATAGGCATTACAGGGGAGAGGAGACGCATTTTGTCTGCGTCAGGTCTGGCATACACGGCGGTGGCCCGGCTGGGAAAGCGGCGAGGGAACCATCAAGCTCACCAAGGTTCCGGACAGCAGGCAGAACCTGGCGGCTTTTTGAAAGCGCCGGAAAGCGCGGCAGCGTCCTGGAGTGCGGCGATTATTCGCTGCTTTTGACTTCCTCTCATCAATGATACGGCTTGGCGACCGGAACAAAACCGGTTGACAGTCTGCACCGAGCAGGATGATTGACAGCGCTAGGCTTGAGCTTACTATCGGGGGGTCTTCGATATGCACAATAACTTCGTACGCTTCTTTTTGCGCGGTTGCCTCCTTGGGATTTTCATGCTCGGCGGTGCTTCATTCAGTTTGCCCCGGGCCGATGCCAAAGAGGTTGACGAGTCCAAATTAACCTTGAAACGCATCTTTGAGGGGGATGATTTCGCTGAAGAATCCTTCGGCCCGGCCCGTTGGCTGCCCGACAGCTCGGGATACGTGATCGTCGAGAAATCAGAGGGCAAGGCCGGCGGGAAGGACTTGGTGTTCTATGCGCCGGAATCGGACGAGAAAAAAGTATGGGTCGCATCCCGCCACCTGATCCCTAGCGGTGAGACACAACCGTTGAGCATCGAGGATTATTCTTGGTCTTGCGATGGCGCTTACTTGTTGATCTATACGAATAGCCGCCGCGTTTGGCGGGCTAATACGCGGGGCGATTATTGGGTTTTTGATGTCACGAGTCACGAGCTGCGGCAGCTCGGCGGCGATGCGCTCCCGTCAACCTTGATGTTCGCCGAGTTTTCTCCGGTGGACCACCGGGTCGCCTACGTGCACGAACGCAATCTTTTTGTGGAGGATTGGAAAGAGGGGACGATCACTCAACTGACTCAAGACGGGGGCGAGCATCTGATCAACGGCACTTTCGACTGGGTCTATGAAGAAGAATTTCGTTTGCGCAAGGGGTATCAATGGAGCCCTGATGGTTCCAAAATCGCTTATTGGCAGATCAATACCGAGGGCGTTGGCGTGTTTCATCTGATCGATAATGTCGACGGCCTTTATCCGAAATTGATCCCGATTCCTTATCCCAAGGCCGGCGAAAAAAATTCAGCCTGTCGAGTGGGGGTTGTGAGCGCCTCGGGGGGTAGGACCCGCTGGGTTCCCGTGCCGGGGGACCCGCGCAATCACTATATTGCCTATCTGGATTGGGCGGATGATTCCGAAACGGTGATTGTCCAGCAGTTGAACCGGCTTCAGAATACCAACCGCTTGATGGTCTCAACTGCGGGGAGCGATGCGGTGGAAACGGTGCTGACAGATCGCGACGAGGCGTGGGTCGAGGAGGTGAAACCGTTGCGGTGGTTGGAAGACGGCGAACGTTTTCTGTGGCTGAGTGAGCGTGATGGATGGCGTCATTTGTACGTGGCCGATCGCTTCGGCCGCGAGTTTCGGCTGCTCACCAATGGCGATTACGACGTCATCGGCTTGGATGGGATCGATGAAAAGGAGGGATTGGTCTACTTTACAGCGTCTCCGGAAAACCCGACGCAGCGCTATCTTTACCGGATTCCCCTCGCGGGAGGCGAGGCCGTGCGGGTGAGCCCGAGCGAACAGCCGGGGGTTCACTCCTACCAAATGTCCCCCAACGGACGCTATGCCATCCATTCCTATTCGTCGGCGAACGAGCCTTTGGTTCGTGACTTGGTCGCGCTTCCTGAACACAAACTGCTCCGTCCGCTCACGGATAATTCCGAGTTGCGCGAGGCCTTGGGGAAGCTGGATCGGAATCCGGTCGAATTTTTCCGGGTGGCGATTGCCGATGATGTCGCGCTGGACGCTTGGATGATGTCGCCGCCGAAAATCGATCCCGGAAAGAAGTACCCGCTATTGGTGTTTGTCTACGGGGAACCGGCCGCTCAGACCGTGATGGATCGTTGGGGGGGGAAGCGCTACCTCTGGCACCTCATGCACACTCAAAACGGATACTTTGTCACGAGCATCGATAATCGCGGCACGCCGGCGCCGCGAGGGCGCGGGTGGCGGAAGATCATCTATCGGCAAGTCGGCATCCTGGCGCCCAAAGATCAGGCCGCCGCCTTAGACCAACTGCTGGAACAACGCCCGCTGCTCGACCCCGAGCGCGTGGGCATCTGGGGCTGGAGCGGGGGCGGGTCCATGACCTTGAACATGATGTTCAAATATCCGGAGAAATACGCCGTGGGAATGTCGATCGCTCCGGTGCCGAACCAACGTTTCTACGATACGATCTACCAAGAACGCTACATGGGATTGCCCAAGGACAATGTCGCCGGATTTCGAGACGGTTCGCCCATTCACTTTGCCGCCCGGCTAAGGGGAGACCTCCTGATCGTGCATGGCACGGGTGATGACAATGTCCACTACCAAGGAACGGAGGCGTTGATCAATGAATTGGTGGCATTCAACAAACCGTTCACCATGATGGCCTATCCCAACCGGACCCATTCCCTCCGTGAAGGCGTCAACACCACACCCCACCTCTACGCCTTGTTGACCCGCTATCTCTATAAATCCCTGCCCGGCGGCGGACGCTAAGACGCTTCCGCCCCGCCTACTGCCGGGGAATCTGCTTGTCCAAGACCGCCGCTCGTGCCTGCCCCGCCGCCCGCTCCTCGGACGTCAATCGCTTTTCAAAAAGCTCAATGAGCCTCTCCGCCGCCCGTTGCTCGGACGTCAATCGCTTTTCAAGAAGCCCAATGAGCTTCTCCGCCTCATCGCCAAATCCCCGCGCCTTGCCCAACAACGCCCAAGCGTAACCCTCAACGTCATTCTGCGTCACACCCAGGCCCTCGTAATACATCAAGCCCAGTTTGAATTGCGCCATAGCACTCCCTTGGTGGGTGGCTTTCCGAAACCATCTGACCGCTTCGGTGTCATTCTTCGGCACGCCCTCGCCGTTAGTATACATCACACCCAGGTTGAATTGCGCCTCGGCATCCCCTTGCTGAGCGGCTTGGCGAAACCATCTGACCGCCTCGGCGTCATCCTGCGGCACGCCCTTACCCTCGGCATACATCCCGCCCAAAAGGCATTGTGCGTCGGCATCCCCTTGGTGGGCAGCTTTCCGAAACCATTGAATCGCTTCGGCGTCATCCTGCACCACTCCCACACCGTTGGCATACGCCACGCCCAAAAGGCATTGTGCGTTGGCATCCCCTTGGTGGGCAGCTTTCCGAAACCATCTGACCGCTTCGGTGTCATTCTTCGGCACGCCCTCGCCGTTAGTATACATCACACCCAGGTTGAATTGCGCCTCGGCAATCCCTTGGTGGGCGGCTTTCCGAAACCATCTGACCGCCTCGGCGTCATTCTTCAGCACGCCCTCGCCATTGGTATACATCACACCCAGGTTGTATTGCGCCGTGGCATGTCCTTGCTGGGCGGCTTGGCGAAGGCGGGCGGGGTCTTCATTGGCGACGCTGCGAATGACAGGCGCCAAGAGCGTGAGCAGGGATAAGGCGCCGATGAGCCGAAACAGGAACGCCTTCCGTCCGATTCTCCTGAAATGAGGGAAATCGCCGGCCGGCTCGGGAGCGGGGTCCGAAGGCGCGTTGTCCTTGCCCTCCATTTTTTGCAGCCCTTGGGCCTCCTTCCACTGGCTGCCTCCGCAATTTTCCTTGACGGACTTGGGCTTGTTCCTATCCGGCTGCGTAAAAGTTCGAAGCGGTTTCATCCGCTTGAAGGTCCGGGATTTTTAAGAGCGTTTCAACTGAAATCCCGCCTACCGCCGGGGAATCTGCTTGTCCCACGCCGCCGCCCGGTCCCGCCCCTCCGTCTGCTGCTCAGACGTCAGGGTATTTTTTTCAAGAATCTCAATGAGTTCCAGCTTCTCCGCATCGCCAAATCCCCGCGCCTTGCTCAACAAGAGCCAAGCGTAACCCTCGGTGAAATCCTCCGTCACGCCCTTGCCAAAGGCATAGGCCACGCCCAGGTTGACTTGCGCCTCGGCAAGCCCCTGCTGAGCGGCTTTCCGATACCATTGGGCCGCCTCGGCGTCATCTTGCGGCACGCCCACGCCGTTGGCATAGGCCACGCCCAAGTTGAATTGCGCCTTGGCATGGCCTTGTTCGGCGGCTTTCCGGTACCATTGGGCCGCTTCAACGTCATTCTTTGCCGTGCCTCGGCCACTGGCCTGCTTCCAACCCAGGAAGAATTGCGCCTTGGCATGGCCTTGCTGGGCGGCTTTCCGATACCACTTGACCGCCTCGGCGGGGTTCTGCAGCACGCCCTTGCCCTCGTCATATATCAGGCCCAGGCTGAATTGCGCCTCGGTATGGCCTTGCTGGGCGGCTTTCCGATGCCACTGGGCCGCCTCGGCGTCATCCTGCGGCACGCCCACGCCGTTGGCATAGGCTATGCCCAGGAAGGCTTGCGCCGTGGCATGGCCTTGCTGGGCGGCTTTCTGATGCCATTGGGTTGCCTCGGCGTCATCCTGCGGCACGCCCACACCCTGGAGATACCTCATGCCCAGGTTGAATTGCGCCTCGGCATAGCCTTGCTGGGCGGCTTTCCGAAACCATCGAATCGCTTCGGCGTCATCTTGCGGCACGCCCACACCCTGGCCATACATCAAGCCCAAGTTGAATTGCGCCCCGGCATGGCCTTGCTGGGCGGCTTTCCGATGCCATCGAATCGCCTCAACATCATCCTGCACCACGCCCACGCCCTGGAGATAGGCCATGCCGAGGAAGGCTTGCGCCCCGGCATGGCCTTGCTGGGCGGCTTTCTGATGCCATTGGGCCGCCTCGATGTCATCCTGCGGCACGCCCACACCCTGGAGATACCTCATGCCCAGGAGGAATTGCGCCGTGGCATGGCCCTGCTGGGCGGCTTTCTGATGCCATTGGGCTGCCTCGGCGTCATCCTGCGGCACGCCCCGGCCCTGAAGATAGACAGAGCCCAGGTTAAATTGCGCCTCAGCATAGCCTTGCTGAGCGGCTTTCCGAAACCACCTGACCGCCTCGGTGTCATCCTGCGGCACGCCCACACCCTGGAGATACCTCACACCCAAGTTGAATTGCGCCTCAACATGGCCTTGCTGGGCGGCTTTCCGAAACCATTGGGCCGCCTCGGCGTCATCCTGCGGCACGCCTTCGCTCTGGCCATTATACATCCAGCCCAGGTTGTTTTGCGCCTCAGCATAGCCTTGCTGGGCGGCTTTCCGAAACCACTCGACTGCTTCGGCGAAATCCTGCGGCACGCCTTCGCCCTTGACATACGCCATGCCTAGGTTGTTTTGCGCTTCGGCATGGCCTTGCTGGGCGGCTTTCCGAAACCACCTGACCGCTTCGGCGTCATCCTGCGGCACGCCTTCGCCCTGCAGATAGACAGAGCCCAGGTTGTTTTGCGCCTCAGCATCCCCTTGCTGGGCGGCTTTCCGAAGGCGGGCGGGGTCTTCATTGTCGGCGGTGCGAATGACAGGCGCCAAGAGCGTGAGCAGGGATAATGCGGCGATGAGCCGAAACAGGAACGCCTTCTGTCCGATTCTCCTGAAATGAGGGAAATCGCCGGCCGGCTCGGGAGCGGGGTCCGACGGCGCGTTGTCCTTGCCCTCCATTTTTTGCAGCCCTTGGGCTTCCTTCCACTGGCTGCCTCCGCAATTTTCCTTGACGGACTTGGGCTTGTTCCTATCCGGCTGCGTAAAAGTTCGAAGCGGTTTCATCCGCTTGAAGGTCCGGGATTTTTAAGAGCGTTTCAACTGAAATAATGGATGGCCCGCCTGAGGCATCATCCCGCCTACGGCTGGGGAATCTGCTTTTCCAAGACCATCGCTCGAGCTTGCCCTACCGCTCGCCGCCCGGTCGTCAAGCGCTTTTCAAAAAGCTCAATGAGCCCCTCCGCATGTCTATGTCCCCGCGCCTTGCTCAACAACGCCCAAGCGTAACCCTCAACGTCATTTTGCGTCACGCCCAGGCCGTTGGCATACATCACGCTCAGGTTGCATTGCGCCTTGGCATGTCCTTGCTGGGCGGCTTTCCGAAACCATTTGACCGCCTCAACGTCGTCCTGCGTCACGCCCAAGCCCTTGGCATGCATCGCGCCTAGGTTAAATTGCGCCTTGGCATTCCCCTGCTCGGCGGCTTGGCGATACCATTGGGCCGCTGCAACGTCATTCTTTGCCGAGCCTCGGCCACTGGCCTGCCTCAAGCCCAGGGTGTATTGCGCCCAGGCATCTCCTTGCTCGGCGGCTTGGCGGAGGCGGGCAGGGTCTTCATTGGTAGCGGTGCGAATGACTGACGCCAAGAGTGTGAGCAGGGATAACGCGCCGATGAGCCGAAACAGGAACACCTTCCGTCCGACTCGCCTGAAACGACGGGAGCGGCTGCCTCGCCTGGAATGACGGGAACTGCTGGCTGGATCAAAGGGCGGGGTCCAACGGCGTGTTGTCCTCGTTGCCCCCCATTTTTTGCGGTCCTTGAGCCTCACGGACTGCCTCCGTAATCTTCCTTGACGGACTTGGGCTTGCCCCTATCCGGATGCGTAAAAATTCGAAGCGGGTTCACCCGCTGAAGGTCTAGGATTTTTAAGAGCGTTTCAACTGAAATAACGGATGGCCCACCCCCCGCCCCTCGGCCTCATAACGCCCCGCCTACTGCCGGGGAATCTGCTTGTCCAAAACCTCCGCCCGGGTCTGCCTCGCTGCCCGTTGCTCGGGTGTCAATAGCTTTTCAAGACTCTCAACGAGCATCTCCGCATATCCAAATCCCCGAGCCTTGCTTAACAAGTACCAAGCGTAACCCTCGGCGTCATTCTGCGGCACGCCCATGCCAAAGTAATACATCCGGCCCAGGTTAAATTGCGCCTCGGCAAGCCCTTGGTGGGCGGCTTTCCGATACCACTTGACCGCCTCAACGTCATCCTGCGGCACGCCCATGCCGTTGTCATACGCCCAGCCCAGGTTGAATTGCGCCCTGGCATGGCCTTGTTCGGCGGCTTTCTGATGCCATTGGGCTGCCTCGGCGTCATCCTGCGGCACGCCCACACCCTGGAGATACCTCATGCCCAGGTTGAATTGCGCCTCGGCATCCCCTTGCTGGGCGGCTTGGCGGACAGTGTTTTCGTTTCCGAGCCATAAAAGCAAAAAACCGACAGCGACAAGTATCAAAAAAACTCGCACCACTCCGATGTTGGCCTTCTTAGGCTTTCGCCGCTGTTCTTGTTCTTGCTGTTCTTGTTGCCGGCGTTCCCTTGCTTGCCGGCGTTGGAATTCTTCGTTGCCTCGCCGGCGGTCGACTTCTTCCTGCTGTTTCCTCCGCTGTTCTTCTTCCTGTCTTCGCCGCTCGGCTTGCCGGCGTTGTCGTTGCGTTGTCGAAGGGTTCGGCCGGGGGCGTTGGCGGGGTGTTTCGCCGTTGACGAGATACCGCTTGAGCGCGTCACGGGCTTCGTTGAGGTCCTTGGTTTGTTCCTGGGCTTTGCGCTGCAAGTTGGGATTGTTGGGAAAACGGTCGGGATGCCAGACCTGAATGAGGTCACGCCAAGCTTCCTTGACTTGCGGCAGGGTTGCGCCCGGTTCCAGACCGAGTGTTTGGTAGGCGCGTTGGATTTCGTCGGTCATGCGGGTTTATCGCTGGATGGTTTGGCCTTTCTTTGAGTGGTCTGGCGGGTGGATTTTCTTGCGTCGTGGGGGAGGAGTGTATCGGGTGTTGGGGGCGGAGGCAACGGCGAATGGCGTTCGCCGGGCAAGGGGTGTTCCGTTGCGGCGGGGTTTTTGAAGCCGGGCCGTGGGGAGGGCGAGGGTTTGGGTTGGCGTTTTTTTCTCGTCGGCCGAGGCGGAGGGCGGGTTAATGCCTTGATTGCGCCGGCGCGCCCGGATAGGTTCTCGGCCCGGCGGCGGTTGAGGCTTTGCCGTTGTTCCGGGGCGTTCACGGTGGCGGGGGGGGATGCTCGGCTATGTTGCGCGCCTTGGCTCCAAGGAATGAATCTTAGAATCTTGAGTAAGCTGATCGGCGTGCTGCTGATTCTTTTGGCGGTTTCCCAAGGGGTGTGTCTGGCTTTTTCGATTTGGCGCGGGGAATTCGCCGAGGGGTTGGATGCGGTTGAGGCTTTTTCGATTTCCATTGGTTTGGCTCTGATTTCCGGTTTGGCGTTTTTTGTCTTGGGACGAGACTCCGGCAATGAGTTGTTGCGGCGCGAGTCGGTTTCTGTGGTGGGCCTTGGGTGGATTTTCTGCACGCTTTATGGAGCGCTTCCTTATCTGTTGTGCGAACCGCGGATGAGTCTGGCCGACGGCTTGTTTGAGTCGGTGTCCGGATTTACGGCTACGGGGGCGACGGTGATTGAGGATTTGGAGCGGTTGCCCAAGAGTTTGCTTCTTTGGCGAGGGCTGACTCAATGGCTTGGGGGGATGGGCATCCTGGTGTTGTTTGTGGCGTTGCTTTCATCGTTTGGAGCGGGGAGCAAGGCGCTGTTTCGGCACGAATCGTCGACTGTTGAAACGGAGGGTTTGAGTCCGCGGATTCAATGGATTTCACTGCAACTGTGGGGGATTTACGTTTTTCTTTCGCTGATCTGTTTTTTGGGTATGCGGCTGCTGGGGATGGGGAGTTTTGATGCGGTTTGTCACACTTTTACGACTGTGGCCACCGGCGGGTTTAGCACTTATAATGATAGTGTCGCTCATTTTGACAGTTTTGCGATTGAGCTCTGGATCGAGTTGTTCATGCTTCTCGGCGCGATGAATTTCATGCTGTACGCGTGGCTGCTCCGACGTCAGTGGGATCGTTGGCGGCAGGATGAAGCGAGCAAGGCACTGCTGCTGATTTTGAGTTTGGCCGCCTTAGTTATTGCGTTGAACCTCGTTTGGAGCGACGTTGATCTTTCGTATCTGGAAAGCTTCCGTCAGGCCCTTTTTCAGGTGATTGCGATTATGACGACCACCGGATTCACCACGGCGGACTATGATCAATGGCCCGCTTTTTCCGTGATTCTGCTGGTGGCGTTGATGGTCATCGGGGGGTGCGCGGGTTCTACCTCCGGCGGGCTGAAGGTGGGGCGAATGGTGCTTTTCTTCAAGATCGTTCGCTATCAGCTCCGGACCGGTTTCCGACCGAATCAGGTCATGAAGTTGAGGCTGAACGGGAATGCGGTGTCGGAATCGTTTCGGATAGACACGCTGTTCCTGATCGCAACGGCTGCCATTTCCTTGTTGCTGGGCACGGTTGTGGTGAGTTGTTTGCAGCCGGGGTTGGATGTGCGGAGTTGCTTTTCCTCGGCGTTGGCGACCCTGTTTAACATTGGTCCGGCCTTGGGCGAAGTCGGACCGACTCGAACTTACGCCGACCTCAATGGTGTGACGAAGGTCTTCTTGTCCTGCTTGATGGTCTTGGGCCGTCTGGAATTCTACGCCTTGTTGGTTTTGTTCATGCCGTCCCTCTGGAGGCGCTATTAGTTTGCCAGGCGGACATTGGCTGCGTTTCGGCTTGAATTCTTCGTTGCCTGTCGGTTGGCGGAATCGCATAATCTCTCTGTGAAACACTTCCTGTGGTTGCTCTCGGTTCTTGTTCTGGCGGCTAGTTCTCTAAGGGCGCAGGATCGTCCCAATGTTCTTTTGATCCTCGTTGACGATTTGAAACCAGTGATCGGCTGCTACGGGGACCCGCTGGCCATTACTCCCAATATTGACCGCTTGGCGGCGCGGGGGGTTCGCTTCGAGCGGGCTTATTGCAATCAGGCGGTCTGCGCGCCATCACGGAATAATCTGTTGCTCGGGACGCGTTCCACCTCGTTGGGCATCTATTCTTTGGGGCAGAACTTTCGGCTGGGCGCTCCGGACGCCGTCACGATGCCGCAGTATTTCATGCGGCACAACTACCGCACCGAAGCGATTGGCAAGGTACTGCACACCGGTCACGGCAATCATGATGACTTGGCTTCGTGGTCCACGCCGCCGCTGCACGAAAAGGTGGTGGAGTATTTGCTGCCGGAGAACTCCGCCGGCGGGAAATTGACGCGAGAGGAGGCTTTCTTTACCAACCGGACGTTGGATCGAATTCAGTCGCTTCCCCGAGGGTCTGCTTGGGAGGTCGCTGATGTCGAGGACAACGCCTATGCCGATGGACGGATAGCGGAGGAAGCGATTCGACGGCTGCGCGCAGCGAAGAGGCGTCCGGAGCAGCCGCTTTTTCTGGCGCTGGGGTTTGTTAAACCCCATCTGCCTTTTACGGCCCCGAAAAAGTATTGGGACATGCATGATCCGAATGCGTTCCAGCTCGCTTCTGATCAACATCACCCCGAGGGGGCGCCGAGCTATGCCGGCAAACGCGGCGGTGAGATGGTCAATTACGCACCGTTAACGCTTGACAACCTGAAGGGGGAGGAGATGCAGCGGCAGCTGATTCATGGCTACTATGCGGCTGCGACCTTCACCGACACTCAGATTGGGAAGGTGCTGGATGAATTGGATCGATTGGAGTTGTCGAAGAACACGGTGATCGTGCTGTGGGGAGATCATGGTTGGCATCTCGGCGATCATGGTTACTGGACAAAGCACACCAACTATGAGCAGGCCAATCGAATCCCGATAATAATCGCCGCGCCGGGAGTTGCGGCCGCGGGGCGCGCGACTCTGCAGTTGGCCGAAACGGTCGATATCTACCCGACGCTCGCGGAATTGGCCGGATTACCAACGCCCGACGGGCCGCAGTCTATTGACGGCATGAGTCTGGTTCCGGTGCTCCGCGATCCGAGTCGAAAGATTCGCGATCATGCGTATCATTGTTATCCGCGCGGCGACCGGCTGGGGCGAGCGATTCGAACGGAACAATATCGCTTGGTGGAGTGGAAGAAGATCAGCGATCCCGTCGAGTCGGCTGATTACGAGCTGTACGACTACATCAATGATCCGGGCGAAAAGCGAAATGTGGCTGCTGAGCGACCCAAGGTCGTTTCTCAGTTGGCATCGGTGCTCGCTCGTCATCCAGAGGCGAAACGAGTTCGGCGACGGCGGTGAGCGTTCGAGCATTTAGGGAACCGCGCGGAGCCAGCACAGCGTGCGTGTGCGGGGCTTGAAGCCTGTGCGGTTGCACAGCGTTCGGCGAAGGGTTTGCCATTGACAAGGCGGGCCAACGGGATAGGCGCGGCGAACCAGACAGCGCGCGGATTTTGCAGGCGCCCGGGCACTGCCATGCCATACTTTTTGAGGCGTCGCCGGCGTGCCGGCAATTTTATGCCCTGAGCCTGAACGCCGGATACTGGTTCAGAGGTTCCCTAGAAGCGCGAGGGCAGCTCCGGAGGTGCCGATAAAGGTCAAAAAAGGGATGCAGTCATGTTCAAGCTCTTTCTGTTATGGGACCGGCTGGAGGCTGTTGTTATCGTTGTTATCACTGCGTAACGGAACTTACAAAGAGTTCGCCGTTTCGCCTGAGCAATGGAAGGAGTTTGCAATCCCCGCCCGCTGCCTGGATTCAAGCTGTTGTGTGGGGCGAGCGACCCGACATGAAACGAGTCACACAGTGATAACGGGTGGAGATATGAGAAAAGGGCGGGGCGGCGTCAACGGGAACGATGAGAAATTTTGCGATTTTTTGGGATGCTTTCGGGAGTTTTGAGGGTTTCCGGTGATTAGCGTTGCGGGCGGTTGTTTTGGCTTAGCCAAGGAGCGGCCGGAAAAGGGCCGCATTGGATGGGTATCAGTGTTGTTGGCGATAGTGTTGGGGCTGTTTGATGGCGTTCGGAGCGGGCGGCGCTGCGTGCGGGTTATGAGTCAGCGAGCGAGTTCGGGAAAGGCGGCGGCAAGGTCCAGTGTGTCGTCATACTTTTTTTGTTGACGCTGGAGGTTGGCGAAGAGTGTTTTCATTCGTTCCGTTTGCGCCGGCTGATGGGCGAGGTCGTGTTGTTCGTGGCGGTCGGCTGCGTAGTTGTAGAGGCGTTTGACCTTGAGTTTTGGGTAAAGGATTAGTTTCCAGCCGTCGTGTCGGATGGCGCGTTGGCTCTCGGTGTATGCGCTGTAGACGCCTTTTGATGTTTCTTTCTTGCCCTCGAGGAGAGGGAGTAGCGATCGGAATTCGACTCCATTTCGTTCGTTGTCTCCGGCAAGGTGCAGGCTGGTGGCCATCAGATCTTGAAGAAAGATGGGAGTGCCGATGACTTGGCCCGGCTTGGCTTTGGGGCCCACAATGATGAAGGGCGGCCGCAACGAGTGGTCATACATGTTTTGTTTTCCCATGAGCCCGTGATGACCGCAAGCGAGGCCGTGGTCTGCTGTGTAGATGATCCAGGTGTTGTCACGCAGACCCTGCGCTTGGAGTTCATTAAGGATTCTGCCGATTTGTTCGTCGAGGTGGGAAATGATCGCGTAGTATTCACGACGATGGACTTTGACGGCATACTCGGTGCGCGGATAGACGGCTAGGGCTTCGTCGCGGAGTCCGGGATTCAGGCCGGAAGTGTTGTGCGGATACTTGTCCTGATACGGCGTGGGCAGCTTGACGCTTTCTAGCGGATAACGATCCAAAAATTCCTGAGGGCTTTGCCGGGGATCGTGCGGCGCATTGAAGGCCAAGTACATGAAGAAGGGTTTTGTGCTGCCGCTGGCGGCTCGTTTGCCCTCAGAGCGCAGGAAGCCGACGGCGTCGTCGGCGAGGATTTCAGACCAGTGCCTGCCGCCTTCCCAGAACCCGCCAAACTTCGGGTCGGCCGGGCTCCAATCATCCGGTTGGCTTTCAATGGGGCGATGGTAGCCCACGGTTGTCGTGCGGTCGCTGCGACTGTCATTGGGCATGCCGGGACGGATGTGCGTGACGTGGTCGAAGAGGTGATGGGGACTGACGCCGATGTGCCATTTCCCGGTGAAATAGGTTTCGTAGCCGAGCAACCGCATCCGGCGCGGCCAGAGGGCGTTGTAGAATTGATTCTGTTCGGCAGCGCTTTGATTCTTCAGGTTGCGCATCATTTGATTGGCGGCGTGGGCATGCCAAAGTGTTTTTCCTGTGATGAGCATTGTTCGAGAGGCGACACACACGGCGCCGGTCCACGAGCCCATGTTGAAACAATGGGTGAACTGAGCGCCTTGACGGGCGAGTCGATCGAGATGCGGCGTTTGCACCTGCGGATCGTCGCCCGGGCCTAAAGTGTCGTAGGCCTGATCATCGGCGAAAATAAACAGGATGTTGGGTTTGGCGACGGTGGCGATGGGAGCGGCAAGGACGAGGATACCAAGTCCTATTGCCCATAGGTGGCGACATGGATTCATGGTCATGGGTTGAGCCTAGTGAATTGCGTCGTTTGTTTCAGCTTTATTTTCGTGGAAATCTGGAATGCGGTTGGGGCGGCTGAATTTGAACGGGACGCATGAGGCCAAAGCGGCAAAGCATCGCGCACGGCTCTGGGTGTTTAATTGTTCCGCTGGTTTCTCCGTGTTTGTTGGTCCTTCCGATCGCTCCGTGAGCCGGGAGGCTGCGGTTCTCCTGTTAGCGCCAATGCCTTGCGAGTCCTTGGGATCCCGCGGTCTCCTCGGCGGGAGAGTGTGCACCTAGGGAAACGCTAATTAATAATTAGAAACTCGGTTTTCTCCGAAAAAATCACTGTAAATAACAACGTTCAGGGATTAAATCAGCGTTTCCCCAGGCCCCCAGCCTGCCCTCCGTAGCTCTAATGCGCTTTGGGGGTGTCAGCGTCCAGCTCGGCACATCCGATTGCGGCGATCATTCGCCGCTTTGGTCGACCTATGGCAGAGTTTCCGTCGGTACTCGCATCGAGTTCCGATCATGCCGACTCCTGGTTGGTAGAGGGATATGTTTTTGAGAGAACCCAGTATTGTATTAGGCTGAGGTTATGTTCTCAAGCGGGCTGATCAGTGGTCAGTGTCGCCGGTTAATTCAGGTGTGTGTCGTGCTTGCGACGGTCTTCGCAACCAACGCTGCTGAGGTGGCGGCATCCCCATCCTGCAATCGCGATATTTGGCCACTCTTGTCGGATTGTTGTTTTCCATTGCCATGGACGGATGAGGCGGCCCAAAAGCGAAGTTGCATTTGGATGATCGGGAGGCGGCTCTCGATTCGGTGATCATTCCTGGCGAGGCAGTGTCCAGCGAGTTAATTGCTCGAATCATCAATTCTTAATTCGGACGATTTGATGCCGTCCCCGGATTCGGGGATGAAGCCGCTCGAGGCGCCAAGAGATTCAATTGCTGTGTGAATAAATCAATGCTGACTCGGTTTTGGCCCTTCGATCTGAACGGATTACCTTTTTCGGTCGAGGCGGTCCGGGCTTTTGAGGGACAGTGGTGACATGGCCTATGATCGACTTTTGTGGACCGGTCTGCTCGATTTGAAGCGTTGTGGCGGACACATGGCGATGGCGTGGTTGGATGCGGCGAGGTATGTGGATACCGATGGATTTCAGGCTGCTGCCACACGCAGTAATTGGGTTCGGCGGGACCGAGCCATTGAAGCCCATAACGAGAACATGCCCTTTGATTGATTTACGTTGAAGCACTTTGCTCGAGGTATCTGCTACCGAACGCCACAGCAGAGCAAATATTGGCTAGGTATTTTCATCGCAATCACATGGGAATGGTGAAAGGGCAGAAACCTAAGGAATCCCGGATTGCCTATGTCATTGATCGCGTCACAAAACACCGAGGGGACGGTTTGGTTGAGATTGATGCTAGGCCGCTCACAATGCCATTCACAAGTTCAATCCGATTCCTCAGAAAGAGTATTATCAGTTAAATGCCTTTTTCAACAGTGTCGACGGAGACGGCAAGGCTGACGGAGGCGCGAAACCCTTCATGGAATATTGATCTCCCTATCCGGTTTGCCGAACTCAAAGCGGGGCTAGAGATGATAGACAACTTCCAATCGTGGTGCCAAGTTACGGCGAATATATTGTCCTCGACATCGAAGTCTTTGATTCAGCAGACAGACGGCGGCTGGAGTTGCTGCTGCGGCTGCGTTAGGAATAGTGGGATACGGAAAGGCCGGACATGCGTTCATTCATCGTGCAGGCATGGAGGCAGCAGGAGGCATCTTTGGTATCGCATTTACAGGGCTCGGCACAACACATAGCATAGCCTTGACCCTCCGAAACAATAAGGAAGCCAAGGAAGAATGCTTTCGTGCCTATAATGGAGCGATTGCTTCCCTTACTGAGAGGATGAAACAAAATGGCTAGAAATAAGTTGGATTAAAGCTAAATGGCTGCTTTTCGGGCTTGTTGCTGAGTTGGTTCCAGCAACTATTAGCTAGCTTATCATTATAAATATGATCGTTGCCTGAAATTCTTAAAAGAGGCAGAAGCGGAACGTATTCCTCGGATTGTTGAGGAAAGTGCAAAATCAAGAGCCAAAACCGATGATGAAACGGCTAGGAAGTTCAAAGGAGCAATGTGGCTTTCGATGCAGCAACAATTTGAAGCAATGCCACCTAATGAACGCCAGCGGATTGAGGAGCGAATGAGTGATCCGGATTATCAGGAGATGGTACAGCGAATAATAGATGAAGGGAGCAAAACCTTCAGTGAACTAGAAAAACGAGCACCAACCGAGACCACACCATGAAAAATAAGACCTTACTAATTTTAGCAATCGCATCACTACTAGCGCCGCCGCCTTACGTGTTCAGTTTTTCACCGTTTGATCTCATCATTACAGCGGAGCGCGCCGCAGAGCTTGACTAGCGCATTACAGAATGCCACACGGCAAAAGAAAGCTCGGAGTCATCCTTGCGATCTGAGGTGGTATCTGAATTGATCGGTGTAGTGGATTGGAGCTGAGTGCCACTTTTTCCGTGGACTTTATCAGCAACAACACAGAGTCAGAAACCATGCGATACGAAAGTATGGTGACGAGGCCGTTAGTTTTAAGGAGAGTCGCTACACCAAGGAATACAACCGGATTCCGGCTGAGTTTGAGTCCTGCTTAAGAGGACAGTAACCGAAAATTTTTATATGGACCATTCACGGAGATTCATCCCATACGGGTGCTAAGAAGTGAAACGGCTTTTGCCATGGGCGTTTGATGGAGGCACCGGCGAATCTGTTGTGAATCACTATTCAAAAACGGCTAATAATCGGCCATCTAAAACAGTCTCAAAAGAGAGCATAATGCGTCCCAAGGGGGCATTTGACAAGGAATCTTTTGCTAGATTGCAGGCCGCAGGTATGTGTGGATGATGCCCTTTTCTCACGGATGGTTATATTTTTATTATATCATAAACCTATAACGCAGACTCGTGGAAACAAGACTCGGTTTTGATTCGCGGAAGGTTTTGGATGGTTGGTCGGCGGACTTGCTTGGCGTTGATCGTCAATGCTTTGCGGACTTGCTAGCTAGACCTAGCTGCACTCGGTGTCTACATTCACAGCTTGTGGAAGACGTTAGCAATGGTTGAGAAGGAGGAGTCTGGCGTTTTATTTAATATATTATATTACGTGAATCAGTGAAGCGGGCCCTGTTTCACGGGAATGGAAGGACATCATTCGATCAAATCGATCTTGGCGTAGAATTAGATTAGGGAGATTCAAACTTCGGAATACTCGGACTACCCGGAGGAATTTTCGGCTTATATTTCTTTCTGCGTATTCAGGGTATTCCGCAGCCCCATCTCCCTGAAAACCCGTTGGTTCCGGAACAGTTTGCGAATGGATTATTCGCCTTCCGGTAGATTGCTGAGCTGGCGAAAGAAGATGGTGTAGTCGACTTCTTCAATAGCAAGTAGGAGAGCAAGTTTGATCTATAGCGCGGTCGTTTAATCAGGTTGTTGGTAGATCCCCAATTTGGCAGACATAGGCTCGGTGTAGTCATGTAGACACGCACCGGATTTTGCTAGACAATATCTCTGGAGCCGTCAACGGTAACCGTGGATTCTTTGGACAGCCGCCGTTAGTGAACCCCCATTTGTCATCCGTGACCGTCGTGACAACGCACTCAACGGTGGGATCGGGAATTGCCCCAATCGTCTTGCCGGTCAGAGGTTCGAATCCGGAGACTAGATTTCATCCGGAGACGAATAATTGATCGCGACCATCGAAGTGATAAACGACTGGCGAGGTGTAGGTGGCTTCACTTGGGCGTTTGTGCTGCATTTATTGTCAGCGGTTACACTGACCGATGAATTGGTAGAACCTGCAGACTTGATGGCTGACAAAGTTTGAGATTCTCCGTTTCGCCGGTTTTTCCCTTTGATATCCAACACGATTGTGCGAACCGAGCCGTCATTGATAAAACTGGTCCGCATGGGTCAAGATTGACCAGATGATCTTTCCGTTGTGCCGATTGAGACAAAGAACGGATTGGGTTTCGTTTGTTTCGTCTGCTGTGGGTAGATGGACGAAGTCGCCGACGATAGTCAGTGAAGCGTGACCGCGCCCGGGATGGAGGATTTCCAAGTGGTGTTTTTGGTCTCGCTCCAGTGAGTGGGGCGATTGATTGGCAGCGGCAATGCCGTTGTGAGTGAGACCCCGCCAGTTCGGCCAATCGTGAGGGGCGATGTTTTCGAATGATGCGGTGTTCAGACTGAGCAAAAAAACAATTTGGACGGAAAAAAGGCTCCTAACGATCGTCAACATGGCCCCTATGCCGGGTCGTCTGCCTTGTGGTCAATGATCAAACGGCGGGCGAGCTATCCTGGGAGTGATCAACCAGTAGCAATCTGCGACTAGTTAGGCTAGGGTTGAAGAGTGACGGCCCTTATCTGCAGGGGCATTTTAGGGAGTGGGGAAAAGCGGTGAAAAAAATCACCGCAATCCAAAGCGCCGTCACGGTACAAAGAATCTTACAAAGTGCCGAAAGGTTCTGAAGGCCGCGATTCTTCGCCGCTTTGGATTTCAGGCGATGTTGGGGCTCTCAAGGCATCCGTTTGCTATGAGTCAGGCCTGTCTGTTGGGTCTTGTCGAAGGGTTTCTTCGGAAGCCAATTCCCAGTTGCGGTCATGGGCAAGGGTGAACGTGAGGCCGTGAGCCAAACCACGAATCCGTATCGTGGCGCGGGTGTGGCCAGGTCGATTGGTTTGAAGTTTAGACTGTTGGCGCGATGATTTTGGTTTGATGATCAAGCACAACGAAGTTTCCGGTGAGGCGTCGTCCGCTGTTCTCGCCTCGTTTGATGGTTGTCTTGAGGCCGAATCCGAGTACGACAACATGTAGCGTCCGTTCAGCGTCACTCGGTTCTGTGTCGACTAAGACCTCTCCGGCATTCCAAGCGCCCGCGAGGTGTTTCTCTAGTCGATTGCTGGTTTGGAAGCGGTTGTCGCTGAAAGAACCCCTTCCATTCGTAGCCATTTACAAAAAATCCTGGGGTATAGACCGAACGCATTTGGTGAAAGGCCTGATAGTCGTATTGCCGCTGAGTGAATTTTTGAGAGGCGAACGGGTCTTTCCATCCGAGCTGATCCCAGTAGTTGACGTGAAAAACCATAGGGACAACCGATTTCCAAAGTCCCGGATGTTCTGTGAGAGAACCGACCCACCGCTCTGCAGGAGGACAGCTACTGCATCCCTGAGAGGTATTAGAGTTCGATCAATTGGGCGCCTTTGTCGGAGGATTTGGCCTCAACGAGACCCTCGACGGTTTGGGTGCAACTCGTCGCTAGCAAAAGGGTCGGGAGGACCATGAGGTATCTCATGCTAGCGTGACGGTGTTACGGCGTGGCTTATTCCCTGTCGAATCTCTTTGAAATCTGGTGGGGTGAGACTCCGTCGAGCCGCTATCGCCGAAGGCTATTGGATATAGCAAATGGCCTCTATTTCCCCGAGCGGGGAGCCTGGGAACGGGATTTCCGGCCTCCTTCGCATCGCTTGCGGAGGACGGGGCGGCTCAAGAGAGACTCTCACGCCTCACCGTTTCACTTGCGCTGAATCAGAAAGCGAAGAGGATAGCTGTTGACAATGACCACTCTCAACCGACTGCTCAAGAAAGTGCGCGCTTGCACGATTTGTCGGGAGCACTTGTTACTAGGTCCCCTGCCGTGTTGAGTTGTCGAGCCACCGCAAAACTCTTGATTGTCTCAGCCAAGCTCTAGGGACGCGCGTCCATGAGTCTGGCATCGCGTGGGGCGATTCCAGCGGCGGGTGCTTACGGCAGTGGATGGATATCTCAAAAAAGAAGTTCTACGAACACCCTTCGATTGCGATGATGCCTATGGGATGCTGGTATCCGGGAAAGGGTAGGGCATCCTGATAAGTTTCCGGAAACTTAGGCTGTGCTAGGTTCCATCTTTCTGCTTTGGGTTGCCTCTGCGGCGGCGGCGTTTCAAAATTCAACCCAGGACTGAAAACGCGGCGGCCGGAGGGTTTGCCCTTGTATCCGCCAGTTCAACCAAGCCGGGATCGGTGGCTTGATTTCTCGCCTGAGACGCCCCCGCAAAGCAAAGCGGCGGCCTCAAGATCGCCGGGTTTCAGGACGACATCTCCCGCTCCTCACGGGAGGTGTCGGACCCCGCCTTGATCCAACGTTTCGGCCCTTCATGAACGCCCCCCAACAAACCGATTTTATCCGTGCTTTCCGAAAATGATTTTTCGGCAGATAGTATAAAGACGGCGGCCTCGCACCGTGAAGGGAGTGCACGGCTGAGCGGCGTCAAGCCGCTGCTCGCGCAGATGCCGGGCATCCGGCTGACTTTGGTGGTCGGTCAAACCGCACAAAGGCATTGCTTGCCCGATGGGGGTGAATCCGGTGTTACCGGCACAGTGAAGCGGTGGCCGGAATTTTTGCTGGGATTACTTCCCACTGCCGCATGTTGGTTCAGTCTCACTAGGCCGACGGCATAAATGTCTGACTGAACGGCTGCTGGTCGGTAGGCTACGGGATAGAAAATTGAGCGGGTGCGAAGAATCGATTGGAAATGGTCGATCAGCTGTTTGCGGCTCATCCCCATAAGACGGTCGTGTTCCTCGGCCTTTGTCGGAGCCCATGTTCATGGCGGGGTCATACAGGGTCGTCTCTGCGTGGGATATTCATGGTTGTCTCCATGTCTTTGTGGGGATGCATGGGGAAGCTGCCACCGGGTTTGATGGTGTCATTTTTCATGGCACGAAGTGATTGGAAACCCATATGTTCGGGGTTCAAATAATCGGCAAATGAGAAGGTGAACCTTGCATGCAATCAGCCGTGTTCGGCTTGGCCGAGTTCGGAGGCCGGGCGTTTGTTAAAAAAATGGCGACCCACAACAAAGGGCCACCATTGCAATTTTGATTCAGGATGCTTGGAAACAGTCAGCGTTGGTAGCGCATCAAGTAATAAGCGTTTAATTTCTTGTACGCTTCATGGGCCTTGCGATCGCCGTTGGCCATCGGACCACCGAGCTCCTTCTGAACGTAGCGGAGGTTACTCATATTTTCCGAGGCGTTCTTGCCGCCTGACTTGATGGCAATGTCGACCGCCGCCATGTAGTTGCCCCTGTCCAAGGCAGCATTGATTCGGTCAAAAGTGGACTGCCCTGCCTTTTTGGAGGCGGTTTTCTTTTTGCTCGCCTTGGGTGCGGCTGCCTCTTGGGTGATGGGTTCGGCACTTTCGCTTGCTGTCTCGTCGCCGCCACAGCCGATCAACGCCGTGGAGAGGGTGAAGGCCAAGAGTGCGACGAGGCCATTTTTACAATTTATCGCTTTTTTCATCGCTTGCCGGTTGTTCTCGTTTCCGGAGTCGGGAGCCTACCATCCGCCTTTCTCACTCCCGGGCATCCAGTAAAGATCGTTGGGGAGTTCGTCCGGTTGATGGGGGAAGCTGTTCGCCGGTTCCAGCTGAGGACCATTCCTAATGGCGCCCTTTCCGACCATCAAGTAAAATTCTCGGAAGGTCATATTGACCGCATGTCCACCGATGGCGCCCACCGTCGAACGTCCGCCAACGTCCGTTCTGCTATTTTTGGGAATTGAGGCGCTGTGGCGTTGGGAGATGCCTTCGTCAGGGCGGTTGCCGGCGTCATTGAAAAGGAAGGGCCAGTTTTCATCCGTTTCCCATTGGATGAGGTTGGTCGGTCGAAGGTCGGTGGATTTATAGGTCTTGAAGGGCCCGCCCGGAGAGCTGCCGCCGCTACGGCTGCCATGACCGCCGACAAAACCATTCCAGGTGTAGCTGGTGATCTTGACGTTGCGTTGGAGATAATCGTTGCGCTTCCGACCGCGAGACTCCGCGCGGTCCTTGGGGCAAATCATGATTTTTTCCGTGCTGAGAATGTTCCCCAGTTGGCCGAGGCGGAATGCTTCTCGCTGAAGTTCGAGCTGCGTCTCGAGATTCGCTATGGATGTCGAGGATGCTCGTCCGTCACTCATAATACTGCTGTAGGCCCAGCTATCCTTGAGCGTGCCCCAGGCAGGATAGGGCAGGTACTCTTCGTTATCGCCCGCAAACATGAGCGTCGCGAGCATGATTTGCTTGGTATTGTTGAAATCGATGGCGTTTTGCGCCTTGTCTTTCGCCTTGGAGAGCGCGGGCAAGAGCATGCCGGCCAAGATAGCGATAATGGCGATCACCACGAGCAACTCAATGAGCGTAAACGCTCTCCAAACGTGGCGCGCCTGACTTCCCGGAATGGGTGGGGAATGGGTGGGGAATGGGTGGTATTTCATTGTATTACCGTTATTTTGGTTAAGTGTGAATTGATGAAATCAGAGGCTGATCCGGTGGTTTGGTCAATCTCTTTGTCCGGTGAGCGGATGTGTTTTTAAGCGCACACCAAGATTGGATTCTGCCTGTTTTTTCGGGTGTCTTGATCAAAAGGCAGCAGAGAAATGGCACCTTCAACCGGCCGGCACGGTGGATCGCCGGCTGCCGCCCGGCTTTAACGGAGGCCGTCAAAGCGAAATCCGGTCACCTTGCCGTTGGCCACTGCGAGCCGTTCCAAGATATCGGGGCCGGGTGCGGCCGTCGTGATCTTCCAGATGTAGGTCGCTCCGTTGGCTGACTTGAGGACGTCGAGATAAATGGGGGTGTAGCCGCTGCTTAGTCGATTTTTTAACCCAAATTGCAGTTTGCTGAATTCAAAAGGATTGACCGTTAGTTGCTCGAGCAGCGATTTGTCGGCCACGCCTTCAAGCGGTTTGACGGATCCGGTGAGTAACGATTGGATCACGGCCTGGCTGAGCTGTTCGGCGCGAGGATCCGGGTTTGTTGATGTCTTGTTGGGCGGCGGACTGGGCTTAATGGGCTTTTCTGCGGCTGGTGCGGTTGTGGTGGACTTGGTTGCGCTTTTTTGGGGAGGAGGAGTCTTGGTAGCGGTGTCCGCAGAGGCCGGCAGTTGGGGCTTGACCGCTTCGGCAAGCAGTGCCTTGAGCTGCTCAATCTCGGCTTGCAGCGCTTGGGTTGGCTCTGGATTCACCGGAGGCGGATTCCTTGAAGCCAGGTTGGGAACCAGGGCCGCCCCGCTCGATATCGCCAGGGCCACTCCCAAAACCGTCCAGCAGGGCGCGGTGCTTTTGATGCCTTCCCAGTCCGGCCAGGCCGTGGCGATGGCGCGGTTCATCCGCTGGATGTGCAAGGTGGCCCAAACCAGACCTGCGCTCGCTGTCACTAAGGCGGCGCTCAGAAAAACCAATCCTATCATGTCGTGAATTTGTCCAATTGCTGAGTCGGTGTGATCAGCGCAATCTCAATGAAGAACGCTGCGCCTTCGCAAGGACGACCCCGAACGCGGATAGTGCCATCATGAGTTCGATCAACTGCTTGGAGATCGCCAGCCCCACAAGGCCGTTCCCGCCGAATTGACGGGTGGCGGACGCGTCGTCAGGCGCGAGGTTGTCAAAGATTATCCGTTGCTTGTCACTGGATATCCCAATACCGGAATCCTTGACCTCGATCAATATGGGAAACACGTTTTTGTCCGATCCCTGGGATACTGCACTCGGCGCCGATCCTATTCAGAAGTTCGCCGAATCTCTTTTCGGGATCTGCCGCACAGAGACCACAGCAGGGTGAGATCAGGTTATGATACTACTGGTTATTGGGGCTGGCCGGATTTTGAATATTACAGCCAGATGATGGCTGCAGACTGCGGTACACGGATCTTTTCGATAAGTATAAAGGCAGATATGTTGTGCTGCTTGATATAGATGCCGCCGACATCTCCAACGGCAAGAGTTGGGTGGTCGATACGTACCGGAGCGTTTGGTTTTGGAACACTGACAGAGTGACGTTATCCATTTCCAGCAGTTATAGTATGAGGAATGCGTGGGCCACGTATTATACCTGGAAAGAATGGATTAGCAGGCTGGTATGGAAGGATCAGATGCTGCGGGAAGGCTTTCCTATTGAGGAAATCGAGAAAGCGGTGGCGGAAACACAAGCGATGGAAGAGGCGACGGATCAAGCAGATTTTGGCAACGTTTATGAATCAGTGGAGTTGCTGCCTTTGGATCGAAGGCAAGGAATTAGTCAATGCGCTGACTTCGCTGGAGTTTGACTTGGCCGCCACATTGCAGATACCGGGGTATGACCCCTTAGGCATGGTGCTGAAGGGCGAACGCCTGCTAACGAACTCCGAGCTGCCCAAGCCCGCTACTAGGGCGAGCCGCAACCGTCACTTCAAGAGCGACTATTGGATGGCGTGGTATCAAGCGGTAACAGGTATGATGACGCCGGTAACGTGATCGGCATAAAAAGAAAATTCACCCCGAAGCCGCGGCCTGAATTGCTGCCGGTGGAGGAGCGGATGGAGCGGTTTTGGGAGGTGTTGAAGCAACGGGAGGAGAGTCAAGGCGGCTACGAATGAATCCTCGCATTGTTTGATGGCATGATATTCGAGGAAGTTGCCCCGGCGTTTTCGGAGTTTCGCTTCACCTAATTTCGGCCGATTAAGGTTAGCCTCAGTAGGGGATGACATGGAAATTGAAAAAGGGTTTTGGAGAAAGATTCCAGAGAAACCCAGCAGATAACTTGATCATGCCAGTGAGAATAATTAGGCTGAGTTCAGTGGCAACTTTCACATTCGGGTCGTGGTCTCCGTCCAATTCCGTTTCTCCAAGACAGCGATGCCTATAATGAAGTTGAGAAAGATGTGGAGTAATGTCAATTTTGGTCGGTCGAGCCGCAGTCAAGTTGCGCGGGGCATTTAAGTGATGATCGAATTACATTATTTGACTTGGGATGGGAATGCGCACTCGAAAGTGCTGCCACTGGGGCGCAGCTCGCTTGGCCGGACGGCCGACAATGACATTGCTATCAATGAATTGAGCATCTCCGCCCATCATTGTGAGTTTGAAGTGGTGGCGGATAAAGTGATTGTCCGTGATCTTGACTCTGCCAGTGGGACTTTTCTTGATGGACAACTCGTGAGCGAGGCAGTTGTTGTTCCCGGACAAACATTGAATCTAGGAACTTTCGCGATCCGTATTGCAGCGCCCGCCGATGAAAGCCCGCGGAAACGCTCCTCGGGTTCGTTAACTTCCAGGCCACCGAGACAACTGGGCGATGGAACCTACAGCTGCATGTGTCACGAGGCGGTTCGGGCTGCATTTGAGTGTGACCGGTGTTTTAATTTGTTCTGCCTTGAGTGTTTTGACGGCGAGAATCACGATGCTAGTGATCGCCGTTGTCCGCTGTGTGGCGACGAACTTCGGGGCCTTGATTGGTCAGGGATGGAGAGAACGACTAAAGATGTGGTTCGAGATCTTTTACCGGCTGAGGTGAAGAAAGTTCTCCGCTATTGGCAGCAAGTGAAAAACTGGCGGAGTGAAAAGGATGAGTGACGGGAAGCAATATTTTGGAGACCGTTACCCGACCTTTGGTTTGCGGTGTTTGAAGCGGCGTGGCTTAGCCTTGAGGCGAAGGCGCCCAGGGTTTTTTCAATGATTCCAAGTATCGCCACGACGCCCAAGCTGAGGGAAATAAGCGCTTTGATTGCCATGGGATGTGCTTTCTATGATGACCGAATTATTCGGTAATGATGTCATTTGTGTAATCGGGGAGCCAATTTCAGCAATAACAGGCCGGGTTTTTGGTCTGAGAGTGCGGAAGATTTCAACACTTGTATGAAAAATTTGGCCGTTGGAGGAGAGGAGTCGTGGATTTTGGCAGGATGAACAGGATTTTTCTCCCTGCGCATCCTGCCGATTCAGTCCCGTCTTTGGCAGGCTTGATTGAGCACAAACTAGCTTTCCGTTTGCACTCGGTAGAGGCGTACGTAGATTAGCCCAAGGCGAAGATCTGCCAGGGTCTCGAACGCGGCTCGGCTCAAATCGATGATGCGTCCTTGGCGCACCAAGTGATGCGCCGGACCGCGGTCGGTTATGGTTACCTTAACGGATCGGTTTTCGTGGACTACGAGGATTTGGGTTCCAAAGCGGAAGAACCAGCTGGCGGCGGTGAGTTGGTCAGGATCGAATGGTTTTCCATTGGCCATTAAACTGCCGCGCAATTCTTCGCCGTAAAAGCTGGCGTAACCGGTGTGTTTGGGATGGATGGCCGTTCGCTCAGGTGTCAGTCGGTTCTGGCGCGGAGGGAAGCTCTGTTTCCCTTGATAGGGAACGATGCGGCTGGGGTTGGTCTGACAACCGATGATGAAGATAGTGAACAAACTCAAGATCCATGGGATCCATGAGGTGCCATCTCGCAGCGAAGAGCCTGGTGACGGCTTGTCCGTAGGGTGTGTTGTTTGCATCGGGTCTCCTTTGATTTGAGCCCGAAGGTCTGGCTTCGGTCAATGAGGATTCTGCCTCCTTCATTGAGGTTTCAGATGGCAGGCAGCACCTGGCGGTATTTCTTTCATCGATCCCGGATAACGCGGGCAATGTAGTGCGGTGATTTTTCACCGCTTTCCCCACGCTCAAGACTTCCAATGCTCCACAGAATGTACAACCTTCTCGAATCAGCCTCTCGTCGTCAAATGTGGCACTTGGTATTCGGGAGGTGTTGATGGGGAATCAAGGTTCAAAGTTTAATTTGCCGAATCTGTCATCGATAGATTTTCTCAACTTGGTTTTCATTTGTCAGCTGGGAGTAACCGATCAAGGGATCATTCCGCCTGTTCCCAATGATGATGCGGCATAGAAATGAAGCTCACAGTAAGATGAGTGTGAGAAAAATGAGCCCGTAGAAGTTTTATGACCTTTTGAATTGCATCCTTGCCGGGCTCAAATTCTGCTGCTGGTTAGTAAGTGACTACAGCCCTTATGCGGGTTTAGTCGCAATCGAAGGCGGAAACTTTGATGCTTCCGTAGGCAATCCGCAGGGTATTCTTGTCGCTATACCGAGCGGGTGATTGAGTGAGTGGGAACCAAATCGCCGGTTGGCGCTTGTAGTATTTCTGAAGACTCTAAGACCGTTAACCTTTAGGACCGGGCTGGTTAGCGTAATGTCGTCTTGACGTGTTCGCCATGTCGTTATTCACGGTGACTTCGATTCGGCGAACCGATCATCACTCCAAGGATCGGCCGTGTTGGAGTACCCTCTCAATTCCCAGAAGCCCAGAATGTCACGATCCAAGAAAACGATCTCCCGAATGAATTTGGCGCCTTTCCAAGCGTAACGTTTGGGAATAATCACTCGCGCCGGCCCCCCGTGCTTCTTGGTCAATCGCCGGCCATTCCACGAGTGCGCGATCAACACATCCTCATCCAAACAGGTTTGAACCGGGTTATTTGTTGAATAACCGTCATGGCTCTTGAAAAAAATATGTTTGGCCTCGGGTTTTGGTTTCACCAGCTCCGCGATCGTGAAAAAAGCAACTCCCTGCCACTCCATTTCGAACTGACTCCAAGTCGTGACACAATGAAAATCACTGACATCCGTAAACTGCGGCAAATCCATAAAATCCGCCCAACTCAACTTCACAGGATTCTCCACGTGCCCGTGAATATGGAGCGTCCACGCCTCCAACGGCACTTCGGGATGCAATCCTATATCCAGCACCGGAAAGTCTTTCACCTCGTGCTGCCCCGGTGGGAGCCGCCCGCCGACAGCTTTGCGATCCAACTTCTTGCCAGCCATTTTCTGCACCCAGCGCTCCTTGCGAGCGATGTAGTCTTGATTCACATGACCGAAGCTACCCTTCGGGATCAAGGGCATAAAGGATTTTGCCGTTCTCTCCCGGCAAATTCATCGGAATACCAGGGATATGGGCGTTCAAGACCGGCGCAAATACAGAGCACCAAGAGAACACCCATTCCCTTCAACGCACATTTTAGCTATCGTGTCTTCCAACTTTTGGCGATGACGCACAAAAAACACTAGTGAAGCGCCCATTCCAAGACCAACTGGAAATCATCTGGCACTCGGCGGGGTCTGGGATTCCTGACCGTCAGTCAACCGTTTCGCAATCCTCACGACACGATTGGTGACCAGATTGACGCAACCCCCACAAACAGAAACCAGCGGCTTTACCCCCAATGCCTTGACAAAAGTCAAGCTCCCTTCTGGAACTCGCCGGTGTCTATGGCGGATCTGTTCGCCGAGATGCAGCAAGAGTAGTTACACGCGCTCATCGACGCCTCGCTTGAGGTCGGTGGGGAGGACACGCGTCATTCCCGACAAAAAACCTCAACTCAAAATAATCCACTGGCGTGTGCGTCATTGTGTGGACTGAGGGGCAACAACGCCATTTCGGTCAAGGACCGCAAAAAGGGGCGGTCTCTTTTGAGATCGCCCCGTGATTGGTGGGGATATGTTTAGTGCGGGGGAGAAACCGCTTAGGCGCCTGTTTGCCGCTCTTGTTGACGGCATCGATGCCAAAGGGCGAAGGCTCCCAAGCCCAAGGCAAGGAAGAGCGCATACTCCGAGGGCTCCGGCACCACCGCCGCCGTGTCGGCGATCATTCTAAACTGAAGAGGAGGAAGAGCGGGGTCAGGATTCTTCCAATCAGACGTTTGCTCATCAACACCGAATGACCTGTCGCCAATCGACCACCCAAACTCCCTAACGTCCTCATCCGGTGAATTTGCCAACCCCACAACGAAAGAATTCCCTCCCCCTGCGTCAAAAGACTTATACGCCAGCCAATAGGAGGAACCCGGTTGCAGGAAAACCTCGGTGCCTTCGCGCGGCATGAAGTCATAGTTTCCCGCTAGCTGTGGGTCCTGCGAGGTCAAAGGAGCAAACAAGTCTCCGGGGGAGCCACTGGAATCGCTTAGAATACTGGCCTCCAAACTGCTGATTGAACCCTCGGCATCCCCAAAGGGCACCGTGATCGTACCTAGCGTCCAGATGTTGTGGTCAGCCCGGCCAATAATCGAGCCGACGGTGAACCGTGTGGCTAGCCCCTTGCCTAGGTTCTGGTTAATGCGCGGTTGTTCCAGGTTGCTGATGACGTTGGTGAAGCTGTTGGCGGTGGCGGCAGGTTGGAGGGCAAGGGCGGTCAGGAGGGTGACGAGGGTGAGTTTGAGCCCTTGGTCCGTCCGCCGAGGACGGTCTGCCACTGGGTGATAGACTCGGTGGGGGATACCCCCCGTGCACGTGGTGAATACTTCGAGTTTAGGTTTCATCATCTCTGCAGTTAAACGATTAGAATCCGATCTATTCCCATTGAGCCCTCGGGAGCGGAATCTGTCAAGGAGGAAACGTGATTTTTTCGGTTGAAGCATTGGAATTCTTGGTTGTGGGGAAAGCGGTGAAAAAGATCACAGCACTTCAGGACGTTGCCGCGTTATCCGGAACCGATGAAATGCCGCTAGGTTTCGCCCGCCATCTGGCTTCCCGACCGCAAGGGTTGATGGATTGGAGCATCAGGTCATCGGTTCGGGCCATTTAATAATTCGAGGCATCTAGGCCAATGCTCTCAGAGATGGCTACATTGGCACGCGGTCTCAACCCGTGATGGGATTCTCGTGGATTTGAAACGGTATCCGTATTCGGCCCTTCCTTGAAACACAACTCGAAATGATCACCCTTAATGCTGTCCGGTGAGATGATCGCCACCAGTGATTTTTTGGGGGACGGTTCAGGCTTTAGACGCTCTTGGAAATACTTATCAGACTGATCAAATTCGGGGGCCCCAATTACGCTGAGGCGCGATGAAATCGGCCATTTTGATCAGAAATCAGCTGCGTATATTCGAAAACGGAGCCTCCCGCCTTCGAGAGTCGCGCCACCTTGGGAGGCGAGCGGCGAGATGACAACCGATTCCGTTGCAGTCGCGCCCGTGGTCAGTATTTTCTTGTTTGGATTACGGAGAACTTTGGGGGCAGGCGGACTTTGGTCAAGCAGTGAAAATCGACGTCTTTAATCGGCAACCATATCTTGCCCAATTCAATTCTGTAGGGAGGTCGATGACGGATGCATCGTCGCAGCTTCGATTGGCCCTAGAGTGATTCGCTCTGCCTTAGTTGAGGAGAAGAACAGATACTGCCGGAAGTCAGTGCGAACATCTCGCTGTTTTCTCGCCTCAATGGGGAAACTGGAATCATTCAGTGGGCGCGTCGGCTTTCCGGCTCCGAGAGTTTCCGACACGCGGCGTTTGAACTGGACAGCAAAGGCGGCGCCTATTTCGCAGGCACATTCTCTGGTTCGACGGCGTTTGAGGGCTCGACCCTTAAAAGCGCGGGCGGTCAAGACACTTTCCGGCCGGAGCCGAACCCAAAGGGAGGGTTCACGTTCGTGATTCGTATCGGCGGCGGAGACGAGATAGTGACCGGACTGAGCGTTGATGGCCACGGTTCGGCTTGTATCGCAGGAAAAATGGTCGGAGCGATGGACCTTCGGTTCATTCGAGATTCACCTGGCTCCAAAAGACAACCGATCCATTATTCGCTTGAGTCCTGCTGGTTCCTTAGAGTGCTTGCTGCCGAATTGTCGCAACCCTTTGGGGATGGGGGGAGATGCAACGATCTCTTCGGTAATAGCGTGACCCTCGTACAAGACAGTCAGTTAACCGACGCGGAATCCAAGCTGCTCAGTGGCATCGACGAACCAGACGTCTTGAGAATCGCTCGAATGAAGTCAAACGGTGAGTCGTTGTGGAGCGTCGCCATCATCGCAGAATCGCTACAATTCTTATCAAGTGAAGCCCTCGCTGTGGATCGGCTAGGCAAAACTCTGCTGACGATCGATTCAAAATCCGTCGTCTTGCCGAACACCAGACCTCATCCAGAACCGGCGGACATTCGAGAGATTAGCCTTGTCCGATTCATGCCTTCGGAACAAGGCGCTATTTCTCTAGTGTTCGACGCATTTTTTTCGGATGCCAGCGAGTCGCATGGGGAAACTCGCTCGAAGTGGAGGTGCGTGCTGACGGCCTCGGCGATGTTGAAAGCCTTTGGTTCAAAGATGGTCAATTGCTAACCCGGATTTCTCGCCAATAGAGATGATCGCCATGGCCATTGGGGATTTGGGGAAAGGCCATGCGGCTTTGTCCGCGTAAGTGACTTTTTCGTCGTGCGAGGCAATAGCCATCTAGCGGTCGCTTCTCGCCCTGTCATTTACATACCACTGCATTGATGAAATAAGGAAGAACACTGTGGGCAGGCCTTGGCCGGACGCCAAGCGGCGGATAAAAGAGCCCGGTGGTGCTGAAGGGGGGGCGGAAAGGACTCACCGTCTTGGTAGCCGGACTCTTTTTGAGATGATTAATGGTTTTGCTTAGGTGATCGACGATCAGAAGATCACCGTTTGGGATGTTGCGAAAACCTGCGATTGCCAACATGGTGTCTGCGAGTTTGCGGTGCCATGTCAGCTGTTGTTCATCGTGTTTGACAGCCCAAATTCGGACGGTCGAGTAATCGCCATAGATTAGCCCCCATCCGGTTCCGGCCAACGACTGCCGCGGATAGACGACACCGCCAGTGAGGGATCGAAATTCTGAATGGGAATGTTCAATCGTTGGTGTCACATGTGGGGTAGGATCGAGTTGCCGATTCGGATAAGACGGATAGCTGCCCTTAAACACACTCCAACCATAGTGCTTGCCGTGGCCAATCAGTGGGCCGCCTCCCGGAGGGCTTGACTGTTGTTGCCGATCCAGATTTGGCCGCTCTCGAAGTCGCCCCTCCATCCGCCAAGGGATTGCAGAGTCCGCAGGCCAAGAGTTCTGGTCGGGCATCGGGCTGGAGCAGAAAGGGGTTGTCTGGGACCCGGAGCGGGAGCGGTTGATCGGCTTCGGCTCTCTATTTTCCTGGCCGTATGGCGGGCGGTTCCCAATTCTTATGCCAGAAGAGGCTCCAGAGTCGCTCGAGTTTGACCGATTCGACGTGATTGTCGGCAAAAGAGATATTAATCACGCCGGGGAGGGTATCCTTGGGATCGAAATTCGTGACAGCGGCGGCTCGACTGGCGGCATGGCGGGGGATGGTGAACCGCACCATGGCACCTTGGAACTTGTCGCCATTGAAAAGATTCTTCGCTGGCAGATTGGTTTCCTTAGGCCAGGCGTCGACCCAGATGGAATCGCCAAAAAAGGGTGTTAAGGTGGGATGGCGAATATCGGATTCCGTCTTATAAAAATTTCTTTCACTGCCGCCATATGGGCTCTTGGTATAGAGATAGCCGTTGAGGGCGTAGCTGCCTTGGAACCTGTTGGTAGCGACACCGGCAACGAGCCATGCTCGTATTATCGTCCCATGAGGGGAGTCATCATTTTTGAGGGCCTGTTCGGACCGCTTTGGTGCGGTGGGGCAGAAGCGGACTTCATTGATCGCCGCATATTGATTCATTAGTTGCACCATCCACAGATTGGGCCATGGTTCGTAGTGCACGGCTTTGCCGGTGTCGCTGAGATACATGTAGTTTGAGAGCCCGATCTGTTTGAGGTTGCCGACGCATTTGATTGATCGAGCTTTGGCTTTAGCTTTGGAGAGTGCCGGCAGGAGCATCCCGGCCAGGATTGCGATAATCGCGATAACCACCAGGAGTTCGATGAGCGTAAAGGCGAGACTTGCGGCTGTTTTCGATGTTTCCTTGATCATACTCTACTTGGAGCTTGCTCTCTCAAAGCCATTGGCTCAAGCCGCTTTTTCGTCGTCACGTCTTTCCGTGAGCACCACGCAGCACCTGGCAGGTTTTTCTGAATCGTTCCAGAGCGGCAGGAACTCCAGGGACGCGAATCATCTTCCGACACTGTTGATGCTCCGCTCCAAATCCAGCGTCAGCTGATTACCGCGTTCTTCAAAAATAGAAAGAGAAACATTTCTATTTTTAGTAACCTCTTCTGTCGGGGTTTTTTTTCAAAAATCGCCCGCTTCGTGCATCCGTGCCGGATTTAGGGGGTGTAATTCAGGTTCGGCGCCAGCCATCGTTCTGTGTCGGCGACCGATTGTTTTTTGCGTTCCGCATAGTCGATCACCTGGTCTTTGTTGATTTTGCCGACAGCAAAGTATTTCGACGATGGATGGGAGAAATACCAGCCACTGACGCTGCTTGCGGGCCACATGGCGCAGGATTCGGTGAGACGAATACCGATGGATTCTTCCACCTTGAGGAGGTCCCAGAGAATTCGCTTTTCTGTGTGGTCTGGGCAGGCCGGATAACCGGGCGCTGGACGGATGCCTTGGTACCTTTCGTGTATGAGGTCCTCGGCAGAGAGGTCTTCTGTCTTTCCAAAACCCCAGTTTTTTCGAGCCCGAGCGTGAAGGAGTTCTGCCAGCGCCTCGGCGAGCCGGTCTGCGATTGCTTTCACCATGATGGAATTGTAGTCATCATGGTCGGTTTCGAATCGAGCGCAGAGGGCATCGACGCCGTGGCCGACTGTGACGGCGAAAGCACCGAGGTAATCCTCAAGGTGGGAGGCGCGGGGAGCCACGAAGTCGGCTAAGGCATAGTTGGGCTTCCCGTCGCTTTTGTCCTGCTGCTGCCTCAGAGTGTGGAAAATGGCGAGGGTTGCATTTCGATTTCCTTTGTTACATACGTAAAGGTCGTCTCCAAGGCTGGTTGCGGGGAAAAACCCGTAGACTGCCTTGGGGGAAAGGAGCTTGTTTTCGACAATCTCGCGGAGCAATGTTTGGGCATCGTCGAAGAGTTCCGTCGCCTTAGGGCCGAGCTTAGGGTCGCTTAAAATTAAGGGATAGCGCCCCCGCAGTTCCCAGGCGTGGAAGAAAGGCGACCAATCGATGAATTCAACAATCTGGTTGAGGGCGATGTCTTTGATCACTTGGCGGCCCAGGGTCTCGGGTTTGGGTGGTTGGTATTGGTCCCAGTGACCATTGGCCTTGTTTTCACGAGCCGCCTTAATTGAGAGGAGTGGTTTACGCTGCTTTTCAGCATGTTGATCTCTCAATGAGTTTTGTTGTTGTTGGTTTTGTTTGATGAATTCTCCCTTTTGGTCTGGGTTGAGGAGAGCGCTCGCGGTGGTTACCGCTTTTGAGGCGTCGATGACGTGGACGGTTGGGGCGCCGTAGTGAGGCGCGATTTTAACGGCAGTATGGGCTTTGCTGGTGGTGGCGCCTCCGATCAAGAGAGGTGTTTCGAGATTAAGGCACTGCATCTCCCTCGCTACGTGGGTCATTTCTTCGAGAGAGGGGGTGATGAGGCCACTAAGGCCAATGATATCCACCTGTCGGTCCTTCGCTTCCTGCAGAATTTTTTCGCAGGGCGTCATGATGCCCAAATCAACGATTTCGTAGTTGTTGCAGCCGAGAACAACTCCGACGATGTTTTTTCCGATGTCGTGAACATCCCCTTTGACCGTGGCCAGGAGGATTTTTCCGGCTGTACGGTTAATCAGAGCCTGCTTTTCCTTTTCCATGAATGGAAGGAGGTAAGCAACTGCTTTCTTCATGACACGAGCGCTCTTGACGACCTGGGGGAGGAACATCTTGCCAGAGCCGAAAAGGTCGCCGACGACATTCATGCCGTCCATGAGCGGTCCTTCGATAATGTGCAGCGGTTTCTCGTATGATTGGCGGGCTTCCTCGACATCGGCTTCGATGTAGTCGGCAATCCCTTTGATGAGTGAGTGCGTCAAGCGTTCTTCTACCGAAGATTGCCGCCATTCATCGGACTTGATTTTGGTTTTGGAGTCGGATTTGACAGAATCTGCAAACTCAATGAGGCGGTCGGTGGCGTCGGGACGCCGATTCAGCAGCACATCTTCGACGAGTTCGAGCAGGTTCGTGGGGATGTCTTCGTAGACCGCGAGTTGTCCGGCGTTGACGATTCCCATGTCTAGTCCGGCCTGAATGGCATGGTAGAGAAAGGCCGAATGCATGGCCTCGCGAACGACGTTGTTGCCGCGGAAGGAGAACGAGATATTGCTCACCCCGCCACTCACTTTCGCATGGGGAAGGTTCTCTTTGATCCAGCGAGTCGTTTTAATGAAGTCGACGGCGTAATTGTTGTGTTCCTCGATTCCCGTGGCCACGGTGAGAATGTTGGGATCGAAGATGATGTCATGGGCTGGAAAGCTGGCTTTATCGGTCAACAGTCGATAGGACCGTTCACAGATCGTTATGCGGCGGTCGCAAGAGTCTGCCTGCCCCTGTTCATCAAAGGCCATGACAATGACGGCGGCACCGTGTTGGCGGATCTTTTTCGCTTGTTCTAGGAATTGTTCTTCTCCTTCCTTGAGACTGATCGAATTCACCACGGCTTTGCCTTGGACGCACTTCAGCCCGGCTTCCAAGACCGACCATTGGGAGCTGTCGATCATGATCGGCACTCGGGCGATATCGGGTTCCGAGGCGATCAGATTCAGAAACTTAGTCATTGCGGCTTCGGAATCCAACATGCCCTCATCCATGTTGACGTCGATGATTTGAGCACCGTTTTCAACTTGTTGGCGAGCGACCTTCAGGGCGTTTTCGTATCGGTCGTTGAGAATCAGTTTTGCGAAGTGCGGTGAACCGGTCACGTTGGTGCGTTCTCCAATGTTCGTGAAATTCGCTTCCGGGGTGATTCGGAGGCAGTCGAGGCCGCTGAGGCGGAGGTCCGCGTTGGCTTGGGGCAACTCGCGGGGAGGGATGTCCTTCACGGCTTTGGCGATGGCGGCGATGTGATCGGGTGTCGTACCGCAGCACCCTCCGACCAGATTCAGCCAACCATTCTGCGCCCAATCTTGAAGCTGCGGCGCAAAGGTCTCGGCCGTCTCAGGAAACCCAGTGGGCAGGAGCGGATTGGGCAGCCCGGCGTTGGGGTAGCAACTCACCGGAAGGGGAGTGATCGTGGATAGTTCTTCGATCAGGGGGCGCATCTCTTTGGGGCCGAGAGCACAGTTTATGCCGATGCTCAGCAGAGGGACGTGTTCGAGGGATGTGACGAATGCTTCGACGGTCTGACCGGTGACTCCGCGGTTGCTTCCGGCTTGGATAAATGTAACCGACGCCATGACCGGGAGCCGCTGACCCGTTTCGGCAAAGAGCTGTTCGATGGCAAAGAACGCCGCTTTGGCGTTGAGCGTGTCAAATATGGTTTCGACGATGAGGATATCCGCTCCCCCGTCAACTAGCCCGCGGGCTTGATCATAATAGGCTTGGACTAACTCATCGTAGGTGACTCTCTTGAGGCCGGGATTGTTGACGTCGGTTGAGATGGAGGCGGTTTTCGTGGTCGGCCCCATGGCGCCGGCAGTAAAGCATTGACGCTCAGGCTGGTTCTTGAGGCACTGGGTGATGGCGTTCCGTGCTGCAGCCGCACCGGCTTTGGCTAGTTCATAAGCCAATTCCGGCATGTCATAGTCTGCCAGCGAGATTGCTTGAGCGTTGAAAGTATTGGTTTCAATAATGTCCGCACCGGCTTCGAGATATTCGAGGTGGATTTTGCTGATGGTATCGGGGTGGGTCAGGTTTAAGACGTCATTGTTTCCCGTTAAGTCCTTTTTCCAATCCCGGAACCGTTCGCCCCGGAATTGAGCTTCGGTAAGCTTTTGGCGCTGGATCATTGTCCCCATTGCGCCGTCGATCACTAGGATCCGGTCTTTTAGGAGATCGCGAAGTTGTTGGCTTCGGTCTGTTGTCGTCTTAGCTCCCATTAGTGGGTTATAGGATGTCTTCTTCCGGCTTCGCTCAAGCCCATCCGCGACTATGCTATGCTCAATCCGTGGAAAAACAATTTAAAATTATCATATCAAGATATGATGATATGATAAATTATAACCGGCGTACGGCTTAGTCGTCAATGTTTTGGAGGTTTGAGATGGCGATTATGAGGTTGATGACGAGTCTGTAGAGTTTGGGGTGCAATCTCAGTGCCGTAACGGTCGGATTGCCCTCGAGGGCGAAGCTCACGATTGAGGTCGGCGAGCAGTCTAATGGACTCCGAGCATGAAGGCTGGGACGAGCTCCGCAAGCATGTCAAACTTCATATGGAGGAGTCGAACTAGCGTTGGCTTTTGCTTCGAGGCTGTTCGGGTAAACGGCGAGGCTTGCGGTGGGGGGTGACGATGAAGGAGGAACAGTATTTGCCCAGACAAGTCAGCTGAGCTTCCGAGGCGAGGGGATTGAGGTAGGGGTGGTAGATGTCCTTAGTGTCCATCGAGCTAAGGGTGGAAAGACAGGAGTCCGCCGTCGACATGAGACCGCCAAGAATAGCGGCGAATAGGATTCACCAGCCAATACCCAAAGGTGGATACTGGTGGAATCTCCCGACAGAGGATGGTCAGAATGCGATTGGATTGGGTGCTGTCGAGATTCGGTATGTGGACAGCGCTAACAACGTCCGCCATGACGGCAACTAGTGCCGTAGTGAGGGGGGGAGAAACATCATGATTGCCAGACTTTTCCGTAACGTGGCTTTCTGATCGTGCTGCGTAGATTCGTTGGATCGCTTGCGGGTAGCAAGAAACGCCGAGACTGAAGAGAATAATGTAGCTGATCCAGTGTCGGGTCGCTGCCGAGGCAGACGGATGTATTTTGTCGAGGGTCGGATGAATCACCCGCGGAAAGCTTTAGAATGGTCTTCAATAGATTGCCGTAGACGTCAAAGACGAGGAAAATCCGGATGGGGAATCCGGCCATGAGGAGACTCTGGAGGGCATCCGTCCAAGCGACCGCGCGAAACCCTGCCGAGATTTTCATAAACGAGGGTCACCGTCATCAGGGACAAAACGCCGGCAACGAAAGCGGTATTCAAGAGCAAGTCGGTGAGCTCTTGTAAGGCGCGTCCCATCGTGATCAACTGTGCCAGCAGATAGTTGCTGAGCGCTGCGATAGAGGGAAAATAATGGCTAAGACGCTAGGGCCGAAGGGGAGACTCATCCATTAGGGGAAGCATTGAGGCACTTTCGGATGGCCCAGCGAGTGTTGGGTAACTAGGCTGTGAAGCTGGATATGGTCAATGGGCTTCCAGGGGTGAAGGCCACCCACGGCGGCAACTCGGCGATTGTGGCCTCCGAATCGCGGGGCCAATACTAGGGAGCGGAAACACCGAAGAGAACGAGATAGCAGACCCACATGCGTCAGTTGATGAACACGTTTTTCTTCCGACTCAGGGGATTGGTATGCTTTGCGATGCGATATTATGCCTTCGTGCTTTGGGATAAAGGGGAATCTCGGGATGATGTGTGTTTTCCATTTCCATTCGCCCATAATGGGGCATGCTCTGACGCTTATGATTACGAAGAAAAGAGATGAAATCCTTGATTGGAGGCAGATCACAATTCGTTGGGGGATCGCAAACTTGGTATTAACCGGATTCGTCGCCTCCTTGGTGATCGGGGTTATGGCCGCCGAGAGTGATCGTGAGCCGGCCATTAAGGTGATGAGTTTTAACATTCGCTACGGCGGAGCGGATGATGGTGAGAATAGTTGGCCCAAGCGGGACTATTTGGTTTTGGAAACTATCAAAATGTTCGACCCGGATCTGTTGGGGGCACAGGAGGTCCTCAACTTTCAGGCTGATTTTCTGAAGGAAAACCTCAGTGGTTATGGCTTTCACGGTGTGGGGCGAAACGATGGTGTGGCGGAAGGGGAGTTTGTGCCGATTTTTTATCGGCTTGACCGCTTTGAGTTGGTCGATTCCGGGCATTTCTGGCTGAGTGAAAGTCCAAACGCACCGGGCAGCAAAAGCTGGGACAGTTCGCTCGCGAGAATGCTCTCGTGGGTGATTCTTCGGGACCGAGAAGGAAATGGCAATCCCTTTGTGTTTGCCAACACCCATTTTGATCATCACGGTGCCCGGGCGCGATTGGAGTCTGCGAAGATGATTCGGCAACGAGCCGAGTCGATTGAGGGGGAAGTTCCGGTGATTATCGTCGGTGATTTCAATACTAGCGAAGAGGGTGCTCCTTATGCGGCGTTGGTGAATGCTGAAGGATTCGATGGCCCGCCGTTTGTGGATTCGTACCGGGTCATCTATCCCGAAAAGAGCTCACAGGAAAGTTCCATGTCTGGGTGGCGCGGCCGGCGCGAAGGGCGCCGCATTGATTGGATCATTCACTCACCGAAGTTTGTGACCCTCAATGCTGCGATCAACTACACCAACGAAGCCGGTCGATATCCGTCCGATCACTATCCGGTTCAAGCCATCCTGCGTCGCCGATGACGAAGTGCTGTCTTGGTAGTCTGACCGTCATTGCTTCCGGTTTCGTGTCGCTCCTGAGTGGGGACGAACGGGCCGATCTCCTCTTTCACGGAGGACGGGTTGTCACGGCGGATTCGGTGATCGAAGTGAAGATGCCTCGTCCGGCGAACCAACGGGCATTGTGCGGGAGGGGCTGGGGCGGTGTGCTCACGATCCCTCGCGAAGGGCGGTGTCCGTCAGTTCAAGATCATTGATCGGTTGCGCTTGCTTTTTGCCGATTACAACTCAGCTGGTATTACCAGCATCGTGGATCGAAATGCCTCCTTGGAAACGGCTCGGACCTATCAAAAGCTGTTTGATCAGGGCGAACTCACGCTACGCATCGCGATGTCACGGAGCGTCAGCAATCGGGGGACCTTGCTGGCACAAGGCTTAACATGACACATGCAACTTCATTGGTGGATATGCAATCCGCGTGGTTGCATCTGGACGCTGCCACCCTGACCAAGCAGCTTGGGGAAGAACGAATGCGACAGTTTCAACCGATGCGGCAGCTGCTGGGTGCCAGCATGTGTGTGGATAGAGGGGAGGGAGCGATCACATATAGAAGCTTGGATCGCTTCGTTCGATCAATCCATACAACCCATTTTTAGGAATGTGGATTGCGGTGGCCCGGACAACGCGTGGTCTTGATCAACCGACTCACCCGGAGAACGGAATTCGGATCAGCGAAGCGTTGCGGATGTATCCCTCGAGTCAATGCCCATCTCTTGTTCTAGGAAAGTGAGCCGACATCGTCATCTTGGATCGCAACTTTTTGGAGTGTTCAGTGGATGAGATTCCGGATGTGCAGGTGTTGCGGACGTATGTCGAGGGTGGGAAGTCTATCGCCGGGGGGCGATTAAGAATACCGACTGGGAAGTCGGGTAACTATTGAGGTGAGCGGGGACCCGGAAAGGTGAAAGAGGTGGAGCAGCACCACACTCCAGGACACTATTCGCGTGTGCGGTTACACGCCGAATGACCGTCAGTTTAGACCTCAGCGATGCTTCGTCGATTTGGATTATTGGTGATGGAGCGATTTCGCCGAAAAGGGTCGCTTCCTCGGTCATTATCGCTTAAAGCGTGTCGAATTCCTTGATCTTCATTCTGGGCTCGCCTTAAATCCGTTGCGTGTCGACGCATGTCATCGCGGTTGCTAATCAGAAGGGCGGTGTAGGGAAGACCACCACGACGGTAAATTTGGCGGCTTGTTTGGCGGCGATCGAGAGGCGGGTTCTCTTAATTGACGTCGACTCCCAGGCCAATGCGACGAGTGGCCTGGGGGTGGAGAAGAAGAAGGGGGGCAGCGTTTATCGTCCCCTGCTTGGCGAAGGGACTTTAGAGGAGAAGATTGTTTCAACCGATTTTGAGAACTTGGATTTGATCCCTTCGGAGGTAGACCTTTGTGGAGCGGAGGTGGAGCTCGCTCAGATTCAGAACCGGTTGTTTCGTTTGCGAGAAGGGGTGCGGGGAATCGCCGGTTCCGGTCGTTACGATGTCATCCTCCTCGATTGCCCACCGTCGCTTGCAATTATCACTCTGAACGCCTTTGTGGCAGCCGATTGGTTGGTGGTGCCCTTGCAGTGTGAGTATTACGCGCTAGAAGGGATTGCGATGTTGACGCGAGTGGTGGATCAACTGAAGGGAGCTAGAGCGAGCAACGATCTCGAGTTGCTCGGGGTACTTATGACGATGTTTGATGCGCGAACGCGTCTGGCTCATCAGGTCGTGGGCGACGTCCGCGAATTTTTCCATGAGAAGGTGTTTGAAACCATTATTCCACGAACGGTCCGACTCGCGGAGGCGCCCAGTCACGGCAAGCCGGTGATTCATTATGATCCTTACAGTGCCGGTGCCGCAGCTTATCAGGTCCTCGCCCAGGAAGTGGTTTCCCGATTGAAACTGACCGCGCCCGAAGAACTGAAAGATTCTGTTTCTTCCTAGGTGATTGTGGGATAAGTTGTTTGCCGAACAGCACTGTCTGTCAGCTAGGGTCCGGTTTTAGCTTGTAAAGAGGTCGTTCACTCCTGTTCGTCGGGACACATTGAGGGAGTTGATTTGGAGAATCGGCAGATATTTCCTGCAACCTTTCATCGCGTTCGTGCCTTGGGGGTGATGTGTGCGTTGTTGGCGGTGTGGGTGATTCCGATGAGTGTGGAAGCGGTAATTTTCTTGGGCACCGACGATCCCGATCACAACACCACTGCGCCGGATGGTGAATTGGCCGGAAGTGGCTGGCAGTATTTGGGGAAGTGGGGGGTGTTTCTTGGCACGGTCATTGGGCCGCATCACTTTATTACCGCCCGCCATGTTGGCGGGACGATTGGTGAGGCTTTCCACTACCATGGGAAGCGGTATGTCGCCACCGCCTACTATGAAGTCGGTTCAGCGGATCTGCGCATTTGGGAAGTATGTGAACTGTTTCCCGAACCTTACGCACCGCTTTACCCATCAGGCGATGAGGAGGGCAAAAAGCTCGTCGTCTTTGGTCGAGGAACCCGGCGCGGTGAGGAGGTCTGGCTGGACACCCGTCAAGGGCGTGAACATCGGGGATGGTTGCTCGGTGGCTCTGATAATCGCTGGCGTTGGGGAGAGAATATTGTGACGACCATCAAGGATATTTCCGAGTCCGACGAAGAGTTTTTGCCGGGCGAACTGCAATACTTGGTGGCGGACTTTGACCGGGATGGCGATGCCGATGAGGCGCATCTTTCGGCGGGGGACTCCGGAGGTGCGGTGTTCATCAAGTCCGAAGGAAGGTGGGCCCTTGCCGGTGTCAATTTTGGGACCGAGGGACCGTTTAATACGATCCCGGACGGAGATGGTTTTTTTGGGGCGCTGTTTGATGTTGGGGGGTTCTATGTTGAACATAATGATGAGTGGGTTTATCTGCGCGATCGACAGAAAGATATCGCCAGCGCCTTCTTTGCCACCCGGATTTCCAACTATCTGGATGGGATTCAAGATGTGCTCAACGGGGTTGCTGAACCCGAGGCGCGGCAACCGGCGGTGTGGTTCTCGAGAGAGCTCGGCGGGCAGTATGAGCCTGAGGTTAATCAAGAAACGAGGGAGTCTTCGCAGACCATTGTACTGCCGCTTGGAGAGGGGATGCGATTTTATCGATTGGTCGGGTGTGTGGAGTATGTAGTCGAAGATTTCACCCTTCAGGGGGAGACTCTGATCTTACACTATCGTTTGCGGTGATCGAAGAGGTGCTCTATCAGATAATCCTGGCTACTATGCTCGCCTCTGGCGGCCATTGCCGCCGAATAGGATGATTTTCAATGTCAAGGAATCTTGATATTCTGTTTTTCATGGTGAAGGGATTACTACATGACATGGAAATGTTTGCCGGAATCGAATCGACCCAGACCTTACCCCTTCTGGGCCGATATTAAGTTAAATGCGTGGGCAATTGTGGCTGTAGTGCTGGCTTTGCCGAATCACTTTGTGTCGTTCAGTGGGTTTGAGGGAACGGTAGCGCTGTTACGGGCCCTGCTGACTGTGCTCCCCGTATTCCCGACAATTCTTTGGTTGCGCAGTCTGAAACGCTGGATGGATTCGTTGGACGAGTTACAGCGGCGAATTCAGCTAGAGGCGGGCCTGGGTGCTCTGGCATGGACTTGCCTGCTTGTGACCATTGTGAGTCTCCTAAGATCGTCTAGTTTGTTGGTTGATACGCGGTTTGAGCAGGGTCTGGGCTGGGAGGGAACGTTTGCGTCCCTCGTTTTCGGTTATTTGTTGTCTTGTCTGGTCGTGAATTGTCGTTACCGTTGAAAAATCGATTACGGAAATTTCGGGGAGACCTCGGTTGGTCACAGGCTGATTTGGCGGAGCGTTTGGGTGTGTCACGTCAAACCGTCAATGCTATTGAGACCGGAAAGTATGATCCTAGTCTCCCGCTGGCGTTTCGGATCAGCAGGGTTTTCGAGCAGTCCATTGAGTCACTGTTTTCACTGCCCGAGAGCGAAGATCAGTAGATCAGCGGCGATTCGAAGGCTTGTTGAGGAGGGACCGATGGGTTGGATTCTGTCCTACCAGGAGATATGTTGAATCCGTTAATCCAGGTTGTGAGTGACGTTTTTTTCTTAGAGTCGGCCTTCTCAGTCGGTCCTCCAACGGTTCAAGTTTGGGGTGGCTAAAAGTTGCCATGTTGATCAGTGAGCGAGCCAAATCGAGGCTCACTTTTCTCGGTTTTTATTTGTAGCGCGGCTCAAGCAACAATCATTCGGTTCATTTTCTTGTCCCGTTTGCCTAATAAGAAGTGCCGATATACCGCGAATATTGGGGTCAATCTGGTGATATGTTTGAGATTCATCATTTTGATGAATCATTTGTTGCTTCCGGTTTCCTGCTCGGTCCCACATTTACTCAGGGAACAGAAAGGATCTGGGTATGGCACGATTACAGGGCAGGGTAATGGTCAGGGGGGACGAGAACACGGGCAGCGTTGTAACCAACTTCCAAGGGGGGCGGGATATTAATAACCCGACACATCGACAGGAGATTGCTGATTTCTGGGGTGTGCTGGGGTGTGAACTACCTAGATAAGGATTAACGGCTTGTGAGATCATTAATGTGAATTGGTCGGAGGCAGACGCATTTTGCCAATGGCTCACGCAGCGGGAACGCAGGCGTCAATTGCTAAAGCCGGAGCAGCAGTATCGCCTTCCGCGAGATACGGAATGGAGTGTGGCGGTCACGGAGCCGGTGTTGCTGTCGGACGATGCCGAAGCGGGCGCAGTCCGTTATCCTTGGGGGTTGTGGCCGCCGAAAGGACCCGTGGGCAACTACGAACGAATCCTTGATGGTGAAGGTAAGGAGATCAAGGTGATGCGGGATCCCTTCGATGCTTTGGCTCCGGCGGGTTCTTTTCCGGCGAACTGGTTTGGTGTGTTTAATTTGGGCGGCAATGTCTGGGAGTGGTGCGAGAGCCCCGAAGGAGATCATCCGGATGGCCGTGTCATTCGTGGGGGTTCGTGGAAAGAGACGGATCTCGCCCGAACGGCGAGTGAATTCTCGGAGACGATTGAATCCGCTGGCCAGCGGGATGATTTGGGGTTTCGTGTGGTTTTGGCGCTCGGGATGGATTCGCAATAGTTACCAGGGTTGGATGAGTGCTTTACTCGAAAAATCCAGGACCTGGATCACCCATTCCAAGTGTCTGGTGAGCGGACTTGTTCTGGTGGAACAAGAGCAGGTGTCCATCAGGCGAACCCAGCGATTTTTTTATTTTTGGGGTCATGGTCAGGCAGAGCTTCGTGCACAACCGTTGATTCGTCCGACCCTCGGCACTGGCCTGAACCAGTCTGACTCTCGGATCGAGCTTGCTCATTCTGGCTCTTGGTGTAAGTTCCAGCAGTCACTTCAGCCATCCCTGGAATGGGTGCAAAACATTCGAGGAATTAGCTTCGATGGTGGTCTTTTTGATCTCATGTCTGCTTTATTCCATCGCCTACTCGGTTTTATACAAAGTCATACCCAAGATATAGGTTTTAGTGAGAGTGACGGCAATCGGCTGCCGGATCGTTGAGTTTCTCCTACAGGCGAACAATAAACTGAGGTTTCTTTATATCTCGAACATAACGGCAGCCGATAAGATTTATGGGAGTTTGGGGGTGGCGCCTATCTTGTTACTTGGACTGTACATGAGTTGGATCATCCTTCTGTTCGGGGCTCGGGTCGCTTATGCGTTTCAGAATCGTTGATCCTATATTCAAGAGAAACAGACGGATCGAGTACATTAATTCAGGGTCAGAAAAGGCGCAGGCTTCTTAAGTGGTCAATCTCCGATTTTATTAGAGGTAAAATCCTTTGGAGAAGTGTATTATTCAGCCTTATAGCCTAACTTAATGATACTGAGTCAATCATTCACGAGTTTCCGGTGAAAGGGAGGAATGAAACTCAAGTGCTGCATTGTGGCGAACGTGATCAAAGAAGACTTCGGCGACTATGTATCCCACACAGTCGGGTGATCCACAGCGGCACGGATGTTCGCGGTAATTTTCCAGGTCATAGCCGTAGTTGATCGTGAGTTCTTCGTCAACTGGTATCGATTGCAGGCTGTAAATCCAGATCACGTCAACGACTTGGCGAGTTTCACAATTGGGTTGGCAACTGTGATTCAAGTATCTCGGAAGATTCTCTGGGATGCTGCCGTCAACATCGGTTTCGTCATTAAGACAAAAAATGTAAGTGTTTCCATCCCTTAGCCGTTGAGCGGAAACCTCCTTGGCGATTGGCTCGCCAATATACTGGGCAATCGGTGTCTCGGCAGGAATGGTCTTGCGAGCGAATCCTCCGAGATTATGAATGGGGGAGGGCGCAATGGTGAGCCATTCGTTCTGTTTGATCGGAACGTCACTAGGAATGCTTGATGACATGGCTTGCCGGACGGTGTAATGCCGATAAATCGGTTTTTGTTCAAGCACGTGGCTGAGGGTCAGAATAAGGCTGACCATCCGAGGGGAGAAGACTTTTTAGCGGGCACAAGTCGCAGCGGGGATTCCCTGGGCGGCAGTAGTCTTTGCCGATATTCACCAGTTGAGCATGGTAGTCCTGCCAGTAGTCCAGTCGTCTTGAGTTCGGAACGTGGTTCAAAGATGTTTCGCAGAGACGCTTGATTTCGTCATAGCTAGCCCGGCCGCTAACCCAGCGGTGTCGGGTGAATATGCGTTTTGTGTAGGCGTCGACGACAAAGCTGGCGTGATTGCCAGCATAGAGGAGGATGCTGTCTGCAGTTTCCGGACCGATCCCTTTCACGGTCAAAAGCTCGTCACGGACGGCTTGCGTCTTTTGTTGAAAAAGGGAATCTAACGAACCGGCGTGGCGGGTCATTACTTGGCTGGCGAATGCTTTGAGCCGTTTGGCCTTAACATTGTAATAGCCGGCCGGTCGAATCATGTTTGCCAGCGAATTGTGCGACAAGCGGGCGACTGTGTGGAGGTCGAGGGCCTGCCCTTGCCTCAAGTTTTCAATCGCTCGTTCGACATTTTGCCAGTTGGTGTTTTGAGTGAGTATGGTGCCGACACAGATTTCGAACGGCGTCTCACCGGGCCACCAGTGGTGGTGCCTGAAATGGTTGAACATCAGTTGGTAAGCGGCTGTGAGTGGGGGAGGCATCAATAGAGAATGGTTGCCAGCAGCGTTAGAGCCAAGTGCCGGAGTTCTTTGGAGGTTTCTCCTCGGTCGGCTGAGCGGCGGTTTTGAAAAACTGTGGGCCGGCGATTGGATCGATGGGAACTCGTTACTCACCTCCAGTTAGGGTGGCGTCTGGTAGCGGAATCCAATTTAGTTTGGTGTTGCGGGTATTCGTGGCAAGTTTTCATGAAAGATATTCGAATTCTGAGCCGTCGGCGACGATCACGGCGATGCGAGAGGTCCCATTGACGCTGATGGCGAGATTGTTTTCACAGCGGATGATATGGTTAACTGATCGTCCCATAAATTGTCACCGAGTAGAACCAAAAAGATTTATTCGGTTATGTCTTGCCCTCTGGATAAACCAAGATTTTGGCCACGGATAATCCGAAGAGCACGGATGTTTCTGTCATCTGTGGTTGCAAATTTCGGAATGAAGCGAGATGCGTTCTCCTCATTTCTGGCCGGCAAGGCCGCAACTATTTAAGTTGACATTCGGGAACTTTCAGATCAATTTATCCGAATCCGTTGATATGACGGTCTCATAGAGAGTGGCGGAGGGACTGGCCCGAAGATGCCACGGCAACCGGTTAGGGTACCGTGCTCTGATGTCCAGGTGCCAAATCCAGCTTAAACCAGTAGTATCTGGCGGTTTGGGAAGATGAGAACAGGCGCAACTGTATGTGGGCTCTTTTCCTTTTCCAGGGCGAGAGACTTTTTGTTTTCCCGGCCATTTCGCAGCGATATTTGACGATATGAGTGACGAAAATGGATTCATGAAGGCCTTGAAGTGTCGCGAGTGCGGCCGCGAATACCCGCTTGAGGCAAAGCATGTGTGCGAATTTGACTTCGGCCCTCTTGAGGTGGCCTATGATTACGATCGAATTCGATCGGTTTTGACTCGCGATCAGATTGCAGCGCGGCCGCACAGTATGTGGCGCTACCGTGAGCTCCTCCCAGTAGCCCAGGAGCCGACGGCGGGTTGTGAGGTCGGATTCACCCCGCTAATCAAGGCCGATCGATTGGCCAAGCGGTTGGGTATCCGAGAGTTGTGGGTCAAGAATGATACGGTTAACTATCCGACCCTTTCGTTCAAAGATCGAGTCGTCAGTGTCGCTTTGAGTCGATCGCGGGAGTTGGGTTTCAAGACTGTTGCGTGCGCCTCGACCGGGAACTTGGCGAACTCCGTGGCGGCCAATGCTGCTTCGGCGGGACTGGACGCCTACGTGTTCATTCCGGCCGATCTTGAGCAAGGGAAGGTGGTAAACTCTTTGGTTTACAGGCCTCAGGTGATTGGGATTCATGGGCATTATGATGAGGTGAATCGCCTTTGCGCCGAAATTGCCGGTAAGTATGGGTGGGCTTTTGTGAATGTGAACATGCGACCCTACTATGCTGAGGGGTCGAAGAGCATGGGGTTTGAGATTGTGGAGCAGCTGGAGTGGCAGGTGCCGCAGCACACTGTGATTCCTATGGCGTCGGGGTCGTTGTTAACGAAAATTCATAAGAGTTATCAGGAACTGAGCAAGCTCGGTTTGGTGGATGCGTCGGGTTGGCGGATTCATGGGGCTCAAGCGACAGGCTGCTCGCCGATTTCCTCGGCTCAGAAGTCGGGCCTCGATTTTTTCAAACCGGTGAAGCCGGATACGATCGCCAAATCGTTGGCGATCGGAACTCCTGCGGATGGATTTTACGCCTTGCGCGTGATGAAGGATTCCCAAGGGTCGGCGGAAGATGTTTCCGACGATGAAATTCGGGAAGGGATTCGCTTGCTAGCGGAATGTGAAGGCATTTTTGCGGAGACGGCCGGGGGGGTTACGGTGGGCGTGGTGAAGAAACTCATTGCCAGCGGCAAGATTCCGGCGGAAGATTCTGCGGTTCTTTGTGTTACTGGACACGGGCTCAAGACTTTGGACGCTGTCCAAGGTCATGTTGGTAAAATCCGTGAGATTAAACCGAGTTTGCGCGAGTTTGAGTCGGTGATTGCGGAAGATGGGAAGATCGCCCACTAGGATGGATAAGCTGAGAGAAGAGTTCATTTATGGCAGTTCAAGTTAGAATCCCCACCCCTCTACGCAAGTTGACGAATGAGGCTGAGGTTGTCGAGGTAGAGGCCACGACGATTGGCGCCGCCATCAAGGCCCTGCAAGCGCAGTACCCCGGTATTGAGCAGCGTTTGGTGGATGAATCCGGCGAGGTGCGGCGTTTCGTCAATGTCTACGTCAATGAAGAGGATATTCGGTTTCTTCAAAACCGAGAAACCCCACTGAAAGATGGTGACGAGGTTAGCATCATCCCGGCGATTGCAGGCGGTTAAATCCGGAGCCTGAAAAAATGACAACCACTCCTACTCGCAAGCGAACGGCAAAGAAAGCGCCGAAGAAAAGAGTGAAAAAACCCGCCACGGAGCAGTTTCGGCTTTGGTTAATGTATCCTCCGAAGCTGATCACGACCCCAGTAATTTGGCAGGTTGGGACCAAGTTCAATCTCATACCGAACGTACGGCAGGCGAGCGTGACGGACGAGATAGGGGTCGTGTGCTTGGAGCTATCCGGGCTTCGTAAGGATATGAAGGCAGCGGTCAAGTGGTTGGAGAAGCTGGGCGTCAGCGTTGAGCCGGTCGAGATCAACGTGATTGAAAGCTGACAAACTTGGCTTAACGATGTTCCAGTGTTGGCGTGCGCGGTACTGCAACGCTGCAGGTGGCTCGTCCTGCGTGAATGGATGCTGTTAAAAGCTGCTGGTGGTTTTGCGGTATCCGTTTTCCAGTTTGTATTATAAGCATATATTATTTGCGGCTATCAACGCTTGACTAGCCTGTTAGGGCCCGTCATGATTTAGAGAGGTGTCCCCCACTAGAGTGGTAAATCGAAGCATCTTTGTAGTATGACGAAGCGCGACTTGGTAATTCGTATCTGCAATGAGACGAAGCTAAAACCGCAAGTTGTGCAGAAAGTTGTGCAGAAGACCTTGGATCACATTTGCGATGCCGTGATAGAGGGAAAGACCGTTGAACTCCGGAATTTTGGCGTTTTTGGAGTCAAAAGACGAAAGCCGCGGGTGGGGCGCAATCCGAACGCACCGGAGACGGATGTCAAAATTCCGGAACGGTCTATCGTCAAGTTCAAGCCGGGTAAGGAGATGCGCGAAGGTCTCCGTCGTTTGGATGAGAAGAACAAAGAGAAGACCAGAAAGGAGATGGGCAAAGGCGTCCTTCGTTCGACTCCCGAGGACTTGGAGTAGGAGCGTCTTCCGTTCATTTGACGTCGAGGTTGGGAGTTCTAATCATTTGGACTGGCTTCAGCATGGGGAGGGACATCAATTTCTGTCTCGTTGAGTTTTTATGGAACGTTTACCTGGATTTCGAGACTTCTTTCCCCGTCCGTTACCTCAGAAGAATCAGTGGGAGTTTGAGGCGCGTTTGCATCTCTTCGCTGCCTGGCGTCGCGTGTTGGCGGTTTACGGGTTTAAGGAGTATGACGGTCCTCCTGTGGAGCCCTTGGAGCTGTTTACCAAGAAAAGCGGACGGGAGATCGTAGGACAACTTTACAATTTTGACGATAAGGGCGGTCGGGCTGTGGCATTGCGCCCAGAGATGACCCCAACCTTAGCGCGGATGGTTGCCACCCACGAGCGGCAATACAAGAAACCGATCAAATGGTTTTCGATCCCGCAGCTTTTCCGATATGAGCGACAGCAAAAAGGGCGCTTGCGGGAGCATTTCCAGTTGAATGCGGACATCGTCGGAGAGGCCGGTGTTGAGGCGGATGCCGAGTTGATCGCGCTGTTGATTGATGTTTTGAGGGCGCTGGGCTTAGGCTCGGACGATTTTGTGATCCATTTGAGCAGCCGGGAAGCATGGCAGGCGTTTTTCCGAGAGCACGGGGGCAGTGGCACCGACGAATATGAGTTCTTCCAGATCGTTGACAAGCTGGAGCGGACTCCAGAAGAAACGGCGGCGGTTAAGCTGGACAAGATAGGTGTGCCGCTGGAAGCGGTCAGGCGGTTTATCACTGAGGGGGAACTGACCTCGCAACTCAAGATCGTTTTGAAGAACCTCCGGGCTCGAGGGATCGATCAGTTTGTCAAGATCGACTACGGTGTCATCCGTGGCTTGGCCTACTATACGGGGATTGTGTTTGAGGCATTTGACCGGAGAGGTGAATTTCGAGCCATTGCTGGCGGCGGGCGTTATGACAAGCTGGTCGAATTGATTTCGGACGCAAAGACGGATCTGCCAGCACTCGGCTTTGGCATGGGGGATGTCGTTCTTCTCGAGTTGCTGCGATCTCGGGATCTGTTGCCGAAGGGGGCTTCCTCTGTCGATGTCTATTGCTTGATCGAAGATGAAGCGCTGCGGTCGGATTCCTTGAATCTGATACAGGGACTCCGTGATGCAGGTTTTCGCGTGGATTACAGTTTGGTCGCTCTGAAATCGAATAAGCAGTTTTGCCAAGCAATGGATATGGGGGCTTCCTTTACGGCGACCCTGGTGCCGGGGGAGCAGCTGACTGTGCGACTCAAAAGCCTCGCAGATCGAAAGGAAGAAACGGTCGCAGTAGTCGATTGCGTGGCTGTGCTGAAGCGTCGCCTTGCGGAATCCCACGGTGACTAAACCAAAAGGGCCCCTTCAATTCTCTTGAACCATCCTGCTGCCGTTCTTTTCGATCTTGATGGGACCCTCCTGGATACTTTGGAGGAGATTGCCACCACAGCGAATGCTGTCTTAGATCGGCACGGCTATAGTGGTCACAAAATCGAGGCGTATCGCTACTTTATTGGCGGTGGTGTTGGCCGTCTTGTGGAGCGGATTTTGCCCGAGGGATGTCGTTCCAATGAGCAGGTCCGACAATTCACGCAGGAACTCGCCGACGAATATGAGCGCCGGTCGGATTTATTGACAAAGATCTACCCAGGGATACCGGAGCTCCTGACGGCTTTGGAAGATCTGGAGATCGACAAGGCCATTCTATCGAACAAGCCTCATCATCTGACCCTTAGTTGCGTTAGCCGATTCTTGTCTGCATGGCGGTTTCATTTGGTTTTGGGCCAAAAGGCGGGAATTCCTCGAAAGCCAGATCCTGCCGGTGCACTGAAGGTTGCCGAAGATCTGGGGCTACCAGCGACCTCTGTTCTATACGTGGGCGATACGGATGTTGACATGACGACAGCCCGGGCTGCTGGGATGACATCCGTGGGTGTGCTTTGGGGGTTCCGATCTCGGGAGGAACTCGTGGCGCATCATGCGGATTTCATTGTTGAGGCTCCGGACGAGATTCTCTCGTTTTTGAATTGATGCCCTCTGGTCGGTGTTCCGCACTATGAGGGTTGCTTGTCCGTTGTAGGGCAACTGGCGCTGATATCACACCCTATGCCAATCACATCCGTTTGTCTGAGGCTAGGGCGCAGTTCAATTTTTGGAAAGCGATGATTTGGAATGGGGTAGGAAAAGGGTATCCCGGCGACTGTTTTCAGCGCCAGCGCTCCTGCGGCAAGGGGCGGCTTGCCAGCGGAGTGCGAGGAGGCGTCCCCAGTGCCCGCTTGGAGGAAGTTCGGTCGGGTTCGCGCTTTTTCGAGCGAGGGCACCCCATTCAGGGCCGATGAGCGGCGCTTCGGCGGCTTTCGGTTGCACTCGACGCTCAAGGGTATTGCCGCCGAAACGCTTGCCCATCCTTTCGCCATTCGCCTTCCAGCCGCCCCAAGGGATACTTTCACTGGGGGCCGCCAAACCCTGTTTCAGCAAGCAGGATTCCCCCCTCCTCGGCTTGGCCCTTCTTGCGGAGGGAGGACGCCGTCTGAAATCTTGGAGGCCCCGTGATGCTCCTTGAATCAATCGCATGGACCTTCTACGTATCGCATTGATTGGCCCCAGCCACACGCGGCGCCATGTCACCTTCCCCTTTTTGAACCACGGTAGAAGGAGATTATTCCACAAAAGGTGAGGCAAGTGGAATGACAGAAGGTTTCGGCCTGGGGACTATTGAATGCCTGACGGCTTCCGGGCCAAAACCAATTACAAAGAAGCGATCAACGATTCTCAATACTAGGGAGTCTCGGAACCAGCACAGCGGTGGCAGATTGCCGGCACCCAGACGCTGCCATGCTAGGTTTTTGAGGCGTCGCTAGCGTGCCGGCGATTTTGTGCTTTGAGCCTGAACACCGGATACTGGTTCAGAAGTTCCTGAGTAAAACAGCCGAGGTTCAATTCTCAATCTTGAGAATTGAGGGTTGATGTCTTTGAAGAACCATAAGGTATTGGGGATGCTGGTTTTTGGGGTTTGAACAGGAGGGAACAGAGTTAGCGGAGTCCGGAACAAAAAAATCTCCCTTCTTTCCTATTCAAACCTTTTTCTTCCTGTTTTTGTTGGCTGGAGAAAATCTTGATTGCCAATGAGTCTTTCCCACGGCAAGTTTAGCCGTTGCAAAGGTGATCGGGGCGTAGCGTAGTTTGGCTAGCGCGCGTGGATCGGGACCACGAGGTCGGGAGTTCGAATCTCCCCGCCCCGACCATTGCTGACGAGGATGCCGTGGTATCTTTTTCTCGCTGATTCCAATATCCCCGCAGGCTGGCGGTGGTTTTCCGTTGATAGATGTCTCATCCACTGAACAGTTTTTGCGTGGTTTTAGTGGAGCCGACACTTCTGGAAAACACCGAGGCGATTATTCCTGCAATGCACATTTAGGGCGCTGAATTTGTGATTGATCAATCCGATTATCGAAGTGCCGCCGCAGGGCACGCCACGGCAAATTCTCAGGCAGTGCTGGAAGCGGCCCGGCCGTTCTTGACCTTGGAGGATGCGGTATCGGAGGCGCATTTCGTGATCGGCACGACGGCTCGTCAGAGAGATCACCTACGGCTCCAACATTACTAAGACTTCGAGAAGAACCCGCAGAGGCAAGGAATGTTGTAAGATATCTTGCTGATAAGCCAACACCAATTCTTCCGTATAATATCCTTGAATCACCAAGGGTGACAAAACCTGAGCCGCCGGCTTACAGGGAGAGCAAGATTGAACAGTTCAGGAAATGGAAGGCGCAGATGGATGCTGAGTTTGAGAAACATGGCAAGCCACACACACCTGAACCTCCTGCGCCCCCTGTGGTGCAACCACCGACAAGTAAGATTGATGCTCAAACGTACCGCAAGAGGGTTTCGGAGTCTACGGCAGGGACTAGAAACGGAATGACTGAAGAAGAAGTATACGAGTTACAGATGGAATCGCTACGAATAGAAGAGAACCGTTACCTGAAGAGGATGAACCTTGCTCTGTGGATTCCACTCTTTTTTACCGGTGCCTCTTTTATAATATTTGTTTTCGGGTTAATCCTGTTAGCCTTTGTAGCAATATGAATTAATACTTTGAAATCCAAAAAGAGCATTCCCAAATGGAAAAGAACGAGTATCTGAAGCGTATTTCAATAGCACTATGGATATAATGTGTGTTGATCATACTGAACTTTATTTTTCTATTGGTATTGGACTTTTGACAACTACCGGATTCTGAACAGACAACACGAAAGGAAAAGACAATGAGCATTAAACCAAGGACGTTATTGATTATAAGACGGCTTGCAGATTTCTGATGTGAGCAGACTAGCCCTTCCAGTGAGTGTGGGCAAAGCCTCGAAACCGGCAGAAGGGCTGTGAAGTGCAAGTCTTTGGAGGTATTGCGTATGTGGCCACTGACTCAGCCGGTTTACAGATTTTTCGAGTGCCTCAGAATCGCTTATCTCAAATACTAGTATTGGGACGGTCTGACTTGGTGGCGATCACAGAGTCCTCGCTGAATCTTCCAGCCACCAGCAGTAGGGGATTGCCCGTGGCCTATTTGGTGGTTTTTGGTCCGGCTCAGATTGAAAACGACGATCTGATTCGACTGGCTTTGGTGTAGTGACGATCCGTGCTGAACAAGCCGGGAGCGATTATTTTCTGCCGTTTGATCAAGAATGGGCCTTGACCCCTGGTCCTCGTGTCCCTATCCCGATTGGGTTGGATCGAGCAGGTGAGATTGAGCTTAACGTGTCCACATTTGGAGTGAGTTACAGCATCCAACGGCGCGACAGCCTAGCCGGTGGCGTTTGAGAGCCGCTTGCGATGTTCACGGGCACGGAAAACTCTGGACATAGGCGGGTGGTCCCATGACCTCGCCTGAGATGTATGTATCGGGTGATCGTTGAGCTGTCCGATAGTGATTGAACTTTTGTCGATCTCGGCACTGTTTTTTGAGGTTGGGAACAGGGGGCAACAAAGGAATCGGAAAGTTTTTGATTTGGTTCCCGTGTTTTTAAGGAGGACCGGTGAGCCGCTCGCTATTTGAATATGCGGCAGGTGTCAAATTATAGTCAAAGTATTAACACCCTGAGTTGGGCGTTGCCAAACGTTGATTCCGATTTGTTGCTCAACCAGATCTACAGGTTGGAGGTGGAGGCGAGTAGTGGATTGCCGGTCACATTCAAAGTGAAGCGTGGTCCTGCGTTATTGAGGAGGGCTCCGCACGGTGACCAATCAGCATGGTGGTGGTGCTTACTCAACAAGCGGGCGGTCGTGTCTATAGGCCTGCATCAGCTATTCAAGGCGGTGTTGAGAAGAGTCGATTGAGGTGGCTATTCACTAGCGGTGGCAGCGTCGGAGAGCTGGAGATTCTTGATGTGCAAGCAATAGGCGATCTCCTCTACCTGGTGGCTGGCGAGGTTGGCTTTGAGAGATTGAACGTCAAGGATCCCCGCAATCCGTGACGCGTCGGCGTTGGACTGGACGAAACCGCTTGTCGGAGACTTCATGTCACGGACCGCCTCGCCTATCTGGTGATTATTAATGTGACGCTATTGCTCTAGCTAGGTTGTAGGTTAAAAGGTTTATTCAACGATTTTTAGTTTTAATAAATCCGGCATAGAACATGCCTTATAATAGGTATAACGTAGTTGTATATTAATATTATAAAAGTAATGCTAATCAAAATTCTAGTTCTAAGTAACTTGGTGCGAAAGCTGATTATCTACTCGTAATTAAAGTTAGTAGCTTTAAGAAATATATCAGTTAATACAATAAACACACGATAAGGAATGCAGATAGTGCGGAGTGTTATTTGTATTTTTGGTTGAACGAGAGCGCGACTGAAGTCAGTCGCCAGATTGTCGCTTGCAGAAAGTAAGTCCTCCATTGGCCTCCTTGGAGCCGTGAGCGTTGGTGGTTCCGAACGCATCGGGTGATGCTGCTTCTTGTGAAAGTTGATTCATTGGGCTTGAGCCGGGGATTGACAGGGCCTTGAGATAAGGGTTCTGCGCGGTTTTATCGTGAGGAGCTTCCCGCCGCCGACTTGTTTTTGGAGATTGCCCGCCCGGGAGACCGCTTTAACAGTGCTCGTGCTCACTCAGCCCGCGTTCTGGCGCCATGATGAAGCCATCCGAAGTAACGGAACGCCGCATTCCCAAAGCGCCCGACTCTCCGCTGACCCCTTCAGTGTCCGCCGCGAACAGGCAAAGAGCATCGGCTAGCTTTTCCTTGGATGGGAGCGCATCCATCTTCTCAACCGATCAGGAAAAAGCCTTCGCACCAATCCCGTTAAAGCGTCTTTTCCCAAAATATTTTGATGGCGCAAATGGCCAGAGCCGCCGTTTGCTCAGCGATTTTCTTTTTGCTCTTGAGGAAGATGAAATACTGATGCGGCTCTTGGACTCTCAAGCTCATCAAGGGATCTTTTGAAATGCTCGCTCCACTGGCGAACGGCGTTTCAGTATGGCTTTTGCCCTGGCCGATAAGAAGCCGGATGAGGCCTTCGGCCAGTGAATTAAGAATGGGATAGGGCGGTGATTTTTTGTAATTATACTGAATCCGTCAATGGTTTTTGAATGAAGGGGCGGGCTCGCCTCTCTTCATTATGACCCTCAACTCGACTGTGTATCACGCCAATTTTCAAAAACACGCCGCTGTAGTAACTTTGTTCAACAGTTGATTGCAGAAGCACCTATCTGGTCTGGTTTGAAATAGAAATGATCGACTACCGAAGGCAGCATCGGCAATCTCAGTCCTATGATTCGGATCCGGCGCAAAGGAAACCGCTGTAACAGAGTTTTCGGCATCCACAACCCGTTTATGAGCTTCTCTCCGAATCCCCGCTTACCTGCCCATTGGAAAACCGTTTTGTTGGTGACAACAATCTGCTGCGGTCGCGCTGCGGGAGCTGACTTGTCCGACCCTGCTTTGCATGGATCCGGCTGGGGCAGCAGGAACCATTTTTGAATTTTAAGATCAACGATGTCCACTATGCCTCAGAACAGTGGGTTGCTGTAGGCGAGACGGGGCGCCTTTTGGCCTCTGCCGATGGCCAATCTTGAGAGGCGACGGAATCGATTCAGTAAATCCGTTCCGTTGCGTTCGCCGATGATCAGTGGACCGGCGTCGAGACACGGCGGCTCGTCACGTCAGAGGATGGTATTAATTGGCTTGATCAAGATATTCTCCTGAGATTTGATCCGAGTTCACACTTTTCAAAGTTATTCCCGGCCATTCAGGACCGTCATTACCGCAACGATTGACCGGACCTCCAATATGATTTGCCTCACTTGGTCTGATGACCAAAATCATCTCATTTTAGAATCGGTTGTTGAGATTGACGGATGTTGGACTCAGTTGAGTGAATTGCTGAGTTCAACTTCCAAATTCAGCGTATCACGGTTAGCGGACGGCTAATAAGGTTCAACCAGGTGGGGTTTGGCGCATCACCCGAAATCTGAGCGACGTTATTTGATCTGCGACTAATGAAAACACCGAGAGGCGATGGTTCTTCAGACGCGGGAGTATGATGGATACCAGGAGATTTCTATCCAGCCCTAACACTTCAAGCTGAGCGGGGAGTTTTTCCTGATCCGGATGCCCTGCAAATTCATTGTGGCGCAGTTGTAAGACTTGAAGGACTCGAGTTGTGCGGATCGGCGAACATAACTTGTTCTGCTGATGTTGACTTGATTAGTGGCGTTACTGGTCCGAATTTGGGAAGGGCCAGGCTTTGAACTGGCAATGCCGGCTGAGGGTGGAAGGAGGGGAACGGGATCACCTGTTCCGATGTGTAGGAACACCGGCTCCGGTGGGGAGATGCCAACGGCTTCATCTAGATTATCTATGAAGGCGATCTGGACTGTTGCAAATCCATCTTGTCTACCGGGGCCCCAAAGAGAGTTGCAGAAGAATTCTTTCGGAAAAAAGGGGCTCAATTCGTCGGCGATGGTTCAAAAGGGTCTCTGAAAAATGGGTGTGGGCTCTTCGATGTTAGTTTCATCAGCCATTTGAAGCTGAGCACGAAATGTAGTTGTCAGGGACCTATCGGCGCCTCGACTTGCGATTTCATCATGGATGAATCATTGCAGATACGGAGAGGTCTAGCAGCCTCTACTTTGTCAGAGGAAGGTCCTCCTACGAAAAGGCCAACAAGAAGCCGAAACAGCGATTCTTCATGCTGATTCCGGTAGTGGTGATTGTACCGGCAGTGTTTCAGGTGCCTCGTATTGCGCCAACCAAAGACAAGGTTGAAGCGCAAATGATAGAAACCGGACCTTTTTGTCCGATGAATAGTTACGCGTGTGGGTTGCGAATTGTTATTCTCAGGCGACTCTGGGCATTTGGAAAAGTCCGTTGCCGTGTGGCTCCTGGCGTGGCTCACAAATGTGGCGACCTTGAGTTCGAGGGCATCGCCTTTTGCCTTGGCAGGTCGCTATTGATGGCGGCATGGACGCGCGCCTGATGGAAATAGAGATGAAACTGCTCAATCTCTCGTTGGCGGCCGCGCGAGTTCCAGAAAAAGAGATGCTTGCCTTGAATCGTCCCGATGAGCTGTTCGACAAACGGCTGAGCCATTGGGATGAAAGACATCGATGAAAACGGAGCCATTTCGAAAGCCTTCAATAGCCTTGGCTTATTAGACGAAACGATGGAGCAGGTCATTGTCCAAACTCAATCTGGCTGGCGCGGTTTTGTTGCTTGTGATTTCCGTAAACATCCTGTCCAAACCGCTGCCATGCGCCGTGATTGGTTGGGTCGAGCAGCCAATGACTCTGCGGGAGAGATACATTAACGCTCATGCCCCCGGTAGGACTCCAGCAGGATCGACTCTGTTTTAAGGCGCTTCAAGCTCCAGAGGTCTGTCTTTGGAATGGCTGAAGAATGCCAGCTCAGAGGGATCGCCGGAATCAGTCTTGGGTTTGTAGTGTCTGGCGAGGATTCGCCGGACGATATACGGATGCAATTCGATGTCGAAGGTCAAGGGTATCTGCTGGACAATATGAGGGCATCCACACAGTGGATTACGGAGATTAAATCCAATGGCGGCAGCAATGATCTCAGTGTCTAGGCCTTTCGGTCCTGGTTTTTTCCTACTGCCTGAGGAGAATAGAAGCCGGGATTGCTGGCGTGTGAGAAAGTCACGAAGCTGGAAAAGTGTGGACGGTCGGAAGACAATGGCCGACCGAGAAAATCTGCGAACAGACAAGAATAGAGACCAGAAGGCGAGCAGGAGCCGGTGGAGGGCAGAGACGGAAGGAGCTTGCTTTCACTTGCGATTCAAGAGGAGCAGTTGGTGTTTGAGTAGAAGGTTCTGGACTATGGGCGCTTTCGGGCCGTTCTTGCCGCAGAGCAGTGTCAGGCAGTGAAGGATTTGCGCGCGCAGCGGAAACAGCACGTTCAATTTGGGAGGATTTGTAGTAGTGGTGCAATGCCGCCGGGAGCATCCACGAATAAGAATTCGCGACCCACAGGCTGGTGCCGGTGGTCGGACTCGAACCGACACGAGGTTTAACCCTCCCGGGATTTTAAGTCCCGTGCGTCTGCCAATTTCGCCACACCGGCGTGGTTGCGGGCGATGGTCAGGTAATCCTTGCCGCAGCGAAGTTTGAGGAAGCTATCAGAGAGCCGGCGCGGAACGCAAGCTGTCAGTTGATGATTTGAACAAGAGGGAACCAAGGTTTGTGAGATTCATTCAACGGATGAGGTGTTTTATCTGGCATTCGGCTTTTGGCGAATCGGAGAATTTCCGGAAAGGCGCTCGAAGACGTTGCTGCCAGCGCCTTGGTTTGCTAAGGCTGTCTCTAGTAAAACCTTCCTGAAGGGATCTTCATGCCGGTGGGTTGATAGTAGAGTGTCAGGTCAGTATCGGAGCGAGTCCAGCCATTAGTCAGTTGCTTGGGTTCGAAACTCAGGTGCTCCTCGATATCCTCCGGCGGCATCAACGGGGCTTCTGGTGGTTCGCCTGCTTGGCGGGTAATAGCTCGGAAGCCAAGGCTGGGCGCCTCGACGGTTTACGGAATCTCCTGGCGCAGGAAAGGTATCCTCGAATATTTCTTGCGTGCTGGTGGTGAAGGATCACCCTAGGGAGGTGCATAGGCAATTGAGCAATTCATCGGTCGCGTTGTTACGGACCGCGCTCAGGAGTCTTCTAAGGCCTAAGGCCCAAAGGAGATCGCCGACGTCTTGTAGCTGATCTCCTTCAATCACATCCAAACCGATGTCCGGAAATTTTGCGATTAAATCGGGATTGCTTGTGGGCGATAGGAGGAGCATTGAAAGTGGCGACAAGGTGTTTCCAAAGAGTCCTAGTCATCTGGCCACGTGACCACGGTTTGTCCTTCCGCCTCAAAGCCTTTCAATGTCGACGAAAGAAACACGCAAAACCGCGAATTTGGTGCTATCAGGGCTTCTCGTCCTCGTCATTCACATTGTGACAGTGGAGGCAGTTTCGCGTCGCCTTGCCTGTGTCTCCGGCTTCTTTGAAGTGTTGGTCGAAGTTGGGATTCGTGGTTGAAGATGATGCGTAAGTGTTTGGCGAAAGGGCAGTCGCCGAGGGGGGGCTCATCACTAAAACTAGTGAAGGCCATAGCAGATCTAGTGTTGAGACGATGCAAACGCGGTCAGATCATGAAACTGCCCTGATGCTCCTGGTGGCAGCGAGCGCAATCGACCTGGGAGAGGCACCTTTGGTGGACCAGGTATTGGCTGCTCGCATTAATTTCATCTTCAGCCCAGCGTTGGATTGTGGAGCTTCGCTGGACTTCTCCTGGCAAGGGCAACCGAAACGGCCGACGCCATGGGGTTGCATTGCAGCGATGCTACGGAAAGAGGCCGATCCGATGAGCGAGGGGGACGGGATTTTGAAAGCGGGGTGTGGCGCGATGAGTGAGGGAGCCGCAGCCACGGAGCGAGGCGAAGAATGGTTTCTCAGCGGCTGGCTCAGATAGGACCATGAGGGGCTGGAGAGCATCCCTCCGGGGTGCCCTCAACAATCGCTGGGGGCGGATCCATTGCCCCTTAGCTCGGATATTCTTGTCAATAGAGGTGGCTTCCATGATGCGGCCGAGATTTTGAGGGCTCCTCGAGGATGGGGCGGCGGCAGGCGGCTTAAGCCACTGCTCGCCCGCTGAGGCCGCAAGGCTCATTTCTTGGGTGCGCGATCAAAGCCCCCTGTCCAAGGCGCTGGGGGTGGTTGGCTAAACCGTCTGCAAATCGGCTGACTCCCTGCCGTTGGACAATCTTTGTTGGCGAGAAATCCGGGTTAGGGGATTCTACAATCGCCTGCTTTTGAGAGTGGTTGGCTGAGGGTGGATTGATCTTTTCATTGTCAGCGCACTTGCCAGTGGTAGATGACAGCAGATATGTCTCGTCAAGAGCTCTTGATGTCACCCGCCTTGGCCTCGGCTTCGGCGACTTGTGGCATTGGGATCGCCAATATCTTGTCGATTCGGTGGCGATCCATGTCGACGACTTCGAATCGGTAGCCCTCGTGTTGGAAGTTGTCGCCTTCAGTCGGAATCCGGCCAAAGAGCGAGAGGGCGAATCCTCCAACGCTGTGGTAGTCATTGATGGTCTCGTTTGGCAGGTTCTTTAATTGTAGAAGATCCTTAAAGTCGTCGACCTCCATCATTGCCTCGATCAGGTAAGATCCATCGTCGCGTTTGATATAGAGGTCTTTGTGTTTCTCTTCTTCCGATGGGATGTCGCCGACGATGGCTTCCAAGACGTCGATGAGGGTCACCAAGCCGGTTACACTACCGAATTCGTCGGTCACCAAAGCGGTGTGTTTGCCGGATTGTTTGAAAGCTTCGAGTAGTTTCACGGCGACCATTGTTTCGGGTACAATCAGGGGGGGCACCGCAAGGTTTCGTAGATTTGTCTTGATACCGGCCGATATATTCGCCCACATCGCCTTAACGGAAACCATGCCGATGACGTTATCGCGATTCTCAGAGTAGAGCGGGAAGTAGGAGTAATTGCTGGTGACAATCTTCCTCCAATTGACATTTTCTTCTTCGTCGGCATCAAGCCAGACGATTTTCGGGCGCGGGGTCATGAGGTTGTCGACCCGCTCTTCGTCGAGTCTCATCACTCCTTCAACCATCCCGATTTCGGCGTGGTGAAAAACACCCGCATGGGATCCTTGTTCGACCATGACTTGGACCTCTTCGCGGGTAATGGTGGGGTCTTCAGATCTTTTTACGCCGATCAAGTCTAGAAGCGAATCGGTCACCCAGCTGATGATTTGTACGAATGGAGAGACTAGTTTCCCAAGTCGGCTGATCGGTTCGGCAATCATCATGGAGGTCTTTTCCGGGGCGTGGAGTGCTAGGCGCTTGGGTACGATTTCCCCCAACACCAGGGTTGCAAAAGCGATAAAAGCGACTACCAATGCCAACGCGATCTGGCTGCTGAAGTCGGCGATCCAGGGAATCTTGGCCAAACTGGGGGTGAGTTTGTTGGCGATAGTAGCACCGCCGAAGGCGCCTGCCAGTATCCCGATTATCGTGATGCCGAATTGGACGGTGGACAGGAAGTGGTTGGGGGTTTCCACCAGCTCAAGCACTTTTTTGGCGCGTTTGTTGCCACTTTGAGCAAGGTATTTCAGCTTTGGCTTCCGAGAGGAAACGACCGCCATTTCCGCCATGGCAAACATTCCGTTTCCTAGGATGAGAGCAAAGACGATGATGAGTTCAAGACCGATCGCAGACACATAGTCGTCTTTCATGTCAGTCATGCGTTGCGGAGGTTGATTCTTGCTTGGTGGGTAGGGACGGTGCCATCAGTTCTGCTGCTGCCGTTCGGGTGGCTAGTAGGAATTGTTTCATTTTCTCGGCATTCTTCAACCCAGGCTGATCCTCGACCCCGGAAGAGACGTCCACTGCGTAGGGCTGGGTTGTTTTCACGCAGGCTGCTACATTTTCGGAATTCAAACCGCCGGCGACAAAGAAGGGGCGTTCCAGTGGTGAGGCTTGTTGAATCCAATCCCAGTTGAACCGAGAGCCAGTGCCGCCGCGTTGATCTGGTTCGTAACTGTCGAAGAGCCAGGCGTCAGTAGCGAAGTTCCGGGCTGTGGTCACCGTTTCGGGGCTCTTGAGGCGGAAGGCTTTGATGACTTTACCGGGGATGGCTTCGCAGAACTCTGGCGTTTCATCGCCGTGGAGTTGGATCACGTCGAGCTCACAGGTCTCTTTGACCTGCATGATCTGTTCGATGCTCTCATTGACAAAGATACCCACTCTGCTGACGAGTGGTGGCAGTGTGCGGATGATTTGATGAGCTCGCTGGGGGGTGGTGTATCGTTTGCTCTTTGGGTAGAACATGAACCCGAGGGCATCGACTCCGGAGCGCACTGCGGCGAGGGCATCGGCTTCCCGGGTGATTCCACAGATTTTGGTCCGGACGGTCATTTTCAAGCTACACCACCATGCCTGCGGCAACGGTGGCGTGGGTCTGTTCGTCGATTAGGATGAGGCTGCCGGTCGCCCGATTTTTGGTGTACGGATCCACAAAGAGAGGAGCGGAGGACCGAATGGATATCCGCGCAATGTCGTTTAATCCGACCTCGGTATTATCCTCGATTTTGTGGAGGGTGTTGACGTCAACCAGGTATTTCACTTCTTTGATCATACACTTGGTTTCCTTGGTGGTGGATCGAAGAATGTACTTGCGGCTGGTTTGGAGTTTTGCGGTCTCGGAGAACCAGCAGATCATGCTTTCGATGTCTTGAGTGACCTGTGGGGGGTTGTTTTGCTTAACGATCATATCTCCGCGACTGATATCGGTCTCGTCCTCCAAAGTCAGTGCCACAGACATCGGTGCAAACGCTTCATCAATTGTGTCACCCATGGTGTGGATGCCTTGGATGCGAGATCTAAATCCGGAGGGGAGAATGGTCACTTCGTCACCGTTTTTGAAAACCCCGCTGGCCACGCGTCCGGCAAATCTGCGAATATCGTGATGTTCCTGACTCTGTGGTCGAATCACCCATTGAACCGGGAAGCGGGCGTCGATGTGATTGTACTCATTGCCAATGTAGACGCTCTCCAGGGTGTAGAGCAAGGTGCCGCCCTGATACCAAGGCATGGCCGTGGACTTTTTGACGATGTTATCGCCGTGGAGGGCGCTGATGGGAATGAAATCGATGTGCGGCACAGACAGTCGCGATGAGAATTCTTTGTAATCCTTCATGATGTTGAGGAACATGTCTTCTTGGTAGGCGACTAAGTCCATTTTGTTTACTGCGACGATGATATGCTGGATCTGGAGCAGAGACGCAATAAAGGAATGGCGGCAGGTTTGCTCGATTACACCTTTGCGGACGTCGATCAAGATGATCGCGAGATTCGCCGTCGAAGCGCCGGTCACCATATTCCGGGTATACTGAATATGTCCCGGCGTGTCCGCGATGATGAATTTTCTGCGCGGGGTGGCGAAGTAGCGGTAGGCTACGTCGATGGTTATCCCCTGTTCGCGTTCGGCCCGGAGTCCGTCGGTGAGTAGAGCTAGATTCACAATCTCGTCCCCGCGTTGTTTGCTCGATTGTTCAACTGCCTCCAATTGATCTTCGAAAATGGACTTGCTGTCGTAGAGCAGGCGGCCGATGAGTGTGCTCTTCCCGTCATCGACGCTGCCCGCGGTGGTGAACCGCAGCAGGTCCATGTCGAGATGTCCTTTGGTATCGCTCATTTGGGTTCTCAGTCTAGGCTAAAAGTAACCATCCTTTTTACGATCTTCCATGGCCGTTTCGGATCGCTTGTCGTCGGCTCGTCCCCCCCGTTCGGTTATCCGGGCCGAGGCGACTTCGTCAATAATATCGTCAATTGAGTTCGCTGCTGATTTTACCGCACCGGTGCAGGTCATGTCGCCGACGGTTCGAAATCGGACGGTGGTTTTCTCGACGGATTCATTGGCTCCGACGGTGATATAGTCCGACAGAGCTAGGAGCATGCCGTTGCGATTCACTACTTCTCGTTCGTGAGTAAAGTAAATCGTGGGCAGACCCAAGTTCTCGAGTTTGATGTACTGCCAGATGTCCATTTCCGTCCAATTGCTCAGGGGGAAAACCCGAAAGTGTTCGCCCATTGCCATCTTGCCATTGAAGATATTCCAGAGTTCCGGGCGTTGATTCTTGGGGTCCCATTGGCCGAACTCATTTCGATGGGAGAAAAACCGTTCTTTAGCACGGGTTTTTTCTTCATCGCGCCGGGCGCCACCGAGCGCAGCCGTGAATTGAAACTCCTCCAGGGTATCCAGCAGCGTGACGGTTTGGAGCGCATTGCGCGAGGGATTGGCACCTTTCTCTTCGGCGGCGTGGCCTTTATCAATGGAATCTTGGACCATTCGCACGATCAGCCGACTCTTGGTCTTCTCAACTAGCTGATCGCGAAACTCCAACGTTTCGGGGAAGTTGTGTCCCGTATCCACGTGAAGCAGCGGAAAGGGAAGCTTTGCCGGATGGAAGGCCTTTTGGGCCAGGCGCAGTAGTGTGATGGAGTCTTTGCCTCCCGAAAATAACAGAACCGGCTTGGTAAATTGGGCAGCGACCTCACGGATTATGAAAATGGCTTCCGCCTCCAGGGCCTTGAGATGGGACAAGGTGTAGCTATGCATCGTTTTACAGACTGAAACGGGTGCGGGGAAAGACGGCGCAGTAGAGCTTGCGAACAGAGTCTTCTGGGAGCTCTTGATCGGTATGGATGGTGATTTCGGATGGATGTTTTTCATCAGGGTCTTCGAAGGAGGAATCTTTGCCGGTAAACTGGGAAAGATTTCCTGATTTCGCCTTGGCGTAGAGCCCCTTCACATCGCGTTTCTCACAGGTTTCGTAACTACACGAGACATGGACTTCCATATAATCACTAGCACCTATGATCTGGCGTGCCATCTGCCTCAGCTCCAGCTTGGGCGTAATGAAGGAGACGATGGTAACGATGCCAATACCGATGTGGAGCTTGGCAACTTCGGCGATGCGGCGGATGTTCTCTTTACGATCTTCATCTGAGAACCCTAGGTTCTTATTGAGACCGGTTCGGATGTTGTCCCCGTCCAAAAGTTGAGTCAGCACACCTTGTTCGTGGAGCTTGGTTTCCAAGCCGACAGCAATGGTGGATTTACCGGATCCAGAGAGGCCGTATAGCCAAACCACCAAGCCGTGTTGGTTGACCAAAGACTCCTTTCGTTCCCGAGGCAGCATGTGCTGAAACATGGGACGAATGTTCGACTTGGCTGCGTTCATCAAATGCTGAAGTCCGTATTGACTCCTTCGTGGAGACCGCATTCGCGTCTCAGACCGAAGAAGCGTGCATCTTCCTCTAACATGCCGGCTTCGACGCGTTGGGTGGTGTGAACATCGCCGATCGACAGATAATTCTGATACCAAAGGGGATGGTAAGGAAGATCATGTTTCTTTAAATAGTAGAAGACATCTCGATCTGTCCAATCGATGATGGGATGAATTTTGACACAGTCGCCGTCCTGAGTGAGTACTGGGATGGCTTCGCGGGATTTACTTTGAGCCCGGCGAATGCCAGCAATCCATCCGGTAGCCTGAAGCTCGGCTAAGGCGCGTTTCATGGGCTCGACCTTGTTCAGTTGATTGTAACGTCGAATCCCATCACCCCCTTGCTCCCAGAGATTTCCGTAGCGGGCTTCTTGCCAGGCGGGACTCAAGTGAGATCGATACACCCTCAAGTTCAGGCTGAGCTGTTTCGTGAGCTCATCGATAAACCGGTAGGTTTCGGGGAACAAGTAGCCCGTGTCGATCAAGACCACTGGTACATCCGGTTTCAGCGTCGTCACCATATGCAGACAAACCGCCGCCTGTGCGCCGAAGCTGGATGACAGGATGAGTCCCTCTCCAAACTGATCAATTGCCCAAGCGACGCGCTCCTGAGGTTTCAACGCCTCAAGTCGTCGGCTTTGCGATACTGAGTCTAGGGCAGTATTGGCTGCCGATTCCATTGTTTTTATCTGCGATTCGCGAAGCAGGAAACGCTAATGAACTTGCATCTGTGACGTCGATCGACCGAATTGCATCAAACCACCTCGGATTCTACCTAAACATAAGTAACTTATATAAAATAGTAATGTATCGGTTTTGGTTGCCTGTCAACTGTCAAATCAGCTCCTGGCTCTAGTAGTCCTGATTCAAAGCAGTGAGATGAGGCGGAGACTCCCTTGAGCCGCCGTCTCGCAACGCGGGACAGCTTCCGGATTCGGGCAAGACATCCCGACTGTGCCAACCATCCTCCACGGCCCAGAGAGGGCCGGGGGCTCGCGAGGCGCGGCATGGGGCTCCCCTTGGCTTGACGAATTTGGGGCGCCTGCTCCGGCCGCTTGCCTTCCCCCTGAAGCCGCGCTTGCCAATTCCGAACGTGGCTTCCTCGCCTCCGATCGCCAAGGGCCAATGATGAAAATTAACAGCACTTCCTCGACAACGGCAAGCCCCGGCGCTCCCGCCGGTTCGGCCCTCGCCATCAAGACCCAACACCCCTTGGAAAAATCTCATCGACCAATCGCCACATCAAGGACCTCAATCTCGGTCTCGCGCCGGCCGCCGAGTGCGGCGTTGGGGCGCACGAGAGCGCTCAACGGATCCAATGAAACTCTCCAGAGCCCCAAAGCCTCTCTGGTAACACGCTCAACCCCGGCCACGTCATGAAGCCTCGTTCAAATTGATCGCTCGACAGACCAGCTCAGGGTTTGCCCACCATGGGGCAATCTCGCCCGTCTCAATGAGCGTTCGGCGTTAGTTTTAGAGCAAGAACTGAAAATCTTGCAAGGTGAGGGCTTGGGAAAACTTTTCATCGCCGAGGATATCTTCAATGAGTGCCTGCTTGGAAGTTTGCCCGATGCAGTGGGTGCAATCGATGCCTGTGCTTCAACGGGGGATTCCACCAAGGATCAAAGAAGACAACATAATTGGCTGCGGTGAGATTGAGGTCAGGTCCGTCGTCTTTGAGAGAGACAGAAACACGCCCGGTTCGGATGCATGCTGAAACTTATCAATCCGTTCACCGTGATTTTCGGTGCTGACCGCAAGGATTCAGGTGCGGAGATTGTTGTCTGCAGTTTTTTTCCAAGATGCGGATCAATTCGACGAACTGTGAGAAAATCAGCACTTCCTCGCCTTCTTCCATAATGGTTTCCAGCAGTTCGAGGAGGGTGGTGATCTTGGTGGATTTGGCGCGTGAGGTTTTGTGAAACAGACTGCGGGTGGCAGCAGACCTGCCGAGCTGCAGCAGGGAAGTCAGGAAGTTAAATCTCAGCTTGTTGAGTTGTCTCTGTGTTTTAGCTTTGAGCAGCATTTGTTGCGCTCGTTTCAGTTCGGCGTCGTAGAGTGTTCCTTGGGCGCCTTCCATTTCACAGTGGATATCATCTTCTTTCGGGAAGGGCCTTGGCTGCTTGGCTTTTGGTTCGTCGAATGAGAAAGGGGCGGACTTGGGAAAATAGGCGCAGTCGCGCCAGCGGATACTTCTTGCTGTCGTAGAGTTTTCCGAATTGCGTTCGGTTGTCCAGGACTCCTAGCATTGGCGGACGCCATGAGATTTCAAAGGTTCAAGGCGTCGCCGATCGATCTCAATTGGTTGTAGTTGATGACATGGAGATGTGCGGAATCCGTTGCGTTCGGGAGTTCGTTGAGTTGGTAAGCTGTTCAGATATGGATCGATAGTTTGGGCGCATTTCTCGGATTCCGTCTGCCAGTTATCCATGATGCCTTAGGATAAACCGCGAGGATCAGCGCTGGTTTTGGCTTTTCTTGTTGGCGTCGTCAGACAAGCCACACTAAGGTCTGCAAGGTTTTGCCGAGCCCCATGTTATCGGCAAGAATGTCGCCAAATCGATTGCTCGAGAGGTAGGAGAGAAAAGTGATAGCCCTCTACTTGGCGCGGCCTCATGGTTGTCTGGATGCTCCTCGGTTGTGCGGGCTTGACCTGAGTTCGGCTATCTTCGGCTCGCCGTTGGACTGGCTGGGCCTGATCGTCTTGGTAGTAGCCGGTCGTTGCGGGGTTGGCCGCTGCAGCGCGTGGAATCGCTGGGGCTCCTTGGTTCTTTGGTATTGAGTCCTCGTTGTGCAAAGTCCATGTCCTCGTCATTGCTGACGATCATATTCGAGCCGCCGCCAACTTTTCTTTGTTCTCCGAGATGCACCCGTTTCCTGTGAGAAGCCATAGCAGCAGGTTGATCTCTTCTGGGGTCAAAGTGATGTCGCTGACATTCAACATCACTTTGAGATCAAACCAGCCATGCTAGGATTCCTTCACTTATAGCCGCATGCGTTCCGCAATCAAGCAGTCTCGAAAGGCCTCAAGTTTTCCCTTTGAGGAATACGCCGATACTTTTGGGTAGAGCCTTCAACTAGGTAGAAAAGACTTCGAGGAAATTGTGCGAGAGGGAGGCGGTGAACGCGTTTGTACGGTTCGAGCGTGGTGTTGAGTCGGTCGAGTAATCGGTTGGCGAGTTGAAGTTTTGAGTCGTCAAACTTAAGCTTCTTTTTCACTCGCCGTTGTGCTGTGGTCCGCAGTCACCGGAATAGGAATTCGAAGGTGTTGTCCAGTTGGTTGAGTTCTTCGGTGATCAGCTTTTGGTGAGGGGCTTCAACACCGGCCAGCAAGCGGCGCGAAATCAGATGCCTCGTTTTCGCACCACTCGAGAGTCGCGCTGTCCCTGCTGAAACGGAGTTGGAGGCTTTGATTCTGAGGCAGGTCGATCGGCAAGCTGTCAATGTCGGTCGGCAGATTGGATCCCGTGAAAACCTGGGTCTACCTGCCAATAATTTTGCTAGTTCGACTGATTTGGGCTGGGCCAGGAGACGTTTCGATTCGTTCAGGATGAAATCGATGTCGGTGAAAGGTTCGTAGTTGATATCCAGCCAGCGGACGAGGCCGTCGCCGTCAATAAGGTAAGTGCCATGTAAGGGTGTCTTTTCAAAATCGTCAAAGGCGCGGTAGTCTTTGAAGACGTCGAGAGCGTCGTTTGAGAGGAGGGGGAAGGAGAGTTTGCCTAGGAGCTTGCTCTTGGTGAGCGAGACTTCAAGTTCGGCTAGGGCTTCAGTGCTGATGGCAGCGACAGCAATGTCCTGCTCGGCGAAATCATCGATTCGCAGGGCGATGATGTTGAGCTGCTCCACGCAATGGGCGCAGCCGTAACCCAGATAGAAGACGAGGAGTAATGGCTTGCCTTTGTAGTCGGCGAGGCTTCGATACTCGCCCTGAGCAGTTTTGAGTTTCCACTCGGGTGCGGTCCAAGGGTGCCATCGGAAGGGCCCCAGGCTGGTGAGTTCCGGTCGGTCGCCAACATCAGGAGGGGTTTGGTAGGAGCGCTGCCAGTTGGTTTCGATCCCGAGATCGGGTGCCAGCTTTGTAATTCTTCGGAAGATGGGTATGTCGAGATCGATGTGGCCGGAGATCTCCTGCAGCTCTTGAAAGGTCAGTGTGGCGTCCTCGAGTTTGCCGGTGGCGTGAAAGATTTCGATGGCGGTCGCCATGGTCTGCACTTGGTTGGTATCCGATTCCTTGGCTTTGGCAATGATCTCGATGGCTTTATCAGTGTTGCCTAGTCGAAGGTGAAGGCGTGCCAAGCGGTCAGGGGGAATCCGTTTGGTTTTGGCCAAGAGTTCTTTGGCTGATTCGGGACGGGCTTCCAGGATCGAGATGTAAGTGTCGAGTTCGGCGAGGGCCGCGCGGATATCATCATCAATCGAGCTGTTGTATTTCAGCGTGGCTTCTGCCGCCTCCCGGGGTTGTTTCTTGTCCTCCTTGGTCTTTGTTTCGGCTTCGTCAGCGGCGTCGAGATGTTCTGAGCGCTTTTTCTGCAGCAGGGTCTCAAGAGGTTCCTTGGCGGCATTGATTGCGGCGATGTCTTTGCTGTGGTAGGCAGCGAGGCCGAGAGCGAGTTGTCGTTGAATTTGGTCGTAATCGACATCGGTGGGCTCAAGGTAGACTGTGTTCGCAAGCTCAACGAGTTCGTTCCACAGATTGTAACGCACTAGGGTTTCCATCAGGCGCCTGCGACCGTAGGAGGCACTGCGACCTCGCTGCGTGACAAGGTTGTATTTCGGGTGCCGGGGCAGTTCGATCATGTTTTTTGCGAGCTCGATGGCGTCGTGAACCCGACCGAGGTGATTGAGGTTGCGAATCAACCATTCGTTGTTGTGAGCGAAGTTGTGAATCTGATCGGGCAGGATACGGTCGCGCATCATGTGGGCGTGATCGACGCGAGCCGAGGCTTCCTGTTGCCAGGCGGCGTCGGCATAGCGGTGGAGGTGTGAGAATATGTGGCCGGGCATGTGCCACATGTGCGCGATACCGGGGGCACTCTGGCCGCAGCGGACGGCGGAAGCAAGGGCGCGTTCCGGTTTTTCGCGATCCCAGAGATGAATGCGGTAGTGATGTGCTGGGTGCATGGGATTGACGTCGAAAACTTGTTGAATGAGCGAGCTGACGGCCTGATGTGAAGCGATGGGATGATGGCGTTTGTTCTGATAGATCGTCACGGCAAGAAAGGCTTTGGCTTCGATGTCGTCCGGGTATTGATAGACGATTTCTTCGAGATCGCGGATTAGTTTTCGGCTGCGTTTCTTGGCGGGCTTTTCTGTGCCGAGATAGAAATGTTCCAGGCTTTCGATCCAAAGTTTTTCGCGCGGGGATACGGTGTCCTTGCGATCGACCGCTTTTTGTATGAAGTCTTTGGCTCGGTCGCGGTTATTGATGTTGGCCATGGCCATGCCCCAGTAGGCCATGGCGCAGTCGGGTTCAAGGGCGGCGATGTGGCGAAAGGTGCGTTCGGCTTCGAGGTACCAGAATCCGTGCAGCTGGCCGATGCCTTGATCGAAGAACTGTTGGATATGGTGCGAGATGGTGGTAATGGGAAAATGCACGTCGCCGGTGGTGCCCATGAAGTAAGCGGCTTGTCGGGGCCCTTCGTTGAAGGCTTCACCGTGGGCGGAGTGGCCCTCGAGGAATTTGTCGGGGGGGGCGTCTGGGGGCGAAGAATCCGTTTCATTCTCGGCAGCGAGTCCTTGAAGATGTAGTGCAAGGATTGGGAGAAGGATGAGCCAGAGGGGTGTTGATTTCATTGAATGATCCAAAGGAGCGGTTCCTAGTCTAAATGATCGGTAGACAGGGAAACAAGTTACACTTTTGGCGGGGGGCGAAAAAGGTGGGGCGCTTAGTGATTGAAAAGGAATTCTTTGGTGTTGATGAGGGCTCAGATGATGTCTTCGTAGGCCATGCGGGTTGGGTCCTTGGGTTTTTCTTTTTTTCACCTTCCTTTTTTGCAGGAGTGACGGCAGCTGTCAGCTGTTTGCGATTTAGATACTCGAGTGCAATGTTGAGCTTCGTCAGCCGTCGGATAGCGGCTGAACGCCGTGAGGTAGAGCTCGCTGATTTTCTCTTCATCGGAGCGGCCTTTGTCCTGGACTAGTCGCGCGGCCATGCCGGTATCAGCGGCGAGTTTCTCTTGGATGTCTTTCGAGTTTAGGAGATGCAGGCTCTGTGCCAGGCTGGCATCTTGGGAGCGTTCGTATTCGCAGGAGCTGGAGGAGTCCAGACGGCCAAAGACTGTGAGGAAATAGTTGCTGTTGTTGAAACTGTTGTCCGGGAGTTCAATAGCTTTGGTGCCCGAAGGGAGGCCGTTGAGGGTGACTTCAGCCTCCAGTAATTCGTGGATGGAATCGTAGAGGGCCTCGGCCATGAGTCGTTTGGGATAGTAGCGGGAGAAATGTTGTTTATCGACGCCGTTGTGTTTGTTGGGGATAGCGCTGAGTTGGTAGATCTGCGATTGGCAGATCGTGCGAATAAGTTCTTTGAGATCGTAGCCGGATTCGACGAAATGGGCGGCGAGAGCGTCCAACAACTCCGGATGGGTCGGGGGATTCGTTGCGCGCATGTCATCTTCCGGATCGACGATTCCCTGACCGAAGAAATGTTTCCAATAGCGGTTAACCAGTGATTTCGCAAAGAAAGGATTGTCATTATTGGTCATCTAGCGAACTAGTTCGAAGCGAGGATCGGAGATGGGGTGCACGGTGACCGGTCCGACACCAAGGCCGGCGGGTTTCGCATGTTTGTCGGTCTTGATGTTCTTGGTTTGGGCCTTACCGGGTTTGTGGAAGATGATGTCTTCACCGGGGCTCGTTCCCGCGGCTCGACCGACTCGCGAGAAGAACGCCGCGAGGCTGTAGTAGTTGTGTTGACTCCATTTTTCAAAGGGATGATGGTGACACTGAGCACACTGGAGTCGAACGCCGAGGAAGAGTTGGGCAGTGTCTTCGACTTGTTCGTTGAGTTCCTTGACTTGGCGATATCAAGCGACGGGTGGGTTGTCTGCTATATCCCCTGAGGCCGTGAGGATTGAACTGACGAAATCATTGTAAGGGAGATTGTTCTGCATGCTTTCGCGGATCCAATCGTGAAACATGTAAGTGCCCCGTTTGTCAGTGTTGCGGGTTTGCTGGTTCCGCAAAAGCGCACTCCACTTGTTGGCGAATAGGGCGCTGTAGCCGGGATCATCAAGCATCTTGTCCGCCCATTTGGCGCGTTTGTTTGGGTCGGCGTTGCGGAGGAACTCTTTGGCTTCACGGCTGGTGGGCAGTCGCCCCGCTATGTCTAGGGTGGAGCGGCGAAGGAAGGTGGCGTCGTCCGTTATCTCAGATGGCGGTATGCCGACGGCTTCTAATTTATTGAAGACGAGCTCATCGATGAAGTTGTTCGTGGGGGGTAAGTCGGTGACGGGAGCGCCAAGTGGCACCGTAGCGCGGAAGACCGTGACTTGCGCTTGGTAGCGGACCATGACGGCAACTTCGCCCGGTTGTTCATGGAGTCGGATATGGCCGGCTTCGGTGACCTCTGGCATCTCCTTGACGTTGGCTTCAAACAGGGCGCTGCGGGTGACGTCCTCACGACTTCCGTCGGAGTAGTGGGCAATCACGGTCAGCTGTTGGGTGCCGCCCATTTTCATGAGGTGTCGTTTGGGGAAAATTTCAATGGACTTGACGACCGGGTGGCTGGGATCGCCGGAGGGCATCCCTTGTTGGATCCAACGCTTGATCAAGTCGTAGTCGACCGAATCTTTCTCTAATCGCTTGCCTCCGCCATAGGGGACATCGGCGACGGCTTTGCGTAGTAAGAGGCTGTGATTCCGGTGCAGAGGGGAAGAGACGTCGGCCGCGGGATTCGAGGACGAGATGTTCGTAGTCTTCCGTGGGTTCAAAGCCGAGCAGTGAAAGGCGGAAACCGTTTTGTCCGTTGGACTTGCCGTGGCCACCGCACCGTTACAGCCGGTTTTGGTAAAGATGGGGACGATTTGATTAGCAAAGCTGATAGGTGGTTGCAGTCATCCGGTGTTGTCAACTTCCACGACGCCTTCCGGAGAGGCGCTGTAGGTGACTTGGATGGGTAAAGTCTTGGACGGTGGCCTTGTTCACATTGAGCCCGACATTATGATAAATGGTGGCGAGGATTTCTTGAAAGTGGACGGGGCGCTCGTCAACTTCGCCTTCCAGCCGATCTGTTGAGCCGATAGCTTGTCCCGTTCTCATACCTCCTCCGGAAAGGAGGGCGCAGGAAGCTCTGGGCCAGTGGTCTCTCCCTGCGTTGGCGTTGATAGTGGGGGTTCGACCAAACTCTCCCCAAACGACGACGGATATATCTTTGTCGAGACCGCGTTCGTAAATGTCGGTCACTAGGGCATAGACGCCTTGATCCACCATCGGCAAATCCTCGCGGCAGAGTTTGAAATTGTTGCCGTGATAATCCCAGAAGCCGGAGGCCACCGTAACGCAGCGAATGCCGGCCTCAACCAAACGTCGGGCGATCAGAAACTGTTCAAGAATTCGAGGAGCCGTGTCTCCGCGGATGGCTTGGTCGTCTTTCCCGTAGCGTTCGATGGTGTGGACACTTTCCTTCTGGTAGTCCAGCACCTCCACGAGCCGACTAGACGTGAGTATCCCGAATGCCTGTTGGTTGAGGGCGTCCAGTCCTTCCATAGCACCGCTGGAGTCCATCTCGCGCCGAAAACGGTCGAAGTTAGCTAATAATTGGTGTCGGTCGTTAAGCCGGTCGAGCGTCACGCCGTTGAGGGTCATGTCATCTTTACCGAAACCGTTCGGTTGAAAGGGAGCATGTGCCGGTCCCAGGAATCCGGGTTTGCCGGGATTAGCCCAATGCATTTCACCCATCTTGGGAGCAAGGCCAATGAATTGTGGCATTTCTTTAGTGACTGGATCGTGAAGCTTGGAGAGCACCGCGCTCATGGATGGCCAGCCACCACGGGTGGCTGGGGCCGGCGGAGGGAGCTGGTCATGCATTGGTAGGCGTCGTGATCCCGTCAGCACCGACAAGGGACCGAATGATCGCCAAGCGATCCATCATTTTGGCCATTTTAGGAAAGAGTTCGCAGATATGGATACCGGGAATCTTGGTGGGAATCGGTTTGAACTCACCACGGATTTCCGAGGGGGCTTCCATCTTCAAATCGAACATGTCCTGATGCGGCGGTCCCCCGGGAAGAAAGATCAGAATGACCGCCCAATCCGAGCCCGCCGATTTTCAGAAAGTTCCGGCGAGAAACGCCGGCGCAAAACCGTGATGTTTGTCCGGATATCGTCAGCATAATCGTTCTAGCTAGAATGTTCTCCGAGAGGGAAGCGGTTTCCCTGGAAATTCTCCGAAACCGCCTGTCAAGCGCGTAATCAGCCTCCGACGGAACCAAAAAGGCCAAACCCCGAAAGGCTTGGCCTGAGGGAGGGGATGGTTTGTTTTGCCCGCCCTTCGCCCTAGCGAACCAGCAGGGGGTCGCCGGGTTGCAGCATTTCCTCATACTTTGAATGCCCGACGATGATGTGGTGCTTGAGGACGTCCTCGGCAGGGATTTCGTTGAGCAATCGCTCCCGAATGGCTATGGCTTCCTCAATTGAAATCACGTATTTCGTCTTGCCATCCAGCCCTTTTCTCGTCCTAAGACACCCAATGAAAGATTCCAATATGCCTTCCTTTTCTTCTCCCCAGGGCTGATTCGCTTGCGGCACAGGATAGGGCTGACCGTCCACCCGATGATACCAGATAAGATGCGTGAATAGCCGCCCCCAGATATAGGGGTCTTCCTCCAGCCCGGATGCCGAAAGGATGGCGTGCATCTTCTCGAACTCCGGCGAGTAACGCTCTTTCTCGCAATCGTGGTAGAAGTAACTCAGAAAGCTATGCCTCTCCAACAGCCGCCACATCTCCCGATTGGCCGGAGTGCGCTCCTGTTTTTTCCTGTGATGAACATCATAGACTTCGGGATCGTAGGTGATCGTCGGATGGGGGGTCGGCTTGAAGGGAAAGTTGGCAATCCATTCCTGCCGGCTTTCCCAATACGCTGTTTCCTCCGCTTCCTGCTTGGCTTCCTGCCGTTTTCGCTGGGCCCGCATCCAGCGGGAGGCGTCGGAATCGGGCGTTTCCGGCTTCGCCTTGGCAACGGGCGGCGGGGCGGTTTCTTCAATGGCCGGGCGGCTGCCGAAAACAAGCAGCAGCGCAATGAGCACCACGCCCGCCAGCCCGGCATAAAGGTAAGGATTCGTTTTCATATCACCGAGCGATGCCTCGTTTATTCTCTGTCAGGGTAGCTCTTCGTCTCCTTCACGACAAGTGTTGTGTATTCCCTGCATTGTGGAGCCAGTTGCTGCCGGGGCACCTGGATTAACTCGCCAGGTCCAAAGATATAGTCGTATCCCGGCGCTGGCACCATATCATGTCTCGGAGGGAAAATCCCCCAGGGTCCCCGACGCTTATGATTGCAATCTCGCTGAGTGATCGTTTCCACCCAGCGATCCACGCCGCCCGAGACCCAGGGCCTCTTAACGATTACTTCGTTGTCGTCCACGAGATCGAGCGTTATTGAGTCTGGCTGATGGCAGTCCAGTTGGACGTATCTCTCATAGTGTTCGATTGTTCCCCTCACCGTCCCGACCGAGCGTATCCCATGGGCCGCTTTCGCTTTACTGTACTTATATAGTACGGTGTAGGTGGCCGGCTGCCGGAGCATGGGATGGACAACTGCGCTGGATTGCTTATAGTCGGATTCAAGGATGAAATCACCCACCTCCCATTCATCGGTTCGGTGGTACAGAAGCGTGCCGAGCTCCAATTCGTCATCATCGTACCACTCCCGCACGTAGGCGATGGCTTCCTTCGCATCGAAAGGGTCGGAACTGCTGCCATACCAGTAGAATTGGTAAGGATAAAACGGCTCCCCCTCCCAGGTGATCTCGTATTGCTTAATCCAGCCTGAGAAGTTCGCGGCCTTCAACTCTGATAGGTAGTCGCTGATGCCTGATGAGCTGCCTCGTGAGGAGTGGCTGTATTGACGCTTGACCGGGTCGTCCACTTCATGCCCTTGGGAGACGCTTAAGGATTCGCTACTCGGGGCGTAATCATCAAATACCCCTGGGTAATTCATCCGGTTTCGTTGGTAGCTTGCGCTCGTCCAGAAGATGCCAAGGGGATAGGCTGAAGTCTTGTGCTGACGCGGGTCTGGGATGTTGTTGCGCCTGAGAAAGGCATCCACCGTTTCATTGAAGATACGGCTGAAGATGTTGCCAATAGTCTGTTCCTTGAATTGCAGGGCAAGTGCCCCTGCCACTGCCTGCAGCCATGACTGAGCCCGAGAAGGCCCGGCCGTGAAGAACAGTCCGGCGAGTAATGCGGCCGCAAGAAGGCCGCAGGTGATGGTTTTCAGCCCGGCGGTGAACCGAATTCCGTTTTGTTTGAGAATGTTCTTTTTCATGCTTTCTGTGTTAACTGCACATTCGCATTTGATTGTTAAACGGCTCGGCGGGAAACAGGGCATCACGCAATGTCCATCGCCAGGCCATTGCTAACAAACAACAGTGAAAGACTGAAGAAGCCCACTTATTTGCCCTAACGCCGAAGGGATCAATCTTCGGCGTCGTTTACGGGCTATTCTTATTCAGTGAGTGACCCGACAAACGAGTTTCACTGTTATTTGTTAGCGGGAGTGAGCCTACTGAAGGAACGAGGAAGGGGTCAAGGGCAAATCGTCATTTTCCGCATTTTTTCTTGCCGCCTGAGGCGAGGCCAAGCGGGGCCGGAAAGCGGTCAAAAAACGCTATTCACCGGTGTTGTTGCCGCGTTGTATCGGTTCAGTAGGGGCATTTGTGGGGGCCGGCGGGGGGGTATGCGGTTTAATCGAGGGTTGGCGTTTGGCTATCGTCCAGCCGGTGTAGGCCAGGGTGATGGCGATGAGCGGGGTGAGCAGATTCAGAAAACAATAAGGGAGGTAAGCGAATGTCGCGACGGTAAGCGTTTGCGACATGAACGCACCGCAGGTGTTCCAGGCAACCAAGGGCGAAGTCAGCGTGCCGGCATCTTCCAGGGTGCGAGAGAGGTTTTTGGCGCACAGCCCCTTCTGTTCGTAGGCCTCGCGGTACATACGTCCGGGGACGATGATCGAAAGGTATTGATCCGAGGCCACGATGTTCATGCCGATGCAGGTGCTGATGGTGGCGGTAACGAGAGAGCCGGTGGATCGCGCCACCTTGAGAATCGACTCTGCGATGACGCGAAGGAATCCACAGCGCTCCATCACACCGCCGAAGGTGAGCGAGCAGAGGATGAGCGAGACCGTGTCCATCATGGAACCGAGTCCGCCGCGCGCGAGCAATTCGTTGACTGTGGTGTTTCCAGTCTCGGCTGTGTAGCCCGATTGAGCGACGTCGAGAATTGCGACTAGTGAGGTTTCTTGAAATCCCAAGGCCAACAGGGCACCCAGGAGAGCAGCACCGAGAAGCACCGGCAAGGCTGGGAGCTTCAAGACGACCATCAACACGATCAGTAGCGGCGGCAGGAGAAGCAGAAGATTCAAGTTGAAGGAGGTCTTCAATGTCGAGAGGATCGCTTCGATCTCTTCGATCGCTTCGCTGCTTGATTGGCCTTCAAATCCGCGGAAGCCAAGGGCTGCGTAGAGGACAAGCGCGATTACCAGGGCCGGTATCGTGGTATAAAGCATGTGGCGGATATGTTCAAAGATCTCGGAACCTGCGACGGCGGGCGCCAGGTTCGTTGAATCTGAGAATGGTGACATCTTGTCTCCAAAATAGGACCCGGAAATGATGGCTCCGGCCGCCATCGATGGCGGGACGCCCAGTCCTTGACCCACCCCGATCAGGGCGATGCCGACGGTACCGGCCGTGACCCAGGAGCTGCCCGTAGCGAGAGAGACGACACAGCAGACAAGACAGCTTACTACAAGGAAGATGCTCGGATGTAGTGCTTGGAGCCCGTAGTAAATCATGAGCGGGACAATCCCGCTGGCAACCCAGGTGCCGATCATGATGCCGATCACACAAAGGATGAGGATGGCTTTCATGCCGACAGAAATACCATCCACGATTCCGGTCTCCATGTCCTTCCAGGAGTAACCCAAAGTCAGGCCTACAAGCGCTGCCACGGCAGCGCCCAGAATAAGAGGAATGTGGGGCGCCCAGTCAGAGCCTCCATGCAGAAGGGCGTTGCCACCGATGAAGGCGATGAGGGCGATGACCGGGATTAGTCCGTGACGGAGTTTGGGCTGCTTAGGCGAGAGCGTAGGCGTTTGGGACATTGCGGTTTCTAGCAGACCAAGGATTGAGGGCATCTCGCAAGGAAATTGCTTTTGCGAAACCGCGAAGCGTTGGCGATGAAGGCGGTTGGACGGAGTCTCGCCTCACCGTTTCTCTACAGAGGACTTTTGTGATCAGGTGTCAGTGTCGTTCCTCAGGCAAATGTTGCATAGACGATCAGCGGGCCGTTCGCGTATGTCGGATTGCACTAAGTCTTGCCGCAGACTTGCAGTCGGCCCTGTTCAATGAAGCGGGCGGGATTTGCGTCGAACAAGACCCATTCTCCAGTATCTGTGAGGGCCAGAATCTTATCATCCAGCGTGATGAATGATGCATGGGCCTTTTATTGGCGACGGTGAAGATTTAGCCCTTTTGGGGATTGTTGTTGTTTGCCGGTGGCGATGTGGAAGCAAATAAAAGTCCTTCTGGAGTCCCAGCCGGTAGAGATAGTTGCCGATGCGAACGAGACTGGAAAAGTTGATCGCGTTTTCGGTGCTGCGCCAAGCGTGGTTTTGTGTGGTGGGGTGCTCGATTGCACCCTCGTTGTAATCCCTTTTCGACTGACAAGATGGCTGCGAAGGCGTTGTCACGTGGCGGACGAATGGAGCTGAGATTGGAACTCACCAATAAAAAATTGGACATTCTCCGGATTCAAACTTGGGAGTCCTTTTACGGTGTAGCAGAAAAGTTGATCTGTATTGCCGACCGTGGCGCGAATTGGTGGGGTATAATCCGCCATATCATTTTGTGACTTCCAAGTGAGTTCGCCGGTGAGTTTGTCAAGGCAGACTACACTTGCCTCCGGTGCAGGCGTACGACGGTTGCTGCTGATGAGGGGCGAACCATTGTTGCCGTGGCGAGCGGCGCCTTGAATGTTGGCCTTCTCATCCACTAAAACCGCGCTAAAACCGTCCGTATAGTTGCGTTTCCAGAGCACCTTTCCGTCCTTGGCGTCCCAAACACTTGAGTTGGCTGCGACAGGAGACGGCGTAAGACCTGATCGCCATCGACTTGCGGGGTGTTGCGTGTTCCGGGTGAGCTCTGGCAATCTTTGAAGGCTTGATCGATCGATTGGCTCGAGACGATCTGGTGAGATTCTAAATCAATGGCATGGAGCGTTTCGTTTTTGTTTTTGATTATCAAAGAGATAGGCGCGGTTTGCTGCGAGCGACGGCCGGTGAAGCAAACCCTCCAAGAGCTGCGACTTTGAGAACGACCTCAGGATTGTCCATTGAGGCATTTGGGACGGTTTCCGAGTTCGGTAGATGTCCGTCCCCGTTGAGAGCGCGCCGGCGTGGCCAGCCACCCGCTGCTGGCGAGCAGGTAATTGTGGCGACGAAAAACCACTCTACGGCTCGGATTGGAAAGAGCGTGCCGGAGCATCGCATGACTAGCGGAGATTGACTTAGTTCAGCCCGCTATTTTTCAGAAAGGCTTCTTTGGCGAATGTTGAGGAATTCGTTGCCTAGGCGCCATGTGGGCCAGGTCTCTTCATGGCCGATGCGGTAGATGACCCGCCCTAGCAGCCTTAGATCCTCGACCGCTCCGGCAAGATTCCAATCATCTTTAATTTCATCGGAGACTTTGTGGTAGTCGTTGTTGCGATATTCCGCTCGTTTGCGGGGGCCATAGGTGCTGGCGCGTCCCAGGTATTCAGTGCCGGGGTTGAGGAACAGTGCCGGAACACCTTTCTTGGCGAATTGGAAATGATCAGACCGATAGTAATAGCCTTTCTCGGCTTCGGGATCGCCCTTGACGGTTCGCTTCTGCGTCTTCGCGGCTTGCTCGACTATGGTGTCGAGACTCGACGCTCCGTAGCCGATCACCACGATGTCACGGGTGGGGCCCCATTGATTCAGTCCGTCGACATTGATGTTAGCCACGGTTTGGTTCATCGGCACGAAGGGATTTTCGGCGTAGTATTTGGCTCCCAGGAGGCCTTGTTCTTCTGCTGTGGTGGCCAGGAAGAGAATTGAGCGGGCGAGAGGACGACGCATACCGGCGAACATTTCCGCAAGCTCGAGCAGACCGGCGACGCCGGTGGCGTTGTCTAAGGCGCCGTTGAAGATTTGGTCGCCCTTCAGCTTCTTGTTGATGCCGATATGATCCCAATGCGCTGTGATAATGATGTGTTGGTCACGTCGGTAGCTTTTCGAACCTTCGATCTTGGCGATGACGTTTTTCGAGGTGATCTCTCTGATCTTGTTTTTGAGTTTGAATGAAACTTTAGCGCGAAGTGGAATCGGTGCGAAGTCGGGGCCGAGGGCGCGTTGTTTGAGTTCATCAAAGTCAAAGCCAAGTTCGTCAAACATCGACCGAGCACGTTCGTAACTGAACCACGAGGCAACGGGGACATCATGGTTGCTTCCGTTGGGTGATGGCTTGAGGGTGAAGTTTTCTCGTCCCCAACTGTTGATGACCACAAAGTAAGGGTAACCTGCGGGACCGGTTTCGTGAACGAGTATGACCGCTGCCGCACCCTTCTTGGCCGCCATTTCGAGTTTGTAGGTCCAGCGCCCGTAGTAGGTCATTTCCTTCCCTTTGAAGTAACGGAGATCCAAGCGTGAGGGATCGCCCGGATGGGGTATTTGGGGATCGTTGACCAGCATGACAAGGGTGTGCCCCTTGAGGTTGGCTCCTTTGTAGTCGTCCCATCGGTATTCCGGCGCCTCCACGCCATAGCCGACAAAGATCAGGTTGCTATCCTTCACGGTCACTTCCGGGTTAGGATGGCTTGTCCAGGCGACATAGTCTTGTGGATAGGTGATTTCTTGTTTCTTGTCGCCGAGAACCAAATGAGCCGAACTCTCCGATTCGATGCCAACCATCGGGACCTCTTGGATGTAGGTGCCGTTGGGGTTGCCTGGTTCGAGGCCGAAGCGCATGAACTGGCCAATCAGGTACTCGACGGTCAAATCCTCACCCACTCCTCCGGGACCACGGCCTTCGTAGGCGTCGGATGCGAGAATCTCAATGTGTTCGAGCAGGTTTTCGCTGGTGATGCTGTTCAGTGCGGCGCCGAGGTTTTTGAATTGAGCTTGCTGTGCCTGAAGCGAGTTGGTGGGAAGGCAGTTGATCAACGCCAGGACGCAGGTGACTGAAACGGCTGTGGTTATTTTCATCTTAGGGCCAAGGTAAAGCCTAAAGGTGAGCGTTCTGCAAGCTCATTCTCCGTAGGTGAGGGCTGGCGGGAATCTCAGATTTAGGCAAATCGCCGGATAATTCTATGGTTGAATCCGTGCTCGGCTTCTTGGTAGGAATGCTACGGAATGTTACGACGGCAAATCTTAAGCATCTCCATGGTGGGAAACGACCGAAGCGGGGCGGTTGCGGCGGCGACTAAGTTCCTGTTCGAGATGGGCGCCAATATTGAAGCGCTTGAAGAACAGGTCACGCGTGGACAGTTTAGTATGACCATTCAAGCCTCTTGGAAGAGGACTGAATGGAAGCCCGGTCCGGTCAAGGAGGGGCTCAATCGTCTGGGGGTGGAATTGGGTATGGACATTCGTTTCAAGCAACATGGTCGCGGGGAGCCTCAACGATTCGCGATCTTTGGTTCCAAGGAGGAGCATGCCTTGCGTGGACTTTTGGAAGCGGCGGCCAAGCAGGAAATTAAGGCGCTTCCGGTGGTGGTGATCTCAAACCATGGCAAACTGCGGCCGATTGCGAGGCGCGCTCAGCTCCCGTTTCAGGAGGTCGATTGGGGCCAGCGGAAGGAGGCTGAGATAAAAATACTCCAACTGACTAAGGAGTTTGAAGTAGATTTTGTTGTGTTGGCGCGGTTTATGAAAGTTCTGTCGCCTCAGTTCGTTTGGCATTTCAAGAACAAAATCATCAATATCCACCCTTCGCTGCTGCCCAGTTTTCCCGGGCCGCAGGCCTATCGCCAGGCGTATGAGCATGGGGTCAAGATTGCCGGGGTTACGGCGCACTTTGTCAACATGCACTTGGACGGGGGACCGATTATCGCCCAGAGTAGCTTTGAGGTGAAACGGGGCATGACCTTAAAAGAAATTGTTCGCACGGGGCAAGAGTTGGAGATCAGAACCCTGATCAAGGCGGTGAAGCTGTATCTGAATCGGCGGCTGGATGTGCATTGGGGAAAGGTGAAGGAGATATAGAAAGAGCGCGAAAAGGATGCCAAAAAATAGACGGGAACCGTTCGCTCCGCATCATCAAGCAAGAGAGAACCAACCCCACCGACGATTGGCCGTTTTTGACCACTTTCCCCTGTCTGCCGACAGGGAGGCGCCTCCAAATCTTCCCTTCTGAGCCGATACTCCACCGGTGAACGGCTGTTTTTGGCGCCTTCCCGGCCGCACAAAAAAATCGTAAAAAAGGCTTGCCGTGATTCCGTCATCTGATAATTTCCGCCCTGCAATTTATTCCATAGAGCCCCGACCATCGGGTTACTCGCGAATACAAAAGTTTCGTCACAGCGTCGGGAGAGTCCTTCTCCCGGCAGTGGCGGAACGAATAAGCGGGAAACTCTTCAGTGCTTTACTGGAATAAATTGCAAACGGCCCGGTGTGGTTGCGTTTGCAGTCGCTTTGCCGGGAACGCAACAATCCGAAGAGACAAACAGTCAAAGATTATGAGACGAAATATCGTTGAACTGAACAAAACCCGGTTTGCAGGCTTTTTGGCGAGCCTGTCCATCATCAAGAATCACCCCAAAACAGCGACAACGGGATTCGGTCTCGTTGCCCTCGTCACAGCCTTGATGTTCTGGCCGCCGTCAAGCGGGTCGGCGCAGGCGCAATCGTATCCCAAGCCGTCCATTGAATGGATCGGATCGCATTCGCAAGAAGACTATTTTTGCGAAGATAATCTCCTTGGGACGTGCGTGGATTGGGATATTCGGAGCTCATACGTCGAAACAGTGTACTCGCCAAGAGTTTCTCATCGCGGGAAGGTTAAAACGGTTACTTACTATCCCGACTACTGGGTGAAAGCATATCGCTTCAGGACAATGACGCAGATTCACATAGAGCGACGGGACGGCACCTCTTATGTCAACGTCTATACGGATGAGAAGCGCCATTACATACCGGCTGGCCTTTTCGCCTCTGCGCCCCGTTGCAAAGGAAAGCTTACCTGGACGGATAAGGGTTCGTGGGGTTGGTCGAAGGTCATTGAAAAGAACAGTCCTAAACTTGTCGTGACCTCTAGCCCCAATCAACGGGGAAGCGTGAAATGGGACATAGTCTTCAACTATACCAAAGAGAACGGCAACCGCGGCACTTGCAGCAAGAGTATCACCTTGTCCCCGAACCAATACTGGGTTGTCTATCCTTGCAAACCTTGGTTTAGCCGTGTCTGCTATGACAATGTGTTGATTCATCGGCACTGATTCCAACCGAGGCTGAACAATGAAGAAGAAAACTGTTTTGATTGCGGCGGCGGCATTCGCAGCGGCGGCGCTTTTCTGGTTCATTCCGTGGCAAGATCCCGGAAGCGTCGGACCGGAGCGCCCCCTGCCCGAACACGGTGGAGCTGCGGAAACCGCCCCGACCGGGGCGGGCGAAGCGAACCGGAAAACTCAGGGAACGGCCGTTTTCGACTTGTCGAAGAAGGCGCATTACTACGACCCGGAAACGACGATGGACTCCATTCATAAACTGGCCTGGGTGCTGGAGCCGTTTCATCCCACGCCGCAGGAGTTTCAGCATATCGCCCGGTATCTGACCGGGATTCAGGAAGTGAAAAAGAGGATCAGCGAGGATGCTTTCTTCACGCCGGCGGGACGCCGGCAATTTGGCCGGGAAGTGGACAAGCTGGAAGCCGCTTTGCGCAAGCAGCTGGGCAGGGAGCGTTATGAGCGGTATGAATATACCACGGAAACCCCGGGCGCCCACAAGACGGGTTACTCCGAGGCCTGGCGTCTGGCCACCGCCAACGGTCTGGACGAGGAACGCGCCGAAGACCTGCGGGCGCTGGCGACCGAATACCATCGTGTGCTTCGCGGCACGGAGATCGACGGGAGGACGGAGATTGAGGGATGGGAGCGATGGGAACCTCCGGAAGACGAGTGGGCAATCCATGCCTCATTCATGGAACGCATCCGGCAGGAGTTCGGCGAGCCGGTGCTGGCCGACATTATGGCGAGTGAAGGCAGCTCTGGCTTGTTCCCTGATTTGGGTGGCGGGTATCTTCCCGAGGATTCCTACAAGACGATCTGGAACGACCCGGCGACCAAACAGCGCATGGAGGACATCTACGGCGTAAAGGCTACCATCATCGGCCCCGATTCGAGTCCGGAGGAACTTCGAGAGGCGGAGGAACAGCACAGGGAACTGGAGCGGCTCATGGAAAAGGAAGATCAATATCGGCGCTTGCTGTGGGAGGAACGGGAGGCATTATTGGAGCAGCGGCTGCGGGAAGAGCAACAACAATCAGCTTCAACCATGCAATCGGATGAAGCTGAGCAAGCCATTGATATGCTGCGAAATCCTTTGAACGCCGACGCTGCCGACTAGCGCAACGCTATTGCTTAATCCCCGGGCAAGGTGTTTTTCTCGGGTTGACTGTCTGGGGCGCTTTGCCGGGGGGCTTGGTTTTTTGTGACTCAAAGGCGCGGAGTAATCACGGGTGTTCCCGAGGTTTCTGGCGTTCCTTTTCTTCCTTGACACGGGCGGGGAGGTTCTTCTAGCGTCTCCCCCCCAACAAGGCGGGACTCAAAGGCTTTGTCAGGGGGGCAGGCGCGAGTTTCTCCAGGGAGTTGTCGCGGAGGCGGGCCGCAAGTCAGTTTTTGGCATATGAATAAAGGCAAGATAGTGCAGGTGATTGGACCGGTGGTGGATGTTGAGTTTACCGAATCGCTGCCGGCGATCTATAATGCCTTGAATGTGAAGTTCACCCTTGAAGACCGACTCATCGAGCTTGTCTTGGAAGTCCAGCAGCATCTTGGTGACAACTGGGTGCGCGCTGTGGCCATGTCGTCCACCGAAGGATTGAAGCGCGGATTTGAGGTTAGTGACACCGGCGCGCCAATCTTGATGCCTGTTGGTAAGGGTGTGATGGGCCGGGTGTTTAATGTGACTGGTCAAGCTGTGGATGAGCGCGGACCGGTTCAGGCGGATGGATATAACCCCATCCATCGTGCGGCGCCATCATTGATGGATCAGGCGACTTCGCCCCAGATTTTGACCACCGGTATTAAGGTCATCGATTTGATCTGTCCCTTCCTAAAAGGTGGCAAAGTCGGCGCCTTCGGAGGTGCTGGGGTGGGTAAGACCGTCGTCATCATGGAGTTGATCAATAATATTGCCAAGTTGCACGGTGGTGTTTCCGTGTTTGCCGGAGTCGGCGAACGGACCCGTGAGGGCAATGATCTTTACGCGGAAATGTCCGAGGCAGGCGTCATCAACCAGGAGAATTTGGGTGAATCGAAGATCGCATTGGTCTACGGCCAGATGAATGAGCCACCCGGAGCCCGATTGCGAGTGGCGTTGTCTGGGCTCGCGATTACGGAATATTTCCGTGATGAGAAGAACCAAGACGTGCTGTTGTTCGTAGACAATATTTTCCGATTCTCACAGGCTGGCTCTGAGGTGTCTGCCTTGCTGGGACGAACTCCTAGTGCTGTGGGTTACCAGCCGACCTTGGCGGCTGAGATGGGTGATTTGCAAGAGCGCATTACGTCGACCAAGAAGGGTTCGATTACTTCTTTCCAGGCAGTTTACGTTCCGGCTGATGATTTGACGGACCCTGCCCCCGCGACTACGTTTGCTCACTTGGATGCGACCATCGTTTTGGAACGCTCCATTGCTGAACTGGGTATTTATCCCGCTGTGGATCCGCTGGCGTCGAACTCGCGGGCGTTGACTGCTGAAATCGTTGGTGACGAGCACTATGAAGTTGCCCGCGGCGTACAGACTGTGTTGCAGCGTTACAAAGATCTGCAGGATATCATCGCCATCTTGGGTATGGATGAATTGTCGCCGGAAGACAAACTGACCGTTTTTCGCGCTCGCAAGATTCAACGCTTCCTGAGCCAGCCGTTTACTGTGGCGGAAGTCTTCACGGGTTATCCTGGAAAGCAGGTGGATGTGGCCGATACGGTCCGTGGCTTTAAGGGGATTCTTGATGGGGAACACGATGACGTTCCGGAAGCGAATTTCTACATGCAGGGCAAGATCGAAGAGATCTATGAGGAACGCGACTAACGATCGGTTTTACGCAATCAAACGGCAAAATCTAAAGGATGGCCAAGACGCTTCGATTAGAGATCGTGACTCCGGAGGCGAAGACTTACTCGGAGGAAGTGGGAATGGTGAACCTTCCCGGTTTGGAGGGGGACATGGGCGTCTATCCCGACCACGTGCCGTTGATGACTCAGATTGCGGCCGGAGAGATTGGGGTGGTCCAAGGCGGGAAACAGCAGTTTCTGGCTGTTGGAGAGGGATTTGTTGAAATTACCGGAGCCAAGGTTGCCCTCTTGACCGACATGGCAATCAAAGCCGCCGATATCGACGAGCAAGCTGCTGAGGAAGCGCGTAAGCGTGCCGAAGCCCGCTTGCAGGAGAAGCTGTCTGACGGAGAATTGGCGTCAGTCAATGCGGCGCTGATGCACTCATTGGCGCAGTTGAAAGTCAAACGGCGGAAACGGCCCTAGGGTTTTCTTCAGAGTTTCAATTCTCGAGCTTCTGACTGCCTCAAAATTAAGGCGGTTTTTATTTTGTCGGGATGAAACCAAGGGAGTGAGCCTGTAGTGGCGGCTGTCTCAGCCGAAATTCCCCTTTCCTGACTATTGCGCTGTGCTCGCACAGTTTGCGGTTAGACTGCGAAGCGCTCAATTCAGGCTCAGAAAATTCTTGAGGAGATCCTTGCCGTATTCAGTGAGAATGCTTTCGGGATGGAATTGAACGCCCCAGATGGGGTATTCGCGGTGTCTGAGACCCATGATCTCGCTTTCCTCGGTTTCCGCGGTGATTTCCAAACAATCCGGCAGGCTTTTGCGATCCACCACCAGGGAATGGTAACGGGTGGCGGTAAAGGGATTGGGGATGCCTTGAAAGAGGTCTTCGCCGTTGTGTTTCACCGGTGATGTTTTGCCGTGCATCATGCGGTAATTGACCTCGACTCTGGCGGTAAATGTGTGTGCGATACACTGATGGCCGAGACACACGCCCAAGATGGGTAGTTCATCTGCATAAGCTTTAATGATCTCATTCGATTGACCGGCTTCGTTTGGTGTGCATGGTCCTGGCGAGATGAGAATTCGTGTGGGGTTGAGTTCCCGAACTTTATCGACATTAATCTCGTCGTTGCGGACGACGGTCATCACGGTCTTCATCTCCCCCAGGTATTGGACGAGGTTGTAAGTGAATGAATCGTAGTTATCGACCACCAGCATCATAGGCGACGGATAACATGTTATGCAGGTTTCCGAGAATTGAAAACGAGCAAATGTATTCGGCTCCTCCTAGGAATCGAGACCTACTGAACTGCCTTGCGAATGGCGAGCAGCTGGCGCAGGAGTTTGAGCATATCGCGAAGCGGAATCATGCTGGGCCCGTCGCTTTGGGTTTTTTCAGGGTCTGGATGGGTTTCGATGAAAACCCCGTCCGCCCCGGAGGCAACGGCTGCCTTTGCCAGTGTTGGGGCGAATTCGCGTTGTCCACTGGATCGGTCCCCGCCTGCTCCGGGAAGTTGAACCGAGTGGGTGGCGTCAAATACTACTGGGCAACCCAACTGTTTCATGATCGGAATGGATCTCATATCGGCGACGAGGTTGTTGTAACCGAAAGAGGTGCCGCGTTCTGTGAGGAGGATCTGCCGGTTTCCAAAGCCAGCAAGTTTATTGACGACGTTTTTCATCTCTCCCGGTGAAGCGAACTGCCCCTTCTTGATATTGACGATCTTTCCGGTTTCTGCGGCTGCTTGGAGAAGATCGGTCTGCCGGGAAAGGAAAGCCGGTATCTGGAGGACATCGACCACGGCGCCTGCGGTCACGGCTTCGGCCTCGGTATGAACGTCCGTGAGTAACGGGACACCTTGTTTTGATCTGACATTTTCGAGAATCTTGAGGCCCTTTTCCAACCCGGGACCGCGAAATGATTTCGACGAGGAGCGATTTGCTTTGTCGTAGCTAGCCTTGAACAGATAGTGAATCCCCAGCCGACGGCAGGTTCGTCTGAGAGAGGTGGCGATCTCCTGGCAGAGGCTTTCGCTTTCGATGACACAGGGGCCGGCAATCAGAAAGAATTGAGAGCGTTTTCTCAGAGATGACCAAAGGGTGTTCGAACGACGTTGTGGCATGCGCTCACTGATACTGAGTTTTTGAGCGATTAGCGACGTTTTCTTGGTGAGGTTCACTAGGGCGGTGAGTATCTGGAGTTTTGCTTTGTGGCTGCTTGGCGCCCGAGCAAAGAAAATTGTTGAGGCCTGGAATCGGCAGAGTTCTCGCTCTCTAGCACTGAGAGCGGTAATTTTGAGATGTCCTATTGGGTTGGCGTTCATCCTTTCGCCTCAAGGCTGTAAGATCACACAAGATTGTTCTCGAGATGAATGGCATCGACTTGTCGTGGTTTTGTGGCAGCCCTCTTGCCGGTGGTGCAGGAGGCGGAGACTGAGCGGGTGGCGGCCATGCTTCAGTTTCGGGCCTAGTTTTTATCGTGCGGACCAGAAGTTCGGAACGTTTCAAGAGCGCCACGCGATTGTCATTGCCGCTTATAGAGACCGATTTGGACAGAGGTTGTGGAACCACGCTTGGCGTCATCAAGGACGTTTGCACTGGGTTCGGATGGCTGGCGACGGTGTGCCATGGGAGGAATTGGTTTTGGCCAGCAGGGGTTAAGAAAACTCTGATTTAATTCCGGGACTTTGCTGTTTTCAGTGATTTTTTCAGAGAATAAATCGAGTTTCCGATTATTAATCAAAATTTCCTTAACTTGAGAAAATCAGGGAAATGACACTTTTTCGGCTAGATTTGCAAGAGCACTGTTGATTCGTTGCTAAATTGGTTTGAAATTAACCGAAACTTGGGAATCATATGGCTTCGGCTTCAATTTGGGCGTGAGGTGTTCCCAGCAAAGCGCGAAACTTAGAGGGAGAGATTCATAGATCGAACGAAATGATGAAACAGTTACGAAACAAAAGCCTTAAAAGCGTTGGTGTTTCTGTTTTGGGCGTCCTGGTTTTGTCCGGGTGTGCACAACAACAGAATGCTGACTACACCCCAGCAACAGCCAGGACCCAAACGGCTCTTGAACCCGTTCAATCGGTGCCTATGACCACTGGTGCGGGTTTCGGTCCTTCGCACACCACCGTGGATTATGGTGGCGTACCTCATATCAAAGGATCGATGTCCTTTCCGACAGGGTTTCGCGGGCACGATGGCCTGCTCCTTGAAAAGACCGTTCCGGCAGAAGTCATGGTCGGACAGACTTTCAACTACCACTATGATGTGATCAATTTGACGCCGTATCCGATTCATCAGGTTGTTTTGAAGGATCGAGTGACCGGCAATTTCACTGCTGATTCCTCGGCCCCGGAAGCGAGCAGTGTTAGCAATGGCTTGGCGGTTTGGGAGATCGGAGAGTTGGGGCCTCGTGAAGCCGAAAGGATTACTGTCACTGGCAAGGCTGCCGAGGAAGGTACCATCACAACTTGCGGTTGGGCGACTTACAGCCCGATCCAGTGCGAGCCGATTCGTGTGGTGCAGGCCGATCTCGAATTGATCAAGACCGGTCCGTCCGTAGTGGTTATTTGTGATCCGATTCCCTACACCATTACCGTTCGCAATACGGGTAGCAGTGTCCTTACCAATGTCCGCGTCACGGACACCATGGACAGCGGATTACGTGCTTCTACAGGCGGCAGTTCAGCGACCTTTGACGTTGGCACGTTGCGACCAGGAGAGAACCGGCAGCTAAGCGTGATCGCGACTGCGACCAGTACGGGCGAGTTTACCAATGTGGCCAAGGCCATGAGCTCGCAGGGGGTGGAAGCCGAAGATTCAGTCACCACCGTTGTGACCGCTCCGGCCCTGAGTATCACTTGCTCGACTCCGAAAGAGCGGTTTATCGGCCAACAGATCGAGATCTGTGCTACGGTCACCAATTCAGGCAGCGCCGCCAGTGAGGGCACTGTGGTCGAAGTTGCGGTTCCTGCGGGTGCCAGTTTCCGTGGTGCGAACGTCAGCGGTCAGTTGGTCGGTAACAAGGTGGTTTGGAACCTCGGCAGTCTGGCTGCTAAGGGATCCAAAGAAGTTTGTGCAAACTTTGTCGGTATGGAGCTTGGAACCCTGGTCTTCAATGCTGTAGCGAATGGAGATTGTGCGGATCCTGCCTCTAGCACTTGCACGGCTGAAGTTTCGGGTGTTCCTGCCGTGTTGCTTGAGGTGATCGATATCAAGGATCCGATTGAAGTCGGCACCAATGAAACCTACGAGATTACCGTGACGAACCAGGGATCTGCTCAGGATACCAATATCGTTATCACCTGTACCCTGGAGGATTCTCAAGAGTATGTGAATTCCAGTGGCGCCACGAGCGGTAGCGCGAATGGTCAGAAAGTGATCTTTGCTCCGTTGGCCTCCTTGGCTCCGGGAGCGAAAGCCAAATGGAGTGTCGTCATTAAGGCGGTCAAAGTCGGTGACGTTCGATTCAGCGTCCAGATGGATACTGACGAGATTGAGCGGTCGGTGAACGAAACCGAGTCGACGAACCAGTACTAGGTAGTGAGTTAAGTTCCAAGCTGAGCGGGTCTGAGAATCTCGTTGGCTGAACATTTGAATCAAGGCCAGGAGTTTTTGGAACTTCTGGCCTTTTTTCTGCTTTGCTTCCACACTTTTACCCATTGGCTCATCATAAGGAGGGGAGGATTATAGGGTCTTTTCTTGCTAGGCGTTTACGATGCGCAGTCTTGATCAGTCATTGAGCTTGTTCCGGACAATTCTTGGTTTGTCGCTGCTATTGCGATTGGAGTGATAATCCGTTGCTGTTTGCGTCGTTTCAAAGGTGTTAAGAGTCCGCTAAATTCATCGAATCAGACTGACTCAATTGACTGATACTAGCAAGGCACGGCATAATCGAACTTCGGCTACGGAATTCAGATTCAGAGCGTTTCTCTGGTTCACTGCTGAATATGATCCATGTAGAAGTGCACCGATATAAGTATTCAGAACACAGGTTAACCTATAGATAGTTGTAGAGAGCGTCTGTAGCGATCTGAACTGTAACTGGTTTTATGGAGGAGTGTTTAGAGCGTTGAATCGTTCGGATGTCATCAAAACGTTTTGAGGGTTATAGTTATATTCGGGTGTGATTGAGAAGGGAGCATAAGGAGCATGGGAGGTCTTGGGTGCTGCTGTATCAGCCGGAGGCTAGCAAATGCCACTAGGTTTTTGCCTGCCATCTGAAACCTTGGGGAAGGAGGGGATTACGGCGGGGCATCGCTGCTTTGGCCTATCATTGTGGGGAACGGTGCTGAGTTGGGTTGGACATCAGTGCTCCTTGGCACGCTGGTTTCTGATCGAAAACCGTCAGTGGGGATTCTTTAGGGAAACTTTGATTATTGATAACCGGAAGCTCGGGTTTTCTCTGGAAAAATCACCGAAAACAGCAAAGTTCAGGGATTAAATCAGAGTTTCCTTAAGTTCTTGAACTGAACCGGTGTCAAACCCATCACCCGCTTAAAAGACCTTGAAAAATGCGCTGGATCCGTGAGTCCCAAAAGAGTGAAATATCGGCGAGCGAGGGTCTCACAGGCGGGCTCGATACGGAGACGTCGAATGTATTCGCCTACGGAATACTAATATTCTTGGCGAAATGTTCTGTCGAGTGCACGGGGTGCACTCCTGTAGCTTCGGCAAACGTTGGATAGGGATATGGGGTCGATATAACGGTCATGTAAGGTCTCGGCGTGCTTTGTCCAGCCCCCCTGAGGTTTCTGTGCTACCGGGTCCGATTGAACGAATCAAGAAGCCGCTGCGAGAAGTTCCAGCACTAGACTCTCTATCGCGATGGTGGCGTCATACATAAGACGAAACTCTCGATAGACTCTATGGGCGATGGCACTAGCTTGGAACTCGGCTGATCCCTGAGGAACGCGATGATCTCGCGATACCTTTACTTCCAATCATTGCCAAATTCGACATGCAGGCACCGCATTCCTTGTGAGGTGATGCTTTGAGAGTGAACCTCACCCGCTATATAGAAGGCTAGGTCGGAAGGAATGTAAGTTCGGCTCTTTAAATCGAATTGTTCTTTTGGGTCGCCACTGAGAGTTAAAATCAGGTACGAATTCTCGTGGGAATGCTTCGGTATCCGCATCTCCGGAGGGCAACAGCATTCCGAAAGGATAAGGGAGACTGCCTGCTTCGAATGCTTGTAGTTGCTGTAGTATTTTCCATTTGGCAAGTAGTCCATGCGGTTCGTCGTTGTCTTGGGCGATACCGTTGATCGGGTGTTCAACTCACTGACAATTCCCGCCCAACACGATTTCACAACCCGTAGGTGAACTTGTCGCTTGGTGACTCGCTCGTTCCGTCAAACATTGACTTCGAGAATCGGCTTCATCTGAAACTTAGCGCGTCAAGTCAAACGCCAGAGAACATTGCCGAATCATGCGGTCTGCTGACGCAAACACCCTCCTGTCCGGCCTCACTGAAGGCTGACGGAACCCCTAAAACGTTTGCCCGATGCACGAAGCTATCTATCGTCTTGTGAACCGTCTTTCACATTCAAAACAATTTGATCGTTTTTGACCTGAGTTCATTGATTTTGGCCGATTTCACAATGCTTGTTCGCTGGCGAGAATCCGACACTTGCTATCGTGCGTTCCAGAAGGCGGTAGGCTGTTCGGGGCAATATCTTTGAGTGTTGGCAGTCTTGTTTTCTCTGCTTGAGGAGTTCTTCAGAGTGAGGGACTGATGAAGGAGAGAAGGAGGTCTGGGGCGTAAGCTAATCTGAAGGATCGATAGATTGATCAGACTCTTTGAGGCGGGCGAACAGCCGCTTAATATCACGGAACCCACCGATTGTGACCCAGACGGCCATTCCCGTGAATATCCATATGGTAAGAATAAATACACCCTTCCAAAGAAGGATCCAAAAATTGAATGATCCTGTTTCCATGCGATTTACGTCTTGAGTCCGGTCGTCTTTTTGTTTGGGAAGATGAGCGAGCCAACTGCCAATACCATCAAACTGAAGGCCACGGTCAGGAGACCGATCTGATCGCTCGTCAACGTTTGAATCCATTCACCTGTGCCGGCATCCTGGTATTTCAGTCCGACGCGGCGTTGCACGGGATCGAGGCCGAGAATAGCGGTCATTCCGCTGAGCAGCGCAAGAAAGGCGCCGGTGGCACTCGCGTGCTTCCAATAGAGCCCACCGAGGAGGAGGGCGAAGGCGCCGGTGAAGTAAATAGCGCCCGTGACGGCCATGTAATCCCAAATCTCATCGCTTCCTTCATAAAGGAGTCCCCAGAAGAGGATGTAGAGACCGATCATGACGATGAATATCCGAGTGAGCAGGATACGGGATTCGGTCGACATGCGGTTCCTGGTGAGCGGTGCCAGGATATCCTGGGTAATCACGGAACTCCAACAGAGTAGATACGAATCGTGCGTAGACATGAACGCGGCGATCATCGCCGCCGTGATAATGCCGATGATACCGGCCGGGAGAATCCGACCGAGGAAGACCGGCATGGCATACAAGTTGTCCAGTGATTTGGCCTCAGGATCTGCTGGGAAAAATAACGTTTGGAGGTTGGGTGCCTTAGTCATGACAAAGACAAAGGCGCAGATGCCCCAGAAGTGGGGGATGAGAAATCGAATCATAAAGGAGAGTGAGGACCACAGGTACTGGCGTTTGACGCCTTGGACTGAGTCCATAGCTAGGGCGCGTGCCACGGCAGTTGGCCAGATGGCGCAGCTAACCAATCCGGCAGTGAAGAACATCCAAACGACATAGCTGGGACCGAAGCCGTTACCTTTAGCTAGGGGATTGAACCCGGCTTCTCCCTTTAGCCTGACGATGGTGTCAAAAACGGGCTGCCACCCGAGGTTCTGAATGCAAAAGCCGGTGGCGACCAGCAATCCTGCGGAAAGTACCACAAACTGGATATAGTCGGTCACGATAACTGAGATCATTCCCCCGAGCACGGTGTAGACAAGCACCAGAACTAAGAGTGTGGCCATTATTCAGGGGGAGGGCCATGCTGTCTTGGGACAAACCGGTGATCCCGACGACGAACATCGAACCCACCTTCAGAAAGAGGCCTATATTGAGCACGCCGCCAAATGTCAGCATGATGCCGCCAAGGATTCGAGTCTTCCGATCAAATCGCTTCTCATAAAACTCAGGGATCGTGAGCACCTGGAGGTCTCTGAGTCGGCAAACGATAAAGCCGGTCATGCCGACCACAAAAGTGACGATCCCAGCAGCGATAGCGATATGAAAAGCGGCGAATCCGCTTGTAAATCCTTTCTGCGCACTATACATCACGGTGATTAAACCCATCTCCGTCCCCGTCATGGTGGTGATGCCCAAACAGGTGCCCACCGCTCGCCCGGCGCCAAGATAGGTCGCCATGTTGCGGACATATTTCTTCACGAGCAGCCCGATGACGAGCGAGATTGAGAGATAGAGGGTGATGATGACCCAATCGAAGGCCGTGAAATTTGTTTGGCCAAGGGCGTTGCTGAGTTCTGCTTCCATCGTGTTCGTCGATCGCTGATGGCGAGTGCACGGCAATCCCTTAGTGGGGATAGCCGTTTGGATGCGCTTTATGCCATTGCCAGGCCGTATCGACAATTCTTTCGATCGCGATGAATTCCGGATGCCAATTAAGGGCGTTGATTGCCTGGGAGGGAGCAGCAACCAACTTTGGAGGATCTCCGGGCCGCCGGTCATGTTCTTCGACGGCGATCTTCGCCCCGGTTAACAATTCACAAGCTGCGATGACTTCTCGCACCGAGTAGCCCTTGCCGGTTCCGAGATTGTAGCAGCCGTTCAGATTGGATTGGCTGGCTAAGATATGGGCGGTGGCGAGGTCTTTGATGTGGATGTAGTCGCGGACACACGTTCCATCGGTGGTCGGATAGTCGGTTCCAAAGATTTTGCACGAGGTCTGTTGTTTCAGGGCAACCTTCAAAACATTCGGGATGAGATGCGTCTCGATCCGGTGGTGCTCGCCGAAACGATCCGTTGCGCCGCAGGCGTTGAAATAGCGGAAGGCGACGTACTGCAGGCCGTGGATCTCATGGAACCAACGCAGCATTTTTTCGAAGATTAGCTTGGATTCTCCGTAGGGATTGATGGGTTGCTGTGGGGTGTCTTCGGAAATGGGGATGCGGTCAGGAATGCCATAAGTTGCACAGGTGGAGCTGAAGACGATTTTTCGCACTTGGGCTTGAACGCAGGCGTTTAAGAGATTCAAGCCATTGGCGACATTGTTGCCAAAGTACTTGCCCGGAACCTTCATTGATTCCTCCACTAAGGCGGAGGCCGCGAAATGAATCACGACCTCAGGGGCGGCGCGTCCTACCACATCTTTGCTCTGCTCTGCTTGGTTGAGGCAACCCTCGACAAAGTTTGCTGCTGGATGCACTGCCGCCCGATGGCCTTCACTCAAGTTGTCGAAAACGGTGACGGTATGATTTTGTTCGATTAACTCCTGCACGCATGCGGACCCGATGTAGCCAGCCCCTCCGGTAACGAGTACGTTCATATCTGGGTTAGGAGACTGCTAGGGTGATCGCGGTAGTCAAGTTAAGACATTGCTGGGATTGGGCGTAGGGTGTTCTGTTGCGACATCGCAGCTAGGTTGAACCTCACACGAAAGCACCAAGGTATGCAAAGGAGTGCTTTTCTTATACACTCACTTTAGCTTGGTCTAAGTCACTGAGGTGTGGATGTGACTGAAAGAGAGAGGCTTAGGCCCTTTAAAAGTCTTGAGCGATGTGAATAAACAAGTAAATCCGATTAGCGAACACCGAGCGAGAGACCCTGAAGGAACAGATTAGCGTTGTTGATGAGTGGCGCGCAGCCTTGGTGTCGCAGCAGTGAGCTTTTGAGGCGAAGTTCGACTGATGGTCGTGCGTTTTCTATCGGAAATGGAGAAGCGCCTCCGGGGTTTTGGGGTTGGAGGCGTCGCTAAGTGGTTTTGATTGGGAGGCGGAGGTTGAGGCCATGGGAGAGGCGGGGTTGATTTCGGTTCGCGGGGTGAGGCGGGTGTTGCGCAAGGTGCCGGCGTCGGTTCGTTTGA
>JAMASS010000011.1 GCA_024761205.1 Limisphaerales bacterium
CGATCCGCAGTGGTCGGCAATAGAAAGACTCTACATTGGCATAGTCGAATTCCAGCCCGCATTCCCATGCCTTATTTTTCTCTACACCTTCAACAATGATGTCGATACAGACGTTTTTTGTTTGCTGACGGCCATCTTTTTTTGAGATGTCCCGTGTGTGAAGTCTGCGCCAAAGAAGGTTGGCGCTCGGGTGTGGAATGGCAAGCAGATCTCGCCGGTTGACCGTAACGCCCGGGCGCTTCTTCGGCACATTACCTTGGCGTTTCTTCGGCACATTGCCCTGGCGCTTTTCGTTCCATCGCTTCAATCCGATATCCCATAAAGCCAGTGCCTGCATGGCAGTGGTCTTGCCTGAGTTGTTCGGGCCGATAAAGACGACAGGATTGCCCAGGGCGATTTCCACCTCGTCGAAGCGCTTAAAGTTTCGGACGGTGAGCTTGGTCAGCATTCTTAGGTTCTCATTTTCCTACAACTATGGTCCAAAACATAGCCGCTGGCCATGTCCTGAAAATCCTCCAGGGAGCCCTCTTTGGAAGATGATTCAAGGGGAACCCTCGCCACATTTGACCACCGCAACTCGCGCCAGGACGAATCTGGCTCGTTCCCGCCGCAGCATCTCGTAGGGAGTCACGCAGCGCAGACCGAGGCCGATACAGGCATTTGGAATCTTGATTTTTTTAGCGGAGTCATTTCGAACCTCGTGAGTGACGACGGTCCAGTCATGAGCCAGCGCGTGAGCGACCAACCAATAGTCGGCAACCTGCAGAAAGGTGTGGACGGCAGCAGGCTTATAATTGTTGCTATTCGCCCATTTGCTGACAGCGGGCGCCGCGGCCAGCACGGCACTATCCGGCCTTAGAAAGAAGGCCTCACTGCGTTTCTCAGCCCATTTCACCAGTTCATCTTCTCCCGAGTACAGCTCTTCCGCCACCTTCTCGATACTGGCCACCCTTCCGGCACGGTTCTGCTCGACCAGCCAATCCCAAAAGGCGGGGCAGAAATCGAAGCCGTAGTGCCTGTTCTTTGCTTGGATAAAGACATCCGTGTCGAGAAGGTATCGGTTCATCCCATCACCCCGACTTCGCGCCCGAGATTGTTAAATGTCCTGGTCTTGGACACGCCGAGCATCCGGAAGGCATCTCGATAGAGCGTCTGCCCTTCAAGGGTGCTGATCACCAGGGCGCGCGTGAATCTAGGGCTCACGCGGGCAAGGGTTGTACGGTAGAAATCGCCGCCCCCGCCGCCACTCTGAGCAAAAGCCTGCAAATCCTCAAGCTCTTGCTTCCAGGCAGCATTGAAGCGTTCGCGATCAAGCCAGTTCGCATCAAGCAGACGCCGCAGAATGACCAGAGTGCTGACCTTGAAGGTCCGCGCAAGCCGAGGAAGAGCGTCCGAGAGCGGTTCGCGGGGCAAAAGCTCATCTTGCAGGGAGGCCAGCGGCACCAGAAGCTCGGCCGCCACGGCGTTGCACCACACCTCTTCGCGTCGGAAACCGGGCCCCGGCGCGGTTCCGATGTTCGACAGGGCCGAATCCCCCAGCCAGATATGCGCGAGTTCATGGGCAAGCGTGAACATCTGCGCCGCCTTCGTGTCCGCGCCGTTGACGAAGACAAGGGGAGCGTGAGGATCGGATAGCGCGAAGCCGCGAAACTCAGCCGGATCGAGGCGGCGTTGATTGTTGCTCATCACTACTCCGCTGACCATGACGAGCACACCGGCTTCGTCAACCTGGCGGATGAACAGCCGCAAGGCATCGGCCCAGGTAGAGCACTCCCGGCGGGCGGCGAGGTCGAAACCCAACGTCTCGCGCATCTGAGCCGCCACGGTCTCGGGAGGATTATCAAGCGTCGCGCTGCCGACAAAACCGAGTTCCGGCTGACCGGACACACGAACGAAATCCTGATACCAGCTCTGGCGTTCCTGACAGGTATAGATCGTCTCCAATAGATTCGGACTTGGGCGTGCCACAGTTTTCCCGGCGATGGTGCGAAAATCGAGAATGGGAATAGATTCCTCAGGCGGCTCTGCGAGGAACAGATAACCGACCGGCACATGAACGGCGCGGGCGAATGCCTCCACCTGCTTCAGGGTAGGGTTCGCTTCGCCGCTCTCCCATTGCGGCAGCTTCTTGAACTTGCGCGCCAAGTCCTCTTGCGCCCTCCCGTCCCGCTCGCGCGCCCAACGAAGAAGTTCAGGTTTGATAGGTACGCGGGTCATGCCATAGCCTCCGCCACATTCTCAGCTTTGACAATGCGGATTTCACCGGAGACGAGATTAGGTAGCAACAGGTCGCGGGTTTGGGTGAGAGTCCGCGATTGCTTGGCCAGCAATGCTACCTACTCCGCTGGCTACATAGTCTACAAGTTTTTCTATCGCAGGAATCTTTACGTTTATATCTACATCCATAATTCTAGCTCCTAACCTTTTTCGCGCGCCATTCGCACCTCACCGGTCATAAGCTTTGGCAATAGTGTATCACGTAGGGTGGTGAGAGTACAAGATTCTCGCAAATTGCGGAGTATGCGCTCCATCACTGAATATACCGTAGATTCGAATGCTTGCGCCACAGCCGTCGGTGCTAGTACTGTTTCGGCGATTTTGAAAGTCTCACGCGTTATGGTGTCGAATATCGTGCCGTGTACTCTGGCTTGCAACTCGTTGACCGCGTTCCTGACGTTCCAATAGGTAAAATAATCGGGGAACCCGTGGCCACCACGAATTCCGTAACATGTCTGATTCATAGCCATAGGGATTCCAAGACAGGCCAGTCGACCTACCGTACCGCGGGCAGTGATAATGGTTGTCCCTGCGGGGAGAACTTTTGTTGAACTGTTGTCAATCCCCGCTTGGGTTATTGCCTTTTCAGTAGCCAAGACGAAGATGTCACTTATAACGGGAGCGTCCTTCGCGGTGTACCAAGGGATATCCCCATCCCAATAAGCAGATACCGACGTGCGAGGCGTTCCCCCACTCAGGATTTCTATAGCATCCCCCAGTGACCGTACCCCCCATCCCTCCGGTATTTCGCCTAGTTCCGAGTCCTGCATCCGGTCGGGAAACAGGTTCCAGATTTCGGGGGCGAGGTAGGGATCGCGGCCTTCGGCTTTGGCGCGGGTGGGACCGAAGTCAATAAACCAATCCTTGAAGATCGCCCGCGCCATCGCTTCCAGCGTCTTGTTCATCCGTCGGTTCAGTTCGATCTTGTCGTCCAGCGTGCTGAGAATGTGTGCGATGGTACGTTGTTCGGAGAGAGGAGGAATAGGGACTGTAAGATGTTGCAGGGAGTTTGTGGGCACTCTTTGGCGTCCAGAAGTACCGGTCATCTGACTAATCGCGTAGCTACGCACTTCCTTCCACTGCGTCAAATAATAGGCGAACTCGGTATCCGTGACACCGGGGCGTCCACTGATAACAATGAATTCCGTCGATCCGTGCGCAGCTTCTGAAGCGTCAGATGCACAGTAGCGGGCAATCTTGCCATTTTCCAAGCAAGGTGTGATGCGCGCCATGAGCGTGTCACCTTTCTGGAAGCGCGACCCACCGCCAGAATACTCACGCCGCTCAGCTTCATATGCACATCGGGAACCAGCATTGATCGCAGCCATATCAACAAATGAATACACTTTGCCTCGCTCAAGACGAACTGTTGGATTGACTAGAACAGCGTCGGTAAACGGCATGTCGCGCCACCCATCCACTGGGACTTGCACCTCCACTCCATCTTGGCGAGCAATTTTACGAAAGACTTCGTCGGTCTTCACAACTCTCGATCCCCAAGCCCCAAGGCCTTCAGGTTTTCGGCAATGGCGGCATTGAGCCGCACGCCTTCCATCTGCTGCTCACGCAACAACGCCTCCAGTGTCTGGATGTAGTAATGCAGAAAGGCCGTGTCAATGCTCACTGGTCATCCCCTGATTCGATCAGGAACAGTTTAACCAGTTCCACGTTGACATAATAATTGTTGCGCCCGGCTCGCCGCTTCTCCACGAACCCATGCTCTGCCAGGGTATTCAAATACTTGGCGGCGGTTGGGCGCGTCACTTTCAGGTCCCGCTTGATGAAATCTATACGCGTGTAGGGATGGAGAAACAGACTGTTCAGCAGGTCCTGAGAGTAGAGTTTTGGCAATTCGTCGCGCAGACGCTGTTTCATATAGGCCATCTGACCGCGCATCTCTTCTACAATGCGCAGCGTCGCGGCTGCGGTCTCGGTCACCGCCTCCAACATGTAGAGCACCCAATCCTCCCAGGCACCGTGGTCGCGCACGGCCCGGAGCAGGCGGTAGTAATCGGCCCTGGTGCGGATAATATAGCGGCTGTGATAGAGGATGGGGATATCCAGCAAACCGGCTCGGGTAAGGTACAGCAGGTTCAAAATGCGGCCGACGCGCCCGTTGCCGTCATGGAACGGATGGATGCTTTCAAACTGATAGTGGATCAGTGCCATCTTGATCAGCGGGTCGAGGCGGCAGCTTTCGTCCTCGTTGATGAAGCGTTCGAGGGCGGTCATCCGAGCGATGACTTCGTTGCCGTCCTGGGGCGGAACATGGACGGTCTCGCCGGTGGCCTCGTTCATGAGCACGGTGCCCGGGATGGTGCGAAAACCGTCGCCCCGCGCCAGCAGCCGGCGGCACAGATCGATCAGCAGGTTGTTGGTAATCAGGCCTTGGGTCTTCTGCAGGCGTTCATATCCGAGTCTCAACGTTTTGCGGTAACGAGCTACTTCCCTGACAGCGGGGACGTACGATGTCTCCGGGTAGAGGCTGGCGCGAAACAATTCATCTTGGGTGGTGACGATGTTTTCAATCTCAGACGATGCCTTGGCTTCCTGCAAAGCAAGAGTGTCGATCAGAATGCCTTGGTTGGGGATTGCCGCCGCGCGACCCTTGAGTTCCGCCAGCGACCGGCTGGCGGCGGCGAGTGCCTTCAATACCCGGGGCGTCTCCAGGTCAATGGCAGGCGGTAGATCGGGTAGTTGTGCGGGCGGACCCATTATGGGATGCTTCTATATGTAAAAATAATGCAATATTTTTTACATATTAGGGAGGATATGTCAAACGAATTGCCCTTTCATCGCTCTATTTCTTCCGGGAGACCGAACCCGAGAGATTTCAGGTTGTCGGCAATGGCGGCGTTCGACAACCCCGAATAGCACTACAAAAGAAGCCGGGAGAAGCATTGGAATCCTCACCATGAACGGTTCCCCGATACCCCGCCGCGCGAATCTCTACCACCAGCAGCAAAACCCGCCGGCAGCATGTCCGCCATGAGTGTCATCTCGTAGGATCCGGTTGCCGGCGCGATTTCCAAAGAAACGATGGGGATATCCACCTCCCGAAGCTGGGCTGAAGGGCTCCCCGCCCTCCGACTTCAGCCCCCAACCAATGGCCCGGCTCATGATTCCGGGAGCGGCCAGGGATTCATCAGATATCAGTGGCAACGGTTCCATATCCGTGATAGCCTCCCAGAGCTTCAGAAGAGCAATATCGGCGTCAATACCGCCGTCTTGATTGAAGTATCCCGCATGGGCGATGATTCGGGCCACCCGTATCCGGCGAAACTTCGCGCTGTCTCGCAGATCGCCGGCTCCAATCATCTACGTCACCCGCAATCTCGTTTTCCACACAATGCGCCGCCGTGATAACCCCGGGCGGGACGGTCAAACTGCCCCCGTAAGACCTATGCGTTGGTCAGATCAGCTTCATTCCTCAACGCCACTCCCCCCGCTTCCTACGAACTCAGCCTCTTTGTCACAAGACCAGAGATACCGAGGGCCAACAACAATGATGCAAGGCACGAAATCAATTGATGATATGACTCTTACTCATCGCTTTCATTTTATTCCCTATTCACTCGTTAACATTCTCCGTCAACCATGACGCCGAGAGTTGATAAAAAGCGAACATCCCACAAACACTCCAATGATGTAGTGACGCATCAAATCGTCGCAATTAACTGCTAAAAAGAGTAATTTACAAATTTACATAAAGTGCGCTTGCAGTCTTTTTCAAGATCTCTATCCAATCAGACCAATGGCGACATCGGAGAAAAAACTGCGCCGTTTAAGGTGAAGCATCACCGCTTTCCCCAACGATTAGTTCTGGTGAAAAGAATCGGACGCCAGTAACATCCCAGCTCGGAGGCACCAATGACCTCCAACCTACGGAATACCCAATTATGAACCAAAAGCCGGCCCCAACAGAGCAAGATTCAGTTGCTGAACCTTTCCTCCAAGAGCGACTAACGTCTTTGGACGCTTATCGGGGATTGGTCATGATCTCACTGGCCTTTGGCGGATTCGGCCTAGCTGCAACGGCTCGCAACCACCTCGAAAACCAACCGGACTCCGCCCTGTGGGCAGAAATCTTGCGCCAATTCACCCACATTCAGTGGACTGGGTGCACCTATTGGGATCTCATCCAACCTTCATTTATGTTCATGGTCGGACTATCAATGGCCTACTCCTACGCCAAACGACAAAAGAACGGTGCCTCTTATCTCGGCATGTTGGCCCATGCCCTTTTCCGATCCATCATTCTCATTGGTCTCGGCATCTTTTTGATTTCGAACAACGACGCCAGCACTAACTGGTCCCTGATGAACGTGCTGAGCCAGATCGGTCTTGGTTACACTTTTGTTTTCCTCCTTTGGCGGAAGCCGAAAATCATCCAATGGTTGGCAGCGATCGCGATCTTGGGAACCACGTGGTCTCTCTACGAAACCCACTCCAACACCGGATTAACTCCAAATCAAGATCACTCAGATGTCGGCGTCAGCCGCGAATGGGCCGACGAACATCTCTCTGAGGCAAGTCCCGCCTGGCATAAAAATGCGAATTTTGGGCACGCCGTAGATCGGTGGCTGCTCAATCTACCCAATCAATACCTGCCACGAAAACAACCCTTCGAGTTCAACGCCGGTGGCTACCAGACGATCAACTTTCTGCCCTCCATCGTCACGATGCTTTTCGGCCTCATGTGCGGAGAATTCTTACGTTCCGGTGCCAGTAAAAAACAGGTGATCCAGACCCTACTGATTGCCGGTGCTTTAGGCATTTTATGGGGATACAATCTGCATCAAACCGGTGTGTCCCCGTTGATCAAACGACTTTGGTCTCCCTCCTGGGTGATTTTTTCCACGAGCTGTTGCTGTCTGCTTCTGCTCGTGTCCTATCTGCTGTTTGATGTCATGAAGTTACGGTGGCTTGCCTTCCCATTGATTGTGGTTGGGACCAACTCGATCGTGATGTACTTAATGAGCATGTTGCTCAAGCCTTGGGTGGCGGGTGCCATCAAAACGCACGCTGGACCGGATATCTTCGAACGCTTCAGCGCCGATTTTCAGCCCACGGTGCAAGCTGTAGCAGTTGGCTTGGTGTTCTGGCTCATTTGTTTCCACTTGTATCGCAAACGCCTGTTCGTTCGTATCTGAAAAGATGAGCAGGAGCTGCCGGATTTTTCCTTCATGACAATCCTGAATCTGTAGGAAAAACAAAGAGGGAGCTCTTACCCAAAGGCTCGGCGCGAGAGTTTCCTACTTCCCCAAGTATCTGGCCTCGGCGCGAGAAGCCGCCTGAAGCTTCTCACAGATATTCCACAGATGGCTTCGAATCATGTTTTCACTCACTGAGAGCTCCACCCCAATTTCTTTATTCCGCAGCCCCCTTCGCCAACCGATCCAAAATCTCCCGCTCCCGCTCGCTCAGTTTTTCAACCCCCTCCGCATCAGTCTTGGCACTCTGAAAATAACTCACCAATATCGAGTCATCTTTCCGGCGAGTGACGAGTAACCGTTGTGGACAGCAGAAGCAACTTCGAGGGCTCTTGTCGGCGGCGTGCGTTTCAACAAACCACTCACCGCCCCGGCTCGCAATGATTCAAATAATGAGTCTTTATCTTCGTAAATCCCAACATGATTACATTGACGTCCGGGAGGCTTCGCTTGAGTTGCCGAAGACATTCGATCCCGCTCATCCCGAGCATTTTATGTCCATCAGCACCACATCCGGCCGATCTTCCGACAACAATTTCAAGGCCGCCTCACCCCGGGGATAGTCACCGACCACACGATAACCCGGGGAACCGTCCATGAGGGCACCTAGCCCGTCACGCACCCGCGAATCATCCTCAACCAAACAAACCCTGCTATCTCGCATACGGATTGAGCCCATTCCCTTGCTCAGTGCTCTCAGGGAGAACAAAGCCCGCCCCATTGTCGTGGATCTTGACCAACAATATCTCCTCCGAAATCTCAGCCGTAACCCAGACATCCGCAGCCCCGCTGTGTTTGCTCGCGCTATTGATCGCCTCCTTGACGATCAACACGACGTCATGTCGATACTGATCGACCACCGTTCGATCCGGCCCACCTCCGGATAAGAGCCATGGAGTATCCACTCTAGTCGCCTCACTCAGCTCCGTTACGGTCTGGCGCCAAATGGAAAAAGGGAAACCAATCGCTACTCATCGGCTTCCCGCTGGAATGACGACAATTGACGCGTGATTCTCCGTGGGCACAACCGATTCGCCGTCCACGCAAACATCCAGAACCCTCATCGGTGATATGCGCGCTCGGAGCAGTTCCCCAATCTGAGAAAGGTTCCACCACCTCGGCAATCCCCACACATCAGGGGAAAAAGCCCCCCAACCGACTGCTTGATACGCTAGAGAAGGCGCCTCAATGATCCATCCAAACGCCATCCTAATGCCATCGCAATTGATGGCCTGCAGTGTGATCTACAGGCCAATTGCGCGGCTCGAAACCAAGGCGTAGCCCCTGCATGATCTTCCGAAGTATCCGCATGAAGTTCGGGAAGCACTCACGACCACTTATCCTCAACCAATACATTGAACTCGGCGTGCCGTCCTCCCCAGAATCGACCGTGTTGATCCACGACACACCGGCTTCCGGGCGAAAACTCTTGATTCAGTTCGGGCCATTGGCGCGGACGCCACAGAGCCTTAACCTCCTGAATCGTGATCTCGAACAAAAGGCCTTTCTCCGTGGTCGCCAGAACTTTGTCTTTTGATCCGCCGATAATGGTCCAGACAAAGTCTCCGTCGATGAGTTGAGGCGCATTGATCATTCGAAATTAGAGGCCAACATAATTGCCAACCTCTCCCTGCCGATTGGCGAACCAACCCGTTTGGTCGCCAGCTATGTAGAGCGCTTAAGTCACTGCCCGTGAGTTTGGAAGCGCTGACATAGCCAAAAACCGTAAAGTGAATCCCCTCAAAACGTATCCAGCCCCGTGGTGTCGCCAACCAAAGATATCCATCACCTGATCGATTGATATCCACCACCTGAGAGCTCGGCAGTCCTTCTCCGATACTCCATTGCGCGCATCCCATAACCCGGTTACGCCCCGCCTATCCCGTCCAATCCCTTTCCCTGATCATTCATGACAAACGGTCCCCAACGATCACCCGTTACCATCAAAACACAGCGGAACCCATAACAATCCACGTTACCTCAACGAAGCGAGCATGCCGTTTGGGCGCTAAGATATTGCGGAACGTTTTCACTCGAAAGAATCCGCCACGCACAACACCCGATACCGCTTTTCGTCATACCAACCCTCACACCACTCCCACACATTACCCACAAGGTCATGCAAGCCGAGTCGGTCGGCGCGAAAGAACCCACCGGCGACATACACGGAAACAAATCCACCTCCATGTCCGAACCCAAGTTGCCGATCCCTTCCGGCACCGGCCAGTCACCTTCCCAAACGAATCCACCCTCCGCATCCTCATCCAAATCCCGGAGCAAACCATCCCGCACCTCAAAACCTCCCAACATCCGTGTCCATTCACGACCCGTCGGCAAACGATAGAAGTCATTCGATCCAATAAATCCTAATCCACGCTCTCGCTCCGTCAGCCATTGGCAAAATCCCTTCGCCTAGTGCCAAATGATGGCGATACCGGATGATCATCTGTCTGCTCAAACGAAGAGGGGAGGGAATCAAAAGAATCTCCGACTCTGCCGCAAAAGTTCGAAAATCACCACCCGGGCTCCTCACGCAGCAATCCTCAAATTAACCTGAATGCCCCCAACAAATTTCATCCCCAAGCCGTTGGGCCAGGATGTCAGAATGAACTCTTCGGTGATGAGAATGAATAGCTGAGCGGTGGCGCCGGTGGAAAAATCACTGAAAATCCCGCTCGGAGCACGAAACCAAACCGAACCCCATCACGTTCCTCAAAGGATGTATCTCGCTTGCCGTGCTCCAAAAGACAAGCTCCTTAGGCGGACGATCACGAGGAAAGAACATAGCCCCCATTCCCACCGAAAATCCAGTTCGGATCAAAACTCCAGAATGCTCGGAATACCCGAAGGGGGGCATCGGCAATGCCGGGGTTATTCCCTTCAAAACCATGTGACGATTGAGACGTGAAGCAACCTTTCTTCAGGCAATCCGACATCGGAAAATCCAAAGTGGCGAAGAATCGCCACACTCCACGACCTACCGGCACTTCGCTCAGCTCTAGTGAACACGGTAGCGTCCATTCGTCATCCGGAGTCTTGGCGAAAGATGAAAGTGCGGTAATCTTTTGCCGTTCTCTCCAAGCATGGCCCTTCACATGCCCGGTTCTCCCCTCCACCCAAACCGTTCAATTCATTTCCGCGTATTTAGTGTATTCCGCAGTGAAGATTCCCAGCCCGAAGGAACCTATGCAAAAACCACCGCAGCTTCTTCAGCCGCCTCTGTGTCGGTCTCCGGATCTCGCCATTTCTCATGCTCACGAATCAGATCCACCAACCGCTCCACGGCTTCGGCTTCCGGAATATTGAACTTCACCGGTGTCTTCCCGACATACAAATTGATCTTTCCGGGCGCTCCGCCGACATAACCAAAATCCGCATCGGCCATTTCACCTGGCCCGTTCACGATGCAACCCATGACCGCAATTTTCACTCCCTTAAGGTGCTCAGTCCGACTCCGAATCTTGGCAGTGACCGTTTGGAGATTGAACAGCGTCCGCCCGCACGACGGACACGCCACATAGTCCGTCTTAAACGATCGACTCCCGACCCCTTGAAGAATGTTGAAGGCAAGGCGCAGCGATTGCCCCGGTCCAGTTTCATTGCGCACCATGATGGCATCACCGATCCCATCCGAAAGCAGCGAACCAATCACCACCGCACTCCGCAACAAAGCGATCTGAGGCTTCAACGGCGTCTCCGTAACCATCAAGGTGTCCTTCAACAAAATCGGATTATTCAAACCCAATCTCTTGAGCTTGGCTGCAAGCAGCCGAAAAGCTGTAATCGCGGGCAAAGGCACATCATCAACAACCGTCATGAGTTGGGTGTTACAGTTCACGGAAAACTCCTCCCGTGGATCCACCTCAAGAATATTGAGCTCCTCGTAAACCGCCTCCGGCCGAACATCATCACGCAGACGGATCTTGGGGGCGACCATTTCCCAAGTCGGCTGCGTCACGACCACCCGAATCGGTTGCTCTCCCCCGGCGGCCATATTCTCCGACAACTCAACTTCGGGTGTGACACGACGACAATACGCAAACGGATCGTAGCTAGCCGGAAGCTCCAAAACCGAAGCGTCCCGATCCGTTAAGGCCGGAATCTCCGCCAATAGGTCATTGCACACGGCAATCTCATTCGGCGAATCCTCCGTCAAAGAAACTCGAATCGTATCCCCCAAGCCATCGCAAAGCAACGAGCCAATCCCAATCGCACTCTTGATGCGACCATCCTCGCCGTCTCCGGCCTCCGTCACTCCCAAATGAATCGGATAGTTCCAGTCCGCTCCCAGCTCACTGAGCCGTGCCACCAAGAGACGATAACACTCGATCATCACCTTCGGATTGCTCGACTTCATAGAAAACTTGAAATTGTGATAATCAAGGTTTCGTGCAATGCGAGCAAACTCCAGCGCGCTTTCGACCATGCCCAACGGCGTATCCCCAAATCGATTCATGATGCGATCACTCAATGAACCATGATTGGTCCCAATCCGCATCGCTCGACCGAGTTCTTTGCAACGCTCAACCAGCGGTCCAAACTTCGCCTCAATCCGGTTAATCTCACCGGCGTACTCCGCATCAGTATACTCCCGAACGGCAAACTTCTTACTGTCCACATAATTACCCGGGTTCACGCGCACCACCTCCACCCACTTGACCGCCTCCATGGCGGCTTCGGGTTTGAAATGGATATCCGCAACAATCGGCACTTGGCACCCCCCGGCCCGGAGCCGCTTGACAATATGCTCGAGATTCGCCGCATGCCGCACCGTCTGAGCCGTGATGCGCACAATTTGACAACCCACCCCGACCAAATCCAAAGTTTGCTGGACACAAGCATCCGTGTCCAAGGTGTCGCAGGTGATCATCGATTGCCGAACGACCGGATAACCTCCGCCGACAATTACCCCACCGTTCATCGGATCACCGATGACCACTTCACGAGTCCTCCGACGTTGGAAGCGAAAAAAAGAGGAACAATAGCTCATTCGGGATTACCGAGCGGTCGCTGGTTCGACAGCGGGAACAGTCTTGGCTGAAGGAGCAGCAAAATAAATCTCTGGTACCTTCTCGCGTTTCCAAGGCAAATCCTGCACGTCATAAAAGGTGAGATAGAGTATGTAGCCGATGACGAGCAGAGCACAACCGGCCTGGACATAATTCAAAATCCAAAACGGAATCGGACGGCGGAACAATCCCTCGATGGTGGCCATCACGATATGCCCTCCATCCAAAACCGGAATCGGCAACAGGTTTAAAAGAGCCAAATTCACGTTCAACAACACACTGAACCACAAAGCCAAGCGCCAGCCAAACTCACTTTCAAAAAGCAGATAGTAGATTCGCATGATCCCAACCGGACCGCTCAAGTGCTGCGCACCAATATCCGACTTGGCAGCAAACAATGCCTTAAAAGTGTTGGCCATCTTCATCACACTGTCATTGATTTGCTCCCATGGGCCGGGATGGGTGATGGTTATGTTGCCTGAAAGATCCCAGAGCACGCCGATCATGACCCGTTTCTCCTCTTTATACTCCTCCGGATACACGGGCATCACCGGCCGCAGCGTCACCTGCACCGGTTGATCATTACGCCGAATATCCAAAACCAATTCCTCATCCGGGTTTTCCTGAATGTAACGACTCAAACCACGAGGATTGTAAAGTTTGATGGAATTGACCGCCTCGATCACATCGTTGACCTCAATCCCAGCGCGCTCAGCCGGGCTATTGGCCTGCACCTCGGCAACAATCGGGGTTTGGACCGGAATCATCTCAATCTGACGCAGACTAGCTCTCTCCCAGAATTTGGTCTCTGCACGCGTAGGCGTGGCCACCAGTTCCTTGCTCTCACCGTTTCGATCAACCTTGATCGCAATCGTTTCACCAACACTGCTCACCACCCGCCAAGTCACCGCATCACCGATTCCCGACCAGCGATCCACCGGACCTCCATCGATCTCAAGAACCCTGTCTCCGGGAAGAATCCCTGCCTGCTCTGCCGGCGATCCCGGAACAACATAACCGACCACGGTTGTCGTGTCGGTCTCGCTCACCGGCTGGCCAATTATCCAAACCACGCAGGCAAAAAAGAGCGCCAAGCCAAAACTGAACAACGGACCGGCAAAAGCAACGATGATCTTGTCGATCGCTCCGATCTTGGGCAAATCAGCGTAGCTGACCTCACTTTCACCTTCCAGCGCCTCCATGGGCGCCATCTGCGGCAAGGCGACAAAACCGCCCGCAGGAATCGATCCCCAAGAGTATTTCACCCCGCCAAAAGTTCGTTCCCACAAAGGCTTCCCAAACCAAATACCAAATCGCTCAACGTGGAGACCCCGCCACCTTGCCGCCAAAAAATGCCCCAACTCATGCACAATAATGAGCAAGTTGAAGAGCACCAAAACTTCCAGAATGATAAAAATGAAGTTTAATCCCTGCATAACCATAAATCAGGCGCCGTGCGCCCGATGACGCTGATCAATATAGCGGCTGATCCTTACCTGGCAACCAGGGAAATTCACCCGGCCGCTTCCCCGCCGACCACCCGCACGGCAGCCGCAACCCCTTGACGTTCAAAGAGTCCCGCCAATCTAAGCCCAAACTTTTTGATCGCCTTCACACCTCACCCACAACAAAGATCCACTAATGCACATCGTCCTGCTCGAACCCGAAATCCCACCCAATACCGGCAACATCGCCCGACTTTGCGCAGCGACCAAAACGACACTGCATCTGATCGAGCCCCTGGGATTCAAGTTGAATGACAAACGCTTGCAACGCGCCGGAATGGACTACTGGCAGCACGTCTCATGGCATCAATGGGCCAATTGGTCAGCCTTCCACAACGCACACCCGACCAACGGACGATTCTGGTTGATCGAATCCGCCGGCACCAAACACCACGCCGAGGCGAACTACCGCCCCTCAGATTATCTCGTATTCGGTCGTGAATCCGCAGGCCTCCCCCAGAAACTGCTGGCCCAATACCCCGACGCCTGGCTGCGCATCCCCATGTTCACCCCCGATTCCCGATCACTCAACCTCGCCAACTGCGCCGCCATTGTCCTCTACGAAGCCCTCCGCCAACAAGGTTTCCCCGGCGAAACCCGTAACCGCCGCTCATTGCATGATTCGAGACCGCAGGAAATTTGAGCCGCGCGGCCACCGCTGCAAGACCTCAGCAAAAGCGCCCAAAAGCCAAGAGCGTTAATCACATGAAACATCCATTCCGCCACCGGCCTTCCCGGCAAACTTCATCCTCTCAAATCCGTTTCCCAAGGCCGGCGCTGACAGCCATGCTCCGGTGCCAAAGCACGCCTCGGCGATCCACCGAACCAAAACCTCGGACGCCGACTGCCGCAAACACCTGAAACCGCCCGCGGGCACTCCGGGGCAAAACAACCGGAGACGCATTGCCTCAAACCCATCCCCGCCCCTCGGCCGGCACTGGCAAGGCCCCCTCAATTCCCGCCTGCCGGCACCAGCCGGAAGAACCGCTTCCCGCCCTCATTGGGCAAACGCACCACGCCTTCCGTGATGGTGGCGTGCGTCGCCCTCGTCCAAGGGCCCTCCACCGAATCCGCCCATTGCAGCATGAACTCAAGCTCGACCGGCGGCACAGGAACCGGCGGCGGCTCCACAGGCGGCGGCTCTACGGGAGTCGGGTCGTAATAAACCACGTTGTCCTTGAAAAAGCCGGAAAGATCGAGCCGGGAAAGATTGAAACCCCGCGGCACTCGCAATACCCCAATGGGATTGCCCTGAAGATACAACATCCTTAAACTCCTCATGTCTTCGGGCAGGGTCAGGCTCCTCAGTTGGTTGCGCACAAGATTCAACCACTCCAGACTCGCCAAGCCTTCGGGCAACGTCAGGCTCGCCAGTTGATTGTCCCAAAGTTCCAACCTCTTCAGACTCGTCAAGCCTTCGGGCAAGGTCAGGCTCCTCAATTGGTTGTTCTGAAGATACAACACCTCCAGACTCGTCAAGCCTTCGGGCAAGGTCAGGCTCCTCAATTGGTTGTTCTGAAGATACAACACCTCCAGATTCGTCAAGCCTTCGGGTAGGGTCAGGCTCTCCAGTTGGCTGCTCTCAAGATTCAACGTCTTCAGACTCGCCAAGCCTTCGGGCAGCGTCAGGCTCGTCAGGGGGTTGTACCTAAGATCCAACTCCTCCAGACTCGTCAAGCCTTCGGGCAACGTCAGGCTCGTCAGTTGGCTTTGCACAAGATTCAACTCCTCCAGACTCGTCATGTCTTCAGGCAGCGTCAGGCTCGTCAGGCGGTTGTGCCAAAGATTCAACCACTTCAGATTCGTCCAGCCTTTGCTGAAGGTGATGCTGGTCAACCCCTGATCGGACAAATCCAGTTGCGTTGAGTCCTTGGGGTAGTGGAGGGTTTCGGAGCTTCCGTCTCTTCCCACGATGGTGACGGACACTTCGTCAGCTTGCTGAGCGCGGGCGGTGAGTGAGAGGGCGGCGAGGCAAAGGACTGCCAAGAGCAGTTTTCCGGGCTTTATGGCGGCAGCTGTCGGGAGAGACAAGTGTTTGGCGAGGGATTTCACGTGATTTTTCATCGGCGGGAAGGGTGGCTTTTGGGGAGACTTGCGGCAAGGTTTTTCTCGGGCACCGGCTCAATCGGTCGGTGGCGGCGCGGGAGCCGAGTCGTAATAAGTCACAGTCCCGCTATCTTTGAAAAAGCCGGAAAGATTGAAATCCCGCGGCGCCCGCAGTTCCTCAAAGGGATTGTCCCAAAGACCCAACCACCACAGACTCGTCATGCCTTCGGGCAGGGTCAGGCTCGTCAGTTGGTTGCCTGCAAGGTTCAACCACTCCAGACGTGTCCAGTTTTCGGGCAGCGTCAGGCTCGTCAGTTGGTTGTTCTCAAGATACAACCCCAGCAGACGCGTCATGCTTTCGGGCAGGGTCAGGCTCGTCAGTTGGTTGCCTGCAAGATGCAACCACCACAGGCTCGTCATATCTTCGGGCAGCGTCAGGCCCGTCAGGCGGTTATCCTCAAGGTTCAACGTCTTCAGACTCGTCATGCCTTCGGGCAGCGTCAGGCTCTCCAGGCGATTGTTCTCAAGATTCAACCGCTCCAGACTCGTCATGCCTTCGGGCAGCGTCAGGCTCTCCAGGCGATTGTTCTCAAGATTCAACATCCTCAGACTCACCGAGCCTTCGGGCAGGGTCAGGCTCGTCAGTTGGTTGCCCTCAAGATTCAACGTCTTCAGATTCGTCCAGCCTTTGCTGAGGGTGAGGCCGGCCAACCCTCGATTGGCCAAATCCAGTCGCGTCGTTTCCTTGGGGTAGCGGCGGGTCTCGGAGCTTCCGTCTTCCCGCACAAGACTGACGGACACTTCGTCAGTTTGCTGAGCGCAGTTGGTGAGCGAAAGGGCGGCGAGGCAGAGGACTGCCAAGAGCGGTTTTCCGGGTTTCACAGCGGCAGCCGGCGGGAGGGACAAGCGTCCGGCGAGGGATTTCATGTGATTTTTCATCGGGGGGAAAGGGTGGCTTTTGGGGAGACTTGCGGCAAGGTTTTTCGGACGTGACCAAGCCGCTTCCCGCCCCTCAGCCGGCAGTTGCAAAGCCCTCTAATTCGCGCCCGCCGGTGCGAGCCGGAAGAACCGCTTCCCGCCCTCGTTGGGCAAACGCACCACGCCTTCCGTGACGGTGATATGCGCCGCCCTCGTCCAAGGGCCCTCCACCGAATCCGCCCATTGCAGCATGAACTCAAGCTCGACCGGCGGCACAGGAACCGGCGGTGACGGCACGCCCGCCGGGTCGTAAAAAGTCACAGTCCCGCCGTCTTTGAAAAAGCCGAGCAGCTTAAGCTGGGAAAGATTGAAACCCTGTGGCACCCACAATTCCTTAAGGGGATTGTTCTGAAGATTCAACGTCCTCAGGCTCGTCAAACCTTCGGGCAAGGTCAGGCTCGTCAGTTGGTTATCCGCAAGATGCAACTCCACCAGACTCGTCATGTCGTTGGGCAGCGTCAGGCTCCTCAGGCGGTTATCCGAAAGATGCAACCTCTCCAGACTCGTCAAGCCTTCGGGCAAGGTTAGGCTCGCCAGCTGGTTATTCCAAAGACGCAACTCCACCAAACTCATCATGCCTGCGGGCAGCGTCAGGCTTGTCAGGCGGTTGAGCGAAAGATTCAACGTTTCCAGCTTCGTCAAGCCTGCGGGCAAGGTCAGGTTCGTCAGGCGGTTGAGCGAAAGATTCAACGTTTCCAGCTTCGTCAAGCCTGCGGGCAAGGTCAGGCTCCTCAGTTGGTTGCCCGAAAGACTCAACTCCACCAGACCCGTCATGTCTTCGGGCAGCATCAGGCTCGCCAGTGGGGTGCTCTGAAGATACAACGTCCTCAGACTCGTTAAGCCTCTGCTGAAGGTGATGCTAGTTAAGGCCTCCTGGGACAAATTCAGTTGCGTTGAGTCCTTGGGGTAGTGGCGGATTTCGGAGCTTCCGTCTTCCCCCACGATGGTGACGGACACTTCGTCAGCTTGTTGGGCGCGGGCGGTGAGTGAGAGAGCGGCGAGGCAAAGGATTGCCAAGAGCGGTTTTCCGGGTTTCACAGCGGCAGCCGGCGGGATGGACAAGTGTTTGGCGAGGGATTTCACGTGATTTTTCATCGGCGGGGAGGGTGGCTTTTGGGGAGCCTTGCGGCAAGTTTTTTTCAGACGACGGCAAGCCGCCTCCCGCCCCTCGTTGGCATGAACTCAAGCTCGACCGGCGGCTTAATCAGACGACGGCGGCACGGGAGCCGGGTCGTAATAAATCACGTCGTCCTTGGAAAAGCCGGAAAGATCGAGCCGGGAAAGATTGAAACCTTGCGGCACTCGCAGTTTTTTAAGGGGATTTTTATCAAGATTCAACTCCTTCAGCCTTGTCAAGCTTTTGGGCAAGGTCAGGTTTGTTGTCAGTCGGTTGCCTGAAAGATTCAACGCCTCCAGCCTCCTCATATCTTTGGGCAGGGTCAGGCTCGTCAGGCGGTTGCCCGCAAGATTCAACAGCGTCAGCCTCCTCATACCTTCGGGCAGGGTCAGGCTCGTCAGGGAATTGTCCGCAAGATGCAACCAACTTAGCCTCGTCATGCCTTCGGGCAGGGTCAGGCTCGTCAGGCGGTTGCCCCCAAGATACAACGAACCCAGATTCGTCATGTCTTGGGGCAAGGTCAGGCTCGTCAGGTCGCTGTTCCTAACACTCAACGTCTTCAGATTCGTCAAGCCTTTGGGCAGGGTCAGGCTCGTCAGACGATTGGCGTAAAGATACAACTCCTTCAGCTTCGTCAAGCCTTCGGGCAGGGTCAGACTCCTCAGCCCGTTGGTGTGAAGATCCAACTCTTCCAAGCTCGCCAAACCCTCGGGCAAGACCAGTCTCCTTAGTTGATTCGACGCAAGATTCAACTTCTTCAGCTTCGCCAAGCCCTCGGGCAGGGTCAGGCTCGTCAGACGATTGTCCGCAAGAATCAACTCCTCCAAGCTCGCCAAGTCTTCGGGCAGGGTCAGGCTCGTCAGGCGGTTGTACCTAAGGTTCAAGGTCTTCAGACTCGTCCAGCCTTTGCTGAGGGTGAGGCCGGTTAAGCCATAATCGGTCAAATCCAGTTGCGTCGTGTCCTTGGGGTAGCGGCGGGTCTCGGCGTTTCCGTCTCGCTCGAGGGTGACGGACACTTCGTCAGCTTGCTGGGCGTGGGCGGTGATTGAGAAGGCGGCAAGGCAAAGGGCCGCCAAGAGCGGTTTTCCGGGTTTCATGGCGGCAACTGTCGAGTGGGACAAGCGTTTGGCAAGGGATTTCATATAAGTTTTGGGACTTATTAACTTAACTAAAGAGGGTGTCAAGGGTAGTTTTAGGGGCATGAATGGTGGCTTATTTTGAAAAGATGTCTCTGAGTATTACTATTCCTAGCGCGGCAAGTCCTCCAATTCCTATCCTCCAATATACTTCCTTTAGTCCTTTTTCAAGTTGCCCTTGCGTGACGTAAAAGCCTTTTTCTACTAGACTTTCTATTTTTGCTAGACGTGCAGGCAGATTTTCTTTTGCCAACAGGCCTATCAGAAAACCTTGCTCTTCTGCCGATTTCTCTGATTCTTTCTTCCCTTTTTCTGGAGAAGGAATGTTCTCTTCATCTCGATTTTCTGGGTCTTTCACGAGCTAATTTTTTGTAATGCTCCTTAATCATTGTATTGGGAATAATGCATCCATCTCCGAACTTTCGGCGAGTGATATCCCACGGTGTTCCTTCTTCGTGAGTAATTGTGGATAGCAAACGAGCGCTATGACCTCGGTAGGCATCAACAACTTTCTGAATAAGACGGGATTGTTCCTCTTTAAAATCTTCGGTTCGATCAATGAGATCGATCATTATGTCGCCTGCTTTGAATTCTTTGTAGCGGTGATACGTGCTCGGAATAACCGGGCCGTATTGCCATGCGAAAACGTCTTCATACGTCAGAGAACGATCATGCAGCCCTAACATCCAACCATGAGCAATATAGACCAGCTTGATGAGGTGCATTGGCGTCGTGGAAATATCTCTCCGCAACCACAAAATCTGCTTTTCAATCAATTCCGCTGATTTACTGTCATTCATCGGTCTTCCTCTTTTTAATTCCGGCAGGCTTCATTACTTATCCCCAGCACCAGAATCTCTACCATTCATACACTAAAACTACCCTTGACACCCTCTCCAATCAAGTTAATGAGTCCCTAAGTTCTCATTGGCGGGGAGGGTGTGCTTGCGGGTCACTTGCGGCAAGGTTTCTTTCGGGTGCCGGCAGCGGTTTCCCGCCCCTCGGCCAATGGCCAACAGTTGCAAGGCCCTCTAATTCCCGCCCATCGGTGCGAGCCGGAAGAACCGCCTCCCGCCTTCGTTGGGCAGACGCACCACGCCGTCGGAAACAACCAACGGCATCCAAGGGCCCTCCACCGAATCCGCCCATTGCAGCATGAACTCAAGCTCGACCGGCAGCGGCTCCACGGGCGGCGGCGACACAGGAACCGGCGGCGGCACGGATGCCGGGTCGTAATAAGTCACGGCGTCCATGGGAAAGCCGGAAAAATCGGAAAGATGGAAACCCTCCGGCACTCGCAATGCCCCAATGGGATTGGAATGAAGCTGCAACGTCCTCAGACTCGTCAAGCCTTCGAGCAAGGTCAGGCTCGTCAGGCGATTGTTCTGAAGATTCAACGACTCCAGATTCGTCATGTCTTCGGGCAAAGTCAGGCTCGTCAGGCGATTGCTCTGAAGATTCAACGACTTCAGACTCGTCAAGCCTTCGGGCAGCGTCAGGCTCCTCAGTTGGTTGCCCTGAAGATCCAACGACTCCAGACTCCTCATATCTTCGGGCAAAGTCAGGCTCGTCAGGCGATTGTTCTGAAGATTCAACCCCACCAGATTCCTCATGTCTTCGGGCAAAGTCAGGCTCGTTAGTTGGTTGTCCACAAGATACACCGACTTCAGATTCCTCATGCCTTCGAGCAAAGTCAGACTCGTTAGTTGGTTGTTCCCAAGATGCAAGTTCTCCAGACTCTTCAAGTCTTCAGACAAGGTCAGGCTCGTCAGGCCGTTGCAACAAAGATTCAACCACTTCAGATTCGTCCAGCCTCCGCTGAAGGTGACGCCGGTCAACTCTTGATTGCTCCACCGCAGCTGCGTTGAGTCATGGGGGTAGTGGAGGGTCTCGGAGATTCCGTCTCCCCACACGAAGGTGACGGACACTATGTCAGCTTCGTGCGGGGCGTCGTGGGCGGTGAGTGAGAGGGCGGCGAGGCAAAGGGCCGCCAAGAGCGGTCTTCCGGGTTTCAGGGCGGCAGACGTCGGGAGAGGCAAGTGTTTGGCAAGGGATTTCATGTGATTTTTCATCGGCGGGAAGGGTGGCTTTTGGGGAGCCTTGCGGCAAGTTTTTTTTCGGGCGACGGCAGCGGTTTCCCTGAACGTGTGGCAGCGGTGTTGTTGCCTTTGGGGCGCCGTGTTCGGGGCGAGGGCACAGGCGGCCGCCCGGAAAAGCCCATATGCAGCGACGGTTGGCCTCAGCCGAAAACCCGCCTCCCGGCAAACCAAAACGCTTTAATCACCCGCAGCGGGCCGCTTTGGGATGAGCGTTGCCACCGGAAGGCAATAGAATCTGGTTTCGGCCAGGATAGAAGAGGCCCCAAATCATTGAGGGAAAATGGCGGGCCCAGAGGGACTCGAACCCCCGACCAAGCGATTATGAGTCACCTGCTCTAACCACTGAGCTATGGGCCCTGCCCGATCCCAAGGAAACCGACCATTAGGCCAAGGCAGTCTGCCAAAAACCCTCTTTCCGGCAAGCCAAATCAAAGAACGAACCAGCCAAGAATAGGCAATCCTGAAATCCAAAGCCCCAGGGGATTGGCCGAGATACGGTTGAAGAGGGGACACTTTGGACTGATTTGAGCCAACCGTTAGGAAACCGTTCTTCGCCTCGCTCCGTGGAGTCGGGCTGCTTCGCCGGGGTCTGTCGGAGTTGGTTGTTCGGGGTTTTCGAAATCCGGTCCTCCGAATGGCCCCGGGGCTCAAGGGATTGATGGAATCTCATCGTTTGCCGCCGACTACCGGTTTTCGGCCCCGCGGGTTTTTAAGCTGCTCGGCCTTTTTCAATGGCACCGGGTCGGCGGTCTGCTTGGGGGGATTGAGCTGCTCCTAGGGGCGAAAGGCATCTCGGGGCAGTTGTTCGGCCGTCTCAATGGCGCAATGAACGAAGCCTCTCCCTTGGCCCTCATCCTGCGGGACCGGCGGCAGCAACATCGGCGGATCGCGGGGGTTTGTGAAATCGAGCCCCATGCGCCACGGGATGCCAACGGCTCAGCCGTTTCTCAAGAGACCCCCGGCGGTTTGCCGAGAAAAAAGACCGGCAGGCACTTTAGACGAATTCAACTGGTCGGCCTGACCGGGTTCCCTCTGCCGTATTATTCCCTCGTCAAACACGAATCTGCCAATGGCAGTTATCGACTGACCAACGCCGAAGCCAACGATCTGGCCGCACGATATAAAAGAGCCCTTTTTCCGTGCCAACCTGCTCGATCCTCAACGAAAAAGAAAATCATCAACCGCCTGCTCAGAAACCTCCGGTCCTTTACCCAAGAAGAGGAATCCCTAGCCAAGAGCCTCCCCCTATCTGGATATCCTGATCGCGTTGAATCCCGCGACCGCCAATTTACCAGGGACGCGCGTGGATTCACATGCGCAGCGAAAACACCGGAAGTATCCTCCGGGTATATCCCATCGCGCCCATACACAGTCAGCTACCCTGCAGGACAGCGGAGTCCGTCGTCATGGATGGCGGCCAAAGCGCGACGCTAGTCACCCTGAACAAAACAACCGGCGAAGAAATCCGGTGCAATCTCTCCACCCAGGATTCAAGGTATTGCCATCCGATTATCATCAAATTCGCCGGCATTCGCTAGCTTGTCACTTGGCATCCGGAAGCCATCAATTCATTAAGACAGGCGAACTCTATCGGTCCATTCCCTGAATCAACCGCGTGAATCTCCTACGCCCCACCAATGGCGACGCCCGCGAACAGATGGTCGTTTGGTCCGCCTCACCTGTGCTGACTGACATACCATCGTTCGCAACGGCGAAGAAATCATCCGGGTGTCGCTGGCAGAGTAGTCGTAAATTACCGATACACTTTTCTACGATAGGCAACGGTGATACCAAGACGCCCAGCGCCCGATCCCGGATCTGCTTTGAGTGCTTCGCCACATTGCCGTGGATTCACATCTCCACGGACTCGTCGATCAAGGCGCTTGAAGATAAGCCCCTGAGCCGATCCCCTGCAGATCTTTTGCTACAGCCCGAGAGTCAAATCGATAAACCCAACTCACGCTTCACTTCCTCAGCGGAATATGTCTCAGCCGGACTATTCAAACGCCGACTAGCGATGTAAATACTCTCAAGTTCATCCCGATACTCGAGAATGGCTTCACGGGCATAAAGGATATGCTACGCCCAGTTTGCTCGGCCAAACGCTCCAAGCGATGCTCTCGATATCGGGGTCGAGTTGGATTTCCGACATAGATCAAGCATGCTGACGGCTACTCTTTAGCAATCATCATTTCGCGTCAGATACAAGGAGAGCCGACCGTTCATTTACGCCCACCCCTGCACATTACCGATAGTCCTCCCGAATCGGGCAGAACACATCGATCACATGACATTGAGTTAGCCTCGATCGGAGTGGACCGCATTCGAAGGAATGATCCCGACGCCACCCGTCTTGAGGACGCGGCTTTCGCTATCGATTCATCAGTTCAAATTCACCCTGAATCACCTTGCAAACCTGCTCATGGGGATGCTCAGGGAGGACGGCTCCGGGCTCAATATTCCAATGCGCAAAAGTCATTTGTTCGGAGTGAACAAACCGCACGTGAAAATCCGGAATCAAATCACGCGATTCGATATCTGAAAGACCGAGAAACGGCATGCCGAATGAATACCGCCACCGCAAGTGAGCCTCATGCAGACACCAAAGGACAGGCTGCCATCCGCTTAGACTAACAGAAGCGGAATTGCATTTCTCGGGAAAATCGGTTTGATTATCGAACTTTATGCCCGATCCAGACCCAATTCGCATGCCGCTAGGCAAGGCCTTGCTCGTCCTAGGGCGCGCTTCCAACCTGCCCACGGTTTGGTCTAACTGTTTCGTCGCTTATGCCTTGGCAGGACATGGTCCTCCTTGGAGCGGACTGGTTCCCATTATGATCGGAGCAACCCTGTTTTACCTTGGCGGGATGTACCTCAACGATGCCTTCGACGTCGGTTTTGATCGTCAGTATCGCAAGGAACGGCCCATTCCCTCCGGGGTTATTAGCGAAAAAGCAGTTTGGATTCTTGGCTGCACCCAGTTGCTTCTCGGCTTCCTCTCTTTCTCGGTTGTCAGCCGAGTACCTTATGCCCTCTCCCTTTTGCTAGCGGCCTTGATTTTGATTTACAACGCGTTGCACAAAAGGATCTCCTATTCCCCGGTCCTGATGGCGCTTTGCCGCTTTGTCCTCTTCCTCTCAGTCGCCTCTGTGGGCAATTCAAGGATTACCGGAATCGCCCTGTGGAGTGCGGTAGGGCTGGCAGCCTATATCATCGGTTTAAGCTACGTCGCCCGCCGCGAAAGCACAGGCGGGATAATTGCGTACTGGCCCTGCCTGTTCCTGATTTTTCCAGCGATTCTCAGTTACTTGGTCAATAACGGCCCCTATCGAACCACTGGGGTAATCATGATCATCGTGTATTCGAGCTGGGTGCTGCATTGTTTGCGCCACATCTATTGGACGCAGCAGCCGAAGATCGGCAAGGCAGTTTCACACTTTTTAGCCGGCATCGTGCTCCTTGACCTCATGGCACTTGGGCTGGTGCACACTGAGTGGACGGTGCTGATGGCCGGCCTTTTTTGCGCCGCCCTCCTCTTCCAAAGATTCATCCCGGCGACATAGGCTTAGAGAGGTCACTATTGTTGCAAGAAGAGAATACCAGATCACGGTCCAGCCCCATATAAAGCTCTCTCTACCTCCTGACTCCGAAGAACGGCAAAGCCTTCGACTCCGTCACCGTGATAGTTCTTGACGATGTAACATGGTCCGAATTCGCAACTACCTGGAATGCCGCAAGTAACGAAGCCATAATGCCTGAGCAATTCAACTCGGTGGCACAAAACCAGGTCTGCGCCTAGTTCGCTCCACGTGGTATTGGTCCCAACAGCTGGCTTCAAGATGAGCGCCACCAAACACAAGTCCGGCAGCGGTTTATGTTGCTGGGCGAAACACTGGATTCGATGCAAGCTTTCGATATCATCAGAGGACTCCAAAACCCTCCGTACGCTGCCAGGCTTCAAGGATGCTGCTCTCAACCTCAGCACTGGTGGCATGATGAGGGTCAACTGCCTCTACGCTTCCCTCTTTGGACCGCCGCTTCAAACGCTCCAAGCCGTCGACCTGCCTGCTGATCACCGCAATAGTCCGGACTATCTCAACATCCTCCGATACCGCAAGTGCTCGCTTGTAGCCTCGAAGAAGAACTCCGTTGAGCTGCTAGAGCCAACTCAAGCGGTCTACGAATACGCCGCAAAAGCCCATCGCCAATTCCAGTGGCCAACAAAACTTCGCATCAAAGAGGTGAAAAGCACATCTCCCTTGACCGCAAAAAAAGCGCAGCCCCCAGACCTGCGCTTGGCAGAATTCGATTCCGAGGCCAACATCCATCTACGGCGTCCGTTTCTTTCGTCGGTCATTTCGCTTTTCAGCGTTTAGGAACCGATTCACCGCATTGAGGTAGGCCTTGGCACTCGCCTCGATAATGTCGGTGCTCGCGCCTTTACCGGTCACCAACTCGCCGTCGCCGAAGTCTGCTTTCACTGTCACCTCGCCCAGAGCATCCTTGCCCTGAGAAACCCCCCGCATAGAGAAGTCCTTCAACCGTCCGCGAGTTTCGGTCAACCGGTCGATCGCCTTGAGCGCGGCATCAACCGGTCCATCTCCCACCCCAGCATCTTGCAGGACCTTTTTCTTTTTGGAGCCTGCGCGGGCCAATCGAACGGTGGCAGTGGGCACCGTGGAGGATCCGCTCGAAACACTGATATAGTCCAGCGACCATGTCTCGGGCAGCATCGTAATGTGGCCTTCCACCAGTGCTGCCAAATCATCGTCGTAGACAAATTTCTTTTTGTCTCCGATCTCTTTGAAGCGCGCAAAAATCGCGCTCACATCATCATCGGTCATCTTGAAGCCCAAGTGCTTCAAGCGGGAGGCAACCGCCGCCCGGCCACTGTGTTTTGTCAGCGGCAACTCGGTCTTGCCCCAACCAACCTGGAGAGGATCCACAATCTCGTAGGTCTCCCGCTTCTTCAAGATACCGTCCTGATGAATACCACTGCTGTGGGCAAAGGCATTCTCACCCACGATGGCTTTGCTCCGCTGGACACTCAACCCGGACATCCTGGCAACAAGACGCGAGGACCGAACGATCTCCTTGGTGTTCACACCACACTTGAAGCCGCGATAGACATCCTTACGGGTATTCAACGCCATGGTGATTTCCTCAAGTGCCGCATTGCCGGCGCGCTCGCCAATTCCGTTCATGGTGCATTCCACCTGGCGGGCACCCGCGCGAATCGCCGCCAAGGAGTTGGCAACGGCCAGGCCCAGGTCGTTGTGGCAGTGCACACTAATCACCGCCTTACCGGACTGAAACTCGGGCACGGAATCGTAGAGGTGCCGAATCAATGCCTCGAACTCCACCGGCACCGCCCAGCCAACAGTATCGGGAATATTCACCGTCGTTGCACCGGCATCGACCGATGCCTGGCACACCTTCGCCAGGAACTCCGGCTCGGTCCTCGACGCGTCCTCCGGCGAAAACTCAACATCATCCACGTACGACTTCGCATGCTTTACCCCCCTGACAGCCAAACGAACAATCTCGCTCTCCGCCTTCCCCAACTTGAACTCTCGATGGATTTTCGAGGTGGCCAAGAACACATGGATCCGACCACGTTTGCCGGCCGGTTTGACGGCGGCACCAGCCGCATCGATGTCCTCGGAAACACAGCGGGCCAGACCGGCGATCGTCGGTCCCTTGAGCTCGCGGGCAATGGTCTCGACCGCGGTAAAGTCCCCCTCGCTAATGACTGGAAATCCCGCCTCAATCACATCCACCTTGAGACGTTCCAGCTGGCGGGCCACCTCTAGTTTTTCACGAAGATTCATTGAGGCCCCGGGACACTGCTCTCCATCGCGCAATGTGGTATCAAAGACGATAATGCGTTTATTCTTCATCGATTCCGCCAATCATAGTTTTCGGTTTCCATCCACACGGTTGGTTGACAAAATAAAACCCCACCGCCATCTCCGTGGCAGTGGGGTCCTAAAAAGATCTTCCAAGACTAGCACCCGACTGCCGGACTGCCAAGAAGCAGCCCGCTGATAAGCAGCAGTAGAATGTCTAGCGATTTCCGCATCGGCACAGACACTAGCATTTTCGAATGCGCCGGGTCAATGGAAATGTTCCCCTTCGAAATCACCAAAACTTTGCGAATTCCTGCAACAACCGTTACAAAAGATCATCCCTAAAAATGCTTAAGAGACTATTGAACATGAACGCTCCTTCATCAGCCAACGAGGACGTCAACCATCACACTTTTCTCAAAACCTCCGCCCCCGGTAAAGCCAGTGATTTGGCAGCAGACATCTCCAAACACTCACCGAGTTCATCCTGCCCGCTAACATCAATACTCACGAAAACCTCATGCTCGTCTCAGATATTGGCGCGCGCATTACCTTGGAGAATAAGAGAAATGAAATCATCGCCCATCTCTGCAAATATCCTGAATGGCGCGAACTCGTTTCTTCACCCTCACAACGCCTGCTTTCATCAGGAAGGGAATATCCGTCGCCGAATGGGTGGCTACCGGAAGAGTGACCAAGCTGCGTCGACTCTCGTAAGTCATTCCCACTTCAATACCAACAGACGGTGAGTCCGTTTCCAAGAAGGTGAGGTGAGACTCCGACGAGCCGCTCTTGCCTTACGGGGCCTAAAGGATCTGCGAGGTTCATTTCGCCAACTGTTGCCTTTTGGAATGGGATTCCATCCGCCTTCGCTTCGCTACAGAGGGCAGCGGTTCGTGAGACCCTCATCACGCTCAATCGGACACCCAACCAGCTCATCCCGCAATGAATTCGTGACTGTCTTGAACCACCATGGCACACTCACTGCGTGACCAGCGATGAAGCGCGTAAGCTCCTCGAATCTTTTAAAATAGGCCAGGCCTCGGAAAGCGACGTTCTGGCCCGATTTCAAGCGAGCCCCTTTGCTGAATTGGACTACGCGAAGGTAGACACTGGCCGATCTCAACGCCAGGGCTTCCCAGAAGTCATCCTCGGATCAGGCAAAGCCCCGAAACAGATTATCGGCATTGCCAGAGCGTTGCAGGAAGCCAATCAACCAGTGCTAGTCACGCGTGTGGACAAAGAAACCGTCACGCAATTCCGACAAGCCTTTCCCGAGAGCCAACACCATGAGCAAGCCCGTTGCCTTACCCTCGCCCGCCAACCGCCTCCCAAGAAGTCAGGTATGATCGCAATCGCAACCGGTGGTACCAGCGATATCCCCATAGCAGAAGAAGCGGCCGTGACAGCCGATTTCATGGGAAATCAGGTGGAGAGAATTTATGATATTGGCGTCGCTTGCATCCATCGGGTCCTCGACCATATCCACGACTTGCGTCAAGCGAACGTTATCATTGTGGTGGCTGGAATGGAAGGAGCCTTGCCCAGCGTGGTGGCCGGCCTCGTCGACAAGCCCATCATCGCAGTCCCGACTAGCATCGGTTACGGCGCAAACTTTGGTGGTGTGGCCGCACTCCTCGGGATGCTCAATAGCTGCGGTAGCGGTGTCACTGTGGTCAACATCGACAACGGATTCGGCGCCGCATTCTCAGCAAACCAAATCAATCGGCTTCAGAACCAGTCAACATGAGAACTCTTTACCTAGATGCCTTCAGCGGAATCAGCGGCGACATGTTTCTCGGTGCGATGATCGATCTCGGTATTTCCGAAGAAAGGCTAACTAGCGAACTCGCAAAACTCAGGCTTGAGGAATACGATCTTCAGATCCGGCGCCAGCAGAAATTCAATATTAAGGGAGTCAAATTCGACGTCATACTTCGCACTCATTCACACGGCCGAAATTTCTCTCAGATCAGAGCGCTCATCAACGAAAGCACGCTGTCTGATTGGGTCAAAGAAAACGCCATTGAGACATTCGCCCGTGTCGCCCGCGCCGAAGGCAAGGCCCATGGCATGCCACCAGATGAAGTTCATTTTCACGAAGTGGGCGCGGTCGATTCGATCATGGATATTGTCGGCGCCAGCATTGCGATCGATCTCCTCGATAGGCCCCGCGTCCAATCCTCGATGGTTGTCGAGGGCACAGGTTGGGTTCACTGCGCTCATGGCCGGTTCCCAGTGCCCACTATGGCTACGTTATCGATCTTGGGCGAACGCGGCGTCGCCGTCAGCCAATGCGACGAGCCCCACGAGCTCGTTACACCCACCGGTGCCGCCATTCTCGCGCAATTCGCAGAGTCATTCGGCCCTATGAACCAACTGGTCGCTTCGAAGATCGGCTATGGTTTGGGAACCCGCGATCACAAATCTCGCCCCAACGTGCTCCGCGCAGTCATCGGAGAAGCATCCGCTCAATCAGCGGAGAGCCGCTGGGACACGGACACCATCGGCGTCGTTGAGTGCAACCTGGATGATCAGTCGCCTGAGATCCTTGGGTATACTTTCGAGCTGGCACTTCGAGAGGGCGCACTGGATGTGTTTCACAGCCCGATCCAAATGAAGAAACAACGCCTAGGCACGCTCTTCACCATCCTCTGCGAGCTCCCCGACAGCGAACGATTCGCTCGACTCATCCTCCGAGAAACCTCGGCATTTGGTGTCCGAACCTACGAGTCCAAAAGATTTAAACTGCGCCGATCTCAAGACACGGTTGAAACTCCCTACGGACCGGTTGCCGTCAAGATCGGGCGCCTGGAGGACAAAGTGATCAAAGTCTCACCGGAATATGAGGCCTGTAAGACCCTGGCCCAACAGACCGGTGTGTCGATTCAGGAAATCTTCAAGGCAGTAGCCGCTGCCACCGCCAATCCAACTCAAAACGATTCTCCTTCAGATTCGACATAGATCTCTCCTTTGAGTTCCTCGAATTCGATCGGAAACAAGCGGGCTCCTTGACAGGGACCGCGTAGGCAGAGGCCGGAATCGGGTTCATAGATGGCTCCATGAGTTTGGCACACAAGATGCCGTCTGGCCTCGTCAAAGAAACGACCGTCATCATAGTCCAAGGAAAGAGGCAGATGCCGGCACTTGTTCTCGTAAGCAAATATCTCTCCCTGATAACGGATCAAAAAACCGTGAACGTAACGTCTGGCGCGGACGATTCGGAAAAGCACAGCCTGCCCCTCTTGAACAGCCGCAGTCTTGGAGATCTTCATTTTCATAGTGACGAATCTCGAAGCCTTCAAAAGTAGGGAGAGTCTCTGTCAAACCGCCGGTTCATAAAGTGGGACGGATCCCCAAGGATTTCGCCCTTCCCCCAATTCCCTGGAAAAGGAATCCGTCTCGCACAAGCCAGACTGCGGCTCGACAAAGTCTCGCCTCACCTTGACTCCAGGCTTGCAATAGCACCTGGCTTCGCTATTTTCGCGAGCTTGATTCTTCGAGCGTTTTTGGCAACAGACTTTTAGGCAACCCAGCAAGATTATGGCAACTGGAAACGACATCCGCAAGGGCATGGCCATCAACTATAACGGTGAAATTAACATCATTCTGGATACCCAGCATCGCACCCCAGGTAACAAACGCGCCTTCGTCCAGGTGAGCCTTCGCAATCTTCGGACCGGAAATTCCTCCGACGTCCGGTTCAGCTCGACCGAACGCGTTGAAGTCATCCCCTTAATCTCCAAGAAAATGGAGTTCAGCTACGTCGATGGCACAGATTATGTTTTCTCCGACCCGGACACCTACGAAACCGTCCCCCTCAATCAGGATATCATCGGAGACGCCAAGAATTATTTGGTCGAAAACGAAACCTGCACCGTCACCTTTGTTGAAGAACGGGCGGTCGCCATTGAATTACCCGCCAGTGTTACATTAACCGTCAAGGAAGCACCAGAAGGAATCAAAGGCGACTCAACTAGTAACGTTCAAAAGACAATCACGCTCGAAACTGGGATCAACGTCCAAGCACCACTATTCATCAAGACGGGCGAAAGAATCCGAGTCGACACCCGAAGTGGAAAATACATGGAGCGAGCCTAAGCTCCAGTCACGACCCTGCAAGAGGCCAGAGTGGCGAAAAATCGTCGATCTCCAGGACCTTGCGGCATTTCACGGTGACACCTGGGGAGGTGTGGTTCTTCACCGCTTTCAATCTCACTGAGGAGACTCCAAGCGTCTGCTTCTGTCAAACCAACGAATCCTAGCGGTAATAGGTCTTGTCCAACCTCGGTCGGGGGCGATATTTTTTAGCCAGCGCCTGGCACTCTTCCAGAGATACCACACCTCCCGTGCAAGTAGGGTCTGCCAGCGAAGCCGCAGCCGAGCAGACACCGGTAAACAAACTCTTCTGCAGGTCCCAACCCTCATGGATACCCATCAACACCCCGGCACAAAACGCATCGCCCGCCCCAGCGGAGCCCTTGATGTACTTGGCCGGCAGTTTTAGGGACGACTGCCAGACATCCACGCCATCCTTGGTACGTGCGAACGCACCCTCCGGGAAATGAATCACAACAGTCTCGCGTATGCCCGCCTGAAGCAGTTCTCCCGCGGCATGCTTAATGGCCACCGCATCCAATTCATCATCACTGCCACGAACCTTAAAGCCGGTTGTCTTGCTGGCTTCCACTTCATTCAGGATACAATAGTCCGTGTACCTTAGCGCCGGTGTCACTACCTCCGAAAATCGATCGCTATCTTCGCTAACCACATCCACCGAAGTCTTCAGCCCCGCCCGTTGTGCTCGGGCCAGCAATGCCGCTGCGTTGGTCCCATACCTCTTGTCCGGCTGATCCATTGCATCCAGCAACAACAAATATCCCAGATGGAAAAATCGTGCCTTGGATCGATCGAAATCCAACTTCTTTCCCGTCCACTCCGCATTAGCTCCTCGAAAATGAAAGAACGTGCGGCGACCGGAATCAATCTCCGTCATCACGTCGGTGTAAGATGTCGCAGCGTCTTTGCTGACTGTTAATTGTTTAGTATCAATCTTATGGCTCCTGCAGTGCCGAACGATTTCCTTTCCCAGCTCGTCCGCGCCTACTAATCCAGCGGCACTGAGCGGGAATTTTGCGCCTAACTTCGCTAGATTGATCAAGACATTATATGGAGCCCCCCCAGTGCCGCGAGATTCGCTGCTAATATTCGACAAAGTCTCAGGGTGGGGAAACACATTGATCAGCTTGACTTGATCGATGATCCAATTGCCGCCCGCCAAGATCCCTCGACGAGTCGTTTTCTTCGTTTTCATACGCTCTAGCAGGCAAGTAGACAGCTACCACAACATTGATAGCTAAGGTCGACTACAGGCCTAATGTAACCTGCCCTTACGATGAGCCGATTTTCCAGGACATGCAACCCATGAACCTCACTGGAATTCCAATCCGGTCGGTCTTCAAAATCAAGCCATCATCCGAAGGAGAAGATCGAACACCTCGGTCGAGTCGATGGTTGAATCCTCATGACCCACATTCGGACCAATAATCACAGGGTATTCGTCAACATTCGTCGGGCAATTCCCATGCGAGCCTCTGACGAGTGAAGCATCGAGAGGGATGACATCCATCAGCATCCGGAAGCCCAGTTTCTTCCGCAGCAGACGCCAGATAATCTTCAATTTTGGCAATCGGATCGCAGGATCCAGAAACAACTCCACCGGATCGTAGCCCGGTTTGCGATGGATATCGACGCAGCGAGCAAAGTCCGGCGCCAGCGCATCATCCAGCCAATAGTAATACGTAAACCAAGCTGTATCCTCAGCAACGGCAACCAAGTCCCCCGCACGCTCGTGCGCAATGCCCGCCTGTTGCTTCCCCTCTTCATCCAAAACCTCAGCAACACCATCGACTCTCTCCACCAATTGCCGCACTCCTCCCAAGAGCAACTTGTCGTTCACATAAATATGACACACCTGGTGATCTGCCACACCAAAGACACGACTTTGGCCGCAATCCAACATCTCCAACCCCAGCTCCTCTTTAATCGTGATCCACCCCTGCTTTCGAAACTCTCGATTAAGATGAATTGGCTGGCTTACCGAACTGATGCCATACTCAGAGAGTAACCAGACTTGGACATCGGCCGCGGCAAAGAAATCCAGCAAATCACCCACAATAAAATCCAGCCGTTGATAATCACAATCGATTTCGGGATGATCCGGACCGAGCCGCTGTAGATTGTAGTCGAGATGCGGAAGATAGATCAGACTCAGATCCGGATGATAGCGAGACTCAACCCACTTCGCCGCCTCGGCAATCCAGCGCGACACGGCATCGGGCGGTCCTTGAGGTGACAACTGCCCCGCAGCAGGCCCCCAAAAGGTTGGAAAAGGAAACTCCCCCAAATCCTTCTTAATTTCCATTCGAATCTCGTATGGAAAGGAATAAATATCAAAGAACTTCCTGCCATCCGCAGGATACACAGGGCGGGGGGTGATCGAGTAGTCGGCACTAGAGTACATATTGTACCACCAAAAGAGTTTGGCGCAGGTAAAGCCCTCACGCTTGCGTCGTATGACATCCCAAACCTTTTCCCCGTGAACCAGCGCGTTGGACTGCTTCCAAAACTGAACCTCCGCCAACTCGCGATGATACCAACCATTCGCAACAATCCCATGAGACCCTGGAACCTTCCCGGTCAGGTAATTGCTCTGAGCAGTGCACGTAACGGCAGGAAATGCCGGTCGAACCGTTCTCAGCCCAGTCTGCTCGCTGTATTTGGCAATGCGCGGCGTGGCTTTCCCGATAGCGGCACCGCACAGCCCAACGGCATTGATAACCACAAGACGAGTCATAACAAGAAATGATGGGTTCGAATCAAATCAAGGGTGAGTCGAAAAAGAAACCACAAGCACTTAAGGGGATAAAAAGGATATGGAGGAACAACCAAGGTTTGAGCCATGTGCCAGGCTTGGTCAATGACAACCGGAGAATCAGGCAAAAGCACACAGCGATCAATGCGACCGGGTTTTTGGCCCATCGAGATATCTGCCCCAACAAAAAAATGCCCAACATGCCGCCACTGAAGACCCAGACAGGTCCCAATGAAGGATAGCCTGCGACAATCGGTGGAAAGAGTAGAGCGCCAACCAAACATTAAATCGTACATCGCGAATCCGGCTTCGCCGTGATGTAGCGCTGCACAAAACTTTGATCGATCCCAAAGTTCTGCAAGTTGATAAAGGCGCCACAAATCAAGATCATCCAAAAGTAGGTTCGGATAGACTCAAGTAAAAGGCCCCTAGGCTAAACTTGTTGTGATCTCAGGCAATCTTAAAGAGCTGCCCTTGTCCAGGCCGGCATTCCAAACAGGAGCAAACCTGCACAAAGCACCTCGCCAACCGTCAGCATCACACTTTGAATCACACCGTCCAGATCGATTTCCCCGGAACGCTGAGCATGACCACTCTCATCAACAACAATACTGCAACACAATAGCGGCATTCCCTTCCCATATGGAGCCAACAAAAAACCACAATAGGTCATGAGTCCGCCACAAATATCAAACTTGGAATGGGAAGTCATGAAGGTCGTCTGCAGCAAGCCTCCACGACCGCAAATCAAGTCTGTGAGTTTCTCCTGCTCCACTTCGATTGGAAACCACGAACGTTACAGACGCTTTTAACTCGACTGCGCAAAAGGGTGTTCTCACCTACGAAAAAAAGGGACGGGAATTTGTTCACACACCACTCTACTCCGAATCCGAGTGCACGCACGCGAACGGCCGGACCTTCAACGACCGTGCCTTCAACAGAAGAGATCGCTGAACTGAAGGCGATCCTCAACCGAAAGAAACGATCCTAGAGCAGTCGCTATGCAATTACTTCAAGAAATCGCGCCTTGGTCTCAGGTAGTCTTCATCGCACGAGGTGTCCTTGCGACCACCCTTTGGATACTGACACTCCACCAAAGCCGGAAAATTTCTGAATTGCTTTGGGTTCAATACTTGCCGGGAAAGTCACTTACTGATACACAACAACATCCGCCTCAAGAGGCCATCCCCGAATCATCCTCAGCGATGTTGTCAGTCCGAGGCGGCGACAGTGGCATTCTGGAAGCACCGGGGCACGGAAACCAAAACTGTGACATCACCGAAATCGACCTCTCCGCCTTCGATTCCGGAGGTATGCTCTTGATCGATATCACCCTGTGGAGATGGAGAAAGTGACGGCTCGTGCGACTTATTCCACGAAGGCACCCCGTTGCCAGACGGAACCCCTGAAGGCTTAGTCGCAAACGCCTACGATATCTCACCAGGTGAATCCAGAACCATCCTCTTCCAATTCGAAGAAGGGGGCGTCTACCGCTTCGGTGTCACCGGAAACTGGTTTAGTGAAAAAGGAGCGACGAATGACTTCGAAATGCGGGCGGCCACTCAAATCATCGCATACGTTTTAGCTACCCGATGATCAGCACACTTGATCCTGCTAACACCACGAAGCCCTATAGAGTCAGTACAATCACAGCGCCGGTTGACGTCAACGTAGTCCCGGTAATCATCGGCGCTGAGGGCGTGCTCTTTGTCGCTCGATCCCATGGTCGGAGTTGCGACCGTCAGTGACTCGAACATTGCTCTTTCACTCAATCTTGTGGGAAAGACCACCAAGGCCAAACCAAAGGCACTCGATATCGTCGTGGAGAGCGAACTTGTCGAATCGAAAGACGATGCACAAGAAGCAAGTCACGAGTTTTCTCCTTACCAAAAGGCAACGAAAAACCAGACAAGGTAAGAGCCTATCAATTTGATGCCAGAAAGAAGGAGGCGAAAGCTCTGAAGGTGTCAAACTAAGACAACCAGGAAAGGGAAAACTGACAATCCAGAAGTGCTTGAGCCGGACCGCCAATCACTCTACGCAAACTCAAAATCGTCAGAGCCGCAAATACCCGACAATCGGTCGGAATTGAGATTCCCCTGAATACTTCCCGAGGGACCGTCCCACAGAGAGGGATCAAATACCCGTGGGGTAGAGGAAAACGAGACGTGAGCATCTCCCCACCTCAAGCACATTCAAACCCACCGGACTCCGCTGCGTTTTGTGAGGGGTGGTTTTGTACGAGCAGACAAAGCCGGTGAAAAAGGCGCCATTAGGATTTAGAGACTTAGGCGGTGGCGGCAAACCATTTTGGCAATGGGGTTTTGAAAGATCGTCTCCGAAAGCACGTTGAAGATGCTGCATCCGGCACGGCAATTCCACCGCTCAATCTTTTGCAACAGCCGCTTGCGTGCCCCCTGGTTGCTTTGGCAAAGCGGATATTGGGGGCGAATGCTCTCCAAGCGGCTAATGCAGTGCGCTTGGTCGGGAAATCTTTCCATGAGCTTAATCAAATTCATCCCCACAACAGCAATTTCATTCCAACCCATTAAACCTCTAAATCCTAATGGCGGAAAAAGGTCTGATCGGAGACAAGTTGAGTCGCCTTCTCGGCAATCAGCGTCCCACTGCCGTTCGTTTTCGCTCTTGGGATTAGGGAATTGCCGGTTGTTGGGTCTGCGGATAGTAGACATAACTCGAACGCACCCAAGCTCCCTGCGTTACGGGAAAGGGATTCTAATCGTTTTGGTAGTGCTTCAATTCGTAGCCTCGACCTTCCAACTCCGCAAACGCCCCTTTTAGCCCCGGATCGAAGTAGAGATTGGGCTCGGCAACATACCCCAAGTGTCCGTGATTGAAAGGATTCTCCGTACCAGCGAGCTGATCATCAGTCCCTTCGAAGAGTCGATAGGGCCACCACAGCTGGCTCCGGTGGATCTTTTCCGGGTTGAACAGTGAAGGATAGAGTTCGTCCTCGCGGTCATCTGTGTAGATGAACATCGCGATGCCAAACTGCCGCAGATTGCTGATGTAAGCTGCCCGGTGGTCTTTGTTTTTGGCGGCATTGAGCGACGGAAGCAGCATGACGGCGAGAATCGCGATGATCACTCACCCCCAGGAGTTTGATGAGGGCAAATCCGACATTGGCGGGATAACCACGATATAGCGCGGATGATGTGACAGCTTTCGGTTTCATTTAGAATAAACTGAAGCTCTATCTACATCACCCAGTATCCAACAAAGTCGTTCAACCGAATTGTGAAGCGCCGATGAGTAAGATTCGAAAAAGGTGGGGCGAGAGTCTCTCGAACCAGCCTCCTTCGCTGGGCTACAAAAAATAGAAAACGTAGACAGGGCGGTTGATTAATGATCAGGCCCCTGTTGCTGCCATTCCTAGAATCTAGGCCACCATAGCGGTTCGACAGAATCTCGCCCCTCCTTGCCACCCTACCGTCGGACGAGGTAATTGGCTTCAACCAAAGCGCTCCAATCGCCATCCAATAAAACACGCGCCTTGATCTTCGTATTCCGCCGAATTTCAATCGCCTCCGTGTATAACTGCGCCCAATCGGCAACTCTTCCTCCGACGCATCGAGGATCCAATCCATCGGTGGTGTAATAAATCGTCCCGACCGCTGCTTTCATCTCTAAGCGATAGCCAGACTTCACCTTGCCACCAAGTCGACTGAGCTGCGGCGGATCAACGTCCGGATACAAGCCCTGCCGATACAATTGCGCCAGCGCAACATCGCTGCGCTTCGGCACGTACTCGTTGAGAATCCGATTCATTTCGGGACGCCAATCGTCCTCCCGATTGAACGCGCGAACTAATTTTCTGTTTTCATCACGGCGCGGGTCCTGTCCCTGTCGAAAGCCGTGCTCCACATCACCCCAGCGGGCAGATTCACAAATCACAGCGGACTCAATCTCTTCCGCACGTTTTTTGATGCAGTCGCGAACCGCCGCTGCCGTGAGTGGCCCTCCGTTGAAAAAATTCTTGTAGATATGATCCGCCACTCGGAGCCGGAACTCCGCATTGTCGAGACACTGCTGCCAAAGCCACTGAGGGCTGCTGTAGTCGACCGAATCTCCGGTCCGAAACGGCCCGGTTCGATCCTCTTCGACATTCAGCAGCGTGTGTTCCGCATCCCAGATAAAGAATTGAAACCCTTCCTCACCGCCGCGCCGGTAAAGGCCATGCCAGTTGTTAGGCCCTCGATTGCCTCCAAACGCGGAGATCGGTGCGTCCAAGTTACCGCCATAGAAAATGACCAGCATGTAGCTGATCAAATTATCGACGTCCATCAAAGCCTCCTTCGTGGGGCTGGGGCTTCCGTCCGCGTTCATGCCCTGCAGGCCGAAGTAGGCCTCATTGCCAGCCAAGCCGGCACTGGCCTTTTCGTACAATCGCTCCCATGCCTCCCGGTTCCCATCAGTGGGCACCACCGTGTAGGTACTCCGCCGAGTCGTCCAGCCTGAGTCAATCTTGATAGCGTCGTAGTCCTCTTTGTCCCCCCCCAAGTAGGTCTCGCCAAAAGACGCCTTAATCCGCTCGCAGGTGTTATAAATCCCCCAATAGTGACCGTTGAGATACAAATGACAAAACTCACCTCGCGCTCCAGGCTCCCCCATCGCCAACTGAATATCTCGATTCACTTGATCGCGGATAAAAACGCCCCGCGGATCAAGTTGATAACTCCAGGAGTAGTTCTGAAAGGTGCGCAAATCGATGTTGTCAAATTCGTCGGCGCCGTCCTTGCCAAACAGCGGATATTTGAGTTTGGACGGACCGTATTCGTCGCGAAAGAAAAAGCGGAATGCGTGTTTGGCATTGACGGGATTTCGACTGAATCCCCCCCGAATTCGAATACCACAATCGATTTGGAATCCCTTCTTCCCGTTCGGGTAGATCAGTTCCAGCGAGCAGGGCCGCTCCCACTCGCGACCTTGCTCACCCGGATTAGAATAAATCCCACTCTCCGCATCAAACAGGTGCGCCATGTCCGTGACGACAGAAAAGGTAGGGATGGACTTCAGCCCATCCACAATCTCATCTTGATACCGCGGATCTTCAACCACCTTAGGGTCCATGCCATAGTCGACATGGTTCTTGCCCCAGAGATAAGGAAACAACTCAGGAGGCAACCCGTCTGGTGACTGAAAGATTACATCCTCCGGGAAAACAAAGGTGTGGCTCTTGACCTTGCTGGGCCGATATCCCGGCTTGAACGCCGCGATTCGCAAGACCGTTGTTCGCTCAATAGGAATGGCCGCTTCACATATCGTTCCATGCTGTGCCGATGGCTCCGAGCCATCGAAGGTATAGCGAATCGTAGCACCTTCGGTCTTGGTTCGAAGTTCGAGCCGAAAGCCCTTGGAGTAAAATCCGCGGCTGTGGCTCATCTTGACACTGGCTACATCTCCCAGCAAAACAGCGGCGTTTGCCGCTCCCGGTGTGGGCACCTCCAAGAATTGATAATGCGCCTCGTATGGAGCACCCGGTTTCCACTCCCTCGACAAACCATACGACACATCCTTCCGCTGCTTGGGAAACTTCTTGCCGAACTCCTGGATCACAGTCCGCCCATTCGAAGCTACGAGAGCCAAGTAGTCGCCCTTCGCGTTCAACTGAAAGTTCGCATGTAGATTCCCTTCAACATGAGAGGAGGCCCCGCTGGCAAAAATGATCAGGAAAGCCCCAGCATCAAGATTCATCTTCGGAAACACCCACTTCGTCGGCTCGCGGCGGCTATCTGTCAAATAGCAACCGGTGAGTTCCACTTTGTCGGGACCAAAGTTATGCAGTTCAATCCAATCGGAGTACTCCCCTGCCCCATCCTTGAGGGTTGAATCGTTTGCCGCCATGAACTCGCTAATGACGACTGTGGGTAATTCTGCACCGCTACCAGAGGCCAAGGTCCATAACATGCCCATGCACAGGTATTGGCAGACACCAAAACGGCTCTGCTTGGCTTCTCTGCGAATCAATCCAAACATTCTGTTCGCTCCTTAAGGGTATTAAACTTCACAACCGGACCGCGACTATCGCGAATAGCTTCGAGTTCGGCTCGGCTGGCGATACCATCGCTATCCAAATCAAAGACCAAGAGCTTTTGGCTTTTCTCCAAATACTCTGGTGAACGCCACCGCCTCCTGCGCTCCTTCTTTTCCTCCTCTGGCTCCCGAGCCGCAAATCCTGCGATGTGCATCCAAACCTCCTTGTACTTTCCCGCCTTAATGGCAGCATGAACCGTCTTACGCTCCGCACCGTTCAACTTCCCGTCACCGTCCTGATCGTGCTTCTTGATAATGATAGCGACCTCAGTCAGCCAAGCCACTCCCCATTCTTCGGAGCTCATTTCCCCGTCGTGATCTTTGTCGTATTTTTCGAGAAACTCCTTAGGCAACCCGTCGTCATCCTTGGCCTTGATCCGTTCTGCAAGCCGCATCGTTTCTCGCTCTTTTGCGTCCAATCGCAGATCCCCGTTAGTGTCAAACCGAGCAATCAAAGCAGCCCGCCGCTCATAAAAAATATCTCCCGGACCTTGCGCTTGGGCCGGCCACAAAAGAAAATTGCTCCCCACTACAAGGATACCTAAGATCATTCCTGCAACTCGCAGTCGTAGACACCGATTCATGATTCGTCTTCTAAGTGGTTGTTCAGCCCCAAATCTTACCTCTTCGGAATACGGAAATTTCACCATAATGACACAAAAGATCAATATTTTGTTACCTATTCGTTACATTTGTTCCATTCAATATACTGTGCACTCAATCCTGCAGCATCCCGTTTCGACAAAAGGCTGGCGAACAAATCCGCCGGACGTGAGGGCCGCCGGCATGAAAACCGATGCGAGAACTGCGACCTCAAATAAGCCCGCCTCGCTCAAGTCATGGGGATGAGACGACTGAAACGCGAGATGGCAAATGACTTTGCCCCTGGCGAAGACGGAATTACCCTTGCGTCCGAAAGGCAGTTTCCCTAATTTCCCCGCCCATAACATCCGTCTCCCATGAAAAATATGAACCCTTTCAGCAAACCAATCCTCCTCGCCCTCGCCTCCCTCTGCACCGCCGCCGCCCTGCACGCTCAATCGCCGCTGCACCGGGCCGCCGAAGCCGGTGATTTGGAATTGGTCAACCTCCTCATCACCCTCGGCAAGGATGATGTCAATGCCTTCCGGAACGGCGAAGCACCGCTGCACGTCGCTGCCCGGAATGGACATGCGGCCATCGTGAACGCACTCATTGATGCCGGTGCCAACGTTAACATCGTCCAGGATGCCAGATCCCTCGACCCGGCGCCGCTGCACGCCGCTGCACGGAATGGACATACGGCCATCGTGAACGCACTCATTGATGCCGGCGCCGATGTCAACATCCGCTGGTGGAAATCCAACTTCAACTCGACGCCGCTGTACGAAGCCGCCTTGAATGGACATACGGCCACTGTGAATGCACTCATTGATGCCGGTGCCAACGTCAACCCCGACGACAACGAAGGCCGCGACCCAACGCCGCTGCACGTCGCCGCCTTGAATGGACATACGGCCATCGTGGACGCTCTCATTGATGCCGGCGCCAACGTCCATGCCAGACTCCATAACACTATTAACGTCTGGTCCAGCAGCGGACAGTTGTGGTTGCCAGCAAGATCGACGCCGTTGCACGGAGCCGCCTGGAATGGATATGCTGCCATCGTGGACGCTCTCATTAACGCTGGCGCCAACGTCCATGCCGATACCACCGGAATCGGGACGCCGCTGCACGTCGCCGCCCGGAATGGGCATGCGGCCATTGTGGACGCTCTCATTGATGCCGGCGCCAATGTCAATGCCGATACCACCGGAATCGGGACGCCGCTGCATGAAGCAGTTCGGTTTGGATCATCAAACGATGATTGTTGTCGTCACTCGATCATTGGGAGACGGCTCATCGCCGCCGGCGCCGACATCGCCGCCGAGCACAGCCCGCTGTACCTGGAATCGGACCTTGCCGTCGTCAAGGCTTGGGTGGCGACGGCTGTGCAACCTCAAGCTCCCGACTTGGCAATCGAACGCGAAGGCGGGAACGTCATCGTGTATTGGCGCAACGGGACTTTGCAAAGCGCCCCCACTTCGGAAGGGCCTTGGGAGACGCTGTACAGAGCCGCAGCGGAAGGAGATATCCATACTTTCGAACTCGACAGCCCGGCTGCTTTTTTCCGCCTGCGTTAAAGCCGCGCCAAAGGTCAGGGGAGCCGAACCAAGCCGCCTCAACCCGAGGCAGGCGCAGCGCCGGCATTGATGGCGCCGAGCGAGAGCGCCGATTGCGAACAAGCTCGAAATTGGAGTCGCTTTCCCCCTTCCTGCAATCTACCATCCTCCCACCTAAATACCAATCAACCGCGAAAGGAATCAGACAAATTATGTGGATACCCAAATGGCAACGCGACCAGCAAAAAGGCGTCGATTCACCTATCCCCACCCAAATCGTTTCCAACGAGGAATTCATCCCTCGCCCCCAGAACGAACGCCAACAACAATGGGAACACCTCATCAGAAAACTCGCCGAGGAAAAATCGAAGAAGCTCGGCATGAACAAACGAGACTTCCTGAGAAGCTCCATGGGGATGGCCACCGCCTTCCTCGCCAGCAACATGGTCTACGGCGACTATTGGGAAGTCGAAGCGGCGGAAACCCTGGAACCATCCGCCACTGAAGAAAAGTTCCCCAAAGGAGAATACTTCATCATGGACGTTCAAGGCCACTTCACCGACGGCATCTCCATCGGCTCCCGGGGTTCCGCCTTCATGAAGAACATGGGCTTCAAACTCGCCGACCACGCCGAGGCATACAGCTTCCACAGCTTCGTCCGGGAAATGTACTTCGATAGCGAGACCAGCGTCGTCGTAATCTCCGGCGTCCCCGGTCGAGAGAAACAAAAAGACGCCGACGGCAACACCTTGGAAGGCAAAGCCCGCGGCGGCGGCATCCTGCCCTCTTGGCTCATGTCCCAACGCCGCAAAGAGATCAACAACCTCGCCGGCGGCACGCGCGCCTTCTGCCAAGGCAACTGCGCCCCCAATCACTACTGGGACCGCACCAAGAACCGGCCCGACTTCCCCGCCCTCTTCGAACAGATGGAGCGCGAGAAAAATCTCTACCAAATCGACTCCTGGAAATGGTACTGCCACACCGACCCCGGCCGCTCCGGAGACGGCTTCCGCTTGGACGACGAAACCTTGGCCTACCCCTTTTACGAGAAATCCCGCGAACTCGGCCTCAAAATCTTTAGCTGTCACAAAGGCTTTGCCGCCCAATCCCGCACTCTCGGCCACTACGCCCATCCCGGTGACTTAGAGAAAGCCGCGCTGGATAACCCGGACTTCACCTTCATCGCCTATCACTCCGCCCTCAAACACAGCCCCTGGGAACCGCAGTTCGCCAAAAATAACAACTACGACCCCACCACCGGAGACTTTGAATGGCACGAAGACCTGATGAAGATCAAACAACGCAACCCGCAGATCCAGAACCTCTACTGCGAAATCGGCTCCTCTTTCGGCATGACCTTCATCGCCCACCCCGAAATGTGCATGCACCTCATCGGCAAAAACATCCAAACCTACGGCGCCGATCACGTCCTTTGGGGCACCGACTGCCTCTGGTGGGGTTCGCCGCAATGGGTCATCGACGCCATGAAGCGGTTCCAGATCACCGACGAAATGTGCGAAAAATTCGGCTACGCCAAAGTCACCAAAGAAGACAAAGCCAAGATTTTCGGTCTTAACGCCGCCAAAATCTACGGCCTCGATCTGAAAGAAAAGCTGAAAACCCTTCCATCGGACGCCCTGGGTCGGCTGAAGACGGTCTACACCGAACAAGGCCACCAGCGCGACAACGTGGCGTACGGCTGGGTCCGCACCGAAGCCTAGCCCTCTCTGATTCTTTTGGAACAGGAGACAACGGAGAGAAAGAAAACCCCTCTGCCCTCGCCGAACGGAACCGGCAGGACCCGCTTCGGGCGGGTGCGATGCCAGCAAAGATCAGATAGCCTAGGCGATGCGAGTGCACGCCAGCCGCTTCCGAACGCAAACAAACATCACCAATGCCAACCCGGTGATTAGGGCATACTCGTGAGGTTCCGGAACAATCAGGGTGTAGCCAATGTCTTTGAGGATTCCGATCTCCACCTCGCTAACCGCTCGAATCCCCTGCCCCCTACCCGAAAAGGCATTCATCACCATTCCTTGAGTACCGGAAAAATCATCATCAAGATGAACGACGGCACCAGCCCACTCCGTCGGCGAGTATAAAGGGACGGGATTGCCGCCAAACACCGACATCGCAGCCGGACCATTGAAATAAAGGCCATTGCTCGGCGGGATTGTTCCCTTTCCCCCCACGCTAGCCGTGTTCCAGCGATCGACATCCAACCGGTAATTCCTGCCGATAATGGACCCCGTGGAATCAGCGACATACCTATCAAATGGCGCCCAAATGTCTGGACTTCCCAGGCGCCGGTTAAGATAGCCCTGCCCCTGTTCAGTAATCCAGCTGCTAAAACCCACTACGTGCAATAGCTCGTGGATCATGATCGATTTGAAATCGAAAGCGTTGCCGGCAATGTCATCATCAAAATCCCAGGGATGATAAAAGTTGACAGTAAGAGCACCGTCGGGGCCCCCCCTATTTGAGTCCCTCTTTCCCAGGATTTTGTCCCCCGCGACCCCGATGAGGTCGAAACTAGGCGTATTGAATATCGGAGGCTGTATTACCGGTCCCGCAGAGGCAAGCGTGGAACCCCTGGTATTCATGGACTCGACTTCCACAGAAATCGTCGCCGAATAGTTTCTAAACAAGCCCTCGACAACCGAAGCAGCGGACTCCAATGCCACCTTGCTTGGCTCGGTGAAATGCGATGGTTCCGAAAAATTGAATTCAAAATTAATCTGCGCCCGTGCACTCACGGTTGCCAGCGCAAGAACAGTGATCGACAATGCTAATTTCTTTAGGATCATGGGATATGCAAGCAGGTTCAAAAGTGCCGCCTTTTCTCAGTTGCGGAGGGATTCTTACAATACAACCGGCGGTCTGACCAGAAAAAAGGCCCAATATCCAGTTTCAAAAAATGCTGAATCAGACTCTCCGGCATTGTCATGGCCCTCTCTCTAGGCGAAAAACCCGGGCTAAGGAACCCGAACACCCGCCCGAACACAAGCGGAATCCTCCCTCAGCCGATGGCCAAAACTCACTTCCCCAGACAATCAAAGCACCCTAGGAGACAACTCCGACCGCCCCATCACGTTTTTGTGCCCTTCTCGAAAAAACGCTTGCGCTCTTCCTTTGGACATTGGTATCGGTTCCTTCCTCAACATGGGCAAATCACTCGTCATTGCTGAGAAACCGTCGGTCGCCTCCGATATAGCCAAGGCCATAGGAGGATTTACTCGGCACGACGACTACTTCGAGAACGATGCCTACCTCATCTCGTCAGCCATAGGCCATCTCCTGGAAATCACCGTCCCGCCCGAATCTGAAGTAAAACGCGGCAAATGGACTTTTATGCATCTGCCCCAGATTCCGCCGCACTTTGATCTTCGCCCCATCCCCAAGACCGCATCTCGACTAAATCTTCTCAAACGCCTGATCAAACGGAAGGATATCGATACACTGATCAATGCGTGTGATGCGGGCAGAGAAGGCGAGTTGATTTTCCGCTACATCATCCAACATGCGAAGACCAAGAAACCGGTCAAGCGGCTGTGGTTACAATCCATGACCAAGTCCGCGATTCGGGATGGCTTCACGAAACTTCGCACGGATGAAGCCCTGATTCCTTTGGCCAACGCCGCTATCTGCCGGTCGGAATCCGATTGGCTCGTCGGCATCAATGGAACCCGGGCAATGACCGCCTTTAACTCGAAATCGGGCGGCTTTCACCTCACCACCGTCGGGCGCGTGCAGACCCCCACGCTCACCATCCTGGTAGAACGCGAGGAGAAGATCAAAAAATTCAAATCGCGCAAATACTGGGAAGTACACGCGGTTTTTCAAGCCCAGGCCGGCACGTATAAGGGGCGGTGGTTCGACGAGAAATTCGACAAGGCAAAAAAAGAAAAAGATAGCGAACTGCGGCCGGAACGCATTTGGGAGCGAGATGAAGCACTTAAACTGGTCAAGGAATGTGAAGGCGAAGTCGGAATCGCGACCGAGGAGAGCAAACCAAGTTACCAGCAATCACCGCTCCTTTTTGATCTGACCAGTCTCCAAAGAGAGGCAAACTCTCGCTTCAGCCTGCCCGCCGCCCGGACGCTCCAAATCGCCCAAGTACTATACGAGCGCCACAAATTGATCACCTACCCGAGAACCGACTCAAGGGCTCTGCCCGAGGATTACCTGGCGATGGCCACCGAAACCTTAAAGGCTTTTGAACAATCGGAATACGAGGCCTTCTCACAGCAGATTCTCAGTCAAAGTTGGGTCAAACCAAATAAAAGAATTTTTAACAACAGCAAAATTTCCGATCACTTCGCGATTATCCCCACCTCCATTGGCCCTAAGAAGCTGAACAAACACGAAGGCAATCTCTACGATCTCATCACTTGCCGTTTCCTCGCCGTCTTTTATCCGGCAGCCAAATTCCTGCTGACCACGAGGACGACCCGGGTTGGGAAACAACCCTTCAAGACGGAGGGCAAAGTCTTAGTAACCGCCGGCTGGCTCGCAGTTTACGGCAAGAAAAGCCAAGATGATGGCAAACCGAATCTGACCCCCATCGAACCGGAGGAGAACGTCCACACGATCGAAATCGAAACACAAGAATTCAAAACCAAGCCGCCGCCACACTACACCGAAGCAACCCTCCTCAGTGCCATGGAAGGTGCAGGAAAACTCGTCGATGACGAAGAACTCCGCGCTGCGATGAGCACCAAAGGCTTGGGAACTCCAGCGACCCGCGCCGCAATCATCGACGAACTGATCAAAAAAGAATATCTCATCCGCAACGCTCGAGACTTGCAACCTACCGCCAAGGCGTTCTCACTCATCACCCTCCTTCGCGGCCTGGGTATTCCAGAATTGTGCTCCCCGGACCTCACGGGAAACTGGGAATACGAGCTCAATCAAATGGAACAGGGCCATCTGCAACGGGATGAGTTCATGGCCAAGATTCGAGCCATGACGGAGGCCATTGTTGAAAAAGCCAAAAGCCACGAGAGCGACACGGTCTCCGGAGATTTTGACACACTCAAGACTCCCTGTCCCAAATGCGGGACCGGAACTGTCAAGGAAACTTACAAGAATTACCAGTGCGGGGCCTGTGACTTTTTTCTTTGGAAAATCGTGTCCGGCAGACAATTAGAGTCTCACGAAATGGAGGAGCTGCTGACCAATCGAACCCTAGGCCCCCTTCAAGGATTTCGTAGCAAGCAAGGGCGGCTTTTCCCTGCAATAATCAAGCTTACTAACGAATTCAAAGCGGAATTTGATTTCGGTAACAAAGAAGAAAAATCAGAACAAGAAGCCCCAGATTTCTCCGGCAAGGAAACCCTGGGCGCCTGTCCGAAGTGCAAAGCCAAGGTCTACGACGCCGGGATGAACTACGTGTGTGAGAAATCAATCGGCTCCGGTAAATCCTGCGCTTTCCAAACCGGCAAGATCATTTTGCAGCGGGAGATCCCGGAGGAGCAGGTCAAGAAACTCCTCGCCAACGGCAAGACAGACCTCCTTGATCGGTTCATCTCTAAAAAGACCGGTCGCGCCTTCAACGCCTTTCTGGTCTTGGGCAAAAACGGAAAAGTGGGCTTCGAGTTTGAACCCCGCGCGGCCAAGAAGAAGTCGGCCAAGGTAAAGCCCGCCAAAGAACCTGCAACGAAGGTCGATCTCACCGGCAAAAAGCCTATCGGCAACTGCCCCCGCTGCGGCGGCGGTGTTTATGACACTGAAGCGGAATACATCTGTGAGCACAGTCAGAAGGACGAAAAACCATGTAAATTCAAGTCCGGTAAGATCATCTGCCAACAACCCGTGGAACGGACACAAATGGTCAAGCTGCTCACCAATGGACGCACCGACATGCTGGACAAGTTTGTCTCTCGTCGAGGCTTTCCTTTCACGGCCGCACTCATCTTGGAGGATTCGGGGAAAGTTGGCTTTAAGTTCGCCCCGCGTGACACCGATTCTAATACCAGTGCCGAAGCCTAATATCGGATACTTCTTCTGGTAAGCCTGCCTGATGGACCACAAAGAACACCAGGACGAATGGATCACCCGCTTCCTGGAACACCTCGAGATTGATCGCAACGCCTCACCCCACACCAAAAGAAATTACCGCCAGACATTACTCGAGTTTGCTGACTGGCGCCGCGAGACCCAAAATCAAGCTCCACACTGGCAGACGCTCCAACGCAACCACTTCCGCGCTTTCCTCAGACATCTCAGCCGCAAGCAACTCAGCCGCTCGGCTATCCAACTGCGCTTTTCCGCCCTTCGCACCTTCTATCGGTATCTCGTCCGCATGGGTGAACTAGAGGAGATCCCCATCAGACAGATATCGATTCCCAAAGCCCAAAAGCATCTCCCCAGATTTTTGACACTGGAGCAGATGACCGATCTCCTAAAAACACCGCTTTCCGCCCTTCAAAACAAATCCGAAAAATCCAAGTCAGCGCCCGATCCGGCACCGCTCATCCGTGATGCTGCAATCCTCGAAGCGATCTATTCCTGCGGACTACGGATCAGTGAACTCTGCGGCATGGTCGTCGAGAATCTCCGCTGGGAGGACCAACTCGTTCGAGTGATGGGGAAAGGAAAGAAAGAACGTCACCTTCCCATCGGCGCGCCCGCGCTGGAGTCGATTCGCTACTATTGGCAAGTCGCTCAACATCCCAAACTCCCTCATCTGCCGGTCTTCCTGGCCAACCACGCCAAACGCACACCCATGTATCCCCGACTCATCCAACTCCGCCTCAAGAAGTATCTGAGCCTGTGTGGCCTTGATCCAGCCATTACCCCCCACAAACTCCGTCACAGCTTCGCAACCCACCTCCTGAATGCCGGCGCCGATCTTAGAAGTGTCCAAGAACTCCTGGGCCACGCCCATCTCGCAACCACACAGATCTACACCCACCTTTCCACCGACCGATTGCAATCCGCCTATAAAAAAGCCCACCCACGCGCTTAGCGAAAAGAAGCCCCCAAACCGCCCCGATCAAGCTTTAAACCGCATGCCACTTCACCTTCGTTGAGGAGGATGAGACGTCAATTCTTGAGCAAAACCACAAAAACGGGAATATGAGCCGGAAAACAACACTCGATATCCCCGACACAACCTTTCGCAAAGCTAAGACCTCGGCTGCCGCTACCAGAATGACCCTGAAGCAACTTGAAACCATAGAGGACCGCCTACAACGAACCCCACTGCGGCCTCCGCCAGCCCCCCCCGTGGATGAAGGGCTTCGGTGGGCTCTCGCACTTCAGCAAAGAAAGCGCCCGGATTCAACAGATCATCAAGGAAGCATTCGAACACATTGAGCCGGAAGACTTGTCATGATCCTCGACACCAATGCACTGTCCGCCGGGCCTGAAGAAATTCACGGAGCAAAAAGGCAGCCGGCGACTGCACGCAAGCTAGTCGTTCCCTCCATTGTCTTTGGGAACATCTTTTTGGTATTCGGCAATCTCACCATTGCCGATCCTATGAAAAATGGCTCGCCGATTTTCTTCCGATGACCAGATTGGCGACAGCCGGACAAGACACCTCGAATCACTGTGCGACCATAAGAATAGAACTGAAAAAGAAAGCTCGCCCGATCCCCAACTGCGGGAAATCTCACTCAAACAACTTACCCGCGCTCTTTTTGATCCGCGCCTCTTGGTTGAATTGCTGGAAATTTTAGTTCCCCCGAATTGTTCCTACGAGAAGACGGAATCTGGCACAGTTGATCTGATCGAGATCATCAACAACAATTTCCGCAAGATCACCGGAGGTGCCTAGGAGGTGCTCTTTCCCCGCACTGAATTCAGTTTAGCTGCCGACGCCACCGCCAGTTTTGGACAGCCTGTCTCTACCACAATCCACACCGACAACATGGTCGAGACCTTCCAAGGGCTGTTCTTCGAACCTCACAAGGACCGCTTCCTCTCCCTCAATGGCGGCCCGGTCAAAAAGCGAGGCATCCGACTACAGGACGCCATCTCTGAATATCTTGAGAAAGCCAATGAACATTTCGGGAATGGCCGGCCGGTGCGCAACTGTTTCGAGCAAGCGGTCAATGCTCAAGCCAATCGTCTGGCTTCAAACATCAATCCCGATCCGGATGCCTTGGTCAATCTCATTGAAGACGGTCTGGATTCGCCAGCCCTCCCGAATCTCGTCAAATACTGAAAACGACAAGAAAGTTACGTGGTCCGCTGTCCCGACTGTGAAGAAGCCTTTTCTCCCAAACCCCGGACATTAACATTTCCTACTCGGAATGCATGCAATGCCAAAAACCTATAACTTGAGAATTTGGTGAATTAGCTGGCTAGCCCGGATTTCTCGCGAATAGAGATGACCCCCATGAGGCCGCCAAGATTTTGAGGGCTTCTCGAGGATGGGGCGGCGGGCGGCTTGAGCCGCTGTTCCCCCGGCTGGGACCGCAAGGCCATCTCTTGGCCTCGAGATCAAAGCCTCCGCCGAGCTTAGGCGCAGTCACTGCGCCCCGCCGGGTTGCGGGCCCGGACGAACCAAGAGAAAACGCCCCGGACGACGCACCAGCGTCGCCCGGCATCACGGCCTACCTCGTTAGCCACCCGGGGTGGAGCGTTCCCCCCAAGCGGAATCGGCAACGGCCTAGCCGAAGCATTGGCCAAGACCCCAAGCGCGAGCCCTCCGCTCATGTGCCAACCTCCTTGCCGTTGTACAATCTTCATTGGTGAGAAATCCGGGCCAGTTTGCGCCCCGGTTCCTTGATATTCACCGTATCAACGAAACCCACGAGCATATTGGGATGATCTATTGGCCACCACCACGGCTTCGGATCTCTGCCTAACCCCCGATGAACACATCGCAATCCGCTGATGCGCGAGGGGCGAGTTGGATAAACTAACGCCTCAAAACGAACCATTGATCCGATGCTACCACAAGGCATTCGAAGAAGTCCCCTCTTAGCCACTCAATCGTTGCGCGACTCAAGAACCGGAGCCATCGCCGACTGACTTGCCTTGAGAGACCCCTAAGTAAGGAATCCTCGAATCGTACCCATGGGCACACACAGCCAAACTCGTTCATGCAAATAATAGACGAAGAACTTCGCCACAAACTCGATGCCGCCTATCTTGAGCGCCAGCATGACATCCCCAGAGGTCAGCCAGGCAATCAACATCGTAGTCCCAGTCGCGACCAATCTCCACGTCAGGCCCTTTAGTAAGCTCCGTAGGTGAGACTCTCTCTGCAATTCTGAATCATCCATCAGCGGCCACACTCTTACCGTGGACCCCGTCGCAATCAAGCTCTGAAAGCTATACTTTCCTCGTCAGACTCAACCCGAGTTTCAGCAACTTGCCGGCGTTGGCGTCAGAATTCGCCTCGGCATAGATACGCAAAACGGGCTCGGTTCCCGAGCCTCGCAGCATCAACCATGCACCGTTCTCCGCGACATATTTGACGCCATCAAAAGTTTTGACCGCGGCGACAGGTGAACCAGTCAACGATCCAGGCGGATTCGCCACGCAGAATTCCATCAAAGCGGATCGCTTCTCGAGGGGAAAATGACTGTCAATTCGCGCGTAGTGATACGGCCCAAATTCCTTCTCCAGCCGAGCCAAAAGCTTCGGTACCGGCTTTTTCTCCACCGCCAACATCTCCAAAAGCATCAGCCCGGCAAGAATTCCATCACGCTCGGGCACATGCTCTGGAAATCCAATCCCGCCACTTTCCTCAAACCCCAAAAGCACGTCACCCTTCAACATCTCGGCGCAGATATACTTGAAGCCCACACCCGTTTCGACCAAAGGCAGATCATAGGCCCGGCACATCTTGTCAACCATGGATGTCGTAGTGAGCGTCTTCACCACCCTGCCCCTGCCTCGCCGATTGACCACAAAATGGTAGAGCAACAGACAAATAATCTGGTGGGTGGTGATCGGATTCCCCCGACCGTCCATTCCGCCGACACGATCCGCATCACCATCGGTCACCAAACAGAGATCGTGCGGATGTTTCTTAAGATACTCGCTGCTGGCGCGATAATTCGCAGCGATGGGCTCAGGATTGATCCCGCCAAACTCGGAATTGTGGTCGCCGCGCAAGGTCGTTACTCGACAAGTCGTTCCCGCTAGGATTCGGTCAAAGCACCCGGCCCCGACACCGTAAAGCGCGTCATGCGCAAACCTGGCCTTGGACTTTCGGATCAACTCAAAATCGACCAATTGAGTTAAGCGCCGAAAGTACGATTTTGTGAGATTCTTGACCTTGAGCTTGCGATCTTCCCCGAGCGACGCAACCTTCACCGGACTCCGGTCCAACCACGCTTCAACCTTTTGACAAAGTGAAACATCAGCAGACCCACCAAAATGGGCTTTGATTTTGAAACCATTGAATTTTGGGGGATTGTGACTCGCTGTAATCATGATCCCTCCGATTGCTCGCTCAGCCTTTACTTCATAGGATACCGCGGGCGTCGGTACCGCCTCGTGGGAAAGTACCACATCAAACCCATTGCCAGCAAAGATCTCCGCTGTCCGACGTGCGAATTCAGCCGAAAGAAATCGTCGATCATATCCGACAATTACCTTTCTCCGAGTACCAGCGATTCGCTGGCATCTCCAAACATCCGCCGTCGCCTGCGCGACTCGTTCCAAATTGGCGAAGGTGAAATCTTCCGCCACTACGGCACGCCAACCATCCGTACCAAACTTGATTGTCCTCATGGAAATTACTAACTTGGCTAGAAGGGCGTGAGTCAAGGAGTCTTAACTGAATTTGCGCGAGCCACTGCGTATCTGGAGAGGGAGCACTAGAGTTCCGAAATGTTCGTTGTGGAGGGGTGTAATCATCCGGTTCTAGTAATTTAATAAGATAGTCTAGATGGATGCTGCATTGAAGTCTTCGTTGGTTTTTAGAGTCTATTTTTGGGTTCAGAGTGACGAGACCTATCCGTTCCTCAAGTAACTGTTTTCGCTCTTGCGCCCATGCGCTGGCTTGTTTTTGCGCATCAGGTCCCGGCCCGAATTGCCTCAATCTATTATGAAATTGTGTGATATCATCTTCTGAGACATCGCCCAGCACGTGCGACCTATATTTGGAATGAAAAATGATCTCGTAGATGAGATCAAATACTTTCCGGTTGCCTTTTTGTCTGTAGGCACCGACGATCATCCGATATGGCATAAAACGGAACGATTCCCAGAACGATCGTGCATCCGACAAGCCGATGATGTTATTTCCAGTGGACTTTATGGAAGTTGGGATGCCACGCTCCAGGTCGTCTTCTCGCCCGATATCGAACCTCTCATGAGGTGAGCGCTTTCTGTCTGAGGAGAAGGAACTGAATATACCGTTGTTGGCGGCTTTTATCATGTTCTCGAAGGTCTTGCCGTGCAGCTGATTGTCGGAGTGTCTAGACATGGCAAACCTTGCTGAGCTTAAAGGCTATCTCTGCTTTGGAGAGCGAGCGGACACCGGCTGTTTGCGACGCTACGTCCGTCCACTTTACTTGGCGCAATGCCTCAATAACCCCGCAGACTTTTTCTCGTAGGAAGTAATGGGTTGTCTGAGAAAGAGAACGCAGATTTTTGGTATGCACCCGTCCAGCATAAAAGCCTACTCGACGCATGGCGAAGTCAGCAAACCTAGGGGTGGTGTAGTCGATTAAATGATCGACGGAAGGGGGAGACGGCATAGTTCTCTCTACCGTGCGCCGATTCCATACTTGCCAGGCGCAAGGAACATGATGTGGTTCGCCTAAGCGAAGGTTTTGAATGCTTCGCTTACGAAATGTGCGAGGCACAATAAAGGCAATTTCATCGGCAAAGTCTGCTGCACGATTAAAGAACCGAACCGCGATGCAGGCGTTCTTGCCGAACGGAGGGTTGCCAATGACGACAATCTTCGAGTGATTGCCTGAAAAGATATTCGTTATTTCCAAAAAATCTCGGCGAAGAATACCAGGTGCTTGCGGGTCAATATCAATGGCTTTTACTTTTCGTCCGGCATTCTTCAAAGGTTTTATGAATGCGCCGGTGCCGGCAGACGGTTCAACAAATAAAACACCAGGGTCTTTCCATCTGTTCGCAACCTCGGACACATAACCCCTCGCTATCTCCGGGCGTGTATAGAACTGATCTATCCGGTGGTTCATACAGAGTGTTTGCTGGAATTTGTGTCTTCATTCGTTTAATCTTTCTCTGTTTGCCCCGATTTTTGTGAGGCAACGGCGGAATAGGTGCACCTTTGTGGCTGTTGTATCTTTCTATGCTTAGCTTTTGCCGGTTTATCCGGCTTTTTCTGGACAAGGGATTCAACCAGATCATTGAACTTGCCATAGAGTGGGTTGTCTTTCCGTGCTCTCATTTTTTTCTTTTTGGTAGAGTTCTACTGTTTGTTGCGTCAGTTGTTTCCAAGTAGTAGCTGTCCAATCATCCATCCAAAGAAAGATTCTAGGCAACTCATTTTTTTATTTAATACCTCAAACATGTGTCTGCATTCAACAACCTCGGGTCCGTCCGGCTCAGGGACTTCATCCAAAGCCGCCAAAACTCTGCGGTGTCATCATCAATGCCGGATTTCCGCATGAGCACCGCAACTGCTCAATGGCGCGAATCCGCTCACCGTCCAACGTCCATTGATCGCAAAAGACCTCGACCTGTTCTGGCAAAGGACGCCCGGTCTCGTCTTTATAGATAGCGTTGTAGGCCCTGTTCGAGTTGAAGGGCGGGTCGAGGTAAATCAGGTCCGTGCTGCCCGGACCCAATTTATCCTGCATAACAGTCAGGCAATCGTCGTAATAAAGCTGATTGATCCGGCTCACGCGAGTGCCCTCCGCATGAAGCAGGCAGAGGCGATCCCCTTGTTGTATTTCCAGATCGCCTCAGCGATGAAAAGCAGCATACAACGTTTGCTGTAGTGGCGGAGCGACCCAAGCCCGTTTTATCAGGGCTTGGCCTTCAATCGTGTTGACGAGCCCTTCCGCATAAGCGAGGGCGTGATTGATGACGGCGCGCCGAAAACCGGAGCGGGGCGATAGGCGCGGTATTTATCGGTAATCGGAAGGGTGCCCTGCTTTTCAACAGCCCTTGGCAGGAAACGGAGAATGCCCTTGCCGGACAAAGGCTCGGCAACACGGGCGACAACCCTTCCGCCCCGTTCTACAGCGCCAATGACCGGAGTTGGAATATGGTCAACAGATTCACAAGCGCGCCCTCATCCGCACGCCCGAGGTGAAGCATCACCCACTACCGGTCAAGCCCATAATTTATCATTGCATAAGCTTTAATAGGTTAAAGAAGTTGTCAATTCCCAGGGTCTTTTGGTGGGTTGCTGGAGAGTGCAGGACTGTAGATTAAAGCCGCCACTTGTATGTATTTTCCCTTAATTTCGCTCACGTTTTTAGGGTGCTCAGTGCTGCTACGAGTTGAAAGAATTGTGCCTTGCGTCCAGTGGTCCCAATACCGTGGAATTGAGGAAACCTCGGCGATTTACGGTCGAGTCTGAATGCATAAGAGGGTCCCAGAATGGTGAAGCATTGGAGCACGGTTTCAATAGATTTTTCTGCGAAGAGACTAGCATTGTCTTGGACTGAGGCAGTCTGAATTGGCTGGCAACGCTGGGTCAATCCTCCCAACATGCGGTTGTGTTTGCTGGATGTCATCAGAATATGTGGGACTGGACTCGATTTTTGGCGATTTTGGTCTCAGTGGTTTTGATGATCATTGTGCTTTGCTGGATAGACGCGCCCACGTTTTTGGCTGCGCTGGGGGAAGCGAATTTGATGGGGCTCCTTTTGGCGTGGGGAATCTTCGGAACTAGTCTCCTGTTTTCCTCGTGGCGTTGGCACTTGGTGCTGAGGTTCGGCGGGAATGTTGTGCATCCTGGGGCAACCGTGCGCGGGACCATCATCGGGCATTGTTCGCACACTTTCCTTTTTGGGGCTGTTGGGGGTGATGTGGTGAAATCGGGAATTTATGCACGCTGGTATCGGTTGAAGATGTCCGAGGTGCTGGGCGCTGCGCCGTTGGACCGGCTAATGGCGTTGATTGGGGCAATCACTTTTGGTGGCTCAATGGTTCTGGTGGGCGCTCTTTCCGGGGGCTTTACCGACCTACGCGGTAGTCAGTTACTATTACCGGTGGCGTGGATTTTTGGGGTTCTCTGCGCGGTAGGATTGATTGTCGTGGTTTTCTCTCGGTGGCGTGGCACTCGATTTAGGGCGCTCGATCGATTTCGCGCAACGTTGCAGGACGGCGGCAAGAGATTGTTGAGAGATCGAGTGATTTTGTTGAAGACCGGATTAGCGGCGTTTTGTGTTCACGCGTGTATCAGCTTTACGATGGTGGTGTGTTTGGCGTCGGTCTCGAGTGTGGATATTTCGTGGTTCGCTGTGCTGTGGTTGTTTCCGGTCATTTCGATGATTTCGGGATTGCCGATTGGCGTGGGCGGTGCCGGTTTGCGAGAGGGCTCAGCTTTGGTTTTTTTGGGGCTCTTTGGGATTCCGGTTGAGGATGCCGTGGCTGCGGCGCTGTTCACCTTAGCCATCAGTTTTTCATGGTGTTTTGCCGGTTTGTTCTTGTGGTGGCGAGGTGAGAAGATTTTGGTCCCGAAAGCAGATGAGCGTTTGCCCGAAACCATTTCCGTCGTGATTCCTACCTTGAATGAGGCGGATTCTTTGGCGGAAACTATTAACTCTGTGAGGCGAATCCCGGAGGTGACCGAGATATTGATTGCGGACGGGGGAAGTGACGATGAGACGCGTGAGATTGCGGAATCGTTAGATTGTCGGGTCTTTCGAACTGCGAAGGGGCGGGGGACTCAAATGCGGGAGGCCACTCGGCATGTCTGCGGTGATGTTGTCCTCATGTTGCATGCAGACACCATTGTCCCGAAGAATGGAGGGCGTCGGCTGTTGAATGTCTTTCGGGATCGCCGAGTGGTTGGCGGAGGATTTTGGAAGAGCTTTGACCGGTCGAGCGTTTGGAGGTGGGGCTCGCGTTTTCGGTGCTTGCTCCGGCTTTACCTAGGGGGGCGGGCAATGGGTGATCAAGCCATGTTTGCGCGACGGAAGGATTTAGAAGCGATAGGTGGCGTGCCGGATCTCCCGTTAATGGAAGAATTTGAGTTATGTCGTCAACTTAGGCGGGTAGGGCACCTGGCACTGGCGGATGGGACGGTCATCACTTCAGCCCGGAGGTTTCGCCGTCAAGGAAATTTGAAAACGTATTGGTTGATGTGGCTAGTGACCGTTCGGTATTATTTAGGTGCGTCGGTGCGTGAATTGGCAGAAATATATTCACGGAGATAGAATGATAGCTGGTGGAGTCATCGAGAAAGTTTCGATCGACAAGATTCGATCCTTCAAAGGTCGCGAACGTCTACCCATCCTCACGGCCTACGATTACCCTATGGCCAAGCTTTTGGATGAGCTGGGGATGCCGATGGTTTTGGTGGGCGATTCGTTGGGAATGGTCGTTTTGGGCTATCCCGATACGACGCATGTCACGATGGAAGACATGCTCCATCACGTTCGTGCTGTCGCCCGAGCAGAACCCTCGGCACTGGTTGTGGCCGATCTACCCTACCGGAGTTATGACTCGGTGGAAGCAGCTTTAGCCAATAGCCGTCGTTTGGTTGAGGCTGGTGCCGATGCTGTGAAGGCGGAGGGGGGACAAGCCATCCACTCTCAAATTAAGGCCATCATGGAAAGTGGCATTCCCTTTATGGGCCACATTGGCATGTTGCCCCAACACATCAAGGAAGAGGGGTGCTATCAAATCAAGGGCAAGGTGGAAGAAGAAAAAGAGCGCCTGATACGGGACGCTCTCTTGCTAGATGAATTAGGGGCTTTTGGTATGGTGCTCGAACTCGTGAAACCCTCGGTCGCCACAGGAATAACGGATCGAATCAAGGGCTTGACGATCGGTATTGGATCGGGAACGGAGTGCGACGGCCAGATTCTGGTGAGCCACGACTTGGTTGGAGGATTTCCTTGGTTTACCCCGCGATTTGTGAAGCCGAAGCTCAACGTTTCGGAATTGATCAAGGAAGCCATTGACCGCTGGCGTCAAGAAGTGCGAGGTCCGAGCGCTCGGTAATGGAACACGGTGAGATGATGAGCCAACCAGTCAGCCCCGGAACGGCAAGATCGGATCAACCACAATTACTAACCCACATCGATCGAACGGGCGAAGCCACTATGGTTGATGTGTCTCAGAAACCCCTTTCACATCGGAACGCCATTGCCGGCGGAACAATCTTTCTTCATCCCGGAACGATTGACCTCATCGAATCGGATCAAGTAGCGAAAGGCAACGTTTTAGCCACGGCGCGGCTGGCCGGCATTATGGCTGCAAAGAAAACCGGCGAACTCATCCCTTTGGCGCATCCTTTGCCGATTACCCATGCCGAGGTACGGTTTGAAATTCCTGAGTCTCGGGACCGCATTCTCATCTCCGCATCGGCACAGATCACTTCGCGGACCGGTGTCGAAATGGAGGCTCTTGCTGCGGTAAGCATTGCGGCACTGACGATCTACGACATGTGTAAAGCCGCTGATAAGGAGATGCGAATTGACGATGTTCGGCTGATTTCCAAGGAGAAGGTTCCAGTCAGCTAAATTCTGAATCGGCATCCTATTTCCGAAACTGGATCAGAACCAGAGTGCGCTGAGTTGCGCATGGGGCGTGATTCAAACAAGGGCAGGAATCACGCCTTCGTATCTATCGAAGAGGATCCAAGACGTTAACGCCGAGTTGCTCTCTTGCTGAACTCCGAAAAGGAGTTTCCAGTCCCACAAGCACTAGGAAGCAGGGGACGAAGTTACGGCTTTGGTTCTCCGGTGGCCAAGAAATTGCCTCAAGTTGGATGGTGGATGATTTTTATGAAGGGTGGATCAATCTCCTGCGAGGGGCAGTCTTTCGAAACAGTTGGTGCAACTCATGGAGACGGTGGCCGGTTGTGGGACTAGTGATTTATCACGACGGAGCGAAATAATATTGAATCCACCTCGAGAGAGGATGTCACAGCAGGGGTAGGTCATCAAAATTAGCCAGATGCCGGTCGCCTCTGGAACAGTCATTGTTAATGGCGTTGACATTATCAAACTGGTAATGTGTGGCGAGAGTGGACGAGACCACCGCCTGAACGGAATCGTGATGGCACAAAACAGCGAAAACAGACGCCAATCCTAAAACCGTCGGCAAAAATCCCCTAAGTCGCAATATATCCGAGCTTTCCCACATGAACCGATCATCGATTGTAAAGCGTGGGTTCAGATGGATGCGCATCAAGATTTCCGTGAACTCCGCGAACAAAAACAGTCTATACGAACCTCCCGCCAACGCATTCAACTAAAACCAGACAGCGGTCAGGGAAAGCCATTCCTCAGTTGCCTCATGAACCAACGGAAATTTACCTGCCCCTTGCTACATCCCATCGATAAAACGGGCCTCAACCAAGAATTACCGAAAATCTTTCTCGAGCGAAAACAACCGCCGCAGTTAAGCTCTCTTTCCAACAGATTCTGGCAAATATTGGGTAACAAATGGGGAAGATCTTCGTTTTGACTTAGAAAGAAAACAAAATTGGACTTTTATAGCCCCCTTGGCTAGAGACCATCTGAGCATCGCCATGAACGAGACATTAGGAGAGACATTCGAAGCGCGATTCTGCGATCGATATCACATCAGGTCCGAGCTGTTTGAGAGACGGCTCTTTCTTCTCGGTCTTATATCTTTCTGGCGTCCGGTGGCTTGGGTTCTCCTCCAACTTGGCACCAGCCTCTTCAAAGAAGAACCCCAAAACCTTTCGAGAACCCGGTCAGTAACAAACCGAGCTGACTTCTGCTTGAAACTACAGTCGATCGCCGATTTCAACGCTCATCGCCTTTCGTTGTGGCGGCTACTGATCGGTCTCAGGTTATCCACGAGACGTCTCGCCAAACAGCGCAAGCATCTGACGGCAAAACAATGGTCAGACGAAAGCGATAAATCCGAGTGCAAAGAAAGATAAACGTCAAAGCACCACCCATTCGAACGGTTTCGGAAGGATATAGCGCCTTGAAGCCCACCACAGGAACGCACTCATTCTGAGTGCAGTCGCAGAGGTCAAGCCGGAACCCACTGCACGGATTAACGGTAAAACTGACAACCGCTCACCAGAAATACTGTATAATAGAAGAAGCGCACTTTCATTTTAACTAATGTGAGTGAGAAATATAACATCCTTACAAACGAACCAAGAGACGATCAAGTATAAGAGATGCACAGTTTGAATCGTTTCAAGTCACTCTGCACGATCACCATCCTTCCCTAACCTCGTCATGATTCAGCGTAATGACAACCGTCTGATCCTACGAAATCAAGACATCTAGAAGTAAAGGACTCTACAGAAAAGTATTTGATCGCTCTTTTAGTCCTTGTTTGCCACGCGTTTTATGCAAACGCGAAGAATTTTGCCCAACTGCTCGACGGATTGACGGAGATTGGAACGCCATTCTTACAAGGCGAACCGTTAGCACACGATCCAGCTTAGTAGGGAATTATCGGCGACAACGGTGATGACAGCGCACGCCTCACACATCGCTCTGAACCGCATCGAACGTTTTAGCTTGGACCTCCTCACTGACTAGTTGGGCGTTCAAGATTCCGCTACTTCCAAAAGTCCAAGACCTACGATGAAGTACGAGCTCGGTTATGACCACTGTACGCGAGCGCTTTTATACCACACTTGGAAAATGCCTCTGGTGAGAGGCGTGAGCAGAGCGGCAGCAGATCGCCGAAGTGGGCGGTGCTTCCCTTCACCCTATGCCGAAATCCTTGTCGAAAACGGAGTCTGCCTCATGGACAATAAATAACGTCACTGGGCGCCGAACAACTGATCTTTCTTGGAACCTTGTTGAATCTGATCTAGGCTGAACTTCACGATTTAAACTGTATCGGGTTCCTTGCCTCCCCCCCCCGTTAAGTTGCTTTACGGGCACTGCAGCGCACGAAGTCAACCATAATCGCTAATGCGTTCATGATTGATTCTGCAAAGCAATCGTTGGCTCGTAAGACGGCGCTCAATCAAGCCGCCGGAAACGAACCCATGAATTACTTACGCAGCATGTTCCAGGTGGAATTCTTTGCTTCGATCGCAAACGAATGGTTTGCCGGCAGCTTCAATACTTTTTCCCTCGGCTTTACCCGGTTTGATAGAGGGTATTATGAACTGTTAAATCAATCTGTTTTCTTTGCAGATCTCTATTCGTGGGATGGCAACGAAACCTATTTTTACCAAACCAACATAAAGGGTAAATATCGCGCGCGCCAATCACAGTGGAACGCGATGGGAACGGAAACATCAAGCAAATGAGCTATGTAAGCGCGGATCACCATTGGAAATGCAATACCGCCCCGAGCCGGTTCCGGCAGTGGAGTCAACCCTCCAAACGCAGCCCGGACTGATGCGTACCGTGGCATACTCCGATGATTTGGCTCGATGAAATCTTTTGCAACCGACAAAGACCACCGAGGAGACAGGCAAGACTTTACATGAAATTCCTAGAGGCCGCCCCAACCGATGCTACCGGCTATCAGCTTCCAACTGGAAAGAAATAACGGACAGCGGCGCGGATTCGCTCCAAATACCCCAAGGCAAAAACACTACTCCGAAAACATCTTTTCCCCTCGCCCGAAAAATCAACCTTACGAGCCTGCCATTAGCCGCCGGAGTGTCGCCATTCCGGGTGAAACCATTAAACTCATCGCAACCTGAAGAACCGTTGGGAATCCACCGCCCCACAGCACGGGTCTACCCTGGTTGTCTTCTTCAATTGGATTCCACGCGCCAAGTAAATCATCGGCACTCTCTAACACAAAACCCCTAGCGTTCGCATCCCAGCTCAGGATCACGTCGCTTCCAGTGATCTCAATAGTCAATGACGGCATCACGGCGAGGCAAGGCGCCAAAACCTCGCTCCCCATCGATCCATAGGCATCCATAATCACCTTGGGAGCTTTGCTTCCCCTGATTCACCTGACGACCACCGCCATTGGGAGCAATCTTCGCAGTCGCTCCGTTAAAATCAGATGTTTCCGAAACGTGTCCTGTCGCTGTGGTGCCATAGTGGTAGTGATCCGAAAACGACTCATTCTTGATCCGCAAAATCGGCACCTACGGTTTGCAGCAAGGTTCCCGGAATCGAAACACCAGAGCCCTTTGATTGGCAACCTCCAGGCACCGGAATCCCGACTGCGGAAAGACCGCCAAGGGCAGCGATTTCATCCGCACTCATTGCGCCGTTGCGAAGCTGAATCGGCCCTGAGGTAGACCGTGCTCTGCTCGTTGTCGCTCCCGTCCTGAAAAAGATCCATTCAGGTCCCAGCGAAAATCGCAAACCGAGAGCATTCCCACTAATGTCGGAGCGATGCAGGACTGACGCACCCGGAACTTGAAACCCGACGAAGTGAGATCGAACAAAAACTCTCGACCATCCAAATAGGCTAAGGTGATCAAATGCACGGAACCGGACGCCAACAAACCGAGCAGACCATAGAAAACGACGGTAACACCGCCCATCTCCACGACCTCGGCGTTCACCACCTAGCCATCAAACGAAAGCAAAACTTCCGGCACTGACGCGCTCGATCCTTACTGCTGCATCACCTAACCAGGAATCAGACTGCGGACGAATGTTTCCGCCACCGCGGTCGTTTCAACCCCAAAATTGTCGATCCAACGATGTCACGAGCAGAGGCGGCCGACTCTTCGGTGCCCGCACCAAAACCAAAGCGCCCGGCAACCAGCGTGTAACCGATGGCCGCCTCATCAAAGACTCTGACCCCATCGTAAATCACGTCCAGAGCGCCGTTGGAATTCAAACTGACTTTAACATCCACGAGCCGATCCCCCGCTCGAATTCCATCAAACCACTGCGCCACAACCTTCGCTCCGCCGAGGCACACAATGATCCCGGAGAGCCTCGCCAATCTCATTTCCCTCCGTAGCGCTCTGTAGACTGACCCGGACGGCAACCGCATCAAACGAAACAACCAAACCCAGCACCTCTCCACCCGCTTTGCGAAAAGGCACTTCCACCTTTGCGATCTCCAGATCAAAAACAAAGCTGAATCCCTGCGAAGGACATTCCGGCCCACCGCCGACTCGGGCTTGAAAACGCGCACGGAACGACGCCACCCACTGCCCACCATCAATGTCCCAAAATACATACGGACCAGGTAGCGAAAGAGGCGCAAAACCGGACTCCAGATCCTCCAAATCCGTCAACTTGAGAACCCCTTGATCCACCTTAGCATGCCCGAGAGCCAACTCCTGTTCGCTAAAAAAGTCGTCACTGATTGAGCTGGCCAAAAGTGCCAGAGGACTGACGGCCACAGCCATCAACACAATCTTCATAGATAGAAACCACATCCGTCTTATCACATCTAAACATCGCATGAACGCGACAAGCCTAACGACTTATAAGGTGGATGACAAAGTGAGCACTTAGCCGCCCACTTCGATGTTCCCCAAAACGGGATCAACCAAATCATCACAGATGTTGCCAATGCCATCAGCGTCAATATCGAGCTCATCAGGATTAGCGGGCAGTTGTCTTCGGCATTTTCGATGCCACCTCCATCAATGGCCGAGCCGCAAGCCTCTCCTAAGCCATCCCCATCGGATTGATCGGAATTGCTAAGTTCCGGACAGTTGTCCGCATCGTTTCCAACTCCATCTCCATCCACGCCCAGAGACCACGCAAGTCACCAATCCTCCCCCTCAAGAGCCATTTGCCCCAGGGTCTGGACATCCTTCTCCAGAAAAATCGCCTAAAACAGCAAATTCCAAAAACTAAATCAGAGCTTCTCTAGTAAAATTCGAAAGTGATTCAGCATGTCTCTACCCAAGATTCCAGAAGGCTGGTCAATCAATAAGAATCATCCACGAATACACTTACCGAGCAACAACATCGCGAGATCAGCCGCCACTGCGGACGATTGTGATCCATTAAATCCTTGGAGTTGCTATGATTTTCCAGTTGCGTGTTTTGTTCCCGTCTCCTTTAGAACCCCGGACGGGATCAAAATTCAAGTCAACGCCAGTATCCAAGAGCAGAGGTGCTGGGGCTCACGTTTGATCGATTCGTAAGACGTCACCCCAACCTAATTGTTAGCGACAGTCATTCGTCAGTCTTCCATGTCTCTCGGATGAGCGAGCTTGGGACTCTCAACGCGCGCTACTTCTGGACTGCTATCTGGCACGACAATGATCACTCGTGTCCGATTCGGGAGACACAAGATCATCTTTCAACCGAATCTGGCCATCTTCCACAAAAGCTTCAAATGCCGAAGGTCCCAACATGAATGCAAGCCTAACGCAGCACCCGTTGAATCTCACTCAATCTCAAAAAATGCCATACTCTCTTGGCGTTGTTCTTGCTGAGGCGGAACTTGTGAGTTAGAAGCACGAAGCACAGTTGAGGCAGGATACGAGTGAAGGTTGTCAATCCTGTCTAAACTCTCTTTCTGTGTCCAGCTCACCACCAATCGCGCGATCCCGACTGGGTGGCAGTTGGCTTCTTGGTCAAAAATGGGGGGGGAATTGAAAGAATTCCACATGACTGTCGCTGAAGAGCATATTCTCATGGCGTTGGTGATTCCACTTGTGCCAGACGCTTTTGAGATCATTGTGGTCTCGGTTTCCAGCCCAAGGCTAGTCGCCTTGGATGATTTTGACGGTGGCGCAAGCTGATTTCTGTCCCTTAGCAGCTCTTTTCACGTCTATGCCTGCGGGCTTGGCAAAAGCGTCTCCCTTGTCCGCAGGACACCCATGGACGTCCTTCGATGAATAAGTATTCAAGGGACGTTGATCCGCGTGAACATCTCCGCCGATGCCACGACCATAGGCGCCGCTGCTATGTTCGCCGCTATTTCCTTGCTTGCCGCCACCGAACGCCCCGCTGGTTTGGGTGGAATAGAAATCCTCGTTGTCGCCAACATACATCTGATGGAGGTTCGAGGCGTATTTGATCTGCTTGGTTTTGCATTTTGCCGTGCCGAGCGCGAGCAACAGCATGCCTGCCAAAAATAGCGATAATCGCAATGACAACGAGCAATTCGATGAGTGTAAAACCCTGCTTTGTGAATTTTGAATCGATTGTCATCATCTGGTATTTAATTATGGATTGTCTGCTCCTTGGAGACAGTGCGGACAATGTAATTGACGTATGGCAGTGTTCTCCTTCGCGACTCAGAATCATAGCCTGTGTGCATTGCACCGAGGTGTCTCGTGTCCTTGGTTGTGATGGCGGATTTGGCTGAGGTCGCGTTATCTGTCGAGGAGGCATTTCAAGGTATCCGGTGTGAGGATCGATGTTTCCGCTTCGGGATAGGCGTTAGTAAATGTCCGCGGGTGGTGAAGCGCGATCCTCTTCCTGAGGTAATGTCGGCCGGGTACATGCCGTAGACCAATCATGTGTGAAGGAGCCGGCGGGTTTTGATGGCTATCTTTCTGCTGCGAAGTTCGCCTAAAGAAATTGAGTGCAGATGGAATTCGAACTCTCGTCCTGTAAGCGGCTTTACGGTTTGATTGGCTAACTCGAATGAGAACGAATCGGTCGACACCACCCCTGCGTGTTCGGCAGGGTGTCCGTTGCTGGTTTGAGTGTCAGGCCGATGTCTCGAATCTGTTGGGCTTCGTCGATGACGACGAGTTTTGCGCTGCCGAAGAAGTGGTTGAGTTCTGTTGAGGTCTTCTATTCCAGTGCTTGGCGGATGTCGGGCTCATCGCAGTTCAGATAGGCGGAGGAACCGTCGAACCAGGCCATGAGCTTCCGAACTAGCGTCGTTTTTCCGACCTGTCGAGCACTGTAGATGATGAGAATCTGTCCCTCGAATTGGCTTCCAATACCGGAAGTAGCGTTCGCGCGGTCACAACCGCGTAAATAAAAAAGTTACGCAATTAGGATTTAGAGGCTTAATGGGTTGGAATGAAATTGCTGTGGGGATGAATTTGATTAAGGGCATGGAAAAATTTTCCCGATCAACCGCGCTGCATTAACCACTTGGAGAGCATTCGCCCCCAATATCCGCTTTGCCAAAGCAAGCGCGTGGCCCGCAAGCGGGTGTTGTAACAGATTGAGCGGTGGAATTGCCGTGCCTGCCGCAACAGCTTCAACGTGCTTTCGGGGATCATCTTTCAAAAGACAAAAATCCCATTGCCAAAATGGTTCACCACCATCGCCCTGGCTGCCCAAAATAATTACCTCATCGGTTGCTTGGTCGATGACATCAAAGAGCGGGTCCGCGACACCCATCTCAGCGAAGGGATGATTGCAGGGTTGAGTTTGCTGGTGAGAGGGATTGGGATCATGAACATTATACTCGCGAGCATCAATGAACGGATTTTGGAGATTGGGGACCTATAAGGCGATTGGGGCAACTAGACCGTTAATCTTCATGCAGATACTCATGGAGGGGTTGGTCTCGGCTGTGCAGTGCCTTTTGGTGGGACTGACCGCATCCTTTGAGAAACGAAAGAATCGAGAACAAACCCGGACAACGGAACGGCAACCCGAGCAAAACCCTGCGTCAAAACCTCGCTGCGCTTGGCTGAAGACTCTCGTTATTTCTTCAACGCCCCCGCTTCTCGAGACTTGAGAACCGCCTCGCAAATGTCCGGCAGGACAAGCAGCGGGGTGCCGTGGGCAATTTCCATCGCCAACCGACTTTTTGCATGAAATCGGGATTGCTTGAGCCCAACGTCCATCGGGCGCCAAACCACCATACTCGCCATCCCCAAGCAACTGTTGTATTCATCAGTCATCAAATGGGCCTTGTCCACTCATTCACGCCCAACAGCACGGAGAAGCCTTCCCTTGAGCTTGTCCCCGGCCGCCAGCCGATCACCGGTGTTTTATCGAGGACACCCTCTCCCCGTTCGTTCGGCTGCCCCGGTGGTGGTGGCCTTTCCTTGGGCTTGCCGCCGAGATATCCACGGTCCCGGAACGCAACCGCTGATGATCCGTTTGGGGTGCATCGCTTGGTGCATCTGCATCGAGATACGCCCGGCGGCGTTTTTATTCACCTTCAAATCGGGCTAACTGCAAGCCCTTCTTGCCGCTCAAGATGAGCGAGACGGCCAAAAACCACTGATGCAACGGCGGATTGACTGTGATGAAAGCCCCTCCCCCACCGGGCTGCTCCCGAGGGGCGCACGCAATCCGCTTGCGTCGGAAACTGATTGAACCTGTCCGAACCGCCCACAACCTGAAACCACTCGAATAGAATGATTCCAAAACAGCCACCACCTTCTAGGAAATTCTGAGCCATTTTTCTGCCCGCAATTTTGGTCGATCTTTCGATATTCCTCCTCGACCCGGCACCGTGAGACGGCTGTTTCTGAGAGGTATGTTACTTTCCAACTCATGAAGCCTTCTCGTCGACCTTGTGCGGGTTCTGTTTCGCGAAGCGGCCTCCTTTAGCTTTGAGCGCAAGCGAAGACTCGGGCGAAGTCGCTCGACGATAAAGCTGTCATTTCGCCATGATGGCGAGTTTCCGCCTTGTGTGGGTGGCGGTCCCAGTTCGCCGAATTTCAAGGTGCAGAATCTCGGATTCATGTCGGATATGGCAGCGAGTCTCGATGACCGTGTCCATTTGTTGCAAGGCATGGACTGACTACACCGGGAGTTGGAAGGCGATGAATTGATGAGTGCGATGGACCGGCCTAGTCAACGGGCGGTCACGATGTTGAAGAGACTCAAGGCTGGTCCGTGAGGCATTCGACCGCGCGCGAACCGACGCGCTCGTGCGGGATTGTTATGGCTGGAATGCCTACAGTTAGCACGGATGGCTGGCGCGTCGATTGGTCGAAGCCGTCTGTCCGTTTGTCACGATGGTGTGGGAGAATTCCTATCCGGAGAAACCGATTCTCAAGGCCTGCAATTGGGATTCGCACCCGGTGAATTGCGATATCTTTGAGGATGCGCGTTGGCGTTTTCCGGCCTATGATCAGGCGGTTACGGCGTTGATCGAAGATTTTTACGATCGTGGGATCGACCAGCGGGTTCTGTTTGGTTCGTGACGGGTAAGTTTGGCCGAACGCCTCGTATTGAGAAGTGGCTAAGGAACCTCTGAACAAGTCTGCGCTCAAGGTCAACAGCACGAGATTTGCGGGAAGCAAGAATCGTGAGGCGACGAAGCAGACCTAAACCTGGCTTGGGGCGGAGACGCCCAACGACACCAACAAGGAAGGTGTAAAGTAGCAAGTACAACAGCGGTGGCGGCACACTGTAAAAGGCCGATAGATCACGCTTTGACTACTCGCCGTTCGAAATACGGACGCCAAAATCAAACAGAAAATTCTCAGGACAATGCTGCCGTTTGTGGTCAGGGGAGGGAGCACTACGCATCCTCTTGCTAGCCCGGAGAGCCTTAAACCTTGTTTACGTCCGATCGCCCGACTCGAAACACATAAAAAGCCACTGCAGCAAAGACCACAAGCGAAAGCACGCAGCTGATGCCTGCCGAAACAACCTCCACATCCAAGGGCAAATCAATCCCTATAAAGATGAGTCACCGATCAACTCGGTAATAGACAAACGCCTTGAGGTGCTTCCATGCTCTGCACAAAGATCATATCCGCTTTCAAAAAGCTCAATCCTGCAGTATTGGATGAATGGTGAACTTCAATCGTGAGGCGGGCAGAGAGAAATTGGTTTGGCTGGCGAGCAAGGGCATAGAGAATAGGACACGGACTTCATGACGAAACAAAAACAATCATGTCAATCCTGATCATCTTATCTCAATTCTCAAATGCCCAAAGACGGTGGTCCACTGATGTTCCCGGCAATTGAAAAACCATTCCCCAATCCGAGATTCACAAAGCTAGTTGCGAATTTCCGTGTTTGGAGTATTCTAAACCTCACAGATTTACCACGCACAAGTTTCCGCTGGGTGACGCCAAGTCCAAAAATCGGGTTTTTCGAGCCCAGGAATGGAGTTTATGGAGAGTTATTTTGCGCAACTTATTGGGTAGCAACAAGTTGCGAGCGATTGCTTGCCACCCGATGTTACGAGTCTTAAACACGGAAACCGCACGTTGTTGTAATTTTTATGGCGTTAAGCAAAGTTCCTCCAGGCGCCCGATTGGCGCGCTCAAACCCGTTTGACGGAGTCACGCGCTTTTCCGAGTCATCTTGGACTCCCAATACTGATGTCTTTCTCACGGAGAAAAGCTTGGTCATTCAGGTAGAAGTGGCCGGCATGCGCCGAGAAGATCTTTCGCTCAAGGCAGAGGGCAACCGGCTCCGTGTTCAAGGCAAACGGTCTCACGAAGACCGGCCCGCCCAATGCAAGTTCATCCTAGTGGAAATCGACTTTGGCACCTTCCAGTTCTATATTGACCTGCCCGCCGGCTACAATCTCCACAAGGCCAAAGCCCTCTACCAAAACGGCATCCTGAGCGTCGATGTCCCCATTGCCAGTCGGTCTAGTGCTGAGAAAATCGATGTCGCTACCGGCGGTGAAGATGCCGAAGCGTAGCTTTCAGCCATAACAGTTTGCGCTCCGAGCCTTGCTTGTAGGATACTTTCGCAGCAGATGGCACCAGGCGGCAAGAGCGTTGTTGATATCCTTGAGGTTTCCGCGGGACCAAAGGAGCCCCAAACAGCCGCACAAGAAAGCATTCCCAAACAAATCCCCATCCTGGGCCTATCCGATATCGTCATTTTCCCGGGAATGATCGCGCCCCTGCTGATCGAATCCGCTGAAGGAGGCCAGCTCATTAATGATGTTGTCGCCGGAAACCGCTACCTCGGCCTGGTTCTTCAGAAAAACGCTGAGGCTGAAAATCCGACTCCGGATGATCTCTGGGAACACGGCTGCCTTGCGCGCATTCAAAAGATGGTCAAGGGTCCTGAGGAATCTGTGCGGATCCTCATCGAAGGTCTTGAGCGCTTTAAAATCAAACACTATGTCACGCTCGAACCTTATCTGATTGCCACCCTCAAAGTCCTCCCGGTAAAAGCCGAGGATTCTCCGGAAATCACCGCTCTCATCCGAACAGCAAGGAAACAGTTCGAACGCATTGCCGAGCTTTCCAGTTCCATTAACGAGGAGGCCAAGCTTGCCATCCTCAAACACGAAAATCCGGGCCTCATGACTGACCTCATGGTCGGCAACCTCAATGTTCAACTCGATGATCAGCAATCGCTGCTGGAAACCTGCTCGGTCAAGGAGCGGCTCAATCTGCTCCTGCCCCTCCTCAGCCGCGAATTTGAGGTGCTGAAGCTCGGTTCTAAAATCCAGAAAGACGTCTCTGCAGCCATGTCCAAAAGCCAGCGAGATTTCTTCCTCCGCGAACAAATCCGCGCCATCCAGAAAGAACTGGGTGAAACGGACCCAACCACGTCTGAGCTCAACAGCCTCCGCGAACAAATGAAAGCCAAGGGCCTGACCCCAGAAGCCAGAACCGTCTGCCTCAAGGAATTGGACCGTTTGCAACGCATCCCCTCGTCGACAGCCGAGTACACAGTCGCTCGAAGCTATGTCGAGTGGTTAATCGAGCTGCCGTGGAGTCAGTCCACACCCGACAAACTCGACCTCGACACGGCGGCGGAGCTCTTAGACGCCCAACACCACGGTTTAACCAAGGTTAAGGAACGACTTCTGGAGTTTTTAGCTGTCATCAAACTCAAGAAACATTTGAAGGGGCCGATCCTTTGCCTCGTCGGCCCCCCGGGAGTCGGCAAGACCTCCCTAGGCATGAGCGTTGCCAGTGCCCTCGGGCGGAAATTCGCTCGAATCGCCCTAGGCGGCATGCGGGACGAGGCGGAAATCCGTGGCCATCGACGGACTTATGTCGGCGCCCTCCCCGGCCGCATCATCCAGTCGCTCCGGCGTCTGCAGAGCAATAATCCCGTAATCCTGCTGGACGAATTTGACAAGATGAGCGCCGATTTGCGTGGCGACCCCGCTTCAGCACTTTTGGAAGTCCTGGACCCGCAGCAAAACGCCAACTTCACGGATCACTATCTAGACGTCCCCTTCGACCTCTCCCGAGTTCTCTTCATCACCACCGCGAATTGGATTGATCCCGTTCATCCGGCGCTTCAAGACCGAGTAGAAGTGATTGAACTCCCTAGCTATACTCAAACCGAGAAGCTGCTCATCGCCAAACGTCACCTCATCCCCCACCAACTCAGCGAGCACGGTCTCAAAAAATCCCAAGTCAAATTCGGTAACCCGGTGATCAAGCGACTCATCAGCGGCTACACCCGCGAAGCCGGTGTTCGACAATTGGACCGTCAAATCGCCAGCGTTACCCGAAAAGCAGCCAAGCATTTCGCCACTCGGAGTCGTGCTAAACCCATTACCATCTCCAATCAATGGTTGACAGACAAACTCGGTCCCGACCGCTACCACTACGAAACGGCAGAAATCATCAACGACAGCGGCATCGCTGTCGGTCTGGCATGGACGCCTTCCGGAGGTGAGATTCTCTACATTGAAGCCACTCAACTCCCGGGCCGCGGTAACTTGATCCTGACCGGTTCCTTAGGCGACGTCATGAAAGAAAGCGCTCAAGCCGCGCTGACATTCCTCCGCAGCCAAGCCGTTGCACTCAATCTCAAAATTGAAAACGTAGACAAGCAAGACATCCACATCCATGTCCCGACAGGCGCGACCCCCAAGGATGGCCCGAGCGCCGGCGTCGCCATCGCCGCCGCCCTCGCCTCGCTCTTCACCCGGCGGCGGATTCGGTCCGACGTCGCCATGACCGGCGAAGTCAGCCTGCGAGGCCGAGTGCTCCCCGTGGGCGGCATTCGCGAGAAGGCCCTGGCAGCCTTCCGCTCGGGGTTCAAGACCCTCCTCATTCCCGACCGCAACCGAAACGATTGGCGAGAAGTGCCCGACGAGGTGAAAAAGCGGGTTAAAGTACATTTCGTCAAACAAGTCTCCGACATCATTCGTCTAAGCCTGTTGAAATGACTCGTTTAACGGGAACCTTGGCCGCCCTTATCTTGCTGGGCGCCTTTCATCACTCCGCCGCCCAAGAAACCCTCAGCTCGGGACAGCGGTTGGCTCGCGAAATGCGGCGCGCCCAACTGCTGAACTACGAGAAAATCAGCGGCTCACTCCGCACCAGAGGACGCCGAGGCAAGCGCTCCTCCCAAGACATCGTCCTCAGCACCCACACCCGCGAGGAGCAGTGGCGGAGCATTTTCAGCGTGACGGATCCCAACACCGGCAACCTCACCCGGCTGACAATCGTTCGCGGTCCCAAGCAACCCCCCCGTTATTTTTTGACCCAAAACCCGAAGGACGTGAACGATCCGGCCACAGCGCTCGAAGTCGCGTCCGAGGAGGCGATGGTGCCATTGGCCGGAACCGATTTCTGGCTGGCGGACCTTGGACTGGAATTCTTCTACTGGCCCGAACAAACCATCCTGACCAACGCCAGAATCAAAATGCGGAAGGGAATTTCCTGCTTCGTCCTCGAAAGCCGCCGGGAACCGGCAACCCACGCCGGTTACAGCCGCATCCGGTCGTGGATTTCGCGAAAACACGGCGGGCTGATTTACGCCGAAGCCTATGATTCCAACGGCAAACGCATCAAGACCTTCGAAGTCTCGGACGTGGAGAAAATCAACGGCGAATGGAAACTAAAAGAACTCCGCATTCGCGACGAAACGGCAAAGTCGACGACCCGCCTATCGTTTGACAACGAGTAGACGGCAGTGGAGGGCGCGTCGCCCAAAGCAGTTCGGCGACACGTGCTCAGGCGGCAGTCACTGAACTGAAGGACCGGGACGGCGCTATTCTGGAAAGGCTTCCCCTAGCAACACCTTCAGGTCGGCTTCTATCTGCCGTTCCTGCGCCAATGAATGCCTCTATCTGCATCCGTATTTCTTCCTGTCGTTGCAACGCTTCGTTGAGGTTAGCTTCCGCCTGCCATCGTCCCACCGATTCCGATGATATGGCCCATGTCCATTACGGCCCTGATTTCAGGATCGTCGAACATGAATTTCATGAGTTCCTTCTCTTCCTCACTTAAACCCTCTTCCTCCGCTATCTGATCGAGTATTGTCTGCCATCGGTTCTCTATTTCGGTGTCGAGAAGCAAGCGGTCAGTTTCGTCCATGCCGTCGAGATAGGCGTCGGCCTTCATTTGCGCCCAAAGGATTCGATCTTCTTCGGGAAGTTCCGCCAGCATTTGTTCGCGTAACGTCCCCACAGCGGGCATGGCGCCGAGAGGGTCGAGGAAATCAAGGTTCGCGGCGGGTAAGTCGTTCGGCTCTTCGGGCGCTGGTTCGGGAAGGGCAGTCATTTCCGCTTGGGCTTGCCGTTTGGCTTCTTGGCGTTTTCGTACCTGCTGGTGCCGGATTTCGCGTTTTTGAGACCGCGATTCCGCATCTCCAAGCTAGTGGGGTGGGTTATAGAGCAAAACAAATATGACACCACCAAATGCTGCTAAAGGAGCAATCCATTCTGCAATGAAGTTCAGTGCATAAAAGAGAAGGCTTTTCCTCTCCTTTTTCATGGTTTGAGTGATTTTTTCCGTGCCGGTGAAAGGGTTTTCTAGCCTTGTCCTTGCTTGCGTGCGGTCTCTTCCTTCGAAGAGATCTACGACGATGCCCTCCCGCTGTTCTCGCTGCGTCCGCAATCTGTCAATGGCGTCGTCGATCCTGCTCACGGCCGCTGATTCTTCACAGCTTCGATCGCCTTCACAAAATCCGCCCCTTTCATCGTGATGGTCTTCGGCTTCGTTCAGTTCTCCGTTCAAAAAAACCCAGCAAATGGCTTGGTTTTTGATGACATCTATCGAGCACAACGGCCTTACATATTTTTTGAGCGCCTTTTTTGCTTTATCCCTCCCTTTGTCGAGCAGCTTGTTTTTAGCCGTTTTGCTTAGCGCATTGAAATTGGATTGGCCGTAAGCGGCTACTTCAGAGTAATATGCATTTCTCCACCACGGCACCCATCGCACAGCCACTTCAGCGCCGACGCAAATTGCAACTTCAATGTGGATATTTCGGATGCAGCCATCGTAGTCGTCCCAAGCGTCCCACTTGTCTTTCGACATTTGAGAGGCAGACCTTGATTCGCATAGCCAGTAACGGGTCCAAATACCATTCAGGCCGCTGAGATGCGTTTTCCAAGCGGGGCGTTGCCATTGCCCAATGAAACACTACGTGCCATCTGTCATCATACCAATATACTTCGCATACTTGACCGAGGTCTGAGGAGCCGAAACATTCAATTTCCAGAAGAAGCGGTTGGCATTCAGGGAGGCTGCGAGCAGCGGGCAGGCAGTGACGGTTCCAATGGTCATGGATTTCCCAAAGGCCAGCAAGATAGCCGAGGCCGTTTGTTTACCGAGACCAGCGGAAAAGGTTTTCCGTATCCGATGCGTCGGCGAAGCGCGCCGTGACGAGCACCAGAGCAGCCCCGCCCGTTCAATCTTCCCGCTGTGCCTTGTGCTCGCCAACGACAAAAAAGCCCGCCCCGGAAACCACCGGAGCGGACGGGAAACGCGAACCCATTCTAAAGCCCTACAGCTCAACACTCAGCCATTTGCGAAGCAACTCCTTCAAAAACTTGATGACTTCCTCCCGCTCGCTATAGAGATAGAAAGTCCCCCCCGCCGTAGAACACAATAAACAGATACCAAGCGTAAACTTGGCTGGCACCAGGCATCGTTTCACGGTAAGTCAACTTTATCTTCTCCCTCTTCTTCTTCATGGGTGACTCCTTTCCGGCACCACGGTTGACGGAAAAGACAAACGATGGCTGGACTACCGGAATTTGGAAGCACTGAGCATCTGAAGGAGAATCGATCGTTCCACTGATTTTCTCATCTCCTCCTTTGCATTATGCTCCTTCAGCACTTGATTCACCTGCCCTCGCATTTCAGCAGGCAATCCCTCCATTGACCATGCGAACATGGTTTCCAACCGTTCATTCGTTTTGCTCTCCAACTCAGCTAAACCGTCTTCATCCAGCGACGCGCGAAAATCTTCGATTGATTTCATCATCACAGCGTGTTGTGATCGAATAGCTTCCGACAGTTGCGACTGCGTGTCTTCCGTCAAAAGTCCCTCATCCCCGCCGCAACAGGGAACTGAATCCCTTGCCGCTTCCCATTCCACCGACGCTTTCTCTGCCTCCACCAGCTTGTCAATCGCTCGGCGGTTTTTGGCAGTTGCCCCCCACATCAAGCCCCGCAAATGCTCAGTCTCCTCTCGCAATGACTTCAAATCTTCAGTCGCCTTGGCCAATTTCTGATTCAAGGAATTCGCCAGCCGCATCTCCATTGCAGCCACCTCTCTCTTAAGTCGCTTGTCATCCCGCTGCCCTTGCTTGAAGAAAACAAAGGCCGAAACGACGGAAAGAATCATCAATAGCGCCAATACGCCAACAATCAAATACTGAATCGCTTTCATTTTCTTTATCCTTTCTCTACTCTTAGTTGCAACCTGAGTATTGATAAATGCACCAATCCAACTGAGCGTCACCCTCAATCCACGCCCAGTGAATTCGGTAGGCAAGTCTGTTAATACATCCTTGACGATTACTGTTCAAAACAACGACGCAAGCACCCGTACAGGCCCAGTAACCTCCAAAACCATTACGCCAGTCAGTTCCACACTTAGTGGTGCACCAAAGATACGTGCTCCAAGCACTATTATCACAAATAATCGACTCACCAGTTGCGGCAGTGATTTCGGCAGCCACCGCAATTCTAACCTTATCGACACATTTTTCGAACGCTTCTTTAGGCCCACCATCTACGCAGCATTTCCATCCCTCACTATAAAAGTCAGTACTAGGTTGGTAATACAGTTGAGGATGGTTCATAACCTGAATTGTGTAACTACCTTTATATAATACGATCCCGTCACAGTCTCGCACCGAGGTTCCATCGCAGGGTCAATATCCGGTTCGTCGTCATCGTCGGGCGTGTCGTCCGGATCATCCCCGTCGTTGGGGTCGTCATTGCCGTCGCCATCTTCGGGAGGGGCGGGATTGTGTCCGTCAACGGTATCTCCGTAGAGCTCCTCAAGTTTATCGCACGGTCCCCAGACGTAAACGCAGACGCCATCGGAGTCCCAATCCAATCCTGAAGGTACGTTCGAGGGCCGTGTTCCGTCGTTTGGGTAGCCTGCGGGGACATCCAACTCGACTTCACATTCACCGCCTCCAACCGGGACAACATCCGCTGCGTTAACCGACCCGGGGGAAAACGCCACCGCGCCGACGATGATAGTCCTTCCCATGTGCGGCAGGATAGCCGCGACCCTTTGCCTCGTCCAGCGGAAAAGCGTTGTGAACGAATTGCGGAAAAGGTTTCCCGTTTCCGATGCGGCGGCGAATCGCGCCGTGATGAGAGCCAGAGCGCCCCCACCCATATAGCCCGCCAACAAAAAGTGCGTTTTATTCATTGCGTTATGCTTCTAACTGTTTTGGATGTATTGCCAACGGCTCGGCGGAAAATTGGCGTCACTCGACACACAACGCCGGGCCATTGACAACACTTCGCAACTTCAAGCGTAGAAGGTTCTGCCTATTTGCCTGAGCTTAGGGGAAGTTGGCCAACTTCCCCTAAGCTTGAAATCAGGCTGTTTTATTGAGCAGTGGCCCGACATGCGAGACGTTGCAATAGTGTTGTCGGGAGGGAGACTGCCTGAGCAGCGTTGGCACCGTCAACAGCAAATCGCGATTTTCCCAATTTTTTTGCGTAGCCGGGCCGGGGCAGAGGGAAAATGGTCAAAAAGAGCTATTCATCGGTGTTGTATCGGTTCAGTATCGAATATGTTTCGCATCAGTTGCGGTCAAGAAAGACGCCGAGAAGTTCATACTGCCGCCCGAAGCGGTCTTTCCGTTGGGAACCCGTAGCCATGACCATCCGCAACGCCGCCCTTGACCTCATCTTCGCGGGAATCATCCTGGCGTTTGTGGTTTGGCTGATCGTCCGAAGCGTCTTGCGCGCCGAAGAGCCCAAGAAACATATTCTGCGACTGGTCTGTAGCATGGGCCTCGTCATGCTCACGGTCGCTGCTTGCGCCTTTCTCTTTGCCAAATTGGGACGCTTCGCGGCCTTCGCCGTGCCCTTCACCGTTGCGGCGTCTGGGATCTTGTTGGGCGTCATGTGGGCGTCGCGTCTGGGCGAAATCCTTGCGGCGCCGCTCTCCGGGCTGTTTGATGGCGGCAACGCCAAGGCATTCCGGCAGCCTCTCTACGCCATCGCTGAAGCACGGCAAAAACGAGGTCGATACCAAGAAGCCATCACGGAAGCGCAAAAGCAACTTGAAGAATTTCCCGGCGACATTACTGGAACTCTCCTCTTGATCGATCTATTCGCGAAAGACCTCGACCAAATCGAAGACGCTAAAGCAACGCTGGAGGCGTATCTTCAAAACGGTCCACACCATTCAAAAAACATCTTTCGCGTCCTAGCGCACATGGCTGACATCTATATCGAGAAATATTCCGATCGGGAAAGCGCCAAGAATTGTCTTGAATGCATTCAATCTCTCTGCCCTGGAACGGATCAGGAAATGATCGCAGCCCAGCGATTGGCCCACATGGGCTCAAGGGAATTCCTGGCGGCAAAAAAGCAACCTACCAAAATCATCGTCAAAGAGTTCGATCATCGGCTCGGGCTCCAAGGCAAGGAACCAGATTTCCAAAGGAATGAAAAATCACCTGACGAGCTAGCGAAAGAATACATTCAGCAACTCAACGAGCACCCACTGAATCTCGAAGCCCGAGAGAACCTAGCGTTACTATACGCCAACCACTATCACCGCCTCGACATGGCGATCGAACAATTGGAAACTATGGTGAACCACCGAAACCAATCAACTCGACAGGTTGTCCGTTGGCTCAACCTTATGGCCGATCTCCATATCAAACTTGGAGGCAACATCCGGGACGCCAAAAAATGCCTACAGCGAATCTCTGATCGCTTCCCCACCTCCGCCCACGACACTTCACTAGGATTGAATAGGAGATTCCCCGACATGATCGAGGCAAAGTACCGCCGGAGCGCTAGATGCGTTGTTCTTCCAGATCGTAGACGTCAAACCACCGATACACCGGCCGATTCCGCGGCACGAACTGCGCAATATAGCCTTCCAAAAACTCCTGCGCCTCATCTGGAAGTTCAGAAACTTTGAGCTCTCGAAGTCGATTGTTCCATTTGACGATCTCAATCCGAGGTCGCGACTTAGCATTCTGCTCAATCCATTCCGCCACCTCGGCATCGCTGGCTCCGGTCGCAACGAACTCCTCGAAACTGTCGGCACCAACTTCCGCGAAGGACAAGAAACGGCGATCCAGCGGACAATCAAAATGGTAATCCGCATTAAGATTGAGAATCGCGGCACGACATTTATCGAGCATTCGGGCGGCAATCACATAACCCGCGAGCGTCTCCCGAGGACTGCGAGGAAACTCCTTGGAAAGATCCTTGGCTAATAGTGATAGTCTGAGCTTGTCTTCATCTGTGATCATCGCCGTAATATCATTCTACCTGCCGCAACTTTGCACAAGTCAAAGTCGCCACCAGTTTAGTGAATCATCGTAAAAAACCGTGGCAACCACCTGTTCAGTCTGGTCTCGTATCTGCCGCTACCGCCAGACATAAGCCTTGGTTTCTTGGATCTTCATTTCGAGAAACCCCGGCAGTGTTTGCTGCGGCATCCCACTCAGCCAAGCCAAACCCAGGGCTTCCGAAGTGGCCGCCCGAAACATTTGCTGCTCGAGCGGATCGACCGGAATCGCTCCCCATGCCTGTCGGGTCTTTTCAAAAAACCGCGACCGACTTTCAGTCGGCTGGCCGTAGGATTCAGGCTGTCGGGATCGATCTATATTTGTGGTCATGCAGCGATTTAGTAATACCGACCAACTGATTGCTTTGTTTACCAAAAAAATTCTTCGCAATGATAAATTATGGGCATGGAGAGCCTTCGGTGGCGAGGGGAAGCTGCGTCTGTTTGGAGCCGCGGGCGCGTTCGGTAGTTCGAAGCGGCATCCCTCCAATATGTCCGGCATGTTCAGGAGGTGCAGGCCGGGTAGCGTTTGCCATTGGCTCTTATGTCTCCGGCCATCGCCATCTCGCGGCTGAAGGTGGCTTTCCGGCGCGGCTTCAGTTTGTGCATGAGGATCAGGCTGACCATGTCGGCGTCTTCACCTTCTAAGACACCGCGCAGTTGGCGCACGACGCTGATATTGACATTCTTGCCGCCCTTCACTTCCAGCATCATGGGGCAGAGAATGCCCTTGCCGGACAGGGACTCGGCAACGCGAGGCGACAATCCCTTCCGCCCCGTTCTACAGCAGCAATGACCGGAGTTTTACGGATGCCTCGGCCTCGTAAAACTCTGGGGGGGTATTAGTAGCGGGACTCTTGGGGCTGCTCCCTTTGCGCGGTTTGCCACCCACGTAAGTTTCGTCGGTCTCGGCGATGCCTTGCAGGACGGGCGCTGCTTCCGCCGCCATGGAAGCCCGAATGCGCCGCTGCAAGCGCAGGGCGGCGGGCTGCATCACCCCGAGGTCGCGGGCCAATTGGTGGCGGGATAAGCTCTTCTTGGCGTTGATCGGGATGCCCATAGCCATGAACTATTTCTGGAGCGGGACCCTGGTTTTCTTGAAAAGGGTTCCCGCCAAGACGTTAAAACCGGACTGGCAGACATGGCAGGGCCAGCGTCCAATACGGAGGTTGTCGGCTTTGCGGGCCACCTTGCCACTGCCGCAATGGGGGCAGTGAGGTTCATCGCCCCAGTGCGCCTGCTCCAAGTGCGCAAGGCAGGCTTTTTGATCCGGAAAGCGTTGGAATATGGTCAACAGATTCACAAGCGCGCCCTCATCCGCACGCCCGAGGTGAAGCATCACCCGCTGCCAGTCATGCCCATAACTTATCATTGCGGGTGTGAATCTCTGTTCTCTCCGTTTTCTCTTATTCGGATAAACACAATAAATTGTTGCCATGAATTGGAGTATTAAAGAGCAAGTGCCGACATTTGCTGTGCCTGATTTAGAGTTGGGTGTCCAATTTTATTCTCGCCTTGGATTTGAGGTGGAATGGCGCTGGCCGAAGACGGGGACAACGTGTGTAGGATTGCGCCATGGTTTGTGTGCGTTGATGTTGTCTCTCTGTGAACCGGCGGAAAGAGGTGATATCTACTACGTGGTCGATGATGTACGGGCTTGCTACGAGCATTTGCAGACGACGCGACCTTGGGGGATTGCCGAAGTGTTTTGTGGTTCAAGGAAACGCAAGGACTGTCCCCTGGCTCGATCACTCGTTTCACCGGTGGCGCCGAGCTTGAGGGATCATGGGCATGTGGATTTTTCGATCGCGGATACCTGGGGACATCAAAGCACTTTTGGACGAGAGGTGATCGATTGAGGCGTTAGTCTTGGAGTCAATTTGTTAGCTTCGCGATGAAGAAATCGGCGATTGAAGGATAGCGGGTTTTGGCACCGGGACATTTGATCTCGGATTCGATGCCTAAGCCCTTCATGTGTTCCTGAAGTTTGATGCCGAACCTGACGTGGTGAATTTTCTATCCGCAGGCGAAGTTTGGATCGGGAGGGATCGGGCGCCATGTTATAGCTCATGAAGGATCGGCGGATCGGCTGCTGCGATCAGGTCCAGAGCGAGATGTCCGTGATAGTCTTTTGAAGCGTTTCTGCGGTCAGGTCTCCGAGGTATTTGCCAAGGGGACGATGCGGTTTGGCGTAACCGGGAATCCATCGCTGTCACCAATCGAGATCATCGTGGTTTGTCCACCAGTAGTGGCGATTGCGGTCCATCGGATGGATTTGCAATCAATCGAATCGGCGCTATCCGGTTTGGCCATATCGTTGTGGAAGGCAAGCCATATGTAGAGTTGGTCTCCGGCCGAGCCGCCGAATGCGCCGATTCTGGTTTTGTCGAAGTTCCAATCGTCAGCCTTTGAGCGGAGGAATTGGATTGTTCACCGGCAGGCTTCATGCGCCGCGGGAAGTTTTTTTGCTGGATTAAACGGTAATGGAGCGCGGCACGGAAATCTTGGATTGGAGGAGCTGTTTCAGGGTCTGGGCATTGAGGCTGTTTTTGTTGCCGCCGCGAAAGCCGCCGCCATGAATGTAGATGACGAGAGGTGTCGGCTTGTCAGAATCGGCCAGCCAGGGAATCGAGAACGTTCCGGTCGTGTTGAGCATAACTAATGTTGGCATGAGTTGGCGGTGGTTTTGGCGCCCTGCGGTTTTGGCTGGTGAGGTCTGCGGATAGAAGGAGCAGGGTGGGCGAGTGACGGTATGGTATGCTGAGGGGATTTTTTTTGGGCGGCGAGTCCGGCGAAGGGAAGCGGTTCTTTGGGGTTGCAGTGGTAGCTTGCCGGATAGATGCTGTGTGGGGATATAATATCCTATCGCTTCTTACTGCATGCCTTTTTCATAGCCTTTTGGAAGGGTTTTTTAGAATCTATTTTACGGACTGCCTGTATTGCTTCACGGCGGCCGTCACTGAGCTGAGCCAAGTGGTCTTCGACCGTGGCGGCGTTGATTCTCATGGCGGTAGCTTACTTGAGTATTGAACTGTGGGCGACTGTGCATGAGCATGTTTGGCCTAGGGTTTGGACTTATTTCGTATCATTGATTTGGGCAGTGATTTCGATGGCGAGGTCTAGGGCTTTCTTGGCGGATTCACCGGAGACTACGGGTGTTTGGCTGGCCTGAACACACTCCACGAAACTTTCGAGCTCAAGCTTGAGCGGCTGATCCTTTTTGATGGGAACGGGCTCCCGGACGATCCGGCGACCGGCAAACTCGCTGACAACGCTTAGGTCTTTCTTCTTCGACGCCCATAGCTTCCGCAAGAGGGAGGATTCTTCTTCACCATCGCGGGCAATGCGGTAGATGAATCCTTCTTGCTCCGGGTAGTCGAGGGACACGTAGCTCGCCGGGTCGCCGGCGCTGAAGACGCGTATCTTGCGCAGGCGATTGGGGCTGATTCGGCTAGCGGTGAGATTGGCGATGCAACCGTTTTCGAATCGAAGCCGGGCGTTGGCGATATCCTCGGAGGAACTGAGTACGGAGACCCCGACACCTTCGACAGACGCCACTGGGGATTGAACGAAGGCGAGAACGACATCTAGGTCGTGAATCATGATATCCAACACTACGCCGATGTCGGTGCTGCGAGCGGGAAATGGGGAGAGTCGATGGGCTTCGATGAAGCGGGGTTGGGTGACGGCTTTTTGGAGATATTGAAAGACGGGGTTGAAACGTTCGATGTGTCCGATTTGTAGAACTTTGCGTTGTTGGCGGCTGAGTGCGACTAGTTCGGTCGCTTGAGCGAGTGTTTCGGTCATCGGTTTTTCGACGAGGGCGTGTTTGCCCTGCTCGAGGAGGCGCTTCGTGATGTCGTAGTGGGTGACGGTTGGTGTGACGACGCTCAGGGCGTCACTGATCGTGGTGAGTTCTTCGAGGGTCTGGGCGGCTGTCACCGAGTATTGCTTTGCCAGAGACTCGGCGGCGGCGTGGTTTTGGTCGTATATTCCGGAGAATTGAATTGTCCCTGCGGCCGCCATTTCGGCGTAGAGTCTCACGTGTTGACTGCCAAGGGCGCCGGCGCCCACGACGGCGATTTTAATTGGTTCGGCCATGTGGGATGGGTATATTCGGCATTCACCATTTCGGCGATGTTATTTGTTTGGTGGATGTTGGGAGGTGCTGACTGTGGCGGGGAGGGGGATTTCGCCCTCCTTCACTGGCGCTATGGAGGGGGACGGCTCGACGGAGTCTGCTGCACCTTGGATTGCAGCTGTAGATGTGCGTCTGGACGGGTTTGATCTTGCGGGCTTGAATCGGCGTGCTTAGGTTTTCGCGGCTTTGATGGATTCTGTGATCTCCATATTGGTCGGCTACTTTTTGGGCTCGATTCCCTTTGGTTTTTTAATGGGGAAGCTGAAGGGCATCGACTTACGTCAGGAGGGGAGTGGCAATATCGGAGCGACCAATGTGCTACGTATTCTTGGCAAACCGTCCGGTATCACGGTGCTGGTGTTCGACGTGTTGAAGGGGGCCATGGCTTGTTGGCTGGCCCCTATGGTTGTGGAGGTGATTTTGGGCACGGCTGCTTTTGATTTTCAGATTGTCGCAATTACAGCGGGTTTTTCGGCTGTGTTGGGACATAACTATACTTGTTGGTTGCGCTTTAAAGGAGGGAAGGGGATTGCTACTTCAGCGGGTGTGTTGCTCGTCCTGACTCCGGCCGGACTGGCAATTTCGGTGGCTACATTTCTGCTGTTGCTGGCGCTGACGCGGATCGTCTCAGTCGGCTCGTTGGGGGCTGCTGTGATTCTGCCGCTTGGGACATGGATCACGGGCGGACGGGGTGCGTTGTTGGGCATCGCGACGCTCATGGGTCTGTTGGCGGTTTACAAACATCGGGTCAATATTCGGCGGCTCCTCGCCGGGACGGAACCGCAGATCAAACAAAAAAAGGAGGAGGAATCATGAGAGTCACTGTGTTGGGGGCGGGAGCGTGGGGGACTGCGTTGGCTAAACTTGCTGCTGAAAACGAGCATCAAGTAACTCTCTGGGCGCGGGATGCAACCTTGCTCGAATCGATTGTGGGGGATCGGGAGAACGAGCGGTACTTGGCGGGGGTGGCTTTGCCCAAGTCCCTGCAGGCAGACGCGGATTTGCAATCTGCGTGTTGCGATGCCGAGATTCTGGTGGTCGCAGTCCCGTCGAAAGGATTTCGTGATGTGTTGCGTCAGGTGGGCGATTTTGTGGGATCTGTGGTGACGGTGACGAAGGGGATCGAGTATGATTCTGGTCTCACGATGAGTGGCCTCTTGGAGGCGGAACTCAAGGCTGCGGTTCCGGTCACTTTGTCGGGACCCACGATTGCGCGAGAAGTCGCTATGGGAATGCCCGCTGCAGGCGTTGCTGCAAGTAATGATACGAACGCTGTGTTCCAAGTTCAGCAGTTGTTTCATCGGCCGACGTTCCGTGTCTATTCTTCAACGGATGTGCTCGGTGTTGAGTTAGGTGGTGCGTTAAAGAACGTCATTGCAATTGCGGCGGGTGTTGGGGATGGATTGGGCTTTGGCGACAATAGTAAGGCCGCACTGCTGACTCGGGGCGTGGCAGAGATTCGGCGTCTCGGGGTGGCTGCCGGAGCCAAGGCCGAGACGTTTACGGGGCTTTCTGGGTTGGGAGATTTAACGGTGACGTGCTTTTCGCCGCTGAGTCGAAATCGGACTTTTGGCGAGCATCTGGGCCGGGGCGGTGATGCCGGTGAGATTCTGGCAGCTAGTCGCTCGGTGGTGGAGGGGGCCCCGACATCGCGGTCTGCCCATCAGCTGGCACGGCGTCTTGGTGTGAGGACACCGATCATCGACGAGGTTTATGCGATGCTCCATCAAGGAAAACTAGTGAAGGCGGCACTTCAGTCGCTTCTCAGCCGGGAGACGAAGTACGAGGACTGAACTACGTGAGCTCTTGCTTGATGCGCTCAAGCAGGTCCGGGTAATCATTAAAGGCTTGGTATTGGGGGAACTGTGCCGTGATGTTCTCTGGCGCGTGAAACAGCAGTCCCACGTCCGCTTCGCTCAGCATGGCGGTATCGTTGAACGAATCACCGGCTGCGATGACTTTGTAGTTTAGTGATTTGAAGGCGATGACGGATTTCTGTTTTTGATTCGGCTGGCGGAGGCGGTAGTTGGTGATTCGATCGTTCTCGATTTCCAAGCGGTGGCAGAAGATCGTCGGCCAGTCCATTTGTCGCATGAGCGGTTTGGCGAAGTCTTCGAAGGTATCTGAGAGGATGATCACTTGGGTCAAGGAACGTAGTGCATCGAGAAAATCTTTGGCACCTTCGAGTGGGGATAGAGTGCCGATGACCTCTTGAATGGCGGAGAGAGTTAGGTCGTTTGCGTTCAGTATGTCTAGACGGCCCTGCATCAGCTCGTCGTAGTCCGGTATGTCCCGGGTGGTGAGTTGAAGCTTTTCGATGCCGGTTTTCTTGGCGAAGGCGATCCATATCTCGGGGACGAGGACGCCTTCAAGGTCCAGGGTAATGATGGTTTGTTGTGCGCTCATGGGTTAAAGGCCGGGCTGCTAGGTCGGGCAACTGTTTAGTGGTTGGAGTTTAGTCCGTGAAGGATTAAATGGTGGTGGCTTGCGAGCAAGGTGTCTGGGGATTCTGTGAGGTGAGGGTGAGATGTGTGTCAACAGTTTAGAAAATCCAAAGTGGCGAAAGATCGCCGCATTCCAAGACGTTGTCACGCAGTAAGTGACGTCTCAGATGGTCTTTAACGGAGTCTGTACGCGACGAGGATTTTGGGGCTTCGGGCATAGATGATGCCGTTAGCGAGGGCGGGATAGGATCGCACGTCTGAGGGAAGAATCTGGGCGCGGTCGAGTTCTTGGTAGCGTTTCTCTGTGGCGTTGACCAACACTAGTTCACCGTTTTCCTGAAGGGCCAGGAGTTTATTGCCGCCGATTATCACGCTACCGTTCTGGATGCTGGGTTGACTCCATTGGACTTCGCCCGTTTTCCAGGAGACACAGTTAAGTGGCGCACCCCATTCCTGGCGACCATGGAACCCGTAGAGATACCCACGATGAAGAATGGGGGTGGAGTAGTGACAGGAAATGGCGTTGTCGTTGCTCCAGACCTTCTTGGGCTCCGTTTGGGTCAGGTCCAGAACGACAGCCCCGGTGCGGTAACTTGTCGTCAAGAGGACCTGATTGCCGTAGACGACGGGGCTGGCTGCGTTGACGGAGGCGTTGATGCGAGGGCGCCAAGGGTAGGCCGAGCGGATTTTCCCTGTTTCGACGGCGACCGCTTTAAGTCCCTCGCGATCGAAAAACAAGGCTTGCCGAATGTTGGCGATAGTCGCGGCAACGGGGGATGAATAGCTTGCCTCACCGTGGGAAGTTTTCCACCGGACCGCTCCGTTCAATCGATCAAAGGCGACGATGCCACCGTTTTTGGGGGACCCCACATTGATGATGACTAAGTCGCCCTCAACCAGAGGGGAACAGGCGATCCCGAAGAAACCTTTGGGCGCTTTGAACTCTTTTTTAGTATCGACGTTCCAAACGGGTTTCCCGGTATCGAGTTCGAGGCAATAAAGTTTGCCTTGGGCACCGTAGGTATAGAGATAGCCCTCGTAGGCTGTGGGGGTCGAGCGTGGTCCATTGTCGAAGCCGAAATCATCTCGATAGGTTGTGGCGTAATCAAACTGCCACTGCGCTTCGCCGGATAGCGGATCCAGGCTCAATATCTGCTCTTCATTGCCGGTGCGGTGGTGTAGGATGATGCGATCGTCGAGAGCGATCGGTCCGCCAAAGCCACTGCCGACGGAGCGTTGCCACAGTTTCTTGGGTCCGTTGCCGGGCCACGAGTCGGGAAGAGTTTCGGTAGGGAGGACACCGTTTTGGTGAGGTCCTAGAAACCGGGGCCACTCGCTCGAGTCTGCTCGAAATGGAGGCCAGAGCAAGATCCCCGAGGTGAGGAGGTGCGCGGCTGCCCGAATGGCATTGATGTCCCAGGTATTCATTGAGAACATCCGATCACATCCGATGGAAGCTGACAATGACTCAGAGACCGGATCGCGACTTTTTTCCCGCTTTGGTGTTTTGATGGATGAGGGATAGCCATGGCAAAAATTTTACTAGGACTCATAGCGGCAGGGTTTATTATATTTTTCGTCTTACGAATGATGCCTCGCTCGACACCTGAGGCCGATCCCGCCGAAGCTGAGGTTGAAAACCTTGCTTCCGGTAGTTCTGCTTCGGTCGAGGCGGCGACCGGAGACTCGCGCTTTCAACAGCTGATGAGGAAAATGACCGGTGAAGAAGGCGCGGTTGGAAGGAGTGAGGAGGGATTGCGCCAGTTTGTGCAGCGCGTGGATCCCAATCAGTTGACCTTTCGTGAGTTGAGTGAGTTGTTCCAGGCGCTTGCGGATGATCCGGAGACGGGGTTGGCTCTGATGGATCGGGTCTTGGAAGATCCTGATCGGCGGTGGAAGCCAACGGAGAGAGAGAAACTTTTGCGTCGGGCAGGCGCATTGGCAGCGGCCGCGGATTTCGGGAGCCTAGCCAGCCGGTTGGATGCGCTAGAGACGTTCGCAGATCGATCCGGCTTCGTTCAGGGGGCGGCGGAGGTATTGGCGGACCAAGGGATTGAAGAGAGTTTGATGTGGGTGGAATCCCTGGGGGAGACGGCTTTACAGGCCCCGGCCATGTATGGGGTGGGAAAGGCGTGGGTGCAGAAGGAAACCAGTTCGGCGATCCAATGGGCGGAGGGTCTGGAAGATCCGGAAAGCAAGCGGCACGGGCTTGGCGGTCTGGTCGCAGGATTCGCCTTGGAAGATCCGGAGCAGGCTTATGCCTATGCTCGTGGGGCGTCATCGGAGTTGAGTGATGGATTGATCGTGGAGGTTGCGGATGCGATTTCATTGACGGATCCGAAACAGGCATCCGAATGGGTGGTAACGGCTGTGGGCGGTTCCAAGCAAAAAGCTGTGTTGGAGGAAAGCGTCGAGAGGTGGGCAGAGCAAGATTTTGACGAGGTGGAGAAGTGGTCCTGGCTAGTGGCGAATTCTGATTTGCGCGACACGGTGAGGATTTCACTGGCGGATTATTGGTCGCACGACGACCCGGAGAAGGCGACGAAATGGGCAGCGGATTTTCCGACGAAGGATGCGCGGGCGCGAGCGTTGGCGAAGACGCTGACTCAATGGGCGCAATTCAATCCCCAGGAAGCGGCCAGCTGGTTTCAGAGGCGGCCGGTGGATCTTGAGCAGATTCGTTTGTTGAAACAAGCGTTGCGGACTCTTGGTGAGGAGGATTTGGCAGCGGCCGAGGCTTGGGTGAACGAAATGACTGAGCCGACGTTTAAGCAGATTGGGCAGCGGACGATTCAATCATTGCCTTAAAGGGAGGGCTTACCGACCTTGGCACGAAAAGCTCAGCTCAGTTTCTTAGCTACGTTTGCTGCGAGTCGGTTTATTTGAATCACCCGGAGTTTGTGGGTGCCTTTGCAGATGAGTTCGGCATCGTCCCACGCCCGCAGTTCAAAGGAGAATTGAGATTTGTCGCTGAAGATGACCTTTGCTTGGCAGGTGACGTTCGCACCGATCGGGCTGGCGGCCAGATGTTCCACCTCTACCTGAATGCCTACCGTACTCTCGGTCGGTTCGAGAAAAGGCAGCATGGCCTCACGAGCCGTATGTTCTAGGAACCAAATGAGCCAGGGGGTTGAAAGAATCTCGGGCATGCCATGGGTGGCGAAGTCGATGATATGCTGTTTGGTGACCGAGAATCGGATCTCGGCAGTTTGGCCAATTCGGGGGCGAGATTTCATCTGTAAATCGGGGAATTAGGTTGGGACATGTGGCTCGAGGCGGTTTTGAGTGCTTTCAGACCAAAGGGCTTTGGAAGAAAATCTGCAAATCCTGCCGCTCGGAGTTCTTTGATGGTTGATTGTTCGGCGTAGCCACAGGTGGCGATTACGGTGATGTTCGGGGCAAGATACTGTATCTGCTTGAGCGTTAGCAGCCCTCATTCCGTTTGCAACTGTGAGGTCAAGAGAGACTAGTTGAAAGGGTTTTCCGGCTTGAAGTGCGGTTTGGTAATGTCTGATCACCTCGGGCGTCATTGCTCGCCTTGGTGGCTTTGTGTCCGATGATGTTGGCCATGTATTTGACGGCTTTGCGGATGGCTGCTTCTCATCGTCCATAAACAAAAGTCACCGACCGCTTCTGGTGCAATAGCGGGCGTCGGATTGGCTTCGCTGAGTGTTGAAGATCCCCACTGAGCGGGTAGTCAGAGGGTAAATGTGCTGCCTTTCCCGCAGTTGAGTTGGCGGTAAAGCGTCCTCCATTGTTGCCGAATGATGGCGTGCGAGGTCGCTAGACCGAGGCCATAGCCTTGTTGTTTCGTGGTGAAGACTGGGGCAAAGACCTTGGTGAGTTCCTTTTGATCAATCCCTCCGCCCGTGTCCTCTATGGCGATGCTAATGTGAACTCCCTGATCGAGGTTGAGCGGCGCTGCGTGTTCCGTAATGGTCTCGTTCTTCGTCGTAATGGTTGCCGTGCCGCCGTCATTCATGGCTTGCCGTGCATTGGTGGCAGCATTTTGCAACACTTGTTGATCCTGATCGAGTGAGGTCCGCCAGAGGTGGGGCTCTTGCTGCTGTTTCAAGCTGGTTCCGTGACCATTGAGCGCGAGGTGAGCGGCTTTGCCGATCAGCTTTTCCACAGAGCTTGGTGTTTTCTCCGGTTTGCCGCTGGACGAAAAAGTAAGGAGTTTCTTCGTGAAGTTCTGATCTTTGCGGGTGTCCTGAAGGAGTTTGTTCCTTGGCGTTCCTAGTTCGTTCTTGCGTGTGATAAAAGATAGGGGTCCGAGGATGGAACTCAGCATGTTGTTAAAATCGTGTGTAATCCCAACGGCCAATGTCCTCACCCTGCTCTAGTTTTTGCACCTTATTGAGTTCGGCGTTGTTGAGGCGTTGGTGCGTGATGTCGGGGAGAATGCAGAGTATGAGGTCGTTCGCGTTATCGTCCGGGTGCGAAATCAGACTTAGATTCATGTCAAGCGTTTTGTCTTTGATCTCGAGATTCTTTTGGTAGGGCTGAGCAGGCGCGGGTTGTAAGCGTGAACGGGTTTTCGGGGAGAGGACGCCACAAGAAACGGAGCAACTTTGGCAACCGAGGTTCCCGGGTTTTGCGGGATCGAAACTCTATTTCAGCAGCTATTTATTGAATTTTCCGTTGGTGAGAGTCATCCGCAGGTGCGAGTCGAGGATAAGATGCCGTCCATGATCGAGTCGATCGTGATCCGGTATTCGTTCCGAGATTGAATGAGCGCGTGGTTTGAATGTCACAGCTCCGCCACCATTTTCCACGAGGTACATGCGACCAGCACGATGAAGATCAGACAGATAATCAGAAAAATTCGCCAGAACAGGCTCATCTACTAGTTTTACCGGTTGCCAAAAACGAGGAACGAAGTGGAGAGTTGGCCGTGTCGATTGCCGAGCTCTGGAATGTGGTCCTGTTCGCCGTCGGACAGGCCGCGATAAATGGAGCGTTGTTATTGGCTCGTTTGACTATCGGAGCGATCTTTTTCAATTCGTCGGAAGATAGGGCATCAATCACTCCGCCGCAGAAGTAACCGATCTCAAAGAGAATCTCAGAATCCAGTCCTGCGTTGGTATTAGCGCGGGCGGGCAAGTGACTGATTCGATTGATTAGTGTATCCCAGGCGCTTTGGCTTAGGCAGGGCCGAGCTCTCCCCGCGACGTCGATACGGACGTCTAGTGTGTGATGTTCGAAGTTGGGCGCCACGATCGTGTGGTGATAGCAGTTTTGGTTTTGCGGAGTGGTGAGTTGCTTGCAGGCGGATTCAGATCGCGAAGGCGGCGAGCTATGTCGGCATCTCCCTGTGCGCAGAGCGGAATGAGCTTGCCACTGAACTAGGCATCATAGACATCAATAGCCGAACGGTCATCGAGTTTGAAGATGCGGCGTCCCGCCGGCTTGGTAATCACGGCTGAAGCGGTCATTTCTGTATATTGAAGTCTGCTTTATGGACCCATCCAAGGGGAAGATCCGTGTACAAAACGGCCAAGGAGTTCCCATTGCCCGGAATCACGTGGTCGACACCATTGGTCCGGAGACCTCTCGAAATGAGGTGTCTTCCAGGATGGGAACGTTGGTTCCGATGACGGACTCCAAACCCTCCAAGGCTGCTTCCTCGTTGTCGAATGCGGGCGTGACGAGAACTATCTGGGGCGCTTCGGATGGTTGTTTGCCTACTGTTTCAATGGCGTGGAGCAAGGCTTGTTTGGCAGTGCTTGGCACTGAGGGAAAGTCATTGTAGCTGCTAGAGGCGGCCCTGATTGAATATCATCCGTTGAGGCGGTCATCATGCTAAGACTGCGAGAGATGGTCCCTTCTTTTTGTCTTGGCCTTGTTGAGGCCGGAGTCGAGAAAGGATAGCAGGGAGCCGGTCAGTCTGGCCGCAGAAGCATGAGCTGCTGGCCGATGATCTGTCGCGTGTCTTTGAGAACGATACTGTGATCTTTCGCATGGCTATCGAGAATCACGACGAAATCAAGCCGGCGGGCTTCGCTTGCTGTCTCTAATGCCTGCGCGAGCGCCTCTTTGACTGCTATTTCCGGATCTAGGATGAACACGCGTCCCGGTATCAACATGAACGCCTTCGATTGCCCGATGCGCAGACCGTTCCTTTTGGGCGGGTGGGCTGATTTGGGTCATTAGCGGTTGCGTCGAGGGCTTCCATAAAGGGAAGAAGAGAACGGCACACCGAGTGTGGTCAGACCGCTGCTCAGGGCCGGATAAGCGGATTTTATGCGAGGAACTGTCTTGTCTGTCTTAAGTGATGATGCTTGGGAGTTAATGTCTGCTTTAGTCTGAGAAGTCGCCGATCTTCGAAATCTGCTGGGACTCAGTTTGTGCAGGGCGCTGTGGATCGAATGACGGATTGCCTCGTTCGATCCAACGCTAACTGTGGCGGCACATTTCGGATGTCGAAACAGACGGATGATATTCTGAAGGAAGCTCATTGGGCGCTGGCGGACTTTCTCCATGTGTCTTCGCTGGACGAAATCATTTTTAGGGCGAATATGACTTCGCTGACCTTTAGTGTGTCTCAGGCGCTGGGCTCCTGGCTGCGACCGGGGGATGAAATCGTGATCACTCGATTGGATCATGACGCGAATATTCGGCCTTGGGTGGCGACTGGCGGAGGATTGCGAGGCTACGGTGCGATAGCCGGATTTTGATCCTTCTGATTGTCGTCTCTGCTTGGATCAGCTTGATGAGCTTTTGAATGAGCGGATCCATCTAGTCGCCGTTGGGTTGGCGTCGAATTTGGTGGGTACTGTCAATCCCGTAAGAGTCATCGCCGAGAGGTCTCACCGTTTTGAGGCGAATGTTTTCGTGGATGCTCAAGCGTTGGGGCGGATTTTCTGGTTTGTAGTCTCTATAAGTTTTTTGGCCCACACCAAGGAGTCCTTTTGCTCTTTTTGGGTGTCGATCGATTTACGACGTCGGGGGAACCGCCTCTTTGCGGTTGAGATGGCAGGGGCGGTGCGCTTGGGGATGAACATTCGCTACGATGCCACGTTTCCTGAGGCTGCCAGAGTCCTGTTGTTGGGCGGCGGCGGGTCTGATTGCGCTACCCACGAATTGGCCGCCTAGTTCGGAAGCTACAGCCAGGGGCGTGATCAATGCGCGCGCGTTGGAGAACATCTACTATGCCACCGTCAACGGGTGGGTGTTGAAAATGGTTTTGGATTCATTGGTTGTAGTCGAATCTGTGGCCCCAACGGGCAGACGTTGGCGGATGCGGATCATCGGGACGAGACCATCCTTTATGCGGATATCGACTTAGCGGAAGCGCACAATAAACATGTCGTTCGAGTGGCTCGCCGTGAAATTCACCGGTTCCGTGATCGACGCCCTGACCTTTACGGACAGGCCACTCGTGATTAAGGAGTCAGTCGCTTCTACGGAGACGAATGAGTCGCGCTGATCCAGGCTGCCTTTGGCCAAGGATAGCTGCCGGGCTTGATACAGAGAAGGGTGTTGCTGCGAGTATCCTTTGGGTGGAGGCAGCCGACCCCAGTGAATGTTGTGGTTGCCGCTTCGAAACGAGTCCAGCCCATTCGCTTTAGGAGGGCGGAGGCGGTAGCACCGCCTTCGATGAATAATTGTGATGGCGTGGTTTGTTGAATGATCGCTACCGCGATATCGACCAACCGGGCAAGGAGATTTTCCGAATCCCCCCAACCATCGTGTTGCCGGACTGAGGCATCCGGTTGCCCAATCGCAATCATGGCCCGTTGCCTGATCCGTAGGGATTCAACAGCTTTTTGGATTCCGTCTTCGGTTGAGTCCACTGGAAACACAGGGACGTCGTGTTTGGCAGCGAACGAGGCAAGGCCTTGTTGCCACGAAGCAAGGCTCCCGCAAATGAAAAGACGGCTGGTCGATGTCGAAAGGACTTGGCGTTCGATGCAGGTTTCGTGAGCTGGGTCTTTGACCCGATTAAGGAGCGACGAGAAGAACTCAGCAGCACCCGCGGGTAAGGTTTGGTCATGAACTTCCGTCGCTCTGAAATCGAGATCTTCCCCTGTGAAGACGTCTGGTATCACTATTCCAGTCCTCGGGCTGGATTGATCGGCAGAGACATTCGTTCGAGGCAGGGAACCCTGATGACCCAGTGCTTTGATGACCTCTGCTTGTTGCTGCGGGTATTCCGGATCATGCGCAAAGACGGTTTGGTCCAGGGGAATGCCGTTGATTCGATAAATGCCATCGGTGATATAACGTTTTTTTTCGGGATTGGCAGGGATGAAGAGGATTCTTTCGTAACCGCCCGTTTGAGCAACAGTCTCAAGTTCCGCCACAATGTTTCCTCGCAACGCGGAATCGGTCTTCTTATAGGTCCACTTAGGGCCTAATGAGCGGGCTAATGTGTAGGCATTTCGAACGCGTTGTTTGGCCTCGGCGGGGGAACAGGAGCGAGATTGAGCATCCACCGCGAGGACTTCTGCTCGGCTGCTGGTATCGATTACCGTTTGGACCTCGGCGGTGTATCCTTGCGCCGCAGCAATTCCAGCTAATTCAGCCGCACCGCTCAGGTCATCGGCAAGGATCAGGATCATGATCGCAGTGAACCTAACAATTTGCTACGAGGACTGACCGCTTAGCTTTACCGCGAGGCGGATTGCGCTGTAGAGGCTCGCCGGAGTGGCTTTTCCTTGCCAGGCAATGTCGAGCGCCGTTCCGTGGTCAACGCTCGTCCGAATGATCGGCAATCCGAGCGTCGTGTTCACGGCCGAGTCGAAGGCCAAGGCTTTCACGGGTATGTGACCTTGGTCGTGATACATGCAAACAAAGACGTCTGTCGTCTTTCGTTTGCGAGGCAGGAATGCCGTGTCTGGTGGGAGCGGGCCTTCAATGTTCATACCTTGCCGGCGGGCGGTTTCAATTGCGGGGATAATGACTCGCTCTTCTTCGTTGTCCCCAAAGAGACCATGTTCACCCGCATGGGGATTGAGCCCGCAGACGACGATTTTGGGCTTCCTTCCTCTGATGTATTTCAGGTTTTCCGCGGAGAGTTGGATCACTTCCAGGACGCGATCGGTAGTCAGAAGCTGTGGAACTTCTGCGTATCCAACGTGAACGGTGACAAAGGTGCAGGTGATCTCTTCTGAATACTGCATCATGCACCAGCGTTTCGATCCCGCGCGATAAGCGAAGATATCTGTGTGTCCGGGAAATCTGACGCCCGCCTGACTCAATGCTTCCTTGTTGATTGGCGCAGTGGTGACGGCGGCGACATGGCCGGCGAGGGTCGCGTCGATGGCGCGATTAATGTAGGCGTAGCTCGCTGCGCCAGTGTTGGCGCCTACTTGGCCAGGTTGGAAGGTTTCGTGATCGACGGCCGGTACATCAACAATCGTGGGTTCATTAAGGTCGGCCTCCAGATTAAGATGATCGTATGCGATGGTGGGGGCGTGGAGCGGGAGCTCAAGTTGTTTGGCACAGCGATGAAGGATTTTGTGGTCCCCAAACACTGCCGGAACGCATCTTCCAGTGACTTCTAAATGACCTAATGCGTGAAGGCAAATCTCCGGACCGACGCCTGCCGGATCCCCCATGGTGATACCGATGATGGGTTTCTTCATTCGTTGCCCGAGAAAAATAGGACATTCGGGCTCGAATGCCGATGGATTTCGCGAATCCGACGGAGCTGCGAGAGCAGGTTTGTTTAGAGAAGCGGGGCTCGCCTGGATTTCTCGCTAATAAAGGCTATCGCAATGGCAGAGAGGCTGGCTGAGGCATGGGGATTGCCTCCATGTCTGCCCCACTCCTTCCGTTGCTGTGCACTCCGCCGGCAAGCCGCCGCAGGAAGCCAGCAGGGGCAAGTGCTGCCCGGGGTGTTTTCTCTTGGTTCAGCCGGGCCTGCAATCCGGTGCCGCGGTTCTTGGTCTTAGCCGGCCGCTGGAGCCAGCGGCTTCCGAGAGACCGTCCGCCAAGGAACCCAACGGGCGCGGGCGGGTCGAGCATGCTTCGCCGGACATCACCTCCCCCCTCCTTCCAGAAGCTATCAAAAGCCGACTCATTGCGGCCTCCATTGGCGAGAAACCCGGGCTAGCGGCTGAGTTCAAGTGCGTGGCTGGTGCAGTGCCGGTAATTCCTTTTTGTTATCTCCTGAAATGAGGCAAGTAATCTTCAGTTAACGAGAATGCCTCAGGAATACTGACCGGAGCGACCCTATTAATGACGCTCGTCGTTGACTTGAGGCTAAAATCAGTAATGGTAAACATCTGTCAGCGGCGTTCCCGTCTCTGCAAGAATGAGGCTGATCGTCGTCACAGTACCGCCGAAGGAGTGGTATTGGCTGTTCTCTGCGGGAGGCCAACCGGCGCGTTGAATCAGTTCATTCCCTTTGAGTTGAGGACGGCGTTGCCGAGGAGCTTTCTCGCATCAAGCAGATGTGTGCGTTGTCGTGGCGATCAAAGATGTTGTTTGCGGCATAAGATGGTTTTCTCGGCTGTCGAGAGGTCTCCGTATTGCCAGTGTCGTCGCCGAAACGGATCATGTTCGTGGCGGTCGGGGCTCGATCAAAGTCGTTGATCAGCACATTACCGTAGAAGCAGGTGTTTTCGTCTCGTTCTATGACCGCAAAGCTGTCCTCAAGATCGACCAAATCAAGGAGTCGGAGTCCGCTTTCAATCCAAATTATAGCGAATGACTGTGCGAATACTGCGGTCCTTTGGCATGCTCCCAATCATTCCAAGTGTTGGATTCTCAATGACGTTATATTGCAAGATGATGCCGTCTGCTTGGGTGTAGATGTTGTGCTCCAGGAAGTCTCCAATGGCACCGTTACTGAATATGTAGTTACTTTTCAAAAGGAGGTCTCGTGAAACCTCTTTTTTTGGCCTTGAAGAGGATAAAGAATCCAGTGCCGTTGCCCGTGATTTCCTCGGCTTTGACAGTTAGATTCTCGGCGAGGTTGGCACGAATATCCGAGGACCGTTATCATAGGATTAAAGGTTTCCTCTGGCCTCGGTGAAATTGTGATACGGATGCCCACCGGTGACTTTAAGATTGAAAAGTTCGATGTGGCGAGGTTTGTAACCCCAAGGTTGACCGCTGCCGCGTTTAATATAGATCATGGCGAGATGCTCGTCGTTGAATGACTGGCAGTTCACCGTTGGGATCTCTGACGCTGCGAATACGTACGGGATGTGTGGCAGTCCCTTGAGATTCAATGCCGATTTTCTCACGGTAAAATGCCTCGCGCCAGTCGATCATCACGGTGTCTTCGTCGCTCAGGGTAACGAGGGAGCATCGCCGAGGGATTCGTAGTTTCGACCTGGACCGACGCGGTATAGGGCCGGCGTTGCCTTCGTGGAGGCAAGGGCAATCGGCAGGAACACCGTAGATCGAAGGGAACGGCAATGAGCTGCCCCGCGATCGCCCCTGTCGTCAACGGGGATTATTGGGGCGGACGGATCGGACGGGTTCCCGGTGACAAATGTCCAGTCACCGAAGGCCAGTGCCGCCGTCTTCCACGGAGCACCTGCAAGGTAGCAAATCCGTGGTTCAGTGTCACTTCATAGGACCGATCTCGTTGCAGGGCTCCAGCGGGCAGGGAGATTCGAAACTCATGTCGATGCTCCTGGGGATCACTGCTCTCAGGATCCAGAGTGAGCATGACTTGCCAGTGACGGTATCGGCCACTCTTAGAAACTTTGCGCGACGGTGTCCGCAAAATCTGTCCGTCTCAAAAAATGAAGAGTGAGTTTCGGCGTGTGAGCAGGGATTAATGCTCCGGATGGCGGGGTGATCAGATCGATACCACTGATGGAGACGGCTAAGGGTTTCGGGATATGACCGTCCGTGGTAAATATCCACTCGCTGCCAATGATCGGACCACCACAGTGTCTCGTTGATGCTGGCAAGGCGATTGGCGATCTCGATTATGATAGTTTATGTGCGGTTCTAAGATGCCGAGCGGTATGATTGCTGAGTAATCGAACAGACCCTCTTGAATGGAATCAGGTCTCGGATCGATCGTGAAAACCGTGGCATCGCTGTCGGCATTGATGATCGAAAGCGCTTTGCCTTTGGCATTCAATTAAGACGCGGAGGCGCTATAGTGGAGGGATTATCTCTATATCCAACGGAACATCGGTGGCACTCGGCACTGGCAAAACGTATGTGATTGGCACCCTTGTCAGAGATGCCCACTAGTTGAGCTGGGCCGATTGTAAAATGCCACGTTTTTTGCTGACGCTTCCTGTTTACCAAGAGGCAGTATTGATGCGGACGAATCCCTCATTTAGTGGAACGCTATAAATACGATGAGGCTGCAGAAGTCCCTCGGGGAGTTCGACCGAAAGGCGATCGCTGGAAGCTTCGAAGTCGACTGGCTCAGGGCCAACATCATGAATGATGTCTCCCGTGTGTTGATCAATGACCGAAAGATATCGTCTGCTAAGCCGGTCAAAGCTCACTGGAGCAATAAGGTAAATCAACAGTGAGTCGTTGACAGCTACGTTAGTGCTTCCTGACGGTGAGCAGACGTAGCAATGCCGTCGACGGCGACGCTCTCAGCGGGAATATCTCAACATCTCCTGTCGTAAACTGCCAGATATAGAGATCGACTTCACTCGATCGCCACATTGCTCCGTTTAGTTGGGTGAGACCGGTGTCTAATCAAATAGTGTAGTCCTTTTGTGGTCGCAGTGTATTTGACGGCAAGTCGACCTGATATTGAGTGTTGCCCTCTTGTGGATCTCCGGCCTCGAGATAAACCTCGAAGATAGTTAATCCAATGGCGTTTTCGACGATCCTTAACCGGGTGCCGTTTGTGCAATTAAAGCTGATCGGATGAGTGAACTGAATCACGACAGGCGCGGAAGGAGCGACGCGTCTTGCGTTTGGATTGGGCGGGACTCCCGCGATTCTGTCAACCGAGAGAGGTAGACTCCCCGATTCGGCTGCGGTGGTAGTCCAAGAACCAGACTCGACGGGACAAGTCCGTAAGGGGCGGCACGTTCATTCGTGAAAATACATAATTGATGGCGGCTTCATATTCGGTTTCCAGAGCAATGGTTTCCTAGTGGGAGATCAACAACATAGGACAGTTGCCCTTCCTGAGAGTCTCCGGCCTTGGTGTCCGCTTAGTAAACTGCGGTATCGGTGGAGCGACCCCACAAGGGATCGCACTGCCGGAGGTCTATTAATGCGCAACTAGGATTTAGAGGCTCAAAAAAGTTTGACATGGCAGCCCGGCCCTTTCATTTTTCCCTCCGTCATTTTGCGAGTAGGGACTCGGATGTCGGGGTACCTGCTGAATACAACAGCCTGATTCTAGTTGCTGGGTCGCTCCCAGTGCTAGTGAATAGGCAGGACTCTTGCACAACCTGCTCGCTAGTGACATGACCCGGCTTGATCCGGGGACGTGTCACTGGCGGGAAAGAAGTATGGAGTCCGCCCAGAGAGAGATTGATGAGAAAACCGATACCTTTGTTAATTACATCCATCATCGCGTTGCACGTTCAAGCCCAGCACCCAAACAGCCCTTTGATCCCCGCACCAACCACCGAGGAGTATAATGCGTGGGTTAGGTCCGTCAAGCCGTCCGACAGCGCCTGGTACTACCAACGCGGGAAACTGCAAGAATATATCAACAAGCGCCATAAATTCCTGCTTGACCAAGGCTACATCTATGAAAACGGACGTTACTATCTGCCTGAGCCCGAGCCGGTTTTTAATTATACGTCACCGCCGAAGCCAACCTTTGAGGAAATCTTTTGGCACTGGTGTCGCGATAATCGGAAGATAGTCAGCGGAGTCTTTCTGATGATTGCCCTTTGGATGGGCACCAAGGCGGTGGATTTTTTCCGCCAAGCATTCCGCTACGGCCCGAAGGCGGTAACAGCAACTAAGGGCCATTTGAAAAAATAAACAACGTTCCGAGCAAAACAAAAACCAAGAAACGCAAGGTAAGAATCAAGAAATAAAGCCGCAACCCAAACAGGAACCGAATAATCCACCGACGAAACAGACCGTGGCGAAGTCACTCTATAGGAAAGCTTTTCAGAAAGACAAAGTTGATGATGAAGATTAGCGGCATCCGGCAGAAAAGAATGCGGATGTAATTGAATTTTGTAGCGATTTCCGTGTTCCTTTCTATCATCTCATTAATGCTAGATTGTTGGTTATGAAACAACTCGGACTCCCTCAGGCTATGCCGGGTGTCGTGATTCGATAAAGATTTCATCAAGTTTTTGGTACATTATCGAGATTAGGTACATCTCTTGCCGCCGTGACTCGCAATAAGGTGACCGCATACAATATATTAGATAAAATCGATGCCAGAGAGGTCAATAGCTCCCAATGTTGCTCGCTAATCGGTTTGTCGAGAAGGTAAATCGTCAACATATAGCCGAATAAAGTGCCAATGGCGATAACATGGCCGACAACGTGCGTCGGACTTCTTCACATATCCCTTGCATTATATTATATAAATGCTCCATTGTGTGATTCGCTTGCGACTCAATCCAGTACAATACCTTGGTTTCTTCTTCGATAGTCATAAGCAATTTTCTTTTGGTTTCGTGTAATTATTTCCGGATACAGGACATGATTCACCCAAAGAACACCTACCGGAAATCGATGATCATGAAAAACACGTTTCAATGATTCAACTTCCCCCGAAGGTGATTTAAGGTTTCACCCATCTTTTGGCGGTCCTCTCTCGATTGCTTTCTCTGCTTTGTTGAGTGCGCTTTTCCTGATTTTGTGTAATGGGTATTAAAAACGGAGTTCTTGAGAATGCTTAATGGCTGAGGAGCAGGATACTGAACGACATCCGCCTTCAAGAGTTTGGCAGTTATTTCACGCGCCACGTACAAAAGAAAGCCAATCGTAACAACGCAGGCCAATAGGATTTCCTCGTGCTGTTCGGCTGCTGGAAGTGCGTTGGGCCGACAGTAACCGAACAAGACACTAACTGCTACCAAAAGGAAGCGCAGTGTGTCTTTTGATTCTTGCTTCTGCCTGATCAAGCATTTGATTTCAAAGCTGGCATTAAGCCGGGCCTGCCCTTCAATCTATTTGATCTTTGCCTCTTCCTCTGAATGATCTTTAGCGCACAATGTAGAACCGAGTCGCTCCGCTTGCATCCATGGTAAACGGCGAGGTCGCGCCATCCACCGGGGTGTACGGCCCGGCAACATCTGTGGCGGACTGCAAAGTCCCCGTGAAGTTGATCACGACCTGCCCATTCTCCACGGCGATGCCACTGATGGCAATGTCACTCGACGTAATGCGGATATTGTCGAACGCAACAATCTCATTCCACCACGTGGTGACCGACTCAATGCGGAGATTAATCGTATTCACGCCCGCCGGAATATCGTAGGTGATATCCTGCAAATCAAGTCCCAAGCGAGTGGGATTCGATGGGTTGGTGTTGACGTCATTAAAGAACTTGTCATTGCCACTTGGTGCCGTGAACCACATGAAAGGATCGTCGCTATCATCAATAAACACCTGGAAAAAATCACCCGTCTCGAAATCCAAGAAGGTGGCGCCAAGCGCAATGGTCAGTTTGACATTCTCCCTGCCGGAGATATCAATCGGATCCTTCCAAATGATCTTCTTGGGATTCCCAACACCGTCATCACCCGTGAACTTGTTGAGCGCGGAACCGGCAAAGAAATGGTTTCCTTCAAAATTGCCAAAGGGGCCACCGCCAAAGACAGCACCCCCGTCACCCGGGGCTTCCAACGCCATGCTGAAGGGAGTGCTCACCTCTTGGTTGGACACGTAAGTCTCCACGGTGATATCACCGCTGAGTTTTACATGCTGACTATCGGCCGACAATAGGTCCCAGTCGTCCTCACTAACGTTGGGAGCGTTGCCCCCGGCTTCAACCGCCACCAAGATTTCGGCACCGAAATCGCCAGTGTCATTGAATGAAATCCATTCGAAATCAAACGTGCCCGCTGAGGTAAACTCCACATCGGTCGGCGCCGAATACTGAAACGCGCCCCGTCGATCCATAATGATGATTGTGTCACCAGCGTCCAGACCATCGCCGTTCAAATCGATTCGCAAACGCGCCCCGTCATCCACACCCATCGCCAATGAGACGGTTCCTCGCGAGGCCTCGATCTTGCCCGTGGCACGAATAGCGAAGCCGCCATCCGGCGCTCCCGCAATCGGATGATCCCAATCAAAGAGCGGCAATTGGCTGGCCGGCAGGACCTCATTGACGATATCCGCTACGCTCGTAGCCGTTCGGGTCACGCTGGTATTGGGTGTACTGCCGTCAAACAGAGCATCCGCGGCTTCCAAATCACGCACGGAAGCAGATACTTCGCGAATGAACGCGGCGACAACGGTCGAACCACCGGGCAATTCAAATCCCAAGGATTGGAAGGTGTTTTCGTTGAGCACGAACGGAAATGTGCCGGTTTGGCCACCGGCAGAAGGATGCTCGGGCGCCGTGATGGTAATCTCAGGCAAGGTTATTGTCAGCGGAGTACCAATACTACCGAGCAATTCATCATCAAGGTCTCCGGAGTTATAGTGAAGTCCGGGGACCTCGTAGTTCACGAAGCGACTAAGGGACCCGCCAGAGTAAACATACATATCAATCCCTGATTCCGGCAAAGACGACCCGGTATCATCTTCCTCAACCGTGTGCCCCAGGGATACCAAGCGGCTGGCGAACGCTTGGTATCCCTCACCTCCCAGCCCGGAGTACAGGATTTTCGCATTGGATTTCCCTCGCAGCAACCAAGCCACGACGGCATCAAAATGTGTCCAAAAATCATTGGTGATGTCATCCGGAGAGATCCCGGAACCCCAAGCCATGACAATACGTCGCTCGGGAGTCGGCGCGGGAACGCCCACAAAAGACGGCCGTCCATCGGTAACTCGAGTCCAGTAAACCGGTCCGGCTTGATTATCCGGCACACTGTTGTCCGCAAACTGGGCCACTTCAAAGGCACCAGCGCCTTCGGTCACGTAACGCGACTCTTCGCCATCATCTTCAAACGTTTCTTGCCAAATCACCTTTTGTGCTTGAACGCTGGCGACAAAACTAAGCGCCACCACGAGACAACCGTAAAACGCGGGTCTGAAGGATTTCACGAATCCAGACCCAAAGGCTGGGATCAAGCGATCTGTGAGTTTCATGTGAATTACCATAACTACCAATCGGATTGCTATTATACCTTCAATTTCCCTTGCATCCGGGCGCAAGGCAAACTCAGGCTCCACCGCGACTTATACCACCTTTTCGGGAATACTGCCTAAACTCTGAACAAACTCGTAACCAAAGTCAATTGGAACAATCGCAATGTAAAACCAGCGGATACGATCAAACAAGGGGAACCCACCTCGGTGTCTTCGTGTCTCCGTGTGAGTCACCTCACTCGTATCGCAACGACTCAATCGGATCCAGATGCGCCGCCTTACGCGCAGGATAGAACCCGAAGAATATCCCAATCGCCGCACTGAAGAGAAAAGCACCCACGATCGCATCCGTCGGCGTCAGGGTCGGCCAGTCCATCTGGTTTGAGATGATCGTGGAAGTCTTCATACCAATAGCGATCCCTAAAATTCCACCCAACGCACTTAAAACCACCGCTTCGGTCAGGAATTGGAAAAGAATATCCCTCGCCTTAGCACCCACCGACATCCGAATGCCAATCTCCCGAGTCCGCTCCGTGACGCTCACCAACATGATATTCATGATCCCAATCCCTCCAACCACCAACGATACTCCCGCCACCGCCCCTAATAGGGCCGTCATGGTTTTCGAAGTGCCCGTGGCGAATTCATTGATCTCATCCTGAGTTCGGATCATGAAATCATCATCCATGCCCTCCGGTAGCCGATGTCGCTGTCGCAACAGCCGAGTCATCTCTTCCTGAATCATCGGCATCATCGCCGGACTTTCCGCCTGGATATTGATGCGTCGAACACGATTCCTGTCGCCCGTCAAGCGCTTCATCGCACTGGTGTACGGCACGATAATTCGGTCATCCTGATCCAAACCGACCAATGAGGTTCCTTTGGCCTTCAAGGTGCCAATCACCGTAAACGGCACATTACGGATCCGAATGACCTCGCCGATGAGATCACCGCCTTCAAACAGCTCCGTGACCACTGTCGATCCCAACAACGCCACCTTGGCAGCGCTTTGCACGTGTTGAGTGGTAAACATGGAGCCGGACTCGACATCCCAACTCTTGATCTGCAAATACTCGGCACTCACTCCATAAACCGAGGAAAACCAATTCTGATTTCCAAAAATCACCTGCCCGCTAGCAGTCACCTCCGGACTCACGGCAACCACACCCGGCACCTCATTCAAAATGGCATCTGCGTCCGATAACTTGATCCCGCCACCGCCACCGCCACCGCCTGACGACACGCCGCCTCGACGAAAATTCGGAAACACCATAATGATATTTTGGCCCATGCCAGCGATCTGGGCCTCCAGTTCCGCTCGCGCACCATTGCCAATACTCACCATGGCAATCACCGCCCCCACACCGATGATGATTCCCAACATAGTGAGGATGGTCCGCAGCTTGTTTCGCGTTAGCGCATTGAGCGCAATTCGCAGGATGGCAAAGAATCTCATGATGCTAAATCAGCGGCTCGTTGTTCTCGCTGTAACCGTTCCATTTCCGCTTTGGCATTCAGCCGATTCTCGACCAGCCGATCGGAAATGATCTTCCCGTCACGCATCACCACATTTCGTTTAGTGTACTGTGCGATGTCCAATTCATGGGTAACCATGGCGATGGTGATGCCCCGGTCATTCAAGGTCTGAAACGCATCCATGATCTCAATGCTAGTCTGCGTATCCAGATTTCCGGTGGGTTCGTCTGCGAGCAGCAGAGCGGGTTTCATCACCAATGAGCGGGCGATCGCCACTCGTTGCTGCTGTCCCCCGGAAAGTTGATTCGGCAAATGATCGGCTCGGTCTGTCAGGCCGACGATTTCCAACGCATCATCCACCCGCTGGACTTGCTCTTTCCGACTTAAGGGGGGGTGGGCATATAACATCGGGAGTTCGATATTATCCCGAGCCGACGTCCGCGCCAACAAATTGAATCCCTGGAAAACGAATCCAATCTTCTCGTTGCGTATCTCCGCCCGCTCTTCCGGCGACAACTGCGATACATCCATCCCATCAAGCAAATACAAACCACTGGTCGGCTGATCCAAGCAGCCCAAGATATTCATCATCGTGGATTTACCCGAACCGCTCGCCCCCATGATTGCGACGAACGCGCCCGGCTGAATCGTTAGCGAGACCCCGCAAACTGCGCGAACTTTAACATCGCCGGTTTGGTAAACCTTGACGATATCTTGGAGATCAATAATCGCCGCCATAGCCCCCACCCTACCGACGGCCGCCGCGCCCTCGACCAAAGCTGGGGCCAAACGGATTGGTGGACCTACCAGAAGTTTCGGCTCCTCCGGTCACGATCACCGAGGTCACTACCTCGTCTCCCTCCGAGAGCCCGGACAGCACCATCGTACTGGAGCCATCTGAAATTCCGGTTCGCACTTGCACTGCTTTCAACTTGGGCTGAGAACTTCCCTTATCGTCCCCCATCCTTTCATATTGTTCTTCAGTAAGTATTTCTCCGGTTTCTTCATGCTTATAAACAGATCTTCTCCCTGCTTGAGATATTTCTTGATAAGAATCAGGATTATTTCCCCACAAATAGACGGTCTGAATACTGGGTCTGGAGACCGGTCGCTGCCGTCTTCCTCCACCGCCCTGGGCTTGAAACATTTCGCGCATCGCAGCCCGTTCGGATTCGTCCAGTTGGCCATCCTTATTCTTGTCAAACCGCTCCAACATTTGCTGGCGACGACTACCCCCGGGACCGTCACCGCCGCCCCTTCGCCCTGCTCTCCCCCCATCACCAGGGCCTGCTTGCGCCTCAGCGCCAGCCGTCTGTCCGATCACCTCGACGCCTTCTGGAACACGAACCCGAAATGCCGCATTCGGAACGGATAAGACGTCAGTCGCTTCGGCCAGGATAATCTCTACATTCGCCGTCATGCCAGGTTTCAGCCTGGAGCCGGAGTTCTCGACCGCAATCACTGTGGTATAACTAATCACGTTTTGATTCGTCACCGCTGCATTGCGTACTTGATGAACGATTCCCGTCATTTTCGTTGTCGGAAACGCATCCACGGTAAACTCCACGTCCTGCCCCTCGGCCACCCCCCCAATGTCCGCCTCAGACACGGAGGCATGGATATGCATTTCCGAAAGATCGTTGGCTATCCCGAACAGCTTCGGCGTGTTAAAGCTCGCGGCAACCGTCTGCCCCACCTCAACATTGCGGGAGATGACGATTCCATCAATGGGCGAGTAAATGGTCGTCCGGCTGAGATCAATGCTGGCACGATCCATTGAGGCTTCCCGAATCAACTTTGTTGCTTGAGCGCGATGCAAGTCAGCCCTCACCGTGTCGTAATCCGACTGAGAGATTAGACTATCTTTGTGTAACTCTTCCGCACGATGAGCGTTGATCTCCGCAAGCTCCAATGCTGCCTTGGCACTGGCGAGCTCACCCTGCGCCTGTTTCAGTGAATTCTCGTAGGAGCGCGCATCAATTCGTGCCAAGGGCTGCTGATTGGTGACGATGGAATTAAAGTCCACATAGATATCCTCCAAGGTCCCAGAAATCTGGCTCCCCACCTCTACGTTGACAACTGGCTCCAACTGCCCGCTCGCGGTGACTACCTGTTTGAGATCACCCCGCGCGACAGCAACAGTCCGAAATTCGATCTGCTTCTCTTCGCTACCCTTATGACGTTTGAACACGAACCATCCGACTCCGAGAACAATAAGTACGAAAAGCCACTTTTTCCAAGGGCTGGATTTCTTGGACATAAAGGATCAACAAGTTCCGCAACCGGTTTAGAGATAAGCAATTCTTAATAGAGACGCACCCACATTTCAGCCGGTTACAAGCCGCCATCAATATCTAAATTATCCATTGATGCAGCCCCGGCACTCGGCCTAAGCGCTGCTTATGAGAATCACCATCGAAAACGCGCAGGACCGGGAGCGACTCAAACTCGCGTGCTACTAGGCGCATTCCGCGGATTGGAAATTCGATCGACATCTACGAATTCCTGCCGGTCAACGAACGGCACAAAAAGCGTCACGCCAAGGTTATCGAGTTTTGGTGAGAATCCAACAAAGCGAAAGTCATGCGCCCACGCCTCATCGTGAATTACGAACCGCTGCCAAAGAGCGCGGACCCTAGAGGCGGTTGACAAGGCCCGGGAGTCCATCCCTACGCCACCACACCCGGTCATCCCTGATCATTTCTTGACTTTAGGCCGTCGGATCCGAGGCGAGTCAAAGAGCTCGAGCTGTGCGCCTTTCACCAACTAGTAGTTCTTCAGAATCCTTAGCGTTTGAAGCAACTCCAGTGTCTGATAATTCCGGTTCACACGAACGGAATCAATGAGATATCTAAGATCAGGACACCATTGATTCCGAATTCCCGAAGCTTCTTGATACTCTCTTCTCGTGATGCCCGCGCTTCTTGGGAGGCCCGATACCGTCAAGAGGCAAAGCACCGGCGCTTTAATTCCAAACGCTTTCCTAACAACCGCGTCATCGACCTCGTGCACAAACCATTCGATCTCCGCCGAGCTTGCCACGACACCCGAAATAAAGATCTCGGTGTGCCACGGTTTCACGACCACCACGGCGCAATTCACTTTACGAACACCCCGTCCACGAAGCACAAACGCTTCATTTCGACTGTTTTGCCCGCAGAGAATTATACAATAAAAAACGCAATGATAAATTATGGACTTGGAAGAGCCTTCGGTGGGGAGGGGGAGCTGCGTCTGTTTGGAGCCGCGGGCGCGTTCGGTAGTTCGAAGCGGCATCCCTCCAATATGTCTGGCATGTTCAGGAGGTGCAGGCCGGGTAGCGTTTGCCATTGGCTCTTATGTCTCCAGCCATCGCCATCTCGCGGCTGAAGGTGGCTTTCCGGCGCGGCTTCAGTTTGTGCATGAGGATCAGGCCGACCATGTCGGCGTCTTCATGTTCCAAGACACCGCGCAGTTGGCGCACGACGCTGATATTGACATTCTCGCCGCCCTTCACTTCCAGCATCATGGAGCGGAGAATACCCTTGCCGGACAGGGACTCGGCAATGCGGGCAACAACCCCTTCCGCCCCGTTCTACAGCGCCAATAACCGGAGTTTTACGGATGCCTCGGCCTCGTAAAACTCTGGGGGGGTATTAGTAGCGGGACTCTTGGGGCTGCTCCCTTTGCGCGGTTTGCCGCCCACGTAAGTTTCGTCGGTCTCGGCGATGCCTTGCAAGACGGGCGCTGCTTCCCCCGCCATGGAAGCCGCTGCAAGCGCAGGGCGGCGGGCTGCGCCACCCCGAGGTCGCGGGCCAATTGGTGGCGGGATAAGCTCTTCTTGGCGTTGATCGGGATGCCCATAGCCATGAACCATTTCTGGAGCGGGACCCTGGTTTTTTTAAAAAGGGTTCCCGCCAAGACGTTAAAACTAGACTTGCAGACATGGCAGGGCCAGCGTCCAATACGGAGGTTGGCGGTTTTGCGGGCCATCTTGCCACTGCCGCAATGGGGGCAGTGAGGTTCATCACTCCACCCCACCTGCTCCCAATGCGCAAGGCAGGCTTCCTGATCCGGAAAGCGTTGGAATATGGTCAACAGATTCACAAGCGCACCCTCATCCGCACGCCCGAGGTGAAGCATCACCCGCTGCCAGTCATGCCCATAATTTATCATTGCGATAAAAATCGACCTCCTGAGACGGCGCCGCCTGCGAGATCACAAACTTTCGCTGCTACCGCACAAAGAAGCCATGCAGCTCGAAAAACTCACGCACAATGGACTCACTGACTACCAGCATCTCCTTGCCTCGTTACTCGCCCAGCGCTGCCAGGACCGATCGAATCATCTGGTCGTCGACCGATTGACCCGTCCGCACCTGACCAATCTGCTTCGCAAGCACAAACTGCACCTTGCCCCCACTCACCTTCTTATCCAGTCGCATCGCCTCGAACAACTTGCGCTCTTGCTGCCCGCTCAAGGAAACAGTAACTGGCAAACCTATCGAGCCGAACAGACCTCGAATCCGCTCTACCGCCACGGGATCCAGTCCCAACTGCCGGGCCGACAACATCGCAGCCGCCACCTGCCCAATAGATATAGCCTCGCCATGCAAATATTCCCCATAGCGCGTGATCGACTCCAAGGCATGCCCGATGGTATGCCCAAAATTCAGAATAGCCCGCAAGCCCCTTTCTTTCTCATCCTGCGCCACCACATCCGCCTTGATCTGACAACTCCGCGCAATGATCCGCGCCAGCAGCCTCCTGTCTTGCTGCATGATTTTCGGATGCTCCCTTTCAATCAGAGAAAACAACCGGGCGTCATAGATGATGCCATACTTAATTACCTCGGCCATTCCCGCCCGAAACTCTCGAGGGGGCAATGATTTCAACACATCAAGATCGCACAAGACTAAGCGCGGCTGATAAAAAGCACCGACGAGATTCTTTCCGGCCTTTAAATTGACACCGACCTTACCGCCGACCGAGCTATCGACCTGCGCTAACAGAGTCGTCGGAACCTGAACAAAATCGATGCCGCGCAAATAACTCATCGCCAAAAACCCGGCGAGATCGCCCACCACCCCTCCGCCCAAGGCAACAACGAACGACCCTCTCTCCAGCCGAAGCTTCGCCAAGTGATCGTAACCCGCCTGCACCTGCTTCAAACTCTTCGAAGACTCACCAGCAGGCACCGAATGGAGAGCGGCATCAAAGCCGGCGCCCTTGAGAGCGCGGAGCGCCCGTTTACCGTACCTGGGGCCGACAACACTATCCGTCACCACCACACAACGCGACCCTAGCCTGAGTTGCCGGCACCGCTGCCCCAGCTGGGAGAAAAGCTTGCCTCCCACCAAAATATCATAACTTCTCGAATCCAGAGGCACCCGAATCTTTCGCATTGGCGCCAGGATAGACCAGCCAAAAACGGGATGTCAAAAAACGCATCCCTGACTCCACCATACACGCGATGGCACCATTTTCTAAAGATGGGGCGCGGAGTCCCTTGAGCCCAGGCATCCGGTTGTCCTCTATTTGCGGACCTGACGAGAGATTCCGTCCTCCTTCGCATTGGAAGCGGACAGGGCTGGAAATAGCACCGGCGAAGCCTGCAGGGAAGAACCCTGGCGGGAGTTGGAGGAAGAGAATGGGTGGATTGATTCACAAATCACCTCAGCCCAACGCCCTTGCTTCGCCAAGTATGATGCCATCAGTCAAAAGGCGGATGATCGCCGAAGTCTTGCAACGGCTCCCAGCAATGATCCCACTGCTTGGTCGGTTATGCTTGACGCCGCCTTCACGACAGAGAGGAAAAGGAGTTATTGACGGCCTTGGGCCCGTGGAGAGGCGGATGATCCTTCCAGCGTCCAGATGCTCTTGCGAATCATCTCCAAGAAACCAAGGCGGAGGACCATGCCTGAACTGGATGAAGGCGCGCCGGAGAACTCGCGCATGGTTGGCGGATCATATGCTTGGATTGATGAAACCGCTGAGACCCTTCATATCCCGCTTGACCTCGACGACAACAAGTAGTTAGCGTCCCGATTGGATTGCCATCACAACCTAGATACGCACGCGGAGCTCCTTTCGAAAGCCGACGAATTATTAAAGGATAACGAGTTATCCATCGGGCATGGGGCTTGTTCCTGAGGAGCGATTGAATCTGACGGCTTTGCAGTGCACCGCTGATAAAGGCATTGGGCGTCTTGTTTGAATGGCTCGAAGATTAAAGTGCGACAAGGACGTCTGCCGCACCTCTGAAACACCCCCGGCAATGCGGGGCATCTGATTGGGCAAAGCCTTACACACGATATCCCGGGGAAACAGTCGTGCCTCGTTGCCCATCACCCGCAAGCGGCCGAACGATTCCCTCACACTAAACAGCAAGTAGGCAAAATTTCGATACGAAATTTCCTAGAAGGTGTTGGCTGTTTTGGAATCATTCTATTCGAGTGGTTTCAAGCTGTGAGCGGCATGGGCAGATTCAATTAGTTCCCGACGCAAGCGGATTGCGTGCGCCCCTCGGGAGCAGCCCGGTTGCGCTCGGGGACAGTGGAGATGGATGAGACCTATTTCGGCGGCAAGCCCAAGGAGAGGCAACCACCACCGGGGCGGCTGAACGAACGGGGAGAGGGTGCCACTGATAAAACACCGGTGATCGGCGCCGTCGAGCGTGGCGGCCGAGGACAAGCTCAAGGGAAGGCTTCTCCGTGCTGTTGGGTGTGAATGAGTGGACAAGGCCCATTTGATGACTGATGAATACAAGGTGGTAAAGCGGCCATCCGTGATGGGAAGTTACACCAACGGCATCGTTTGTGAACGCCTTGCGCTGGCGTGCGGAAGGAATTGTGAGAGAAGAATCTGAGTTCAATCAAGCGACCGGCGCAGGCACAAACATCACCCCTGCTTCACACCGGAGACGTGGAGCATCTCAAGCTCAAGGAAGGGTTTATCGGCGTCATTGCCCGGATGAGAGCCGCTGGCTAACTGAGAACAGTTTCCGCCACCCTCTTGGGCGACCCTATTCTAAACCAACGGAAACACCCCGTCCGTCTTTCCTTGACCTTGAAGATTGTCCCCGTCCGCTGACGCTTATGAACAACCAAAATAGCCAACACCTTAAAATCCCGTTATGAATTGATTGCTGATCCGATCCTCCCGCAATGCCCCGCGATTTAAGGCGATTTCCCAAGAAGGTCACCCTAAAGAGTCGAACTTCAATCCCAATTACTTGTTTCGCAGCACTTTTGTAACCCCAATCCAGCAACTGACCTGAGAAATCTCTGCGCGAGATTTAAAAATTCTCGTTTCGCAACGGTCTCAATAAGCTAGACGAGGTGATGCAGCGTGAATTCACAATTTAAGTAACATGCACCGAGTCGACATCATGATTCTTGCCGGAGAACCAAGCAGCGATGCTTTGGCGGCGGACTTGGTGGCGGAAATCAAACGCGCCCTCAAAGACCACCTCACCCCCCGCTTTTTCGGAATTGGCGGTCTCAAACTTCAGGACGAAGGCGTTGAATTGCTCGAAGACATGACGCAACTGACAGTGTTCGGTTTCTTTGAAGCTCTGAAACAATATCGTCACTTTAAGAAGATATTCGACCGAGCCCTTGAAGAAGCCAAACGCCGACTCCCCCAATTAATCATCCTGGTCGATTTCGGCGGGTTTAATCTTCGATTTGCGAAAGCGATCCGCGCATACTGTAGCGAACACCGGAACACGTTCTCCAATTGGACACCGCAGATTGTTTACTACGTTCCCCCTCAAGTCTGGGCGTCACGCGAACGCCGAGCTGCAACCATCGCATCGACGGTGGATCTCGTCGTGAGCATCTTCCCATTTGAAAGAGACTGGTATCGCGATCGCTACCCGAATCTTCCCGTTAAATATGTGGGAGACCCCATGGCGACTCGTTTCAATAATTCCTTAGAACCTCCGAAACAGGAAGCACTGGAAGAGCAAGCTGAGCCGCCAATGGTTACGCTTCTCCCCGGCAGCCGACCACAAGAAATTGAGCGTCATCTTCCGCTCATGCTGGAAGCGGTCGAACTAATGAATCGCCATCGCCAATTTGAGGCAACGATCGCAGCGCCCAGCGTAGCCATCATCAAGCCATTTCAAAGACTGCTCCCGCCAAACGTGAACTGGCAAATAGGCGGTGTCGCCAAAGCCCTGGAACAGTCAGCGCTTGCGATCGCCTCATCTGGCACCGTCACACGTGAGTGCGCCTACCTTCGTGTGCCCACCGTCGTCGTTTACCAGCTCTCCTGGCTGACCTACCAAATCGTCAAGCGGATCATCAAAGTCCGCTACATCGCCATGCCCAACATCCTTGCCAATGAAATGGTCTTTCCGGAACTCATCCAGAATGCCGCCACTCCCACAGCCATCGCTCAAGAAGCCCTCCAACTAATGCTTCCTGAGCACCGAGAGAAGGTAATGTCCGCACTTGAACGAGTGACACTCTCACTCGGGCCGCCAGGGGCTTCCCAAAGGGCAGCCAAACACATCATCGCTAAGGGAACTCTAATTATATAACCGGAAACTCGGTTTTTCTCTGGAAAAATCACCGAAAACAACAAAGTTCAGGAACTAAATCAGAGTTTCCCTAAGTAGCAATCAAATTGTGCTTTCGAAAGCATCCCCTTCTTCTTCACTGCCTGAAACTTCTCAATTCTCTCCTCTACAATTTCTGAAATCTTTCGCTGAGCGTCTTGAAGACCGAACGAATCGCCCTGCTTTCACCAAAATTCTGGTTTCGTCATGGCCATGATCTCGGACTGCTGCTTCTCAACACTCACTAAGAATGCTTCCCCTTCCGAGGTGTCCGAAGCGACAAACCCATTTTCCCTTCCGCATCCGCCAGCAACAATGACTAGCGTTACGCAAAGAAACAAAGAACCTCTGAACAAGTATCCAGCGTTCAGGATCAAGGCGCAGCTTTGCAGGCATCCTACCGCTACCCCAAAATCTGGCATGCAGCACCCGGGCGCCTGCAAGCCCCGCTCGATGCGGCTCGTCAGGCAACTCCTCCGTTGCCCGCCTCGTCAATGGCCACCCCCTCGCCACCGCACGCTTCAAGCCACGCAAATATACTCTGTGCTTGTTCAGAGATTCCCTAGCTTGTTGCCACCGAACCTCTATAAAAATGCCAGGCGCATCATCTGGCACGAACCCTCACACGTTTCTTCATCGGAAACAACCTCTTCGAGTGCTGCCTCCATCTGGAAAACCATCTCAGCCATTTCGTCTTCAGCATCTGACTCCAACTCAATTAGCTTCTCCGCGCTAAAGCGAAACACGGCACATGATCCAAGCTTTCATAACACACTCCAACAGCCTACCCTGCTCTCTCCAGGATGCAGGTCTGCGAAAATGGTCTTGAAGCAACCTCATAGGCCAAGGCGAATTCCACAATCAATGAACCTCCTCAATTCTCCGCCCGCGAACTATTAGCGGCTAAATCAAATCCGACACCGACCGGCACAGCTCCACCTAAAGTTAATCCCACCAAAACAGGAGCCATATCAAGAGCAAAGCCTCCATTTCAGCCAGTTTCCGCGGCACCTCCTCTCGGCTCAACCCCTCCCTTTGCACACTAGCAAGAGATGTATCGCCTGTCCCTATCCCTGCGCGATCAATCCACATTGCAACCAATAGACTATAAGCTCAGCAACCGAAGCACTGATGAAGAGAAAATATCGGGGTGCACTCACCACATTCGATTGGTGACAATTGAAACAAACACCGTCAAAAAACCCCAAGAAAACCAAGAGACACTAAGACACCTAACTAGTCGGAATAGCAACCAGTTCGAAATCCGCTTCTCCCTGTTGCTCTCCTTGGCAAGTAACCTCTTGATTCCCGCCTAAAAACTCTTTCGTGGCTGCTTGTGTGATGGCGATTTCATCTTTGCTGTGCTCGCTGCTTACACTGCTAAAAATCCTCATTCGCCTCTATGTCCTCTTGCGTTTTTCTTTCTCTAGCTTTTTCAATATCGCACTCAAGCTGGCCCAAACAGTTTTCCTAGCTGCCTCCTTGAATTCCAAATCCGCACTGGCAATATCTTCTTGATAGCCCCTCAATCCAGTTGAGCGTCAAAAGCCAATCCGTTGTGACGAGAGATTCACAAAGAAACCAGCACCTCAAAGCCAAACGCTCGCTCGGTCCGGGATCGGGAAGCAGCAATGCAGCCGTCATTGCTGCCGTCAACTGGACTTCACACGAGTAGATCGCAGCACCAAACGCAAGAATTGCGGCTGCCTGCTGTGCTGCCTTCCACTGCTTTGCGGAAAACACAGCTGCGTTATAGGCCTGTCGTGATCCCGGAAGACACTGATCAAAGCCATCCTTAGCGTTGGCCTTAGACATCTGCCACCGGCGTTGAGTAAGATTAAGATCCTGGTAATTCCATTCCACGCACTCCTGACACTGCTGAGCACTTATTCCACCCAATGCTGAAAACCTCAGCAACAGAGCACTAGAAAGTAGACGTACATCCGAAATATATCTTAACTATTTCATAATCGGCTCGTTACCCGCTTCACAAAACAACTCACCCCCCTTCAGTACCTCATGATGCCTCCAAAGAAAGAAGGCAGCTCAAACAAATCAACACTTTTAACAGAAGAAATACTGCTATTTATAGTTGTGAGCACAACAACAGATATGAGGCACCCAACACGTCAACCGAAGTATGGAATACTACTAAAGAGCGAACGAAAGTATCCGTGTTCCGTTGCGAATCTGTAGCGTAACCATCTCAGCGCAAAAGGCGCTGGAGTAGCCATGCAAGTGAACCGGCTAAGACAGCCGACGCTGTAGAATAGTGAGTTGTTCTCCCGCCAATTCTTCGCTACTTATCTAGGCTGAGACACGCTAACCACATCATCGGTTGAATTGATCGGCACCTCTTGAACTTGCCCATCAGGCCACCGAATCCATGCATCTGTAGCTCCAGTTATTGGAAACACCAGAACTCGAGAGTTCTGCGACCAATAGCCCTCCCCGGCTGTGATCTCGCGAAGCGGCCCATATTTACTACCGTATCGTATTCTCACCGCAGCACCGACGGCATTCGGATTCTCATCACCACCAGCCAAGAACACGCGGATTCCCGATTCGCTTTGGAGGTTACGAAAAAGCTTGACCTCTCCCCCATTCTGCGCCACAGCAAGATCGACGCGACCGTCTTGATCAAAATCCGCCGCTGCCGCCCCCCGTTGTTCGCCAAAAATCTCGATCCCACTGGCACTCGCACTAACCGATTGAAATCTTCCATCACCAAGTCCCCGAAGCCAGAGCCCTCGCCCAGCGTCGATTCGTGAATCAAAGGGCTGCACAGGAAAGAAATTCTGCGCCAAAAAGATATCCTCGTGACGATCGTTATCGAAGTCCGCAACGACAACGCCGAACGCCGGGGCAAACTGGGCTTCCGCTGGCAGAGGCAGGGGTTCAAACCGATCGCCTTGATTCATGAACACGGTGCTCTCAAACCAATTGGCCTGAAGCGACTTTGCGGCCGGAAATCTTGAACCCAGAATCGTCGGTAGATCAGCTTGGTTGTAGGCCGTCAGAGTTTCGAATGATTGCGGCACGAAGGATAGCTCGTCGGCAAGATCGGCAAATCGTCGCACTGGAAACAGTTTGTCGTGTCGGTTCTCCCGGTACGCTTCAATCAGGTCTGTCTGAGAGTCACCATCAAAGTCGCCGTAATAAAGGAAACGCTCAGCCAATGAACGCTCCGACCCGCTGACACTTCGGCGTGCCGCCAGTGAATGATTCCGCCCCCAGTTCGAAGCTGCGATATCCATGCGACCATCACTGTCAAAATCTCCAGTCGCTACCCCATTCCACCATCCGAGGCATTCGCTCAGTCCCAACGAGTCAGTGCGATCCATGAGTCGTCCCGACTCGTTGACGAACACCCTTACCGCCCCCCATTCACATGCGACCACCAGATCCAACTGGCCATCACCAGTGAGATCGCTGAAACAAGCGCCACGGACCAACCCAACCTCACCCAACCCGGGATGGTTATGGGTGCTTAGCTGAAAACCGTCGCCTTCTGCCGACCACAATTGTGACAGTCCCACCTCGGGATAGCGCCCCGCACGAGTATGAGCCCCCAAGAAGACATCAAGGTCACCATCGCCATCCACATCGCCGATGGCAACGGGTCCGGTCACAGCCGCAACGCCGAGTTTCCGACGGATTGCTTCGGTTGAATTCAAATCAATCTCCAAAATACTCCCACCGCTCTGCGAACCGTCTTCAAAGTTGGACGAACCCACGATCAAACGCCGCTTCTCACTCGCTCGCATACCAACGATCCCTGTCTGATCTCGGCGAGCCGGCATGAGTTCTGACACCGTCTCGTCCCTGACAAATTGACCGTTCCGGTTCAAATAGACAGCCAGGCGGCCCCCCCGCCCTGTCCCTACAATCAAGTCCTCTCGCCCATCATCATTCACATCAAACCAGCTTACGCCCGGCCCCATTTGGCTGTATTTCTTTGGCAACAAAAGTTCCCGTTCGAAATCGTCGTAGTTTGCGTCAGCATGCCGGTGTCCAACGCGATTGCTCACATCTTCAAACCAAGGAGGAACCACCGGCTCTTCAATAATCGGCAAACTCCCCTCAGACGGCTCGGCAATCTCATAGACCCTATTGGGCTGAACATCGGTAACTCGACTATACCGCCCGCTCGACCAGCGAACGGACAAGTCAAGACGTCCGAACTTTGGCGGTGCCGCAAAGACTCGCGCCAAATCATCGGAGGACAGATATCGCCCGCCACTGATCATTTCTTGACTTTGATTGATCGCTGCAGACTCCAAGGTGACGCGCGCTCCCACCCCATAGCGATTTGCTCCTCGCCCCTTCAAACGCACCAAGACTCTCGGCACATTGGAGTTGTTTCGATAAACCCCCAACGGCGCATTTAGGTTGTTCACAACGACATCCAAATCACCGTCATTGTCCAGATCACCCAGAGCCATGCCATGAGCGACCCCCTGCTGATTGAAATTCCAATCGTCACTTCGGAGATTGAAGCGAAGATTGCTGAGATTCCGAAACGCCAATTTCGGCTGCCTCATCTTAGGGAACATGAGCAATTTGCTCGGAATCAAGCGCCGGGGCCAAGGTCCTTTCTCGCGAATTCTATATTCGGCATCCATATCTTGAGTATCAAACATATGCCCAGTCGAACACAGCAGATCCTCATACCCGTCCAGATCGACATCCAGAAACACGGCAGACCACGTCCACTCGGTCGCAGACAACCCCGCAAACTCAGCAATCTCAGCATACCGCTCCCCTCCCAAATTAAGGTGCAGGGTGTTCCGATCATACTGCGGTCGATTCTGATATTCCCCGACTTGAGCCCGGTACGGATCCATCGCCGCCAGCTGCATCATCCTTCGCTCATGGTGTAAACTCAGCATATCGGCCACAAAAAGATCATCAAGCCCGTCACGATTGAGATCGGCAAAGTCCACCGCCATTGAAAACGTGGAAGTATGCCGCAGCGATAGGTTCGACAGGAGTTGAAAATCACCCCCGCCCTGATTCATCCACACACGATCCTCCGAGTGAAAGTCATTGCAGACGTACAAATCAGGAAGCCCGTCCTGATTGATGTCACGAAACATCGCCGCTAAGCCCCAATCAAACGGCGCCCGAGCCAAGACCTTCCCAGACGCATCCTTGAATCGACCGTCCGTCCAAGAAAGCACCCGGAAACGCCCCTGCCCGTCATTGAGATAAAACCGGTCCGCTTCCCCGTGCTCCAGTACTCTTCCCTCCTCCGTGATCTCAAGGCGATCCCGCTCCTCAGGTAAAATCATTCGCTGATCACCAATTCGCAACAGTGCAAATCCGGTTGTCCGAATCGTCGTCGTTCGGTAATTAGCCACGTAGAGATCCAAGTCCCCATCACCATCCACATCGGCCAGAGTCGAGGTCGTGGCGCCCCACCGATCGGACAGCCCCGAATTGCTCGCCTTAGTGAATACTCCCTGACCGTCGTTGACAAATAATTGGGTGCCGGTTCCCACCCCATTGACCAAAAGGTCGAGATCCGCATCGCCGTCAACATCCGCCAGCGTCGCTCCGGTGGAATACTGCGCCCGGCATTCAATCGCTGAATTTCTGGAACTATTGCGGAAACGCCAACCCCCGAGATTCTTGAACAGAGCATTGGCACCCGAGAGTCGACACACGTAGATGTCGCACAGCCCATCACCGTCCACATCCCCAAGCGCCACGCCAGACCCGTTGAGACGGATCTGATTGGCCGCCGCCTCTCTATCCGTGAGGCGATTCGCAAAACGAATCCCCGTTTGACGCGGATTCAACAACGTGAACCCAGCCTTTCCTTTAGCCGGAACCGTTAACGCCGCAAACCGAAACCCACCTCCCTCTTGCCCTTGCAGCGACTGCCCCCAAACCGCTGCAAGAGAAGTCATCAACACGACACAAAAAACAGCTGCCAAAGTTTTCACGGAGTCAAATCCGGTATTCCGAAGAGAGCGCCGCCCAGCCAGTCAACGCGCCGCCTAATGCCGTGAGTGCTCATGGCCACTATCTTCTTTTGCGAAAGTCGCCGGTTGGATCAGCAGCTTCTTGATCTCGGACTCTCCCTCCATGATCAGGTAAGCGGTATTCACCGAAAGCCCTTTAAACTCCTGTGCAACTCCCGAGGCTGGCCACTGCACCTTCAAATCCACCCTCTCAACCCCGGGCCCCAGACCAATTTCCTGCCGCAGTGGTGACGCCCCAAAAGACCCGCCTGAAGACACGGTCCGATGAATGGTCAACATCCCCTCACTCGAATGGGCAAAAACGATAATCCGAGCGCCGATGGCGGCTCGATTCGACTTCACGCCCACCAACTTGAGCTTAATCCACGAGTGCTGATTGCCGGGATTTTCGAACAGCGCATTGAAGTAACGATCTCCCTCATACGCCCCCCCCATACTCACAAAAATATCTTGATCGCCATCGTGATCCAAATCGCCGAAGGCGATCCCATGCCCTTTCTGAATGTAGCCGAAACCGCCGGCCGTGGTCACATCTTGGAATTTCTTGCCGCGATCATTTCGCAACATGCGGTTCGGCACAATCATATCCAGCTGCGGGGTTCCTGTTCCGATGTAGAAATCAAGAAATCCGTCATTATCAAGATCGCCATAATTCCCGGACATCCCCAACAGCAATCGAAACAAACCTTTCTTCCGTGTTACATCCTCAAACGTCCCGTCGCCTGCATTCCGATACAATCGCGGTCGCGCCGCGCCATGCCGCAGTCCGAGATAGTCGGCCGCCACGCTCCCCACATCCTTGACGCCATAGCCGCAAGCGAAGATATCCAACCAGCCATCGTTGTCGAAATCAAAGAACCACGTAGGAAAACTATGTTCCGGCCCCTGCACCTTAAGCTCCTTGGCTACATCAGTGAATCGCCATCTCCCGCCTTCACTCGCAGGACCATCGTTCCGATACAAGAAGTTGGCCTGCCCTCGGCAAGAGATGTAGATATCCATCCGTCCATCATTATTGAAATCCCCACTCCCAACAGCTTTGATCAGTCCGACGCCTGTCAACCCAACTTCCTGAGCGATCTCCTCAAAAGTGCCATCGCCTTGATTTCGAAATAGCTCACAAGGGTTCTTGGCATTCGGAGTGGTCTCATTGCCGATAAAGAGATCAATCCAGCCATCGCCGTCAAAATCCAACCAAGTCGCAGCCTGAGTCGGATGAAATGATAGCACCCCAGCAGCTTCGGTCACATCGTCAAAGGTGGCATCCCCGCGATTCCGCAGCAGTGAATTCGGATGCTTCCCCTCCGCTTCAAACCACCCTCCTCGCAGCACGAAGATGTCAATGTCGCCGTCATTGTCATAGTCGGCTTGGATGAGATTCAACCCACCCAACTCACCTTCCAGCCCGGCTTGTTTCGCTGTCTCGCTGAACGTTCCGTCTCCATTATTAATATAAAGCCGCAACTCTTCGTCCAAACCCATTCCCGAGATCATCAAATCGAGATCGTGATCATTATCCAAATCATCCATGACCACACTCCCAGCGAGACTATTCCAAGCGAGAGCCAAGCCGCCCGCAATATCATGAAAGCGTGGCAGCGGATGCTCGGATTCAAAAACTCGCGGTGAAATCACATACTTTTGCGGCATGTCATGTGGATGTTTCCCTAACGTCATATAGGCCAGATTGAGCAACCACCCCGCCCGTAAGTCGCCCGGGTTCCGTTCCAAGTAATCTTCCAACAATTGTGCGGCCTTGGCCGAGCCCTCAGGCTTCTTGTGAAACCCACTCGCTTGAATGGGAACCAAACAAGAATCCGTAGTGTGCCGCTCAAGACAGTTCTCCTGTTCGCCCAAACGCAGATAAGCCAGAATAGCGTTGAAAGCGATGACCTCCGCTTTGTCTGAAGGCAAGTTGACACGCCTTTCCCTGATCAGTTGATTCAATGTCTCAAACTGCTTAATCGCCGCTGCACTGTCTCCTGCATGCAGCAATCCGTGGCCATACTTGAATCGCAGAGAAATGAGCCGATTGATTGGAATCTGCCGCTGCTTTAGGAGCTCGTCCAATTGCCGGCCGAACAGAGCCGCTCTAGCTCGGTTCAAGAATGGATTCTTGAGGGGATCTGCAGTGCGTTGAATCTCGGCCAACCGCTCGGCCATTTTGATGGTCCCAGCACTTCGGGGATCCGCCGCCAACGCCCCAGAATGCGGAAGCAATAAGCCACAACTAGCTGACAAACTCAACAAAACAAGCGAACGAAACACGTAACAGATCATAAATACAACTCGATTGCGGACAATCCAAAAACAAATCCCTCATCAAAAGGAACCGCAAAACCATAACGGATCGTTCACCCCTAATGACAAATTGAACCGCGAAATACACAGAAGACGCAAAAGCGGATTGAATAGTCTCCTATTCCACATACTCCGAGCATTCCGCAGTGATCCCTCCTACTCTCACTACAAGTGCGGTCGGGCACCCGCTCACGATTAATCTGATTTCCACGATTGCCGCCCGAAATCCTCAATGCTAAGCTCAACAAGTGTTGCCACTCGCCCCACGCGCTAGACTTCTATATCCGCATCTGAGGTTTCGAAGATTGAGAATCTTCTCGCTGCTAATTACGCTCCCATTATCCTTCCAAAGCATCGAACAGTCCCAAGGGGCAGACGAGCCTCCTTCGAACCTGTCTCCACGCCAACTCGCCCAGCGATATTGCGCCGCCTGCCATCTTTTCCCGGAACCCCATATCTTAGATAAATCAACGTGGCAAAACGGTACCATGCCATTTTTGAAGAAGCGGATCGGCATCTCGCAACTCGATCCAAATCAACCTGATCACCAAACCGTTTTGCGCGAGTGGAACGCCATCTGGAATTACTACTTCGATACCGCTCCAGAAAAGCTGCCATCCGCCAAGACCACAATCTCACAAGATCTTTCCGGTTTCACAATCATCGACCCTCAATATCGCCCCGGGAAAGCCTTCATCACTCTCACCCAGATCGATTCCCAGCGACGGCAACTCTACGTGGGTAACGCCCAAATCCGAACCCTTGATGTACTCGATCCATCCGGCAAACCTCTCTCCAGCCTGCGCGTGGCCAGCCCCCCCGTGAGTCTCTCGGAACAGCCGGATGGCTGGTACTGCACGTTGATCGGCCTCGTCCCCCCTCATAACCAGCGGATCGGAAGCCTCATCAAACTGGCGCAGAACGGAACTGCCTTCTCCTTAGTCCGGGAGATTCTTTCGGATCTCCCCCGTCCGACCGATTGTAGCTTCGGTGACTTAAATGGCGATGGACGAGAAGATCTCGTCGTCTCGGGTTTTGGCAACATCCTCGGCGAACTGACATGGCACGAAAACCTTGGAAACGGACGTTACCGGAAACACGTAATCTACCACCGACCAGGAGCGCTCAAAACCTTCACTCACGATTTTGATCAAGACGGACGCCTCGACATTGTGGCGTTGATGGCCCAATCGCAGGAAGGCGTGTTCGTGCTGCTCAACGACGGCAACCACCAATTTAAGGAATATCCCGCAGTAAGAGCTCACCCCGCATGGGGATACGCCGGATTCGAGCTCGTTGACTTCGACCGAGACGGCTTGATGGATTTTCTCACAGCCAATGGCGACAACGGAGAATATCCCTCCTGTCTCAAACCTTATCACGGCATTCGGCTCTATCGCAATTTTGGCGATCATGGCTTTCGTCAGCAATTTTTTATTCCCTTAAATGGCGCCTTCAAAGCCGTCCCGGCAGATTTCGATCTCGACGGCGATTTGGATATCGCAGCGATTTCCTACTTTCCGGACTACAACAAGGCGCCGGAAGAAAGTTTCGTCCTGCTTTGGAACGACGGCGCCTACCGTTTTCGCGCCCAAACGTTTCCTCAAAGCTACCGCGGCCGATGGTTGACCATGGACGCGGGCGATCTCGACGGCGACGGCGAATCCCGATATCATCCTCGGCGCCGCCAATCGAACACCTTACGCGGTCAATTCATCGATTGAGACATCCTGGAAAAAAGGCGGTCCTTCGATTCTGATCCTCAGAAACGAACATGAGCTGGAAACTAAGTCAGGCAGCGATTGATTGCCCCCTCCGGTTTTGCAAGTCTCCCCACCTAGAAAAAGAGGCCGGACTCCTTTGTCCGGCCTCCATGAATGAATCAGATTTTCCGTTGACTAGCGTGCGAGGTAAAACTTCGTCGCGCCTTCCGCTACTGTCGAGAACGACGGTTCAGTCGCCCCCGCAACCGGAGTATAAGTGCCCTCAACCGTATCGGAACTCATAAGCGTGCCCGAAAACTCAATGGTGATAGTACCATCGGAGATCGAGACCCCCTGAATACCCCCGTCTCCCCCTCCACCGCCGTCAGGCGCAACGAAGTCACCGACATTACGGAATTGGGCAACAACTGCGTGTTGGAGTCCGGTAGCCGTTTCGCTGTTATTCAGCTCGGGCGCATAGAACGGCCCCACAAACAGGCTAGGCTTCAAGTCAACAAACTCACGAGTCGTTCGCGCCTCCCAGTTCACACCGTCGGACCCCGTGAAGGTCATGATGGTGTTACCCTCCCGTTTGATCCGCACCCAAACGTTGGGATAGTCCAGAGGGCCGCCCCCATCATTGGCACCGCGAGTCTGATCACCGCCTGCGAGTGTGAGTGTATCGTCGTTGCGATAGTTATTTTCGTAAGAGTTGTTGGACGCTTCATTCCTCCATTGAACCGCAGGGTTCGCATGAACCGTCTGATAGCGGGCAAACCGAACATCCTCCGGAATACAGACTTCAGGCTCGGCGTCGGGATCGTCCGGGTCCACAATGATCGCTGAAGGACAATCCGCGAATTCGGCAGGCACGGGTCCCTTGCCGATGTCCAATCCTTCGCGCATCTGCAATCCGGTTCGAGCCCACTGGCTGGACGGGTCCTGATACTCGATCTGAGCCACCTTGTCGAAGGCGCCTTCGATCTCCTGATAGACAAACGTCGCTTCATCGTAGTCCCCCCAATAGTCCACGCCACTGGAGACAATATCGAATCCGTCTTCAGTCACGCGCACCGCATCATCAGCCCACGTGCCCGGTTTGCTATAGACCTGTTGACTACCGATGACGGCCCAGGCGTAAGAGTCATCCGCCGTGAAGGTTGCCTGCGCCCCTGTGTCAGGGATTGCATTGCCCATGACGTCAGAGACACCCTTGACCGTCACGGTATATTCCTCGCCTGCTTGCAAGCCCGAAACCGTCAATCTGGCCGAATGGTAATCAATGATCGCAACAGCGGTGATATCCGGTGAGAAGTTATCCAACGGCCGTGTCACCACATCCACCGAATCAATCGTCCCGGCACTAATGCTGTAGTTAGCGGCATCACCCACCGTGCTGCCGTCAACGGGTTCAGAGAAGCTGATGCCGACCTCGAATTTCCCATCACCGCCGGACATCGCACCGGCGGTGATTTGCGGCGGCTTGTTATCATCGAGAACAGTCAAGGTCACTTCTTCAGTGGTGACCGACATACCGGGAACACTCAGAGTGGCCTTGTATTTGCCGGCATGGGACTTCTGCAGCAGAGGTTTGTAGTGGAGATTGGCAGAATTGGCTCCGGGAACCGGATCACCGTCCTTAAACCATTGAATCGCCGGCCCAGACACATACGGAGAGGCGAAATCAAATCCGACCGAGAGCATAAAGGGTTCGTTCTCCGAGATTTCACCGGCCACGGGCTGACTAGTGATGGCAACCCTGCTCCCGACGGTATCAAACTCGGAAACAATGGCCGGACCCCCGATCGGTCCGAGGTCAGCAGCCGGGGTATCGTCATTGACGTTCCGCCAGGCGACCTGCACCCAGTCACCGCCGCCGCCTTCCTTCCAAGTGACGGTCACGCCGTAGGTGCCGGGAGTCAGGCTAATCGGCGAGATCGTCGTTTCGGTGTCGGCGACATCGGGCTCCTGAAACGGAGCACAGCAATCTTCTTCCCAAGCAATCACGAGATCGTTGTCGCTACCGGGAACCGGGAAGGCAGGACCGTTCGTGTTCAGGTAGAGCTCGCTGGCATCATCACTGCGAATGAAGAAATCATACTGCCCGGCAGTTTCCACCACCAGTTTGAATTGGATGAGTCCGAGGTAGTTGTCGCCCCCTCCTCCCTCGATATCCGGGGAGAGTTGCGCACCGGATTGGGGAATGCTCTGAGATGGGTTGTCCGGAAAATCCGGGTGATTGTAAGCGTCCTCCAGATCACTAAACGAGGCGCCCCCGCCCGTGTTGTAAATCCTGGCAATGACGAATCCCTCCGCCTCACCGAGAGCCGCAGTTGTGACCGTCAATTCTCCGGTCGGATCGGAAGAGTTACAGAAATCATCGAGGGAAATAATTTGAAACTTATATTCAGTTTCCGGGTTCAAGTTCATCGCCTGGTAGCTCGTATCCGAGGTTTGAGCCACCAAGTTGCCGTTTTGCCACACTTCATAAGCCGTGGCTCCGGCCGCCATATCCCAGGCGATCAAGGCCCGCAAGGCGCCTTCTTCGACCGCCCTGAGATTCCCTGCTGCCATCGGCGGATCCGTCGGAACCGTCACACCAGGGGCTTCGACAATCTCAATACCATTGATTGGCGCCCGAAAGTTCACAGGCGTCGCCTCGAGTCGGAAGGAATCACCGGCGATATTCTCATAAATCAGGACATCTCCGTTTTCCCCCACCTCGAATTCGCCATCAAACGCAGCGGCATCCAAGTGAAACTGAATGTGGCAATTCACCTTGTAGTCACCAGACCGGCCGGTCACACCACCCTTGGTGTAGACATAAACCGTGTAGACATCGTAGGGCACATTGTCCACCTGAACGAAGATGGTGTCCGAAGCATTCGTATCAAGATAACCGGCCATCAAATTACGGCTGCCACTTGCCGGGGCGGTGTTGTTCTCCTCACCTCTACCGGTGCTGGACCATGTGTTGTTGGAGGCCCAAGTCACAGTGGCGTCGGTCTCGACCGAATTACCATTTTCATCCGCAACCACAGGTTCGGCATCTCCCGCTTCTCCCTCGGTGTTGTTCCAAACCACCGTTTCCAAAAAACCTGCAGGACCTTCAACCACGGACGTTGGGTCCTCAGCCCCGCTGGGCTCATTGGAGCCAAAATTAATGGCGATACTCTTTCCATCCGGTGAGGCGGTCGCGACTTGCAGCGAAAGCACTGCAAACACTCCCCCCGCCAACGCGGATATCCGATACTTTTTTCGTGTTGTACTCATTTTACTTTACATGTTTGTTACGTTGGCACTGACAATCAGCATTTCTTTACCCATTCAAGGCACAATTGTGCTGATTTCTGAACACTCTCAGACTCGCATCGCTCCGTCAAAATAATTCGGTGGGAAACCCCGCCGAAACAGCCCTCGCACTAATGCCTGGAGCGGTTGAAAAGGGAGTGTTCGGGGCATTGGCGTTCTTGGATGTGGGGAAAGCGGTGAAAAATTACCGCATTCCAGGACGCTACCGTGCGTTACCGGAAGCAATGAATGTCGCCAGTTTCCGCTCGCCATCCGTAGCCCCGGAGAAGGGCGGGAGCGCGGCCCCCCCTTGTCCGCGTTCGCTATTTCTGGGCCAAATCGCGGACACTCCTCTCCGCGCTCCTGCCGGATCTCCGTCTCATCGTGTTCCTCCAAACTCGCGGGTTACGCTTGGGATCCTTCCGCCACTTGCTGAAACAAAGATTCCGGGTTGCGTTTTCGGGGAATATCGATCAGGCTGAATCCGTTCGCTGAAGCTATGCTGCACAATCGGCCTCAGCCGGTCTCGGACCGTTTCGCCCGGGGCCGTCCGCGAAAACACGGCAGGAAAAAAGAAGAGCGGAGGCCAAAGACTAACACAGCGCTCCTTCAAACAATCCGCAATGGCGCCAGAACAAGACATCAACGACCCGGAGAGACGCAGTTTTCTGACAACGTTTCTGGCCGGACTCACGACCGCACTGGCCGGACTCATCCCTCCACTCACCGGACTTGGGGTGCTTCTCGATCCTCTTCGCAAGAAATCGAGTCTTGGCAAACCGATTCATGTGACGAACTTGGCGGCCCTTCCAGCCGACGGTGCGCCCCGGAAGTTTTCCGTCGTCACCGATCTCTCAGACGCCTGGAATCAGTTCCGCAACGTTCCCATTGGCGCGGTCTATCTTCGTCGCACCGAAGAGACAACGCTCGAAGCGTTCAACGTAGAGTGTCCTCACGCCGGCTGCTTTGTGGATTACCGGGGTGATGACCAAAACTACCTCTGCCCCTGCCACAACAGCCGTTTCAACATCGACGGATCCGTTCAAGATCCGAACAGCCCTAGTCCAAGGGGATTGGATTCCCTCGACGTCGAGCTCAGAAACGGCGATGAAGTCTGGGTTCGGTTTCAGAAATTCCAAGCAGGGAAAGCAGAGAAACAACCGCGATCTAAGGGAACAACATGATTAACTGGCTCGACAATCGAACCGGCATCAGACATCTCCTTTCTGCGGTGCTGTTCGAGAAGATTCCAGGGGGTTCTCGATGGCGCTATGTTTGGGGCAGCACGCTGACCTTTACCTTTTTTGTTCAAGTTGTCACGGGAATCATCCTTTGGATGGCCTATAGTCCTAGCGTGCAGACGGCCTGGGAAAGCGTATTTTACATCCAGTATGAAATGTCCTCCGGCTGGCTCTTGCGCGGGGTGCACCACTACACAGCCCAAGCTATGACCATTCTTCTCGTGCTGCACTTGATGCAGGTGATTATTGATGGCGCCTATCGGGCGCCCCGCGAGATTAATTTTTGGTTCGGTATCGCCCTGCTCAATCTCGTTTTGGCCCTCTCGCTGACGGGCTATCTACTGCCTTGGGACCAGAAAGGATATTGGGCCACGAAGGTTACCACGAGTCTGATGGCGGCCACCCCCATCATCGGTCCCGGCCTCGAAAAACTAGTCGTCGGAGGCGCAGAATACGGCCATCACACATTGACGCGTTTCTTTGCCTTCCACGCGGGCGTTCTCCCCGCCGCCGTGGTCGCGCTGATCGCTGGCCACATTTACTTGTTCCGCAGACATGGCATCACGCCGAAGCAGCCTCTGCGAAAACCGGACGCCATGTTCTGGCCGGATCAAGTGCTCAAAGACGCGGTGGCCTGTCTCGCTGTGTTCGCAACCATCCTCCTCTTCGTGCTCAAAGGGAAGCTCTACGGCGACGGTCATCTAGGAGCACCAGCCGAGCCAACAGAACCCTATGCCGCCGCCCGACCTGAGTGGTATTTCCTCTTCCTTTTCCAATTCCTCAAATACTTCCCGGGAGAGCGAGAAATCTATGGCACCTTGGTCATTCCTGGTGCCGTGATGGGATTGATCTGCTTGATGCCGTTCATTGGTCGATGGCGCGTCGGCCATTTCTTCAATATTTTCGTTATGGTGCTGCTACTGGGTGGCATAGGCGTTTTAACCTATCTCGCCGTCAATGAAGATCGTAAAAATCCGGAATACGTTCAGGCCGCCGCCGCTGCGAATCGCGCAGCCGAGCGCGTCAAAACCCTCGCCCAGGCACCGACAGGCATTCCCGTCGAGGGAGCGGTCGCCCTCCTCCGCAACGATCCCCTCACGCAAGGCCCCAAGCTATTCGCCATCCATTGCGCCAGTTGCCACCGCTACGCCGGCCGCGATGGTTTGGGAACAGTTCCCGGCGACGAACCCTCAGCTGCAGACCTCAAGGGCTTTGCCTCCCGTGAATGGCTCACCAAGTTGATCAGTATCGACCACATCACCTCCGACGCCTTCTTTGGCAAAACGGCATTTAGTGAAGGCAAGATGGCCAAGTTTGTGGAACGCAAAGTGGCCCAATTTGACGGCACCGAAAAGGAGCAACTTCGTAAGGCCATTATCGCTCTTTCCGCTGAAGCGCGATTGCCTCAGCAGGCAGACATGGATCAAGCCGAGTCCTCCCTCATCGAAGAAGGGAAGAACCATCTTCTCAATGACATCGGTTGCGCCGATTGCCACGAATTCCACTTCGAAGACGAAGATGCCACGGGACCCGACCTGACCGGCTACGGCTCGAAGGAATGGCTCACTGCGATGATCGGCAATCCGACCCATGAAAGATTCTACGGCGACAAGAACGATCGAATGCCGGCCTTCGCAACCGAAGGTATTCTCAATAGCAGTCAAATCAGCCTCTTGGCAGATTGGCTCCGCAACGATTGGTACGAACCAGAAGCCTTGGCCGCCACAGCTGAATGATGCACACCAAAATGGGAACAACCTCAAATTCGGGAAACCAAGCCCTCGGCCCCTTACACGCTTGTCTCCTGTCGTATCTGCTGCTGGGCTGCGCCACGGCGAAAATTCAACCCACGAATGTCAAATGGGAGGCTGCGATCGAGGCATTCGAAGCGGAAGACGAGGCGCATCCCGTTCAGCCAGGCAGCGTGCTCTTCATCGGGAGTTCCAGCATCCGCATGTGGGAATCCCTTCCGGCCGACTTTCCCAAAGCCAAAGTCCTCAACCGAGGCTTCGGCGGTTCCCAGATCGTTGACAGCATCTACTTTGCAGACCGGATCATCATTCCCTACGCACCGAAGTCCATCTTCTTGTATGCCGGCGACAACGACATTGCCAAGGGTAAGGACGCCAAGACAGTCTTAAGAGATTTTAAGCAATTCGCGAAGAAGGTGCATCGGGCGCTTCCCAACGCACGGATTTACTTCATTGCGATCAAACCGAGCATCCGCCGGTGGCACTTGGCTGCGGAAATGGCCAAGGCGAACTCACTCGTGGAAGCTTTTACCCAAGGAGATGAACGATTGGATTTTGTTGATATTTGGACACCCATGTTAGATGAGACGAACCGTCCCAAAAAAAGCCTGTTCATCGATGACGGTCTCCACATGAATCACGAGGGTTATGAAGTCTGGCGAAAGGCGATTCTTCCGCTGCTGTGATACACTTTCACCCCCGGGCCCGGCTGTTTTGCCCGATCGACATCTCTCCCTAACAGCCGGACATCCATCTCGACTGACCACTCGGCCAGCACGTTCAACAAATCATGTTCGACAAACTCCGAGACACCATCGCGCACATCAAGCAGAGCCGCCCAGGGAGTCGGTTCATCGACTACTATGCCTACCGCAAGAAACGTAAAAACGAATCGACCGGGAAGCATATTGCGATGATTCTCCTCGGACTAGCACTCGTGGCCATCGGCTTCATCGGCACCTTGCTGCCAATCATCCCAGGCTTCGTTTTCGGCATCCCCGGAATCGCGATCTTAGGTTCGCGTTCCAAAACCGCCGCCAAATCCCTCGACGCCGCGGAAAGAATCTTCCATAGGATTCGACAGCGGCATCGCGAGCGTTCATCTAGGGCAAAACGGCAAGGCGCCGAAGAATCGGCACCCCGAAAGCCAACCAAGCCATAACCGCAGCCCCGCCAAGAAATGATCCATTGGCAGTGTTCCCGATTCTGACAACGCCACCTCATCGATAATCATCTTCCTCTGACCAGAAAAAACGGCCGGAACCCGATACTCGGCCGCCCAGATAGGTGTTACCTTAGCGAGGCATCTCATGCTCCCGCCTTCCCAACAGTAACCTTCTTAACAAGCTTGAAAGAAGTTCTTGAAAAAGAAGACACGGTAAAATCTTGTGCGGCAACTGCAACACCCGAAAAGGGAACAAACCGCATGCCGTGGCACTAGCCCGCCACAACCAAACGACGGAGAAAACCAAGGGAATTATATCGATAGCTTGGCGTGCCGTCTTGGATTTGCTGCTACTTCGGACACAAAATGAGGCGAGTCCACCGGTGTAGAGCACCGGGAAAAAGGGATGCCGCCGAGAGCGTCACGGTCATCGAGCTGATGAATATGTCCACCTACTTGAGGCAGCGGCCGCCAAGTGGTTTGAAGCGCAAGTATGGACCAAAGACCGCCGTTGCGGTCACTGCAGAGGCACGAGCGCGCGCAAGACTCCACCGCCAAGCCGATGCCCTACTAATGCCCGCAGATTGCCGGAGCGCCTCAGCGTGCGCACCGGCACGGCTTGGAGCGTTCCAAAGTGCGCCGCAAATGGGCAATCGCCGTTACCTGTGTTTGACCGAGCCTCAAGGGCGGGGCGAGCATGAAACCGCACCGAGAATATCGGCGTCAGCCAAAAGACCGCCTGCTTCAGGCTTGG
>JAMASS010000012.1:0-111595 GCA_024761205.1 Limisphaerales bacterium
CTCGCCTCGCCGATGCTCGTTCCGAATCCGCTCAATCCAAGCCCAGAGGCCGACCAACGGAATCGACAAAGGAGCACAAGCATCACGGATGCCGCGCTCCCTTCCCGGGAGTGGGATTCAGCAGAACCGTGACCGCTGGCAACTCCATGCAGCACACAAAAGTCGGCGTGAGCTTTGCCCGGGGGGGCTATAGACCGCCGTGGGAGACTAAAGATATTTCCGGCGGTAATCATTTTTCGAGGAACTTATCGAGGATTCAAACTTGACCGATACTGGAAGAGTTTATGTTTGCGAACGGGAGGTCATGGATGTCTAGCGAATTCCCAGAGCTGGCCGAAGAATCGACTTGCATCGAAAGTTGAGCTGTTCCTAAAAGCCAAAGATTTCAGCAAACACGGTTAACGCAAGAAAGGGCTTTTTCGAATCAGCAGGCGCACTGATTGAACGTGTTTTGTCTGCGATTAGCAAAGACTTTGATGAGATGGAAGTAACCTTGGCAATCAGACTAAAGACCAGGCGAGAGGAACCAGAGAATTCTTTTAGTTGGATGTGGCGTGTCTTGTCAGGCAGCCGATCCTACTAAGATTGCGACGGAAGGATTTTGTAGAGAAAGAAAAACTGGTAGGTTGGCAGGGACTCGAACCCTGGACCAACGGCTTAAAAGGCCGCTGCTCTACCAACTGAGCTACCAACCCGTTTGTGATGTTTGTTCGTGGGCGGTCCGTTCACGAAGGCAGGAAGTGTAAATAAGCTCGGCAACGTGCGCAAGAGGATTTTCGAATCGTTCTTTACGGGATGCGATTAAGAGCCGGGAGGTGGGGCGAGATGCTGTCGAGCCGTTCTCGCCGAGGGCTATTGGAGGCATCGGATGGACTCCTTCCCTCGAGCGGTGACTGGGGGAAAGGGTTTTCCGTCTGTCTTCGCTGAAGCTGCGGAGGACGGAATGGTTGGCTTTTCTACGGTTTGGTTGTTTGGTTGGCCTTCTTTGCTTCGAGCATGACGCAGGCTTCCAGGGCGAGGAGGTAGGAGCTAGCGCCGAAGCCGCAGATTTGGCCTTGGCATACCGGAGCGATCATGGATTGGTGCCGAAATGCTTCGCGGGCATGGATGTTGGAGAGATGGATTTCGATGCTGGGAATGCCTGTGCCGGAGATCGCGTCGCGCAGGGCAATGCTGGTGTGGGCATAGGCGGCCGCGTTGATGGCGAGGTAGTGGTAGTCATCGGCTATTTCATGGATCCACTCGACGAGTTGCCCCTCGGAGTTTGATTGGCGAAATCCGATTTCGATGTTGCGGCTCGTTGCTCGTTGGCGGATGAGTGCCGCAATGTCGCTGAGGTTGGACTTGCCGTAGATTTCCGGTTGGCGGGTGCCGAGCAGATTTAAGTTCGGACCGTTGAGATAACAGATTTTCATAAGGCTCGAGTCGGATGGTGAAACGGCTAGTCCGTATCGGTTGCTGCATTGTTGGGATTACTTTGACCAGCCAGCCAGCCTAGCAGGAGGAAAAAGGGCCAAGCAAGTGCAGGAATGTGAAGTCCGAATTCGACAAAGCTTTGCAGGGCGAATCCCAGTAATCCGAACCACACGGCCAGACGCATCGGATTCATTCCCAGGGATTGGCGGGCTCGGTAGAGGCCAAACCCAATGAATCCGGCGTACAATCCGGCGCTGAGAAATCCGGAGTCCGAGGCTTGCTGCAAGTAGTCGTTGTGCGCGAGCCATGCCATTTCGGCGTCGGGCGGTTTGATCTTAGAGTAGGCCCGTTTGAAGGTTCCCGGGCCGGTGCCGAAAAGCGGATTGGCTTTTGCCGTGGACCAAGCTGCGTTCCAGTAGTCGAAGCGGGCGGCGACACTGGCGGCTCCTTTGCCAAAGTAGCCGGCGTATTTCCAAAAGAAGCCCGCCAAACCGCCGATAAGCACCACAGCGAGGCAGGCCGCTTTGATCCATTTTGGACGCCGACTTTGCAGCAAGTAGACCATGACGAGGGCTAGGCTGACCAGCCAACCCGATTTGGATTCCGTCCAGTAAAGGCAGGCTAGGGCCGATAGAACCATGACTCCAACAATCAGCGTACGGCTGGGGATTTGAAGTCGGGCCGTCGCATGCCAAAGCGCCAGTGCGCACATCGGGGTGAGGAGGATGAGACCACCGGCAAAGGCATTGGGATAGAAAAGTGTCGAGAAGATACGATCTTTGGCGATCTTTTCCAAGTATTCGGGGGGCAGTTGTTGCCAGTTCGGGTCTGAATAGATCATTTCCCTCGTGGCTTGTAGTCCGCCGAAATGCTGTTCGAGTCCGCTCCAGAGGACGAGGAGGTAGCCGACGAGAACGGCGGATCGAAATCCTCGGAGCTTCGCTTCCTGGCTGAGGACGAAGTAGCCTAGGTAGAATAGCATCATGGTGCTTGTGAAATGCGCCAAGGTGGCTCGCGTGAGCTGCATATCGACGGTGTTGGCGGTGCTCAGGACCTGCCAGATCAACCACAAAGCGGGAATAAAAAGAAACCAGCGGGGAGCGTTGGCGTTCGCCCGAAACGATCGGGCTGCGGTAAGTGCCAACGCAGCGAGGAGTCCGTATCCGAGGAGGTTTGGCCAGGGGTAAAAGACCCATTCAATGAGCGTCTCGAGTGGATCCGCGCGATCTGCCAAGATCGCGGGTATGCTGAATTTCAGGATCGCGGTGGCCACGAAGAATCCCGCAAAGAGGGCCCAAAGCCAAACGCGACGAGCGTCGGCGTTTGGGGCGGGGTCCTTTTTTGCGGGATCCACTCTTGGGCTCACAGGGCGATCTTAAGAAGAGCGACCTCGATGGCGAGTGCTTCTTGAATGTTGGTGTTCAGCTGTCGTTGGAGCTGATCGGTGATGTTGATGTTCTCCAGCGCTGCCTCTTGGGTGATTCGGGCGGCGATCTGTTGCGTCTCCCTCGCCAAGTTCGGAAAGTGAAGAAGCCGGTCTCCAGTTTTTAGCGTGTGCAACCAAACGTCTCGCAGAAACCACTGCAACAGGGACACGATATCGGCCCGTTGGCGGCGGTATTCGGCTTCGATGGCCGCGGCGAGTTCCTGTTTGTACCGGTCCTGAAGGCTGGGTTCGAGATCATCAAAGGTCTCTAGCGGAGAGCTTGAGGTGAGCATTTCTTCAATCTTGGTTTTTTTGCTGGCTAGGCGGGCAAGCAAATCGCCGAGCATGCGGTAACGTGACCCGATTCTTCCCTTGGCATCCTGGCTTTGTCGCGACAGACCGGTCAACCACGCGATGCCTTCGGGATCGGCGTCCATGGAGGGTGTTCCGCTGAGATTGATTCGGAGGCAGCGCGAGACAATGGTGTCCAACAAGCGTTGGGGCTCGGTGGTGAGCAGAAGCAGGACCGAACGTCCCGGCGGTTCTTCCAAGGTTTTAAGGAAGGCGTTTGCTGCTTGAACATTCATGCGTTCAGCACCCGAAACGATGAATATCTTGAAGGGCGATGCATGTGCCTTCAGATGCACGGCTTCCATAACTGCGCGGATTTGGGCGACAGTGATGATTCGGGATTTCGATTCCGGTCGCACCCAACTGACGTCTGCTTGCTGAGCGGCGGCAATCTGGCGGCAGGGCTGGCAATGATCGCAGGCGTCCAAGCCCAACCCGGAGGGCGCCCTCTGAGGGGGGGTTTCACAGTTCAGGGTTTTTGCCAACATCGTGGCGAAAGCTTCCAAGGTAACGGGATCGCCGCCGGAGATCAGATAGGCGTGGGCCAGTCGATCTCGGGTCAGACTTTGCTGGAAGATTTTGATGGCTACCTTTTCATCAGGCAAATCGGCAAACCCCATGGGGCAGACGATAAGGACGGAGGCGGTTATTTTCAAAGAATAAATAGAAATGAGGGACCTAATTACTCGTGAAGGCCCGAAGGGTCTGAGGGCAACAACGATCTTGATGGGCTTGCCTTGGGGATCTTCCCCTTTTACAACTTTGTGGTGGATCCGGTTCAAGCCGTATATTGGGGTGTGATGGCATTGGTGGTTTTGAAATCGCTGGGCGAGTTCTTCTTGGATCGGCTTAATGCTGGCTACGTTCGCGAGCGGTCCGGCAAGATTCCCGACGTCTTCCAAGGCATGATGACGGAGGAGATCTATGCCAAGTCAGTCGCTTACACCTTGGCCAAGAATCGTTTGAGCCAGTGCTCGAATCCCTACGATCTGGCGGTTTTATTGGCGGTTCTTTTTGCAGGGTTTTTGCCGTGGTCGTATGGGGCTTTCGTTGCGGTTGCCGGGGAGTCGGTGTGGGCGGCGGCCACGCACATCATCGGGGTTTCGCTTGTGTTGTCGGTTTTGGGCTTGCCTTGGGAGTGGCATGAGCAGTTTCGGTTGGAGGAGCGATTCGGGTTTAACAAGACCTCTTTAGGATTATGGATCCTGGACCGGGTGAAAGGCGCGGCCTTGGCGTTGTTGATTGGCGTGCCTGTTATCGCGCTGCTACTCAAGCTGGTGATGATCGGGGGGAGCTGGTGGTGGATTTGCGGTTGGGTTACCGTGATTGGCTTTCAAGTCGTGATGATGATCGCAACGCCTATGTGGATCTTGCCTTTGTTCAATAAGTTCGAACCTTTGGCCGACGGCGAATTGAGAGATCGGTTGTTGAAGTTAGGGGAGGCCACCGGGTTTTCGACGGCTACGATTCAAGTTATGGATGGGAGCAAGCGGTCGGCCCATGCGAATGCCTTTTTCACCGGGTTCGGTCAATTCCGTAAGATCGTGCTTTTCGATACTCTGATCGACCAACTGTCGGTTGACGAATTGGAGGCGGTCTTGGCCCATGAAATCGGACACTACAAGAAAAGGCATGTGCTGAAGATGTTGGTGTGGTCTGGTGCGGCTTTGCTCGTGAGTTTTTGGGTCTTGGCGCAGTTGATCCGCTACCCGCCGTTCTTCGCTGCCTTCGGCTTTGCGGAGGGCAGTCTCGGACCGGCGTTTCTTCTGTTTGGGCTTTTGAGCGGCGCGGTCACTTTTTGGGCGACGCCGATCTCTAGTGCTTGGTCGCGAAAGTTCGAATATGAAGCGGATGCCTTTGCGGCGCAGGCAGTCGGTGGGGCTGACGCCTTGGTCGGGGCGCTTCGGAAACTCTCCGAGAAGAATCTGAGTAATTTGACTCCGCATCCTTTGTATAGCTGTTTTTACTATTCTCACCCGACGCTGCTCGAGCGGGAGCGAGCGTTGCGTCTTAATGATGAATAAAGTCTTGATTGACGTTTGGCTTCGGCGTTATGCTGGGTAACTGAACCCTTAATTTACATTATGAAAGCGACAAGACTCTCCTCGAAGACTCTCCTCGAAGACTCTCCTCGAAGACTCTCCTCGAAGCGCGGCTTTACTTTGATCGAGCTGCTCGTGGTCATTGCAATTATCGCCATTTTGGCGGGTATGCTGTTGCCAGCCCTGAGTAAGGCCAAGGCCAAGGCTCAGGGGATTTCCTGTATGAACAACTTGCGCTCGCTCATGTTGGCGTGGAAGTTCTACGCTGATGATCACGAGGGCACTTTGGTTTCAGCGTTGGGGAAGCTTAACGGTCGGCCTAGCTGGACCGAGGGCGGCTTGAACTACACGAGTAAACGCGACAATTGGGATGTCACGATGCATGTCGAAAAGAGCCCTCTCTTTGTGTATGCCGGTAGCGAGTCATCGATCTGGAAATGCCCGGCTGATAAGGCAACCGTGCGCGTCCAAGGGAAGGTGCTTCCGCGAGTTCGAAGCAATTCCATGAGTCAGAGCTTTGGTAAGGGAGAGTGGCTCCCGGCTAAAGACGGCTTTCGCACCTATGCGAAAGAGCAGTCCATTATCGATCCCAGCCCCTCGATGATGTGGGTCTTGGTCGACGAGCATCCGGGAAGTATCAATGACGCTGCTTTTGCGGTGAAAATGTACAACGCTGAGAATCTGGGTCAGGCTCATATTATTGATTACCCGGCGAGCTACCACAACGGTGCTTGCGGCTTCTCGTTTGCGGATGGGCACTCAGAAATCAAGAGGTGGACGAACCCAGACACGGTGCAGCCGGCAAACTATGGCAAGGAGCTTAGGTTGAATCAGCACTCGCCGAATAATCGTGATGTCCTGTGGCTGTCCGAGCGTAGCTCTTCTCTTCGCGTTCAAGGTCGATAGTTTCAACTAGGGATTACCGAATAGTTTGCTAGCGTCAAGGTTGGAAAACCTCGACGCTATTTTGTTGGTGCGATCGGATGTGAGGAGCCGGTTGTTTGATGTTGTTGTCATCCCTTGTTTCACGACTGCGAGTCCGGTTGGCTTGCGCCGGCGGACATTGACTCGCTGATGTTGGCGCGGGTCGGTTTCAGTCTGATTATGTTGTGGGAGGTGGTCAGGCACTTTGACTAGGGATGGATCGAGCGTTGCTGGATTGAACCGAGCTTCTTCGATTTTGGTTGGCTAGCTTCTTGGCCTCGGCGGCGGGATGTATAGGCATTTTCTGTTGTTGGGGACCTTGGGCTTGATGACTTTACTCTCGGTCTGTTGTTCATCGAGTTCGCATATTACTTAGCGAAAAGCTTGCGAGGGCACGGCGTCACTGATGTCGCGATATTTGCAGAAGTCCGAGTCTCATTGAACGGGCGGCGGCGGCAATTTACGGTCAATCCGGGGGCCAATTTTATTGACGAATCCCGTTGGCTATAGCCCAGGAGATGGATTCTGTTGCTCCGCGAGTCTTTGCCGGCAAAAATCGATTGAGGAGCCCGGGTGTTTTGGGTGCCAGGTGCCAAGTCTAAAGTTTCAAGTGATGGGTGAGAGATATTCTGTATTCGTCTGTTCCTCTGGGGCTCGGGGATTCGGGTCTTTTGTTATGCAAGGCTTCGGGCGTCTCCAGGCTCCGTCGAGGCGCAAAGTTTCTTGCCAATCCTTGATCGCCAACTCATTTTTCTTGTATGCAATCTCACGATTTATTGCGTGAAGTGTTCAAGGAGGGGAATCCCAAGCAGATTGCCGATGATCTCAACCTTTCATTGTCCATGATATATAAGTGGGCCGAGCCAACCGGTGAAACCGGGAGTGGCACGATCAACCCGCTGGACCGTGTGGAAGCCCTGATTGAGAGCACCCAGGATGAACGCTTGGTGCAGTGGATCAGCGAAAAATCCGGAGGCTTTTTTATTCGCAATCCGGGTACGACCCATCCGCACCCGGAATACTTAATTCCAGCGACCAACCGAATCGTCCAGGATTTTGCCGATCTTCTTTCAGTTGTTGCTCGCGCCGCGGGAGATGACTACATCAACGATGGCGAGGCGAAAAACATCCGGAACAAGTGGGAGCGGCTCAAGTCTGTGACCGAGTGTTTTGTTCGCTGCTGCGAAATGGGGAATTTTAGCTCGTTGCGGAAAGAAGCGGAGAGTTTGGGGAGTTAAGGAGAGAAGTCTTGCGCAGGGACGCAAGGACTTAGCGCGGTGGAGTTGCACTAAAGGGAGCGCGGGATTGATTCTGCATCAGATTGGTTGATTCTATTGGCTGTTTATCAGGAACGGCTCTACAGCCTCAAGTTTGTGCAGACTGAAGTCCGCGCTCCAAAATCCTTGTAATGAAACAAGATTCTCAGGATTTGCACTGCTAGAGCGCAAGGTAGAGAGTGGGCAGGGTCACTCGTTGATTATCTTGTGCTCCTTGAGGAGAGCGATGAGTTTTTGATGGGGCAGCTCATAGACGGTGTTGCCGTTAATCCCGGTCATGTCACGGGCGGCGACGAGGGCGTTGATGATAGCTTCTTCGGTGGCTTGGACGGTCGCTTGAAAGAATGGATCAATTGCCGCATTGGGGAGCATTTTGACATTGAGCGGCCCTGCTTTTGATGTTTCGTAGGGGACTGCGGTTGAGAAGGCGAGAAAGATGTCGCCGCTGGAGTTGCTGCCAAAGCCTCCGGTTCGGCCGATGCCCAAGGGGACGCGTTTGGCGATTCGTTTGAGTTGATGTGGGAGCAGGGGGGCGTCAGTGCAGACGATGGCGATGAGGGAGTTGCCTTTGAAGACCGGGGCGAGGGAGTGTATCACCGGCATTTTCTCTGTGAGCTGCCTGCCAACGTTGATTCCGGCAATGGTGAGATCTTCTCGACGCCCATAGTTGGCTTGGACAAGGACGCCCACGGTGTAACCGTTTAAGAGTTTCCGTGATGCGGCACCAATACCGGATTTGAATTGATGACAAATCATGCCGGTACCGCCGCCAACGTTGCCTTCTGCAACCGGACCCGATTGTGCGGCATCAAGGGCTTCAAAAACGTGGGATTCGCGAATGTGGCGGCCGTGAATGTCGTTGAGGCGACCATCCCAGGTCTCGGCAACGACGGGAAGGGCGGCCCAGCCAAAGGGATCACCCTTGGGATGGTAGCCCCTTTTGGCACGCCAACTGATTGACGCATGAGCTACTTGGCCGACGCTATGGGTGTTTGTCAGTAGAATAGGTTCTTCAAGAAAACCGGATTCTTCGATCCACTTCGTGCCGGTCATTTCACCGTTGCCGTTTAATGTGGACCAAGCCGCAAAGATCGGTTGAAAGGTCCGCCCGGTAGGAAGGATTGCGGTAACGCCGGTTCTGACGGGACCTTCACCAATCTTGAGCGGGCCACTGCCTTTGATGATCGTTGAATGGCCCACTAGGACACCTGCTACGTCGGTGATCGCGTTGAGGGGCCCCGGGGTGCCCTTGAAGGGAATTCCCAGATCTCGGGCTCGGGGCGGACGGGTTTCGGCGGCGGTCGTTGAGTCAGGTGTCGTCGAAACTGAGAGTATGGTGACAATCGCAAATAGTCTGAGGTGGCTCATGGGTTGGGTATTTGGCTGAAGGTTATGGAATACAGATTTGATTCGCCAACAGATACGAGATAAAGCCGTGAAGCGGGAGAACTCACCTTGGTTAAAGACACGTTTTAAGCGATTCTTGCCAGATTGGTTTATTATCCACTGTTTAGCTCCGTCCGTATAGCCGCCGCTCATCAAGATGAGATCGGCGGAAAATTTGAGTGCGAGGTTGGGCTGAATGGAGAGAGAGAAAGATAAAACCCGATTGCCGGAATGAGTCCTGCCCGGCCCGGTTTTCCGCAGCAACGAAATGGTGAAAAGACCGGTGGTAGCAATGTTGGCAACGCGCTTCCACTGATACTGATACTGCTGGAAACCACGGACGCCTTAGCAGGACCACTGGCTTGCCGTCCGGTGTCGCAGTCCGATATCGATGAACCATTACCCTCACCGATGGCCGAGTAGAACGCGCCAAAGAACACAAAGTAAAAGACCAACCCGACTAAGGTGGCAGTCGTGGTGCCCAAGATACTATTCGCGGTCATGGTTAAGCTCTCAAGGGCTTCTGCGAACAGCATTCCATTACCTCGGAGGAGTTCTCCCATGAATAGTTCGTCCACTCAGGAACCCATTGACCGATGAATGCAAAGGCTAAGAAGAGGAGCGGCACGGAGAGGAGAATTCATCCGATCAAGCGACGCACACTTTCCAGCAGCACGAACAGCAGGAATGCACCAAAGAGCTGGTCGATAAGCAAGATATCATCGATTCTCTCCATGCGTGCGATAAGTCGGGCGACTTCTTTGAGATAGCAGACCAAAGTCACTATGATGCCCAAGGTGAGCAGGCCATCCATCACCGATGCCCAGATGAGGTGACATTCCTTAGAGCTGAACGGACGGCAAAGGAGGAGGAATGAACAGGGTGAAAACCAGATGGATTGGGCGCGCTAAGAGGGGCATTTTGGGCTGCGCGAGAAGAAAGAGTTGGAAGGCCAACCAAGCGGAGCGCCGGGAAAGGGGACGGTCTACGACCATAATCAAGGGAGGTCAGCCATCGATTTTGGAGAGGAAATGTGAAGTTAAATTCTGCTATCTGCTGCCAAGGCCAAAGCGGAGATAGATCACCACGCTCCATGATGCTGCCGCGTTATACTCCATGCTTTGTGCGCTTGCGCCATCGTTGACGCACTCTCACAGATGGTTTTGATGGCTAGGTAGGCTAGGTCGTTCGAAAGATCCTGATGGGCAATGATCATCGTGCCGAGATCGACTGAACGTGTCTGCCTTGTTTGCCCTTTGAATGCCTTAGGCATGTTGCTCGGGATGAGGCTTTGTAGGGAGAGATGTTGGATCGTTTTCTCCAGAAGAACAAGGAAGCGGACTTTGCTGATTAACGATATTTCAGTGATGGCCGGGTAGTCCAGCGGAACGGCGTCGAAATAAAGGTCCGCTTGTCCGTCCCGAATGATGGCGGGGATCTGTTTGAGATCAACCCGAATGATTTGGCCCTGATTAGCTTGTATCTTCTTCCGACTCATGCCAAGAGAATCCAGGATCAGATCGGCAATGACGGGCATCTTACTACCTCGAGGGTTCATGTGATCTTGACTGGTTTTCCGGACATAATAATGTCTTCGAGCGAGTCATGGCCGGTTTTGCGAAGAAAAATCCTCCCGGGCCAGAGCGTAGAACCATATCGGGTTCAATCCCCCGGCCAGAGCTAGAATTTTGGATTGCTTCTTGCCTCTATAGATGTCCCTCATAGGCCCAAGTGCTGGTCACTTGAAAGACCGATGGCGGCTTTTGTCGGCTATTCACGGTGATGAGATTGCCAATATCGCCGCCTTTAGCGATCACTTCGATGTGGGTGCCGCTCGGGACTTCGTCCTTTGAGAAGCTGGCATAAAGTGGCGCCAAAGACCTACTAGGAGGCTCCCAGTCTCATCGTGGCGATTTTCACGGTCAGCCCGCGTGAATAGGGTAGAAAACAGAGCCAATGGCAGTGAGATATGGGATCATTCACGGCAAAGGCGAGGCGTTGGAAAGAAGACGTTTTTGCAAGCTGCGAAAATCTCCGGTACTGATGTTTTTTGGAGTATCTTGCTTCCTAAAGGTTTGGAAGCAGCATTGAAATGAGCACTGCCTTTCTGGAGACCATACAGGTTTTCCGCCTCCTCTTTCCCCAGGTAGAATCCATCGATGTCGTGTTTCGGGGTGAGTACTCTGACCTTCATGTTCTTGATCGAAACTCCCAAATCACGAGATGTCTGTCCGGCGAACACATACTACGGGGTGATTTGGTTTCGCTCCGGAAGGGTTTTGGTAGTGCTTTCGAGGCACCGTTGTTCCTAATGCCATACAGCGCAACTAGGTCCTGCAATTCAGGACTCAAGGCGGTTCCGCTCGTTGTCAAGGCCCGCATTTGCTGTGCGGCAAATTGATGCAAAGCCTGGGATTTCTTCGCCTGAGGATGGGATTTGTCCATCGCGACGGTGATCCAAATGTGGTTGATAGCGATATTTTTGAAATACTTCGGATCGAAACCTTTGATGCGACCGTTGTATCGGGTGTCACGATGCTCAGATCCAACCGCTTTTTACTGCTCCCAGGAAGCGGAGGCAGTTCGTGATCTTCTAAATGCTCGATGGCCCGTTTCATCACGGCGGTGCCTCTTTGGACCCGCAATCGATCAAGAGGTGAAAATGGTCATCATCATTCGGGATCCGCACGTAGATGCAGTCGCCGCAACTGACGTTATAATTGCGGGCTAGGGCTTACTTCCATTTGGGGCTGCCTTCATAGTGTTCATGTTCTTCTCTAGCGAGGCGCCGAGATAGCCGCAGTGTTCCATCCTGCTTTTGGACTGTCAGTGGCGGAACGTAAGTTCCCCAAAATGCCTTTTCCGCTTCCGAGCACCGCGCCGATCTACCCTGCGCCAATGCGTTGAGCCAAATCCCTCAGCAATTTTTCGCGACGGCAGAGACTCTCTTCCTGTCCGGCTTTCCAATCATTAGCACCGCCAAGTGTGTCCGGTTTCCAGAACTAAGACAGGACGTTTTCGTCAAAGACAAGAGTACCGCTGCACAGCACACTCGTCATTTCGTCTTCGTACTCTCCGAATTCCGGGCCAACGAAAACCATGTTCTCCCTCCAGAGGTACTCCAGAATAATCTGCCGGGGGCATGTGCAATTACTGCTGAGTCACTAGTCACTTTGTTGGTATCATAGAGGTCGGCGACAACCACATCTTGATAGGATGGGATGAGCAATTGCTTCCGATTATCGTCCAGAAATCAATAGGAGCAGCCCGAGAGCGCGAAATGTTCTCAACGGATGGTGAACATCGACGCGTAACTGATCGAATACGTATCTAGGCTCTTCGAACTGTTCGACATCTTCCGGTTTTGAAAGACTTTCAGCATCATTCCCCGGTAGTCATGCGGATCGGTCGGATTGAAAATTTCCTCAGTTCGAAGGACAGCCAGTGCGTAGTACCGAAAGGTGACGGCCATGAGCGGTAACAAATCCAAGGGTTGGATCGCCATGCACTGCATTCGTTGGACGGCTGCCCAAAACGCTTGTTTGGCAGTCTAACCGCGTCTGATATAATTATCGAAAAGTTCCAGCAGAATTTCAAACATCACACTGGTTAATACCTCAGGCATTTTGTGGGGACGATGATCGTCGGACATGTCGTCCACGGTCAAGTCATTTTGAGCGGTTCATAGACAAGACAAGGTTTATCGTTAACCGCCTTACCAAACTGCTCTGCAATGTGTTTTAGATGTTTGGCTTCCCTAAAATTGCCTCCGGTATCCTTGGCGATCTTGCGCGGAATGTCATGTGGCACAGAAGCAGCAGGATTGCCATTAGATCGTCAGTAAATTCGTGAAAGTCGCCGGTCTCAACCAAAGTGCTTCTGTAGTAATGGGCCTGACATCATCCAGCGCTGCGTGACCAAATTCATGATTGATGATGTCGGACGAGAGGCAGGTATTTACCGTTCTACTCTGGTCATTGTCAAAGTAATATAATTGCAGCGATTTGCTTTCGCGGTCATAGCATACGCTCTGGCCATATCCCGCATGAGGGACAACGAGAACTACAGACTCTCCGCATTGTTCCGGTCTATCCAATAGTTGTCCGCGTCGACAAAGCAGTCACTCTTCTCATCCCATTTGGCGGGGTGGCGGGTGCTCAGTGCCGTTGTTGTAGGCGATGATGACAAAGCGGGTGCCTAGTTGGCTCATCTGATATTCCGGGTTCTCAATGAACGTAAAACTCATTGTTAAAGCCATACATTGGATGATTTTCGGCGACTAGTGGACCTGCAGGTAGACACCGGCCGGAATTCTAATTCAAAGTCCTTCCTGGCACTCGTTGTCAACCGCCGAACCGCGCTGTAAAGACGCACCCGGCTGTCTTTTGTGGTCTCCTTACGTGCTGGCATTGCCTTCCTTATTCGGTTTCACCTGCTTATGGCACTGGGACGTTAAACGTCAAATACAGTGGAATAATATATTATATATAAATATAAATGAATGTGTTGAGATACATTCAATGTTTTCCAGGAAATTTTAGTGTCTTGATCCACGAACATAGGCACGAGCCTTCGGGGAATATTGTAGAACTCGGTTGTTCATTCTTATAGTTATATTTATGTAAATCGTGCAAAGTGCGTGGCAAGAACTATAGTAGCTTGCAAAGCCTTTTTCAGAATGTTCCCGGCGGCAGTCTGTCATCGCTTAAACACTTCATTCCGGGTGATGTGGGAGACAAGTCGGCGGCCTGTTCACTCTGGCATCGGTGGTTGAACTTTCGGCCGCCACCGATAATTTCATCTTTAACTGCGCGAAAGCACCTTCGTCTCAGTGACAGGCAACGCATGAGTAGGATGATGTGGCGAGGACCGAAAGGAAATTGTAGGGGTCCTCCATTCCCTACGAAAGGGACCGAGCGGTCGCCATTTTGGCCCCTCTTGAAATGAATTGTGTGATCCGTGACCTCCTTCTAGAGTCCGATGTTTCCGTTTTCAACAGCTTGGACAATTGAATAGCACGATTTTGTAATGACATGAAAGTTCCTCTAGTCATCAACGATTTCCTTCGCCGAGCGGTTTCCCTTTATCCGGGGAAAGTTGCGATCATCGATGGCGACAAATGGCTGATCTACGAACAATTATTCCAAGAGCGAGCGAATCGCTTGTCTCGTGCGTTGCTTGCAGCAGGCGTTTGCAAAGGGGATCGCGTGTGTATTCTCAGTCCGAATGCACATTTGTGGCGGATCACGAGTACATTATCAACCACGCCGGAGTGAAAATGCTTTTGGTGGATTACGACTATACGGGCATGATCAATGCCATTTTGGATTCGTTGAGCGGCGCCGAAGCGTGACTCAGGAGTCCGAGCGAAGCGTCCTCGGGATAGGGTTGCCTAGGAGCGGTTTATCGAGGATGTTGCGGCGATCTTGCCGGAAGATCCGGGATTGAAAGAATCGGATATGATTTCCATAACTATACTTTGGGGACGATGGCACGACCAAAAGGGGTGATGCTGACCCACCGGAACTGTTACCTCAATGCTTATAGCTTTATGGTACATCTGTGCTTATGCCATGACGACGTCGAGCTTTGGGCCTTTCCGATGTTTCATTGCAGGGTGGGGCGGTGTGTATGTTTTGACCGATTAGTTCGCCGGAGGTAGAGGCGGTTCTTTACAAGAGGGCGGGCGGCGGGAAAGACCGGGCGATGCGTCAGATTCGGGCGAAGGCGGCGGTGCACGGACGAGGCAGCGGCTTATGCGGGATTCGCCCATGAAGGAGATCAATCACTCCGAATACGTGTGCGGCACGGTGCACCCGAACGGTGTGGAATCCTTCTGGCTCATGCTGAAACGGGCATACAAGGGCACGTTTCACAAAATCTCCCCTAGGGACCTGAATCAGTGCATTCAAGAATTTTCGTCGGCAAGCTCGGGTCTTCGCCAAGCGGACACGCTGGCGCAAATGACTGCGCTGGCCGTCGGCCTTGTTGGGCGTCGGCACGGCCCTTTCATCGCTGATAACGGACTGCCTTGGGAAGCGGGGGCATGCCACCCGAGATTGAAGGGGTATTTTGGTGTTCCGCCGGGCGGCATTGATGCGAGCAGCCATCCGATTGGGAATCTTTCCGGCGTCGGCTTGATCGGGCCTTGCCGAAGCTCTATGGAACGATCCCGCTTGCCGTCGGATGATTACCCCCCATCCCCGAAGCGACGGCGAGAGACCGAGTGGACAATGTCCGCTATCCCACAAAGACTTTTGCCGCTAAATCGAGTGTATAATCTCCCAGTGAAAGGGTGTAACTATTGGGAGTGGGCATGGTCTCCAGAGTTAGCATGAGCAAGGCATTGAACACGTCTTCAAGGGCGATGTTGCTTGGTGTGGGCTGGTTGTTGTTCGTGACCTCATCCCTTAGGGCGAGGCCGCTCTCGGTGGGACAATCCTTTCCGGAGCTGCTGTTGCCTAGGGCAAGCGATGGGACTCCGGACTCTTTGAGTTTCTATCGCGGTCGAAAGACAGTGGTTCATGTCTTTGCCTCCTGGTGAGCGGGTTGTCGTGAGCATGTGCCCGGGTGGCACGCCCTAACAGAGCCATATCAGGATCAGGGACGGCTGAATGTTGTGGGGGTGATCCAGGAGCAGCATCCAGATAGAGCACGCCTTTTCATGCAATGGAAGCAGATGGAGTGGCCTCTTATGGTGGATTCTTTGAACCTACTTGCCTTTGTTGGGGCTCCGATCACAGTCTTCGTTGATGAAGGTGGCACAGTCCGCGCCATTAACCCGCCGAGAGACTCTCTCAAAGATTTTCTGAATGCGGATTATGATGTTGATCCTACGAGTGCCTGGCTTACTAATCGACCGGTCGCAAGGGGGTTGCTTGCTGAATCAACACAGGATTCCGCTCGGCGTGGCGATCTTGAGTTTCTTTGGGGAGGGGTTGATGGTGTGGATCGAGCGATTGGAGCCTACCGTCGGATTTTGTCCAGAAATCCTGATGATGCGTCCATTTATTTCCGTTTAGGGGTGGCGTATCGGCAGCGCTATGATGGCGAAGGGAGGCAGAGTGATGATTTTGCTCAGGCCGTGACTCATTGGAGCAAGGCACTTGAGATGAATCCGAATCAGTATATTTGGCGACGACGGATTCAGCAGTATGGCCCTCGACTAGCGAAGCCGTATTCATTTTATGATTGGATTCATGAAGCTCGAGAAACCATTGCCGATTGGGGAGAGGTTCCCGTTCCGTTGGCGGTTGAGCCGGGAGGCGCTGAGTTTGCCTATCCTGCGGAATCATTTGTTGGAGCGAAAAGTGCGGTGAACCCCGATGCCGAGGGGCGCATCTACCGAGATTCCGAACGCTTGGTCCGAATCGAATCCACGGTAGTTCCCGGGCAGGTTCAACCGGGGGATGTAATGCGGGTGCACATTGTGATGCAACCTGATGAAGCGCGCAAAGTTCATTGGAACAATGAGGTGGGTGACTTAGTCCTATGGGTGGATGTTCCGGATGGATGGCAGGTCGACGCGGCGTTGCATCAATATTCGGTTCCTCCGGCTCCGGTTACGGTTGAGCCCCGGAAGGTGGAGTTCGAAGTGAAGACCTCTACTGAAGGAACTCCATTGCACGATATCGTTCGAGGCTATGTGTTGTATTACATTTGTGAAGGTGTAAATGGGCAGTGTCTTTATAGAAGGCAGGACTTTGAGGTCAACGTTCCGTTCGGGTCCTAATAGTTGAGCGACAGATTGGTAACGAAGTAGAGAAAGGAAATGATGAAGCGAAGTATGTTGTTGATTGTGGGTCTCTTGGCTTGTCTTGGGTCCGCCACGGCTTTCGGTGCTGAGAAGAAGGCCGGACCGGGAATCAAGGTTGGTGCCAAGGGGCCATCGATTAACCTGGAGGATCAGAACGGGAAGAAGTGGACCCTGGCGGATCTTTCCGGGCAAAAGAAGAAGGTCGCATTGGTCTTTTATCGGTCTGCAGATTGGTGACCGTTCTGCAAACGGCAGTTCGTTGAACTGCAGGGCAATATTTTGAAATTGGAGAAGGCCGGAATCCAGGTCGTTGGTATCAGCTACGACTCGCGGGAGATTCTCTCGCGGTTTGCCAAACGCAACAAGATCACATTTCCTTTGCTAGCCGATGTGGGCAGCAAGGTAATCGATGCGTATGGCATTCGGAACAAGTCCCGGCGGGATGGGATTCCACATCCCGGAACTTTCATTCTAGGAGCGGATGGAACCGTCATTGCAAAGCTCTTTCATGAGGGCTATCGCAAGCGGCATGTCAGCGACGAGATTATTGAGGCGGCAAAGTAGTCTTTCGCTTTAACCACCGATGCAGGACATTGTCCGGGTGGGTTGCACGAAATCTTCGCGACCGATTTTGTGGCCCGCCTCTTTCTTGTACACGATGGATTGTAGATGAGCGGCAATGTCTTCGTCGGAGGCTTTGCCGCGAAGCAGGGGTTTGAGATCGTGTTCGTGGAGGCTGAAGAGGCAGGTGCGAATTTGTCCATCCGAAGTGAGGCGCAGGCGATTACAATGTCCACAGAACGGCTCGGTGACGGGGGCAATGATTCCGACTTCCCCTTTGGCGCCGTTAATTTGCCACCGTTTGGCAGTCTCAGAGGCGTTTGCGCTTTGGGTGGGTGTCAGGTCGAATTTTTTCTGTAGACGGGCTAGGATTTTGTTGCCTGAAAACACGTGCTCGTTCTGCCAGGCTTTGCTGGAATCGAGCGGCATGAACTCGATGAATCGAACGCTAATTTGTTCGTCGAGGGCGTATTGGCAGAGGCCTTCGATTTCGTGATCGTTGATGTCTCTGATGATGACGGCGTTGACCTTGATCGGATCAAAACCCAACTCCTTGGCAAGCTGAACGGAGCGGGTGACCTTGGCGAGTCCCTGAACACCGGTCAGGCGTTTGAAATTGTCCTTGTCGAAGGAGTCGAGGCTAAAACTGACTCGGTGCAGTCCAGCCTCTCTAAGCTCGATGGCGTATTTGGGGAAAAGAAAACCATTCGTGGTCATTGCCAAATCTCGAATCCCGGGAATCCGCGCTAGTTTTTGGATGAGGGTGGCAATGTTTTGCCGGAGCAGGGGTTCGCCTCCGGTGAGGCGAATCTTCTCAATGCCACAGGCTACGGCGATTTGAGCCGTCCGCTCGATTTCCTCGAAGGAAAGAATCTCGTGTTTTGGCTTCCATTGGTGATGGATGGGGATACCCGGATTTTGGTTCCACCGGCTGCGATAGAAATTAGCGGCTGCCTCGGTTTCAGGCAGGCAGTAGAGACACCGAAAGTTGCACCGATCGGTGACGCTGATGCGAAGATCCCGGATGGTCCGTTGGTAGGAATCGACCAGAAACGTCTTGGCCCTCATTCTGGATCTGAGATTGGGGGAGGCTGTTGGATGATTTTGACGCCGCCGGTTTGGTTGATCTCAACATTGAGGTTGAAATTCGTTTGGATGATTGGTTTTTGAAAACCGGAGGCTAGGATTTCGGCTCCCTTGCGGTTGCCGGATCTACCGATCAAACCTTTGCGTATCCATTCGATGCGGCGAGAAATGGTGAGTTCGTTGCGTAGTTTGTTCAGCTGAGTACGGATCACGGAGAGATCGTTAAACTGACGTTCGATGCCGGCCTTTTCAGTTTGGAGCCGTTTGAGTTCACGCAGTAGGAATTCGCGATCGCTTTCAGAGGTAGTCAACTTGAGCTCCGTAGCTGCGATTCTCGCTTCGAACTCGTCCATGGAGCGATTGAGGGTGGAGAGCTGATTGGACAGGTTTTTGCGGTCGTCGGTAAGGGATTTGATCTGGATATCTCGATCCGCGACTTCGGCGAGGGCCACGCGGGTCTCCTTGACTGCCGCTTCTGCCCGAGCTTTTTCCTGGTTGAGGTCGTTCGTGAGTGCTTCGACTTGCTGATGGCTTTGGGCGAGTACTTCCTCGGTTTTCTTCAATTCAGCCCGAAGCACGGTGTTGGTTTGCTGAGAAATATCCAAGCCGGCCGAGGTTTTCTCCAGCTGAGTTTGGACTTCTTGGATTTTCTTTTGGCTGGCCGACTCTTTCTTAACGGCCTGGGTATGGCGATAGATGAGGCTGGCGATCAAACAGACACATACAACCCCGAGTACCGAAGAGACTTTGTTGCCGCTCACAATGGGTAAGCATGAGCCTGGAGAATCTATTTTGCAAGCATTCTGCTGAAGAGAGGTGAATGACGACACATCCTTGCATTCGGACCTTTGTGTCTTAAATTGCCGGTGTGGAGTTCCCCGAGGACATTCCTGTGATGGTCTTGCCAAACGCAACCTTGTTTCCCCGGACAATGTTACCTCTGTATATTTTTGAGCCGTGGTATCGCAAGATGCTGAGCCGGAGTCTGAAGGGGAATCGAATGTTCGCCGTAGCCATGAAAAAGGCGGATTGTTCGCGCGAAATTCCGTCGAGGGTAGCCGGGTTGGGAATAGTTCGAGTCGCGGTTCGGAATGACGATGGAACCTATCACTTGGTGTTGCAGGGGCTTTCACGCATCGAACTGGGCAAAGCGCTTTCCTATCGTCCGTTTCGGCGTCATCGCTTTTCTGTGATTGAGGCCCAGTCCAGAGAAACCGAGGATGTGAGGTCATTGATGCAGCAGATTGTGCAGCTGATTCAAATCCGACTGTCGCAAGGATATAAGGTTTCAGTGGAGATTCTGAAGGATATTGCAACCGCCAAGACTCCCGCATTGGAAAAAATGGTCGGCCAGTCGGTGGATGAGGCCTTGGCCAAAATGGCTCAAGTGGCGGATCCTGAGCAGCTGATCGATTTGGTGTCGTGCACCTTTTTGACTATTCCGCGCGAGCGTCAAACAATGTTGGAAGTCATAGATATTGAGGCTCGTTTGAACTCGCTGATTAGTTTTCTTTCTGCGGAGGTTGCTCGCAATGCCTGAGCGTTCGGCTTTTCAACCGACTTTTGTTCCCGTTGATGAGAACCATCTCGAGGATGTCGATCGCGAGACGATCATGAGCGCTCTTTTCGAGAATTTCGTGAGCTGACAAGGGAGTTTGGGTTTGTCGCTCTTGGGAGAGCTTCTGGTTGTAACTGATCGGAGACTGTCAGTTGACCTGGAGAATGCTCAGCTGGTGATCGACCAATTGGAGATGTTCGAATTCAAGACCCAAGGCAACCTCAATAAGACCGAAGCGGCATTGCTGAGGCGAACGTTGTCGGTTCTTGGGGGAGCCTTTTTCCGAGCGGTTCAACAGCAGGGGAAAACGATGTTGAATTGATCGATCATCATCCGCTGTAGTGCAAATCTTGTAAATCCCATCGACTGGAGAGTATCTTATGAACCGCTGAGGGTCGAAGGTCGCGTAGGGAGTTCTGAGGCACCCTTTGGGCCTGTGTCCTTCGTGATGATCGACTTTTTGGTTGCAGTGCCGCCGAGTGATGTTCACTTAGTCTTCGATTAATTGTGAAATTGCCGTTGCGAGCGTCTGAGCCGTTTTCGTGATCGAGCGATTGAAGCGAATGAGTTCCGGAATCTTGGTTGGTTCTCGGCACAGGGCACCAAATAGCTTCAGATGGTTGATGGTCATCTGCGGGGTCATTAGTGCGTTGAAATCGAGCGGGAGGTTCTCATGTGCGGTATCTGAGATCGCCCGGAGCGTCAGGCACGGAATTTGGTGAGCTTGAGTTGTTCTGTGGATATGCACGGATTCCATGTCGATGGCATCGCACCGTGTGATGCGCCAGAGCGCTTCTTTTTCTTCCGCCGTAGTCGCGATTCGTGTGCTGCAATGGAAGGTGCCTTCCTTGAAGGGAAGTCGAGTGAGTCGGTCGAAGATATCGTGTGTTCCGGTTCTATCAAAAAGGACCTCGCTTGACTTGAGTTCGGGATGAAGACCGCCAGCGAAGCCGGAGGTGACCACGAGTTCGGGTTGGCTTCGGTTTAGGTAGGATTGGAGAGTGGCTTCTGCGTTCTGTTTTCCGATGCCTGTGTGGAGCAGTGAGAGTGCTGGCCGAAGTTTGCGGAGGTATTGTGATTCGGCCTTTACTGCAAAGCAGATGAGGATCGCGTTGCGAGTTGGGGGCATTGGCAGGGGCTTTGTTGCTGAGCTTGGAAGGGCTGGACTGGGAGCAATGGGCTTGCCGATGATCATCGGTGGTTCTTGAGCAGCTTTCGATAGGACGCAAGCGCGAGGAGTGGCCAGGTATTCCGATACATATCGTATTTCAGGTAGAAAACCTTCGGGAATCCTGTGCCGGTGGTCTCATGTTCGGTCCACGAACCGTCGCTATTTTGGGTCGCGATCAGATACTCGATTCCGCGAATAAGGCTGTTCGAATCGGGGTCACCGAACGTACAGAGACCCATGACAGCCCAGGCGGTTTGGGAGGCTGTACTGGGGCCTTGTCCTTTGAAGACGGGATCGTCATAGGTATTACACCGCTCGCCCCAGCCGCCGTCCGGATTCTGAACGCTTTCCAACCAGCCCCGCGCTTTTTGCAAGTAAGATTCGTTCATTGAAAGGCCAATGGCATGGAGACCGCGCAGTACTTGCCATGTTCCGTAGATGTAGTTCACTCCCCAACGGCCGTACCAGGATCCATCGGACTCCTGCTGACTCTTGAGGTAGTCGATGGCTTTGACGATCTGAGGGTGGTCAGGGGGAAAACCCTCATACCCTAGTAATTCAAGAATCCGGGCGGTGATGTCGGCGCACTCAGGGTCGAGCATGGCATTATGGTCTGCGAAGGGAACCTTTTCCATGATGCTCTTCGTGCAATCTTTGTCGAAGGCAGCCCAACCGCCGTCTCGACATTGGAAAGTGAGCAACCACTTTAGGCCGCGCTGGAAACATTCATCCCGATACTTGGGATCGGAAGTTTTGGTGAGCCGGAGCGCCATGAGCACCATGGCGGTGTCGTCGACGTCGGGATTCCACTTGTTCTCATGTTCAAAGACCCAGCCGCTCGGCTCAACGTCTATGGGGTTCTTGTAGTACCAGTCACCACGAAACCGGATTTCTTTTGTGATAAGCCAGTCGGTCGCTTTGACCAAGGCCGGATGATTCTCATCGAGACCGGATTCCCGCAAACAGATGCAAGTGATCGCCGTATCCCACACCGGCGAAAGGCAGGGTTCGATTCGGACCGAAGTCGGGGTTTCGCGTTCGAGGTTCTTCAGTTCTTTCTCGGCTCGAACGGCCTGGGGATGATCGTCCGGGTAGCCCAAGGCCTTAAGCGCGATGAGTGAGTTCAGCATGGCCGGGAAGATTGCAGCCAACCCATGGGAGCCTTCAAATCGTTCTAGCATCCAAGCCTCGGATCGCTGGAGCGCGCGTTTGCGAAACGGGTGCAGGCGATGCTGGGCGAACCACTCGGCAAATTTGTGGAGCTTGTCGAGCCAGATGAAAAAGTTTCGCCAAGTGATCATTTGAGGGTCTCGTCGGAGCTCCAAATCGCGTTCATGAAAGCCTTCCGGATAGAGCTCGTCCAGATTGATGGGGTTCTTGAGTTGGCGGGTGGGTTTGTAGTGGTTGATGATGGAAAGCGGCACCAGCATGGAGCGCGTCCAGTTGCTCATCTCATGGAAGTTGACGTGAAACCACTTGCCGATGAGGATGACTTCACAGGGAATCGTGGGAACGTATTTCCAAGGGAACAGGCCCAAGAGAGCGAGGTAGAGCTTGGAAAAGGTGTTCATTCGAGGAATGCCCCCCAGATTAAGTGCTACTTCACGCGCACGGAGCATCCGCTGATCGGTTTCCGGCACTCCGGCCAATTTCAAGGCTAAGTAAGCCTTGATCGTCGCGTTGACTTCAGGCGGACCGTTGCAATAGATGTTCCAACCGCCATCCGTAAGCTGCATCGAGAGAATGTGATTAATCGCCTTCCGCTGCCAAACCTCGTCGACCTTGCCGTTCCAATGATGGTAGCAGATCGTGTCCGAAACCAAGGTGGAATCGACTATGAGCTCGCCGACCCAGTAGTTTTCGGGGCGTTGCTCTCGGATCAGGAAGTGTTGGGACCGTTTGGTCGCGGCGTCGATTTCGTCGAAAAATTCGGATAAAAAAGACGCTTCTGTACGTTGCGATGCAGTGAACTGAGAGGAACGAACGCTCATCAAATGATCCTATCTCCAACCGGCTCAATGCTCTTGAGCAAACTCAACGAACCAAAGATTCAACTCGCTAAGCATGTCGCCCATCCACTGAAGATGCTGCTTGCTGGTTCAATTTAATTACTGCTTCCGCTGATAACTCAGCCAAAAGCCGGACAGATTTTTTTGGATGCTCCTTAGTGTATAATTTCAACCAATTTCTGAGGTCCTCTTCTTCAAATTCGAAACTCACGTTGAAGTTGCCGGTCAACTCAACATTAAGAATTATGCCTTTGGCTGATAGCGGACCATCCCAAGTCAACGGCGGCTCGAGGTTGGTGCGGCTGTCAGACCGTTGTTGATATACAATATGCTCATGTGGGAACACACTTCGAGTCAAACCTTTAAAAGTCATTTTCATTTTATGTAACTCAGTTCATATAATTTCATATTAGCGAAGACAGTAGTTTGGATGAAGCGGGTTTGAGCTTCATTTGATCTGGCAAGATACTGGCAACCCTAATGCTGGTTCAAATCAAATCTCGATTCGGTGGGGTCGCATCTGTAGAGTCGCGCCGTGTTTGTATGCGGTTCCTAATGCTGAATTGGCGAGACCCGGGGAATCCTCTCTCGGGCGGGGCGGAGCGAGTTTCGCTGGGATATCTCTCGGCGTTGGCGCGGCGCGGTCATGTGGTTTACTGGTATGCCAATGGGTTTGAGGGCGGCGATTCATCGGCTGTCTATGATGGCGTGCGAGTGGTGCGCGGGGGGGGGATCGGAGTTTCCATCTTGCGGGCGCGAAGGTGGCTGCGGAGCCAACAACGATTCGATTTGGTGATCGATCAGCATCACGGGATCCCGTGGTTCGCGCCGTGGTGGGCGGGGACGACTACGGTGGCCTACGTTCACGAAGTCCTTGGACCTATTTGGAATAGTTTTTATTCGTGGCCTGTCGCGATGATTGGCTGTTGGCAGGAGGCGCTGATGCTGAGGCTCTACCGAGCGATACCCTTTTGGACGGCGTGCCGCTCCACGGAGGATTTGCTACGTCGCCATGGTGTCCGGCGAATCACCCGGATTCCTTACGGTGTGGCCACGAAGGTGGTTGATCCGCTTCCTGACAAGAGGATGACCGAACCCTTGCGCTTGGTCGTCGTTTCACGCCTGGCACCCAACAAACGAATTGATCATGCGATTGAGGCGATCGAGGTATTGCGGCGGCGAGGTGTTGCAGCGGAGCTTACAATCGTGGGGGGGGGCGAGGCCGAGGGGGTGCTTAAGGCGCGGGTTTCTCGTTCGAGACTTGGCGATGTCGTGTCATTTGCGGGAACATTGTCCGAGGAAGAAAAGGACGCGTTGTTAACATCGTCGCACTTGTTGCTCCACACCTCGGTCCGTGAGGGATGGGGATTGAATGTTGTGGAAGCGAATTGCAAGGGCACGCCGGCCGTGGTTTATCCGGTTCCCGGGTTGGTGGATTCCACGTTGCACGAGAGGACGGGCATCGTGGCCCTGCGTGAGGATCCGGAGGCCCTGGCGGATGGCGTTCAGAGGATGGCGGCTGAACCGACGCTCTATGACTCCTGCCGAAGTGCTGCCTGGCATCGTAGCGTCAGCTTTCATTGGGACCAAGTGTTGCCGGCGGCTTGTGATTGGCTCGAGTCGTTGGCCGGGAAAGGGGGATGAAGCGAGTTATGAAGCCGAAGATGCGGCGGCTTGTGGTTTGGGTTGGTTTTTTGGCTTCGGCAATCTGTCTTGTCTTGTCTTGTCGGTCGGTGCCGTTCCTGGACTTTGTCGCTGAGCTGAAGAGAATCGAGTGGTTGTGGGTGTTGCCGGCGGCCTTTTTACTTTATCTGAGTATGGCTTTCCGCGCCTTTCGATGGCGTTGGCTCTTAGGGGAACAGTCGGGGCAACGAAGGGTCATGCTCTTTGAGGCTGTGATGGTTGGATATGCGTTCAACAACATCCTGCCTTCGGGGCGCGTTGGAGAACTCGCTCGGGCCTTCTATGTGAGTGAAAAGGGAAGTGTGCCCATTTCGATGGTGTTTGGGACGATCATCAATGACCGGGTCTTCGATGCCTTGACGATTCTTCTGTTGGTGGGGTTGACGGGGTTTTGGATTTTGCCGATTGATCCGCAATTACAGGTTGGACTTGGTGGCTTTCAGTTGTCCGGTGAAATTCTTAATCCTTTGTTTGTGAACGTGGCCGTTGGGAGTCTGGGTATGGTCGGCCTGGTGTTGCTGCTGATGTTGATTCCCCGGCGCGATGGTATGTTTCCTTTGGTGTTGTGGCGACTACCGTTCCTTTCGGATTCGATTAGGGATCGAGTCATAGGATTCTTCAACGGTGTCGTAAGCGGTTTACATACGATTAAAAACCCTCGTGCTTTTGGGGCGAGCGCTTTCCACACGATTCTTGTTTGGGGCCTCGCTGCTGCGACAGCCTATGGACTGGCGTGGTCGGTTCCGGGACTTTCGATGTCTTGGTTTCAAGCTATCGGGTTGATGGCCATTGCCACCGTCTGTGCTGCCATCCCGTCCGCTCCGGGATTCTGGGGCCTGTATGAGGCGGGAATGATCTTTGGATTTCAGGTTTTGGATATCCACCCGGAGTCGGCAGTGGCACTAGCCTATGGGGTGACCATGCATCTGATTTACTATGTGCCTACGACGTTTTTCGGGCTCATCTTTGCGGGGCGGTCTGCCATTGGAATCAAGAGGGCAACATCGTTGAAAATCGACGAGAGTTAAGCGGAACTCGCGTCTGAAATCTGGTCGAACAACTGGGCCAACTCAAAGTCTTTGGCCGTCAAGCCACCCTGATCGTGGGTCGTGAGTGCGAGCCGCACTTTGTTCCACCGAATGTCAATATCCGGATGATGCCACGCCTCCTCGGCAGCGACCGCGATTTGATCCACGAAACGGATCGCTGCAGGGAAGTCCTTGAACTGAAACTCCCGCGCAATGATCTTTCCGGCCCGCTGCCATTCGGGAATCGTTTTGAATTGATCCTGAATCTCGGTTTCTGAAAGAAGTGCCATTCCGCATGATATTCGTGCGAATCCACGTTCGTCACGCTAAAAAGTGGGCGAGGTGCGACTTGTGTGAGGGAATTTTTGAAAATGGTTGCGAGTTAATGGAATCAGGCTTGAAGCATGAAATTTTCCTCTTCTCTTGCTTTATTGATGGGCTGTGACCAATAGCCTGCGTATTGGTGGCGCACCGGCTCCGGTTTGCCGATGCCTTTGAACGGACCCGCTGGCGGATTTAATCAAGGTGTTGATTCTACTCAGGATGCGCTTGTCGTGAACTTGCCAACAAAGATAGTCCTGCCATGCGTCGCCCTAAAAATAGACACTCATTCTTTGATGAGTTCTCTGCGCTAATAGCAGCCTTTCTCTGTGTCCAAAACCGCGTTTTTACCTGCTTAGCATTGACTGGGGAACTGTTGAGAGAGGCAGTCTCGTCAAGCGCTTCGTAATCCTCACACGGGCCAATTACCACATCTTCGCCGTTTTCTGAGTGACAAGTAGGGGGATACGCTCGGCACAAACCTTATCCATACAGGCATTGAGCCGGTGGCGTAGCGTGCTGGCCGTTTCGCGTCGTTGACTGAAAGATAGCAGATATATAAGATAATGGTTCATGTCGTGGTCGGTAGTCATCTTGAACAAAGTGGTGGAGTTGAATGCTTTGCTAGATAATATGCATGCGAGATTCCAGCGTATTACCAACATGTTTGCGACGTTTGGACTAGATCAAGTACGGATGCCGTATGTGTGATAGTCCAAGGCCAAGCTTTTGGCGATGCGGATGACTGGCAAAGATAGAGCATCCAGAGCGATGTATGTGGTCGCAACAGGAAAATAGGCGGTGGTGGTTCGAGTATTTGTCAAGAAGCCCTAGAAAACTCCAAGCCAAGAAATCCACTTGGCGCTGAAAAGAGCAAAGGAGATTGAAGGATGGATAGAATGATCCCTGTGGAGGAATTGCACCAAAAGAGGTGGCGAAAGAGTCGAAGTTACCGAAAGGCATACGAAACCCTTGAAGACGAATTTGCGGTCGCGCATGCGCTGCTCAAGGCGCGCGCCGAGGCTGATTTGATACAGGAAGAAGTGGTAAAGCGGATGCAAACGCCTCAGTCAACAATAGCGCGACTTGAGAGTGGAACCAGTGACCCATCATTAGCAGTGCTGTCGAGATGTTCTCGGGTGATCCAGCCGCCACCGAGGACAAGGTCATCTTGGTAGAGGACACAAGCCTGACCGGGAGTGACGGCTCTTTGGGCAGTTTCAAGTTTTACTTTGGCATGACCGTTGCCTTCGGGGAGAATGGTGGCGGGTGTGCCTTCGTGATTATACCGAATTTTTGCTAGGGCTTGAATCTTTTCAGGGGGCTGCTCGAAAGGGATCCAGTTGCATCGTTCAATGGTGAAGGTAGCTTGCTCCAGCTCCCCGGCGTCGCCCACGATCACGCGATTGGTCTCCGGATCGAGTTTCAATACATAAAGGGGTTTGGGAGCGGCAATGCCTAGGCCCTTGCGTTGGCCGATGGTGTAGAATTCAATGCCATCGTGGCGGCCGAGCACTTTGCCTTCAATATCCACGATTTCACCCTCATGTTCCCGGACCATTTTTGATTTGGTGAGGAAGGCCTTGTAGTCCTTGTCCGGGACAAAGCAAATCTCCATGCTTTCCTCTTTGTCGGCGGTTCGAAGTTCACTTTCGCGAGCGACTTCTCGGCTTTTTGATTTGGTGAGTTCTCCTAACGGCATGACGATCCGGGCCAGATGTTCTTGTTTGAGAGAGAAAAGAAAATAACTTTGGTCCTTGCCGAGATCCTTGCCGCGCTTGAGGAGTACCCGATCATTGTCCGGTGAACGTTCGATTCGTGCGTAGTGCCCCGTGGCGACCTTCTTCGCTCCCAGCTTTTCGGCTCGCCGAATGAGCGTGCCAAACTTGAGCTTTTCGTTGCACATGACACAGGGGTTAGGTGTGCGTCCGGCTCGGTATTCGGCGGCGAAATATTCGATGACCTCTTTTTGAAAATCGTCCGCCTCGTTGACCAAGTAAAAGGGAATCCCAAGATCGTGAGAGACACTGCGTGCATCCATGACCGCCTGGGGGCCGCAACATTTGTCCTCCGCTCGGGAGATGCAGTCTTGGGGCCAAAGTTTCAGGGTGATACCGATCACCTCGTATCCCTGTTCTTGCAGCAATTTGGCCGCGGCCGAGGAATCCACCCCGCCGCTCATGCCAATCACAACGCGCTCTTTTCGAACCGTACTCACCTGCCGAGAACCTAGGTGGCGGAAACGTCCCTGTAAAGGGTGGGGGCGAATCGCAAAAAGTCGCCCCCCCGGCAACGCGAACGCTGCCGGGGAAGGAGGAAATGAAATCGAAAGGGAAGAGCTTCCCCGCCGTCATTCTTCAAGGGGATTCAGTAACCCAGATCCGCCTTGTCCTGTCGCTCTTGCTCGAACGCCTCCAAGCCGGGCTTGCGCCGCCTTTTTTTTCAGCAGTCGCATCGCTGTATTCCCGTATCAGGATGGCCGCTTGATTGTCCATCATGCGCGTCCACAGAGCGCGTTGGCCAATGGATTCTCCTCCGGCGTTTTTCGAATCGTCTCGCGCCGGCCTTCACTCAAGCCCTGCTGCTTGGCGATTTGATCCAGCTCCGCTTGGTCCGCCCTCCCGCATAGGAATCCAGGCCTTTCCCGGTCGGTTTCCTCCAAGCTTTGCCGATACGCTCCGGCGTCCGTTTCCATTCGCTCCCAAAGTGTGCGTTGTTCCTCAGGAATTTGCACCAGCGCCCTCCGCAATGGTGGTGTCTCGAATATCCTGAAAATTCATTTGCAGCGGCTCGCCTCCTCGTTTTGGCAAAGCCCCATCGGCGGCTCAACGGATGATGGCGCAGCGGACGGCATTTGCTCGGCTTCGGTTGAATGGTAGCTATAATAGGCTACAACTCCTCCAGCTAAAGCAACACTAATACAATGCCACAATTCAAGCCATTGGAATCACAGAATTCCTTTCTTTGGCACGCTAGGGAACGAGGAACGTAACGGCGGGGATAGATGCGGAGCGCCGGCTCCCGGTATCACCGGAGAGTAATACTAATAAGCGCAATGATAAATTATGGACTTGGAGAGCCTTCGGTGGGGAAGGGGAGCTGCGTCTGTTTGGAGCAGCGGGCGTGTCCGGTAACTCGAAGCGGCGTCCCTCCAATATGTCCGGCACGCTCAGGAGGTGCAGGCGGGGCAGCGTTTGTCCTTCATGTCTTTGGCCATCGCCATCTCGCGGCTGAAGGTGGTTGCCTGCTGCGGCTTCAGTTTGCGCATGAGGATCAGGCCGACCATGTCGGCGTCTTCATGTTCCAGGACACCGAGCAGTTGGCACACGATGTTGAGGTTGACATTCTCGCCGCCCTTCACTTCTAGCACCATGGAGCAGAGAATGCCCTTGCCGGACAAGGACTCGGCAACGCGGGGCGACAACCCCTTCCGCCCCGTTCTACAGCGCCAATGACCGGAGTTTTACGGATGCCTCGGCCTCGTCTCGGAGGGAGGGAAGGGGTATTAGTAGCGGAACTCTTGGGGCTGCTCCCTTTGCGCGGTTTGCCGCCCACGTAAGTTTCGTCGGCCTCGGCGATGCCTTGCAGGACGGGCGCTGCTTCCCCCGACCTGGAAGCCCGAATGCGCCGTTGCAAGCGCAGGGCGGCGGGCTGCGTTAGCCCGAGGTCGCGGGCCAATTGGTGGCGGGATAAGCTCTTCTTGGCGTTGATCGGGATGCCCATAGCCATGAACCATCTCTGGAGCGGGACCCTGGTTTTCTTAAAAAGGGTTCCCGCCAAGACGTTAAAACTAGACTTGCAGACATGGCAGGTCCAGCGTCCAATACGGAGGTTGTCGGCTTTGCGGGCCGCCTTGCCACTGGCGCAATGGGGGCAGCGGGGTTCATCACCCCAGCGCGCCCTCATCCGCACGCCCGAGGTGAAGCATCACCCACTACCAATCATGCCCATAACTTATCATTGCGCTAATAAATGCCGGGATTGTGAAATCCTTAAGGACAAGTCTAGTCAAACATGTAACGAAAGTAGTTAGCAGTAAAATACAATTCATGATATAGAGTATTAACTGCTCCGAGTCTGTTGTATGCCAACCTGTCTTTCGTTTGCGCTATGCATTGTTTATAAATAGAGATTAATGCGTTCCATTCCGTCGTAATACTCTTCCCATACCGCCACTTCATCGCAAGGAACTATTCTGGTTAATACCGGGATCAGTATTGCAACGTCTTCAATAAAGAATCTGGAATATATAGATAATGGTGCATTGACAATTTCCTGAAAACAGTTGCCATCGGTATCAATTTGTTGTGTTGAGGATATGTTATCAAATCGCCACGAACCGGCGCCATGAGCAGGCCGGTAGTGACGATGTCGATTGCCGTTGCTTTGCCGAATGCGGGCAGGACGGGCCGTTTGCCGTGTCGAGCGGAAAAGCGTTGTGAGCAAGTTGCGAAGACAGTTCCCCAAGTCCGACGACGCGTTGTGATGAGCGCCGGAAGCGCAAGAGCGATCCCGAAGAGGCCGATGAAGGTCAGGATGAATGTAGTCATGTTCAATCTCTTTCTGTTGTTGAATCGATCCGATCCCCCTGTTCCTCAGTGAACAGAGGCCAAGACGCCAAATGCAAGGGCGCCGGGCCGTTGACTACAACATCAGAGAGAAATTGAAGAAGCCTCACCTATTTGCCCCGAGCGCCGAAGGGATCAATCCTCGACGCCGTTTGCGGGCTGTTGTATTTAGCGAGCAACCCGGCAAACGAGTCTCGCTAATGCTGTGGTCAGAAAGGGGACTGTTGGAAGGACGGGGGGCAGCGTCAACAAAAGTTGAACTTTTCTGCATTTTTTGTGGACGCTTCCGGAGCGGGGATTTTTGGGGCGGATTGGAGGGCTGCAATCTTCCCTGGATTTGAGGCAGAGACTGAAGCAAGCTGTCAGCGGAAAAAGATGTTAGTCCGGAATTTCATCATAGCCCTAGCTTTCGGAGCCTTTTCTTTGAAGGCGACAACGCCCGGCGAACGGATTGCCTTCGACGCAGCGGTTCGCGCCTTTGAGGACCGACTTTACAAACGAGCGAGCGAGCAGTTTGCCGAGTTCGCCCAACTTTTTCCCGAGTCCAATCTCACCGCCAAGGCCAACGCTTTTAGCCTCAGGGCGCGCGCTCACCATCTCGCTCGTCTGAGACGGTACGAACTCGCAGCCGCAGCCTTTCGTGAACTCCGATTGAAGTTTCCGAACTCGCCCAACTATTTGGAATTCGTCGTCGGTGAGGCGTGGAACGACTATCGTCAAGGAAATCGGGACGCCGTCGTGAAACTGCTGGGTGATGACGGCCCCTTCAAGTTAGCCGCCACTATCCGTCCCAACGACCCCATCGCCCTGCCCTTGCTCGTCAGCGGTCAGCTCCTCCTCTCCCAAACCTATCTCGATCAGGGAAATTACGAGGCGTCCCAACAAGCCCTCAATGAGGTGACTGATTGGGACCTTCAAACGGAGTTCGACTGGAGACGACGATTGATCATCACGCGCCTTCAACTTGCCAACGGCGAGCTGGCAGAGGCCCGGAAAAACGCCAACGACCTCTTGGTCCTGGCCTCGACAGCAGGGGTGAAGGAATGGATCGCCGAATCGGCCGCCACCAAAGGCGAAGTGCTCATTGCCAACAACCAGCCGGAAGCGGCCATCGTCGCCTACCAGGAGAACCTGGCGCCTGGGATTCCAGCAAATCGGCGGCGGGAGGCATGGTTCAAAATCATCGAGCTGAATCTTGAGCAGCGCGATGTCCGGACGGTCATCGAATTAATCGAGGAATTCATTGCCAAGGCGGCCGATGATGAATCCTTGGATATCGCTCTCCTTGCCATCGGAAAACTACACCTTCAGCATTTCTACGAGAAGGCCAAGCCCGAGCGCCCCGAGGAACCTCGGCCCCCCCTCACCGATTTGCTCAACGACGCCCTCTTGGCATTGGAAAGGCTGACTCGGGAATTTCCCGACTCGGAACTTTTCGGGCAGGCGCAGTATCATCGCGGTTGGTGCTATTGGGAATTGGGAGAGACCGCCGAGAGCGTCGACGCCTTTCAAAAGGCCGTCAAACACCTCGATGAGAGTTTTGAAGATGCGATCGCCCGGTTTAAGCTCGCCGACGGCTACTATGTTCTCAAGCAATACCAGGACGCACTCGATCACTATCAAAAGATAACAGCCACCTACGGAACAGCACTCCGGGTCAAAGAAACCTTTCTCGATCAAGTTCTGTACCAAACCGTTCGGGCGGCAGTCGAAACTAACGACGTCGAAGTTGCCACGGCAGCCGTATCGAGTCTGGTTGCGCTCTATCCCGATAGGTTGCTCACCAGTACCAGCCGGTTGATCGTCGGGCAACACATGATCCACATCAACAAGGTCTCAGAAGCGCGCGGCGTCTTTTATGAGACGATCGAACACTTCACAGAGCCTTCGCTCAAGGCCGAGGTCGAGTTTGCGATCGCTTACACCTTCGAACTCGACGGCGCTTGGAAATCGGCAGCCACTCTCTATCAGGCCTGGCTCAATGACTATCCCGAGCACGAAAACAGACCTCGCGCAGCCTATGCACTAGCTTGGTGCACAAGCCAACAAGGGCAACAAGACGAGGCTCTCAAGCTCTTTCGAGAATTTCTTAGAAACCATGGTCAACACGAACTCGCTAACATGGCCCGTCTTTGGATGGGGAATCTCCACTTCACTCGACAGTCCTTCGAGAATGCCGAGCAATACTACGCCTCAGTGCTGAACCCGACAAACCGGGCGCCTAACCATCTAGTCTACCGCGCCGGCCTCATGGCAGGCCGAGCCACCTTTCGTCAAAACAAATTCGAAGAGACAATCCAATACTTGAAGAATCTCAACAATTCTATCAGGGAAGATGAATCAGTCGCCATCAGTTTCAAACAAGAAGTCGAGATCAACTTAGGTGATGCCTACTTTGAGAATAGCAAACGCAACACAGAAGACCCGACAAGCCAAATCCCGATGGCTCTTTTTCACTACTCGAATGTTTCTGTCCTGGAGGACAGCAACCGGTTACACGCGATTGCTAGAGGCCGTTTCGGTGACGCGCTCTACTTCCGCTCAGCGTTTGAGGATGCCATCGCCCCTTACACCGACGTCATCAAACACAGCGAAGCGGATATCACGACTCGCAGCCAAGCCGAAGTGGCGCTCGGCATGGTGCTCGATCGCCAGGCCGAACAAGTCACCGGCGCAGCAAGCGCCTCACTGAGAAACAAAGCCCTCCAACACTACCTTAATATTGTTTACCTCAGAAACCTACGTGATGGCGAAGTCCCTGATCCCTATTGGCTCAAAGAAGCCGGGCTCAAAGCGAGCGCCTTGGTCGAGGCCGAACAGGACTTCGAAACTGGCATTGAGCTCTATGAAAGATTAGCCGAACTCTTGCCACCGCTGCGACCGGAATGGGATCGACTCCGCCTGGCACTGGAGGCCAAGCGGAGCGGATAAACACCTGCGATTCAGAACGTCAGCAAGCACTCAGTGATTCTCTGAGAACTGAATTTCTCCTTCCGTCACATCAGCCTTAATCGACGCTCCCGGGGCGAACTCACCCTCAAGGAGTCGCAAGGCCAATGGATCGAGCAACATCGACTGAATCGTCCGCTTCAGCGGTCGCGCGCCAAACTGCGGATCATACCCCTCGCGCGCCAAGAATTCTCGGGCGGCTGGCGTTACCTCAAGTTCCAACTGCTGTTCAAGCAGTCGCCCTTCCAGCTGTTTCAACTGAATGCCAACGATCGAATCCACATCTTTTCGCGTTAGCGGCTGGAAAATAATACAATCATCCACCCGATTCAAAAACTCCGGACGAAAGAGACTTCGCAACTCGGCTTCCACTCGCTCCTGAAGCTCGCCCGCCCGCCCATCAGTGAGCAACTCTCCCTGGCAATATTCCTGGATCACCGGCGAAGCAACATTACTCGTCATGATGATGACCGTATTGCGAAAGTCGGACGTTCGCCCCTGACCGTCGGTCAAACGACCGTCATCCAGCACCTGAAGCAAAATGTTGAAAACGTCAGCATGCGCTTTCTCGATCTCATCAAACAACACCACCGAATAAGGATGACGCCGGACAGCCTCGCTCAACTGACCGCCCTCCTCATGACCCACATAACCGGGCGGTGCGCCGACAAGCCGGGCCACCGAATGTTTTTCCATATACTCGCTCATATCGATCCGGACCATGGCACGATCATCATCAAACAAAAACTCCGCCAGCGCGCGCGCTAGCTCTGTTTTTCCGACACCTGTAGGTCCTAAGAAAATGAACGATCCGATCGGTCGATCTGGATCCTGCAGCCCGCTCCGGGCTCGTCGGACGGCATTCGACACGGCTTGGATGGCCTTCTCCTGACCAATCACCCGCTCCGTCAACCGGGATTCCATATGCACTAGTTTCTCCCGCTCTCCTTCCAACATCTTGCTCACGGGAATTCCGGTCCAAGAAGCCACCACCGAAGCAATGTCTTCCTCAGTAACCTCCTCCGAAAGAAGCCGCTCTCCCTCTGGCTGCTGATGGAGCGCTCGTTCCGATTTCTGCAGCCTCGCCTCGAGCTCCCGCAGAGTTCCATACTGAATTTCCGCTGCCCGATTCAAATCGCCTCGCCGCTTAGCCGCTTCCATTTCCTGGCGCGCCGCCTCAATCTCGCTGCTAATCAGCGAGCCGGCATCGATCACGGCCTTCTCATTCTGCCACTTAGCTCTCAGCTGCGAGGCCGACTCCTTGAGGTCAGCCAGATCTTTCTCCAGCTTGACCAAACGCTCTTTTGAGGCGGCATCTTTTTCCTTGCGGAGCGCCGTCTGTTCGATCTCCAGCTGGAGGATTTGTCGCTCCAACTGATCGATCTCCGTCGGCACGGAATCCAGTTCCATTCGCAAACGAGAGGACGCCTCATCCATCAAGTCGACCGCCTTGTCCGGCAAAAACCGGTCAGTGATATATCGACGTGAAAAAGTCGCCGCTGACACTAAGGCGGCATCCTGAATCCGAACGCCGTGATGCACTTCATACCGTTCCTTTAACCCCCGCAAAATGGCAATCGTCGCTTCGACACTCGGCTCATCGACCTGCACAGGTTGAAATCGTCGTTCCAAGGCGGCGTCCTTCTCAAGGTACTTGCGATACTCATCGAGAGTAGTAGCGCCGATACAACGCAATTCCCCCCGGGCGAGTTGGGGCTTCAACATGTTCGCCGCATCCGCCGCACCTTCAGTTTTTCCCGCGCCCACAAGTGTATGAAGCTCATCGACAAAGAGGATCACCCGACCTTCCTGCGCGGTGACCTCCTTCAAAAACGCCTTGAGCCGATCCTCAAACTCGCCCCGGTATTTTGCGCCTGCGATCATCGCGCCTAGATCCATTGCTACGAGACGCTTGTTCCTTAAGGAATCCGGGACATCACCGCTGATAATTCGCCGCGCCAAGCCCTCGGCAATGGCAGTCTTGCCCACCCCCGGCTCGCCGATCAAAACGGGATTATTCTTCGTCCGACGCGACAACACCTGCATGACCCGACGAATCTCATCATCCCGCCCAATCACGGGATCGATCTTCCCCAAACGGGCCAACGCAGTCAGGTCCTGTCCATATTTCTCAAGGGCCTGAAATTTACCTTCAGGATTCTGGTCCGTCACCCGTTGCGCCCCCCGCACTTCAGCCAGAGACTTGAGAAGGGCCCCGTGATGAATGCCTCGTCGTTTCAGCAAGTCCGCCACCGACGACTCGGAACCCTTCGCCATCGCCAGCAACAAATGCTCCGTGCTCACGTAATCGTCCTGCAACTGCTTGGCCTCGCCCTCGGCAAGCGCAAACACCCCCTTAATCTCGCCGCTCAAAAACGGATTCGAAGGGTCCCGCACCTTGGGCAAACGACCGAGATGCGCCTCAACATCCGAACGCAACGCAGCTAGGTCCACGCCCAGCTTTCCGACCACCGCCACCGCCACACCGTCCCTTTGATTCAAAAGATTCCACAACAAATGCGCGGACTGAACCTCCTGATGGGAATACTCTCGGGCGGCGGATTCCAGCCCTTGAACCGCCTCCTGCGCCTTTACCGTATAACGATCCAACTGCATCTCAACAACACTCCATTCATATACAACCGGCTCGAAACCCGCCGAAAAACCAAAGCTATACCCCTATACCGCCCCAGAAACAACCAGGAACCCACCTAAAAAAACGCCGCAACCAGCAAACCAAACCGTTACCGAACCGATGAATGGCGGTTTTTGACCGCCTTTAGCCCTTGATGCTCCCTTGAACATTCAGAAACCGGTGCTAGATTTTCACCCCACCCTGAAACACCTAATCCCCTACAACACCATGGCAAAGTTCGACGACTGCTCACAGCTTCACGACTCCAGGACAAGCAACGACAACAGGCTCAGTTTACAGTTACGACAATCAAGTGACTTACTCAAGTCACACAACTTATACGTCGGCGCAGACTCACACTTACTACAAACCAAAGACAGGTCTCTTATTTCAGTTCTCCAAAGCCAAGCCAAACGGCGTCCTCGCTTACAATGTCATCCAGCAGTCCACTAAACAGACCTATGAAATTGAGTAAGCACCACTCAATACCCGGCGACTAGTTGTTTCTCCGTCCCACCCTGCAAACCAACGGCGTCAAAGGCCCTCAACTCGTCGTCCCCTTCATCCTCACCGGCACGGCAGCTTACCTTTTCAAGGAAAAGGAGAATTTAGAAAGAAAATGAGTAGAAAGGCTTGACTGATGATCAACTAGGACATGCTATCGCTACACATTTATCAGCAACAGAAAGGGGCATATATGCTCAAAATAGGTTGCCTTTACCCTGAAATCTCCGACCTTTTACTTGACAGGGCAAACATCTCTTTGGTGTTGCGTCTCGTTTTCTCAATTCACCCTTTAGCCGTGGCAACAGAAAACACCAAAGCCAAAAACTCCGGCGAGAAAAAGCAATGAATTGAGGTCGTGAATGCGGCCATCATCCAAGAAGTGAAAACTACTAAGGAACTACGGTTTTTCTCTGGAAAAATCAGAGTTTCCCTAACTCATTAGAGAAATGAAATCCAACATTATTGGACGGACCAGAGACCTAGTTATGGGCTTTCTGTTGATTAATCCAGAGCCAACATCAATGTACGCTCAAAAGATGACGTGCGAAAAAAATACAATGACGCCGTGGCAGGGCTTCGTGATTAGGATGGACTCGCAAGAAAAGGTATTGAGAATTCGGCAGATCTGTTGAGCCAATCCTGTCCAGATGAGGAGAATAGAAAAATTGCCGATGCCAGTTTTGTTAGAAATGACGCAATACACAATGCTATCAGTAATTATGAAATAGAAATAGGCAAAGCAGGAAAACGGCTTGACCAACGTCTAACAGAGGTAGACCCTGAACTAGACCCTATTGGGAATCCTAGTAAGCACAGAACCTGATATATTTATACTCAATCATACTATAATAATTACTTTAATAATATGTCTATAGCGTGGAGAAAACGAGGTGATGTCATCAGAGAATCTGCCGCAGCATATGATGAGGCAGATGAAGCCGAGCGAACTAATTCAAACCTCTGCCAAAGACGAATAGAGGAACAAATTGAAAAATACTGGGCTGACTTCCATAAGCAGCACAGGGTATGGCACGAAGCCAATCTAAGGGGATATAATCAATGTATGACAATGCGAACCTTTTTACCATCGCTAACTCATCTGGTAATTAATTACCAAATTTATTTTGCTATCATGAAAACCATAAATTACATCATCCTCGCCGTGTTTTCATGTATTCATGGATATCTATCTGCATCTGCCCAAGGCTTGGCGAAGCCTCCGTTTTTTAAAGGAATTGGGAACTCTTGAAGCTAAAACTCGGGAGAGATTTGCTGAAAAGCGATCCATCAATCGCCATAACGAAGGTTGAGATGTTGTCAAAGTATCACGCGTACAGGGAGTCTTACCCGGAAGAGTTTAGAGACTTCATCACCAAGCAGGCTATCCTTGAAGTGAACCGTTTGAAGGAGAAAGGCATTGCCATTGATGCAAACCGCATTATTTCTACCGCTGAGGTAAAGGGCATTGCCAGTTTTGAACTTCACTTGTGGGGATACACCAAAGCAGACGGCAGTTTCCCCAGTAGATCGGAATTCCGTGCATCAACTAACTAGTGAAAAACGAATTCGGATGACCTCAGAACGCGCAGGTCGCACTCGATGTCTTTACCTGGTTACGGACGGCTTTAGGCACACCCAAATTGCTCGCGATTTGGGGAAAAGGGCTAGAGCAAGCGTCATCCGCCGAATCAAACGAGAAGGTCTAGACCACCGAGACCAAGATGTAGTTCGCAAAGTAGAAAGAGAGATCTACTTTTTCACTAAAATGGAGTTCCTCGTATCCGACTTGCTGAGACTGGAACCGGGTCATCCTTGGATAGACCACGCCTTAAGCTTCTCGCAGGGGGAAAATCTACTAGGACTTTATTTGCAAAGAATCAATATGGATGCCGAAACCGATATTGAGAAATTGCTAAACCCACCCCTTCTAATCCCTATTACGGAAGACTAGGGCAGTTGAACGTTTCCGCAGCCTGCCTCGCTTTCCATGGGGCGGGCATTTTTTGTCTCGTCCGGCTGCGGATGTCTATACTCACTTTGTACGTCCGCTCGAGGGGGAGATTTCCGAAGTGGGTTCGTTATTTCGGCCGAGAAAGTCTCAAGCCGGTGATGAAAGCGGGTCCGTTTCATTGTTGCGCGCCTTGGATGGGGAAGCCGCCGAGGGTGGCGAAATAATTCATTGCGTTTGCGGCTTGCGCGGACTATTTTAGCTGCATGTCGCAATTGCCGAAAAAGCGGAAACAGCCTTCCAAGGCAATAATGTTGGGGGTGGGGCTGGATTCAGACGGGCACAAGAGAATTACGACCGGAAACAACTTCGCACTCGTTGGCGGAAGTGGAGAGACTCATGAGGTCATGGTGGAGAAAACCATTAAGATCAACGAAAAACTCGCTGCCAAAGGGAAGCAACTTGAAGAGGTTTCGCACGAGGAATTCGCCGACATTGCTCATTCGGTAGGACTCAGCCGCCACTGTCCGGAAAACGACTAATGCATCTACAGAACTGCATGAAATCACCCGTCGCAATCTCTGTTTTCGCACTGATCGGTGAGGCTTCCATCAAGCAATGAGCGACTCTCCTTACTGGTTCTTAGCTCTATTTGCCCTAGTCGCCTTCGGTTTTGCGATCCTTCCACTCTGCGTCGCTCGCTTCTGGTCCTTGGCCTTCTCGCCGCAGAAACCCGGCCTAGATAAGAATGCCACTTACGAATGCGGATTAGTTGCCAAGGGAGACGCTTGGGTTCAGTTTAAGGCGGAGTATTATCTCTATGGGATCATTTTTCTGATTTTTGACGTCGAGGCCATCTTTCTCTTACCCTTTGCCGTGGTGTTCGCCGAGCGTACCTTTGAGGCATTCTTGGCGATGTTGGTTTTTGTCTTCTTGATCGTGGAGGGACTGGCCTGGGCCTGGATGAAAGGAATCCTCAAGTGGCGCTAGCAAGCGAATTGGTAACAAATATGGACGAAGGCCTGCGTGGAGAACTTAGCAAGCACGGCGTCTTCACCACAACCCTGGAAAGCATCCACAACTGGGGCCGTCGCAACTCCGTGTGGCCGCTTCAGTTTGGGCTCGCCTGCTGTGCCATTGAGATGATTGCCACCACTATGGCTCGCTACGACCTCGCCCGGTTCGGTGCCGAAGTGTTTCGTCCGTCGCCACGCCAAGCCGATCTCATGATCGTCGCCGGCACAGTCACCAAAAAAATGGCGCCTCAAGTCGTGCGGCTTTACAACCAAATGCCGGAACCCAAGTATGTCATTGCGATGGGCGCCTGCGCTATCTCCGGCGGTCCCTTTAAGCAGGGGTATAATGTTTTGAAGGGAATTGACCGCTATCTTCCCGTGGACGTCCACATCCCGGGATGCCCGCCGAGGCCCGAAGCATTGATCCATGCCTTCATGACCCTACAACGTCAAATCGACGCCCAGAAACTCAGAGGCAGGGAGCGCCCGCGCCACTTGCGAGACGACACACCGTCAGAGTTTCCCGTTCCGGAGTTTGGAAAAAAGGATCTCACGCCCTCCAGCAATCCTCAAACTTGGCGTCCACCCTCGATTCCACGGGCCGGATAGCCAGCCTCTCGAACCACTCAAAGATCTGCCCTTACTCCAATGAGCACGACCGAAATCATTCTCGGCCAGATCAAAGAAGAGTTTCCCAATGCTGCGGTATCCCTGGTCGTCAATGAGAGCCCTTCAAACCAGAATTCACTACTCGTGGCTGCGAACGACCTGTTCCCAATCAGCAAATGGCTTCGTGACCAGCCCGAACTCGCCTTCGATTACCTTTCAAACGTGACCGGAGTCGATTGGCTGGACACCGTTGTTAAGGAGAAGGTCACCACCAAGGAGTTGCATGACGGAGAAGAAGTCGAAGTTGAAACCGCCGTCGAGAAGACAGTTCCGGGTTACTTGGAAGTAGTCTACCATCTTTACTCAGCGTCGTTGCGAAAAGGTCCGCTGATCCTTCGCGTCCAAACCGAGAATCGTTCGGATAGGGTCACCGTCCCCTCCCTCACGACCATCTGGCGCAGTGCGGAGTTTCAAGAGCGGGAAGTGTACGACCTATACGGTGTGGTGTTCGAGGGACACCCCGATCTGCGGCGCCTGTTGATGTGGGATGAATTTGAGGATCATCCAATGCGTAAAGACTATGTGGAACCGGACGACTATGAATACGAACCCACACCCCATGGTGACATCTTGGAGAAGTCCAGGCAAGCGGCTGCACCATGCAATCCTAACGCCAACGGGAGATCAAGCGTCTGACATAGAAACAACCGATGCTCCGAGAAACCGAAAGCCAACTTGAACTACCCGCGTTCGCCCAAGAAGGCAACCCAAACTATACGGTACGCAAGCGGAGCGAGGCGTCCGATGGCCTTGAAGGTGATCTGTTGGAAATTTCGATGGGGCCGCATCACCCTTCAACCCATGGTGTGTTCCAAATGAACATCACTTTGGATGGGGAAAGGGTCGTTCGGCTCAAGCCTGTATTTGGTTATCTCCATCGGAACCATGAGAAGATCGCTGAGAACACGACCTACTTGGCATCCATGCCTTACACCGACCGGCTGGATTATTTCAACTCGATGACCAGTAATTGGGCCTACGCACTCGCAGTGGAGCGGCTGGCTGGCATCGAAACCACCGAACGAGCGGAGCACATACGAATCATCGTTTCCGAATTGACGCGTCTGCTCAATCACACTTGCCTCATCGGCTTCCTAGTGATGGATATGGGCGCACTTGGCACCCCGCTCATGTATGCCTTTCGCGAACGCGAGAAGATTCTTGATCTCTTCGAGTCCCTCAGCGGTTCCCGCATGATGTGCAACTACATGCGCTTCGGCGGATGCCGCTGCGACTTGCCTGAGGGTTGGCTCGATCAGGCACAGGATTTTCTCTATCACTTCGCCAGTTTTCTGGATAACTACGAGAAACTCCTCACTGAGAATGAGATTCTCAAGGCGAGAACGCAACAGGTCGGCATCCTTTCACCCGAGCTCGCCCTGAATGCCGGGATTTCCGGTCCCATGCTGCGAGCTAGTGGGGTTAACTACGACATCCGCAAGGTCGACCACTATGGCATCTATGATCGATTCGACTTTCGCGTGCCCTTGGGAGAGGTGGGCGATGTCTACGACCGTTACATGGTCCGCATCCTCGAGATGCGCGAGTCCCTAAAAATTCTGCAGCGGGCCCTACAGGATATTCCTGAAGGAGAGATCGTCAATCCCAAGGCGAAACTTCGTGGTTTTCGCCCCAAACCCGGCGAAGCGTACGGTCGCATTGAAGGGCCCAAGGGCGAGCTGGGGTTTTATTTGATCAGCGACGGTTCGCCAAAGCCATACCGGTATCGCGTCCGTCCCCCCAGTCTCATTAATCTCACCATACTCGAAGATATGTGCCTTAACCATACCGTGGCGGACGTCGTCGTTATTCTTGGCAGCGTAGATATTGTGTTGGGCGAAGTTGATCGCTAGGCTCGCCCTCTAAATCATGGGGACAAGTTTTAGAGTGTCGCCAAATTCGCTACCTACAGGTACTAAAAGACGATTGCGTTAATTCGATCAAAAACATGCTAGGCACCGGAATTATCAAAGGGATGGCTCAAACGGCAAAAAACTTTGCCGAATCATTCCGTGACCCCAAATACCTGACGACCGTTCAATACCCCGAGCAGCGAATTCCCACCAAGGAGAATAACCGCAACTTTCCCTTCCTAGTCCATGACGGGGACAACCCGATAGAAGGACTCCGCTGTGTGGCATGCCATATCTGCGAAAAAGAATGCCCACCTCAGTGCATTTACATCGAGAAGGACAAAACCAAGAAACCGGACCACGTCGGCAAGCTACAGTTTCAGCCCTTGGTATTCGATATCGACATCTCGGTTTGTATGAGCTGCCAAATCTGTGTCGAGGTCTGTCCTTTTGATGCGATCAAGATGGACACGGATTTCGAACTCAGCCAAACAGACCGGTTTGCGGGCCTGCTGGTAGACAAACATCAACTGGCGAAATCCAACGACTACTACCGAAAGATTCACCCCACCGAAGCCAAAGCCATCGATGCCAATCGTGCAGCCGAGGTCAAGAAGGCCAAAGCCAAAGCTGCCGCTAAAGCGAAGGCCGACGCCGAAAAAGCTAAGGGAGCCGAAGTCGCGGCCACCGCTCAACCGGAACCGACGAACTCCAACCCATCCGCCTAACTCCATTGGAAACGCTACTCGTCACGATCAAGAGCCGGATGATGGATTGGGCACCCGAAGGGCTGCAACCCCTAGTCGGCCATTTCCTCTCGATCGTTCTGTTAATCAGTGTCTTTTCCGGATTCTTTGCGCTCACGACGTGGGTGGAACGAAAAGCACTCGGACGCATTCAGAACCGCCTCGGTCCGAATCGCGTGGGTCCCGTCGGCATCCTCCAACCCATCGCGGATGGACTCAAGATGATCTTCAAAGAGGACATCGTCCCCAGATCAGCCGACAAAGTCATCCACTTTCTTGCGCCGGTCCTTTTGGTGGTGCCGACATTCCTGGCATTTTCGGTGCTTCCTTACGGCCAACATCTCGTGCCAATCAATCTAGACGCGGGAATTCTCTTTTTCTTCGCCATTGGAAGCGCCACCGAACTCACGGTTTTCATGGCGGGTTGGGCCAGTCGAAACAAGTACGCCATGCTCGGAGCGATGCGCGCCATTGCCCAGATGATCAGTTACGAAGTGCCGCTCATTCTTTCGTCGGTCACTGTCATCATGATGGCGGGCTCCCTCTCGTTAGTGGATATCGTCACCGAGCAATCGGGTGGATTCTGGCATTGGTACGTGGCTACTCCTTGGGGCATTACCAGTTTTGTGCTCTTCCTTACCTCAGCGCTCGCTGAGTCCAACCGGTCCCCCTTCGACATTCCCGAAGCGGAGTCGGAGATTATTGCCGGGCACATGACCGAATACTCCGGTTTCAAGTATGCCCTCTTTTTCTTAGCAGAGTATCTTGGACTCTTCGCGATGAGCGGATTGGCCGTAACCCTGTTCTTGGGGGGCTTCCACCCACCACTCAGCTTCCTTGATTTTGTTCCGGGGCCCTTGTGGTTTTTTGCGAAGTTCGCCTGTCTCATCGCCTTGTTCATTTGGATCCGTGGCACGCTGCCGCGCCTGCGCATGGATCAGCTCATGAATCTCGCCTGGAAATTTATACTTCCAATGACCCTCGTGACTTTTGCCGCAGCCGCAGCCTGGCACTATGCTCAAGACTTCAGCCCCCTCGCGGCCTGGGCGATCTGCGTCCCGTTGATTGTGATCCCCTACCTCACCTTGGGAAAGCGTCTGGGACAGAGCCAAAACGTCACCAAACGCGCTTATCGATTCGCCGACTAAGGAATGAGCGCCGCCTTTGCAGTCATCGCCCTGACAACGCTGGCCGGAGCGCTGGGTACCATCGCCCTCCGCCAGATCGTGCATTGCATCCTGTGCTTGGCGATCACGTTCACCGGGGTGGCGATGCTCTATTTGCAGCTTGGCGCTCAGTTTCTTGGCTTTGCCCAATTTCTGGTTTACATCGGTGCCGTGACGATTCTGATCTTATTCGCCATTTTGCTGACGCGAAATACCGGCCCGAATTTGAGCGAATCACCCTTTTCAACGGGATTGGAAACCGGCCTGATCATCAGTGGCAGCGTCTTCGCCTGTCTGATCTGGATGATTCAACGGACACCAACCCTGCAACAATCACAGCCGGCCGACAGCGAACTCACCGTCAAGATGATCGGTGATGGACTGATGACCAAGTACATCATTCCGCTCGAGATCGTCGCCCTTTTGTTGACTGTCGCCATGATCGGAGCCGTCATTATTGCGATGAAAGAATCCACGACACCAAACACTGGGACGAATCCGGCAACCAACCGCGGTTCCCCACCACCACCTGCACCCTAAAACACTATGGCTTCACTCTCTAGCTATTTATTGTTGAGCGCGATGTTGTTTTGTCTGGGATTGGCAGCCGTTCTCGTTCGGCGGAACGCAATCCTGATCTTGGTGGGAATCGAATTGATGTTGAACGCGGCCAACCTTAATTTCATTGCATTTTGGCGATTCAGCCCGAATCCGGAGGTCCTCTCCGGTTTGATGTTTGCCCTTTTCTCAATCGCTGTCGCCGCGGCCGAGGCAGCCGTGGGCCTCTCGCTGATTATCGCGGTCTACCGGCATTACCGCACCACCGACACTGAACGAATCAACGAGTTAAGGAGCTAGTCAAGTCGCATATCGAGAATTTTTGGATAACAGGGCATTGAGCAATATCGTCAACATACTTTGGTTGATTCCCTTGCTGCCACTATTAGCGGCGGCGGGGTTGGCTCTTGCGCCCAGGCTGAAGAAGAAATGGGCCTCCTCCGTTGCGGTCAGTGCCCTCAGCCTTTCCTGCGTCCTTTCTGTCGCTGCCTTCGCGACGACCCTGAGAAATGAGGCAGACGGGGAAAGCAAGCCGCCGACATCTACCGTTGAGTGGTTTAAAATGGGAAAGACCAGCCTACAAATCGGTTGTGTCTTGGATCCTTTAACCGCGGTCATGTCCGTCATGGTGACGTTCGTCGGTGCATTGATCTTCCTATTCAGCATCGGATACATGGCCAACGATGAACGATACACCCGGTTCTTCTGTTATCTGAGCTTCTTCGCTGCCGCGATGCTGGGCATCGTCATTTCCAATAGTCTATTGCTGCTCTTTATCTGCTGGGAATTGGTAGGCGTAGCCTCCTATCTCTTGATCGGATTTTGGGCGCATAAGCCTAGTGCTGCAGACGCAGCCAAGAAGGCCTTTATCACCACCAGGATCGGAGACATCGGATTCTTCATCGGCATGCTCTGGCTTTCCTCCGCATCCGGAACGCTGCTGTTCTACGACGGCGGCAACGGCTGCCTCGAAACCGACGCTCTCAATAGTCTCGGCGCTCAGGTCACCTTTTTTGGACTCGCCCTCTCAACCGCGATCACCCTCTTCATTCTGTGGGGTGCGATCGGGAAATCGGGGCAATTACCTCTTCACGTTTGGCTCCCCGATGCCATGGAAGGGCCCACGCCCGTGAGCGCTTTGATCCATGCCGCGACCATGGTTGCGGCCGGTGTTTTCTTGATGGCTCGACTTTATCCGCTCATGGACGCTTCTGGAACCGGGGATGCAGTAGACCATGCTTCGATCTCAGGGTCATTAACCGCGGCGACTTGGATCGGTAGTTTGACGGCGTTGTTTGGCGCACTGATCGCGGTGGCCCAAACCGACATCAAACGGATCTTGGCGTACTCCACCGTCTCCCAGCTAGGTTACATGATACTCGGCCTCGGCACCGGCGGTCCAGCCGTCGCGATGTTTCACCTCATCACTCACGCGTTTTTCAAAGCGCTGTTGTTTCTGGGCGCCGGCTCAGTGATCCACGGTTGCCACGACGAACAAGACATTCGTCGCATGGGCGGGTTGAAGAAATCCATGCCAATCACTTTTGCCACCTACGCCATCGGCATGCTAGCGCTCTCTGGATTCCCGCTGCTTTTCTCGGGCTTTTGGAGTAAAGACGCGATTCTACACAGCACTCACGCGTGGTCGCTTTCGCAACTTCCCTTCTTGTTCGCCCTCGCGAGCGTCTTCCTGACCGCGTTCTACATGAGTCGGCAAATGGCTTATGTGTTCTTCGGCGGGAACCGTCTGATGACCGACCCCGGCCATTCGCCGGCAAAACCGCACGAGAGTCCCGCGATCATGACGTGGCCACTGATCGTGTTGGCGGCAGGTGCCATGCTTCTTGGATTCCTGGGAACGCCAGCCTTTCCCGCCTTTCAGAACTACCTGGAAGGGGAAACAGTCAGCCTTTCGATCAGCGCTCTTTTTCACGTCGAGGCGCTGACGGTCATGATTCTGTCCTCGGTCATCGCGATCGGCGGCATGGCGGTTGGTTGGTGGCTCTATCACGAATCCAGGTTCAATCCGGCGAAGTTGAAAGACCCGCTGCGACGGATGCTGCCACGATACTTTACCTTGGCGGAGAATCGATTTTTTGTGGACGAATGTTACGAAGTCACCGTCCTTCGCTGGTCTAAGTTTACCGGCACAGTGGCCGAGCTTGTGGACCGGCAGGTCTTCTCGCGAGTGGTGAGGTTCACCGTATGGGTCGTTTTGGGTGTTGCCTGGGCCACGCGCTTCACAGACGAGCATTTGGTGAACGCTGGATTTGACCGATCCTGCCAAGGGCTCCGGCGTAGCTCCTCGTTACTAGCCAAAATTCAAAGCGGTCACATTCAAACCTACCTGAAAATCGTTGGTGCCAGTCTGGTTATTATCGCTTTGGTAGCGGTGTTTCTCGATCGCTTATGAACAGTCTCCCGCTCATCACCCTCATGACTGTCATTCCTCTGATTGGAGGAGGCGTACTCTGGTGCTGCGGTGCCGCATGGAACGCCAATCGATCAACCAAGCTGAGCCTTGGAATCAGTTTGCTGACCCTGATGGGCGCCATCTTTCTAGGCCTTCGCTTCAACACCAGTAGTAGAGACATCCAAAGCTTCGAGCGCTACTCGTGGATTCCAAGTTTGAATATCGACTACGTCGTGGGGATCGACGGATTGAGCCTGCTCATGATTGCTTTGACAACTCTGCTGATTCCGGTCGCTCTTTCCACCGCGCATGAGGTGACGCCTCACCCCCACCGCTTTGCTGCGCTCGTCCTCTTCCTGGAAGCGGGTCTCATCGGGACGTTTACGGCCTTGAATTTCTTTCACTGGTTCCTTTTCTGGGAGATTAGTTTGATTCCGGCCTTTTTTCTCATTCGACTCTGGGGAGGCCCTCAAAGAAGTGCCGCCGCTATCCAGTTTTTCATCTACACCTTCGTTGGCAGTATCGGGTTGCTGCTATCCTTCCTCGCTTTATTTGCCGCAACCGGAATCTTTGATTTCGCGCAACTTGCCGATCAGGCACGATCCGGCGAACTGATGGGCAACATTGCGATGAATTTGGGCTGGGCCGACATCTCAATCAAACTCATCGGCCTCATCTTATTCGGGCTCGCCTTCCTCGGTGTTGCCGTCAAAGTCCCGTTGTACCCCTTCCATACCTGGCTCCCAACGACCTATGCGGAAGCGCCGAGTGCCGTTACCTTGTTGCTGACCGGGCTGATGTCAAAGATGGGTGTTTACGCCCTGCTCCGATTGATCCTCCCCATTTTTCCCGATCAGGTCGCATTAATGTTTACTCCTTTGCTGATATTGAGCGTCGGCACGATCGTGCTCTCCGCCTTCGCCGCTTGTTCCCAGACCGACTTGAAGCGAATCTTTGCCTACTCCTCGATCAACCACCTCGGCTACTGCTTTCTGGGAACGTTCGCCATTATGGGTGCGAATGTCAGCGGCGTTGCCTCGACTAATGATGGCGCAGCTGTCATCAACGGGGTCGGTCTCCAAATGTTCAATCACGGCATCGTCGCGGGTTTCATTTTTTACCTGATCAGTCGGCTCGAAAACAGAACCGGCGGGTTGCGAGGCCTGACCGACTTCGGCGGCCTGCGCTCGGTGGTTCCAAACTACACGACGGCCATGGGAATCGCCCTTTTTGCATTGCTGGGACTCCCCGGGCTGAACGTGTTTATCGGAGAGTTCCTCATCTTCAAGGGATCCTTCGCCCACGTTAAATGGGCGACGGCAATTGCAACCATGGGGCTTCTGATGACTAGCGTCTTTATTCTAAACGTGGTTCAGAAAGTTTTTACCGGCCCCTTGAACCCAAAATGGCAGGCCATGCCGGACCTTGACCGTCGAGAATGGTGGATCGTCATTCCCGGTCTGGCGATCATCCTCACCACCGGGATCTTTCCCAAAATCCTTTTGCGCTTTGTCAACGAAACCTCGCTGAACCTGCTTGTCCACCTGGGCAGAACGCCGTGACGGCCCATGTTTAAGTGAACCAAGGAAACCGAACGATACATCTCATCGATTCACACGGCTGGAACGAAGGCGTTCATGCTTAGTTGGACGGTTTACTCCAGCTTCATCGGCGCCTTGGTGTGTGCCTTGTGGCCTCGACTCTCCGCAGAAGGCTGCCGACGAGTGGCGCTGGGCTCCGCGCTAATCGGGTTAATCTGCGCCACCGTCAGTTGCCTCCAATACAACATCGACACCAACGCCATCCAGTTCGTCGCCAAATCGGCGTGGATACCTTCCTTGGGAATCAGCTATCACACTGGTGCCGATGGCATCAGCTTGACCCTCGTTCTGTTGACGGGCCTCACGGCCGTCATCGGAATTCTCTTCTCTTGGGATATCCAACATCGCCCTCAAGAGTTCTTCGCCTTTTTCCTTGTCCTCATCGGCGGAGTTTACGGGGTGTTTATCAGTTTCGATCTCTTCCTCCTCTTTGTCTTCTACGAAATTGTCATTATCCCGAAATACTTCCTCATCGTTATCTGGGGATCGACTCGCAAAGAGTATGGCGCCATGAAACTTGTGCTTTACTCATTTGTGGGGAGTGCCTTGGTCCTGATCGGGCTGCTAGCCACTTATGTCGAAGCCGGGGCCGTGACGTTTGACCTGATTCAACTCATTGAACATCCCTACTCCCAAAACTTCCAATATTGGGCCTTTCCCGTGACGTTTGTTGGATTTGCCGTTTTGGCAGGCCTTTGGCCGTTCCACACCTGGGCGCCTACGGGCCATGTGGCGGCGCCGACTGGAGCGTCGATGTTGCTAGCGGGGGTTGTTATGAAACTCGGCGCCTATGGTGCCCTGCGATTTCCCATGACTCTCTTCCCCATGGGACTCGAAACGTGGCGGGATGAGTTGGCACTCTTGGCGGTCGTTGGCATCGTTTATGGAGCAACGAGTGCCTTGGTGCAACGAGACTTTAAGTTTGTCATCGGCTACTCCAGCGTCAGCCACATGGGCTTCGTCCTGCTCGGGCTGATGGCTACTTCCGAGGTCGGCCTCTCCGGTGCCGTGCTACAGATGTTTTCTCATGGCATTCTGGCCAGCCTTCTGTTCGGGGTCGTCGGGCGCATGGTCTATGCTCGCACACACACTCGCGATTTGTCAGAACTCGAAACCCTCCAGCTGGCTAAACGGCTTCCGTTTGCAGCGGGAACGTTTGTGGTTGCTGGATTTGCGGGCATGGGGATGCCTGGCTTTAGCGGTTTTGTTGCTGAGCTCCAGGTTCTCATCGGCGCTTGGAATAGCTTTCCTACCTTCGCCGTCTTAGCGGGAGTTGGGATCATTATCGGTGTCAGCTATACGCTTCGGGTCATGATTAAAGCGTTCTTCACGGAGGAAAAACCCTTTGCCAAGTCTCCGAAAACGCCTCTCAGTCCTTTAACAATTCAGGAGAAAGTGGGAGCGGGAATTCTGATCGCAACCACAACGGTCATCGGTCTCTACCCAAGGTTGCTCTTGGACCTGATCGTGCCCAGTCTTTCCTCTCCGATGTTGGAACCGCTGATCGCAAAATGACGGAGATCAATTATAGCGACATCCTACTACTACTGATCCCGGAAACGATTCTCGTCATTTCCGCGCTGGGGGTGCTGACCGCTGATCTCCTCTGGATACGTGAATCGCCCACGGTTCACAGACAAACCATCGCATTTGGCATGACCGTGTTCGGATGTCTAGCTGCCGTGATCTCCATCATAATGGGTTCACCAATCACCGAAGAACACTGGTTGAATCTAGGAGGGGTGACCGGCACGGTGAAGATCGGACTAATTGGCCTCACCTTGAGCGCACTCGCCCTCTCAACCAGATCGGCGTTGACGCAACACATTGGTGAGCTCTATCTCATCGTTCTTCTCGCACTTGTTGGAATGCTGCTGATGGCTAGCGCCAACCATTTGCTCCTCGCCTTCTTGGCCCTGGAGTTGGTCAGCCTCTCCTTCTACACCTTGGTAGCATTTCACAAGCGTAGTCGATCGGCAATCGAAGGCGCCCTCAAGTACTTCCTATTGGGAGGCGTCGCCGCAGCCTTCACCGCCTTTGGGATGAGTTTTATTTACGGCGCAACTCATTCCCTAAGTTTTTCCCAGATTGCGATTCAAGTGAGTGCCCCCCCTTTATCTCCGCTGATGTTCATCGGCATGATTGCCATCGCCATTGGGTTTGGGTTCAAGATCGCCGCCGTTCCGATCCACTTGTGGGCGCCGGATGTCTACCAGGCGGCAGCGCCTCCGATCGGTGCCCTGATCGCATCCGCCTCGAAACTGGCCAGCTTCTATCTGTTTGCTCGACTGTGGATGATCGGGCTGGGCCCGCTAGTGGGCCCCACTGGCGTCGATACAATGACCGGCGGTTGGCTGGTGATTCTGGCGTCTCTCGCTCTCAGCTCACTTGTGATCGGAAATTTGGTCGCCATCACTCAATCGAGCATGAAGCGGCTGCTCGCCTATTCGGCGATCGCACATGCCGGCTATGTCTTACTCGGTATCATGGCGAATAATTCACATGGCATGGCCTCCATGATTTATTACCTGATTACTTATGGACTGGCGATCACCGGCGCCTTCGCACTTGTGCAGTTGGTTGAAAAGCAATACGGAGATGATCAGATTACTTCGTTCGCTAATCTTCACCGCCAACTTCCCGTGGAAGCCTTTTGTTTGTTGATCTTCCTCCTCTCCTTGGCGGGAATCCCACCGCTAGCTGGGTTCTTTGGCAAGTTCTACCTATTCGCCGCCGCCCTCCAGTCAGCCCAAGCCCCAGGGCTGATGTTTTGGCTCGTAGTCATCAGTATCGCGATGAGCGCCGTGTCCCTTTACTATTACCTCCGAGTCCTCAAGCAGGTCTATGTCTTCGATGAAGAAGCCTCCAAGGAGGGCTTCCGATCCGATCCCACTCTCAGAGCGGTCGCAATCATCATGGCGGCGGGGGTGATCCTCTTGGGATGCTTCCCTGATTTGGTGGTCCGGGATCTTCTTGGTGGGCTTGGCGTCACCGTTCCCTAACGGCCGATTGCCCTTGTTGTCACGGCTTCAAGGGTTCGGCTTTGACAATCGCCAAAGTAGGGCAATAATCGCTGCTTATGAAATTTCTGATGGCCGCTATTTTTATTGCCGCCGCATTGATGATTTGCGCAGAGGATCGTCCTGCTCTGCACGATTATCCCCCCTCAAAAAATATTGATGAAGAAGCCACTTCCCCTAGGGAATTTATGCGGGCGATGTTCTTTTAATTGTCAATGTGGCCTGACGCCACAATACGAAAGACTGCAGAAGACATTCTCAAAATACGAATCAAAAGGACTGAAAGTCTTGGGTTTTCCATGTTCGACAAACTGCACGTGAAAGGAGATAATCAGCACCCTCTCTACACCGCCCTAACCGGAGACGGTTCTCCCTTTCCGGGTGCCAATTGAGTGGGATTTTGGAAAATTCCTCGTCAGCCGCAATGGAGATCGTCAAACGATCCTATTTTCGCGTCAAACCAGACGCAACCGAGGCCACCAAAGCCATCGAAGTGGAACTCACTCACTGACGGACCATCCAATCCCGCGAATTTGCATTAGACCCTCATACCTATGTCCAAAGTCGATCATATCGTTCTCATTCGATTCAAAGAAGGCACACTCCCTGAAACATTAGATAAGATTTTTGATGAGTTTCTCGATATCAGCGAAACGATCCCTGGCATCGAAAACTTTGTTTCCGGTCCGAACACCAGCCCTGAGGGTCTCAATCAAGGCTATACCCATGCCTTTGTAATGACCTTCTGCGATTCTCTGGCGCGAGATGCTTATCTGCATCATCCTGAACACGAACGGGTCAAGAAGATTGCCCTGGAAGTCATCGATTCGGTACTCGTGGTCGATTTCGAATTTTAGGAAAGTATAGACAAATCCAACCCTAGGGGCTCCGATCCGTAAGGGGTCTCATTTCACTCGAAATACCTTTCTCATGGCAACAATATCCACACGGTCCAACGGCGGCAAAGGCAACAAGAAGTCCGCAAAGCGCGCTCATTCCTCGATTATGGTCGATGGCCCTGAACGCGCCGCAAGTCGGGCAATGCTCTATGCCGTCGGATTCAAGAAATCGGATTTCCGTAAATCACAGGTAGGGATTGCCTCGACCTGGAGCATGGTGACGCCCTGCAACATGCACATTGACCAACTGGCCGTCCACGTCACTCAAGGCGTCAACTCGAATGGTGGCAAGGGGGTTATCTTCAATACCATTACAATTTCTGACGGCATCTCCATGGGTACCGAAGGGATGAAATACTCCCTGGTCTCGCGCGAAGTGATCGCCGATTCCATTGAAACGGTCGCCGGCTGTGAGGGGCTCGACGGTGTGGTCGTCATTGGCGGCTGCGACAAGAATATGCCCGGTTGTCTCATCGGTCTGGCTCGCTTGAATCGACCGTCGGTCTTTGTCTATGGCGGAACGATCATGCCGGGGAAATACCAAGGCAAGGATGTCGATATCGTTTCCGTTTTCGAGGCCGTCGGGCAGCATGCCAATCAGAAAATCAACGACCGCCAACTTAGCGAACTCGAAGCCTGCGCGATCCCCGGTCCCGGATCCTGCGGTGGAATGTACACCGCCAACACCATGGCATCCGCCATTGAAGCCCTCGGCATGAGTCTCCCCAACAGTTCCGCCCAAGCCGCCATTTCTGACGAAAAACGAAACGATTGCGAACGCGCCGGCAAAGCCGTCATGAATCTCCTCAAAGAAGGAATCCGGCCCAGTGACATCCTCACGAAAAAGGCCTTTGAAAACGCCATCACTGTGGTCACTGCCTTGGGAGGATCCACGAACGCCGTCCTACACCTCCTCGCGATGGCTCATGCCGCCAACGTGAAGTTGTCTATTGATGACTTCACTCGGATTGGCAAACGAGTTCCGGTTCTGGCGGATCTCAAACCAAGCGGCAAATACATGATGGCCGAACTGGTCAAGATTGGGGGAACGATGCCGTTGATGAAATCACTTCTCGCGAAAGGTCTGCTCCACGGTGATTGTCTGACCGTTACCGGCCGAACTTTGGCTCAGAACCTCTCAAAAGCACCCAACTACCCCCCGGGCCAAGACGTCATTCGTGGTTTCGACAATCCCATCAAGAAAGATGGTCACTTGGTCATCCTGTACGGGAATTTAGCCAAGACCGGCGCTGTCGCCAAAATCAGTGGCAAGGAGGGCCTGCGCTTCACCGGGAAGGCGCGTGTCTTCGAATCTGAAGAAACCGCATTGAAAGCGATTCTCAGCGGCAAAATCAAAAAGGGCAATGTTGTCGTTATCCGCTATGAAGGCCCCAAGGGAGGGCCGGGCATGCGCGAAATGCTTTCACCAACGTCGGCCATCATGGGTAAAGGCCTGGGTAAGGACGTCGCCTTGATCACTGACGGCAGATTCTCCGGCGGCAGCCACGGATTCGTAGTCGGGCATATCACTCCCGAAGCCTACGAAGGGGGGCTCATCGCCATTGTCAAGAACGGAGATCCAATCACGATCAATGCCGAAAAACGAAAGCTCAATCTCGATCTTCCCGCATCGGAAATCAAGGCACGGCTTGCCAAGTGGAAACAGCCCAAGCTGAATTATGCCCGAGGCGTTCTTGCTAAGTACGCCAAGACCGTAAGCTCAGCCCATCTCGGCGCAGTTACTGATGGATTTTGATCGCCAGCACCACTTCCCCTTCTAAGGAAAATCTGAATAAGTCCTTGTCGAATTGAAAAAACAGGATACAGACTCTGCACATAACGCTGCTTTCTCCAGGATTCAACGATGAGCCTATTGATTGTTCACGAACTGCACGAAGCCCGAGATCAAATCTTGAGGCTGAAAATCAAGCTCCAGGAATTTCGAAGCAGGGAACTGCCGAGTTTCGTTCCCTTTCTGGATGAACAAATTCGATCTCTCGATGAAGCACTCAAGCAAGCTCAAATTCCGGACTGCTATCGAGTCGTCGTGGTGGGGCGCTTCAAAGTCGGCAAATCCAAATTCATCAACACACTCCTTAAGGAACAGCTAGCCGGTGTGCATTCAAGGCCCGAGACTGCCGCCATCTCCCGCTTTCGTTATGCCAGACGAACCCGAGCCGAAGTCGAATTGGTGAGTCGAGAAGATTGGGAGGATTTGAAAGTCTTTCACAACGAAAATCCAGAAAATCCGGAAGTGAAGCGCTACGCCCAATTTCAAAACTTTAACGACCGCCCCGCCGCCCGAAAAGACAAAACCGGCAAAGAAATTCAGCGCGAACAGTTTGACCTGAAATCCCTCGAAAAGGAATGGGTGACTCCTGGAGGAAAGAAACACGAAATTCCTGCCGATAACTGGGCAACGAAAACCGACAAACAGAACTTTCTGAAAGCGATTCGCCAGTTCACTTCCAGCCAAAAGCCGCTGCATTGTCTGGTCAATCAACTGACCATCTACGCCCCCATTCCCCTGCTTCAGGATAGCATCGAATTGGTGGACACTCCGGGACTCGATGATACGGAGCAATTCCGAGTCCGGCGGACTGAAGACATCGTAAAGAGTGCGGACGCCATTCTCTTTTTGACGACTAGCGGCGGTTCTTACAGCCAGAGCGACAAGGAGTTCATCATCCGGCAGCTTCGCCTCAGACAGATCAAACACCTGCAACTGATCGTGACCAAGGGCGACGAAACTTTTGAAAATGCTTGTAGAGACGCCGAGGAAAACAGCGACGATCCACCGGCCTTCGAGCAATTTGCTGAAGATGAAATGGCGCGGGTGAAAAATGAGGCAAAGGCCACCCTGAATGAATTGCTCCAAATGGACAAAGTGTCTGAGGAGGATAGCGATTATTACACCCAACAGTTGGATAATGTCCCCGTGCATCTCATTTCGAGGAAATCTCACAATGATGGCGACCAAATCAAGGACGGCATTGAAGGTGTCCGTAAAGGGCTTTATCAAATTCTCTCCGCTAACGAACGACACATGCACTCGAAAACGGTTTTGAACGATCGTGGGAAAATGGTTCTCGACCGGCTGCGACAGAGTTGCTCAGAACGTTTAGACACTCTGGGGCATGAATTCGATCCCGCTAAGGTGGAAGCGGAACTCCAGCAGATTCAAGGTCTGCTCTACGAACAGCTGAAAGAATTCGAAGGACAATCGGAGAAATTTCTCAGTCTCTTGAGCGACGCTCAGAAGGCTTTCTTAGATCGTGTTCCGGACAAACTTAATTTGATCGGCTATTCCGCTAGGGATGTCCTAGACGATTGGGAGAGGGGTGATCTCGCTAAACATTGGGCGACGCGCCGGTGTGGCAATTGGGGACACTTGCCAGATTTAGCAGCCAGGATTGCCGACCGGGTCTTTCCGGAAGTTGAAAGGTTGCTCAACGAGTTGGGAGAACAGCTTAATATCTTTTTAAAGAAAATGGATTCGCAGGTCAAAAGCTTGCAGACAACAATGAAATCGGTTGAGGCGGAACACCAATTATCCGGATTGGAACCGATATATCTGGCAGAAAAGTTGGAGCCAACCTTCAAACAGTTACAAAAGACCCTGGACGACGAAACGGCTCAATCCATCAAGGTCAGTATCGTGATTCATCTCGCAATGTTCGTGACTGAGGAGGTTGAGGAACGCTTGGAAAAAGCGCGAAAAGAGGTGACCGGTATTTGGGGAGCCGGCACGACAACACGACAGAGCGATGAGGTCGGGAGTTTCTACCAGAAGATTCGAGACTTGCTCGTCGAGGCGCTCAAAGATCATCTAAATCAACACATCCGAGGATTCGCTGTTGACATTGAGAAGCAGGCCAAGAGAGTGGCCCCCGAAATTTGTCAAGCATCCAAAAAAACCATCGAGCAACGCCGGGGAGCCATGAAATCCGCTTTGGAAGTCTCAACCGCCGGACAGGAGGAGGAGGTCAAAACCCATCTTAGGGAAATGATTGATTTTTTGGACGCAGATTTCCCATCCTTTTCCGTGGCAAGTTCCATATCGGACTCCTCGAAATCTGCCCAAAAATCTGAAGCTGACGCTAAGCCCGCACTCAAAGAACAACACTTTGAGATACCTGAGCGAGCCACCGGGTTCACTTACGAGCGGATCTTCCGCCCTTACATAGATTCAGCCACCGAGATTTGTGTGGAGGAGCCCTATATTCGCCAACGCTTCCAAGTGGAAAATTTGATTCGATTCTGTGCGCTAGCCGTTCGGTTACAAGCGGTTCAATCCATCAAGTTGGTAATGAGCGAAGATTACGGACCGAGCGTCGACGAAGTGGATAGCCGGTTGGAGACGCTCAAGCGGGATTTGAATTCGCGAGATATTACCTTCAACTGGCGGCGAGACGCCAAACTGCACGACCGGGAAGTCCGGTTTGACAATGGGTGGATCGTCAAAATCGGGCGTGGGCTGGACATTTATCACAAACCGGAGGTTTGGAACTCTGTTGAGGCGACGGATTTCAGCTTACGATCTTGCCGACAAACGAAGGTCGATATTTTCAGGAAGTAGCGATCTCTATCTCTCCCGAACTGAGGCAATGCCCGATCATTGAGGCAGGGAATCTTCAGTCTTCAGCGATGGTGGAAAACTCACCGGCTGCGGCTTCCGCAATCGTCGCTTTGCTGGGCACAGTAAATGAAAACATCGTGCCCGATCTCTCGCTGGATTCCAACCAGACACGTCCGCCATGAGCCTGAACGATGTGCTTGACGATCGCCAGGCCAAGACCGGTGCCGCCCTGCTCTCGAGACCGCGCTTTGTCCACGCGGAAGAACCGTTCAAAGATTCGCTCTTGAGCTTCCTCCGGTATCCCCGGACCGTCATTGGCGACCTGAACAGTCACATAGCTATCGCTGGATTGAGATGCGGTCACCCGTACCTCCCTCTCCTGGCTGCCATATTTGATACCGTTGTCCACCAAGTTCTGAACCACCTGCAAAATTCGATCGGCATCCGCCCAGACTTCAATCCCTTTGTCAATTTCAGAAATAAGCGCTACAGAACGAGCCTTGGCACGGTCCTGCAGATCGTCAAAAACCCGTCTGACAAGAGCTGACAACTGAAGTTTGCCGCAGCTCAAAGCAATCTGATTTGACTCTAGCTGAGAAAGAACCAGCAAGTCCTCGATCAGATAAGTCAGACGATCACTATGCTTATGGATCTTCCGCAAGAAGCGCTCCTGGAGCCCGGGATTCTCAACGTTGCCTTCCAAAACCGTTTCCACATAGCCTTTGATCATTGATAACGGCGTCCGCAATTCATGGCTGACATTCGCCACGAACTCTTTGCGCCCACTTTCTAGGAGCTTGATCTGGGTGATATCGTGAAAAATAACAATGATGCCGGACTCCGCTTCCAATTCCTTGAAATCAGCTGCGTTGATCGAAAAATACCGATTCTCCAATCCCGACATAAATACCAACTCCCGCCCGATCACCTGTCCCTCCTTGGCCGCCAGTTGAACGATTTCTTGAAGTTCATGGGAGCGAATCGTCTCAATCAGGACTTTTCCTTGAACCTCCCCTGAAAGCTCGAATAAGTGCCGCACCGCCGAATTGGCAAACCGCACCCGCCCATTACCGTCGAGGATCAGCACTCCCTCAAACATTCGATCAAAAAGCGCCTCCTGCTGCTTTGCTTGATCCGCAATCTCCTGTGAAAGACGCTGTTCAGTTTCGCCCTGTGTCCGCTTCGCATCTTTAAGACTCAAAGAAAGATACCGAATTCTGGCACGGCTGCTGAAGAACACGTACAAGAGCACCACCCCAAGCAATACTGAAAGCGCCGTCGACATGTTGTTGCCAAGCTAGTGGAACCGAAAGCCGATCCTCACCTACTCATCAAGGAAACGATAACCGACACCACGAACCGTATCAAGGAACCGTGCGGCCTTGTCGAGCTTCTCGCGCAAGCGCCTCACATGAGTATCCACTGTGCGCGTATCGATCAGGCTATCATACTCCCAAACATCCTGAAGCAAGCGTTCCCGGGATTGAACTCTTCCCCGACGCTCCGCCAGGACGGTCAGTAGCTTGAATTCAGTCGGCGTTAGATCGACCTTTTTATCCTCGACCATCACCAGGTGACGAGGCACATCAATGCTCAGTTCGGAAAATTGAAAATGATCTGATTTTTGCTCCGGAGCCGAGCGTCGAGTCAGCAAATTCTTAACCCGTAACACCAGTTCTCGCGGACTGAACGGTTTCGTCACATAATCATCCGCGCCCAACTCGAGTCCCAATACCCGATCGATCTCCCCTGCTTTTGCTGTCAACATGATGATCGGTAAGCCGGATGTCGCCGGGTCGCGACGCAAGATTTTGCAGACCTCAAGGCCATCCACCTCCGGAAGCATCACATCCAGTACGATTAAATCCGGAGCACATTTACGAGCTTTTTCTAAGGCTGACTCACCATCCTCCGCCGTAATCACATCAAAACCAGCAGACTTCAAGTTGTAGTCCACCAACTCCACGGCATCGGGCTCATCATCGACAACTAGAATACGCTTGTTCACTTCCAACGGTATATACACCATTGCCAACCTGACACACTGATGTCGTTAAAGTTACGAATCGGAAACAGCCGCTTGCTTCAGTAATTTCTTGAGCCTTTAATTCAAGCTCAAAAAATGAGAAACAAAATGATTAGACCAAGAGCCACCAAACCCCATAGCAACCGCCGCCAATCAACATTCTTCCGCCGCCCTCCAAACTCTTCCTTGACGAAAGAATCATAGTCGAATTCATCTTGGCCGTAATCAACCCCCATTACCTCGTAGCGAGCCCTCTCTGACCATCCGGTCTCCCCACACGACCCACACCCCGGACAGGCAACGGCATCCGCTTCAATCGCCACGCCACATTGTGGGCAAAATCCCTCTACAGACATGGTTTGGGAAGATTCATGAAGGCATCGTTCAACCAACGCCCGCGTATTCTTCATCGGTTGTCAGATCCATTCCCATCAACACGTAGTCGTGACTGATGGCCTGCATGTCTCGCACGTAATCACTCAATCGAAGTAAGTCGCTGAATCCCATCAATGCAAACACCCGAATCGCACGATCTTGCTCCGCAATAAACTCCGCCTCCAGCTTCTCGAGCCCCGTCTGCCGCGCGATTTCGATGACCTCCGAGACAATAGCTTTAGCGAGCCCTCTTCCCCGAAACAACGGATGGATGAGGACGCTAATTCGGCCAATATGCCGCTTCCAGCCACTTAACTGTTGATGAAGCGTGCAGACGCCGATCACTTGATCCTCAAGCAAGGCCAGCAATGGCAAGTTCCGTCCATAGTCGATGTCCGCACACCAAGCATTGATCACCTCCTTTCGATGAACGTGGTGTTTAATGAACATCCGCTCCTGCTCGGGGACAGCTTGAAAAAACTCCCAAAACGGAACCTCATCTGCGGCGACCAACGGACGGACCTGGCAACTAAGCCCCGAATCCAAATCAAACTGCTTCGGAAAGTCCTCTAAGAGTAACTCAAGCATGGATAGCCCCTCAGACATACCCCGAAATTACCGCAGAAACCGCAGCAGGCCAAACTCTTTAACCAAGAAATCCGATTGGGAGCCAGACCTCCTCAAAAAATCTTAGCCCGAAACATATCGCCACTCAGTCCAAGCCCAGACGCCATGAGCTCCGCTCGACTAATCCGACTCAGATCGACACTCCAACGTCCCGCCAAGTCAAAAAGTCGCTCCGTATTCTTTCGATACAACTCCTGCGCATCATAGGCCGAGGCATCCATGGACTCTCCGTAATCAAAGGTGTCCATTCCGGTTTTCCGCTCAGCCTCGGAAAACACTCCCTGGTTCCACAGCGTCTCCTGATACCAGGCATACCCCCTCACCACCATACCATCAATGACTCGCGCCCAGGCATGTTCGTAGGTAACCGAGTCTCCACAGAAATATTGTACCTCGCCAAGCTCAGCACTCAGATTCGTGACAAAGCGAAAACACTGATCGATATCATCGGATGGCGTCGGCAAGTGAGGTCCGAACACAAGTATCCAACCACTGATTGGCGGCGACACAAACAAACGGTTGGCAGCCATCGCTTCCACCAAGCCCTTCATCCAACTGCAAGGCACCGAGTTGGTGAGCCCTAACGCCGCTTGGACCTCACTGAGATTCCGGCTTCGAATCGCCAACCAACAGCGCGGTCGGTCAAATACAAACCAGGGAGCCGTAGATTTGGACGAAAACATAACGTCACGAAACCCCGGATGTGAGACTAAGGCGGAGGCGTGGCGATTTCGCAAATAGTAGAGGGTCGACAGAAAGCAGATAAAGGCAGAAACCGTCAACGTTAATAACAAGAGCAACATCGGAACAATATCAGCCACTCGTTCCATGTTAAAATTGCCGTCCATGAATCACCAACGTTCTAGTCCATAATCATTAAAAAAACGATAGCTTCGGCAGAAAAAGACAGTCCAAGCTCCCACGTCTGTCATCCGCAAGTAGGCAGACCTGAGCCCTAATACAGTCTTTCAATTGATGCAAACCCTTTCTGCAAACAACCAAAGCTCGCATGAAACATGCCGACACCGCCCACGATTCAAATATCTTCCAGCCGAACCCCCCAACCCCTAAAAGTCAATAAGTGGCTCTGCCTCCCGAAACATCGTACACCGCACCCGTGCTAAAGGTGCATTGCCGGCTACACAACCAGGACACCAACGCCGCAACTTCTTCGGCCTGCCCCATGCGGCCCATCGGAATCTTGGAGACCATGTAATCCACATGTTCCTTTGAACACTGCTTGAGAATTTCGGTCTGTATGACCGACGGCGCCACGGCATTGACCAAAACGCCACTCTGCGCCAGTTCTTTTCCCAACGATTTTGTCAAGCCAATCACTCCGGCTTTCGCCGCCGAATAGTGCGAAGCATTCGGGTTGCCTTCCTTCCCCGCAATCGATGCGATATTCACAATTCTTCCAAAACCTCGGGACAACATCTGGGGGACAACCGCCCGACAACATAAAAAAACGGCAAAAAGATCAAGATCGATGACCTGTCGCCACTCATCTGGATCACATTCCCACAATGTCTTTGAGGCACCGGCAACACCTGCATTGTTCACCAAAATATCAACGGGCCCCATTGCTCCCTCGGTTTTTCGCAACGCATCAGTCGCTTGCTCCGGATCCGTGATATCCACTATTACCGACCCCACCGACCCCACCGAGCGCAGCTGTTCGGACACTTTGTCCAACGCCTTCCCATCGATATCCCAAAGGACACAGCGCGCGCCATGCTCAAGAAGCCGAGTCGCGATGGCATGACCAATCCCTCGAGCCCCTCCCGTCACAACCGCCGTCTTATCACTCAATCCGTAGTCGATCATCGGCTACTACCCATAATTGATCCGGCCTATCCTGTCACTCCCATTGAATCCCATTTCATCCGGTCGAGACGATATCGCCCTCACTACCCCGACAAGTGCTTCAAAACGGCCCGGATACCCCAATCGCCCAAACGATAAAGGAACCAAAAGACCAGAATCCCAAAAATCGGGGCAAAATCAAAGCGGCCAAGAAGTAACGGGAGACGCCGGAAAGGCAATAAATACACCTTCGCAATCCGATCAGTAAACACCCAAATTGCCTGCTCCCCAAGGTAAACATAACTATGAAGCAAATGCAGAAACAAAACAACGATTACGACGATGAGAAAGCTTAGCCATAACGAAGCGACGACAACAGCACTCTGTGTCACAATGACAAAAAACGACCAATCACGGGGAAGAGCCTCAATCACAATCAATATGGACCGGGCCACAATCCAAAGCCCAACACCGCCCACGACAGAAAGGAGTACCTTCCAACCGGGATGCCAAAAAGCAACCCCGCCCAGCTGTTGGTTGACCAGGTTCTCAATAGAGTCAATCCGACCACCGTGGCGACAGGTGAAACTGAGACCCAGCGCCCAGAGATGATACAAGTAAATGAACACCACAAAGCTACTAACGGAATATGTCAGCATGTGAACCAATGAATCCAAGCGGAAGCTGACCGAAAGGACTCCAAAATCAACAGAAGGAGGAAGTGCACCGGGTGTTGAGAAATTCCAGTAACCCAAGGCTCGGAGCCCGAGCAAGCCGATCAGGAATCCCACCATGAGAAACCGTTCGTGTCCTGAAGGAGTTTCGGAGCGGAGCGTTGAAAGGAGCGTCAACGGGCGGCTGGATCGCACCGCATAACGAGGAAGGACAAATGCTCCGACCCACAACCCCAATCCCACGAAATTCAGTAGGATATTGACGATCTCCATTGGATTCTAGCTGAGCGAATCGTTTGACAACCAATCAACAATCTTCCACAAAGAGGGATCAAACAAAATGGATTTCTTCTCAAATGACCCAAGGATCATCACCCGCCGGTCGACTGAATTGGCGCAGTGTTTAAAGCGCCTTCAACAAGGTTTCCGCCATCACCGAAGGTGTCTCGGCGACCAGAATACCCGCATCGCGAAAAGCTTCAATCTTCGCCTCAGCCGTCCCTTTGCCACCACTGATGATCGCACCGGCATGCCCCATTCGGCGACCGGGTGGTGCGGTCATCCCCGCGATAAAACCGGCCACTGGTTTCTGGCAATTGGCTTTGATCCATTCGGCGGCCTCTTCTTCGGCGGAACCGCCGATTTCACCGATCATGATGATTCCGTGAGTATCCGGGTCTTCGTTAAAAAGTTTAATGACATCAAGATGAGATGTCCCGTTGACCGGATCGCCGCCGATACCGACACAGGTTGACTGGCCCACACCGCGACAAGTCAACTGCCAAACCGCCTCATAAGTTAAGGTTCCGCTCCTTGAGACGACGCCAATGTTTCCCCGTTTATGAATATAGCCGGGCGCAATCCCGATTCGGCAACCGCCCTGCGACCCTTCCCCCGTCCCCGGAGTCACGATGCCGGGGCAGTTGGGTCCAACCAGCCGCGCGTTTGATTCCTTGATGGCAGCCTTCACTCGAACCATGTCCCTAATGGGAATGCCCTCCGTGATACAGACCACCAGTTCGATACCGGCATCCACGGCCTCCAAGACAGCATCTCCAGCAAAAGGGTGAGGAACAAAAATCGCAGAAGCCGTCGCTCCGGTCACCGAAACCGCCTGACTCACCGTATCAAAAATAGGCACCTTCTCCTCAAAATTCTGCCCGCCTTTGCCCGGAGTTACTCCCGCAACAATATTTGAGCCATACTCCAGACTCAGTTTCGTGTGGCGCCCTCCAAACAAGCCCGTGATGCCCTGCACCAAAACCTTCGTACCTTCCTGTGCCAGAATCGCCATACCAACAAGCCAGTAAATCGCAGCCAGCTAAACTGCCTTCCCCGCTGCGGCCACAATCTTCTCCGCCGCATCTGCCATCGACTCCCCATTGATGATTGTCAGACCCGATTCAGCCAGAATCCTCTTGCCAATCTCAACGCTGTTGCCCTCCAGTCTGACGACCAAAGGCAAGGCCAACTGTGTTTCACGTGCGGCTGCCACGATCCCTTCCGCGATCACATCGCACTGCATGATCCCCCCAAAGATGTTGACCAGAATTCCTCTCACATTAAGATCGCTGAGGATGATTTGAAAGGCCGCCGTCACTTGCTCTTTGCTAGCTCCGCCACCAACATCCAAAAAATTGGCGGGATTCCCTCCGAAATACTTAATAATGTCCATCGTGGCCATTGCCAGACCAGCGCCATTCACCAGGCAAGCGATGTTTCCATCCAGTTTGATATAATTCAAATCAAACTTGCTGGCTTCGATTTCAAGCGGCGACTCCTCGCCAAGATCGCGCATGGCTGCAATATCTTTGTGCCGGTACAGCGCATTGTCATCGATCGAGATTTTGGCATCGACCGCACTGATGTTCTGCTTCCCTTCACCGTCCTCAACCAGACACAGCGGATTGATCTCCACCAACGAGGCATCTGTATCCCAATAGGTGCGATAGACATTCTGAATGAGCTTGGCAGCGGCACCGATCAGGTTCGGAGGCACCGCTAGCCCAACAGCCACCTTCCGTGCCTGGTAAGAGTTCATTCCAAAGGCGGGATTGATCGTTTCCCGGATGATCTTCTCCGGCGTCTTCTCTGCCACCTCCTCGATATCCATTCCCCCTTCAGTGCTAACCATCACAAGTGGACATCCTTTCTTTCGATCCAGCAGCACCGCCAAATAAAACTCTTTCAGTATCTTCTCTGCAGCCGCGACCAGAAGAGCATTCACCTGACGACCAGCCTCGCCAGTCTGTTTGGTCACCAAAAATTCGCCCAGCATTGCCTCCGCCTTCTCTACCACTTCATCCGCCGATTTGCAGAGGTGCACGCCGCCTTGAAAACCGCTTTTAAAAGTCCCCTTACCTCGGCCACCCGCGTGGATCTGCGCCTTCAACACTAACAACACTGCGCCATCAGCAAGAAGCCGTTCGGCGACGGATTTTGCTTCCTCGACACTTTTACAAGGTTCCTCCGCGGGAACCGTCACCCCGCGGGCTGCTAGCAGCTGTTTCGCCTGAAACTCATGTATGTTCATCTCGTGTGAATAAAAACCGAGAGAAACCAATCCCGCCACTGCAGGATCGCCCTTCCCAAAAAATCGAGACTAACGGAAGCAACCAAAACTAGCGCTCTTCAATTGGCTTCGCCTGAAGTCCACTAGCTCCCACATACTCGCTCTGCGGCCGGATCAATCGATTGTCCGACAGCTGCTCCAGAACATGAGCCGTCCACCCAGCAGTTCGAGCGATTGCAAAGATGGGTGTGAACAAATCAATGGGGATTCCCAGCGAGTAATAGACTGTGGCCGAATAAAAATCCACATTCGCATGCAAGCCTTTTTCCTTTAGCATGATCCCTGCAATCCGATCGCTCATCTTGATCCACTTGGGCTCACCCAACTCAGTGCTGAGCTTTTGCGCCATTCGCTTCAGGTGAGGAGCGCGGGGATCCAGCACTTTGTAAACTCGATGCCCGATGCCCATGATTTTCTTCTTCTGCGCCAGGCAATCCGCAATAAATCCATCCACAGCCTCGATCGAGCCAATCTCTTGCAACATTCGGATCACCCCTTCGTTGGCGCCTCCATGCAGCGGCCCCTTCAGCGTTCCAATCGCAGAACAGATCGCCGAATACATGTCACTGAGGGTGGCAATCGTAACTCGGCTACTGAAGGTCGAAGCGTTCATCCCATGATCAGCGTGCAGCACATAGCACATGTCCATAGTCTTCACGGTCTCTTCTGAGGGCTGCTCACCGTTGATTAGAGACATGAAATTCGCGGCCTCACCCAAGTTTGGATCCGAGGGCGGCAAAGGCTTGCCCTGCCTGGCCAAATGAAAATACGCCGTCACAATGGGAATTTGGGCAATCAGCCGAAGCGCCTTCCGCCGCTGAGCATACATGGAATCATCCTCTGCCATAGCATCGAAACAACCCAAGGCGGAAACCGCCGTTCGAATAGCATTCATGGGCGCCGTGGTATTTGGGAGGGACTGGATCAAATCGATCACTCCTCGGGGAATTTCACGAAAGCCTACCAGCACCGACCGCAATTCATCCAGTTGCGCCTGATTCGGCAGGTGATCATGATGCAGCAAGTGCACCACCTCCTCATAGCTAACCTTCCCCGCCAATTCGTCGATGTTATAGCCGCAATAGACCAGTTCTCCAACCGATCCCTTGACAGCGCTCAATCGGGTTTTCGCGGCAACAACCCCCTCCAGGCCCCCTTTTGAACTTGTCTCCGTTCCTTTCGTCATCCCTTACTTAATTAAATCTTGCGGACAAACCATCCATACACGTCGGTGTGACGGAAATTACGGAAAGCCCCCCGATCAGGTCAACGGTTTTTGGATTCGCCGGCTCACCACGCTACCTGAGCCAGCCCCCCTACCAATACCGGCGCGCTCGGTTTCAATCCCTTTTCACCACTATTCTCGCACTAATCACCCAATAACCAGTCTTAGGCATGCGAATCCTGCCTAAAACCACGCATTCACCCGATTGCAGAAAGAGGGAATGCTCTCGCCAACCCTTCGCGAATAAACGCCAAATCCAAACGCTCTGCTAGAGCATCCCTGCCGATTGAATCCCTTGCCGTTTGGCCATATTCGCAAAGATACCTCCTTGAGACAAAAGGGCCTGATAGGGACCCTCCTCAACAATTCGGCCCTTTTCGAGCACCACAATCCGGTCCATGGACTTGAGCGTGGACAATCGATGAGCGATGCAAATCACCGTCCGATTAGCAGCCAATTCATCAATTGCCGACTGTACCTCCGCCTCTGACTTCGCGTCCAAAGCCGCCGTACCCTCATCCAACACCAGAATCGGTGCATTGCGGACAAACGCACGAGCAAGAGCAATACGCTGCCGCTGCCCCCCGGACAAAATCACTCCCCGCTCTCCCAGCCGAGTATTGAATCCGTCCTCAAGCCCCTCAATGAATTCGGTGGCATGAGCTTGACGCGCCGCTTCAACGATCTCCTCCCTAGTCGCATCCAGGTGCCCACAACCGATGTTTTCGTAAACGGACTGGTCGAAAACCACCACATCCTGACTCACGAGCGCCAAGAGTTGACGACAATCCCGTACCTTGACCTCTCGCAGGTCCCTGCCATCAATCTGGACAGTGCCCGAAGTCGGATCAAAGAACCGAAAAAGCAAGTTGATCAGCGTGCTTTTTCCTGAGCCGCTTTCACCGGCGATTCCCAGCCTTTGACCCCGCGGAATGTAAAGATTGACGTCGCGAAGGACCATCTTCTCGCCATAGGCAAACGAAACGCCTGCGAATCGAATCCCCTCGGAGAAATTCTCAACCGCCACAGCCTTAGGAGAATCCCGCACCTCGGGCATCTCTGCAAGGACTCCCTGCAATCGGCCGACTCCCACACTCGTCTGTTCAAATAAAACGTGAAGCTTGGCCAACTTCTTCACCGGCATGTAAAACATGATCAAGCCCAAAAAAAACGTGATCAACTCGGGTACGTCCCGATCAGTCTGCACCACAAACACAATCAGCGCGCCTACCGCCACCATCGACACCGTTTCAATGATGGGTCCCACGATTTCATGCACGCGTACCTCCCTCATGGTATAACCAAAAAGCTGTCGGGAAAGTCGACGAAAGCGTCCCACTTCCCGTTCCTCCAAAGCAAACGCCTTCACCACCCGAATGGCCGACAACATCTCAACGATCAAGCTCGACTGCGTGACGTTCGTCTGAATTTTATCCTTCGAAGCACGGCGAGCCTTGCGCCCAAAAAACATTACCGGGAGCAGACACATGGGCAACAACACCACTACACTCAACGTGAGCTGCCAGTCCGTAAAGACGAGGTAGAGGGATACCGCAATGATGGTGATCGGATCCGTAACACTATGTTTGACCCCGTGACTGATACAATTTTGCAGCATCAGCGTGTCACCATTGATCCGCGTGATCATATCCCCCACCTTCGCCTGGTGGAAGTAGTTCAAGGACAGTTGACTCAACTTATCCAGAACCTCGACCCGCAGATCATTCACCATTCGTTCCCCGACCCACGACATCCAGTACGCGCTCAAATACTCGCCTCCACTTCGAATCGACACCAACAGGGGCAGCCCCAACAAAGCGCCCAGGAGTTGAAGCCTCGTCACCGGAGTTCCCATTTGCGGGAACCAGCGATCGACAATCCCTTCCGCGACCAAGCCAACCGAGTCTTTAACGGACTCGACAGTTGCCGCGAGTTTTGGAAGCAAACGGCGCCAGGCCGAGTTACCCGAAGGCTGGGGCTCCGCCATCGAAACAGCTTCCAACACCGTCGGCGCCTCAGTCGGATCCAGACGCTTGAGCACCGTTTTAGTGAGCCAGAGAACGCCCGCATTGGATGCGCCAAAAATCACTCCGGACAGGATGGCGCCATAGAGTCTCCACCGATAGGACTGGATGTATGGCCAGCTGAAACGAAATATCGAGAGTACCCTTGCCACGTCGCAAAAACCAATACTCTTGGCTCAGGACAACCCCAGTCAAGACAAGTTGATGTTGGGATCGAAAGTATTTCGGAACTTTGACAGTCCTTTTTTCAGGCTCAGTGCATCAGCTCCTACCGCCGCTAATTAGTCCCAAAACCCTTATATGGCGACTGCCCATAACACTTAAGTACTGCAAGTAACAACCTTCCAAAATAGCTGAAAGGCACAATTCCACCATCAACTAAAGCTAATCTCATATCCGCCGAAAATCGAGTTGTATACGAAAATCCACGCAACTATTCATCTCCGTGATCGACCTCAAATCACTCTCACATAAGACAAACCTACCGCGGAACTCGCCCGGATACTTGGTTTATCGACCCGACGCTCCACCGACGGCCCCGGTGTGGCTCCAAAGCATTGCCTACGCGAACAACGAATGCACCATATCTACTCACTCATCTCTGCGACGGGATTCCCACCCAAATAGGTTGCCGACAAGTCCTAGCCCGTCCTTTCCCACCTGCCACTTCCGAGGTTTGCACTCCTCAAGCGGTCCGGTTTCTTGCGCCGGGAGAAGTCCTTCGTGATACGACCGGAGCCGGGGTGAATTGACTCAAATAGCCGCCCACATCTCTGTCTCTAAAGTGAGCGATGTCACCTTCACTGATCCTCAGCCCTTTCTCGGCTCACCTCAGTTGCCATCACCCCCAATCCGACCGGCGTGCCTCTGAACCACTTGACCCGGTTGCCGAAAACAAAACCACTCGTTGAGCAGCAAGTATTTCCCAATTTCCTGCTTGTCCATTGGGGCCTACAGTATGCAAACTGCGGACTGACAATTGTTCCTCTGACCAAAGACTTGCGGATTCATGAACACCCCGATCAAAATAGTGTTCTATTTCATCCTGAGCGTCACGGCTGTCTATTTTGGGAAGCATTTTTTTCGCGACTACTCAGCCGTCAATGCAGCCAAAGCCGAACTTTCCGATGATCCCATGGATGTTTTCGTGCCCACCTATAACGTCGACGGAAGTTTGGAAACAAGAACTGAAGACAACGAAACCGACGTCGTCATCACCGCAACCACCGAAGAACAAGATATGGCCCGAGCCCCCCTGAATACAGATACCGGAGGCACCGCATCGAACGCGGATACATCGGCAGAACCAACAAAGGCACCCGTCAGCAATCCCGCCACTAAGACTGAAACCGCCGACACACCTGAGCCACGTGTCGGCTTCTACGGTGGTGGTTTCTGTATTATCATGATCTGCCTTGGCCTTCTTGCCGCTCGAGACATCTCTCAATTCATCGGTAATCGTGCCGTCGGCGTGCTCTTTAACGACGACGGCGTGCAAGACGACGAATACGAAGCGGCGGAAGCCGAATGGGGCAAGGGCGACTACCTTGAGGCCATTCGCCTGATGCGAGAGTACCTCGCCAAGCATCCTCGCCAACAGCATGCCGCCCTGCGTATCGCTGAAATCTACGAGAAGGACCTTAACAACCCCCTAGCCGCCGCCTTGGAATACAAGGAAATTCTCCAAAAAAAACTGCCCAGAGAACGTTGGGGCTGGGCCGCAATCCACCTGGCCAATCTTTATTCCGGCCCTTTGGAAAAACCCGATCAGGCGATCACCCTCCTCCGGCGTCTCGACAGCGAGTACGGCGATACTCAAGCCGCCGAAAAAGCCCGGCGTCGCTTGGCCATGATCGACAGGGCAACCTTACCGGAGGAATCCGAAGAAGGCTAGACTCACCACTGATGCCCGATCTTAAAATGATGCCTGAAGGGGTCGCTCACCGGACCGCAAATATCTCACCGGATTTCTGCCAAGAGAGATGTCCGCCATGAGGTGGCCGAGATTATGAGGATTTCTCGAGAGGATGGAGTGGCGGCAGATTGCGGGCCCGTCCGAACTAAGAAAAAACGCACTGGGTGGGCCAAACCGACCAGCGCAGCAAGGGCTTGCCGGCGGGAGGCACAATATCGGAGAGGTTGGCGCAGCCCTGGGTGCAATCCCCATTCTACCCCTTCCTGCCGTCGGACAACCTTTATTGGCGAGAAATCCAGACTAGTCTCGGTTTAGAAAAGAAAAAAACTCAAGGGCAACTCTCTTAGGTTGGGTTCTTCAACTGAATGATTGTTGTTTACTTGTCGTATTCTCCGAGTTCGCGAATCCAGATGTTACGAAAGCGAGTCGGATTGCCGTGATCTTGGAGATGGATGGAGCCGTGAGTGATCGGCTTGGTATACTTGCCGACCTGACGGTGGAGCGTGGGGCCGTTGAACTCTTGTTTGTGGTGGAGTAAGACGCCGTTGTGAATCACGGTCACGGTGGCCTTTTTGACTAAGGTGTCGCCGTCCCAGCGTGCGTTCTCAAAAATGATGTCGTAGCTTTGCCAGGCTCCGGGCGGCAGGCTGGCGTTCACCCTTGGCGGGAGTTGGCCGTACATGGCGCCTGCTTGTCCGTCGGGATAGGTTGGATTGTGGAATGAATCCAGCACCTGGATTTCATACTTACCAAAGATGATCACTCCACTGTTGCCTCGGCCTTGGGAGTGACCCTCGACTTTGTGCGGCGTGGCGAACTCGAGATGAATCTGGAAATCGCTGAAGTGTTCTTTGGTTTGAATCGTTCCCGTGCCGGGGACCACTTCCATGTATCCGTTTTCGACCTTCCAACCGGCGGGTTGTTTATTGGGTTTCTCGAAATTCTTCAGGTCTCGACCATCGAAGAGCACCAGCGCATCCCCGGGGGGCGGTGCGGAATGTGAGAAGGTTGTACCCGGGGTGACGATGGGCGGCTGCGGTCGGGTGCCGTCGTGGACGCGCCATTTTTGTCCGGGAATGAACGGCGTATCGGTGTAACCGATCTTCGGCCTTTTCTCGTGATGATCGGCGATGGTTGAAATAGGCAGCGGAAGATTGACGAGTAGGGCGATCGACGCCGCGCTTAGGTAAAACGTGTGTGAGGTCATGAGCGAATGGTTGTTTGGAGCGGAGAAAAAATCAAGGAAATCTCATCGTCGGGTGGATTCCGAGGGTGATTGAAAAGGAGTGTGTGAGGAACCCTTGAAAGCCTTGTGCTGGGTAAGTTATCAAAAGCATTGAGGGAAGGCGGTGAAAATCACTGCAATCCAAGACGCTACCACGTTATCCAGAAGCCCTGAGATACCCCCGCGAGGTTTTGGAGTGCGACGATGCTTCGCCGCTTCCTCCTACCGGTCCTGAGGGGGTTGTTACAGAGACGTGAATGTTGAGCGATTCATAAGCTGAATGTGACGCTTTTGGATTACTAAATAAGGATTGCGCAAGTTTTTGGGCAAAGCAGGCATCTCAGTCCGTTCGATTGACAGACACGGATAGCCGGATTTAGGTGAGGCTTCTTGAGGCAATAGTCCGTCAAAGCTAAAGAGCGGGATCTTTTTTAATTTTTTAACAATGGGCAGCGGATCTGCAAAATCGCGAGTGTTCGTGGCCGTCCTTGCCGAGGAGGAATGGCGGCGGCGATTAGGTGTTGTCAAAAAGGAACTCAGTTCGTGTATCAGCTCTGATTCCGTTCGTTGGGTATCGCAGGAAAAGATACATCTGACTTTGGTCTTTCTGGGCTATGTGGAGTCGGATGATTTCCCGCTACTGAATGCCTGCCTCTCCGAAATCTGCGAAGGGACGAATCGATTGAGAGTCCGGCTTCTCGGGTTGGGTGTGTTTCCTAATTGGAGTCGGCCTCGAGTCTTGTGGGCTGGGATCGATGGCGACCTGGATGCATTGGCAGATTTACAGTCGCAGTTGTTTCGGGTCTGCACAGGATTCGGAGAGGATCGAACTAGTGGAACCTTTCGACCGCACGTGACGATCGCACGTTTCATAAGACGTTTACCTCCCGCTTGGTGTGATCGAATTCGTCGCCTGGAGCCTTCGTTTGAAGGCTCGGAGGTGGCGGTGAGAGCGATTGTGTTGATGAAGAGCGAGCTGTTCGACGGCGGGAGCCGATACCTGGAATTGGGACGGTTTGCGCTGCAATAGTTAGTCGTTGATCACCGAGTCGTCTGCGAGACCGTATCGAAGCATGACGCGCTGAGTCGCCGCGGCCAGGCGTTTGGCGTCGATGACGATTTTTTCAACCGGCTCGCCCGGTTTGAATTCAATGAGGTGATAATCACCTTCTGGATTGGCGAAGGCTTCCTTGAGTTCATTGATTCGGCTGATGCTTTTTCCGTTTACCTTGTCCAGGACTAGAAAACGATAGGATTGGTAGCCGATGTTGTAGGAATCGGGGAGGACGGTGGAGAGAACGACCAAGCGAGGGCGCTCTTCGGTTGGCGGTTGTCCTCTGTAGTGGATCAGTCGAACGGGAGCACTTCGAAGCCAGTCTTCACCCCAACTCTTGAGATAAGGAACGGTTATCGGTTGAAAGATGAGGCCGCCTGCCATGACATACTCAGGTGGGGCATCGTACAATGCCGTGGGAATCAATTCTTTATCGAAATCCGCTTTGGGCAAGGTGTAGATAAGTTCCTGTTCCTGACCGTTCCGCCAAATCGTCATAGGCATCTGCTCCCCGGCCCAATGGCCTCTGGTGGCGAGGTTTTCGAGCATCATCGGACCGAATTGGGGATCGGCGTAGTCGCCTAAGGTGTCGATTTCGAATCCGTCAATCTTCAGGAGGATATCTTTTGGTTGCAGTGTGTTGTTGTCGCCGGGAAACTTCGGAACCTCTGTGACGATCACGCCTCGCTTAGGCCCGATGAGTTTGAGATGATCCAGCGTTGCGGGATTTTCCGACTGTTGCCAATAGAAGTTAAAAAATCCCATTCCCTGGTATGTTCCCGTCTCCTGGGCGTCGAGAACGGACCGGATGAACGACGAAGGGATCGCGATGCACTTGTTACGCGATTGAGAGATGGTCAAGCCAATCACTTGATCATCCACCGTAATGGCCTCACTCCAACCTACATCGTTGATTTCGGAATCGAGCTCCATATGCAACATGTCGATGAAGGTGAGTTGGCCCTTCCGAATTTGTAGGCGGTTGATATTGATTTTGCGAATCTCCAGTCGACCTGAGTTCCAACGAATGAGCTGTGCAGGGCCGGAGTCGGGCACGGGAGAGGCGAGAACTGCGGGCTTTAGCTCTTCCCAAAAATCATCTTCATCAACCGTAAGCAGGGCCAAATTCGCGTGATAGTCGATCCAGGTCACGCGACCGGTCGCCCATTGGCCGCGCCCACCCTTCTGAATGCGAATCAAAGTATGGTTGTAGAGCAGGTTAGCTGTCGTAACGATCGTCTCGTCATCAATTACCAAGCCAAACTTTTGATTGGCTGCGACGCGGCGGGACCAGGGTTGAAAGTAGTTGTAGCTGTGGCGGTTGATATCGATTCGCACCACAGACTTTTCCCAGGGGGAACTGGTTTTCTGCCCTAGGGCAGAGGGGACGAGGAATGTCGCCACCAATAAAAGAGTTAGAACAGGTTTCATAAGTGGCGGTCTTTGACGATTCCGTAGGTCCGAAGAATGGATTGGTTTGCGGTGTCGGCTTCGTCGTGATCGACGGTTTCAAAGCCGTAATTGCCGGTGAATTTGATCGTATGGTAGGGCTGATCAGCTTCGTCAAAGGCGCGGATGACATCCTCCAAGCGGTCGATCCTCACTCCGTTGATTTCGTCGACCATGACGCGGCCTCGGATCCGCATGTTGGCGTTAACCGGGTGTGCCAGCGTTGATGCCAACATGACAGTTTCCGTCCGAGTGTTCTCGGGATCCGACTTACGGCGATAGAACAGTTCGTAGAGGATCTTCGTATCCGTGGTCGCTGCCCAGTTCTGACCGAAAGTTGAGAGATAGTTCTTGGTGAGCGGTGTAAAGACCATGCCGGCATAGACATAATATCGGGGGAGCTCGTAGAGATTGCCGGCCGCAGCATCTTCGGTGTTCACATGGACCGGGAGCTCAAGTTTGATTTCTTGACGATCCCGCCACAAAGTGACCGGAACCTTTTCGCCACTTTGAGCTAGGCTGAAGGCCAGCCCAGCATGGAGCTGGTTACCTTCATAAAGAATGGACCCATCTTGGGCGACCGGATAATCGCCGACCTGAAGCAACACGTCGTCCTTCCTCAAGTGTTCTTTGGCGGATTCAGAAAAGAGCGCGTCGATGCGGGCGCCCTCGAAGTTGGGAGGCATGCCGAGATAGTTTCTTTGAGCACGGTTTTGGAGGGGGGTCATGCGGATACCGGCCTGCGGAAAACCATCGTAGGCACCATCCTCAACATCTTTGAGAAAATGATAGATGATGGGCGGGGGAATGAAGAATCCGGTATTTTCCAATCTGGGAATACCTTGGAAGGAAACGCCGACTACTTTGCCGTCTTGGATGACAGGCCCGCCGCTATTACCCTGATTGATCGCTGCGTCAGTCTGCACAGCAAGGAATCTTCGGTTTCCGGGATGCGTGTAGGTTTGGAGTTCAATGCGGCTGACGACGCCACTCGTGTAGGAAATCTGTTCACCCCCGGCCGGATAGCCGTAGGTGACGACGGTCGAGCGAACCTCAGGGAGCTCGCCGAGTGCTAAGGGTTCGAGGGAGTCGAAAAACCCGGTTTCCTCGACTTCGAGAATGGCAAGATCGCAATCATGGCCGATGAAGGCAACATTGGCCAGAAACGGCCTCGAGTCTTGGTAGCGCCGGACCTGAATCTGCTTGGCCCAAGTCACGACATGGGCGTTGGTCATGATTCGCTTGCCATCAATGACAAAGCCGGTTCCCGACGAGCGGTTGACACGAGTGCTATTCCAAGGTTCATCCCAGTCGGGTTGTTGGGTGAACACGACAATTTGAATCACGGACTGCTCCGGAGGCGCGGCTTGGGCGACAAAGGCAGCGAGGAATATCGATGAAAGTAGCCTTTTCAAATCAAACTCAACATGCTTGGCGCCCGGTCAATGGTCAAGTTTCGAAACGCGCCTCCCGGATTGCGGAGAATCTAGTAGCGCGGGCGCAACAACGCCGCAATTCTTATGCGCCCTACCTTTGGCGCGAAGCGGCGTGCGTCCTAAATCGTCTCTCGCGTCAGGATTCACGCCGTAAGCGGAGAAGGTCTGCGCGGTTTTCGTGTGATCATGCCCTGCCGCCCTACAGCGATGTTTATCCGTCATCGTCTCCGACGTTAGGGTCTTCCTTCATTTCTCTGGTTGGGTTCGCGGGGGGGGTTGTGGGTTTTTTGGGGGGAAGGGTTTTATCCGAGGGCCTTCCAAGTGTGAGGCAAGCCATGTGCAAGCATGTTATTGGCTCTTTGTTGGCGTTTTTGAAGAGGGGAAAAACGGCTCGCCGGAGGCCGCAGTTTGTGATAGTCTGCCTCGCTCAATGGTGGCTCGATTTGTTGGTGTTGGCGGTTTGGGTCTTCTGGCGGGAGCCGTTGCGTTTCCGTGTGCAGCGGGAGCGCAGGAGGGCGATTGGAAAGATCCGAAGGGGATGGTACAGGAGGAGGTTTGGCGTCGTTTTAGCGTGCCACCCGCGCCCGTGCTCAGTCCGGAGGAAGCGCTGGAGTCGTTTACTGTTCCGCCCGGTTTTCGCGTGGAATTGGTGGCCAGTGAACCCTTAGTCGGGGATCCGGTGGAGATCGAGTTTGATCCCGATGGTCGATTATGGGTGGTGGAAATGCGCGGTTATATGCCGAATCCGGATGGGACTAATGAGACTGATCCGGTGGGGCGCATCGTGGTGTTGGAAGATGATGACGGTGACGGACGCATGGACCGCAATACCGTGTTCCTAGATCAGCTAGTCATGCCCCGAGCCTTGGCAGTGCTCAAGGATGGAGTCCTGGTCGCTGAACCGCCCAACCTCTGGTTTTGCAAGGATTTTGATGGAGACTTGCGCTGCGACGAGCGGGTGCCAATGGATGACGCCTATGCCTCGCAAAACGATCCTAAATTGGGGCAAAAATCAAACCCCGAACATGCCTCAAACGGGCTGCTGTGGGGAATGGATAATTGGATTTACAGTGCGAATCACACGATGCGGTTTCGGTTCTTAAACGGCGAATTCATTCGAGAACCCACGATATTCCGTGGTCAGTGGGGCATTTCACAAGACAACTATGGCCGCCTATTCTATAACTCAAATAGTGATCATTTTCGGGGCGATCTGTTGCCTCATCATTATCTCGCCCGGAACAAGCACCTCGTGGGGTTGGCGGGGGCCAATGTGCGAGTGAACCCGGACCAGACGGTCTGGCCGGGGAGAATCACTTTGGGGGTGAATCGGGGTTATCGCCCCAACGTATTGCGTGAAGATGGAATGTTGACTCGTTACACCGGGGCTTGCGGGACTCTGATCTATCGGGGAAGCAATTTCCCGGCGGAGTTTTTGGGCGATGGATTTGTAGCGGAGCCGACGGGTAATTTCATTCGCCGCAATAAGGTTCGCGAACACGATGGTATCGTCGAGGCTTCGAACGCTTATGATCAGAAGGAGTTCATGACCTCGACCGACGAACGATTTCGACCGGTGAATCTGATCAATGGACCCGATGGGTGTCTTTATGTCGTCGATCTTTACCGTGGGCTGATTCAGCACCGCTTGTATTTAACGACCTTCTTGAGGAAGCAAGTAGAAGAGCGTGGATTGGCGGAGCCGATTGGATTGGGACGCATTTATCGGGTTGTTCATGAAAGCAAAAAACCTGGCCGGGCGCCGAAGATGAGCCGGATGACGTCGGCCGATCTGGTCAAAGAACTCGCTGCACCGGATGCCTGGCGGCGAGATACGGCGCAGCGTCTCCTAGTTGAGCGGCAAGATACTTCCGTCATTGATTCGCTGCGACAACTGTCGGGATGTTCCCAAAAACCCCTAGCTCAGATCCATGCCCTATGGACCTTGCATGGTCTTGGCAGTTTGAATATGGAGACCGTCCGTCTGGCGATCAAAAGTCCCGATCCGAAGGTCAGACTCACGGCGATTCAAGTTTCCGAGGCGTTTGTCGGCAAGATGGGGGAGCAGCAACTACTTTCGATTTGGCGTACCGCACTCAATGATGTTCCCGAGGTGCAGCAGCAGCTTGCCTTGTCTTTGGGTGAACTTGAGAGTGAAGAGGTGCTGGATCACCTTAAGACCATTTGGGAGCGCAACCTTCACCACGCCTACATTCCCAGTGCCGTGCTCAGCAGCCTCTACCAGCGTGAATTGGAGTTCCTGGAGTTGATCCTCGACGATAGCGGTGCGTGGGGAAGTGGTTTGCCAGAGGTTGCGATGATGCTTGAGAAGTTGGCCGGGGCAATTTATCGGGAAGGGGATGTGGTGCGAATCAAAGGACTTCTCCAGCTTGCCAATGGAGAACCGGGAACGGAATGGCGCGGAGAAGCCCTGTTGGGCGGGATGAATCGTGTTGCGTTCAAGAAGGTGCAAGGCAAGATGCGGCTAGATGGGAATCCGATTGCAGTCGGTGCCAAGCCAGCGCCATTGGTGGCATTGGCTAGCAGTAAGACAGGCTCGCTTGCCGCGCTATCGAACCTGCTTTTGGAGGCGTTTCAGTGGCCAGGAAAGTCGACTGTCGCGGCGGACGATGTCGCCGAGCTGACACCGCAGCAGCAGGCTCGATTCGACCTCGGAAAGGATCTCTATTTGATTAGTTGCGGCGCGTGTCATCAGCCGCACGGTCGGGGGCAAGATGGTCTGGCGCCATCGCTGTTGAATTCGGACTGGGTTTTAGGCTCGGCAGAACGGATGGCTCGGATTGTCCTTCATGGCCTCCAGGGGCCGATCGTGATCGAAGGGAAGACCTGGGATATTGCGATGCCCGGCTTGGCTGTCTTTGATGATGAGCAACTCGCCTCCATCATGACTTACGTGCGTCGGGAATGGGGGCACACGGCGTCTCCGGTGGAACCGGAACTCGTGGCAACCGTTCGAGCAAAATATGCCGACCGAATCGATATGTGGACGGTTGCCGAGTTGGGAGAGTAAATCAGGACCGGAATGATAAGTTGGGGGCTTGGCTGGTAGCGAACGCTGTTTCATCTTGGGTGAATGGATGGGGCGCGCTTGTGAATCTGTTGACCGCATTCCAACGGTTTGCGGGTCAGGAAGTCTGCCTTGCGCACTTGGAGTGGGTGCGCTGGGGGGTGATGAACCCCGCTGCGGCAGTGACAAGGTGGCCCGCAAAGCCGACAACCTTCGTGTTGGACGCGTGAGTATTTTTAGCTTGGCAGGCAAAAGGGCGCTGGTTACTGGTGCGGGCTCAGGAATTGGGGAGGCCATTGTCAAAACGTTCGCCGCTGCCGGGGCTGCGGTGATGGTTGTTGATGTCAATGATGCGGCGGGTCGGCAAACGGTCGAGAAAGTCAACGCTGATGGTGGCGAGGCGGTGTTTCGACAGATGGATGTGAGTGATGCCGCCGCCTGTAATCACTTGGCGAGTGAGGTCATTGGAAGTGATGGGCGATTGGATATCCTCGTAAACAACGCTGGGATCGGTCATGTTGGGACGATCCTTCAGACTGAAGGGGATGATTTAGATCGCCTCTATCGGGTCAATGTCCGTGGCATCTTTAATCTTTGCAAAGCCTTCTTGCCGCACATGATCGAAGTGTCCGCAGGCAATATCATTAATTTAGCCTCGATAGGTGGTGTGGTTGCGGTGAGGGATCGGCTTGCTTACTGCACGACCAAATTCGCGGTGGTAGGGCTCACCAAGAGCATTGCGTTGGACCATGCCAAGCAAGGGATTCGATGTAACTGCATCTGCCCAGGCAGAGTTGAGACACCCTTTGTCACGGCTCGGCTGAAAGAATACGCTGATCCCGAGGCGGCCTACCAGAAGATGGCGTCGACGCAAGCTCTGGGACGCATGGCAAAGCCTCTCGAGATCGCGCATGCAGCCCTGTATCTTGCAGCGGATGAATCCTCGTTCGTCACGGGAACCGACTTTTTGATCGACGGTGGCTGGAGCGCCGGGAAATAGTCTCACACGACGCAACAGAGAGAATTCCCGTCTGGCGTCTTTGTGTTCTCGTGTGTGGGTCCTAAGACAAAAAATCCGTCAGACATCCATCCGGCGGAATCTTTGAAATAGATCGGTTTGTGCCCTTAACGCTTGCTGTATTGGAAGCGGCGACGAGCACCGGGTTGTCCGTATTTTTTCCGTTCTCGCATCCGGGGATCACGGGTCAGCAGACCTTCGGATTTCAGCAGTGGACGAAGGTTGATATCCACCTTCAGCAGTGCACGAGAAATCCCGTGTCGAGCAGCCTCAGCTTGTCCAGACGGACCGCCACCTCGGACATTCACTCGGATGTCGAACTGCTTGGCCGTGTCAGTCAGAAAAAGGGGACGGGTGATCGTCTTTTGATGAGAATCTAGGGGGAAGTAATCCTCAAAGGTGCGACCGTTGATGGTGATCTTCCCCGCACCGGGGGAAACACGGACTCGAGCGACGGCTGTTTTGCGTCGACCGGTTGCAATATGCTCAACTGCTTCTGCCATAAGGTTTTTTAAAGGAAATTGATGCGTCGTTACGCGTCCAGGGTCAGAGAAGATGGATTTTGAGCCGCGTGCGGATGTTTCGGACCGGCATAAACCTTAAGTTTCGTGAGTAGGCGTTTTCCGAGACGGTTTTTGGGAATCATCCCCTTAACTGCGTGAGTGATGATACGGTCCGGATGATTTGCCCGGATGTCTTTCACGGCTCGATACCGTTCGCCTCCGCGCCATCCGGAGTAGGACATATAAGTCTTTTGCAGGTCTTTGGTTCCCGTCAGTTTGACCTTGTCCGCATTAACGACCACGACGAAGGCTCCGGCATCCAGGTGAGGGGCGAAAGTGGGTTTGTTCTTTCCGCGGAGAACATCGGCGACTTTTGCAGCTAGGCGGCCGAGGACAATGCCATCGGCATTGATGACATGCCACGCACGTCTCTGTGCAGCGATTTTTGGCAAATAGGTCTTCATTATGGGCAATTCCAAATAAAAAGAGGCGAGAGAGTAACAATCCTTTTGAACAAGTCAACAGATTTGACGGAGTTTTTGAGGAAAATATCGGCACTTATTGGTCGTTGGGACCCTGAATGGAGAACCCCGATTTAGCCACACGGATCGAGGTTGAAACAGGGTGTGAAGAGCGTGGATTATTTGGCACCGCTGACAATCCAAAGCTTGATGAGATCGGTCTGCGCTCTGCTCAAAGGATCGCCTTTGGGGGGCATAATATCGTCGTCATCCGGCGACAGCGTGATCCGTTGATAAAGCGGGCTCTCGTCAGGATTCCCGGCTTTGACCACCGCGCCCTCCTTGCTGCCTTTCAAAACAGCAGCGATGGAATCGAGCCTGAGGCCGGCCTTTTGCTTGTCCGCTCCATGACAATCCGTGCAGGTGGACTCCAAAATGGGGAGGATGTACTCGACGAACACGCTGCTACCTTCGGGCTTTTTCTCGGCAACTTGAGGCTCGGACGGCTTGACTTCAGCCTCAAGCTTGGCCCCGTTAGCGATCCAGTTTTTGATCAGGGCAATTTCGTTCTTCTTCAGGGGTCCATCTTTGGGCGGCATGATATCATCGTCATCTGCCGGAAGCGTAATACGTTGGAAGAGCGTGCTGCTGATCAAATCCTCAGCCACCACCACCGGACCGTGCTCGCTGCCTTTCATCACATACTCTAAAGTGTCCAGACGAAGATCGTCCTTTTGTTTCTCTTCGCCGTGGCATTTCACACAGTTGTTTTGAAGTATCGGTAAAATGTGCGTCTTGAAATCTGGATCGTACACCACCGCAACTTCGGTGGGAGCTGATTCCGCAGCTTTTGCCTCGAGCTTGGCGCGTTGCGCTTTGAGTGATGCTAGGCGTGCTTTACTGAGAATTTCCTTGTCCCATCCCAAGTTGATTTCGAGGTTTTCGTTTCCGGCGGCAGTGACAGCTTCGTGGAATTTTTTTGCGGCGGCGAAGGTCACCTTGGTTTGCCAAAGATAAAGATTCCTGAGGTTGGGTAGGCCTTTCAGTTGTTCAAGGCCTGCGTCGCTCACTCCGGTACCATAGAGATTGAGATATTTCAGTTCCTTCAGATTCTTGATGGCCGAGAGTCCCTCGTCGGTGATTTTGGTTTTTTCCAGATGCAGGCGCTCCAGGCTGGTGAGAGAGGAGAGATGGGTCAACCCTGCGTTTGAGATGCCCGCGTTCTTAATGTCGATCTCAATGACTTTGTCAAGGTCCTTGAGCACGGCGAGGTCGTCATCGGTAAGGACTCGACCTTCGAAGGTTTTCGGGGGAATCAGAACCCGGACACCCTCGACATTCTGAGCGATGCCCAGCACTTGGCCACCGAATTCTTCGATCTTTGCGATGGCGACGTTTACATCGGCGGTTATGGCGGTTATGGTGTTGGCTAGAGCGAAAACCAGGCAAGTTCTTAGAATATTCGCAATCGACTTCATAATTCAAAGTGGTTTAGGGCACGTATTCAGCGTGATTTTTCTTTATTGGTCAAGAATTTGAATGGGTATGCCCAGGGCTCGGATGTGGTTGAAAGGATTCTCGAAGATACTTGGAAGTGTCGAGCGAGGTGAGAAATCGAGGATATTGAGGAAAGCGGTGAAAAGATCACCGCACTCCAGGATATTGCTGTGCTAATAGGATGGGACAAACTGCCGAGAGGTTTTGGAGTGGGGCAATGATTCGCCGCTTTTCTCTGTCATTCGTGAGGGATTGTTCTGATTTGGCACTCATTTCCAATCACCCTCCCGGTGCTCTTTGCCGGCGGGAGGCATAACGACGGAGGGGTTGGAGGGAGCGGAGGCGACACGGACGACGGCAAACTAGCTACTGTTAACTGGATGTTATCGATCTCTCACCACTAGTTGCTCTCCGCATCCAGCTAGCCGAAGGTCAACACCACCGATAAAACACCCGCAGGATTCTGCAACGGCACGGTGATGGTCTCATTCGGCGCGTGATCCTTGAAATTTGCACTAGCCGGATCCGAATCGAAACGAACGATTTTGATTTGACAGGCTTTTCTTCGCGGTTGACAACCAGGGCAATGGTGGTCTTAAGCGCTTTCATCACGTTGGCGACTTCTTCGCCGGTCTGCGCGATGCCGGACGACTTGGTCGTGCCAAATTCAGTGATGCTTTGGTTATTCGCAATGTACTCCAAGACCACCCACCCGCCTTGCCGACGGGGCGCTGTTATTAAAGTCCCATTGCCGGACGCCTTGGGTGTGAATTGAACTCGCCATCACGGCAACCGCCAGCAATATCACCACTAGGCATCTTGAACACGTTTGCAGACCTTTCGCTCGGTGAGCGGGGTCGATCTAGGTTACGTCCTCCATCGACGAAAACCGAGCTAACTCCTTGATCCGGCTCGCGACGCAACCGCCGAACTCACGTTCCGCTCCATGACGCCCGTTTCGGTGAAGACTTACTTTCAACATCTCTTCCCAGAGAAGATATCCCACCCAGAGGGTCTCCTCCCAGCTGAGCCAGCTCGCGCGAAGAGGGCTCGAAATCCTCGAACACCTCAACGCCGGATTCCTCGACAAAGAGATCGCCAACCGCTAAGCATCCATAACCTAGACGGTCCGCAACTATCTCAAGCACACTACACCAAACTCGGCATCCACAACCGAACCGAAGCCGTCATCCAATACCTACAGAAATAACGACTGAGCAATCACCCAAGCCAAGACCGCGCTCGAATCTTAACCACCCTTCGTCCGGTTATGCCAAGGAACACCAAGAAATTCTGATGACCCTCAGGCGCTCGCCGCTCGAACTCCACATGCCACCGGTGCACTACAACGTCATCCATCCCCGCCACGCGCAACATCTCCATCCAAAGCGCTTTGTCGACTCGAACGGATGATTGCCCTCTCCTGAAAAAACATGGATGAACAGGGCTAGTGAAATCTTGCCAATCCTGTTCATCCTGGCCTCATTTCGGAGCGAGTGGGCTTGCGCTCATTCCCCCGCAGCACAATCTCGCGGATACAAATGACATCATGGTCTGATTCTTGACGCCTGGCCCGCAGAACCATCAACTAGTTGCGCAACCACGGCAGAAAGAATAAAGTAACACAGTCATGGAGACATTGACCTATCCGCACCACAGCATTGACGACGCGGGAGTCGCTTGGGTTGAAGAGACGAACACCAAGATTGCTCAGGAACTCGCCAGAGACTCCGCAAACTAGGCAACCCATCTGCATTTTCTCAGGATTGAGCATCGCCTTTCACATGAACGCCCACATTCGCGGAAGTATCACTCGGCAGCTTCGACTGCAGCAGATTGACATCCTTGCCGCACAAGAAGACAGCACTGCTCAGTTGCCAGAGAATGAATTACTCGACCAGGCCATAAGGCTCAACCGAGCCCTCGTCAGCCAATCTGACGGTCTGACCACAGAAGCCAGCAGGCCTCGAGGAGCGGTGGTGCCGTTTCCGAGTGTGATATACGCTCACCAACTTTGCATTACGATCCGTCAATTTGTACAAGATCCCGATCTTACCGCCAAAGCTGGGGAGCCGGAAGTCTTCCACAATCAAGTTGAATATCGGCCGCTCTAAAGCAGCGATCACCAAGCAAGCCGAGAGAAATTATGCGACGCTTCACCTTCATTTTTAGCATCCTTACTTCGACGCAAATTTCGATGCAAATGCTGGCGGCCAACGCACCTTCTCCTCCAAAAGCACTCGATCCCGATCAACTCAAAAGCCTGATCAAACGAATCGGTCCCGGCCAATTTCGGATTGGAGATGTGACCTTCGACAAACGTTCTCGAGAAGTGGCCTTTCCCTGCAAGGTCAATCTTCGGGACATCCTGATCGAATACGCCATCGTCGGCAAGATCGGCAAACTCCACGAGTCGCTCCTCGTGACAGAGGTCTCTCCGACCCACATCCACCTCGCCATGCTTCTCTTAGGCACCAAGGATATGCGACCCAAATCGCGAAAAAGACAAATGCCTCACGGACAACCCATCGACATCCTCATTTCCTGGCAAGAGAACGGGACCAAGAAAAGCGGTCGTATCGAAGACTGGATCATCGTGGAAAAAGGCAAGCAGCCAATCAATAAAGGCATGTGGGTTTACAGTGGCGCACGCATCGACAACGGTTACTTCACGGCGAACACCCACGAATCCATCGTCGCCATCATTCTCGACATCGACGCGCTAGCCAACAACCCTCGAACAGGAAACAAAAACGATGAAATCTGGTTTCCCAATGAAGCCCAAATCCCCCCAATCGGCACCCAAGTCCAAGTGACTTTCAAATTTCTCGACAAATACGAAGTGCCCACTCCCACCAAGTTGGATTGATGTGGCTTGATTCTCGCGCAGAGACGCAAGCGGCACAGAGACTTCACCCCCGAACACATTTCCCTCCGACCCGTCGAAAATTTTGAGAATTAAACACAGGGCTCCATGTTTTTGCTTCTTCGATCTTCGGGGCAAGGCTTCCTTGGCCTAGGGATTTTGCCGCTTTCATAACCCAGAAAGCGGGAACGCCGCCGCCCCAACAATCCAAGCCGTCTTCCGCCCGCCGCCCAGCTCCCTCCTGGATGGCAAGGACGAGAATCCCTCCGGCTAGTTTACACCGGACACCCTCTGAAAAGTGATGAATGACTCGAACCAACTCCTGCAAACAAACGCCTCCGGACGTTCCGAAGCAGCGTTTACGGAGATCGTCAATTGATGCCTCAAACTGGTCCACTCGGTGGCGCTCCGCCAAATAAATGGCAACTGCCACCTGGCCCAAGATATCACCCAAACCGTCTTTGCGGATCTGGCTCGAAAGGCAACCACCCTCTTCGCAGACACGTAACTAGGAGGCTGGCTGCATCGATGTTTGTTTCGTTGCCTCCACCTTCAAACGAACAGAAAAACGCCGCCAAAAACGTGAATCTCAAATCCACAAAATAAGCGATATTAAACAAATCTGCGATGACACATGGAAAGTCATTGCCCCGGAATTGGATACTGCGATCAACACGCTATCCGATGTCGACCGCAGCACAATCGCCATACGCTTTTTCGAGAAACGGAACCTCCGCAATATTGGCAAGGTCCTCTAGTCCAGCGAGGACAACGCCCAAAAACGCGTGAACCGAGCACTGGAAAAACGCCGAACCCCACTCCTCCAAAAAAGTGTCACGCTGGCCATGGCTTCGTTGACGACACGCTTGGACCGACAAGCGTTGACCACGGTCCCAGAGAACGACAAGGTCATCAAATCCACCAAGGAGACCTCAACTACCACTACAGCAGAAACAAGTGCATTATCACCATCAAAATCCCTGACATCTCGGTTGCTGATCAGAGCGGCGGCGGCGGCGATTGCCGTCACGGTCGCCACACTTTTCTCCGCCCTAATGATGCCACAACAGCCCTCCGATCTTGCTGCAATTACCCCACCTCTAAACAATGAGACACTTGCGGCAACGCCAACTTCGAACGCATCCCCCCCCCCCCCCCCCCCCTCGCCGACAACCATGCAACCGAGAACGAAGCACTGAAGCTAACCATTAAGTCTGAAACCACCGGCGAACCTTTATCCGGTATCAAATCAGATACCGTGCCTAGCTGCCGAGCAGTTGGGAGGTGAAAGAACTCATAGCCAATCAAGTCGGAGAAATCACGATCCCCGTTTCCCATAATACCATGCGAATGCTGCAACTCATTACCAAAGTCGAAGGCTACACGAACACTCGACCCGAGTAGCACCCAGATCGCGCGGTGATCGAATCCCCAGTGATTACCTCCTGAAGATCGGCCCGGTAACGCGCGTCCGGGGCAGGTCTTTGACACTCGCAACAACCCTATCGCTGGCGCCAAGGTCGGCTTCAATCATGAAATCCTTCGTTCACAGGTGGAAGCCACAACCGTGCTGAGTCAAGCTCTCCAGCACATGCACCATCCGACCCTCAATCTGAGTACAGATGTCAACCGCTCATCTCTACGAAGGGCCGCCAGTCATGATCAAAGTAGATTCACCCTTCAGTTTTGGGCTCACGCCGCAGGTGGGTCTCCTCTGGAAAGCCGCGTTGGATAAGGCGATATTGCCAGACACAAGATCCGCCGTTCTCCGCACCAGCTTTGTCCTCGGCAAAAGCGGCAGCACCTTGCACCGCTTCACTTGCGCTGACACTCTAGAGACTTGGCGGGACTGTTGGAACTGGAAAACAAGGCATCAGATGGATTCATGAACAAGACAGGAACGCGCTGTTTTTGCGATCCATACTTGATCAACAAATGCAGGACCTCCCCTTCTCGAGATTGCCCCAAAACCCGTTTTCAACCGAGATTTCATGAGGGAACTTCGCCAAGTCCTCCGCGGCCCATTGGTCTTCCCGCCGCCGAATGGATGGTGCGGCTCCGGGCTCCCCCTGTCCTGCGAACCGATCCTGACCTCGCCCTCAGTAGACGTCACTACTGTTCACGCCGCCCACTGGATCAAGGATTTGAATTCTTAGGACTCCGGACCACACTGAACGATCCCTTCAATGATTAGTCACCACCAGACACGATTCCAGCAGCGTTGAATACGGATTGCCGAATAGGGATCGATGCATCGTGACCGCTACCTCAGAAACCAAAAATCTCGATTCACTACTCTCTATTTGAGAATCACAGGACCACACCATTGCCATCGGACTCGACCGAGCCCTTCAACCTTCTCTGATAGGATTCAAAGCTGACATCGTGCTTTCCTCTGCGAGGGCAACCGCTAAGCTCACGGGATGAAAGCCCAAATATCCATATGCTGGCGTCTCCCTATTTTCCCGTTTCTCGCTGCCGTCATGACCCTCACTGCCACCGCCTACGCCGAGTCCTTCACCCTCAACCTCAGGTCCCGTCCTTCCAATAGCGGCATCTCACCCGTCCCCAAGCCCAGAGAAGAGAAAACCGCCTGGGATGCCGACAAGACCGCGATCATCGTTTGCGATATGTGGGACGATCATTGGTGTCAATCCGCATCCCGGCGCGTCACAGAAATGGCCCCGGCGCTCAACAACATGCTCAATGCGGCTCGGGACAAAGGCAGCCTCATCATCCACGCGCCCAGTAGTGTGACGGCTCACTACGCAAACACCGCCCAACGAAAAGCAGCACAGTCCGCTCCTTTCTCCCCGGCCCCCATTAAACTCTCAACCGCCGAGCGGTGGGGCACTACCTGGTGCTGGCCCGATCCCAAGTTTGAGGGAGTGCTTCCCATTGATGACTCTGACATGGGTTGCAGTTGCCCACCAGAGAAATGTGAAATTCGAGACGCCTGGGCCAAGCAAATCGACAGCATTGAGATTCACGCCAAAGACTTCATCACCGATCATGCTCAAGAAACTTACAATATTCTCGCTGCAAACAACATTGAGAATGTTGTCCTCTGCGGTGTCCATCTCAACATGTGTGTCCTAGGACGCCCGTTCGGTATTCGCCAAATGGTCAAACTCGGAAAAAATGTTGCCCTAGTTCGCGATCTGACAGACACCATGTACAACCCGGAACGACCACCGGGAGTCGACCATTTCACCGGCACCGATTTAGTCGTCGCTCACGTGGAAAAGTATTGGTGTCCGTCTTTTTTGAGTTCGGACATCACGGCGGGAGAACCCTTCAAGTTTATCGAGGACAAGCGATAGGCGACGCCCAAATCAGCTTCAATCTTCCCTTTGAACTTCAAACCTAGGTAGCAGCCAACATAAATCGATTCAAATCATTCGCCGTTGCCCTTGACTTGCGACACCGCATACCCTAACTGCTTGGCCTCGTAGCGTTGATTTGATCTGCTATGGCAGCGGCCTCCATGAAACGCCGCATCTCGGATAGGTTGGCGGCACAAGACGCGCGATTCACGCAGGCTTACATGGCAAGTCCCATGTGCTCACCCACCCGCGCACCCTTGTTGCCGGGTAAATCACCGGCTCGATTGAACATGCCCATCCGGCGAGAAGCCGCGCTGAACCGCGGAAATCGTCGTCTGCTTGAGCTCCCTTGCCCTCGCTTCGTTGCGCTGCCCCTTGCGGGAGACAACGCTCGCCGAAGTCCTTCAAAGATCGATTGAAGAACCGTTCGCCCATGTTAACGGGTGGCCTTGGCTGACGCGTCGGCCGTTCTCGGATCAACCGATCTGTTTTGTCGTCTTCTGTTAAGCAGCAGGAAAATCGGAGTCAAATGGCAAACCAACAAAACCAATGCTGATGAAAGCCGGTTTGTCAGCACGGCGGGACGGGAACGAGGGATCTCGAATTTCTTGCCCGGCACGGGTTTTCAATATGGACGGTGGTTGACCCAAAACCATCAAGGAGGGTGGGCTGGACCTAGATAATTCGTTGACCAAAAGAGAAGCTTGTGAGCAATATAGAGCCAGTTTTGGACGCCTATCATTTGCCGCCTCAGGGGAGATCGAACGCGTCAGCACGCCCCTATCATGCTAGGCAAGAGACCAGAGAGAGAGCCCGTGAAATCGAAATGATTCAACAAATGATTTCCGTAGACGGCAGGACAGGCGTCAAGTTAATGTACAATACCACGATTCACCCTGTCTTCAGGACCGGAAGAACGATCTCCCCCGCCCGAGGAAACCGTCCTGCAGCACTTGGAACTATGAGCAGGCTCTCGCCCAAAACAAACCTCATCCGATCGCCGGAGAAGTCTCGATTGGCGACATCGACGAACGCATCACTTACCTCCCCGAACGCGTCCTCCCTGTAGCCGAAGAATACAAGGGCTGACTGGCGAACCACATTACGGACCCACCAACACCGGTGGGTTACCAAGGCATTACACGCAGGAATAGCCCCGATGTTTCTGCGGGCATCAAGCACTTCGCACAGTTGTACGCCAGTTCCGCTCACAGGTTCAATCTTTGTCTGGAATCGGCTGCCGAAGGATTGAGAGAGCTGAAAACCGAAATCACTCCAATCATCCACTGGGTCGACAACGCAAACCAATCTTCAATATTCGCCTCCGCAATATCAAGGGTGGATAGAGCACTTCCATAAGGTCTACCCCGATAACGGAAACATGAATTTCGCCCAAGTTATTCGCTCACCGAGAGACGCCGGCTACGGTAGCATGGTCATGCCGAATCACATCCCCATGACAATCTTGGCAGCGGGCTGCAGGGTTATGCCACCTATATCAAGGACCTCATTCACGCCATTGAAAGCGAAACTTAGCGGAGCCGTGAAGTGTATGTTTTGAAGACCAAACAAGAAAGCGGGCGCTCCCCCAGAGGAATGCGCCCACGTCACTGCATCTCGAACGATGATGGCTACTCGCCCTCGATTCGCTCATCGAGCTTCTTTTGTAATTTCTCCATTTTCTTATGCATGGCACGGAGACTCTGATTCAATTCGTCAATGTGAACCTTGAGCCGCCGGTTTTCTTCATGTGAACCACGGCGCGACCATACAAAAGTTCTCGCACCATAGAAAACTGACGGACGGCCAACCACACGAGCGGATTGAACCAATGCACCATTGCTACCAAGGATCCCGCCATGCCCGGCAGTGCATCATAGCGGCGAACGTGACCTAGCTCATGCAGAAGAATGTGCTTCAATTCCGTATGATCCAGTTCCTCGTGCAACCGTTTGGAAACCAAGATGTGAGGCGTCAAGAGACCAAAAACAGCAGGCATTCGCATTCGATCAACCGGTAGCATCACCACTTTCCGCCGAACTCCCGCCATCTTCCGACACTCCTCCAAGAGCGCTAGCAGCCGAAGATCGAATATCCTTGGCTGAAGTCTGAACCAACGCAGAAACCCCAAAAAACGGCAACCTTGCCAAGGCAACATTGCCACCAAGACCAAAGCCTAACTAACGGACATCCACCGCCAGAGTGGACTTTGATCCGTGGCAGCGCCCGCACCGGTCAAATCTCCCTCCTCTAGCGCCACCGCTGGTTCCGGCTCACCGATGGGAAGCATGACAGGACCCGCATAGAAAAATCCCATCAACTTGGGAGGCCATCGCAGTAAAACTATAATCGCTTTGCGGAAAAACCGGCACGACTAGCCGTAGCAAAACGAGAATGCTCAAACCATAAAAAACCGCTACCGGCAGCCACTTGCGAAGTAGCCAGTATAGAGGCAAAGGATTCCCCATGATCAACACAGACGCACCGAAAGACATCCGAACCACAGATTCAAAGGTGATTAGCAGTGTAGCGATCATTATTTGGACTTTCTTCTGAGGATCTTTCGCAGTTCCGCAATGTCGCTTTCGGAGAGATCGGTCGTTTCCATAAATCGAGCCAGAAAGGGCGCCGATTTTCCTTCAAAAATGCGCTGAATGAACAAATGGCTCTGAACCTGTTCTGAATTGTAAGAGATCGTTCGCTCAAGCAGCACCAACGCGCCAATGCTCAATCCTGTGCCGAACGCCGAGCCTCGTTACAATGCCCAGACGATTGCTAGTCCGGAAAGAACCGAACCGGCGAAAAACCTCAACCGATACAATGTCGTTCTCCGCGGTGCTCTTTAATGGTCTCCGCTTTTTCAGCCATCGCTGGTGAGCCTCGAGGTATGGCCGAAGCAGCTGGGCAACTCCCTACATCGTCAAAACTCCCGAGACTGCAGGCGCTGGTCATCGATTTGGCATTCGCCAGCCATCGATCGTATCTGGAGGAGACGCGGCTGCCACGCCATCGCTGAATCAGTTACCCCAACTTTCGGCATCCAAGCCCGCAAGACGGACCTCAGCCGGAAGCGCCTTCGGCGAACCCCAGCCTTACTGCCACCAGACAATGTTAGCAAAAGTCGCGATTCCACTCTGTTGGTGCTAGTAGTTGCAGAGGTTCCAGGAGCCCCTGCTATACCTCCCAACCTTCATTCGGCACGGCATCATCCCATCCAGGATTCGCCCTGACACCCATTGCTCCTCCAGCAGTCTACCCCGCACCGGACACTCTCCGAACCCAACTCTCGCACCTAAACCATCGTTACCAGTGCCTTCGGCAGCCCAAGTGCCTCCCACAGTGCTCTTCCTTTCCGCCTGCCGGTGCCATCGGCAAATTTTCAGCCGATGCCGCCCTCGGATCAAGGTCAACTCATGAAGGCTATTGAATATCTGCAGCGGCGGATTTAAGCATTGGCAAGGAAGCCCCAAACCAAAAGACTTCGAGTGACGGTAACAACGGAATGCTCTTCCAGCAAAACAGCCTAAATGTGCCACGGACGGCGCACTGCATCTGGTCAGCCATGCGGTGCGTCGCCAGAATTCAGATCACACTTACCGGTAACGCCGCACCCGAAGCTGCCGATTGTGATAGTCAAACTCCGCCCCGTTCTCCAATGTGTTTTTCCTCGATCTTTTGTATCGTCCCAGTCAGCCAAACGAGACCTAACGCAAAGGTTGTACGGAGTGCTCCCACTAATTTCTTATTCCTGACCGTCAACGTTAGTCTTACCGGAAAACCGTCGAGACGGTTCCCAAATCACCTTAAGAACGATCGACTCCGGGGTCATGCTAGTGATTCTCAATCCCACCCGGGGTCAGGGAACTCAGGCTGGGGTATCCCGCACTGAGGCTGAACGCCAGCAAAAGAACGAACTTCAAGACACTTTTATTCATAGCCTGCGATTGTTTTCCAAATAAAAAGCGGGAGCCCCAAGACTCCCGCTTATCAGTTGATCGGCAACCTCAGCGGTTAATAGGACTGATCGGAACCAAGCCGGTAATCGACAACGCCTTCAGGTGTTTCCTTCAAACGGACATCAACGGAAATATTCTCTCCGTCGCTGTTCTTTAACCTTTCAAAAACGTTCCGCAGTCGGCGGACACCAAATTCTTCAGGCGCCCTGATCGATTTCAGTTTCTCAAGGACATGCACCGGAACGTCCTTGCTATCCTCGTTAAACTCTCCGTCAAAGACGACCTTCCCATCTTTGTCTTCAAAACGCAGAAAGCGGAGACCATCCTTGTTCGTCACTCGATAAGTCCCGGAGTCATCCTTAAAAACGATGCCCGCACTCCCAATCTCAACGATCCGGGAATGAAAAACATCCACATCGTCCAACACCTTTCCATCCCAAATGAGCTCATTTAGGATTTCTGTGGAGACGACGTCTCCGTCAGTATCCAATCGTTCAATCCACGACCTGAGGCGAGGCCTCTCATATTCGTCCGTTTTCCGGACCCGCATCGACGTCGGCTTCCGCTTTGTCAGCGTGGCTTTTACTGCCAGAGACTCCCCGCCACGAATCACGGAAAGCGAGATCACATCATCCTTTTCATAGCCGGCAACCAGGACCTGCAACTGATCAGGGTTTACCAAAATCTGGTCGTCCAGTGCCGTCAGAATATCAAACCGTTTTAGCCCAGCTTCGGCAGCAGGGCTGTCCTGAACCACATGTTGAACGATCAATCCACGCCCCGGTTTCAGTTCTACCTGCGCCGCGGTGGTTTCCGACACACGGCCGATATGCACACCGAGCCACGTTCGTTCCTTGCGGTCCCCCACCCATCGAACCTCTTGAAACGTAATCTTGGGAGAGTCCAGGAAACCATCGATCCAGCCATCGAACCAGCGGTCACTCGGCGTCCCCCCTCGTGTGGATGCCTTGGGAGAACGGAAACCATCGATCCAGCCATCGATCCAGCGGTCACTCGGCGTCCCCCCTCGTGTGGATGCCTTGGGAGAACGGAAACCATCGATCCAGCCATCGATCCAGCGGTCACCGCCCCCCACCCATCGAGCCTCTTGAGTCGCAATCTTGGTGGGTTTAGTGAGACGGACCTCCGGATGGTCGCCGCTCTTGGTTTCCACTCGAATCACATGGCGCTTTTCGTCATCATCCGCACGCACTTGGCTTGCCATACTGAACTGGCAAACCACCAGCAGCAATCCAATAGTCATACTTTGCTTCATCACTTTCATCGTTTCGTTTTTCTGTCGTTGTTCAATAAGTAACCACCGGTAATAACAAAACTTCCTCCCGAGGAATTTGGTATTCCAAAAAGACGCCGTCCGGCGCACTGCTCCAGCGATAGGCATCCACCAGTTGATACCGCACGCGTCTGAAGGGCACATCCCCGACAATGGCGACAATGCCATCGTCGCTGGCGTGGATAAGCTGACTCTCCAGTGCTTCGGGACGAAAAGCGAAGCCCTCTGCGGCTTTAAGCCCCCGTAAGGGAGAAATCAAAGGATCGGAAATCGAAACCACTTCCGATAACCCGCCAGGCTCGTCAGGCCCCTGGACCATCAGGGTCCCGACCAACCCAACGAGAAGAATCAAGGCTGCGGCTAGCCACACACTACGGCGGCATGTTTTATTTCCAAAGACACCACGATCGTGTCCCTCAGAGACCGGCACATCGTTCCGATCCCGCATTGCGGCATCACGGGCTGCCTTGACCCAATGGTCAACGACGCTTGGCGGCACAGCCCTCGGCCGGAGCTTCCGCAGACCCTCTTCAAATTCACTCTCTTCCAACCAGTTCTCTTTCATGAGACCACCACTCCAAGCTTCTTCTTTAAGGCAGCCAATCCGTAGCGGTATCGCGACCCGACGGTATTGATGGAAAGTTCCAGGGCCGAGGCGATCTCGGCATATGTCAGGCCTCCCCACACTTTGAGCACGATCACTTCCCTCTGCGGCTGGCTCAGCTCCTCCATGGCCTGCTGGACCAACTGCTGCTGGTCGGCTTTTTCGAAATCCGGCTCAAAAAACGAACCCATCTCCTGCAGCATCGAATCGGAATAGTGCTGTTCCCGAATCTGACGCCGAGTTTCACTGCGTCCAAGGTCGATCGCAGCTCGTCGAATAGAGCAAATCATCAGTCCCATGGGTGGTTCCATGGCAGCAGCGTCTCTCCCCCATTGACGAGCGATCGCGTTTTGGACGACATCTTCCGCATCAGCGGCTGACCGGGTCACCTGGCGTGCGAACAGCAACAATTTGGCGCTGTGCTCCTTGAGCCACCGCTTCCATATCTCGGCTCTTAGATCATCGCTTGGCTTGCAGTTTTCCACTGTTTTCATAGAGTTAAAGCGTTGTGGCGCGCTGCATTTGTCTAAAAAATCTGCCCGCTATCAACGGCTGCCCGTTGTTTAGAGCGGCGCCTCTACTCGGTATCACTCAAAATCGCCATTTTTTCGGTTTCCCGTCCGTTTTTGAAGAATCTGAGAAAAGACATTCACTTTGCTGAGGCTTCCTGTTTGAATCGCACCGCTCATGAAGGTTCTCGTGATTGGTTCAGGCGGACGGGAACATGCCCTCGTTTGGAAAATTGCCCAGTCCGCGCATGCATCAAAAGTTTGGTGTGCCCCAGGGAATGCCGGCACGGCATTGGAGACTGTGGCAAAAACCGGGATTCAGGTCGAAAACGTGCCCCTTGGCGCCGAAGATCTGAAAGGGTTGCTCAACTTCGCCGGCGAGCACAAGCCGGATCTCACCGTGGTTGGCTCCGAAAATCCCTTGGCTCTCGGCATTGTGGATCGCTTCCAAAACGCCGGGTTCCGAATTTGGGGCCCCACCCAAAAGGCCGCTCAATTTGAGTCTTCAAAAGTCTTTTCTCAGGAGTTTATGAAACGGCACGGTATTCCCACGGCCAAAGCCGCCAGTTTCTCCGAGCCCGAAGCAGCCCGCGCCTTCGCTCGAGAACTGGAGGGACGTTGCATCGTGAAAGCTGACGGACTAGCATTCGGCAAGGGAGTCCTCATTTGCCAGTCGGTCGAAGATGCAGACAGGTCCATCAAAAGCATCCTCAAAGAAAAGGCTTTTGGCGAAGCAGGAAACCGCATTCTGATCCAGGAACTGCTCGTTGGACGGGAAGTCTCCCTCCACGCCATCTGCGATGGCAAGAGTTACCAACTTTTTCCCACCTCCCAAGATCACAAACGGGCGCTCGACGGGGATCAGGGACTCAACACCGGCGGTATGGGCGCTTACTTTCCTACCCCGTTCTTTGTTGCTGAAGCCCTGGAGCAGGCTCGCCAGGAAATCCTCGATCCTTGGCTGGCGGGATGTCAGGCCGAGGGGATCGATTATCACGGCATCCTGTATCCGGGGTTGATGTTGACTGAGGACGGCCCCAAAGTTCTCGAGTTCAATTCGCGATTTGGAGACCCCGAAACGCAAGTTTATTTACGCTGCCTCAAATCGGATTTAATCGAGATTCTTGAAGCATCTATTGACGGAACGCTCAATGCGGTCAATCTTGAGTGGTCCGAGGGCGTCAGCGTCTGTGTTGTCATCGCCTCGGGGGGGTATCCGGGGAGCTATACCAAGGGGCAGCGCATTACCGGATTGGAGACCGCTGACGATCTCTCAGGAGTTAAGGTATTTCACGCCGGGACCCGCTCGAGCAAACCTGATATCATCACCTCGGGAGGCAGAGTTCTAGGGGTGACAGCAGACGGTAACTCTTTGGAAGCGGCATTGAAGACTGCCTATACCGCCACAGAAATGATTCAATTTGAGGGCGCATTTTACCGAACCGATATCGGAGCTAAGGCCATCTCATGAAGAGCCGACCCACATTCTATCTCTCGCGGATCCTTAAACTGATCCACAAACAAAGCCTAGTCCTATCACTCGCAGGGATCTGCGCAAGTGGCTTCGGACACCAATCCGTTATTGCAACCGAAGAGAATCAACAATCCGATTCACCCCTCCCGGAGACCACACTGCCCAGACTTCCGGAAATCCTCCAGGTAATCCGAGAGCACCTTCCTTCTATTTCCGAGGAAGGTCTGCATCGGGCCGCTCTTCAAGGGATTCTCACCGAGTTCCAATCACAACTTGAACTCGTCTCTTCCGCCGCGGTTGCCAACGAGCGAGCCTTTGATGGAGCCCCGGCCCTAACCCGCTATTACGAATCCTCTATCGGCTATATCGCAGCCCCGCTATTTGATGCCACGGCAGCGACAAACTTGAAAGAAGCCTACAATCGACTAGACAGCGAGCACATCCTCCACGGGCTGATTATCGATCTCCGGCACGTCTCCGGCAACGATTACGAGCAAGTTTCAAAAATCACCGGACTCTTTACCGAAAACACCACGCCGCTCTTCGACTGGGGTCAGGGAATCCGGTCCTCCGAGCCGCAAGCCATTCAGATCAAGGTTCCCCTCGTAATTGCTATCGACCAGACGACCCGCGGGGCTGCGGAAGTCTTGGCGGCAGTGATTCGTTCAGCTAATCTGGGGATTCTCGTCGGCCAAACCAGCGCTGGCCAGGCTCATGCTGATAAGCTAATCCCCCTCGAAACAGGGCACCAATTGAGAGTTCCCGACGGCACGGTCCGTCTTGCCGACGGCACGGAGCTGACTTCCCAGGGTGTCGAACCCGATATCGTCGTGACTGTCTCACCAGAATCCGATTTCATCGCGGGCTCATCCAGCGCAGAGACCTCGCCTACCGAACCCAACTCGCCCCTGAGCGGAGACCTACCGCTTCCAACGCCAACAGATGATCCTGTGTTAGCTCGGGTGATCGAACTGTTGAAGGGGATCGGGATCGTGGAGCGGCGCAATCGCTCATGAAATTGAGGCAAGGTTTTTGTCTAAAGTAGAGAGATTTTCACAAACCAAAGCAACAAACGGAAAGGAGAGGTGATGATCAAACACATTTATTGGTCAAGCCTTAGCTGCCTTCTCATCACGGGAGGTTGGTTTGCTCAAGAAACTGCTTTCGATTGGATTGACAAGACAGGAATGAGCACATTCGACAGGTGGTGGATCATCTAGGGCATGATGATTGGATACTTCGGCATGTCTACCGGGGCACTGATAGTGATGATGTCAATTTTCACCATCAATTAAAGAATTACGCTACTAAACCAAAACAAAAAAGGATCGACATGAACACACTTGAAACTAGTTCCATGTCAATGAGTAGTTTATTTAACCCCTCCCACTGGCCCCGAGAGTCGCAGGACTCCTAACCGAGACAAATGACCACCGTACTGTTCATTTGCACGGGAAACATCTGCCGTAGCCCCATGGCTGAAGGTCTTCTGCGGTATGCCCTCGGCGGCAAAAGCGACATTCGAGTCATATCCGCAGGCGTTGGAGCGATTGACGGTCAAGCCCCCAGTGTGAATGCCGTCGAAGCGTTAAAGCGCGTGGGGATTGACATCTCCGAACAACGCAGCCAGATGCTCCGCGAAGAACTGGTTCATGACGCTGACTACATTTTCGGGATGACCAGCGGACACGTGGAGACCATCGTCCAATTATTTCCAAAGGCCGCAAGAAAAACCTATTTAGTGAGAGAATTCAATCAAAACTTGTCTTCTTACGAAAAGGAGATCTTCGACCCGATCGACAGCCCCTTGGAAGTGTATGAACAGTGCCGAGACGAGATCATCGAAGGCATCAACCAGATCATCAAACTGATCGACAGCCCCCAGCAATCTACAGAAAACTCACCCCAGGCAGCTGAATCGAAAGTGAACATAGCCCTAGGATCTGACCACGCCGGTTTCTCCTTGAAGGAATCGATCAAAAAACTTCTCACGGATAAAGATATCGCCATCGTCGACTGTGGCACGGACAGCGCCGAATCAACAGACTACCCCGACTATGCCCAACAGGTCGTGAACCAGCTTCAGGCGAATAAACTGGATTTTGGCCTGCTGGTCTGCTCAACCGGAATCGGCATGTCTATCGCTGCCAACAAGGCACCGGGGATTCGGGCCGCACTCGTCCACGACGCGCGCGCCGCTCAGCTCTCTCGGGAGCATAACAACGCGAATGTGCTCTGCCTTCCGGCTAGCTCGCTAACCGTCGAACAAGCTTCCAACATCGTGGATATCTTCCTTGCCACTCCATTTGTCGGGGGCCGTCATGAGCGTCGGAACTCCAAAATAGCGCAATTCGAGAGCAGGAGCACAGCGAAGGTCGCCAAGGTTGATCTGGAGATTGCGACCATTATTGAGCAAGAGAGACATCGACAACAAGAACACCTCGAACTCATCGCCAGTGAGAACTTCACCAGCCCAGCAGTGATTGAGGCTCAGGGGTCGGTGCTGACCAACAAATATGCCGAGGGGTATCCGGGCAAACGATGGTACGGAGGTTGCGAATTTGTGGACGAGGCCGAACGTCTGGCAATCCAGCGAGCCAAGGAACTGTTCGGTGCCGAACACGCCAATGTTCAAGCTCATTCCGGAAGTGGCGCGAATATGGCAGTCTATTTTTCCACGCTCCAACCGGGGGATAAAATCCTCACCATGGATCTAAGCCATGGAGGCCACCTGACCCATGGAAACAAGGCCAACTTCTCGGGGCGTTTCTTTGACGTGATTCACTACGGGGTCTCCCCGGAGACCGAACGAATCGACTACGATAATCTCGCCAAGATGGCTCAAGAGCATCGCCCCAAGATGATCACGGTCGGTGCCAGTGCCTATCCGCGGATTATTGATTTCGAGCGGATGGGGCAAATCGCCAAAGAGGCCGGGGCATTGCTGCTAGCCGACATTGCCCATATTGCCGGTTTGGTCGCAACCGGAACCCATCCGAGCCCGGTGGGCCACGCGGATTACGTCACCACAACCACCCATAAGACCCTCCGAGGTCCCCGCGGCGGCTTGATCCTCTGTGGTGAGGAAAATGCCAAAGCGATTGATTCCCAAACCTTTCCGGGGATTCAAGGGGGCCCGTTGATGCATGTGATCGCGGCCAAGGCCGTTTGCCTCAAAGAAGCTCTCAGCCCAGAGTTCAAGGCGTACCAAACCCAGGTGGCGCGCAATGCCGCAGCGCTTGCCGCTCGCTTGTGCTACCACGGCTATCGGCTCGTGAGCGGCGGAACGGACAATCACCTGATGCTGATCGATGTCGGTGAACGCAATGTCACCGGCAAGGCTTGCCAACTCGCCCTGGACGAAGCCGGCATTACGGTAAACAAGAACACCATCCCCTTCGAAACCAGATCACCATTCCAGGCCAGTGGCATCCGTATCGGCTCTCCTGCGGTGACCACCCGCGGCATGAAAGAGCCTGAAATGGACCTCATCGCCGACCTGATTGCGGAGGTTTTGGCGGACATCAAAAACCTTGACGTGGCGAAAAAAGTGCGCGAGACTGTCAACGATTTAACTGCAAGATATCCCTTGCCGTATTGATCTTTCCTGAAGCAAGCGTCGAAATGCGGCGTTTCCGTGCCACAAAAGGCCGCAGGTTGCGGTAGTTATTGGCGTTGCTTCAGCAACTGGAGGGAGACTTAGAAACCCACCAATTGTCGTTCATCCTAACAAACTATATGCCAACAAAAATAGCAAAGAAGACCACCAAAGCGAAGGGCAAATCCGCAGCCGCTGAGCCCGCTGACCCACCAGATGCGGATCTGGAGAGCGTCGATTCGCCACCGCCGACCGCAGCCGAATCTTGGGAAACACCCGAAAGCAACGATGCCCCCAAAGATTCCGAGGCGCCTACCAGCCCATCAGCAGCCGATGAGAACAAGGATTCGCGAAACGCGGATCGGAACGGAAATGGAGGGCGGTATCGTGGCAATCAAAACGGCAACGGACGGCAAAAAGGCAAGAACAAACCGAAACGCGGAGGCTCTGCCGTCAACATCAGTCGCTTACAAGCGATGTCGATGACGGACCTCAACAACATGGCCAAAGAACTCGAAATCGAGAATTTTGGCACCATGAAAAAGCATGAGCTGATTTTTCAGATTCTGCAAAAGAACGCCGAACGCATTGGCTGTCTGTTCGCAGAAGGCGTCCTCGAGATATTACCTGAGGGCTTTGGATTTCTCCGTTCCCGCAGCTATAACTACCTTTCCTGTCCTGAGGATATCTACATCTCCCCTTCTCAGATCCGGCGGTTCGATCTGCAGACCGGCGATATTGTCGCCGGACAGATTCGTCCCCCCAAAGAAAAAGAACGCTTCTTCGCCTTGTTGCGGGTGGAAGCCGTCGACAAGGGAGATCCGGAAAAGGCTAAGGATAAAACTCACTTCGACAATCTTACGCCACTGTTCCCCGACGAACGCCTGATTCTGGAGAACAATCCAGAAGAATATTCGACGCGCGTCTTAGATTTGGTCTGCCCCATCGGAAAAGGCAGTCGTGGATTGATCGTGGCGCCGCCGCGAACTGGAAAAACGGTGCTGATGCAGAACATCGCTAACGCGATGATTAGGAATAATCCGGAGGTTTACCTCTTTATCCTACTCATTGATGAACGACCGGAGGAAGTCACCGATATGGAGCGAACCTGTCTTGAGGCGGAGGTGATCAGCTCCACCTTCGACGAACCCCCGGAACGGCATGTGCAGGTTACTGAGATGGTAATCGAAAAGGCTAAACGGATGATCGAACATAAAAAAGACGTGGTCATTCTGCTCGACTCTATCACGCGCCTAGCCCGGGCCTACAATACCGTGCAGCCACACTCCGGAAAGATCCTCTCGGGCGGTGTCGACGCGAACGCACTCCACAAACCCAAGCGTTTCTTCGGTGCTGCGCGAAATATTGAAGAGGGCGGCTCACTGACCATCATTGCCACCGCACTAATCGACACCGGATCCCGAATGGACGAGGTGATCTTTGAAGAGTTCAAAGGAACCGGCAATATGGAGGTCCATTTGGATCGTCACCTGGTCGATCGCCGGGTTTTCCCTTCGATCAACGTCGAACTTAGCGGCACCCGAAAGGAAGAGCTTCTTTACCATCCGGACGAATATTCGAAAGTCGTCATTCTGCGGCGGGCGCTCACGGGCGTGCCGCCGGTGGAAGCCATGGATCTGATGTTGAACAAACTCAAGAAAACCGGGACCAACATCGAATTCCTCCTTTCCGTCGGAGCAGCCTAAGCGTCGCTTGCCGCAATCAATCGCGCTTCACCTCAAGTTGACCCATTTATACTCATCTGTCGTTTTATTTGAATACTTTCAATCCTGAGGATATCCATCCGTTTTAACCGCCCAGCTCAGTGCTTTTGATGAACACATTCACTCGGCTTCGGCCGGACTCTCGAAACCGGCATTCGTCCTTCAAAATGCTGCCGAGTGTGGCGCTGGGAACAGTAATCTTTGCCGCTGGTTGTTCGAAGGACATCACCGTCACTGAAATTCCCAAAGAGCGAGTTTTCAGTGCGTATCAGGTGCCCGATCATTGGAAACCAAAGGCACCGTCCGCCATGCGTGCGGCGTCGTTTGAGATTGCGGATGAACACGGCCATGCCGGTGAGGTTTCGGTGCTCCCAATGCCCCGGCTGAACATTGCCGATCTTGAGATTGTAAATCTGTGGCGACAACAAGTCGGACTCGAACCCGCAACGACCGAACGAGTCGACGAATTGGCCAGTCGTGTCAAAATCGGCGGTGGCGATGGCAATCTCTTTGATCTCGCCAGTCCTGACAATGGCGAAGATCCCGATCACGCGGCACGCATCGTGACCGCCTACCTTCATCAAGATAATCTCACCTGGTTTTTCAAACTCACCGGTCCCAGTCACTTTGTTGAGACCGAGAAGCCTGCTTTTACAGAATTTTTGGCGACCATTAATCTCGCCAAAATGGAACGTGAGTTTCGGAGCCGCAGCACGACCCAAACGCCGCCCCAGATGACATCCCCTTCCCGGCAACTACCTGAGTGGGAGGTGCCGGCAGGCTGGCAGAGTACCCCACCGAAGTCCTCCATGCTGCTCGCCAGTTTCGCCATCTCCGATGCGATGGATGGACCCGCCGAGCTGACGGTGAGCATCCTGGGCGGCGATGGCGGCGGATTACTCCCCAATATTAACCGCTGGCGAAGTCAAATCGGATTGTCCCCGCTGGACGTAGCCTCGTTGCCCGAAGTCACTAACCAGCTTGACCTCAACGGAATTCAAGGCATTTTGGTGGATATGACCGGAAGTGACAATCGGATACTCGCAGCCATCATTCCCGTCGGCGGCCAAACATGGTTTTACAAGCTCATGGGAGCTCCTGAAACCATCGAGAAGGAAACTGTAGCCTTCACTCAATTCGTCCAATCGGTTAAATATCCCGGCAATGGTTAATCGCCTTTTCCAATTCCTGACATCGCTCAAGCTTACCGTAGGCTGTTTGGCAGTCTCGATGGTGTTGGTATTCGTCGGGACCATTGCCCAAGTCGACGAGGGGCTTTATGCCGCGCAGGAGCGCTATTTCAAAAGCTTTCTGATTTACTTGGAACCTGCCAACGGCGGCTGGCTGATTCCCATTTTCCCCGGCGGTTATGCTGTAGGGCTCCTTCTCCTCGTCAACCTGATTGCTGCCCACGGCAAACGATTCAAGATTGCCAAGAAAAAGTTCGGCATCTTCCTAACGCACGCCGGTTTGATATTGCTGTTGGTTGGCCAACTGTTTACCGACCTCCTCTCGCGGGAGAGCGCACTGGATTTTGAAGAAGGGGAAACCAAAAACTTTTCCATAGATTTTCGGAAGAGTGAATTGGTTCTCATCGATAAGTCGGCAGAGGAAACGGACACGATTTATTCCGTGCCGGAGTCACGCCTGAAGAAGGGCGCCACGATCTCGGATGCCAAGCTTCCCTTCCGCATTGAGGTTCGCGACTATTGGGTGAACTCAAACATCTTCGGAAAACAGACAGCAGGCGCTGCCACTACCATTGCGAACCAAGGGCCCGCGAAGGACTTTTTTGTGCTGCCGCTGGATCCAGTGACGGAAATGGAAACGCGCGATCAGCCAAGCGCGGTTGTCGAGCTATTTGACGGCGATCAATCGATTGGCATCTGGCTGACTTCGGCAATCTTGAAACCGCAGACCGTGGAGCATGACGGCAAATCCTTCGATCTCAGTCTGCGGTTTAAGCGTTACTATGAGCCGTTCTCTCTAACCCTCTTGAAGGCAACCCACGATAACTACAAGGGAACGGAACTGCCCAAGAACTTTTCGAGCCGCGTTCGGTTGCGTAATGAAGCCACTAACGAAGATCGTGAAGTGCTGATCTACATGAACCACCCGCTGCGCTACGGAGGACTGACCTTCTACCAGCACCAAATGACAGCGGGAGACCTCGCCAGACAACATGGCCTCACACCCACCTCCACCCTGCAAGTGGTTCGAAACCCGACCTGGCTGACGCCCTACTTGGCCTGTCTGATGGTCGGATTCGGATTGCTCATTCAGTTTATGATGCATCTCGCCGGATTCCTCCGGAAACAACGGTCAAAGGATGCGGCTGCCCCACCGGACACGCTATCGTCGAAGAAGCAGAAAAAATCTAATCAATCGAAGCGGTCGGCCGGACAAGCAGCCAAAAAATCATGCAGACAAAAAGAACCGATGACTGTCCAAGTGACTCGAACCGCAGAAGGAGAATCGGCATGAAGAATCATCTCCCTTGGATCATCCTTGCCATCTTCACTCTTTGGATCGCCTCTAGCCTGCGTCATAAGGAAAGTGGACTCGGCATCGATCACGTTGGGTTCGGACAACTCCCGGTTTTACTGAATGGCCGGATTCAACCCCTGGACTCGGTTGCCATGAATGCTCTGCTCCAAATACGGGGCACCCGAAAGGTGCCTTTAGAGGGGAACGGTGTGAACGGCGAGTGGGGCAACTTCCTGGAGATCCGCAGCGACAAAGGCCCACTGACCGAGCGTAATTGGTACCAGTTTTCAAAACATCCCAAGAAGCTGAGCTCCGCCGAGTGGCTCATGGAGGTCATGATTCAACCCGAACGAGCCGACGAGCACTACATCTTCGCAGTCAATCACCCAGACCTCATCAGTGAACTCAAGTTGCAGAAGAAAGGCCTGGATCGCTCCGGCCTGCGTTTTTTCACCTTCACCGAGATTCAGCCACATCTCCAAAAGATCGAAGGACATGCCAGCGGCGCGAATCCCAAACCCGAATTGCGAACGCCATTTGAACGCGCCGTGGTTAAACTCCATTTTTCGCTCAGACTCTTTCTGCGTCTGAAAAACAGCTTGCAACCCCAAGACACCACGGACTTCGCAACTGAATTGGACGACTATCTGGCGGATATCTCACCCGGAGTGGAGGCTGTCCAGAGACGTGCTGCAGGGGAGGACTACGACCAAGTGTCCTTCGACAACCTGATGCGGAAAATGGAACGCTACGACATGGTCAGCCGGTTTGCCTATCCCTTGCTCATTCCGCCGGATGTCCCAAATGAAGCACGAGACCAGTGGTCGAATATGGGCACGAATCTGTTGGATGTGATTCATTCCCGAAAACTGCCCGCAGCCGTCAAAAACTATGCCGATATGAGTTCTGCCTACGTTCAGGAAGACAGCGAGAGTTTCAGTGCCGCACTCGCCGCCTATCGGTCCTTTCTGGGGAAGCAATTCGGTTCTGAGCTCAAGAAGGCGAGAATCGAATACCGCTACAATCAATTTTCGCCGTTCTACAAAAGCATCGTCCTTTATGTGGTCGCCTTTATCTTTGCGTGCCTGTCTTGGTTCAATCTCTCCAGCTGGATGAATCGATCGGCCTATTACTTGATTATCTTGGCGGCGATCGTTCATTCCGCTGGCCTCATCACCCGAATGATACTTGAGGGGCGTCCGCCGGTGACCAACCTCTACTCATCCGCCATCTTTGTGGGTTGGGGTGCGGTCATCCTCGGGATTGTGCTGGAATGGTTCTATCGTGACGGTATCGGTAGTGTCATCGCCAGTGTCGTCGGTTTTTTGACCCTGATCATTGCCCACAATCTTTCGATGTCGGGCGACACGATGGAGATGATGCGGGCGGTGCTGGATACGAATTTCTGGTTGGCCACCCATGTCGTCGTGATCACTCTCGGTTACTCGGCCACCTTTGTCGCCGGATTCCTGGCCTTGGTCTACATCATTCGCGGTTTGCTCACCAAGACTCTTTCCAGATCCGTCGCCAGTGGATTGAATCGAATGGTCTATGGCATCATCTGTTTCGCCACGTTGTTTAGTTTCGTCGGCACCATCCTCGGTGGCATTTGGGCGGATCAATCATGGGGACGGTTCTGGGGATGGGACCCCAAAGAGAACGGTGCGCTTTTGATCGTGATCTGGAACGCGCTAATACTGCACTGCCGCTGGGGTGGTTTGGTTCGCGAACGCGGGCTGATGAATCTTGCGGTCTTCGGCAATATCGTGACGGCATTCTCATGGTTTGGCGTGAACCTGCTCAGTATCGGACTCCACAACTACGGTTTCATGGAGGGCTCATTTATGTGGATCATGCTTTTTACGGGCTCTCAACTGGCGTTCATTATCTTGGGCACCCTGCCCCTGCGTTATTGGCAGAGTTTCAAGGGCAAGGCCGCTACCATGACTAATGCTTCGTCACCTCAAGCGGCTTAGAACGAACCATTAAGTGAGGAGCCGAAGCATCAAATTAAGCACCCCTCGCAACGGAAGAATGTGGATGCTTTCTCCTGCCAAACCACGAATTTTAATTAAACTGTTAGTGAACCAAATCACTCGACCGCATGCCAAATAGGAGCCGTATAAGACTCCATCGCTCTCTCGGAGATCTGACGTTTACCATCGCCCAGTGCCCGTTGTGCCAATCGTCCTGGCGCAAGATCAATCGAAAGAAGCGGCAGCCAAGCCATTGAGGTGACTCAGCCCGGAAAGCTCCGCTACGAACTCGACCGTCAACAAGTATCGGATCTTTTGCACCGTTTTCATTCGGAAGGATATCGATTGCTCCGCTCTGAATGGCATCATCAATGGTTTGATCCTGCTACAGCAGGACACTCCGCTACGTCCGTTGTTTCGCTTATCCTTAAGCTAAACGATACGTCGAAGAGCCAGTGACTGACGGTAAAGGAACGTCTCAGGGTCCTCTAGAATCGAAGTTCATCTCCCCTCCCCGTCTCTCGGAACGTCTTGAAACTGAGGCCCTCTCCATGAACCCGAAAGCGATCTTCCTCTAGCTTTACCAAGGTCGCTTCCATTGATCCAGAAATCTCAGGCAAAAGCACTTCAGGATTCATCCGCTAATCCTCTAGTTCCCTCAATGGCGACGGTCTCTCGGAGATCATCCTCCGGCGTGTCAACACGATCCATTGGAACCTTGGAAACGGAAAATTCCAACGTGCTGAGTTGATCCAACATTGGTGCGGTGAAATTGGAGAGTCTGCTCCCGTGGCGGATTTCAACAACGACTCTCACCCCGATTTTCTTTGCGTAACCGCGATCGATTACATACCGGTATTGTTCCTGGGCGACCATGAAGGAAAATTTCTCCAACCCGGCAAACTGATTCCCTCAGCACTGATTCAGAACGCGAGCGTTATCACCGCAGGCGACATTAATGCCGACGAGGATTTGAATCTCTACCCAACCCAATATCGCCGAGCCTACACTGGCGGGCAAATGTCCACACCATTCTATAACGCCAACGATGGCTATCCGGCCTGTCTATTGATTAACGACGGGACCGGGCAACTCACGGACGAGACCAAAGCCAAGGGCTTGACAAAAAAACGCTTCCGCCGAACTTACTCATGGAGTACGGAAATCACCTCTATCTCAATCGAGACACCACCTTCGAGTCCTCCTCGTTCGCTGACAGCGTCCGTCGCTCGAACCGGCTGGTCTTGGGACGCGACCGCACTCGATTTTGACGACGACGGCGATCAAGACATTTGTGTGGCCAACGGTTTCATCAGCGACGATTCCACTCAACGGCTACTGCACCACTTTTTGGTGCCACGACATCTACACCGGAAATTCCAAACCGAACCCCAAAATTACTGCCGTTCTTTACACCTCACAACTCCCCATCATGAATCACCAAATCTCTTGGAACGGTTACGAACACAATCAACTCCTGATGAATGATCGAGGGGGATGGTTTTCAAAACGTCTCTTTCCTGCTGGAAACAGCCCTCAACCAGGACTGTCGTGCGCTTGCCTCCGATGACCCTAACGCGATGGCAATCAGGACCTGCTCGTCGTCAAAGAAAAATGGGAAAGCCAGGGGAAAAAGCCTAGGTTCTACACGTGCTAACCAATGTCTTGCTGAACAAAAATCATTGGATCGGCGTTCGCCTTCGAGCCAGCACACCGGGTTCCTCACCTATCGAGGCAAAAGTGATGGTGAAAACGCCGAACGAGGAGGAGATACGAACCCTTGCCACAGGCGATTCCTTCTATACCCGCCCCGGTGTCTCACTTTGGCCTTGGGAAACAGACAATTGTTCAGCAAATTACCGTCCAGTGGCCTAACGATCGGACCACGAAGATCAATGCGCTGACCACGGACCAGTATCACTGGGTTTCCTCGGCCGAGAGATAAACCACAGGCCAAAAAACGTCAGTGCGCCGTTCATGAGAAGCACTAAAAACCCAAACTCAAAATCGACCCACAACGGCAGAAACCGATCAGCGAGGTAAGTGAGGCTAGGTGCCATAACACAGACCGTTGGCACCCACGAGTCCCGAACAGAACGCTCCGTAAGCAGACCAAAGCTATAAAGCCCCAACAAAGGGCCGTAAGTAAAGCCGGCTACTTTAAAAATGGACTGAATCACCGCCTGATCATTGATGCGCTCGAAAACCACGATGGTGACAAAAATGAGCGTCGCAAACCCAAACTGAACCCGCTCGCGAGTTTTTCTACGATCGGATTCCAACTGTGATTGCAACTCAAACTTCAGAAAATCGACGCAAAAGGAAGTCGTCAGGGCAGTGAGTGCCGAATCCGCACTGGAATAAGCCGCGGCAATCAAACCGAGCGTAAATGTCAACATCACCCAACTGTCAAGGTAATCCATCGCGAGGATTGGATACAACTCATCCGTCCCACGAGCGATCCATTCACCGGTCCCGGGGTCTTTGATTTCCAGAGATCCTCCGGTCGTTCCGTTCAACATCACAATCCCCTGGGCCTCCCCGAAGTGATAAAGTAAAACACCAAGGGTGAGGAAGAGTACGTTTGCCAACACCAGAATCACACAAAACCAATAGATGTTTTTCTGAGATTCAGACGCCGTGCGACAGGTCAGATTTTTCTGCATCATATCCTGATCTAGCCCGGTCATCACGATGGCGATAAAAGCTCCTGAAAGGAGATGTTTCACTAAGTGATTCGGTGCCTGCCAATCCCAGACCCAAATCGACGCGTGAGGACTAGTGGCGACCGTGGACCAAAGGTGGCTCACGGGTAGATCCAGGCGTTGAAGGATCCACACCACCGACAAAAGCGCTGCGGACAACAAACAGGCCGTTTGCAACGTATCTGTCCAAACCACTGTCTTGATCCCTCCTCGGCGAGTGTAGACGGAAATCAACGCAACAGAGATCAACACCGGCACGAAAAAGGGCACTTGGAATCCCAACCTTTCAAAGACCAGATTAAACACCAAAGCCACCAAAAACAGTCGAAAGGACGCACCAATGACCCGTGACACTAAGAAGAAGGCCGCTCCCGTTGAATAGGTGCATCTACCAAAGCGTTGCCCGAGATAACCGTAGATCGAGGTGAGATTATGGCGATAATACAGCGGGATCAGGACCTCAGCGATAACAACGTAGCCAATCAAGTAGCCCAGCACCATCTGCAGATAAGAAAAGGCACTAGTCCCCACCCAGCCGGGCACTGAAATGAAGGTCACCCCGGAGAGCGAGGCGCCGATCATGCCAAACGCCACCACATACCATGGCGACGCACGGTTGCCCCGGAAGTAGGACGCCTCATTCGCTTCTTTTCCGGTGATTCGAGATATCCCGTAAAGCGCTCCGAAATAGGCCAAGATGGCCCCAATAATGGCCAGACTATTCAAACCATCCTTTGCGGAGTGGGCTTTGACTTCTCAAATCAATATCCGAGTTCAATTCTTGGCGTAGCATCAATCGAGAGCTATCAACGGTTGCCACCCCAGGCGAAAGATGCAAACTCCCACAGACGCTCGATTGAGAGGCACCCGTTTGTTGACCCTCAACATTTTCCTCTCCCAAAAGCACAACAGTCCCAGATAACCAAAGATCAACGCTCCCTTGAAGTCTACAATCACCGCTAGCGACGCCTCAACAATTTGAATTTCGAGCTCTTGCAGCCGCCCTTGAATTCAATCCCGTAGTGTGTCGTTATGCCGTCCCCCTCCGGTGATCAACATCTTCGCCCACCGACCGACCAAAGGCTGCAACGCAGCACCAATTTGACTCACGATATGATTAACGTACGTCACCAGTTGATCCTCCACCGGTAGCGAACTCAAATCGAGACACGGAAGCACGTTCTTCTCAAACCACTCTCGGCTGAGCGACTTAGGAGGCGGAAGTCGAAACCAAAATACCGGTTCAGCCGGTTCAACAAATCATGACTCTGCATCCCCTTGGCAGCCCATCGACCTTCCGGATCAAACCTCACTCCCGGTCCCCCCTGTGTGCCGAGCAATTTAACGCCTGATTGCCAACACAAACATCAAAGGCATCGGAACCTACCATCACATTGACCATGCCTCCCAAATTCAAAAAAGATCGATGTCTGAGGGGACTTCCCAGAACTCCACAAACATTCGCATCCCACCGGGCACGGAGATCAACAATAAAAAGGCGGGGCAAGACTCCCTCGGGCCGGTGTCCCCAAAAGGGCATCCACAAATTAATGGGGCCATTTCATCGACCAAGCCCTCTTCCTCCGCCCTGCTCATTTCAATCATAAGCGACACCTCGGCGGACTACCTCAACTCCCCGTAGACCTCAAGCGAGAGTGAAAATGTCGATAAATTCTCAGGAACCGGAACAAATTCACCAAAAACAACCGATCCATCAAAGACCTTGCTTGCGCTCCCCCGGCAACCCCTTTTCCCTTGAGCCGGTCTGCAACACCCGCTTAGTGAGATCGCTCCCGGTTACTCCAATGAACCATCCACGCCCGACCAAGAAACAAAACCCGGCTTCGCAGTGGTATGGTTCCTCCACCCGCTCCGAAGCCGAGCCGAAATGGCCGCATTTAGCTTGAGAAAAACCATCGTGGCACTCGGAACTTCATTCCCAATCTCGGCAATATGAGCCATGTAGTTCTGACCAATGCAGACAATCTTGAACGAGACAAGTGCCACGCCTTGGTAGCAAACCGTATGCACAGATCCTGCGGATGCGCCAGCAATGACCGTTACGGACTAAAGCTAATCTCCTTCCACAAATGTTCGTCCTGGGCTTGGTTTTTGTGGGTGTAACCGTATTTCATGTACCAGATATCCTGCTTGTCGAGATCGCTCTTTGCCACCGCACCAAACTTTTCACCCCGTGGGTCCGCCGGTGAAGCATCCAGCATGGCCTTCCCCTTCCATTTGTGGCTTTCCGCATGGCCGTCGGCAAAACTCAGGGTGCTGATATTCAGATGCCACAGCGCAACGGCATCGATCCAGACGAACTTTCGAGGATCCGGGTCGATTATCCAGGAACCTAAATTCCAACCGCGATCATCCGCCTCCTCAACAAAGACATAGTTCCGCGATGGAAAAGCGATCGAGGCGTACTTGGTGATGGATATATTCGTAGCTTCCCCGTTCAAGCCGCCGGCACCACCGTAGCTGTCGTAGGCAAAGCCCGGCTCTGGCCCCGGCTTTAGCGGCAACTTTAAGCGAAAATCGCCCGGGCAGTGCCAGGACTCGACAGCGCTGGCATACGGGAAAAGTCTTCCCTGACGCAATCCCTCCTGCGTTTCGGCGAGGGCCTTCTCCTTTGCCGATCCCGTGAATCCACTCACCCGTTTCGGCCCCGTCCAAAAGTCGCGATCGGAACGATAGGTGCTCATCCCGACAATCTGATCCTCGTTATCGTCGGCATACATCATGAACGAGAGCGCCAACTGTTTTTGATTACCCAGGCATCGTGCGCCCGTGGCTTTGGTCTTCGCCTTGCTGAGGGCCGGTAGGAGCATCCCAGCGAGAATGGCAATAATGGCGATAACAACCAGCAGTTCAATTAATGTAAAACCCTGCCGGCGATAGAGCGGTAACTGTAGAGCGGTAACTGTAGAGCGGTAACTGTAGAGCGGTAACTGTAGAGCGGTAACTGTAGAGCGGTAACTGTAGAGCGGTAACTGTAGAGCGGTAACTGTAGAGCGGTAACTGTAGAGCGGTAACTGT
>JAMASS010000012.1:111695-120780 GCA_024761205.1 Limisphaerales bacterium
AGAGCGGTATAACTATTCTCATAAGCAAATGGGGTTATCTCCATTAAAATCCCCCTCTGCGGAGGTCTTGGCAAGCCAGAAAGATGGGCGATTTGACGCACAGGGAACGGTCCGCCCAGGCCCACATATCAGTCTGATCTAAGACCGGCCCGCCCGCCAACTCTACGGGCGCCGCCCGCTGGGAGCGCAGACACTCCTCTCCGAGTCGGCAGCCGCTGCCTCGGACCCAAATCGCAGAAAGGAGTGCCCCCCGCGCCCTTTGCCTGACCTCTGCCCGTTCCTCCAGGCTTGTGGGGACCGTTTAGAACCTACGCAGCATTGCGCCCGAAGGAATCCACCGTGCCCCTTAACCGGAAAGGGACTGAAGGCCCTTCTCCTGTTGTGTCGGCTCTTAACCCCAGATTTGACTGGAGACAGTCTAAATCAATTGATGAATCGGCTCGGCTCCTTCGACGCCGACTAGACGCCGATCCAGCCCTGCATAGAAGTAGGTCAAGTTATTCGGATGCAATCCCAACTGGTGCAGCACTGTTGCGTGAAGATGTTTTACCTCGTAGCGATTGCGAACCGCCGCAGAACCCAATTCATCAGTTTCACCAACGCTGACGCCTCCCTTGATTCCGCCGCCTGCCATCCACATCGTGAACCCATAGGCGTTGTGATCTCTCCCGGTTCCCTTGGCATACTCGGCGGTTGGCTGACGGCCAAATTCACCGCCCCAAATGATCAAGGTCTCGTCGAGCATGCCCCGATCCTTGAGGTCTTGAATCAATCCGGCGATCGGTTTGTCCGTATTGCCGGCATGGTAATTGTGGTTCTTCTCGAGGTCGCCATGAGCATCCCAGTTGTCATCGTTATGCGAGCCACCGGAGTAGATTTGGATGAACCGCACACCTCGCTCGACCAATCGCCGCGCCAAAAGGCATTTTTTGCCAAAGTCCTTGGTTTGGTCGTGGTTGATGCCGTAGATCTCTTTGACCTGCTCCGGTTCGTTCTCAATATCCACAGCTTCCGGGGCCGTGGTTTGCATCTTAAACGCCAACTCGTAGCTTGCGATCCGCGCGGATAAATTCGAATTGTCGACGCGATCCGCGAGGTGCGCGTTGTTAAAGTGGTTGAGATGGTTGAGCAAGGTTCGTTGCTCCTTCCGGCTCATTCGATTAGCATTCTTCAGATCCAAGATGGGCGTCCCCCGAGGACGAAACACGGTTCCTTGATAACTAGCCGGCATGTAGCCGCTAGTCCAATTCTTGGCGCCGCTGATGGGCCCGCCTGTTTTGTCGAGCATCACAACGTATCCGGGTAAATTCTGGTTCATCGTGCCGAGCCCGTAATTCACCCAAGACCCTAGCGAAGGGTGCCCACTGAGCAGATGGCCGGAATTCATCATCAACATGGCTGAGCCGTGAATAGGCGAGTCAGCCGTCATGGAATGAATGAAGGCGATGTCGTCCACATGTTTGGCTAGATGAGGGAACAGCGTAGAAACTTCTTTGCCGCACTGTCCGTACTTGTCAAAAGTCCATTTCGGTCCCACGACACGGCCTTGTTTCTTGTGCCCCCCTCGCCCAAATGTCTTCACCTCAAGCGTTTTGCCATCGAGTGGATAAAGCTTGGGCTTGTAATCAAAGGTATCCACATGGCTGGGACCACCGTACATAAACAGGAAGATGACGTGCTTGGCCTTGGCCGCAAAATGAGGATGCTTGGGCTCCATCGGGCTCTTCCAGGCGGTTTTTCCATCGGCAGCAACGAGTTGATTGGTGAAAAATCCATCTTTTTCTAATAGCCCTGCCAACGCAAGCGACGTGAAACCACCACCCATCGTGTGGAGGAAGTCGCGTCGCGTACGGCCGCAGAAGGTATTTCGAGGTCTCTGATTTTTCATATTAGGTTCCTAATGCTGTTCTCCTAAATTCTCACAATCTCGCACCAGCGTCTAGTCAAGATAAATGCACTCATTGAGATTGATCGCCAACAGACAGAACCGCTCGAGCGCCTGACTCTTGGTCAGGTCGGAAGTGTGTTCGATTTCTTCGATCATCTTCATCCCCGCCTCAACCTCTGCTGCTGAGGCCCGGCGGTTGGTCGCCAGTGACAATCCGAGTCGAACCTGATCCTCTCGACGATCCCCCGCCTCATCGACCAACCGTTGCGCAAAAGCCGCTGCCGAGTCGTTGACAAATTTGCTATTGAGCATCGTCAACGCCTGGGTCGGCACGGTGGTCGCGAAACGAACCGCGCAGGTGGAATCGGTATCCGCTGAATCGAAGGCCTTCAGCATCGGCTCATGCAAGGATCGCTTGACATAGACGTAAACACTTCGTCTCCACCGTTCCTCCAGAGCGGACTCGCCCCAAGCATTGTCGGGCCTCGATGCCGTGGCGCGCACTTCGTCAGGGATGTCCGTATAGACGCTCGGACCGCCCATCTTAAGGTTGAGCTTGCCGGTGAGATTGATGATCGAATCCCGAACCTCCTCAGCTGTCAGACGCCGCATGTCAAAGCGCCAGAAGAAATCGTTCGTCGGATCTTTCTCCAAACTCGCGGTATTGGGAGCAGACGACATCTGATAGGTCTTGGACAACATCAAGGTCTTGTGGAATTTCTTCAAACTCCACCCCTTCTTGATCAAGGTCGAGGCCAGCCAATCCAACAACTCAGGGTGCGTCGGACGCTCCCCGTTCTGCCCAAAATTGCTCGGCGACCGCACAATGCCGCGACCGAAATGAAAATACCAAACCCGGTTGGCCATCACTCGGGCGGTTAATGGGTTTTCCGGGCTGGTGATCCAATCAGCAAGGACCGAACGCTGGCCGGAGGACGCCACCCCATCCGGAGCCGGTGGAATGACTGGATCACGAAACCCCAGAACCGAGGGATAGCCCGGCCGAACCATTTCTCCTTTGCCATGAGCATTCCCGCGGACCAAAACGTAAGTGTCGGGAGTTGTCCTTCCGTTTTCCTGAATCGACAGTGCACTGTCGATTCGAGGGAGCTTCTTGTGCTTCAGCTGCTGAAGATTCTTCTTGGCTTCCAGGTAATTCTCAAGCTCGGTCTCGTTCAGCGCCTTCTCGCGTTTTTGCCGTAACAACAACTCTCGATTACGCCGATCAGCAGCGTCCTCTTTCTCCGGATTGGAAAAGGTCGCTATGATTTTCGTCTCAAACGCATCCACCTGATCTTCGAGCGATTCCAGACTCGCCTCATGCTCTTTTCGCAGGCGGTCGTGCTCCTCTCGTTGGGCTTCACTGGCGATCTCACGCAGCGTGTTCAGCGTGTAAGGCGATTTCTTGAAGGGGCCTTGTTTGATATCGTTCAGCGTGTTGTGAAAAAAGCCCATCATCCGATAGTAGTCCCGCTGCGGAATCGGATCAATCTTGTGGTCGTGACAGCGAGCGCAGCCAACCGTCAGACCAAGGAACACTTGTGAGGTCGTTGAAACCACATCGTCCAATCCGTCATAATACGCTTGATCGGGATCAGCTGGCTCATCATCCCAGACCCCCATCCGCTGATACCCGGTGGCAATAATCGTCTCCGTGGTCACCTCGTCTAGTTCATCACCAGCCAGCTGTTCTCGGACAAAAACGTCGTATGGCTTGTCATCGTTCAGCGATTTGATCACGTAATCTCGATAACGCCACGCTTCCGGCTTTGGGCCATCACGCTCATAACCGTTGGTTTCCGCATACCGCACCAAATCAAGCCAATGCCGCCCCCACTTTTCTCCGTATTGGGGGAGCGAGAGCAAATGGTCGACAACCCTTTCAAACGCGTCTGATGACTCGTCCCTTTCAAACGCTTCAACCTCTTCCAACGTTGGTGGCAAACCGATCAATCCATAGTAGGCTCGTCGGATCAGTTGTTGGCGAGTCGCTGGTTCATTGGGTTTCAGACCGACATCCGCCAGCCGCTTAGCCACAAAGGCATCCAATGGATTCTCGTCCCAACCATCAAAGGCCGCCTCGGGAACAACCGGTTGCTCAATCGTTCGGAACGCCCAGTAGTTTCTCGTCTCTTCATTGACCTCGGTTAGGTAGCCGGACGACTCCTCCTCATATGCCTTCGATTGAACTTCATGAGCGGGATCGTAGGGTACCCCCATCGCCACCCACTTCGTTACGCGTTGAATATCAGCCGCATCCAGTTTTCCCTTAGGCGGCATTTCATGATCGCTGTCCCGATAGCTGATCATGTCGAGCAGCAAGCTGCTTTCGGGATCGCGGAGCTCGACTGCTGGCCCAGAATCGCCGCCGTGCAGGATGGAATTGCGAGAGGTCAGTTGTAGTCCGCCCTTAATCTTTTCGCCACCGTGACATTTTAAGCAGTTTTCCTTCAGTAACGGTAGAATCTCATCGTTGAAAAAAGCCAATTCGTCGCCCGGGGCGGCAACCCCACGTTCTTCATTCGAAATCAAGACGATACTCAAAATCAGGGCGAACAGATATGCCCGGCGATCACTGGATGGCGGGAGTTGTTTCATTTCACAGAAAATGCAAAAGCGTATGTAATTAGCTCAATCTGATTTCCGCTGCATGCCCTTGGCGATCAAACACTCAACCCATTTTCTCGAAGCTCCTGAAGCGTAGTCTCAGGCGCTACATGCCTGATGCCCCTCCAGCCACGCCCCAACGCCGTAGCCACATTGTCGTTCCGATCGTCAATGTAAGCGATGTCGCCCCCCTTCAATCCCACCACTCGCTCAACAACATCATAAAGACCAAGTTCGGGTTTCATGAAACCATGCTCATAGGAAAGTACATATCCTTCAAATCCACCATAGAATTCGAACTGTCGTTGGATCGTTTCAATTGCAATTTCACTCGTATTTGAAAAAACAAAAGTCGGAACGCCCGCCGCCTTCAAGCGCTGTTGTCCGGCGATCATCTCCGGGATGGCCGAAAAAATCTGGCCAAAGACAAGGCGGAAAGATTCATAGTCGCCTCGGTAGCCTGATCGCCTCTTTGCTTGCTCGAAAAATTCGGCCGAAGAAATTCTTCCATATTCGTAATCTTCCAACAGTTTGGACTCCACAACTTGGGTCATGATTTCCGCGGAGGACAAATCCGCATTCTTAGCCAGACGGCGAGCGAAGACTTGAAAGTCAAAGTCCACCAACACCTTGCCCAAATCAAAAACCACGGCCTTCGGAATCATCAACATCCTTACTCTCAATATTATTCGGACGGCCCCAAATCAAGTGCCCGGCGCCCTTCCAACGCGCGCCCGATCGTCAATTCATCCGCAAACTCCAATCCCCTGCCTACCGGAAGGCCATGAGCCAAACGGGTGGTTTTGATCCCTAACGGTTGAAAACGCTCCGCCAGATAATAACTCGTAGCATCTCCCTCGACATCCGATCCCAAGGCCAAAACAAGCTCTTCCACGCCTCCCTCACTCAATCTCTTTCCCAACTCACCAATTCGCAGATCCTCCGGTCCCACACCATTCAGAGGCGAAATCTTTCCACCCAACACATGATACAAACCTCTGAATACATTGGATCGCTCCAAAGAAATCACATCCACCGGTCGCTCCACCACGCAGATCACCGTCATCTCCCGCCGAGGGTCAGCGCATAACTCACAAGGCTGAACCTCTGTAAGGCCACCGCAGGATTGGCAAAACCGGACCCGCTCCTTGGCCTCAACGAGCGCCACACTCAGATCCTTCACCCACTGGGAACCACTCTGAACAACATGAAGCGCCAACCGTTCAGCAGTCCGCGGTCCGATGCCCGGCAACTTGCCGAGAGCCGACTTTAAAACCTGAAGTGGCACTGGCAACTCAGCCATCGGAAGCAAGACCGCAGCATTCAATGGCAATGACCAAAACCTAACCCTGCGCCGGGTGTCTAACCTTGATATAGGAGGGACACAAAGCCGCAACCGAGCCCGCCCTTAGCTCATGAGGCCAGGAATCTTGAACCCTGACGTTAGTTTGCCCATTTCGTCATTAGACACTTCCTTGGCCTGGTTCAAACCGCTGTTCACAGCCGTCAACACCAGATCCTCCAACAAACTAATCTCTTCGGCATTTACCGCCTGAGGATCAATCTTGACGGACTCCAAGGTCCCATCACACTTCGCAACGACCTTAATGGCGCCCCCGCCACTGGACGCTTCCACCGTTCGATCCGCCAATGCTGCTTGCGCCTCCTCCATGTCCTTCTGGATGCGCGTCGCCTGTTTCATTAACTTTCCGATACTCGACATAGCACACTCTCCCTTCGTTAGTATTCGCGCTCAAAGCTATGAGCTTTTATCATCAATTCCGACAATCTGTCCCTTAAAAATCTCCAACGCTTCCCCAATCAAAGGGTCGTTCTCAAACAATTCCTGATCAATCACCGTCGGCGCAGACGCCTGCGTGGGTTCGGTGCCGTCGCCGCCCACATCGCTTTGAGCTTCCGGCACTGGCCTCGCCTCAGGTGTTTCCGCCATCGCGTCAAAGCGATCTGCCAACTCGTTCGCGATCACAAATCGAATATCATTGCACTTGAGGCCGGCCGCCTTCAACGCTTCATTCAACAGCACCCGGTTCTTCCTTCCCTCCAGCAACGTGATATGGTCCTGGGCCTGCGGCGGAAAACCAATCGTCAACACACGCCCCTCCAACGCAAGAGGTTGAGCCACCTGCAAATAGCTATGGGTAAAGGGCCCCTTGTCAGCGACATACGACAGCACCTGCGGCCACAGCACCCTCAAATCTGGAGCGTTCTGAGATACTGGTGGCGGTACCGGATTAGGAGACGCCACCACCGCAGACTCTGCCGGCGGGACCGACGCAACCGATTCCGTTCGAACCATTCCCTTTACCCGAGGCTTCGATGGCGGCGCGGATTTCGAAGCAACACCTACAGGCATCGCAACGGCCCCACCATCCGAACGGTTCCTCAGCTTTTTGAGTGTCTCCAAGACTTCGTTCAACGGCATCGATTGGATCGCTTCAATCGCCTTAATCAAAGCAACTTCAAAGAAAATCCGCTTGGCGGTCGCTCCCTTCATGCGATAGTCACAATCCGAAAGCACCTCGAGCACCCGCGTCAATCGCTCGGGAGAAAGTTGTCCAGCCAACTCCTGCAACACCGCAAGCTCCGCCTCAGAAACCTGAACCAACCCCTCATTACGCTGGGAAAGCTGGTAAAGCATAAGACTCCGGAAGAATCCCAACAGATCGCTGAGGAGACGGCCCAACTCCTTCCCTTCTCGGGTCAACCCATCCAACAGCTGCAACACCTGCAGCGTATCACCCGCCACCAAGGCCCTGGCCATCTGCAACACCTGATCTCGCGACGCCATCCCAAACATGGAAAGGACATCGCTCTCCATAATTTCCGCCCCACAAAAGCTGATCAATTGATCCAGCACAGATTCCGCATCTCGCATCCCGCCATCCGCGCCTCGAGCCACTGCCTGAATCGCCGATTCCTCCACGGTCACATCCTCCAGCGCCGCGATCTGCGCCAAGTGTTTTACAATGAGCTGATTCGGAATGCGGCGCAGATCAAATCGCTGACAACGCGATAAAATCGTCGGCAACACTTTCTCCGGCTCCGTTGTTGCAAACATGAATTTTACATGCTCCGGCGGTTCTTCCAAAGTCTTGAGCAAGGCGTTGAACGCCTCTTTGGTGAGCATGTGGACTTCATCAATAATGTAGATCTTGTACCTGGAAGCAGCCGGTGCGTATCGGACCGTGTCCCGCAACTCGCGGATCTCCTCAATGCCTCGATTGCTGGCACCGTCAATCTCCAACACATCCAGCGACCGCCCCTCGGTGATCTCAATGCAGCGCTGATCATCGTCTGCGAAGTCAGTCTGCGGACCATCCGTGCAATTGAGACACTTAGCGAAAATTCGGGCCAACGTCGTCTTGCCGGTGCCGCGAGGCCCGCAGAAAAGATAAGCGTGGGCTATACGATTCTTTCGAATCGCATGCGACAAGGTCCGAGTCACATGCCCCTGTCCCACAACGTCTTCAAAACGCTGAGGACGGTACTTTCGCGCTATGACTTGATAGGCCATCGGTAACTCTACGAGCCGACTCTAGCGAACCCCTTTCCCAGATGCAACCCAGAGGAACCAAGCGACAACCAAGACCTAAATGAGGAAATGCCAAATGATCCAAACACTCAAAAAAATTCCGAGTCACAAATAGCGAAACGAAACCCCGCAAACTCACGACAATAAATATCTCGAGTCATCAAAAAACAAACATTGGAAGGAAAAATGCCAGGGGAACCATAGCAAATGAAGAGCAAACTACCGTTGCTGCATTCCTGCCCTGGCGGGGTTCGTAAGTCCACACTCCATGGGCCCTGGCAGCCGCATTAAGCACCAACGCTCTAGTGATAGCAAGGCGAAAACCCTTCAAATAAAAAGACCGTAGGGAACTCGGCGCGAATCAATAGTAAGACCCAACCTCGCTCAAAAACCAATCATTCCACCCAATGCGAACCAGTAGACGCCCACTTACAATGGCGCTCCCGCTGACAAAGAATACCCCGCAATCACCCCAGTTGAAAAAGTCAGCGCGCCATCGATCCCCGGGCTTCCTCCAAAGAAATGCCCGGCCCCAAGGGACAGGAGGTGTCCTCCAAACACACAGCGATCTCGCCGGCCATAGCCGACCCCGTAAAGATTCCAATGCTTTCGATTCCTCAAACCGGCCTCGGGCGATCCCTCGCACCGCCGAGCTTGCACCACAATATCCCGATAGGCGCGCAAACAAAAATCCTCAATGGCAATGATTCCCGTCCGATCCGATCTCCCACAAATCCAATCCCTGAAAAGTCGCCCTCGCCGCGCGAGAAAAACCGAAGAAAATCACGTTTCCTCCTTGACGGATTCCGTCCGTGAGGGTTTGCTGAGAAACGGTCCCTCGACAAATAGCCTTGAATAAGCACGGGGGGGAATGAATGAAACTTTAACCGTTTATGTTATGCGCAGAGATGATGAAATTTGGAGCCGAATTAACCTCACCCGGACATTCGCGGAGAGTTGGGGGGGGGGGGGGGGGGGGGGGGGGGGGGGGGGGGGGGGGGGGGGGGGGGGGGGGGGGGGGGGGGGGGGGGGGGGGG
>JAMASS010000013.1 GCA_024761205.1 Limisphaerales bacterium
CTCAGTCTCGGGTGTGCGGGCGTTTATGCAGGAAGCTGAAAAAAGATGGGCCGGTTTTCAGGATAAACTGAAACGCTTGAATCAGCGCGAGCAGCGGTCCTTTAAGCGCGGAATATGAGGGCGGAGAAGCGATCAGCCACCCGCACGCGTCAGTCATTCGCCGGCCTTTCCTCAATGGCCCTTGATTACTGAGCGGCGGTCAAGATGTGTTTCCCGGGCAGGCGGGCAATGGCGGCGGCAATAAAGCCGCCGAGTAGGAGATAAAGATTGGAGAATATTCACCGGCAAGAATGCCGGCGATCATTGCAGCAGGAAGAGAAAGACACGGGCGCTTGTGGCATTCTAGATCGAGAGGGGATAACCGGCCTTCCCGCCTTATGAGTTCGTCGAGAACCTAAGAAAATATTCGGGCAAAGTCCATGAACATCTTGCTGCGACACCCTGCCGCCGCAACCTGGCAACCCCACCGATACCCCATCAACGAAACCGCCCTTGACGCCTTCCCGCCGCTATCCTGATTTCGTGCTTGTCCAACCAGAAAAAACAGTAACCTGACAAGCAACATGGCAAAATTCCTCGGCGTTCCCAGTTCCAGCGCCCAAGGCGGACAAGTGTTTTCCCACAACCGCTTCGGCCAATCCCTCTCGCCGGAAGAGGAACAGCTGGAAAAACAGCGCGACGGAGTCCAGCAAGTCGAAGAAACCAAGGGAAAGGCGGCAGAAGAAAAATGAAAAAAACCGTTATTTACCCGCAAGTGCGATAATAACGGCCCGGTGGCCTGCCGTTGGTGACTCGACAACGGAGAACACAGTTAAATTAAAGAAAGCATTGCCATGAGCTTAATCAGGCAGACCATCAAAGCCCACTTCCGGTGCCTTCCTGCACTTCTTTCGGAAGGCAACCATCGTCGGCGGGGTGGCGTTTTCCACCGGGTTGATTAACGCAGCGGAACTATACCCGATTGGAGGCGGTGAATGCGGGGTCGATCTCGACGTTCCCGAAGGGTTTGATTGGGAAACTGATGGCATTTGCGTTTACGTCTGGGGACCGTGCAAAGACATCGAATCTGAATTCGGAGACGTTGTTGATGGACACAATCCTGATCCCAACAACCCAGACGACGGCAACGGACCCGTCCGATGGTGATGACCCGAAGGACGGCAAAGAAGAGGAAGTCCATTTTGCCCGGGATCCTTATGCTACACGAAGAAGGATACTTAAACGTGCTTAGATTTAGGCAATGCATAGCACACGCCTATGGAGTCTATTTCGCGCAGATCGCTCAAGCGAAGATCGAGACCATGCGATGCTTGGCGGTTGCACTAAAGACATATGACAATTGCGTGGTAGGGTGCATCGCCGACGTGCTGTCCGGTTATGACGTGGTCAAAGTGTGCGTGAAAGGTTGTCGGGACACTTTTAACAAAATAGACAAGAGAAGGTGTGCAAGTGGCCAACTCACACGAATCATTCGCGCCGTCAACAACTGCAACGAGCACATAAGTAATTGCGTGCAGGCATACGAAGACAGTGACGAACCACCCATTTTCAAGATAAACTAACGCAATGATAAGTTATGGGTTTGACTGGTAGCGGACGATGCTTCACCTCGGGCGCGCGGATGAGGGCGTGCTTGTGAATCTGTTGACCATATTCCAACTCCGGTCATTGCTGCTGTAGAACGGGGCGGAAGGGGGTGTCGCCTCGCGTTGCCGAGTCCCTGTCCGGCAAGGGCATTCTCTGCTTCATGGTGATGGAAGTGAAGGGCGGCGAGAATGTCAATATCAGCGTCGTGCGCCAACTGCGCGGTGTCCTGGAACGTGAAGACGGCGACATGGTCGGCCTGATCCTCATGCACAAACTGAAGCCGCGCCGGAAAGCCGCCTTCAGCCTCGAGATGGCGATGGCCGGAGACATGAAGGACAAACGTTACCCGCGCCTGCAACTACTGAGCGTGCCGGACATATTGGCGGGGCGCCGCTTCGAGCTACCGGACCCGCCTGCTGCCCATTGCCCCAAACAGACGCAGCTTCCCCTCGCCGCCGAAGGCTCTTCCAAGCCCAGAATTTGTCATTGCGTAAGCTTAAAATTTTCTCCTTGACGGATTCTGTCTGTGAGGGTTTGTTGAGAAACGGTCCCTCGATAAACAGTCTTGAATGAGCACGGGGGGAGTATGGATGAAACTTTAACTGTTTATGTTATGCGCAGAGATGATGAAACTTGGAGCCGAATTAACTTCACCCGGACATTCGCGGAGAGTACCCCCCCCCCCCCCGAGTTTATCGCTTGAAGACAGACCGCCCTCGGCGGACAAGCCAAGGGCTTAAGCTCACCCTCGCCGCCCTCCTGACCGCCCTCGCCCTCCAACCTGACGCCGTTGCTCAGAGCTTCGCCGTCAGCAACTTGGGACAGGGTGGGGAGATTACCAGAGATATTGTAGCATCGACAGCGACATCATTCACCGTCGGCCCGCCTCCCGAAGGCCTCACCGGCTGGACGCTGGATAAGGTTACCGGGCGTTTTTGGGGCATCACCGGCTCACCCAGCGGTTTTCAGGCCATGATTCTAAACGATGACTCCAGCAAACCGGACATCTTCAATAGCCCGCTTGCGACCTTGACCGGGCCGGACCCACGGGGTAGGCGAGACTATGACTTCGTGCCGCCCGCCGGCACTACGATTTTCCTGGAACCGGAGACCACCTATTGGCTGGTGTATACGAGCGCAGGGTTGCCATCAAACTTTAATTATTACAGGACACGCTCAAGAACCGACATGAGTCAGGCCGGGCTGCGGGGGTGGGATATCGGCAACGACCTATGGTTCTGGGATAGTAATGATGGGGCATGGGAAAGGCTGAGAACAGGCACAAGAGGCGAAATACGCCTTCCTATGAAATTCGGCGTGGAGGCCACGCCGGTGCCGGAGCCCTCGGAGTATGCGCTCTTCTTTGCCTTGGGCTTGGGCGCCTTCGTCTTTTGGCATCGCCGCTGCCAACGAGAGCAGCGGACCGCCGCCTAGCGGTTCCCTCCCCGCACTAGAGCATCCCCACCCAATCACGGGGCGGCCTCAAAAAAGGCCGCCCCTTTTTGCGGTCATCGGCTAGCCCATTACGTGGCGAGCGTCCGCAGCTGACCTGATTACGGACGGATACCGCTTTGCCGCCGCCTTTAATGGATCGGTGCCGAGCCAAGGTTAGCGCACCAAGGTGGGTATTTGGAGCGTGTCCGAGATAGAACCGGAAGGAGAGCGGCTGAAACATGATATCAATGTTCAGTTGGTTTGATTTTCGTCTGAGGGCGATCTCCTGTTGACTGCGACTGGATTGCCAAACGCCTATCGAGGTCATTGGGAACCCGGTGGTCAGCATGTGGGATATTCGGTTTGGTCAGTGCTTGGCGCAGTATCCGAGGGGCCGTCCCTTGGCTGTGGTTGCATTTCATCCCGGTGACCGCCGGATTGTTGATCTGTCCCGAAGGTCGGCCTTCGTTCCAGTGGGATTGGAATGCTAATTCCGTAGAGCTGTTGTGATTCAAGAAGTCAGATTATACTATCCCGAGTATGCTGCAGCCCGCAGACACCGGGCGTTGGCCGTCTTTGGTGACAAGGAGGGAGTCTCGCTGTTCGACCTGGAGACTGCGGTTACATCCGCAAATGTCATACAAGTCGTAACTACAAGCTGTTGATAACGTGGAGATTAACTGGTACCCCGGGAGGGATTCGAACCCACAACCAATTGATTAAGAGTCAACTGCTCTACCGTTGAGCTACCGAGGCAACCGAGCGGAGGGGGGAGAATATCTATCTTTGTGAGACATCTGTCAACCTCCGATTTCATCGGGGCCGCGAGTGAATCTGCGGAGCAGCGATTCGGACAAGAGCTCCATAATGGGAAGAATCCTGTTCATCTTGCCTCTCTTTCAAACTGAACACGAAAAAACGACGCGATCCCTTTCGGCGTATTTCGTGTATTCCGCAGTTTAGACCTTTCCTTCCCGTGATGCGTGCCGTGAGGACCTAGTTGGTCACAACCCGATAAAACCGCAAATCTTCCGCAAACGAATTCTCATCGATCACGATCGTTGCCGTATCTCCAAACACAATCTCCTTGAGGCGATTCCACTGCACAGTGTCCGTGGAAACTTCAACTGTCGCCGACTGATTCAACGTCCCCTCAACTCGAAACTGAAACCGACCATCGACATACTTCGGGTGAGAAAGCACCGCGGGCACCGCTGGTTCCGGCTCGGGCGCAGCCACAGGCGCTTGGATCGAATCAATCGCCTCACGCAACTCGCTTACCGAAGGACGAAAGGATCGGGTATAGACAATCTCCCACAGCTGATGCGACGGCGAATTCGGCACCCCGTTAAGCACTACAAAATCCGAGTTGTTCGTTCCTTCACCGCGCCGGGGCGAAAAGAACTGGTTCAAGGCGACGTGGTCTGAGTCGTCGACCACCAATTCCAATCCGGTGCGTTCAGCAAAGAAAAGTGTCTCCCCAGACCGCATACCGGAATCATCCTTTTCCAATCCGACCAAGACAACCGGCAATCCTTCGGGGTTCCCCCCCAGATCCCGGTAATACTGATTGATCTGTTTCTCAGCGACCGCTGAGTTACCTCGACAAATGCTGCACCAGTAGAAGAAGAAATCCAACACTACGATTGACCCCTCCAAATCACTCAACCGGAACGTCTCGTCGGTCATCACATTGATCAGCTGGAAATCATCAGCCACATCACCGATCTGTTTCTCTTGAGTCAGGCCGGAGAAACCGCACCACGCGACCCCACAACCCATGAAGGCCACCGTCACATAGCGCGCGAAGTTATCGATGCCAAATTTCCTGTTCACCGTCATTTTTGAATCTGCTGCTTATACTGTTAGAAATTTAACGAGTAGGCAAATTGAAACATTGCCCAATCACGGCTGCGATAAAGATCCTCAAAAAAGGGTGCTTCGATGTCTAGCGTCTCGTACCGTGTGAAATAGGGCCCGCCCGTGATCTTCACGCTTGACCGCTCGCCGATCCAGCGGACTCCTAGTCCGATTTGATAGCTATCCAATCCCGGGGGCGCATTCGACGCCGGCAATGAGTTCTGGATCTCACCCGTGTCGTGATAGAATCGACCAAACACACTTACCAACCACGACTCGGTCAAATCATGTTCCAAGGTCGCGCCGACAAAGTAAGCCTCAAAATCCGGATTCTCGGTGACCCATCCCCCTTGCGTGCGCAGCACCCATGAATCTCCCAAGGCTGCATTTAGCGAGCTCTGAATCCCGTAACGCTTCTCCCGCACCACCGTATCCGTCATCTGCAATTCGAGCAACGACCGCAAGCGCGGACTCAAGATATTCTCACTGGCTAGTCGATACGCGAACGAATCAATCACATCCCGCCCCAAAACGGTGACGCGTTCAAATTCGGCGCTGGGAGCAATCCAATCCTCATAGTATCCAAAATTTGCCTCCAAGTAACCCGTCGCCGGCAAGTATTCCCAACGAAACTGAGTCGCCAACCGATAACCTCGCGGCGAAACATCCGGATAGTCACCAAAAAATGGTAACGATCCGATCTGCTGATAGTAATCGTGCAACCAAAGGCTTCGAAAATTCTGAAACCCGTCATAGTATCCTGCCTGACCTTGCCACGTCACCCGTTCGTGCAACGGCTGGGTGGCGTTCAACTGAGCCAATATCCGATCCGAACTGGATGAAGCCGCCTCAAAAAACGGATCCGGCGAGTACAGATCAATATCGTAGGTATCGTATGTCAGGCCCAAATCCCACTGAGTGTTTTCATCGTCGTGACCATATTGAACCGTCCACTGCGTCACCTGAAAATCCTGCGTAAACAACCCTTCTCCATTGACGCTAAGATTCCGGTCGAAGGTCCATCGACGCATCCGTTCCTCCACAGGCGTGACTTCAACCAGATCGACGTCCATCGGGGCGGTCGGTGATTCGTCGAGCTGAGCCCCCCCAATCGTATCGATCACTGACCGCACCTTTTCGACACTCTCTAGTCCCGCATGTTGAGAACGAACCACAAAGCCGTTGTTAGCAGCTTCGGTTCCATCAAGAACCGCAATAAGGGGGATTCCTTGAGTTTCGAATCCGTTGAGCAGTTCACCGGAAAAATCATCCACGACTTGCGATAAGCCCGTTCGGCGAGAATTCTTCGACTCAATATTGACGGCAATTGCATTGACCAGGATCCCCATAGCATTGCCTCCTTGGTGCTCATAGTATTGCTGAATCTTGGCCTCAACAAGGGACGACGACTTCAGACAGGGGCCGCACCAATACGCGAAAAAATCCAACCCCACGATCTTCCCGGAAAACTCGGGAAGTCGAAGCGGCATCCCGCTCTCACTCCCTCGAACCGGAAATTTGTGGTCTACCGACAACGCACCGAAAACTGGACTATCCAAAACTCCCAGTAGCGGCAAAAGCACATACCACACCGACCTAGACTTGAATCGCAGTTCCATCCTCCTCCAATAATCGGCTTCCTAGCGGCAAGCGGTGCACCCAGCCGCTTGAGCGCCCCCCGAAAGTGCCGACCCCGGTTCTATTTGGGTCAGCACCTGCGATTGATAGGCAAAGACCGGTGAATCCGAAAACACCATATTCGGTTTGGACACCAACCGTTGTTTCATTACTGGAACAGCCTTACATCCCGTGCCACCCAAGGCCACGAAAATCAAGGCGATCGCCAAAATAGATCCACTCGAGCACATCCCTACGGAGCAATTGGCGCTGACGCTCAATTTTCTGTCAATGTTATTTTATTGCTCACGGACAAGAGGTGTCGCCATGAGCTATTTTAATGGAGATCATACATTTAATTTAGCGGCAAAAATCTTTGCAGGATAGAGGGCATTGTCCACTCGGTCTCTCGCTGGCGCCTCGGGGGGCGGGGTAATCGTCCAACAGCAAGCGGGATCGTTCCAATAGAGCTTCAGCAAGGCCCGATCAAGGCGACGCCGGAAAGAAAGGTCCCCAATCGGATGGCTGCTCGCATCAATGCCGCCGGCGGAACACCAAAATGCCCCTTCAATCTCGGGCGGCCATGCTTCGGCATGAACCATTGGTGACGCCGATGGCGGCGATAGCCGCCCGGCATCACTAGGATTGCGGTGGCGCAGTTCTTCCGGCACGCCCGGGTTTAAGCGCGCGCGCACGGCATGATTGATGCAAGGTCCCATCACGGATGGCCACTTTATCTCATGCACTCCAAACCAACCCCCGAGCCGGCAGCCGATGAAACCCGAAGGGCAACGTCCAAGGCTGAAGCCCGGCGGCGAAGAATTTCTCAAGGATAACCGCTCTCGGGGCGTTTCTCTGAGGATGCCTTGGTGCCTCCTCGCCTCATCAACGAGCGCGCTGACGCTGATATTCTCGGTGCGGTTTCATGCTCGCCCCGCCCTTGAGGCTCGGTCAAACACAGGTAGCGGCGATTGCCCATTTGCGGCGCACTTTGGAACACTCCAAGCCGTGCGGTGCGCACGCTGAGGTCGCTCTCCGGCAATCTGCGGGCATTAGTAAGCATCGGCTTGGCGTTGGGAGTCTTGCGGGCGTCCTTGCCTCCGCAGTGACCGCAACGGCGGTCTTTGGCTCATATTTGCGCTTCAAACCACTTGGCGGCATCCCTTTTCCCGGTGTTCTACGCCGGTAAACTCGCCTCATTTCGTGCCCGAAGTAGCAGCAAATCCAAGACAGCACGCCAGACTGTGATATAAATAACCCCAAAAAGAAGGGCGTGTCCGCATTTTTCCTGATGAACTCAACGGCCTCTTCCGTATAGCGTTTAGTCAGCATTTCCGGTTGCGTTGGGCGTTCCATGATGATCTCGTCTTGAATCAACGGCACATTCTACGGCGTGACATACTTCTCCCGTCATGCTCGGTCCAAATTGCGGTTCTTCCCCGTCACGCCATCCATGTCGTTGAAATAGGGCAAACCATAAAACGAATCGAAGCCGTGATTCATCGGCAGAAAGGGCGGTCCTAGGTGCCATTTACTGATACACGGGGTCGCGTAATCCTCGGATTTCAAAATCTCCGCAAGGGTTATCTCTGCCGGATTTAATCCCACCGTGTGTTGGGAAAACAACACTCCTGTGATATCGACTCGGAGCGGATAGCACCCCGTTAACAAAGTCCCACGCAAAGCCGAGCAAACCGGGGCAAGTGAATAAAAGTCCGTGAATCGGGTTCCTTCGGCAACCATCCGATTGAGGTGAGGCGTCTTGATCGTCGGATGCCTATAACAACCCAAATCCTGATACCCCTGATCATCAATGAAGATCAGAATGAAGTTCGGTGGACGGCTCCCAGCTACCCCGAGCTCACCGGAAACTAATAGCCACATCACACTCCCCATCACCCACCAAGCGGTCTTGGAAATCATTTTCATATGCTGCCGAACGATCAGTATTGAAACCCAATAGCTGTCAGGCAACGCTATTCCCTTCTCCCCCAGCGAGGGAATAATGCCAAAGAATCCAAGATCAAAGCAATTCGTCCATTGGCGGAAATCCAAAGCGGCGAATGATCGCCGCACTCCAGGAACCTGGCGGTGTTTCGCAACATCTTCTGTGACGCGATAACGTTTTGGAGTGCGGTGATTCTTCACCGCACTCCCCCTGTTCATCTGAATCACACCTCATCCGAGGTGATTTCGTTGATTCTTATCGAGTAAGTCTGCCAAAGTAGCCGCATCCATGAGAGCACTCTCACTACGCGCCATTAAATCGGACGCCCTTTTAGAGGAAGTTGAACAACCTGTGGCAGGGGTCGATGAGGTTGTGGTCAAGCTCCAAGCGGCGTCACTGAATCGTCGCGATTACTGGATCACTCAAGGGCTCTATCCCGGCATCGTGACGCCGCTGATTCTCGGCTCCGATGGTTCGGGCTCAGTTCACGCCGTCGGAGAAAACGTTTCAGACTGGGCTCCCGGCGACGAGGTCGTGATCTACCCGTCGGCCCAATGGGGCGAGAATGAAGCCGTACAAGACAGCGAATTCACCGTGCTGGGCATGCCGGAAAATGGGACCTTTGCAGAGTTCGTCAAAGTTCGCTCCTCGCAACTCTTCCGCAAACCTGCCTATCTTGATTGGGTGGAGACCGCCGCGATCCCGGTGGCCGGACTGACCGCCTACCGAGCTCTCGTGGTTCAAGGGCAACTGAAGCCCGGCCGACGCGTCTTGATCACCGGCATCGGAGGTGGGGTTGCCGTCTTCGCGTTGCAATTCACCCTGGCGACCGGATCGGAAGCCATCGTCACTTCTTCGTCGACTGAAAAAATCGAGCGAGCTCTCAATCTGGGTGCCAAAGCTGGACTGCAGTACACCGAGGCCAACTGGGGCAAGCGTCTTCTAAAAGAACATGGCCCTTGTGATTTGATCATTGATGGTGCTGGCGGCCCTGGCTACGGAGACCTAGTGAACTTGCTGAAACCAGGGGGAAGACTTATCAGCTATGGCTCGACCGCTGGTCGGTCAGAGAAACTCGATCTCTTCAAAATATTCTGGCGCCAGCTCCATCTGATTGGTTCAACGCTGGGTTCACCGGCGGATTTCGAAGCCCTGTTGGGGTTCATGGAAAAGCACCAAATCAAGCCGGTCATCGACCAGCAAGTTCCCTTAGCAGAAGGACCCAAAGCCATCGCCGACATGCGGGATGCCGCCCAGTTCGGCAAAGTGACACTGGAGATATAGCTTCTCCCCTAAGATCAGACCGATCCATCGAATCGGTCTGATTCAAAGCCTCTCTACTGAGCTGGCGGTTGCAGTGGCTGCCAAAGGCCAATGATGTTATCCTCGCTATCTTTGACCTGAGCGTAGATCCCCTTATTGGGAACCTCAACCGGTCCAGAGATTTTCGAGCCGCCAGCGCCCTCAATGTCAGCAATTCGCTGCTTGCAAGACTCAACTTCAATGACTACGACCGGTGAGTTGCTCATCTTTCCCGGGTCATCAGAACGCACATACATTCCCCCGTTAATGCCTCCGGCCTTGGTCGGACACTCTTTTTCATCAACTGGCGTAGTGATTGCAAATGAGTAGGGCATCTCTCCAGGGACGTCATTGATCTGCCAACCGAAGACATTCTTGTAAAATGTCGCTGCTCGCTCCTTATCGGAATAAGGGATTTGAAAATGACATACGCGATCCATGATGTTCTTTCTTTTTCGGGTTTTAGTCCAACCTCTTAATACGGAGATTGCGATAGGCCACTTCGTCGCCGTGATCCTGCAACAGAATGCGGCCTCGGTGTAGTTTTCCGAAGCCTTCCACTTTCTTAAACTTGCTTTTGGCAACCGCCGCCATGACCTCAGGACTGCCCAACCTATAGCTCAAGACCATCACGCCATTGAGCCAATGTTCGACTTGATCGCCCTCCACGAGAATCCTTGAGGCGTTGAATTCGCCCACGGGCTTCACCACGCGATTCTTGGCGGGAAAACAATCATAGAACGCAGCCGATTGCCACTTGGGACCACGCAGGGCGTCTAAGTGTTTGCCATCGTCAATGATTTGATATTCATGTCCGATCTTTTTGCGGCGTTCCTCCTCCAAAATGAAATATTTCACACCGCTGTTGGCGCCCGGTGCCACCTTCCATTCAAATCGAAAATCAAATTCCTGGTAATTACCCTTCGTGACAATATCTCCTCCTCCGCCCCGTTTTAGATGTTTGATGGTGCCTTCTTCGACCACCCAACCTTTTTCAGGAAAGCCCTCCTTCAAAAAACCGCGCCAGCGATTGGTATTCTCTCCGTTGAATAGGTTACGCCAACCGGCTTCACGCTGAGCCTTGGACACGCGATTATCTCTCCGGGCGGGTGCAGGGATCGCTCGGGGTGCCAATTCCCGCACCTCGATGTTTCGGAACCAGACACCGTCATGATGATGCTGGAAACAAATGTGACCAGATGCCTCTTGCGCAAAGCGTGGCTTGTCTGAGAACTTGCTTTTCGCGATCAGCTGCCTCACCGCGTAGCTCCCCAACTCGAGAGCGACCACCTTCTTCCCATTCAACCAATGCTCAACCCAATTGCCGTTGACGACAATCCGCGACTTATTGTACTGCCCAACCGGCTTCAGTTCTTTGCCCTCAGCGCTCACCAAAGCGTAAAACGAACCCGCGGAGGTCAACGGGTTTTTCCCATCGTGATGTTTCAAATCATCAAGCACCTGGTACTCCGGCCCCGTATGCCAAGATTGATCGAACGCCTCGCTCACTCGATACATGACGCCGCTGTTCGCACCGGGCGTCACTTTCCATTCAAACACCAGTTCGAAATTATCATACTCTTTCTTGGTGATAATATCGACCTCATCACCTCCCTTCATCGTCCTTAACTGGCCCGACTCTACTTTCCAACCGCTCGATGGAAATGAGTCGCCCTTAAAGGCACGAAATTTCTCGACTGACGAGCCGCCGAACAGCACCTCCCATTCAGACCCTCCTTGATCATCAGCCCGAAGGCTCGTCCAATTTCCTGCCGCTATACTGAACGCGAGCAGCACACTCAACGCACCCATGCATCGCTTAATCTTCATATCATCTGGTTCTCGATCCTGTAAGTTGTCTATTAAATTCAATCGCACTCCACTTGGCCAAGCAAATTCCTCGACCAAAATTGCCTGCCACCGGAACATCAATTTAAACCGAATTAACAAAACAGAATAAAAGCCCCGTGTCATGCCCAAAAGCACCTGCCAGAACTGCGGCCAACACATCGAATTTCCCGACGAGCTGAACAGAACGGAGGCCGCCTGCCCGCACTGCGAAATCGAGACCCTTTTGAGCGTCAGCACAGTCCCCACGATTCGCATTCCCAAGCCAAAAGCGGCCGCCCCAGAACAGCGGGAATCAGGCACTGATTCGCCGGTTTTGCCGGTCGCGAATCAAATCATCCAAAACGTGGAACATGTCATTGTGGGGAAACATCAGGAGATTGCCCTCACTCTGACAGCCTACCTCGCCGATGGACATGTCTTGTTGGAGGATGTTCCAGGGGTTGCCAAGACCATGCTAGTTCGGACCTTGGCCCAAAGCCTTGGTTGCTCATTCAAAAGAATCCAATGCACGCCGGATACCCTCCCTAATGACATTACCGGAACGTCGATCTTCAATCCCAAGACAACTGATTTCGAGTTCCGTCCGGGACCGCTCTTCGCGCAAATCGTGTTGGCGGACGAAATCAACCGTGCGACACCTCGCACTCAATCGGCACTGCTGGAAGCCATGGCCGAACGAAAAGTCACGGCCGACGGCACCAACTACGATCTCACCCCACCATTCATTCTCATCGCCACCCAGAATCCGGTCGATCATGAGGGCACCTTCCCATTGCCAGAGGCCCAAATCGATCGTTTTCTCATTCGGTTGAGCCTGGGATATCCAAATGCCACGCAAGAGGTCGCCATGCTGGAGCGTCTCCAACTGGAACATCCCATCAATCAGATTCAACCGGTTGTCCAAACCGATCAAATTCTCAAGTGCCAACAGGCCGTCCGCCAGATTCAGGTTGATTCCAAGATAGCCGAGTACGTTGTGGGCTTGATGCAAGCCTCCCGCGAACATCACGACCTGAGTCTGGGAGGGAGTCCTCGTGCATCCATCGCGTTGATGCGTAGTGCCCAAGCATATGCCGCGATCCATGGATATGACTTCGTGATGCCGGACGACATCAAACTCCTTGCTCCGTTTGTGATCGAGCACCGGCTGATTCTCAAGCCAGAAAGCCGATTGCGAAAGCGAACCGTCCAAAACGTCATCGACGATCTTCTTCGCTCAGTTTCCGTGCCGACACTGCCTCGGGGCAGCTACCGGTGATGAAGGGGACTATTCTCACGATCCTGACCCTTGTCATGGGGGTGGTTTTGCAGCTGGGCTACCTAGTCTACACGATGTACGTTCTGTTGGGAATTATGCTGCTCAGCCGATTCTTCACCCAACAGTGGGCTGATGGCCTGGTGGCCTCTCGATCCTATCTCCCGGAGTCCGCCGACATCGGAGAACAACAAAAGATCTCAGTGACCATCACCGACAAGAGCGCGCTCAAGATTCCGTGGTTGATTTTTGAGGAATCGCTTCCTCGATCCGCAATGGCACAGACGCCACCAAAGATTAAAACCAAGGGAAACCCGCTCGGGATCACCAAACTCGGTCCTCAGGAATCCCGAGAGGTGGCATACACTGTCACGTTTAATCAGCGTGGTTACTATCAATTTGGCCCGCTACTGCTGGAAACCGGTGACCTCTTCGGCCTCCATCGTCGATTTCGCATTGTGACCGAACCACAATTCGTTCTCATCCCGCCCGCCCAAAGTGGTCCCGTTGCGCGGTTACCAGACCACCTCTCGGCGACCCATTGGCGAGATTCGGATCGCCCATCGTCTCTTTGAAGATCCAACCCGAATCACTGCGGCTCGCCCCTACCAGCCCGGAGATACTCTCAATCAGATACACTGGCAGGCCACGGCCAGAACGGGAGAGATGCACGGCCGCATTTACGAAAACTCTTGTGTCGACGGTGCCACCTTCTTGCTCGACTTCCATGAAAACGCCTTCGCCGGATCAGGAGCACACGTCTCGGCCGAGCTCGCGATCACCACCGTCGCCTCCCTGGCCAACGCCCTGTTTGAAGACGGCCAACAAGTCGGACTGGTCACGAACGGCCGCGATGCCTCCGAAAGGATCAAATACGAGGGATGGATCGGGGAATTCACCACTCGCGAGGATGCCTATCTGAAGACCAAGCAGCTTCAGCCCAATGATCGACTCCGCCCCTTGGCAGTTCAAACCCGCAAGGGAGCCGATCAGATCACCAGAATCCTCAAGACACTTGGCCGGCTGGAATCCACCGACGGCCTAAGTTTTCCAGAGCTCATAGATGAGTCCATTAGTTGGCTACCGCGCGATGCGAGTGTCATTCCTGTTTTACGAGACGCATCACCGGAAGCAGCGCTTGCTATCAGCATCCTGCGCCAACGAGGTTTTGCGGTGACCATTGTCTTGATCCAGTTTGACGAAGGCTACAATCCGGATTGGGCCAAAGCACCCACTTGGGCGGAGCCGCTCATCAGCGAGGGTTTGAATTTCATCACCATCGCCAATGAAGATCAACTGGCGGATCTCTCGACCTTGGCTTTGACGCACTAATGGAGTTCCAACGATTCCACGCACCTGCAACAGTCCGAGCCTGCTCGCAAAACTTGTCGAAGGAAGAATTGAATACTGATAAGGTCCCGGTTGCACAGCTCCCTGATTCAGGATGACCGTCCGCAGCAAAACACGATGAAACTTTGTCGCTTCAAAGCGTCTGACGATACGATCAGAATTGGATTGATCGATGAGTCCGAACAAGTCACCGATCTGACACCAGCCAACATCACCCGGCTCAACCAGGTGCTCAGACGCACAGTGCCCATCGATTTTCTCAACAGTCTTGACAAAAGTGCCCTCCCCTCTATCGATTCGGTCGCCACGACCCTCCTGGCGCCAGTAGACCAACAAGAAGTCTGGGCCGCCGGCGTCACTTATTTCCGCAGCAAAACGGCCCGCATGGAGGAATCGAATTTCAGCGCCACGGCATATGACAAAGTCTATGATGCACCGCGTCCCGAGATTTTTTTCAAGTCACTGCCGGAGAAGGTGGTGGACCCTGGCGCGCTCGTCGGCATTCGCGGGGACGCCACTTGGAATGTCCCTGAGCCCGAGCTGGCGCTTGTGATCAATTCTAACGGAGCAATCGTGGGATTCACCATCGGAAACGATATGAGTGCGCGTGACATTGAAGGGGAAAACCTGCTCTATCTTCCTCAAGCTAAGGTCTACGACAAATCCTGTGCCATCGGCCCCTGCATCATCCTCGGGCCTTCAGAGGCGGAAGTACGTGAGTGGGAGATCGGCATCAATATTCAGCGAGGGAAGATGTCCGTTTTCTCGGGGTCCACCACCATCAACCGGATTAAACGACAGTTTGCCGAGCTTGCAGATTACCTCTGCCGCAGTCAATCGTTTCCTAACGGCGCCATCTTACTGACGGGAACCGGTATTGTACCCGATGATAACTTCACACTTCAACCGGACGATATCATCGCCATTAATATCTCGGGAATCGGCACCCTTGAAAATGCGGTTGCACTCGTCTAAGCGGCAGGGCTGAGGGGGAAAACGGTGAAGAACCATCGCACTCCCAACCATCACCAAGGTTTCAGCTGACTCGACTAGGAGGTATCACCTTAGCAGGACGCAACGCAATGCCAAAATCCCACTTCTCCTTTGACAGAAGGAATGGCGGTTTGGCAAGGTTCGCCGTGGTTTTTGACCAGCCACACCCAGACTCTGTATCCTTTGCTGCAAATATAGAAAATACTAGACCGAACTATACTCATGTCTTTACTTGAAGGGAACCTCTTGGTCGCCCAATCGGGTGGTCCGACGGCTGTCATTAACGCCAGCGTAGCGGGCGTGATTCAGGAAGCCGGCAAACATACTCAAATCGGTGAGATCTACGCGGGCAGAAACGGCATCCTCGGCATTCTCGACGAAGATCTTTTCGACCTCAATGAAGAGATGGCTAGGTCAATAGAGGCCCTGAAACACACCCCTGCCGCAGCCTTGGGCACCTGTCGCTACAAGATCAACTTCAAGCAGGCTCCCGAACAGGCCGCCAAAGATATGGGCCGCCTCTTCGAGGTTTTCCAAGCACACGATATTCGCTTTTTCTTCTACGCTGGCGGGAATGATTCACAGGATACCTCCCACAAGATCCACGAAGAAGCCGTCCGCCGCGGATACGAAATGAGAGTCATCGGCGTTCCCAAGACGATCGACAACGATCTCCCGCACACCGATCACACTCCCGGTTACGGCTCCGTGATCAAGTATAACGCGGTATCAACCATGGAAGTCGGCGCCGATGTCGGCAGCATGGCCACAGATGATGGTGCTTGCTGTGTTCTCGAGGTAATGGGGCGTTCCGCCGGTTGGATTGCGGCTGGAACCGTCCTGGCAAAGCGCGCGCCCAGTGACCCGCCGCATATCATTCTATTTCCGGAAATCCCCTTTCAAGAGGACGCCTTTCTCGATCGAGTGAAGCAGGTGGTCGCCGAAAACAAATACTGCATTATTGTGGTCGGGGAAGGACTTAAAAACGAATCCGGTGAAGAGATTGCCGCGGACAAAGGGCGGCTTGACGCCTTCGGCCACCCCGTCCTATCCGGGGCCGCGCATCGACTGGCAGAGATCATTCAAGGACGGATCAATCTCAAGACCCGCACCGTGAAGTTTGGCTACGCCCAGCGGGCAGCCGCGCACTACGCTAGCACCACGGACATGGACGAGGCGGTCGCTTGCGGCAACGCCGCTGTCCGAGCGGCGATCGAGGGTAAAAGCGGCTACATGGTAAAAATCGTCCGCACCGGCAATGTCCCCTACACCTGGAAGACCGATCTTCACCCACTTGCGGAGATCGCAAACGTGGAACACTTCATTCCGAGGGACTGGATCGAAGAAGACGGCTTCCTACCAAACCAAAAATTCATCGAATACGCTCGACCGCTCATTAAAGGGGACAACCCCGTTCCCACGCTGGGCGGTCTCCCCAACTTCGTTCAACTGAAAAAAGTTCCCGTCGAAAAGAAATTACCGACTCGTCAGTAGTTGTCTCTAGAAAGCCATAAACAGAAGCATCACTAGGCTGAGGCCAATGCGATACCAACCGAAGACAACAAAGGTGTGAGTTTGCACGTAGGCCAACAACCACTTCACTACGGCAAAAGACACGACCGCCGACACTAAAAAGCCCAGAGCCAACAAACCCCAGTCTTCCTGAGCCCCTCCGTTTGCCTTGTCGGCAAGCTCCTTCAATATCTTGTAACCACCGGCTGCCAGCATGGTTGGCACCCCCACGAGGAACGAAAACTCAGTAGCTGCCGGACGGCTTAAGCCGAGGACTAGGGCCATGAGGATCGTGGTGCCGGATCGAGAAGCACCGGGAAAAACGGCTGCAACAAGCTGCCCGATTCCGACCAAGATCGCGATCTTCCAGGTAATTTCACTAGATGTCGGCTGAGATCCCACGCTGCGTTCAACCAACAAGAACAGAATCCCTCCAACGAGAAGGGCGCCAACGATTGGTCCAGCCGTGTCCGGCAAAGTAAATCCATTCTCTTCAAGGAAAAAGCCGCCAACACCGGTAATGAAAAACGCAAGGCCAACCTTAAGGATGAAGTCCTGTGTTTGCCGTTCCTGCCACGAAAAACAGACCTGTTTGAGCCGGTCCGGAAACAACGGTAATACCGCCAACACCGCCCCGGACTGAATTACCACATTGAAGAGGTCAGACTGCATCGGCAGCCAGCGGCTAAAGAGAAGCTGCGTCAAAAGCAGGTGTCCGGTTGAGGAGATTGGCAAAAACTCCGTAATCCCCTCGACAATTCCCAATGTAATGACAGAGAGCCAATCCGGCATGCCGTCCTTAGACGGGAATTAGGTCCGTTTGACAAGCGCTAATTCAGTTTCCCACAACAACATCAATCTCTGGTCGCCAAGACGGAGTTTGACGGCTGACTCGAACCCGCCACAGAATGAGCACACCCATGAAGCTTGATCGGCTTCCAAGTTTCAGACTCACTTTTTCCGAACCAGATGCGCTTTGGCATCTGTCCCCCCGAACATGAGCCACGTCGACAGCTATCGTCACAACGAAGGCTACGCCGAGTTTCTCGCAGGCTGGGATTCGGCTTTTTACGGAAAGTATGTAGATGCTCTATCCGCAATCGGTGAGAACCAAAAGATCCTTGATGTCGGCTGCGGTGTCGGACAGGTCGTAAAACAACTGCGAGATCGCGGATTTGATGCCCGCGGCGTGGACGTTTCCAAACCGAACATTCGCAAGGCCAATGAGCACGTTGGTCACTGCGTAATCTACGGTGGCCAGCAACTTCCCTTCGACGACCAACACTTTGATGCAGTCGGAGCATTCAACGTACTCGAGCACGTTGATGAGCCCGAAGCCTTTATCCAAGAACTCACGCGCGTGCTCACTCCCGGTGGTAGACTTGTGATCTCAAGCCCTAATTTTCTACGCGTTCTTGGCTTTCGGGACTACCACCCCAGAATGCGCGGCATTGGCAACAAATACAAAAACACCCAACGAATCCTCCGGATTCGACGCCAAATCAAACGCCACCCTGAGACAGTCCGGTTCGAACGCATGGCTCCCATCATCAAGGAACCATTTACCCCAGACGATGACGCCATCGTGATGACCAACCCCTTGGAGATGAAGTTCTTCCTTGAGCAAAACGGTTGCGTGGTAAACGCCGTCAACTGCACTGATCGCCATGTTCCCCGGCTGATTGAGTGGGCACTAAACCTGCCGGTGCTCAAGTATCTCTGGTTCAACAGCTTCGTGGTCGCAACCAAGAAGGCAGCAACTGACAGTTGAAAAGACCCAACCGATCAGACAGATCGGAAAAATCAGTCCGATCTCCCTCAAAGCCCTGTGGGATGATCCGCAAAACTCCACTTGATCGCGAATTTCTCGGCAAGATGTTTAGCCAGCGCCTTGACCCCAAAGGTTTCCGTTGCGTAGTGCCCGCCATAGATCACGTTGATTCCGAGCTCCTCCGCCAGAGCATAAGTCCAATGAGGGCCCTCCCCAGTGACAAACGTATCCACCCCCTCTGCCGCCGCTCGATTCATCTCGGTGCCCGCCCCCCCCGTGACAATGCCGATCTGCCGGCAAACCGGATGCCCCCCCGGCAGAACGGTCGGCTCGACGCCCAAAGCCGCCGAGAGACGATCCACCAAATGCTCCAGCCTAATGCGAGACCGAACCCGCACCCCCAAATTCCGCCCACGATCGAAAAAGAAAGGCTCATGCCGCCGCCAACCCAGAGCCTTCGCCAAAAGCGCGTTGTTGCCGTACACCGGATGAATATCCAGCGGCAAGTGCGCGCTGTACACCGCCAAGCCCGAGCCAACGAGCGTCTCCACCAGATCGAACTGCCGCCCGACCCAAGGATGCTTTGCCGACCAAAAAAGACCATGATGCACCAACAAAAGATCAGCGCCGATCTCACCAGCCATCCGGGCTGTCGCCAACGACCCATCCACCGCCGCGGCCACGTGGGAGACACCCGCCCGATTTTCCACCTGCAAGCCATTGTGAGCCGCCGGCCAATCATCCAAACCTTCGACTTTCAGCAACCGATCGCAATACTGCACAATCACCCCCAGCGGAATCTTTCGCATCGTCCGATTCAAACAGAGCCCAAACTCTCTTCCAAGCGCAACCCCGCCCCGCTCCAGCCAAAAGCCTCACTCTAGAAATTGAGCGAACAGATGCCAGTGGCCAAAAAATACAAACGATCCTTCAATCTGCACCAGAGACTTTGAATCCTATCGCAGTAACGCCCCCTCAAAGGAACCTCGCCCCCACAACCCGGCCCTTTTCTCCGGTGAAACGGACGCCGCCTTGGACAGGACGGCCGGAAAGATCGACGGCGTTGACATGGGGGAATAAGGCCAACGGCGCGAACCAAGCGCGTCCGGATATTTCCGGCAAACCGCCGGACGCAATCGAGTGGGAGTAAATTGGCGAATTCACGAGGGAAGCGAGATGCCGGCGGGAAAGCGGAATTTGATTGGTTAAATGATTGGCAAAGGACAACGCCTCGCCATAGGCTTGGTATATATGTGCATAGCATCGATTTCCCCCCCCCCCCCCCGCGCGTGCCTAATGGCTCTCCACAATCGACGCAAAGCCCCGACGTTGGCGGGCTGGCGGCTTATCTTGTCAATGAAACCCATTGCGGGGGCGAAAACCAATGCCTTGCGCAGAACGAATTTTGGTTAAAAAAGATGGTGGGCCGCCAATGCTGCGCCCGGCCCGAGCTGGCCAAAGAAATTTTGCAGGAAGCCTCAATTGCCCTGGTGTTCGCCTTCCGTGAATACAACCCCGTCAGGGGCGCCTCGCTGCGGACCTTCGCCTTCCACAAAATCCGGGGCCGGCTCAAGGACTTCTTTCGCTTCCAGGATTCCATCGGCCAATACGTTTCCCTGGAGGAGGCAATCGAAACGGACGGAGGGACGATGCGGCGGGTGGACCTGCTGCTGGAAGGCGCCCCGCCGCCGACCGACCTGGAGGTGGACGCTCACCTGATTCTGGCTTGTCTGAACCTGGAAGCCGTCGTTGCTCGTCTGCCCCGGCAACAAGCACGGGCCGTGCGCCTTCGCTTTTGGGAAGACCGGACATTTTTGGAAATCGCCCGTGCCCTGCGTGTTTCGAAACCGCGAGCGCACGCGCTCGTCCAAACGGCGATTGCGACCCTTCGAAGGCAACTGCGGAAGGAGGAAATCCTCTGATGTCGCCTCGCGTTTTGCGCCCGTCGTCCCCCGGTGAAAAAAAGTCCGCTGAAAATCGCCCTGAGGGGGTTAACGCCGGGCCGTTTGTGGCTATAACAGTAATATGGCTACCGTGCGTTAACCGCCGGAAAATTTCCGAGTCGGTCCGGCGTTCGTCGATGGGTTAATGGACTGTAACGGATAATCGTTTGGAGAAAGAGATAGATCATGAAGAAACTATTTGGAAAAGCCGCCTTGGCGGCCGTGGCGACGGGCTTCGCCGTCGTCAACATCGTCGTCGCCGACAGCAGCGGCAGTGGAAGCTGCAGCAACAGGTGCGAAATTCCAACCGACATTGGTGTTATGAAAGCTTGTTGCCCTTCAGAGAAGACACCGTGCTGTTTGGAATGCGAAACTGAATTGGGAACGGACAGAATAGCTACATGCAAAACGGACGAGAGTAAGTGTGTATGTCCTTAGCTTAGGTTAAATACTTTATTTAGGTCTGCTTTCTTGGTATTTCTTTTAACCAAAGTAAATCATATGAAGAAAAAATTATTTGGGAAAATAACTTTAGCAGTAACGGCAGTGGCCTTCGGTGTTGTTGTCAATGTGATTGCAGATGGCAGCGGCAGCGGCAGCGGATGCCCGGATGAGAATTTCTGCACTATTTCTATGCCGGGTGGCACGGGGACTTCCGGTTGTTGCGCCAAAGATGAGTCACCATGCTGCATCACTTGTGACACTGAAATGGGGCCTCGCGGGTTTGCAGGTTGCGATTCCGACGAAGATAAGTGCTCTTGTGACCGTTATGGTTAGTTTAATAGATATGTCGCCTCCGCAGGAGAAAATCACCTTAAGTCCGACAGGCTGCTAGAACATTCTTTCTTTTAGATTGCGTGACTGAAAGACAAAAAAAGCTATTGTTCGTTGGCGTGGTTTCTGTTCTGGCAATCGTCTTTACGACGATAACCAAGTTCAGCGCAACGTGGCGAAAACAGCAGGCCATTGCAAGAGAGGAAGCACGTGAGGACAGTTGGAAGTCGGCTTCCTTTATCAACTTGACGGATTTTCAGAAGGTGGCTGGGGGTGTTGATGAGATGATGTCTAAGGGGACTAATGTTCACCTGCTGAGCGAACAGCAGATGGTAGCTTTGAAGAGCCGAATTCGAAGTTGCTTGGATGCCTACAGTCAAGGAGATTTTGGTAAATATCTCGATTTTCGAATGCCCTGCGGCAGAGGTATTGTGACCTTTGATGAAGCAGAGATCAAAAAATATAAGTACAATTTACCAAGCCGTGGTAAATTGCAGGAAGTCATAGAGAAAATTCAAGCCAACAGAGACATTCCAAAAACATCGCTGAAAGAACTACAGAGATACTCTCTTTCGAATTCACTAGATGTTTGGAAATATCAATGGATTCTTGGTGGCCTCATACGCTACACAGCATCAGGAGGCAGAGTCTGGTGCACAGATTGTTGGACTGGTTTTTCCCCTGATGAGAGTTGGGTTCATATTAACGAATTACCTCAGTCAGCAGCTCAGTTGGCCAGACAGAACGGCGATTCTGGGATTTTTACATCGCCTCCAGACCTTAAACTGTCGCCACCGAGCGGAAAGACTGATTCAACCCCCAAGATGTATGCGGCCGTCCGTCTTCACATGAACACGAAACTCAAAGTATCCGCTCACCCCGTATTTGTTGTCTTTGTTTTGACAACCAAGCCCGAGTGCTGGCAGCCAATGTCCTTCGCCTCATGTTATTATATGGGCACAAAGTATATGTTTTGACTGAAGAGACGTCATGCAATGGTTCGGTCAATACAGCTTGTCTGAGAAATTTCAATGTAACCGACTTCGAAAAAGGTGGTGACAGAGAAACAAAAGCGGGTGTATCTGGTCGTTGGGGTGGTTGCCATAGGCATTGGATTAATATTAATGTCCAAGTTCAAGACTGCTTGGGATGACCAACGGAACCAAAGTCTGGGTGAATCGATCGAAGAAAAGTGGGCTCTAAAATCTCATGTAGCCCTAACCAACCTCACGAAAATAGCCCCGGCCCTTGATGGCATCTTGGCTCAGGCCAACCAACCGGCATCTTCTCAGTCCGAAGCAAACCGCCGCACTCAAAAGTCAGATTCAAAATTGTCTGTTGACTTACAGCCTTACAGCCGGGGCGACTTCGACCAATTCGTGAAGTTCCGCATGCCTTGCGGCAAAGGCGTCAACGTGACCTTCAATCAAAATGAAGTGAAAAAATACGTGGATAATTACCTGCCAACCGTCGAAAAAATGCGCCAGAACTTCCATCAAATCCCATCCGAACACCAAGCTGCCTTCGAAGGTTATTCTTTGGATAGCGAAATAAAAGTATGGAAATACATGTGGATTATGGCGGGCCAAATGAAATACGAAGTGTCGGGAGGCCGCGCTTTTTGCAATGATTGCTGGCTGGGGTTTTCTCCGGAACAAAGTTGGGTCAGTTTAAGCGAACTCCCCGTTTCGGCGACGCAACTGGCGAAAGAAGCCGGCCATCTTGAATTTTCGCGAGACCCGTCGGACCTAGAGTTAGCTCCTCCGCGTAGGAATCGTGATTCCACACCCAAGCTCTACGCCGCGGTTTGTTTGCATGCCAATGTCGATTCAAAATATGGCCCCCGTCCGGTATATGTCGTCTTTGTTCTGACCACCAAACCGGAAGACTGGGTGCCTATAGGTTTATCCGATGGATACTATCGCGGCATGGATTACATATTTTAACCGGGCAAACAAAAGAGTGTCATGCAACGCATCAATGAAACCCATTGCGGAGGCGAAAACCAATGCCTTGCGCAGAACGAATTTTGGTTAAAAAAGATGGTGGGTCGCCAATGCCGCGCCCGGCCCGAGCTGGCCAAAGAAAGGAAGCCGTCGTTGCTCGTCTGCCCCGGCAACAAGTACGGGCCGTGCGCCTTCGCTTTTGGGAAGACCGGACATTTTTGGAAATCGCCCGTGCCCTGCGCGTTTCGAAACCGCGAGCGCACGCGCTCGTCCAAACGGCGATCGCGACCCTTCGAAGGCAGTTGCAGAAGAAGGAAATAAGGCGACTGCAGGAGGAGGGAAACCTGTGACACTTGCCTTTGGATTTTATGCCGCCGCCCGGTCCTCCCGACGAAAAAATCAAAAATCGCTTCGAGAGGGGTTAACAAAAGGCCGTTGACGGCTATAACAATAATGAGGCTATCATAACGTCAACGCCGAAGATCGTCACCGAGGCGGTTTCGGTGGACGTCAGATGGGTTAATCGTCAACAAAGAAAAAAACCAAAACGTTACAACAATGAAGAAACTATTTGGAAAAGCCGCCTTGGCGGCCGTGGCGATGGGCTTCGCCGTCGTCAACATCATCGCTGGTGACACTAGCGGCAGTGGAAGCTGCTGCGGTGGGTATTGCATGATAAGCGTGGATGGCAACAAGGCAGAAGCTTGTTGCCCAGCGGGCACTATCCCATGCTGCCGCAGCTGCATCGACGACGGTGGTCTTTTGGGTAAGGATGTAGTCATATTGTTTGCTACGTGCGTCGGTCCAGGGGCCACTTGCGACTGTGCTACTTTACGCATGTAGGCAGAGGAAGGAAATGCATTGCGAAGGGTGAGCTTAGAATCTATTTAAGCTCACCCTTTTATTAAAAACAGGTCCTATTTTACAAATCTCACTATGGCAGAAAAACGAAAGAAGCTTCTTTTCGTCGGAGCAACAGCGGTGTTGGCCGTTGGTTTCTGGGGGTTGATGAAATTTGGCTCATATTGGAAATTACAGAGAGCCATCGCGCGCGTTAAGCAAACTGAGGAAAACTGGCGACAAACCTCCCTCATCAGCTTGACTAATCTTCAGGAAGTCGCCGCTTCCATCGACACCATGATGGCGCGAGGCACCAACGTCCATCTGCTCAACCGACGGCAGACGGCTGCTTTGAAGCGGCAGATTCAAAATTGTCTGTTGACTTACAGCCGGGGCGACTTCGACCAATTCGTGAAGTTCCGCATGCCTTGCGGCAAAGGCGTCAACACTATATTCAACAAAGAGGAACTGGCAGAATACAAGCGAAGGCTTCCGACGCCTGAACGGGTTGCTCAAGTCCTTGCGGAAAACCCTTCAGGGGTTCGCGAGGAATATGGTGATGAAGTTGCTGATGAACTACGACATTATTCCCTCTCTACGCCCATGGATATCTGGAAATACATGTGGATGACCGGAAAATCAAGGCGCTTCAAAGAATCTGGAACCAAAATTTATTGCATGGATTGTTGGACTGGCTTTTCGCCGGATCAAAGCTGGATTACTGTCAGCGAATTACCGCTCTCGGCGTGGGTGTTGGCCGTTAGTGCCGATTACGCGGCGGTTAACAGATTTAAGTCCGACACGAAGCTGGCGCCACCGAAAGGAAACAATGACTCGACGCCCAAAATGTACGCGGTGACAAGATTGCACGTAAAAATTCCTTCTGATGATCCTGATGTTCCGCCCCATCCCTACTATGTATTATTTGCTTTAACAACCAGGCCCGAGTGCTGGATTCCTTTATCCTTTGTAGTATCTTATGATAAAATGCCTCAGTACATATTTTGACATCATGCGACGGTTGGGGCAATACAAGCCGCGGTTTTTCTCCACGTTCAAGTGGTTTATTGTCATCGGGTTGACGGGGACGGCGGTGATGAAGCTGGCCACGGCGCCGTTTGACGCCGAGTTCAATGCGCCTGACGCCGCTTTGCCCTGGTTCACTCAGAAGCAATTGCTGTTGAACGCGGCTTTGGCGGAGTTGGCGGTGGCCGCGTTGTTTCTGGCGCCTCAGTCGGCGAATTCTTGGCGTTACGGCGCTTTGTTCGTGCTTTCGACCTTGTTCCTCTGTTACCGGACCGCGCTAGCGCTGGTGGGCGCGTCCTGTTCGTGCGCGGGGAAGCTTTCGACGAATCCCTGGGTGGCCGGAGGGTTGTGGGCGTTTCTGATCGTCGCCCTGGCCGGCGGCTTGATCGGGTTGTTTCTTGACGAGGACGAGGAAGGCGCGAGGCCCGGCGCCGCTCAGGCTTCATGAAGTCCGCCGCAAAGCGGAATCTTTTTCTCTTTGGCGTTCCTGGCAAGGTGGGCGGCGCGGCCACGAAGATCAGCGCTTTGCTGCGGTTGTTGCGGGAGGATTACCGCATCACCGTGGTGTTGCCCAAGGTCCAATGGATGAAGGACCGCTACATTCGCCGCTTGGCCGGGGAGTTGGGTTTCGCCTGCATTTTGAGGAAAAGCCTTCCGGCCCGGACGGAAGGCGATGCGCTGGCGATTTGCGAGTTGGACTTTTTCACGTCCGGGACGGCCGAGCGGGTGAAGCGGGCGGGGCTGCGGTTGTTTTGGTCCAACGAAATGATGTGGGCATTCAAGGGAGAGCGCGAGGCCGTCAGGAAAGGATGGATCGACAAGGTGTTGTTTGCGTCCGAGTTTCAAGCCCGAGAATTTGCGGAGCTTTACGCGGGCGTGCCGCAAGCGGTGACAGGGAATTATATTTCGCCGGACGAATTTCGGTTTAAGGAGCGGCGGAATGCGGCGTTCACGATCGGCCGTTTGTCACGACCTGATCCGGTGAAGTTTCCGGCGGATTTTCCGGTCTTTTACGAAGAGCTTGGCATTGGGGACGCGCGGTTCCGCGTCATGGCGTGGGACGCCCAATTGCGAAAAATCTACTCGTGGCATCGGTTTGACGCCCGTTGGGATCTCTTGGCGATGGAGAAGGAAGGGACGGAGAAGTTTCTGCATTCGCTGGATCTCTTCGTGTATCCGCTGGGGCATCGGTTTCTGGAGTCTTGGGGGCGTTCAACCGTCGAAGCGATGTTGACGGGGGCCATTCCCGTCGTGCCGCGCGGGCATCAGTTTCACAAGTTGCTGGTTTCGGGAGAAAGCGGATTCCTTTGCGGAGCATTCTCGGAATACTTTGATTGTGTGCGGGAACTTCACGCTAATTATCCGTTGCGGCGGCGGATGGCGGAACGGTGCCGTCGCCATGCGGTGGAGGCTTTGTGCCGAGCGGAGAGCCATCGGGAGGTCTGGCTTTCGGCGTTGGATTTTGAAGGCGGCGCATGAATTACTGTTATTGGAGCATCGGCGTGGGGCGCCGGCGGGCGTCGCTGCAAGCGTGCGTGAATTCCGCCCGGCAAGCCGGCGTTTTTCGCGAGTTTCATGTTTTCAGCGATCACCCTCTGAAGGACTGCAACACTTATGACGCGATGACCGCGGAAGCCGTGGAAGGGATCGAGAGTTTGTTGTATATGAAGGCCGGTTTGTCCAAGCTCTCTTTCGATTGTTTTATCTGGATCGATCCGGCGAGCCGGTTTTGCCGCAATCCCAACGGCCCCTTGGCGGCGTTGAATTCCGCGCCGATTCACGTGCCGCTGGAGTTTCCGGTGGATGAGAAGCCTTCCGGATTTTCCCTGGACGGATTGGCAGCTGAAGCCTACGGCAGACTCTTTACCGAGAACGGCGTTTACAACCGGGTTTATTATGCTCGCGCCGCGTTCTGGATCGTAAAGCGGGCGGCGATCGATGCGGTGTTTGATTGGGCCAAACGGTTCATGGCCGCGGCCGAGGAAGCGGGGCATCGCCTTGATGAACGATTCGCGATCAGTTACGTCACGCAGTTGTTAGGCGCGGATCCGGAGCGGCATACCTGGCGGCAGCGGCCGGATCTTTGGAGTCCCGATAGCGGGCCGGACGCCGCCGAGAAGGGATCCGCCATCTTTTTGGAGAAGCCGACGGAGGTGCCGGCTTTTCCTCCGCAACGAGCGGCCATTTCGTGCTTGTGAATGGGAATCGTCAATGGCGGGTTGAAAGGAAGCTTTATGAAAAAACCGAGAGAAGCTTTTACGTTGATTGAGTTGTTGGTGGTGATCGCCATCATCGGCATTCTGGCGGGGTTGTTGCTTCCTGCGCTTTCATCTGCCAAGCAAAAGGCCAAGCGCATCGTTTGCGTCGGCAATTTGAAACAACTCATCTCTGGCGCGCTGATGTACGCGGACGACGATCGTTATCAAAGCCTCACGCCCAAAGTGGACATCGATGATAATGACTTGAACTGGTTGCGCCGGGGCTATGTGGAGGATCTTCGGATCTTTGTCTGTCCCGCCACGCGGAATATGGTTCGGGGGGACATCGTCGGCGTCTCTCCTCATTCCGGGCAGAAGGGTCTGGTCGATCTCATCAATCTGGCCGGCGGCACGGGGCGGGTGAACGGCATGAGCTACGGTCTCTTCGGTTTCGTGGGCTATAACGTGCCGGTCTGGTCGCAGATTCCCGTGCCCGGCGGCTGGCGGACGATCAACGGCATCCGCAAGAATCTCAACAATGTGCAGACTTACGTGAAGCATCACAACGCCTTCGGACTGAAAGGAACTGTTCCGGGACCGAGCCGGATGTGGCTCTTGACCGATAATCAGGCCTTGGGCTTCTTCGATCATTACCCGGACTCTGAAGACAATCATGGAGAAAAAGGCGCCAACATCAGTTTTTGCGACGGGCACATCGAGTGGGTTTCCCGAAACGAGTTCATTTATAGCAATGAACTTTCCGAGGATGAAGGACGGACGGGCATCCCCGTGCCTTCGCACAGCCCTTGATCTTCAAACGCTTCCGGCCGTTGGCGCCCCGAATGCGCTCGAGTTCTTTTGGGGCGCGTGTTTTCTTCGGCGGAAACAAGCGCCCGCATTTTTCAGCGGTTCCACAAATGATTCACTACGGTGTTTGAATTCCGCTGAGCCGCCTCTATAGTCTGCTTCGATTTCCGATCGAAGGAACATGGGAAGACAGCCGATCCAAAGAGAAGCATGGACTCGGGAAGCCGCGAGAGATCTCTATCACATCAAGCGATGGGGCGGCGGTTACTTTGACATCAACGAATCCGGCCACGTTTTCGCATCTCCGAATCCGGAGCAAGGATCCACGGTCGATCTCATCAACATTGTTGCGGAAGCCAAGCGCCGAAATCTGCGCTTCCCCCTCCTGATTCGATTTCAAGATATCCTTCGCCATCGGGTCAAGGCCATCAATGAGGCCTTTGAAAACGCCATCGAAGAATGCGAATACAAGGGACGCTACCGAGGCGTTTTCCCCATCAAGGTCAACCAACTCCGAGAAGTGGTCGAAGAAGTCATCAAGGCGGGAAAGCCCTATGGTTTTGGTCTGGAAGTGGGCAGCAAGCCGGAGTTGTTCGCAGCTCTAGCCCTGCAAACCTCGCCCAACAGTCTCCTGATTTGCAATGGCTATAAAGACCCCAGCTTTATCCGCATGGCTCTTATGGGAATCAAACTCGGGAAAAAGGTCATCGTGGTCATCGAGAAACTTGAGGAATTGGAACAAATCATCAAGGTCTCGAAAGAAACCGATGTTCAGCCCATGATCGGCATTCGCGCGCGTTTGCTGAGTAAGGGAGCTGGAAAATGGGCGGACAGCAGCGGTGAAACCGCCAAGTTTGGCCTCAGCACCGCAGAGCTCGTTACCGCTGCAGACCAACTCACCGCTGAGAATCTCCAAGACTGCTTTCAATTGCTTCACTTTCACATCGGATCCCAAATACCGGATATCCAATCCATCAAACGCGCTACCCAGGAAGCCACTCGACTCTATGCCCAACTGCACAAGATGGGCTTTAACATCAGGAACATCGATGTCGGTGGCGGCCTAGGCGTGGACTACGACGGCAGTCGAACGGCCTGCGAGAGCTCGACCAACTACACGTTGCAGGAATACGCCAACGACATCGTTTATCACATCGGTGATGTCTGCAACGCCGAGGGAGTGCCCCATCCCGAAATCACGAGCGAGAGCGGCCGCGCCATTGTGGCTCATCACAGTGCGCTCATCGTCGAGGTCTTTGGAATGATCGAGAAAGGAGCGCCGAATTGCCAATTCGACTACAACGCCGACGAGCACGCCGTGATCAAAGAACTACTTGATATCAAAGAAAATTTACAATCGCTCAACCCGCTTGAAGCCTTTCATGATGCGATGGAGCGGAAAGACGACGCGCAGCACATGTTTAACCTAGGCATTCTCAGCCTCCGAGACAAAGCGAAGATAGAGAATCTGGCTTGGGAAATTTGCCGATCCGTAAAGTCAAGTTTTGCCTATCAAGCGTTTGTTCCTGAAGAAATCCGCAGTTTCGAAGAACAAATCGGTGATCAATACCTTTGCAACTTCTCCGTTTTCCAATCCCTATTGGACCACTGGGCTTGCAACCAGTTGTTCCCCGTGATGCCTATTAGCCGCTTGCTGGAGGAACCTACGAAAGAAACCACCCTGGCCGACATCACTTGCGATTCAGACGGACAAATCAATCGGTTTATCGACCTCGACGGCGGCAAAGACACCTTGAGGCTCCACGAACTCAATGGAAAAGCCTCAAATCATCATGATTACTATCTCGGGTTTTTCCTCATAGGTGCTTATCAAGACATCATGGGCGACCTCCACAATCTGTTTGGCAAAGTGAACGAAGTTCATATCTTTCTCGATTCTGATGAACCTTGTGGCTACTACATCGAAGAGATCATCCCTGGGAATACCATTCAGGGTTCTCTTCGAGCCGTTCAGTACGACGAGAAGGAGCTCAGTCGCCAAATGAAGGCTCAGGTGGAATCAGCAATCGAAGAAGATCGACTCAAATCCTCCGAAGCCATGCAACTGCTCCAAGACTACAACGCCAGCCTAAATGATTACACCTACCTAAGGTTTTGAGAGCCACAGACGATGTCTCTAAGTAATCCAACGCCAGAACTTCTCAGATCACTCGGCAAGATGCTCCAAGGGCTCTCCGCCTTATTCTGGGGTTTGCCGCTAACTTTGATCTGCAGTGTCCAGAGCCAGACCCTGGGAGGCGCTCGAGAATTCGCCGTGGTCATTCCCAGCCTCGCCAATGGTCTGCTCTTTTTTGGCCTAACACAACTGTCCCATTTCCAACCACAAGAGCGGATTTGGCGAGAAGCCCTTGATCGAGCCAAGGTCCTCGCCATCATCAATACGGGATTGGCGCCCTTCCTCTACTTCTGGTCTCGCCTGCCCGGCATCCCTCTCTACGCCCTTGCGGTTGATCTCCTTTATCTCTCTTCGCTTTTGTTTCTTTACAACTACAACCTAGTGATTTCGCGGCTCACATCTATGCTCCCCGATGAAAGTCTGAGGAATGATGCCAAGGTTTTTACCCGGCTCAATCGAGCCATTCTCGGAATCGTGGCTCTGCTGAGCCTCGGCTATTTGGCGATGATCAGAATCGGGATGGTACCCGCATTCCTTCACCGGCCCATTGAAATCCTGGAAACCGTCCGCTCGTGGTTGGCAATATCCCTACTGTTGATGCCCGTCGCCATGACCATGACCCTCACCTGGAAAGTGAAAGAGTTGGTGGTCGGTGGCGTCTTTAACAGCGAATTTTGGAATCCAGAGAAACGCTCACCCGATCCCGCATCCTAACGACCTTTGAAGATTCGGTTCGCCTCTTCGAGCGTTTCTTTGGAGCCGATGTCGTACCAAATCCCCGGAACGGACCAAGTAAAAACCGGCAGACGAGGATAAAGCCACTGGACCAATCGTCCGGGTTTGTCGGGGTCATTGTCGCCGTCCAGAAAAGCGTTGATCTTGGGCAACACACTCTTGGGATAATAGTAGAGAGCGATTCCAATCAGAGTCGTCTCGGGCGACTCGGGTTTCTCTTCAAACGAGGTGACCTGGCCCTCCATATCGGTATGAACCGCACTATAATTCTTAGCCGCCTCGAGGCGCCCCACATCGTAGACTCCCAAGACCGCCGCATTAACCTCCCGGCAATAATCTCCGAATAACTCCAATGACTGGCTGAAAAGGTTATCCCCAGCAACGACAATCAAATCGTCATCCAAAGCGTGCTCGCGCATGACCAGCCCGAGATCACCAATGGCTCCCAAGCGGGTTTCTGCCGAGGTCGAACCATCATTCACTACAGTGATGCGTTGCCTCAACGCCTCATCTTTCCCGTTAGCCCATTGAGCAAACTGAGGCGCAAACTTCTGATTCGACACGATATAAATCTGATCGATCGAATCTATCATCACTAAATTCTCCAAAACTCGATCGATGATTGGTCGGCCAGCGACCTCGAGTAAGGGTTTGGGTTGGGTCAGGGTCAGAGGATGTAACCGGCTTGAGTATCCGGCCGCCAAAATCACTAGTTTCATCTCTGGAAATACGGAACGACATCATACGTTCAGCTCGGGAGCGACACGCTGCACCAAACTCTGGCAGGCCGCAACCACTTCGGCTCCGGATTCTGACGACAAGGCCCAATCCGCAAGCTCGACGACTTGCGCCAATTCAAGCTTCCGGACCAAATGCTTCACCATTGGGGTCAGCGGCGCCGAAGCGCTCAAATGATGAATCCCCAAACCAATCAGAAGGGGCACCATGAGTGGGTCTCCAGCCATCTCACCACAAACGCCTACCGAGACATTCGTGCCTTTCACAGATCGGACAATGTGTTTAATCAATCGTAGAATTCCCGGATGCGTCGGTTCGTACAAATGCGCGACGCGCTCATTCAACCGATCTACAGCCGCACCATACTGAATGAGATCATTGGTCCCGATACTAAAGAAATCGACCTCGGTGGCCAAGACATCCGCAATCATCGCCGCGGCCGGCGTCTCGATCATGATCCCCACGGGGAGACGCTCGTCAAAGGGGACTTGCTCACGCCTTAATTCATCCCGGCAAACTTCCAGTATCTGTCTGGCGGTTCTCAACTCTTCCACATTCGAGATCATGGGAAAGAGCAACTTGAGCCGACCATGCGCGCTAGCTCGCAAGATGGCTCGTAGCTGAGTCTTGAATATCTCCTCGTGCTGAAGGCAAAACCGAATCGCTCGGACGCCCAAAGCTGGATTGGACTCCTCAAGATCGGGGAGGACATCCGCCATCTTGTCGGCTCCCAAATCAAGAGTACGCACCAACAAAGTACGCTCCCCCAACTCAGTCGCGGCATTCCGATACGCCTCAAACTGCTGCCCCTCATTTGGAAGGGCCGATCGATTGAGGAAGAGATACTCAGTACGAAAGAGCCCGACCCCTTCAGCGCCAAACTTGCTGACATCCTCGACCTCGTCCGGATGATCAATGTTAGCCATCAAATGAATTCGTTGCCGATCAACCGTCTCCCCCGGAAGATCGCGAATGGACACTAATTCATTCTCAAAATCTTCGTGCTGCTTCGCCAGCTCTCCATACTCATAGAGTGACTGGACCGTGGGGTTTAGAATCACTACTCCGTCATATCCATCCAACAACAGATTCTCACCGATACTCAATCGCCGTGAAATATCGCGGAGGCCCACCACTGCCGGTAACTGAAGGGATCGGGCAAGAATCGCCGTATGAGAAGTCGGGCTACCCACATCCGTTCCGAACCCCAGGACCATCTCTCGATTGAATAGTGCGGTCGTAGAAGGGCTCAAATCATGCCCGATAATAATCGACGGCTCCTTGAGATCGTTTAAAGGATCACCGGCCCGATCTCCCAGGAGGTTTTCAATAACCCGATAGGCCACGTCACGCATATCAGCCGCCCGCTCCCGCAAGTAATTGTCATCAACGGCATCCAGCGCCGTGGCGAACTTCTGAGTCGTTCGGTCAAACGCCGCCTCAACATTGACCTTCTCATTAGCGACCTGTCGGGTTACTTCGTCGATGATTGTCTGATCTTCCAAAACGAGCAGGTGAGCGTCAAAAATTAGCGCGTCCTTGGTGTCCACTTTCTCGGAAAGCTCCCGCTGAATCTTCTGAAGCTCCTCCCTAGTTTCGACCAGCGCCTGTTTGAATCGCTGAATCTCCTGAGTGACCTCGGACTCACTCACGTGGTAATTCGGAATCTTCAGTCGTTTCGGACCAACGACAACAACCGGCCCATGGCAAACCCCAGACGACACCGCGATCCCCTTGAAGACTACCTCATCCTGACTCTCGCCCCTTGCCACGAAGCCACTCTAAAGACGCGCAATGGGAGACGGAAGTAAAAAGCCCGTCGCCAACAGAACCATATCACCATTACACTATCGCGGGCAGTCAACTCAGATCGATCAGCGGCGGGGGTAACGAATCGGTGCATGCTCCATTTGAACTTGGCCACACCAAAAAACCAAGTTAACTGACATCCGTGACCAACGCTCGATGCATTTCCAATTTGTCCCTCACTGGATTCATGGGCGTGGGCAAATCCACGTTGGGTAGGTACCTGGCAAAGACCCTAGGTTATCAATTTGTCGATACCGACAAGCTGATCGAGCAACGGGAAGGCCGCAAGATTATGGAAATCTTTGATTCCGACGGCGAGCCCCATTTTCGAGCTTTGGAACACAATCTCACTCAAGAAATTATCGAATGGAAAAGGACAGTGATCTCAACTGGTGGTGGCCTCATCACTCAAAACGATAACCTCAAGATTCTCAAACGTTCTTCATTCGTTGTTTGCCTCTGGGCCTCCCCAGAAACCATCTATCAACGTGTGAAATGCCAGCAACACCGTCCCTTACTGCAAACAAATAACCTGCAGGAAAGAATCTGCGAACTACTCAAAAAACGTTCTCCCTTTTATAAGCAGTCCGATCTGATCATCAACACCGACAACAGACCGCTTCGAGTGGTGGCTCAATTGATGATCCGACAGTATCATCAAGCCCAAAGCAAGAACCCAAAACCATTACATTGACAGATGGTTAAAGCTGCACACGTTGAACCAAGACTCAGCAAAAAAGCGAATCCTCTCAAAAGCATCCGCACTCGGTTTTGACGTGTGCCGTATCACCGGTCCCGAATCTCCTTCTACAGGAGAGCATTACACACAATGGTTGACAGCGGGTTGCCACGGTGAGATGGCCTATTTGGAGCGGAATCAGAAAAAACGCCTCGATCCCTCCAAAGTTCTGCCAAAGATCAGGAGCATCATCACCTTGGCGACGAGCTACTTCCAGAGTGACAACAAAACAGTATCCGAAGACAACAACTATCGCGGGGTCATTGCAAGATATGCGCGGCACACGGACTATCACGACGTCTTGGCCGAAAAACTAAAGGAACTGACTGTAACTGTCATGGATGCCGCTACCTGCGAGGACCGATCCCTGTGGTACGTCGACACCGGACCGATTCTCGAACGCGATCTGGCTCAACGAGCCGGTCTCGGTTTCATCGGAAAACATACGAATCTTATCAGCCGCAAGCTCGGCAACTGGTTTTTTATCTCCGAAATACTCACGACCCTTGAACTGCCCCCGGACCAACCCGAGAAAAATCGATGCGGAAAGTGCACTCGATGCATTACGGCGTGTCCGACTCAGGCCATCACAGAACCCTTTCTCCTCGACGCACGAAGGTGCATTTCCTATCTCACAATCGAACTAAAAGGTTCCATTCCCGTCGATCTGCGCCCCCTAATCGGTAACCGTGTCTTCGGCTGCGACGACTGCCTTGAGGTTTGCCCCTGGAACCGGTTCGCCCACGAAGGTAAGATAATGAAATTACAAGTCAGACCGGAGTTCTCTGATATTAGTCTCGAAGACTGGGCGAGAATTGATGCCAATACCTTTAAACGAATATTTCGAGGCAGCCCCTTCTATCGGACAAAGTGGCGCGGCTTAATCCGGAACGTCTGCGTCGCTCTGGGCAACGTGGGAACCCCAAAGAACCTTCCAACGCTCCATCGGCTCGCAGACCATGAAGATTCAATCGTCACCGAACATGCATCCTGGGCAATCACGCAGATCAACAAACGTGAATCCAAGTAATCTCATATTGAAATTTACCCCAAGAGATCGACCTGCTAAAACCCCGTCATGTCAGAGTTTGTTCGATTTGTAAATCATGGAGCATCGCTCATCAGTCCCACAATCGTAGAGCAGGTCATGCGGCAGCTGCCCGTTTGGAAAGCTGAGTTCGCCCAGATCCACGCCCCTTCCTACCCCCATCTAGTCGATCAACTAGAATTCCTCGCTGACGTGGTGGAAGACTGCTTTGAAGGCGCCTATAAGGATCTTCCCTATTTCGCCATGGCGGAATCTCTTTTCGCCTTGATGTATGCGCACAAAAAGATCGACATCATCCCCGATGCCATTCTTCAAATCGGAAGGGCAGACGACTCGAGTGTGGTTCGCGCGGTGCTGATACAGAATGAAAAGGCCTTTCGGAAATACGCCAAATCGACCAACGTCAACTGGAAAAAAATCACTAGCAACCCCTAAATTGGCCGAATCTTATTTGGCAGCCCAGTGGACAGAGGTTCAGACTAACCAAGTTTTGAGCTTATCCCTTAGTGGGATGAGATCCTGATCATTGATTGCGAGCGAGCGAATCGCTTGATGTCCGCTGATCTTAGCAGCCTTCTCAAGCCATCCCTTGGCCTGCTCCAAGTTGCCCAGTTGGCAAGAATAGCAAGCGAGATTGTAAGGAACGGTCCCCTCCTTAGGAAACTTGCTATAGGCAGGCAATAATTTATTCCACGCTTCCAGTGTCCGGCGCAGTTCGTGCAGACAATAAGACCGGTGCAACCACCCAGAGCATCGTTCTGGGTATCCCTCAACCAGTCGCTCAGCGATGGAAAGCGCCTGATCCCACTCACGGCGCCGTCCGCTAATGTCCCACCTCACTTCAAGAACATCCGGGTGTCTAACAAATTGAGGGGCAACCCGATTGATCTGGCCTTCTGCCTCAGCAAGATTGCCTAATCCAAGCCAACCAATCGCTTCATCCAAAAAAACCGAGTTCTGAAAGTCAATATCTAGGGGCTGGTCCATCGGTGTAGTTGCCCGCGATCTGCCGATTCCCTTGAAGTTTTGAGGGTCAAGCAGCCCTGACTCCGATCCATTGGCTCAGATGCTTGTATTGTCCGGAATCGTGGCGTTTTTGGGGACGATCACAATCCCGTCGCGGACAAAGAAATTATCGCTGTCATGGTTTTCGAGCTTGCCCTCCGGCGAGATGGTGCAGTTCTCACCAATCCGGGCGTTCTTATCAATAATCGCATTGGAGATTTTCGAACCCCTACCGATGCCGATTCGCGTCAACGACTCACCGGATGATGCGATCTCGTAGCTATCACTCCCCATCATGACCACCCGGTTCAACTCACATCCTGAATTCACAATACTTCGAACGCCCAATTGAGAATCTATGATCGTTGCACCATTGATCACGCATCCATCGGCTACCAGCGAATACTTTATGGTTGCACCGTTTATTTTGGTGGCAGGAAGAAAACGTGGGCGGGTATAAATGGGAGCCTTTCCTTCAAACAGATTAAATTGGGGGAGAGGCTTGGCGAGATCAAGGTTGGCTTCAAAGAATGAGCGGATCGTTCCCACATCTTCCCAATAACCCTGAAAAATATAGGAAAAGACGCGCTGCTTCTGAATCGCTCCCGGAATGATGTGCTTGCCAAAATCCGTCTGTTGCCCCTCCAAGGAAGGCTCAAGCGCCTCGCGATTGAATACATAAATCCCCATCGAAGCCAACCAGCGAGGTTGATCCCCTTCAATATTCAACCGTGGGTACCACTCATTTTCGAGTTTCAAACTTTCCTGCAACTCCGGATCCGAAGGTTTCTCTTCAAACCGTTTGATTCGGAAATCCGAATCCATCTCCATGATACCAAAGCCAGCCACAGATTCCTGATAAACTGGCGTGGTTGCCACCGTAATCTCCGCTCCATGCTCGACGTGGTGCATCACCAGATCCTTGCAATCCATGCTGTAGAGCTGATCCCCGCTGAGAATGAGCAGATACTTGAATGGGTGGTTGAGGAGGTGGATAAAATTTTTTCGTACGGCGTCTGCGGTGCCTTCATACCAAGAGGTACTTGTAGGCGTCTGCTCGGCAGCCAGAATCTCCACAAAACCTCCGCCAAACTGATCAAACTTGTAGGACTGAGATATGTGCCGATGAAGCGATGCGGAATTGAATTGAGTGAGGACGTATATCCGTTTGAACCCGGAGTTGATGCAATTTGAGATCGGCACATCGACGAGCCGATACTTGCCACCCAAAGGTACGGCTGGCTTTGCCCTTTCCTTAGTCAACGGAAAGAGACGATATCCAGCTCCCCCACCCAAAATAATACATAAGACATCACTCGCCAACAACTGGCTCACAATCTACTCCTAGTTTAGCTCTCGCATGATATAGCCCCGCCTGAATGCAGTCCAACCTATCCGAAGTTGCGATAGTCAGCAAGACCCATTGACATCACAAAGGAAATCAAGATCATCATTCGAATAGTGTATGCGACATCTCACGTGAGCGAGCCCCCGCCTCGACCAATCACCAATTGCCGGAAAGAAGGCAAACTCGTTTCCCTTTCAAATTGATCCCACACATCATCCAGTCATGCTGAAAGCCATCGTCACTGCAGGGCCAACCCATGAACCTTTGGATGAAGTTCGTCGATTGACAAATCACTCCACCGGTAGGCTAGGCATCGAATTCTCAAATTTTCTAACCCGGCTAGACATCGAAGTCACCTTATTGATTGGCTACTGCACCACCTACAAAGGCGCAGCAAACGCGAAACAAACCATCCCGTTCACCACAACCGAAAGCCTCGCCCACGCCATGGAATCCCTTTCCCGGTCGCATTATGATGCGGTATTCCACGCCGCCGCCGTGAGTGACTATCGTTTCGAAAAGATCTATTCGGAGAATAGCGAAGACCCATTGCCACCTGCCGGCACAGGCAAGATATCGACGGGTTCCGGAAAACTTATCGCTGAACTAGTGCCGACGAAGAAGATCCTTCGATCACTACGTTCATTGTTTCCAGACGCCTTCCTCGTCGGATGGAAATATGAAGTTGAAGGCAATCAAGAAACCGCAATTGAGAAATCCATCTTGCAGATAAGAGCATGCCAGACAGACCTCTCAGTAGCCAACGGTCCTGCCTACGGAAATGGATTTTCCATTGTCGGCTCAGAAGGTGCCACCACGCACGCCAATGACCATGAAAGCCTATACAAGACTCTCACGGAACGCTTCTTGGCGCGAGCCGGCTGACGTGACAGCGCCAGCACGCACGCCCTACATCACATCCGTCACTTGAATCCCCAACAAACCCAACCCTTCCCGAATCATCGTACCCGCCTGCTCCACCAAGAGGAGTCGCGACGCCCGAACCGGCGCCTCAGCTTTCAGAATGGGACAGTTCTCGTAGAAACGAGCCAAGAGGCCAGCTAGTTCATACAAATAAGCGCACAAATAGTTGGGGCGATATTCCTCGATCACCAACTGCAGCACCAACGGGAAATTGACAAGATGTTTCGCCAGGCCCACCTCCTCAGGTTCCGCTAATCGGATTTCGTTCTCTTGCCGAAGCACCTCAATGTCTCCATCAAACTTGCGAAAAATGCCTCGCGTTCTGGTATAGGCATATTGCAAGTATGGTGCCGTATTTCCTTTTAACGATAGCATGGAATCCCAATCAAACACGTAGTCTGACTGCCGATTTGGCAATAAATCAGCGTACTTTATCGCACCAATGCCCACGATTTTGGTGATAGCCTTTTTCTGTTCCTCTTCAAGCGCCGCATTCTTCTCCTCAACAATTTTCCTGGCTCGCTGTTCAGCCTCATCCAACAGGTCGGCAAGCTTGATAACGTCACCGGACCTTGTCTTAAACGGCTTGCCATCCTTCCCCATAATGGAACCAAACCAGGTGTGATTCAGCCGGACTTTGTCATTTGGCTTCCATCTCCGATAGATGCGAAAAAGCTGCTTGAAATGAAGCTGCTGACGCCCATCCGTGACATAGATAATCTCTGAGGGCTGCCACCGCTTGCTCCGATACTCCAAGGTGGCTAAATCCGTCGTCGCATAGTTGGCCGCCCCGTCACTCTTCTGGATTATGGCGGGGTGATTCTTCAACTCCGCATCATCCGGAAAGAAGACCAGCAGCGCTCCCTGACTTCGCTCAGCAAGACCTTCAGCTTCGATTTCCTGGACCAGGCTGTTCAATCGGTCATTGTAGAAACTCTCTCCTAGCGTCTCATCAAATCGCACATCCAGACGTGAGTAAAGCTCATCAAACTGAAGGCGGGAAAGATCAATCATCCGCTGCCAAATTTCCCGGTTCGCTTCGTCTCCCTTCTGCAATTTCAGAAGCTCACTACGAGCGCGATCAAGAGCATCTCGGTCGGACTCACACACCTGATTCATTTTCCGATAAAGCCGCTCCATCTCCCCCAACGCATCCCGATCCAAAGCCGCCTCATTCAGGTCCGTTTTCCACCCCGCAATGAGTTTTCCAAACTGCGTACCCCAGTCCCCAATATGATTATCAGTGACAACCCGGTGTCCTATAAACCGCAGAATCCGCGCGATACAATTGCCCAGATTTGTCGACCGGATGTGCCCGACATGCATCGGTTTGGCCACATTGGGCGAACTAAAATCAACCACGATCGTGCGTGGCTCAGGCTCTCTTTCAACGAAACATTGCGACGAGGATCGATTCTGATTGAGACAGGACTCAAGAGCGTCGATCCGGATTCTAAAATTGATAAACCCCGGCCCCACCGCCTCAATGCTCTCGCACAATGATTTATCCTTGGACATCCGTTCAGCAACATCCGAGGCAACTCGACGCGCATCTCCGCCCCGGCGTTTTGTCACGGCCATGATCGAGTTGCACTGGTAGTCGCCAAACTTCACGACAGGACACTTGCGAACCAGGAGTTCCGATCCCTTCAGCTCCGGATGGACTTCCTCCAGTGCGTTTCTCAGACTCTCCTCTATTCGCTTGAATAACACAGCCAGTTCCTAAGCTTGGAAGGACACACAGATGAGCAATGAATGATTCTAGTGCGCCTTGAGTATCTGCTCCATCTCCGTGGCGGAAGAGGCGCCGCACAAAGAATTCCTAAAATCGCTGTCGTGCAGTGTCTTGGCAATGTTGGCAAGCGTGTGCAAATGCTTTTGAAACTGCCCCTGCGGCACGAGAAACAGCATCACCAGATTCACTGGCTTGTTATCGAGCGCGTCAAAATTGATACCTCGTTTGGATCTTCCAAACGCACCCACCACATCGTCGACTAGATCCGTGGACGCATGAGGAATCCCCACGCCAAATCCGATTCCAGTACTCATCGACGCCTCCCGCTTCTTGACCACCGCCGAGATGGCATCCCGATCTTCGCCTCGGATCTTGTTGCATCCCACAAGATGATCGATGAGCTCATCAATGACTTCCCACCGATCTCCTGCACCGAGATCGGCGACGATCTGTTCCCCTGTCAAAATCTCGCCAAGAAGCATAAATTCACCAAGTCACCGAGATGCGTCTACCAAGCACAACCCATCGTAGAGGGGATTTCTGAATTGTCCAAAGCGGTTTCCGAAAATCTTCCTATCCGCTCTCAAACCAACAGCATTGGGGGATTCTCTCGAACAGCGGCCCCATCCAAAGAACGCATTGACTAAGAAATCAAACCGACCAAGCAGGATCAGACGGAAGACAAGCGTCGAATTCGCTAATCAAAGCATCTTCGTAACTTCCTGCGTAATTTTCATCAAAGAATACCTGCAACGCTTCCTCAAACAGTCGCTGCCACGATCTCTCTTCTTCGCCCGGTGTGATTGGGCAAAACAAAGCGCCATTACTCTTGGCCGCCTTAAAGTCACCCGGGGCGTCACCAATCATTAGAATGCGATGAGCCGGATATCTCTCCGCGGCAGCCATCTTGATATGCTGCGTTTTCGTGCCCATCTCCTGCCCCGCAATCAACTGCACATAGCTCGATAGCGCATGCTCACCCCACTCCCGCTCGAGGGTTGCGACTGGCGTTTGTGAGATCACCAAGACGTCGGCAACACTCGTTAGTTTAGCCAGCGTCTCCCGCACCAGCGGAAAGGGAGGCACTCCATGCACGATATCCTCGACCGCATTATTCACGGCGTAGGACCATTCCAACACGCCTTTGAGCTTTTCGTTACCGCCGTTGACCTCAGCTTCCAGACTCACATTTCCAAGCTTCGTTTCCTGACTAATCCAAAGATCCAAGGCATCGGTCTCCGGCACATCCAGCTGACGCGCAATGACCTCCGACCGGTTTCGCAAGAGGTCTAATGCGTTTGATAGTGCGGGAAACCGATTGATGCCCCTCATCCGCGAATACAGATTGACGAACTCCCAACACTCCCGCGCGTATTTACTCACCGCCTGAAGACCAAAGTGTTTGATGAACATGGGAGTAAAACACTCTTTGTGTTTGATTTCCATGCTGTCAAAAACGCAGCCGTCCGAATCGACACCAACGAAAAACTCGTTGTTCGGCTGAAAGGCTAACAATTTCTGAACAGGATCACTCATGGCGTCTCAATTCCTTTTGAACCGCTTGCTGAGACCTAAAACCTACACGTTGTAGGTCGAGGACGAGACATCTCCGCCACGACCGGTCCAGTTGGTGTGAAAAAACTCTCCTCGAGGTCGATCGATCCTCTCGTAAGTATGCGCCCCAAAGTAGTCGCGCTGCGCTTGAAGAAGATTCGCAGGAAGTCGTTCCGTCCGATAACTATCATAGAAAGTTAGTGCCGTGGACATCGCCGGAACCGGAATTCCTTTCTTGGCCGCAGTAGCAACAACATTCCGCCAGGATCGCTGACACTTTCTGACTTCGGATTTAAAGAAGGGAGCAATCAGTAAGTTACTCAACTTAGGCCGCTTGGTATAAGCTTCCTTAATCTTTCCCAAAAACTGGCTACGGATAATACATCCACCTCGCCACATCAACGCAATAGCCCCATAGTTCAGCTTCCATCCATATTCCTTGGCAGCGGCTCTGAGCAGCATGTACCCCTGAGCATAAGAGATTATCTTGGAAGCATAGAGTGCCGCACGAATGTCCCCGATAAACTTCTCGAGATCGCCGGTAATCGTCGGCTTTGGCCCCTTTAGGCGTTTCGACGTAATCATCCGCTCCTCCTTCAACGCAGAGATGCACCGACTGTAGACAGCTTCCGAGATTAAAGTAATTGGCACCCCAAGCTCCACCGATGACATGACCGTCCATTTGCCGGTTCCCTTCTGCCCCGCTGTATCCAAGACATTATCCACTAAAGGAGAGCCATCGTCGTCCTTATATCCCAAGATATCACGAGTGATCTCGATTAAGAACGAATCCAACTCTCCTTGATTCCATTCCTCAAACACTTGGTGCATTTCATCAGCGCTCATCCCGAGCCCTACCGACATCAGATGGTACGCCTCACAAATGAGCTGCATGTCCCCATATTCGATTCCGTTATGGACCATCTTCACATAATGTCCTGCGCCCCCTTCGCCAACCCAATCACAACAAGGCGAGCCGTCTTCGACTTTCGCCGAAATCGACTGAAAGATATCCTTTACATACGGCCAAGCCGAATTCGAACCTCCTGGCATTATCGACGGCCCTCGTCGAGCACCCTCTTCACCCCCAGACACACCGGTACCGATGAATCGCCTGCCCTTCGATTCCAGATAATCAGTTCTTCGGATCGAATCCTGATAGAGGGAATTCCCCCCATCAATGATGATATCTCCAGCATCCAAATGCGGCAGAATCTGTTCAATAAACTCGTCAACCGCGCTGCCGGCCTTCACCAGCATCATGATACGCCGTGGTTTCTTAAGCTTCGATACCAACTCAGGAATACTATGAGCTCCGACGATTTTTCGTCCCTGCCCCTCTCTCTCAAGAAAGTCGTCAACCTTGGAAACCGTTCGGTTATATACCGCCACGCCAAATCCGTGGTCATCCATGTTGAGGACAAGATTTTGCCCCATTACTGCCAGCCCAATGAGGGCAATATCCGAAGTCGCTTCTGCCATATCCAAGGCCTCTCTACCTAAGTGCCAAAGAGGGTCTGAGAAAATCGATCACCTCAACGCCAATCATCTTACAGAAGGCCCGCAAACACAAATAAAGGTTTTTCATTCAACTCCTATCAAGACCAAACAAGCCGTCGGATGCTGATACCCACTGAAAACAGGAATCTCAAGGAGATGTCGATGAGCAACTCGACCGTAGAAAAAAAGGAGCGAGGGTCAATACCCTCGCTCACAGTCCAAAAAGGAGAGTCAAATCAGTAATTGTGCCTGCTTCCGACCGCTAATGACAACAGAGCTGCACCACCAAGGATTGAAAGCAAAACCGTACTTGGCTCAGGAATAGCCATAATTTCAACAGCAAAATTAGCCGGCGCACCAGGAATTGTCGCCAACGCCCAATCACCGGCCCCGTCACTCACCCAGATGTCATCAGCACTCTGCCCAATAGTCGGAGAATTGCGAAGCAACGGACCGACATTCTGATCAGGCTTCAAACCACTCAACTGCACAGAAACCGTAACACGATTAGCCAAAATCATCGGCTCAGGAATCTCATCAATGACTATAGCATTGTACCTCGAACCAATACTGATCACTTCACTCTCATAAGCGATAGTGCCCGGCTTTCGAGTCGTGGGAAGATTCTCCGGATCAACGACGTCGCCATCATTCTGCCGCACTCGGATAACTATTGTTCCCGTGGATTCAGATGAATAATACTCCAACTTCAGTGCAGAAAGCCTTCGATTCTCACCATCGAATGCGATCTCATCACCAAACTCCACACTCCGATCGGTTGGAGCAAATAACCCACTAATAGGAACCGCATCATTCCGATAGATCACCTCGGAACCATCGCTCTGCGCTTGCACACTTACCGCAACCCCTAAGCCCGCAACTAACGCCAGAAGATTTCCTGCCCTTGTTTTCTTCATATTATTAACTCTCTCTTTCACACGCACTCTGCCTACATTCGCAAACAATTTCGACTTCATCATAAGCCGTGATAAATCACCGGTCAAGTCTATTGATTTTTTCGCCAGAATATTTTTTTGTTCCCGAGAAATCATCATTCCTGCTGATATGGAGACCTAGAATTGTCTCCATTCCGTCCGTCTTTCAGGATTTCTCGTATAACCAGCCTGAAAAGAATTCCCTGGCTAAAGATTCGACGGCCGTTAAAACGGTAGCGAAATTCAGTAATCGCATACCTCTCGGGCTTGCCTCCTTCTGACGACAATTTTCTTTCAAAGAAGACTTCCTTAGCCACTCAACCAAATAATTTTCTCCTCCCCACATAGGGGCGGTGCAATCGCACCCGAGCCGGATCTCCGCCCTCTACATGATAAACAGTCCCCAAAACGAACGCGTTCTCCGCCTCAGCACCCGTAGAGGCAATCACGTTCCACCCGAATCCATCCCCGACCCACGCAAACTGCCCCGCGATCACGAACACATCATGAAATCCATCAACCCTCGAGCGAGACGCAAACAAAATTGTCGGATGCCAATGATAGTCGAGCTCCATTTCGTCCCGCTTACCATACCAACGGCCCCCAAAAGCATCAAATGCCTCAATAAATGGCTTCTTTCGCGCGCTCCCCTCAACTACCTGAACCAGGAATTTCTCCTTGATTTTAAACCGTTTGAGCATCTCGTACTGGCCGCTCTTTTTCACCATTTGGGCGCGGAATTGAAGGCAAGCCTGAGCTAACACATCCACTCGGCGACCACCACCCGCACCTCACACAAGCAAGCTTCGACGAAACTTGCCTGCGGACAACACACCCTCGGTCAGCCGTTCGGCATCAATGACCTCATACTCAGAAGGAATTAAAGGATGCCCCCCAAGCAAATCCGCAGCCACCAGACCGTCCAGCCAAAAAGCACAAAAAACAGCGCTTTCTCTTCATTTCCGCTCGAATTTGACAGAATAGCTCATCACAACATGGAAACAGCTAACTTGACATCCGCCTCACCTGCCCACTTCGCCGACGAGAACCAATCCGCCAAATCGCTGAAGACGGTATAGATCGTAGGAATCACAAATAGCGTCGAAAAAAGTGCTCGTTCACATACCACCCACAACCACCATCCCCATCGACCGCTAGCTTTCCCCCCGCACCAAAACCGCTGGCAATGGGGAGAATCCCAGAAATGGTCGAAACGGCTGTCCTTAGAATCGGATGCAATCTGACACCACCTGACCGAACCATGGCATCTCGGGCCAAAACGCCCATCACCTTAATCTGATTGGCAAATTCGATCAAGAGTATCCCATTCTTCGTCACCAAGCCCACCAACAGGATGAGCCCAAATCTAGCTGAACAGATTGATATTCATCGCGGGAATGATCGGAATAACCTGCATATCACCGAGGCTCTTCAACAACCAGAGGAAGCCAACCGCTCCGATTCCCGCCAGCAGCACGGTCAACATCATGGCAAAGGGATGGATGAGACCCTCAAATTGGGACGCAAAAACCATGTGCACGATCACCAAAGCCCAAGATCAGCATCCAACCAATTTCGCTGCCGGCATCCTCAAAATCCTTCGACGCTCCCCTGTCACTCATAAAGAAGTCCCAACGGAATCATTTCTGTCACTATGGCCTCCACCCTCGCTACGACCGTGCCAATCAGGATTCCCATCAGCGCACCCGATATCGTGACGCTTCGGATTCGATTGAACCACTCGATGGCATTGGGAGACAACGCCGACTTCTTGATGAATGATGTTGCTCAACTGAAGCAATTGTCCTTCTGAATTCCGCACATAGACCTGATCCAATTAGCGAGGCACCAAGCGCGAGTCCCGGCAAAGTTGAGCGATCACGTCATACTCCTCCCCCTCCCTCTTAATCTTGCTGAGCTCAAACCCGCCAAATAAAACCTGCAAGATTTGGGACACATCTCGAAATCGAAACTCCCAAAACCGCCGCCCGGTCTCGGTCAATGGCTAAACCTTCCACTGTCTGCAAGCGCTTCTCCGGGAAGCTCCGCCTTGATCTCGACCATTTCATTGGCCTCGACCGAGCCAATCAACGGCAAGGCCCCAGCCACCCATTCCCGTGCCGCTCTTTCAACGACAATCGGAATGACCATAGCCTCCAGCAGTGGCCCTTCTCCGTTCTGCGACTCTAACTGCAAAGCGCAAGAAAGAGACACTCACCCGCAGCGGCACTAATCCGTTCCGGAATCCGGGGTCAAATGCAAACACATCCCAAATGCTGGAGAATTGCCCTCGCCAATCGTTCTACAGCCAGAGGTCTTTTGTAATTGAAAACCTTAGGAACCCAACCGAAAGTGTAATGGCCTAAAATGAACCAACCAACGAAAGCACAACCATGAACCCATTTTTCCTTGTCCAACAACAAACCGCCGCCCTCGTCCAGCGACTCGGAAAATACACCCGCATCGCCGAGCCAGGGTTAAACTTTAAAATCCCCTTCATCGAAACGGTCGCCGGCCGAGTCAACCTTCGAGTCCGACAGCTAGACGTCGATGTCGAAACCAAGACCGAAGACAATGTCTTCGTCAAAGTCATCGTCTCGGTTCAATTCTACGTGCTTAAAGACAAGATCTACGACGCCTTCTATCGGCTCGACGACCCAGAGCGACAGATCCGATCCTTTGTTTTCGACGTCGTTCGCGCCCGCGTCCCGAAGATTAAGCTCGACGACGTCTTCGAAAAAAAGGATGAAATTGCCACTGTGGTCAAAGAAGAGCTAGCCCAAGTCATGGACGATTTCGGCTATGGTATCGTCAAAGCACTCGTCACAGACATCGATCCGGATGCCAAGGTCAAGGATGCCATGAACGAGATCAATGCCGCCCAACGGCTTCGCGTGGCCGCCGCTGAGAAAGGCGAGGCCGAGAAAGTCCTTCAAGTCAAAGCAGCCGAGGCCGAGGCCGAGAGCAAGGCCCTATCTGGACGCGGCATCGCCGACCAACGACAGGCCATCGTTGAGGGACTCAAGGAATCCGTTGATCAGTTTCAAAAATCGGTCACCGATGCCAGCGCCACCGAGGTGATGAACCTCGTCTTGATGACTCAATACTTCGATACGCTCAAAGAGATTGGGAACAACTCAAATTCGAACACCATCTTATTACCTCACTCTCCCGGTCATCTCACCGACCTAGCCGGACAAATCCGCGACGCAATGATTGCCGGCGAACAGGCGGCGGCCAATGTCACCGCTAGCCGCAAGACAAAAAGCTCCGATAGCAAGAGCCAAACACCGCACACAGGCACCATCCCGCCTACTCCATCCGAGTAGCCACGCTGGAATTCGGGGAAAGATTAACTGCCGGCCAGAAACGGAACGCGAACACTGCTAGCGCCGAACTCGGCCCAACGCCCGCTAACCACACTCCCGCCCATTGAGCTTGTCTCTGCAGGAGAATCGTGACGGAGAGGCCTTCCGCCGATAGGCTCGGCGTCGCAAAAACAATCCATGAAGCGACGCCTCGATCAATACCTGTCGGAAGAAGAACTCTGCGAAAGTCGAGAGAAGGCAAAGCGTGCCGTGTTGGCCGGCGTTGTCCGCATCAATGGGCAGCGGGCATATAAACCAAGTGACATGGTTGAGGATGCTGACCACGTCGAATTGATCCAACCCAACAAGTACGTCAGTCGTGGTGGACACAAACTCGAACAAGCGATCCAACATTTTGGAATTAGCATTGACGGAGCAACTGCTGTCGACCTCGGCGCTTCGACCGGAGGTTTCACTGATTGTTTGCTTCAGCACGGCGCTACCAAGGTCTATGCCATCGACGTTGGCAAAGGGCAGATGGCTTGGAAACTTAGACAAAATTCCCGCGTGGTGGTCATGGATCAAACCAACGCCCGGCACCTTCGTCGCCAGCAGATGCCGCCGCCGTTCGAGAGTGCTGATCTAGCAGCCATTGACTGTTCGTTCATTTCCCTAGGAAAAATCCTGCCCTCAGCGATCGATCTCACCTCGCCTTCCGGAAAGATCATCGCCCTCATCAAGCCTCAGTTCGAGGCCGGCAAAGCAGCTGTAGACCGCGGTCGAGGTGTCATCCGCGATCCAAAGATTCATGAGCATGTCATTCAAAACCTTCAGCACTATGTGGCCTCTCAACCGGATCTACACTGGATCGGCACGACGGAATCACCTATCTTAGGCCCAGCGGGAAATAAGGAATTCCTCTGCTTGATCGAAAAATCGCATGCGTCAGATCCATCGAATCGGACTCATTGCCAATCCGGAAAAAGCCCGTTGGGAGGCGAATCTACGGAAGGCGGCCGAGTTGATTCATAACGCCAAGCGGATTCCCGTGGCGCCTCAACTCGAATCAGGCTCACAGACAACATCAAACTCCAGCTTCTGCCACCACATTAACGAGGTTAAGAAAACCGATCTCATCTTGGTCGTGGGTGGCGATGGCACCATGCTTTCCACAGCTCGGGCGCTGAGTGGCGTCAAAACCCCCATACTCGGAATCAACACGGGAAATCTGGGATTCCTCACCACCGCGCCCATGGCCAATCTCCGACATGTCTTGGCCACGATCTGGAAAGGGCGATTTGAAATTCAATCACGCCCCTACATAGAAGCGACCATTACGACGCAGGGCAATTTCACACGGTCCATAGCTCTCAATGACTTTGTGATTAGTCGCAGCGAGCTCTCACGCATGATTCAGCTCAACGTCTCAGTCGATGGTGAATTCCTAACTACCTATCAATGTGACGGTCTCATCGTCTGCTCGCCTACAGGTTCCACCGCCTACTCTCTCTCGGCTGGCGGACCCATCGTTAGCCCCAATACCGAAGTCATGACCCTCACCCCCATTTGCCCGCATGCGCTGTCCAATCGATCGGTTATCGTCTCGTTCAAATCGGTGATTCAGGTCGAAGTCGGGATCCACCGCCCCGAGACAATCCTAACGAGCGATGGACAAGTCTCGATCACACTCAAACCGGGCGATACCATTCAGTTTCAACAAAGCAAGCACCGCCTACACCTCCTGTCGGTCACCGGAAACGAGTTCTTCGACACGCTCCGGCAAAAAATGAAGTGGAGCGGGTCCAACGTCTGAGCGCAATTGTTTCAGACTAGATTACACCTCTCGTTGCCAAACAAGCCATGATCATTCCATTCCCTCCACCGTCTTGTAACCATAGCCATCGACGATCACACAAGAGATAAATCCGGAATGCGCCGATTTCAACCCCATCGGCAATGCCCTCTGTTACGCCTTGAATCTCGAAAGCCCCTTCCTGAAACAAAGACGCTCGATAAATATCCGACTTGCCCAAATAAACGAACGCACCCGGTCCCGGTGCCTCCTCTGGCACCTCGCAACCCTCCTCGGCGACCACCCATCATGCCTGAATCCAAAGCTGCGGGCGACACTGGATGGCGCGATACCCCGGCTCCGCGCGCGCCATGATCGGCAATCCACTCGGGGAAAACTCTGCGAAGCCGTTTCATCCCAAGCTCTGAGAGCCAAGAGAACCCTCCTTGGCCAATCGTTGAGCTTGCCCAAGCCGAAGACTCGTTCGCCTAGCAAGATCATATCAGTCCCTGCCAACAAAAATAATTGAATACCAACTGACTAACTAACAGCCGCACGTAACGAACTCTGGCCGCACGCTCACCGCTCAGCACAGGCCGGAGAATCTGGTCTCGCCCGGGGCTTACCTCGGGCCTAACTTCATCCACCGTCCTGGCCGCCAAATAGAGAGCTTCTGGCCGTTTCATTCAAGCAAGCCGCTCCGAAGTTCTCGGATCAAACCAGAGGGCCTGGGATTTATCGAAAGTCAACCACACCTGCGCCCCCCGGGATGCCAATTCCTGGGAACGGCTCTGGGCAATCAAGGACACTCCGGCAACATTGAGATGCCAATAAGCATCCGCTCCATACCGCTCAATTCGACTCACAGTGGCCTCCATCCCCATAGAGCCGTTCTCCTTCGCTGCCAATTCGATACTGACATCTTCGGGACGCACACCCATTACAACCATTTGCGGAGGGGATGACCAGAGGTCGTTCGGCAAATTCAAACGGATGCCTCCACAACCACCAGTTTCAGCGGCAGATACGAAACAAAAACCCTCGTGGGTGCTCCGAACCTCCCCAAGTATACGATTCATTGGCGGAAAACCGACAAAGCCGGCCACAAACTGGTTCGCCGGCTTCCGATAGACCTCATCCGGACGATCTACCTGCTGCAGACGGCCATGATTCAGGACGGCCACTCGGTCGCCCAAAGTAAAAGCCTCAAACGGATCATGCGTCACGTAGACTACGGTTGAGCCGACTTCTTCTCGCAAACTAGCAATTTCAATTCGCAGACGAAATCTGATCTCCGGTTCCAAGTTCACCAGCGGCTCATCCAACAGGAGCACAGAAGACTCAGACAAAATCGCTCGCCCCAAGGCGACCCGCTGCCGCTCCCCACGCGAAAGCTGCTCGGGCAACGAATCGAGACGCTCATCCACTCTGAAACGTCGGGCAACCGCCTCGACTCGCTCACGAATCGTTCCCGGTGATGTTCTCCTAATTGTCAGTGGCACGGCCAGATTCTCGCCAACGGTTAAGTTGGGATACAGCAAGGCATCCTGAAACAACATAAAGACCCCCCTCTTCGCCGGTCGAATATTCAACACGGGAACCCCGTCAAACAAGACTCTTCCCTCATTAGGCTCCTCTAAACCCGCAATCAATCTAAGCAACGAAGTCTTCCCCGAACCCGAAGGGCCAACCACCATCAGCATCTCCCCTCGAGCCACCGTTAAGTCGACAGCATCAACCGCTTGCATCATTTGGCGCCGCTCATTGCGATACCGCTTCGTGACACCTTGAACCTGGATTTCCACCATCGCCTCACCGACAATCAACCGGACAAAACACCGAAATTCAAGTGAAACCATTGATCCAGCGAGCGAGCATGACAGAAAACCAAATGATCGTCCCCCCAAAGTGCTCGGTTCGCGCCATTGACAGTCTCGAAGACACATTCCAAGTAACGAGCGCAACGGATGAGTTAGTAGCCTTACTTCAATGCGCCATTCGGATAAAACAGAAACAATTCGGCAATGAAGCCATCTCACAGGACATTGCAGAGAACGCAATTGAAAATCTTCAGTGCTTAGCCAAGGCGCTGAATAAACTCATCACCATCGAAGAACAACGGAGAAAGGAAGCCACATGAGAAAGGAAAGGAAACGAACTGACTATTTGGAATACAGCAGTTTGGGGAGTAACTGTTGCAGCTATAGCTATCGGTGGCAAATTGGTGATAGCTTTCCATGGAGACTCAATGTCACAACTAGGTATTGCAGGCGGAACCCTGTTCGTCTTAGGGGTGACTGTGGAGCTGTTGAAAAAATTAAACCGCAAAGCGATGAGGATAAATGAGTTGGCTTAATTTCGCTATCGCCGGACTATGGGTAATGGGTACATCTGCGGCTATCTACATGATAACTGAAGAAGATTTAGGACCCCTGGGAATCGGAATGACTGTTGGGGGAATCTCCTTACTCCTAGGTATGTGCACATGGTTATTTCAAATGATGAAAGAGGATATGGATTAACAATGAAAAACACTGATGAATTTGGGAATTACTTTCCCCCTTCACCCCCGCCCCTCTCATAATGGCCGAGTAAATGAGCGGGAAGTCTCGCATTTACATACCTGCAAAACCAAATGAGACCAGCCCCCGGCAAGGCCGAAACCTTGCCCAAGCATTATCAACAAATCAGTCAGTTGAATCTTATGCACGGAAGTAAGCAACTACTCGCACAAACGACCCCACGGATCAACAACCTGGAAACCTCGCACAACCTGTGCCCCCCGGGACGGACGAACCAACCGCTCAAACTCACCCTCGCGCCGCCACCCAAGCCCAGAAACGAAGCCCCGAACAGGATGTCAATACTCCAAAAGCCGCCGACATTAGCCTTACAGGACGATGGAGCAACAACATGACCATGTAGGTGGTCGATTCGGCTGACCACAAGCCTTTAGCGCCTACCACATGCCCGGCACCTCAACCACGCCAATCGAGCCACCCCAATCCGGCGAGTCCGTATTGGCAATAGAGCGGGGTGGGCAACCGGCCGGAAATGCGCTGGAACGGCGGCGTCTTGCAGTATTCCCCGCAGGCCAACGGCCAATGACAAGACCTCAGCCTTGACCAGAGATTCTTCCGCTTGGAGCCGTAAAACACCCCCCCGTTATCCGCAAGGCGGTATCGAAAGGGTCCCTTTTTGCAGTCTGTGCTCGGCGGCATTGGCATCCATTCGGCTTGCAGCGCCTCAAAAATCTGGCTTGCAACCCCGGGCGTCTGCAAACCCCGTAGATGCACTCTGTGCTTGTTCCGAAATTCCCAAACAAATATCCTCATGCAGTCTTCGTCCTCGGGGGGTGATTCAACGTCTGTCTTCCCCAGTAATAATCCCATCCTTGCCATTCCACGGCTTCACACTATGATTCGTCCGAGTGACGGACAAATGGAAAGCTTGGCTGCCCGCGGCCTTGATGCTCGTGTTTGCCTGTACGCGTTGGCCAGGACTGATGCCGCCGAATTTTAGCGCCGCCTACGCGCTGACGTTTTGTGCCGGTGTCTACTTTGGAAAACGGATGGCTTGGTTTCTTCCCCTGAGTGTCCTGTTGTTCACCGACGGCGCCTTGAACATCCACTACGGCCAGCCGTTTCGGCCCTATCAGCTTTTCACCTATGTTGGTTACATAGGTCTCATCGGCATCGGCCGATGCTTGGGACCCAACGCTTCTGCGCCAAAACTCCTCATGGGCAGTCTATTCGGAGCCATTCTGTTCTACCTAGTAACTAACACGGCGGCGTGGTTCTTCAATCCCTTCCGAAATCCGGAATACACGCGCGACCTAATGGGCTGGATTATCGCCCTCACCAAAGGCACAGCCAACTGGCCTGATACATGGGTCTTTTTCCGCAATACGCTGACCAGCAGCGGCTTGTTCACCGCCCTATTTGTTGGTACTATGAAACTCGCGGAGAGTCCTGAGGAAGAAGAGTCTCTGGACACAGAGGCCGAGAGGCCGGCGGAAACGCCCGCCTAAGCGTCGTGTGATCACTCTGGGGCATCATCTCGGATAAACACGGGCACCTTGATCACCAGGTCTCTCAGATATTCGCCAACGTCGATCACATTCTCCACACCGGTGATATCGGCTCGCCTAACATTCCGGCAAAGCTTGAAGCTTTGGCCCCAATCACAGCGGTCCTCGGAAATACCGATTTCAATATTGATCTTCCCCGAGACAGCGATCATTGAGCTGGCGAAGAAAAGGTTCCTCCTGCACCACAACAGCTGTCAGGCCCCCCCAACTCTCAATTCATCGCAAGCTGAATTCCGAAAAATCGGACGCGGTTGTCTTTGGCCACACCCGCAGACATCTACGGACGGTGGCTGAAAGCGGCGAATAAGCGTCGTGCTCCCATCCTTCGCCGAGGTTTGGGATGGCGAACAGAGCCTGCGGCATCTCATCGTCTTTCAACAACAACAACGCGAGAGCAGCTTGGAGAACGTCGTGAAGATGACAGAGGTGTTAGCCGATGGGTCGCACCCTCCAACGAACCATGAACCGAAAGGAATCCTCTCGGACACCGAAGACCGTCCCCCCTACAGTTCGATTTGGAGCTTGGGCCGGTTCGCGGTCTCCCTGCTCACGGGCGATCGAAAGGACCAACAACGAGACCAAGAAACCCGGGGAACAACTCGCAACACTCAGAGCCGTGCGGCGACCCTGCACCTCTCTGGCTCCTCAAACAATCTCCTTCTCGAACCGACCGTCTGAATTACCGTCTTCGACATCCACAGCATTAACCACCGCCTCAAGCTGATCGTGCCTTTACTGACGAATATACCCACGTCATCCATTAACAGTGTGCGTCCCCACCCTGTTTCCTTCGTATCTTTGTTGACGACCAGTCAGTCACCCACATCAGTCTTCCACCCAGAAGCCCCGTGTCTAAGCAAATAGCCGCTCAATCGGTTTCCCTAAACCATCACGGGTCACATAAAACGGCCGCTGCTCGATCTCGTAAGCATGCCGCGGTGAAATGCCCATCGCCCGATAAATGGTCGCATGAAGATCCTCAATCACTACCCGGTCCTTAATGGTCTTACATGGACGCTCATCCGCAGTCTCTCCGTAAAGAAATCCCTTCTTGATGCCGCCACCAAACATCAAAACACAACCCGCATCCGTAAAGTGCCGATGCATTCCGTAATGTTTCTCATCCTCAATCTTCTCCGGAACAAACACTTGATCCTTCACTTTTCTTCCGGGCTTGCCCTCGGTCATCATGTCCCGACTAAACTCACTCGCCAGGACGATCAATGTCCGATCCAAAAGCCCCCGCTCCTCAAGATCCAGAACCAGCTGAGCAACCGGGCTATCAATCTGCTTCTTCATGTCAACCAATCGCTTGTGCCCGTGTTCGTGAGTGTCCCAGTTCAGAAAAGGAATATACTCGGTAGTGACTTCAATGAAGCGAGCACCCACCTCCACCAAACGCCGCGCCAGCAAGCATCCAAGTCCGAAGCGAGTGACAGTCTGAGCTTCATAGGAACCGTCACGACGAAACGAAGCCTGCGACAGGGCACCGGGATCGACACCCGACGGCAAATACTTAGCCAGTGATCGTCGGGGTTCCAATGAGAGATCAAAGGCTTTGGCTGCAGGAGAACTCAGCAGCCGATGAGCGTACTCCATCGATTGGACGAGCGACTCTTGCTGATAGTCACTTCCGTACCGACCAATCGGGCTTGCGTTCAAGAGTTTCTTGTACAGACGATTTCGATTTTGAAACCGATCGATGCCCATCCCCTTAGGAGGCCTCACGGTATCGACCGCCTGATCTGGATACGGGACGATGAACGGACCATACTCGCTCCCTAAAAAACCAGCGGTGTGGAACGCTTTCAATTCCTCACTCTCACCCACATCAAATCGCTGACCAATGTCAATGAACGCAGGCACTGCGGGATCCCTCGGGCCCAGCGTCCGCGCAACCACAGCGCCCAAATGCGGCGCCGCGACCGTCTGTGGCGGCGCATAACCAGTGTGCCATTGATACTGATGCCGAGAGTGAAGGATGAAACCCAAGTCCCCAGCGGTATAAGTCCGAATCAACGCCCCCTGATCCATCACACCGGCTATCCTCTCTAAACCTGAGGAAAATTTGATATGGTCCACAGCCGTATCAATTGAGGGAAACGTGCTAAGGACTCGATTAGGATCCATCCCCTTTTCGAACGGGACATATCGTTTGGGATCAAAGGTTTCAGTTGCCGACATCCCACCGCCCATCCATAAGATAATCAGACAATCTGCGTTCGGCGGTGGCACCTTTTCAGTTACGCTATCCGCCAATGCCGCCACTGGATATCCCGCAGCCAACGCACTGAGGGTTGCGCTACTTGCGGTTTTGAGAAAATCACGTCGATTCCAATCCTGCGAAGTCATCATGACCAAACGCTTTTAAAGCCTTGCCACTTTGCCTTTCACGGCATCTCGATTCAAGATCAAATGCCGGCCATCAATGCGGAAAGGATCTCAGCCCCTTCACCCCTCCGCCAAAATGAGGGACTGAAGTCCCTTCTACATTTTCTCCTCGATGCCGCTTGAAACCAACCTTGGAATTCCGAGATGATCGCCGACAGCAATGAGACAAACGATTTCGCGATATCTGCGAAAACTTCCTAAGAAAACCCAAACGATTGCCCTCACTTGCGTTTACGGTCTCTTCGCTGGTCTGGCTGCCGTTCTCTTCCATCTCGTCATTCAAGGTCTCTTTAGTGTCACCTTTCAACGGCTCGCGACCCTCACGCCCCAAACATTTGCCATTGGCAGCTTCGTTATCATTATTTCCTCATCCTTAGCCGTCGGGTTTCTTCTGACTCGCTTCTGCCCCGGAGCGTCAGGAAGCGGGATACCCCAATTGAAACTCGCGTTCTGGAAGGACTTCGGAACAGTCTCCTGGCAAGTGGTGTGGGTCAAATTCGTTGCCGGAGTGTTGAGCATCGGTGGGGGCTGCAGCCTCGGTCGTGAGGGGCCAAGCGTGCAACTAGCCAGTGGCGTTGCCTCGAACTTGGCTGGCGTTTTGGGCGAGCCTAAACAAACCCGCCGCCACGCCGCCGCCGCCGGTGCCGCCGCCGGGCTCGCTGCTGCCTTCAATACCCCGTTGGCAGCAATCACCTTTGTCTTGGAAGAAATCGTCCAAGATCTCAACAGCCGAATCCTCGGCAGCATTCTCCTTGCCTCGGTCCTCGGTGCCTTAGTTGTTCACGGCCTCGTCGGCCCGCAGCCCGCCTTCGTGATTGATAAAGTCAACTCTCCAGACTGGCGCGTTTATCTCCTGATTCCCGTGGTTGCGGCGGCAGCGTCCTTGATTGGCATTCTCTTCCAGAAAGCCACCTTAGCACTCCGAAAGAAACGCAAGCGTTTCGAACGCATTCCCGCTTGGTTCCGTCCGACCATCGGCGGACTCGTTACCTGGGTGCTTGGTGTCGCGGTGTTCTTGATCACCAGCCGCAACGGTCGGCCGGGATCACTCGGGGTGTTTAGCGTCGGCTACGAAGACCTTTCCCGAGCCCTGAGTGTCCTTGATGCCATCGACTGGCGGGTCGCCGGGCTCTTGCTCGCTGCGAAACTCATTGCCACTTTCGCCTGCTACGGCTTTGGCGGTTGCGGGGGTATCTTCTCACCAACCCTATTCCTCGGTGGCATGTGCGGCGTCTTTCTTACCGGCATCTTCGGACATTGGCTGGACCTTGATGCTTCCGCCCATGTGCTGCTAGCGATCGTCGGTATGAGCGCCTGTCTTGGCGCAGTTGTCAGAGCGCCCGTCACCGGCATTCTTATCGTCTTCGAGATGACTCACGAGTTCAGTCTGGTGCCGGCGCTGATGCTCGGGGCGCTGATCAGTTCCGCCATTTCTCGCCGCCTTAGCAAAGAGAATTTTTACGAGGCCATTCTCCTCCAAGACGGCCACAATCTCGATCATGTTATTCCTCCCCGTGATCTCAAAAGCTGGCAACAACTTCCCGTCTCTGCTATCGCCAATTTTCAGGTCGCCGCCGCCACCGAGCTCAGTCCTGATTCGCTCAAAGAGCTCCTCCGGCAGTACCCTTATAAACGCTTTCCTGCTATCAAGGAGAATCAGCTCATCGGCATCCTCACTCGGAAGGGTGCCGAGGAAACTATTCAGGCAGGAAAGGTTCCCCATCTAGAAGAATCCACTACCTGCCTCCCTACCGAGACCATTAAAGAACTCCAATTTCACCTCATCGAATCATCTACGGGATTCGTCGCAGTTCTGGATCGAAAAGGGGGTAATATGATTGGCTTAGTGACTCTCCACGATCTTCTGCGAGCGGAAGTTTCGATCACCAAGGAGGGCAGTGAGGATTGCTGAACGGGAAAGGAGCGCGGACACTCTTGTCCACATCCACTACTGACTAGGCCCAACTTCGCGGACGAACGTATGCGCGCCCCTCCGACGCAATTCCATTCGAGCAAATTGTCCGATCAACCAAATCCCCAGCAAATTCGCAGGGAGGTCAAACACCGGGAAACTCCGATTCAAAACAAAAATCTATTTCGTTTCCTCCAGAACCAAGATCACCGTGACCACCAAATTCCCCTTTAGCACCCCTAGCTCAGCGATTCGAATCACCCGTCGGCCAATGGTAACATTCACAGCAAATGCCAGCATTTGCATGAGGCCGAAATGACCCAACGTATCCGTCCAAGGAAAACCAGGAATAAAAAAAGACCAACCGCCTTGATTTATCAAGGCCTACCAATCGACTTCGACGCTCAACCGATTCCCAAATCGATTGTTGTAATACACCATCTTGTTCGCCATCCCGTACTCGTGGACCATTTTCGTGATCTTGACGCCAAAACAGCAATATTCAGCGATTTTCATTAACTCGCCCTCCTTAAACTACTGAATAGCCTGCAAACCTTCCGCCGTCTTCTCGGTTCCCAATATCACGGTTGCCACCGGCATCGAGCGACAACCGATGGCTCAGAAGCCGCTGTAAATCCACCATCAGGTCAAGGGTCGGTCGGCGCCTGGGTGAGATCAATAACCGAGTAACCGTGCAGAACCTCGTAGTTGAAACGCAAATGATTGAACCCCACGACCAGGGCAGCCTTGAGGAGTTCCTCGATCAACTCGTTCACCTCAGGTCCCCGTAAATTCGATCGCAAATAGGATTGCAATTTTCCCTCCGGACCGATTCGTCCGGATCTCGATTTGTATGAAGAGCTTGTTTTGGTGTGAAAGCGGGCATGACATCTCTGGGGCGCTTGCGATTTCCACTCGAACTCCCGCAGTGGCAATGGATAGTCTTTGCATTCACACGGGACAATTGAGAAAGGCAAGATAGCCGTCCTCTCCCGAATTTCTCGTCAATGGAGTCGGACGCCATAAGGCGGCCGAGATTTTGAGGGCTCCTCGAGGATGGGGCGGCGGGCGGCTTGATCCCGGCTTGCCCGCTGAGGCCGTAAGTCCCATCTCTTTCTTGGCCGCGAGGATCAAAGCCTCCTCGCCCGGCTCAGGATTTGGGCATAGTCGCAGCGCCAGCGCCGGATTGCGGGCCTGGGCTCCCGAAGGAACAAGACCTTGATCGCGGTGACGGCGCCGTCGATTGCCGTGAATTCGATTTCACGGCTCATTGGGCAGATTTACTTTCCAATGCATGGGTGGAGCCATTGCTTGGCTCCTGGCCTCTGAAAGTGTCGCTCATGCCTTGAACTTTGCACCGATCCTTGGTTGTCGCTGGTGGTTCGTTGACCGGATGGTTTCTCGGACGCCCGAATCGACGGAGTCTCGCTCCACCTTTCTTGCTCAGATTGCCGCTGGCGGGCCATTGAGATCTCTGGATCTAGGTTGGTGGCGTTTCAGTGGTGATTTTGAGGTAGGTAATAGTGGTGTCACCGGATTGTTGGGATTTTTCTAACGCCCATGGGCCCGGAATTTCTACTTTGTCGCGGGTGGCGTGGCTTAGGATAATGAGTGTGTGTGAGTGGGACAGGTGGATGAGATTTGAATCGTCGATCAGGTTTTGGGCCAAGGATTCGCTCCGGTTTTCGTTTGTTTTGGGACCGAAGGGTGGGTCGGCCAAAATCAGGTCGAATTTTTCGGCGACGATAGCGAGTTCATGGATGGTTTTGAAGGCGCAAGCAAGGTGAACACGGATTTGATCGGGCTGGTATCCGCAGGCTCGGATGTTTTGTTTGATGTAACGGAGGTGTTGGGCGGAGCGTTCCACGCTGAGCACGCTTGCTGCGCCACGACTGACACATTCCAGTCCCAGAGCGCCGGTGCCGCTAAAGAGATCAAGCACTCGCGCATTAGGAATCAGAGGAGCCAGGCGATTGAAGATCGCTTCTCGGACTCGGTCTAGTGTGGGGCGAACGCTGAATCCTTTGGGGGCGAGCAGTGGTTGTCCAGACTCGGTGCCCCCGATGATCCTCATAAACGATTAAATGTCTTTCGACCAGATGGCTCCTTCGCTGGAAGTCGCAAAGGGTCTTCAGTTGGGGGTGGCTGTCCTAGGTTTCTCGCTGAATGAGCATCCAGAGATCGTCGAATGGCATGGTGACGATCAAGGCTTCCCCATCGATCATGTGGACGATGGAGTCGTTCAAAGGCTCTCGCATATTCGGGGTGGCGAACATGATATGGGAGGTATTGATGATGATATCCCTTTCTCGGCCCGATTCACCGGGGATATCGATATAACCTGAAACTCGGATAAGTGCCATAGTTGACCTCGGATTGGTAAATCTCTTGGAACTGCCGCTTGGTCTCCGAAGTATGCGAGGGGTTTGGCCGAGAATCAACTCTTTCTTACCATATGAAATCAGCTGTTGTGTTGATCTGTTACCCTTGACGAGTGAAACAGATTGACATCCACTCGTTGCTGTATGAACGATGGGAACGGGTCAAAGGACTCTTCTGAGAAGGAATCGGTGTGGCGGCGATTGTATGGCTGGGTGCTGAGTTGGGCGGATCATCCGGCGGGAACATGGGCTCTCTTTTTCATCGCGATGTTGGAGTCGTTCGCCTTCCCGATTCCGCCGGATGTCCTACTCATAGCGCTTTGTGTGGGTGGTGTTGCCAAGTCGTACAAGTTTGCTCTGGTTTGTACTGCTGGATCGCTCATAGGTGGTGTCATTGGATACGGGATCGGCTATTGGGGGTTTGAGCTCATTGGTCAACCAATCGTCAAGTTCTACCATGGGGATGAGGTCATGGAAAAAATCAAATATTGGTACGGCGAGCATGGGTTTTGGGGTAACCTGACAGCAGCTGTGACTCCGATCCCTTACAAGGTCTTTACGATCGCTTCGGGTGCTTTCAAGTTTCCGGTGAGCGAGTTTCTTCTGGCCTCGATCATTGGACGATCTTTGCGCTTCTTTGCGGTGGCGACAGCTTTGTATTTCTTTGGCCTGCAAATTCGATGCACGATTGATAAGTACTTTAACTTGTGTGCATGGCTGTTTGTGGTGATGTTGATTGCTGGCTTCCTGGCACTCAAATATCTCCGGTAATCGGGGTTTGTGGTTTGGCAGAATTTAACTGCGAATCGGTTTTGGATCATTTCGCTGGGAATATTGAAGATGTGGCAAACGATGAAGGCTAATAGGTGGGCTACGATCTGTAGGTTGCGTTGCGGGATGGATAGAAGAATGGGTTGATTGGTAGCAATGGTCAGAATGGGGTGCTGTGGAGATGAAGTCCAAGGCAGTGGCTGTGGTTCCCACTTATAACGAGCGCGATAATATCAAGTCGGTGGTGGACTGTTTGCTATCTTCTTCAGGGGATGTCGATGTGTTGGTTGTGGACGACAATTCTCCGGACGGAACGGGCAAGTTCGCAGACGAATTGGCAAAGAAGCACGCCGAAGTGAACGTCCTCCACCGGAAAAAGAAAGATGGATTGGGCCGGGCTTATTGTGATGGATTTTCGTGGGCGCTGGAACGGAGTTATGAGTTTATGTTGGAGATGGACGGTGATTTTTCTCATGACCCGAAGGACATACCTAAGTTTTTAGAGGCCGCTCAGGAGGCGGATCTTGTCATTGGATCACGGTATCGGGATGGTATTCGAGTAATCAACTGGCCGCTGAATCGATTGGTTTTGAGTCTTTGTGCGGCCAAATACGTTCAGATCATCACGGGTATGCCTTTCACCGATCCAACTGGGGGGTTTAAGTGTTTTAGACGTTCGGCGCTGGAAATAATTGATTTGGACCGGGTCCGGTCGAACGGTTACAGCTTCCAGATCGAGTTGACTCATCAAGTATGGCGCCGGGGTTTGAAAGTCAGCGAGGTGCCCATTATCTTCACGGATCGATTCCAGGGGAGTTCGAAAATGTCGCCTGCGATTATTCGGGAGGCTCTCGTAATCGTCTGGCAGCTTTGGTTTCGGAACGGATTTCGGCGGAAGCCATCGACCAATTCAGGTTCAATCCTCACATGAGGATTTGCTGATGATCGGAAGTAGTTTGCTGCTTTAGATTGATTGGGGATTGGTCTTCTGAATTTCAGGTCGATCCCCTCACAAAAAAACAGTGATGCCCTCCGGTGGGAAAATGGCTACAAAGGTGTGAGAATCGGCGCTGGAAAGTAGAAAAATCATGATAACAATCATCTCGGGAACGAATCGACCTTCGAGTCGAACGCGGATTATAGCGAACGCGGTTCAAGGGCACTATCAATCAATGTCAGTGAAACATCAGCTACTGGACTTGGCTGAACTTCCGGCGGAGATATTCTCGCCGACTGCCTATGAAGAAAAGCCCGGATCCTTTGCTCGTTTTTCACAGGCGATCCTAGACTCCGATGGGTTGGCCGTAGTCACGCCAGAGTACAACGGCGGCTTTCCGGGGGTGTTGAAGTATTTTGTCGATATGTTGAAATTTCCGGAGAGCTTCGAGCAGCGTCCCGTGTGTTTTGTGGGGCTTGCGGCCGGGTCATGGGGCGCTCTCCGTCCGGTGGAACAATTGCAGCACATATTTGGGTATCGCAATGCCCACATATTTCCGAAGCGAGTCTTCATACCTGGGGTCTATGAAGTCTTGAGTGACGATGGCAGGGTAACGAGCATGGATCTTTCTGATCGACTTGGACGCCAAGCGCAAGATTTTGTTGCCTTTGTTGAGCGAATCAGGGGAATCAAGTTGACGTAGCTCCTGCAGGATGCACGCACTTGCCGCATTGGAAAAATGACAAAGACCGGTCTGGTTGGATCTGGTTTTATGGCGGTGGTTCACATCAAGGGTTACCTGCAGTTGGAGAATGTTGTGATTGCTGCGCTCTGTAATCCCACCAGGCGATGTTTGGATGGTGGCTTGTCTGATGTGGTGGCAATGTGGATGATCAGGATCCAATCTGGCTGATATGAGCTGGGCGGTCGGATACCAGGATTTGGACGCCTTCCTGCGTCATTCCGAGCCTGTCGGTGGTTGATTTTGTACACAACCAAAACGCTCGTTGGCTATCTCGCAACGAGCACTGAGGGCGTCTCAATGTCATTTGTGAAAACCTCTGGCACGGAGTTCTAGCAAGGCCAGAAAAATTGCCACTGTTGCGGCTGAATCTTCTGGCATCTTCATGCTGGCAATGTGCCTAGGATTTTGGCCGGAGTGGGCGTGGATGAAAGAGACTATTGATGACGATCATTTTGGGCGTTTGCTCGGCGCTCGGTTTCAGCGGATTGCCGAACCGCCAGACTGGAGCAGGGCAGTTACTTTAACGTTTAAGGGCGAGGAGACTGGTTGCGCCCTTATTTGATTTGCATGCCTGATACGGATTTTGTGCAACATTGCTTCAATCGACCCAAGAGTGTGTTTTCCAGTGACTTTAGCAAAGTCAGCAGTGCGGTGGATCACGTCGTGGCTCACTATCAGATCGCCTCAGGAGTTTGCGTCACGGCGGAGGGGAACTGGGCGATGACGCATGGATTTGGGTTCAATATGGTGTACAACGCTGTTTTCGAAGCAGCAGCAACAGTTGATTACGACCTTTCACGGGGTGAGGAGAGCCTAAAGCTCTAAAGCTTTATCAAGGGGAAGGGGAGGCTGAAATTGTCTATTGTTCCGGACTTGACGTTGCACAGGAGAATGCTCCTATTGTTCTCGAGACTCTAAAAACCGGAAAAGCTCTGTCGAAAGTGACAGTTGACGACGCAGGCTCAGTGATAGAAATTTGCGAGACTGAGGAGGAATCCGTGAAAGCGGGGCGTCACTCTGTAGCTCAAGAGGGGCGCTATTCGAAGGCCAGATGTTTGGGTGGCATTAGCTGACTTTAATGTCCGAAGGCTTCGAGAAGAGCTTTGGCGTCGAGAAGGTCTGATTCTCCCTCGGCTTTTCTTGAGGGGGCCGATGGTCAATCGAGGACGGACGAACTTGCCGCTGACTGTATGTGGCGGGCAATGGCATTCAGAGGCAGCGAGTATATCGGAATTTTACATTCCTTTTGGTTTACTAACTCGTGACTCAGGGTGGCACGCTAGTAAATTCGCAGCTTGAGACTTCACACCGAGAAGCGATTTAATGTGCTACCTCCGTGTTTAAGCGGCGATTACACCGATTTTGGAGTGAGACCTCTTTGGGGCCTTGAGTCCATGTTACAACTTTACTTCCTTAAACTGAAGATTAACCGAGTCGATAGACAATACGAGCCTTATTTAGGTCATAAGGCGACATCTCAATTTTGACCCGATCCCCGATCGTTAATCGAATAAACCGCTTTCGCATCTTACCGGAAATGTGAGCGAGCACCACGTGACCGTTATCCAGTTCAACGCGGAACATTGTTCCGGCCAACACCGCCTTGACCTTGCCTTGCAGTTCGATGTGATCTTCCATCCGTTACTACTAAAATCTTCAATTCGCCTGCCAGCCTGCATGAATTGGTTTGGTGCAGTAAGAGTGTTTAATTTTCTCAAGAAATCAAGCGTTATTCTTCCGATTGTTGCGATGCGGTTACGAGTTAGGTAGAGTGTTGGTGGCGTGCAGATGAAGCTGACATTCTCTCGGATGTTGGTGATCAATCCGGAAAGGATGATCGCTGGACGCATCCATGTCTATTTGACCCGGAATCGTCGAGCCAAGCGCTACATCGTCCGTGTAGTTAACGAGCAAACTGTGTACGTTACCGTACCTCGAGGAGGCAATCGTCAGGAGGCACTAGCCTTTCTAGAGCAACACCGACCATGGGTGGAGGAACGACTTGAAGCGATGCTCCGTCGATCCGTTGAAGCTCAATCAAGATGGAAGCTTGGTTCGAAAATCTGGTATCGCGGGCGAAAGGAACAAATTTTGCCCGGTGGAGTTGGCACTGGGGCGACCGTCAAGATCGGTGGTCTGTCGGTGTCTGTTCCGTCGGTTGCAGGTGATTTGCGTTCAGAGATTGAAGCGACGATGTGGGAGGTGGCGAAGCGCAATTTGCCGCCATTGGTCGAAAGGCTTGCCGCAGAAATGTCATTGATGCCCCAGCGAACCACCGTCAGAAACCAACGCACGCGGTGGGGCTCCTGTTCCCAGCGTGGGGCGATTTCACTGAATTGGCGATTGATTCAAATTCCCCTTGAGGTTTGTGAATACGTTGTCACCCATGAGCTTTGTCATTTATGGCACATGAACCATTCGCACCGTTTTTGGGCTGTCGTGAGCGAATTCTGCCCAGAATACCGAACCCATGAAGCGTGGCTCAAGGCCCATACTCATATCATCGTCGGCCATCAGGCGTAACCCGTGCCTCTGAAACCGGTAGTGTTTGGGCTAACTGGTATTGGTCTTTTAACCACTGGACCACTGTGGTGACCATGGGTTCCGTATGAGGTTCGGCAAAGACGTGGTTGGCACCGGGGATCTCAATCAGGGTTGCCGATTTATTGGCTTTGACGTGAATATCCTTTGAATCCTGAAGCGGGACAACGTCGTCTTCAGTTCCGTGAAGAAGCAACCAGGGGACCTTAACTTTGTGGGCGTGGTCGACGGTGGATTCGATGGATCGCAAGTCATCCATATATTTTTGGGAGAGCGGGCACTCTTCGTCGTCCCACATATTTCCTTTATCTGGCGTCACCATACCGAACTCGGTTTCGGCAAATTGTCTGGTGTGAACCATTCCAGCGAGAGACACCAGAAACTGGATTCGCTCATCCTGACTGGCTCGCAGGGCGCCGACGGCACCTCCCATACTGTGGCCGACGTATGTCACTGTTTTATCCGCCATTTTGTCGATGACAGCACCGAGATCGGCAACCTCCTTGGAAATATTGGAGTCCGTGAATTCACCTTCGGAGTCCCCATTGCCGGAGAATGAAATTCGCAGGGCAGGAATTCCGGCTGCGGCCAGTCCGTTGGCCAGCGCGACGACAAACGGGCGGTCCTTGTTGCCAGTAACGCCGTGACCAATGATGACAAGATTCTGCGAATCTCTAGAGGCAGTGTGATGGGTGTAGTCGATTTTTTCGCCGTGTAAGTTTCTGATTTCGCCGAACATAGGAGGATTTGAATGAACAAAATTAGCGAGGCTGCCATCCGAGCTCCGCTAGAGGATTGAATTGGGTATTATGGGCCGGAGCTCCGAGACCTACTTGACGGTGATCCAGATTTTTCTGGAAATCACCGGCTTATCGTGAGGAATGTGGAGATAATCTCCCAGTACCAACTGCAGGGAATGGCTTCCGGGTTTCAGAGTGAGTGTGGTTTCGGTTTGGCCTTTGCCGTAGTGGAGAATGTTGTCGGTTGCCGGCAACGGTTTGTTGAGGTCGGGCAGTTCTTCCACGTCGATGAGAAGGTGGTGGTGACCGGTGTTATCGAACTTGATTCCAGCCGGTGCGATTCCCATTCCCTGTAGACCGAACTTCACTGTGAAAGTTGTCCCAACCATTTCACCGTTGGCTGGCGAGATGATATAGGTCTTCGCTCCGGGGGCTGACTTGGACTTAGGGAGTGCGGCTTGGCCCAATCCAGCGAGGGTGCTCAGGACTAGTGCTAAGGAAATGATTGCAATCTTCATGCTCTCTTTTGCCGTTGTCGATCGTTAGATTTATGCTGAGGGTCTATTGTCGCCCGGCGAGTCGCCCGGCTTCAAGCTTTTGGGGACTCGCTGTGGCACAGTAACCGCTAACTTGATCCAAGCTGTTTGGATCAGCAAGACATTTTTCGAATGGTCACCAAAAGGTAACAGGACCGGCGATGGGAATCGCGATCAAGCAGCCGAAAGGACTCGCGAAGTTAGGGGTCTGTCGGGTGTCATTCAGGATGGTTTCCTAACCGGGAAAGCCGTGCGCTCAGGTTTATGTCGGAACGAACCATCGTCTATTTTGATCTGGAAACCCAACGTTCGGCCCAGAGGTCGAGGGATGGGATCGGATTCGAGACATGAGACTCAATTAGGATTTAGAGGCTTAAGAAGTTTGACCGGCTTTTCTTGGGGGTTGGTAACTAGGGCGATGGTGCCGAACCATTTTGGCAATGGGGTTTTGTCTTTTGAAAGATCGTCCCCGAAAGCACGTTGCGGCAGCGGCCGGCATGGCAATTTCACCGCCCAATCTTTTTTGCAACGCCCGCTTGCGTGCCCCCTGTTTGCTTTGGCAAAGCTTCGAAAGTGCGCCGCAACCGTCGATGTGAACCAGATGCCATTTTTCGCAATCTCCCTCAAGATTACTTTTCCCTTTGCTGTTTTCAATTGGTCGAACGCCCGTTGAATCTGGCGTGCCTCAGCCGATAAGGGGGACATAAATGGAAGACCCCAACAATGATTCAGTGTGCTCAATAGTCCTGGCACCAGCGCGCGCGACTTCCAGGGTGGTGACGTGTGCCACTAACGGTATTCCTTGCCGGCGGGCCTCGTCCGCTCCGGCAAAGAATGTGCACTCCGGAAGCAATCTCCGCCGCCACTAATCCACTTCAACTAGTCGACAACCCGAGGGGCGAAGAGCACGCATAGCCGACCAATGTCCCCAAAGCACTTTCCCCAGAGTAGGTGAAATGGGTGTGCTGCCCCAAAGGCCCAGCGTCAGGAATTTTCTTGTACCGTTGATGTGGCGATGGTTCGATCTCACCAAATCCAAACCACTGGAAAAAATCTCAACCATCCGCTTCCCCTTCAATCACAACTGTTATCTCCAGACAGGTTCCGGTGCCCACCATGTCGATAATCGTGATGTTTGAGATCAAAACTCCGCTAGCCCGAACGAGGAATCCCCCGGGAAAAGACCACCGAAAACATCGCCCGATTCTTCATATTGTCCAAAAACTAGCGACACCCTACAACCGGACAAACTAAAAGGAGAAATGCTAGTCAACGAATAGTGATTGTTGATTTCCGAAGTAAAATCTGCGGCTTTGGTCAATGCCTGCCTTCACCACTCAAAAAACAACCATCGTTAATCATCATCCCCCCCGTTTTCATCTCTATTTCGAATCCCGGTATCGAAACCTGATGATCCCATATGCAACCGCCATGCCCACGAATGACCGGCCGCCAACGTCAAAAACCTGTGAAAAAAGCCTTATCAAGGGGTTCACAAACCACTTGGCATGCCAAATATGCCAAGGGAGAAAGCGGAAACATTCTTCAAGTGGCCAGGGTAGAAGAAGAAACTTGAACAAAGATACCGGCCCAAGCGTCCGAGAAAGAGTCATAGAACTGAGAGGCATATGAAGCCAGCGCCATCCTATTTGACCTACGTCGCCTGATGGCTCTTCTGGCGACGCTTCCGCTCCAAGAAACGGAAGGAGCCAGCAAATTTACGGAAACGTGGAACCACACGTTTAGCTTTAGCGCAAAAGGGTCGGTGACTCGGGAAGACGTCAACGGACCCATTATGATCGAAGGTTGGGACCGAGACGAAGTCTATCTCAGCCACGACGAGCTCAAGATTAAAACAGAACAACTGAAGTCCAAAAAACGCGGGAGGCTGAGTCTGGGAAAGAAGGGGAACTCCGCCTCTGTCACCCATCATGTCAAAGCACCTCATCAAGCCAATCTCAAACGGATCCGCAGTGTGAATGGGACGCTGAAGATCATTGATGTCGAAGGCAAGATACACGCAGGAACCGTCAACGGCAATATCAAGAATGGCTTTGGCCTTCCGGTAAAAAACACTTTTCCATCGGGCAAGATCTTTCGGGAAGCATTGAGAGCGGTCAGATCGATACCAAACTCAAGATCGTCAACGGGAGGATTCGCATCAACAAAGGAACGACGCCCAAGGCCCTCTGCCTGGGAGGTCTCGATTCGTACCAAACAGGCAGCCCTGCTAAGTCAGCCGCCTTGGTGGTTCCGTGTAACAACTTCTCGCGCCTGGGAGTCTAATACGTCAGCTTAGGACCTCTGCTCACTCACCCCGGACTTGCCTAGCTTTACTTTGACGAATCGGACTTTTTTGGACACATTTTTTCGCTCATGCACAAGCTATTTGCCGTAGCGGTCTTGTCGGGGGCAGCCTTCGCTGCCGGACTCAACGCTCATGACAGTCAAGCTATGGTCAACCGGCCGCTGTCCTTAAACGACTGCATTCAAATCGCCCTGCAACACAACCTGTTGCTCAAGGTTGAGAAGATTAACCCGCAAATCAGTCGAGCCGATCTCAAAATCGCCTATGCTGGTTGGTATCCTAATTTCACCACATCCTATAACCACAACTTCCGGCAACAGCCCGGAAACGTCGACGAATTCAGCCGAACTATTCCTGGCACCTCCAGCGAAACCGATAGCTTCTTCACAGGCATCAATGGACGGCTACCGACTGGACTCACCTATAACATTCAAGGAAATGTTGCGAACACCTTCTTCGATTCGTCTTTTATCGATCAAAACACCCTCCAGACCATTACCGTCACTTCCGAGAACGCCAATGGTAATATCTCGATCAATATGACCCAACCATTGTTGCGCGGTCTGATGATCGACCAGACGAGACTCAACATTAAACTTTCGAAAGTGGCCCTGGAACAAGCCGAACTCGGGCTCATCTGGCAGATCATGAACACGGTCGCACAGGTTGAGCAGGCCTACTTCGATCTCATCGCCGCCGAAGAGAGCGTCAAAGTGCAAGAAAAGGCCGTCCAACTGGCTGAACGGTTGCTGACGGAGAATCGCAAGCGCGTGGAAGTTGGCGCGATGGCGCCGCTGGATGAAAAACAAGCCGAATCCCAATTCGCCAGCCGACGAGCCGACCTCCTTGGAGCCAAGCGTAGTTTGGCGCTCAGTCAAAATGCGCTGAAAAACCTGCTCAGCGATGAGTATCTCGAGTGGCAAGACACGCGAATCGAAGTCACCGAAGTGCTCAGAGTGCTCCCCATCCCCTTCAGCCGCCAAGACAGCTGGCATAAGGCGATGAATCTTCGGCCGGATCTCCAACAAAACCGTCTCAACATCGAACGCAACGGGATCATCGTCAAGTTCAACAAGAACCAAGTTCTCCCGCAACTTGATGTCATTGGCAGCTTCGGATATTCTGCGGGTGGAAGGGGTATCGGTTACGACGGGGTGTTTGACCAATTTCGTCGGCAAGAGAATCCGACCTGGTCGGTAGGTGGCAGATTCAGCATTCCCATCGGCAATCGGGTGGCTCGAAACAATCTGAAGATCGCACGCGCCCAAGAAGAACAAGCACTCCTTCGCCTCAAACAGCTCGAACAGACGATCATGGTCAATGTTGAGAACGCGGTGACATTGGCCGAGATTAATCTCCAACGAGTCGATGCCACTCGTCAAAACCGAGAATTTGCTGAAGCCGCGCTAGAAGCAGAACAAACGAAACTAGAGAACGGCAAGAGCACGAGCTTCATTGTCTTGCAACTACAGCGAGACTTGACCCAGGCACGGTCTGGAGAAATTCAAGCGCTCACAGAGTACAATCGCGCGCGCTCTCAACTCTCCCTAGCCGAGGGCGCTACGCTTCAAGATCGAGAAATCAGTCTTGAGGTTGAGTAACGACCGCTCTCCTTGCGAACCCAATGATCTATCCTTGCGAAGCTGGATTTTAACACCATAGGATATTAGGCTCCTTGTGACAACGATCGTCCGCTTTATCTTCCAAATTCTGTTTCGTTTCCGTGCCTACGGACAAGATGGCGTCGATGTTGAAGGCCCGGTGCTGTTGATACCAAACCACGTCTCGTGGATCGATTTCCTTTTTCTCGGGGTCTGCCTCGACAAGGATTGGCGCTTCGTTACCTCCAGCACCACCGCTGAAACCAGCTGGCTGCATCGGCGCATCATGCGAAGTCGCCGGGCGTTTCCCGTCAATACAACATCTCCCTACTCCGTCAAACACATTGCCAAGCATCTCAACGCCGGCGGCCGGCTGGTCCTCTTTGCCGAGGGCCGGATCTCAACGACCGGCTCACTCATGAAACTCTTTGAAGGCACCGGGTTTCTACTTTTGAAGACCAAGGCCAAAATCATCACTTGCTACATCCGAGGAGCCAACCGACTGCGCTGCACCCGACACGACGGATGGAAACAGTGGTTCCCCAAAATCACCGTTCATTTCAGTGAGGTTCAAAGCCCGCCATCTCGAAAATTCTCAAACACGGTTCAGGGACGCAAAACATTGACGGCATGGTTACGGGACCGATTGGTGGAACAACGGCTTTCCACTGAGCGTGATTTTGGTCCTCGAACCGTCCTGGATTCAATTATTGAGAACCGCTACCAACGACCGGGATTCTCGGTATTGGAAGACATGACCTTCACAAAGCTTTCGTACCGCAAACTGCTCGCCGGGATCGAAATTCTGGCCGCTCAATGGCCGTCATTCATTTCCTCCCAGCGTCAACCCATCGGCGTCCTTCTTCCCAGCATCAAGGCGACCCCGGTGGCGATCACCAGTTTCTGGGTAGCAGGTCTGACACCGGCGCTCTTGAATTTCTCCACCGGAATCCCCACCCTGCTGACTTGCTGCGACCTGGCAAATATTTACACCGTAGTCACCTCGAAGAGATTCCTCAAACGCGCCAAGCTAGACTTGGCGCCTCTGGAACAAAGAGGCATCCGATTGCTCTTTCTGGAAGATGTCCGTGCCCAAGTCGGCACGATGACACGGCTAAGAATGTTCCTCAAGCAGGCCTTATTTCGCCCGTTTCAGGACTTCAAACCGGCGCTCCAAGACACCGCCGTCATTCTCTTCACGAGCGGCTCTGAAGGGGTTCCTAAGGGCGTGGAACTCTCCCATGCCAACCTGATGGCGAACATTCAACAAATGCTGTCGGTCATTGATATCACGGACAGCGATCGAGTGTTTAACGCACTGCCCATGTTTCATAGCTTTGGGCTAACGATTGGGACCTTGCTCCCTTTAGTCCGAGGCATCCATGTGTTTCTTTATCCTTCCCCGCTGCATTATCGAATGGTGCCAGCCGTGATCTACGACCGTCGGTGCACGATCATGCTGAGCACCAACACCTTTCTCAACGGCTACGCTCGTAAGGCGCACGCGTACGATTTCAATTCCATTCGGTACCTGTTCGCCGGGGCTGAAAAAACTCAAGAGACCACTTTCGAGACTTGGGCACAAAAATACGGCATCCGGATCTTGGAAGGTTATGGCACCACCGAATGCAGCCCATGCATTAGCGTGAATACGGGGATGGAAGTGAAGATCGGTTCCGCCGGCAGATTACTGCCTGCAATTCAACATCGACTCGAAACCATCCCCGGTGTTGATAAAGGAGGCCGCCTTCATATCCGTGGTCCCAATGTCATGAAGGGTTACTTGAACCCAGAGGCGAATCAGGAATTCCAAGCCCTTGAAGGATGGTATGACACCGGAGACATCGCTGATATTGATGATGAAGGATATGTCTATATCTTGGGGCGGCTAAAGCGCTTCGCCAAGGTGAGCGGTGAAATGATCAGTCTGAGCGCAGTTGAGGAATCTCTCGCTGGTAAATTCAACCATCATGGACTACGAACCGAAGTCGCGATCCTTTCGCGACCGGACTCTCAAAGGGGCGAGCAATTGATTGCCGTCAGCAATAACCCTGCCGTCTCCCTTACCGAGATCAGGGAAACCATCAAGGCCGGTGGTCACTCGAATCTGAGCATTCCCCGCCAACTCGAGGTCGTAAAGGAAATTCCCAAGCTGGGCACCGGCAAGGTTGATCATCGAAATCTCCAAAAATCACTGGAGAAATCCGCTTCCGCCGAATTCGGTTCTTAGATGTCCAATAGCCAGCAAATCACACCCTTTTGGGCATGCAAGCGGTTCTCAGCCTGGTCAAACACGGTTTGCTGGTGGGCTTCCAGCACCGCATCGGTGATCTCCTTGCCCCGATAAGCCGGCAGGCAATGCATTACCAAGACGGACTCCTTAGCCTCCCGAACCACTCCGTCGTTGATCTGAAATCCCTGAAAGGTCTGCTCACGCGCTTCGGCCTCAGACTCCATTCCCATCGAAACCCAGACATCCGTGTAAAGCACATCAGCGCCACGAGCTGCATCCCTAACATCATCGGTAACTCGGACATTCCCGCCGATTCGCTGCAACAGCGCTTCGTTCGGCCGGAAGCCCTCGGGCGCCGCAATCCGGAGTTCAAAGCCGAATTTACTAGCCGCAAAAACCCAAGAAGTCGCAACGTTGCAAGCACCATCACCGATAAAGGCAACCACTCGATCTTCAATGGTTCCCATCTTTTCCTGCACCGTCAGGATATCCGCCATGATCTGACAAGGATGCGCATGATCCGTTAGCGCGTTGATCGTTGGGATCTTTCCATAAGCCGCAAAATCAACGAGCTCCTGATGATCAAACGTCCGAATCACAGCGCCATGGACCATACGCCCCAACACACGAGCCGTATCTCGAATAGGCTCTCCCCTTCCCAGCTGTAACTCACGAGCACTAAGAAACAGAGCTCGGCCACCCAGCTCTCGGATGCCGACTTCGAAAGAGACCCGCGTACGAGTGGAAGACTTGGAAAAGATTAATGCCCAAGTCTGCCCCTTGAGTGGTTGATGCGTCTCATCGCCTCGCAGGGACTTGAGCTGTTCGGACCGTTTGAGAATCGCCTTCAACGCATTCGTGGAATGCTCTTCAAGGCTTAGGAAATGTTTCATGCTATCAGCTTCTCGATCGTACGCTGCAAAATAACTATGGCCTCCTCCGCCTCTTCTCGCTTGAGATTCAAGGGCGGTAAAAACCGAATGACCCGTTGCCCGGCGGGAATTGTGAGCATTCCCTCTCGTTGCACGGCTTCGACCACCTGCAAGGAGATCGGTCGCTCCTTGGTCAGCAGTTTGGAAAAACTCTCAGCGAATTCCACTCCCAGCATCAAACCCAAACCCCGCACCTCCTTGATGACCGCAGGATATTGTTCCTGCAATCTCATGAGAGAAACTCTCAAACAATCGCCGACATCTCTCGCATTCTGTTCGAGGCTCGACGCCTCAATCTCAGCGAGAACTGCCAACCCCACGGCACTCGCAAGGGGTGTCCCACCAAAAGTCGCGCCATGCGTTCCCGGCCCCAAAACATCCGCATAACGCTCATTCACCCAGATGGCTCCGAGAGGAAAGCCGCCGCCCAAGGACTTCGCCATCGAGATAGCGTCCGGCAAAAACCCTTCGCCAGCGGCGTATCCCTCAAGAATCCGCTGATAACTCTGAAATCGACCGGTCCGAAAATGACCACACTGAACGCCATCAAACAACAGCAGCAAACCGCGTTCATCACACAGAGACCGCAGCCCAAGGAGGAACTCCGGACTGGCCACGTTGATCCCTCCTTCGCCCTGAATCCCCTCAATCATCACGGCGATCGTCGCCGGACTAATGGCTTCTTCGGCAGCTTTGAGAGAGTCAAACGGAACGTGGCGAAATCCCGGCACCAACGGCTCGAACCCGGTTTTCACCTTTTGCTGCCCCGTAGCCGAAATTCCCGCTAGCGTACGGCCGTGAAACGAATTCTGACAGGTAATCACTTCAAAGCGCCCTGATTCACTGCCGACTTTTCTGGCGAGTTTGAACAGGGCTTCATTCGCTTCCACCCCGCTACTGCAGAAGAAACACTTTCCCGGCCCGATCAGGTCGACCAGCTCCTCGGCAAAGCGACCCTGCAGATCGTGATAATACAAATTGGAAACATGTATCAGCTGCCGCACTTGTCGCGAAATCGCCTCGGCAATCGCCGGGTGGCAATGCCCCAAGGCACACACTGCAACCCCAGCACCGACATCCAGATAACGACGGTTTCGATCATCCAAAACATAACTGCCTTCACTGCGAGTCAACACCATATCAAACCGCCCATAGACCGGAATGACACACCGGTCAAATCGCTCCTTGACCGCCGTCCCCTCAGGGGTGACACCGCTTAGTGTTGGGTTCTGACTCATGGAATCACTTGCGTGCCGACCCCTTGATCGGTGAAAATCTCCAGCAGCACAGCGTGACTCACTCGGCCATCCACCATCGACACCTTTTTCACACCGGCCTGAATCGCTTCGACCGCGCTACTGACTTTCGGAATCATGCCCGCGCCGATGATCGAATCTGCTTTGAGTCGTTTTGTCTCCGCCACTGAAACCTTGCTAATCACACTGTCCGGGTCGTTAGGATCGCGCAACAATCCTGGCACATCGCTCATGTAGACGAGTCGCCGTGCTTTGAGAGCAACCGCCAACTCAGCCGCCACCAGATCTGCGTTACAATTATAGAGATGCCCATCATGGCCGCGCGCAGTCGGACTAATGACCGGGGTAATCCCCTCCTTGATCGCCTGTAGAATGGGGTCCACATCAATCAAAGTGACCTCCCCTACAAAGCCCAAATTATAGCTCTCGCCCTCGGGCGTTTTAAAAACCTTCTGACGACAGTGCAAGATGTTCCGTCCCGGCACACCGATAGCCCCCCCTCCCAAATCCTTAATGGTCGCCACAATCTCGGGATTAATCTCGCTGGAAAGCACCCGGTCCACGAGCTCAACCGAGGCGTTATCCGTCGCCCGATGGCCTTGCACAAACTCCGGTTCCAATCCGGCTTCCTTCATCGCCCGGCTAATGGCTTTGCCCCCGCCGTGAACGACGACTGGATTGATCCCGACGGCTTCCAAGAACACAATGTCCCGAGCGACTCCACTTCGAACTGCAGGATCCGGAGAATCCATAAAACTCCCGCCATACTTCACGACGAACGTCGCACCATTAAACCGCTGGATATAGGGTAGCGCCTCTAGGAGTGTGGCGGCTTTATCAATCAGTTCCTGCACAATTTATCCCCCCAAAGCTACCGGGTTGGAAATATCCCCCTTGTTAAAATCGACATACGCCTCCGTAAGATCACAAGTATGGACAACAGCAGCACCCTTTCCGAGATTCAGATGGATATGCAAATCAAATGCCTCCCGAGCCACTTCGGCGCACAATCTTTCAAAAGCGGCCTTGGTCGGGCACCCTTGTTTCAACGAATAAACAAGCTTCTTGGACTCAGGTGCACTGTAAGCGATGTCGACCTTCTCCTCCGCCACCGTCGCCGGTGAATAACCCAGAGCATCTAGGATTCGCCCCCAATTGGGATCGCCGCCACACCAACTCGTTTTGACCAACAAGCTGTTCGCCACCGAGCGAGCGGCCGCCATCGCCTCATAAGTGTTCCTGGCTCCGAACACACGCAACGTCACAAACTTGGATGCCCCTTCACCATCTCGCACCATCATCTTGGCGAGATCCGAACACACATGGGTTAAGGCTTCTTGAAAGACTTGAAACAAAGGAGCTCTGGCTGAACGCACTATCGAATTACCCGCCCGGCCATTGGCCATGAGAATGACCGAATCATTGGTACTCATATCACCATCGACGGTAATCGAATTAAAACTTCGTTCAACCGCAGTGGTCAGCGCCTGCTGCAGGAGCCCCTGAGATATCGCGATGTCCGTGGTAAGAAACGACAACATGGTCGCCTGAATCTCCCGCTCCCGAGATCGCTTTCCATCCGGAGTCATGTAGGGATCAATCATGCCAGCACCCTTCGCAATACCGCCAATGCGGATGCTCCCCCGCGGGCGGGGGATTTCAACCGCCCGCTCCTTGGAATGAGTGTCGCTAGTCATGATCGCCTCCGCTGCCGCCTTTCCCTGCGCCGCCGCCGCCGCCAAGGCCTTGGCGGCCAAGCGGATCCCTTTCTTAATGTTGGTCATGGGCAGAGGCATGCCGATTCGCCCGGTCGACGCAACGAGAACCTGCCGAGGATTGATTCCAAGCACCCGTCCCGTTTCCGTTGCCATCGCTTCAGCATCACGGAGACCTCGGTCTCCGGTACACGCGTTGGCATTTCCTGAATTCACCACGATCGCCTGCCCCACGCCTTCCTTCATCCGCTTCAGACACCATTTGACGGGGGCGGCACAGACCTGATTCGTCGTATACAATCCAGCAATCGGCCCCGGCATATCGGCCACGATCAAGGCTAAATCAAGACCCACCTCTTTGTCCGATCCCTTCCCCTTACCCAATCGTTTGACATCACAGAATACACCCGCAGCCCGAAAACCATTAGGGGCAGTCACTGACCCAGGAATCGTCTGAAACGAAAATGCCATAGGAAATAAAAAGCCAATGCTTTGTCTGAAGGAAAATACTGGGAGAAATTAAAGAACGAGCAGACCCCCACAAAGCTTCAATTAAGAAACTCTGTACGGTAACATCAAATACAGGTTGTTGCTGAAGCCCTCGTCATGCTGCGCCAAAAGAACCAATTCTCTCCCCACTTGTCAATCCAACATTCGATGCCACATAAGCACATAAGTGGCGGGCGCAGTTCAATTTTTGGAAAGTGATGATTTGGAGCAGGGCGGGAAAAGAGGAGAATCCCGGCGCCGTTGCGCCCACAGGCGTCCAACCAAGGAATGCCCAGGCTTTTGAATCGGCAGGGCCGTGCCGGCCCTCGAGAGGGCTGCCTTAGCGTCCGACCAAGCAGACAATTGCCTGCTCCCTCGGGGCGTCCGCCGCGTTCTCCCTGAATCCGCCTCCGAGGGGCTTTCCCTGCTTGGCGATCCCCCCTTCCCAACGTTGCCCCGGCGGGCTCCCCGCCTTTTCGAGGAGAGCGCGCCTCATGCCGTTGGCCCGCTTTTGCCGGTTGGCGTGCGCCTTTCATAGAGCGGAGGCTTGGCGGGCCATCCCGGGACGGCTTTTTCAGTGCCAACACTCCTGCGGCAAGGGGCGGTTCGCGCTTTTTCGAGCGGGGGCGACCCATTCGGAGCCGATGGGTGAGGCCTTGGCGACTTTCTGTCGCACCCGGCGCCCCAAGGGCCTTGCTGCCGGAACACTTGCCTGCCCATTTGCCATTCGTCTTCCAAACGCCCCAAGGGATATCCTCTCCCTAGGGGGCGTCAAACCCTGCTTCAGCGAGCGGAATTCCTCCCCCCGCTTGGCCCTTCCCGCGGAGGGACGGCCACTGTCCGAGACCTTGGCGGTCCCGCGATGCTCCCGGAATCAATCGCATGGACATTCCACGCATCACATTGATTGTCCAGCCGCGCGCTACCTCACCTCCCTTTTTTTGAACCGCACGGCCTGCATCTGTGTGAGAGCCTCGGGTGCCAGCGGAGGGATTATCCAAAGTGGCGAAGAATCACCGATGACAACCAGCGAACGACTCTAATGAAAGCGCATCCACGACTATCTATCAGCAGCCAGCTACGTATCAATTGGCCTCCTTTGCATTGCGTCTTTCGCACTCACAATTACGATGATAAACCTCAACGCTGAGGCCTTCCGCTCTATGTCGAAGGCCACGCGGATCAACTCAATTGCCTCTCAGACGAAATTGCGCAACTTCATGTTTCGATCACCGCCGATCATTACTCGCTATCGATCACTCGACTAGGCACCGAACCAAAGGAAGTGAAATCCGTTTCGAAAATCCCCGGCGAGGAACATCCGACTCTGAAGAACGCATCCGCACACGGCTGCCAATGGCCCGTTAGCTACGAGTTCGAGATTCCGTCCGACTGGCCTAATCGGCTACTACGAAGCTTCCCTCAACGTCAAAGACGCAGCGGCAAGTTTATCCAACGGAACCAACGCACAGCCAGAGGGATATTTTTCTTTATCATTCGCTCCTCTAATCCCGGCAGGACCAGTCCCATCTTGCTGCAACTGACCACCAACACCTACAATGCCTATAATTAACTGGGATGGTTCCAACCTTTGCGCCTATCGCGGTTGCGCCAAGCTGCAAGGCCACAGGGTGTCTCTCGACCGTCCGCTCGCCGGACTGTTTCGCAACTGAGAATCCCCTTTTATCGTGTGGGTGGAGCAAAAAACGGTTTCCCCTTCAACTACGCAACCAACTCGGATCTGGAGCAATATCCCGACATGCTCAAAGCCTACAATCTCATCCTCAGCGTCGATCACGACGAATACTGGTCGCGCACCCATGCGCGATCATCTAGAGTCCTTTATCGCCGACGGGGGAAACGGCGCCTTCTTCAGTGGCAACGACAGTATTTGCTGGCAAGTGCGAACGGAGGACCAAGGACGCGCATTGACTTGCTGGAAACAGTGGTACAATTGAGATCCCTAGTTCACCACAGGTGATCACCAAACGCTATCAACTCTTTGGAGTCACCATCTCGTCAGTCGACCCGAAAACCAGCCGACCGGTGTGGGCTTGTGGCTTTCTTTGGGGTAGCTACATCGCAGTCACGGATGGTTCACAGCGTATCGACCGGACAACTGGCTCTTCAAGAAACCCAACTCCGTCAAGGCCAGGATTTCAGTGATAACAATACGATCGGTGGGCTACGAATGCGACGACTGCGAACTGCGTTGGGAGAACGGTCTCCCTTCCCTATCCCCAGTGTAACGGAACGCCCGATGGATTTACCGTCCTCGCAACCCCTCCGGCGAAGTGACATCCGGATGGCAGCTATTGGCATGATCGATTCGAGCAAGGCAGGGTCGGCGTCCTCGGCCTTTATCAACGAGACGGAACCATCGTTACCAACACCACCGACCGGTCCCACCAGCGAAGACCCGACTGTAAAGCGCATCACGACCAACATACTCAAGCAGTTATCGCTATAGTCCCAAGACCTAACCTAAGATTCGCCTCAATCGCGGTAAATTGAAAGCGGCGAAAAATCATTGTACTCCCATCCTTCATCCCGCTTTCCACTTCGTGCGCCACGCTACCAACTCAACCCCTCCTTGTCATTCACGCTTTCTCACTCTTCAGAATCCAACCAAATGCCTAGATTGACATTTTTGGCCCAGCTCCCAAGCTGAATGCAAAACAGTTAACCGGCCAAGCAACACAAAAAAGGAGGCACGATTATGCCAGAAATGCATGAAGTCGATTACAAGATTTTCGGAGAGGAAATGCAGTTCGTTGAGATTGAACTCGATCCGCAAGAAGCCGTCGTCGCCGAAGCCGGTGGCATGATGTATATGGAACAAGGGATCGAGATGGAAACCATCTTTGGCGATGGTTCGCAACAAAACAGCGGCTTCCTAGGCAGCCTCATGAACGCCGGCAAACGACTCATCACCGGGGAATCTCTCTTTATGACCATCTTCCTCAATCGCGACATGGGTAAGCAGCGCGTCTCGTTCGGTGCACCGTATCCGGGTAAGATCATCGCCGTCCACCTGGCCGATCTGGGGGGTGAACTGATTACTCAAAAAGACTCGTTCCTGTGTGCGGCGAAGGGCGTCAGCATCGGCATCGCTTTTCAGAGACGTTTGGGTGCCGGTTTATTCGGCGGCGAGGGTTTCATCATGCAGCACCTCCAAGGCAACGGCTGGGCCTTTGTGCACGCCGGGGGAACGCTCTATGAGAAAGAACTCAGTCCCGGTGAGGAATTGAGAGTCGATACCGGTTGCGTCGTGGCCTATCAAGCTACCGTTCGATTCGACGTCAAATATGTGGGCAAGATCAAGTCAGCGCTCTTTGGCGGTGAAGGGCTTTTCTTTGCTACACTCAGAGGCCCAGGGAGGGTTTGGCTGCAATCGCTGCCGCTCAGCCGTCTGGCAGGTCGTATCGTTTCTGCCGCGCCACAAACCGGTTCCGGAGGCAAAGGTGAAGGCTCCATCCTTGGGGGTATCGGTAACCTCTTAGACGGCGATAATCATTAGTGCTTGGCGCTTGCGCCACCCAACTACCCAAACCCAGACAGACTGTGTTCTTCGCCTTCAATTACGGAGACCTTGTTCAACCGCTGCCGCTTCTTTGGTTTCTTTGCATTGCGGCCACCACCTATGCTTTTCGCAGAAAACAGTGGCGTAGCGGATTCGCGTTTCTCTTCATCACCTGCATTTTCTACGCCATCGGTGCCACACCCGTCCCCGCAAAACTCATCACCCGGTTGGAAGCATCCTACTATCCCGCCGACTGGGATTCGATCCCTTCGGCAGACGCGATCTTGATTCTCGGCGGCACCATTAACGCTTCACCTCGCGACCTCACAGGATTTAACCTAGCGCGAGAAGCGGATCGAATCATCACCGGATTTAGCTTGGCCCGCCAGGGCAAAGCCAAGGCCCTGGTGCTGGGTGGCAGCAAATATCGAATTACAGAAACGGCCCGGACAGAGGGCGAACACGTGCAGCACTGGTTTCAGTCATGGGGCATCGCCGATATCCCGACCTACATCCTACCCGAATGCACTAACACCCACGACGAAGCCCTCCGCACAAGGAATCTCGTCAACGAGCACAATTGGGCGTCAATCCTACTCGTCACGTCGGGCTCTCACATGCTGCGCGCGGAGGCCACCTTCCGTGCGGCTGGGATCAAAGTGATTCCGGTCGCTTGCGATTTTGAGGGAGCCACCGTTCTTGACGCTGGCAAAGGTTGGAATTTTGTTCCCCAAGAAACGGGCTTCTACCTGATGAAACTCTATATTCACGAGGTTGTCGGCTGGCCCTACTATCGCCTCAGGGGATGGATCAAAGCCCCTCGGAAGTTCATCGGTTGAAAAAAGCAGCAGCAAAGGCAATAGGCTGAATGAAAAATTCAATGTCACCAGGTCTTCCGGCAATTGTTTCTTAAGTGATCGGATAAAAAGCGAGGCGCCAACTGTCGCTTCGATTGTAGTAGACGATTTGCCTCCGCTGGCAAGGGGATTTCATACCTTCCGGTAACTTCGTTTACTTTAATCCCGAGACTCACGCTTTGAAAAACTGAGCCGATTCACGTCGGCTGGCACTCCTTCACCCAACGGCGTGCCTTCATTTCGAATCGCGGCAAAGAATTACCGGGAACCACCTCGACCGGCACTCTGAGCGCCAACCGCTTTTGCAACTCCCGTTCGAGGTTCTGAACCACAGCCGATGATGAAGGAGCATCACGCTGCACCTCGATTCGAATCGTGAGTTCAACCAGACTGCGATGCTCACTAACCTGCACTTGATACTCCGCCACCCCACCCGTGCTGCGAATAATTTCATCAATCGCGCTCGGATAAACATTCACCCCCCGAACCACCGTCATATCATCGCAACGGCCGATAATGCCTCCGGTGAGTGCCGTGTGATTGCGCCTGCAGCCACATGACCCAGGTTTGCGCAGCTCAACCAAGTCACCTGTTCGGTAACGAATCAGGGGCGAACCCGCCCGCCGCAACGTCGTCAGGATCAACTCGCCACGTTCCCCGGGGGCGACCGGTAGCAGCGTCACAAGATCAACCACTTCGGCAAGATAGGACGAATCGATGAGATGAAGAACGCCCGGCATATTGGGACATTGAAACGAAACCGGTCCAGTTTCCGTCATTCCGTGATGATCAAAGACCAAGGCCGTCGGCCACAACTCAGCAAGACGCTGACGCACGGACAACTGGCTACCTCCTGGCTCTCCCGCAACCAAAATGCAGCGCAGCGGCAGCCCTTCTCGGTCAATGCCCAGCTCCGCTGCGACCTCGCCCATCCGCAAGGCATAAGTTGGGGTACAAGCGAGAACCGTAATCTCATTACTGATCATCGCTTGCAAGCGGGTTTCGGTCGACATTCCTCCACCGGACAGACAAAAACCTCCTAGTTTCAGAGCCGCCTCGAAGGCAGCCCAAAAGCCCAGAAAAGGCCCAAAAGAAAACGCAAAGAAGAAACGATCACTCTGTTGAAGCTCCGCCGCCCTCATGACCTCAATCCAGTCATCAATGACGAAATTCCAGGTCGTAGCTGTATCCAACCACCGCATTGGGGTCCCTGAAGTGCCACTAGTTTGATGGCATCGGGTGTAATGGCTTATCGGATACGTTAAGTTAGTACCATAGGGAGGATGTGTCTCTTGATCGGCAACCCACTCCGCTTTGGTCGTCAGTGGGAACAGCCTCGTAAAATCCCTTACCGAGGTAAAGAGATTTCGCTTCCGTCTGCTATCCGCTTTTTTCTGATAGAAGGGATTTGAGGCGAGCACCTCGCCCAACAGCTGATTCAATAGCTCCAGCTGCCGGATCTCCAAATCTTGCTTTGAAGAATAGATAACGTCTTTCATCAACGCCCGCAGCCAGTATCCAAATGATCAATCGCTTCCTTTGTCCAAGTGGGCGGGAAAGGTTTTAATCATAGTCTTTGGCTTTGCGGGCTCGGGATTCGGCTTGTACAACGTCACCAACATGCCGCCGAGCGCCGCGAAAATAATCCCCAAAACAAACGGTAATCGGATCACGCTCCAACCGCCCGCGGGCGGTTGCAACATGATCGCCACAATCGCGTTCACCACGGGTGCTCCGGCAAAGATGATTGACATCACTACGGGAGGTGTTCCTTTCGCACCGAAGGCCAATAACACTCCGAAAGCGCCAACGGCACCGGCAATTCCCGCGACCAGGGACCACCACATCCCGGCTCCCGTATAGCCACTGAAGGCGGCGCCCTTGACCATTAGCAGCGCCAACGGCGCCAAAACCGCCACCAAGAAGTAAGCAATACCCACAAACAAAAACGCCTTGTAGCGACCATTCTCAGAATCACCCATGGTCACTTGTCCCTTGTGCAGCAAAATACCATAAAGACCCCAGCAAACCACTGTGAGCAATGCAAAGTAGAGCCATGCCATACCCGGTCCGGACGATGTTTCAGTTCCCATAATCGTTTAAGAATTCTTGAATGATCTTCGGTCGGTGACTCTAACGAACTCGTTCACTGAAAACAATAGGCTTCAACTCCCCAACAGCAATTCCGGCTGCGGGAAAAAGAAGGTGTGGAAACCGAGAGTGGTATTTCTGTGGCAGAGGTATAGGAGAGCGAGTGCCAGTGCCTAATTACCTTTGTAAAGCCCGAGGTGGTGACGGCGCCTTGGTGCCAGGGCAGGCTGTAGCGCCATGAGCTAGAGAATATTGCCCGTTTGGCTGGCATATTCTCTTCTCTCTCAAAAAACAAAAAAATAGCCGTCCTTTGAAAAAGGACGGCTAAATGGGAGGATAAATCGGTGCTACTTGCGTCGCCGCAGCAACAAAGCACTACCCCCGAGAAGCGCCAAAACGATCGTGGAAGGCTCTGGGATCGGATCAATTCCACTAATACTGAAAGCACTCAAGCCAGTCAAACCTGTAGGAAGGGTAGGAGGTGTTCCGACACCGCCGAGAGTCACCGTAAACTGGCCAGATGTTCCGAGCAAAGCATCACCCATGAGAACAGCCACCTGAAGGGTCGCCATCTCACCACCGGCAACACCATCAATTGTGCGAGTTCCACCAGCGAAAAAGCCGGGTGCTGTTGCCAAGAATGGAGCAGATTGACCGACATTAGTGCCGTCAGCCAACTGCAACTGAGCACTAAAGCCAGCTCCGAGAAGCCCATCAGGACCTGAGACCGGAGCAGTAACACCTCCGACACCGTTGGAGAAGTTGACGGTGCCCTGAGCACTAGCACTCACAGTAGCCACGACACACAATGTTGCGAGCAATAATAGTTTCTTCATATTGTGTTAATGTATTAGTTTAGTTGTTAGGTAGTAATTAGTTAACAGTAACTGCGAAATCGCGATTCCAATCGCCAGCATCCATCTTGTCGATGAAGAGAGCATCACCGACGGCCAAGACGGGATCTTCCGGAGTCCAAACCCCAAAGTAGGTGAAAATTTCAAACCCGGTGCCGTCAAACTTGTAAGCAGTGTCACCCACACTAGCAGGAAACTCAAGTTTTTCACCCAAGGTGCCTTCTTGCGGAACGATCGAACCTTGGATGCTCAAACCAGCAGGAATCGCCTTGTTCGATGCCTCATTCTGCTGCACCTCGCCAATGAAAGTGATAGTAGTGTCTTCAGACACTTGGATGTAAAAACCAACGCCAACCGGAAGCGCAACGTCGGGATTCCAACCCCCCAAGAAAACGGAAGATGTAAACGTACCGCCGTCATAGAGGTAAATCGTTGTACCACCCGGAGCCTCCGGAATGATTTCAGAAGCCATATTTCCGCCATTGCTCAAGGGATTCGTAATCAAGCTCAATCCCTCGTTCAATGGCTTGTTAACGTAACCTACGACATTAACCGAGGCAACCTGTGCCGAAGCTGTAGCGATAACCATTGCTCCCAGCACAGCCGCAATGAGTAGCGTTTTTGTTCTCATTTATGCAATTATTCTTTTACTATTACCGTGTGTGCAATCAGTGTCGATAAATTCAACCTCAATGTCAATGAATTTTTCAATTTTTTTTGAAGCTGTTCTGACGACGGAGGGGATTAAACCGGATTTCTTAAATCGCGGCAAGTATTTCTGCGCATTTGCGCGTGTCATCTTGGTTACATTCCGAGGATTTCAAGTTTCTTGGTGATCCGATTTCCAAATGTTGAGTATTTTTGAGCCGTCTCGAAAATTCTACTCAATCACTGGCCTATCTGTGGCGTGACTAACGAAAAAGGAAGTATTCAGAGCGAATCTCACGCTTTGAGGTTAATCATCATTGATCGAATCCTCAAAGAAGGCCCTATCTCAACGGCCCAATTCATGGAATTAGCTCTCTACCATCCCATCCACGGCTACTATGAATCGACTGACAGCCAAAAAATCGGTAAATGGGGTGATTTTGTCACCAGCATCAGCGTCGGTGATCTTTTTGGTCTATTATTGTGCGAACAGCTCGTGCAATGGACTGAAGACCTGGCGTTAGAAAGCCCAAAATGGGTCGAAGCCGGCGCTCACGACGGGCGGCTAGCCCGTGATATCCTCAATCACTGCCAAAACCACCATCCAAAGACCTACAAAACCATCACCTACCACATATTGGAACCCTCGATTACCCAAAGACAACATCAGGAAACCCTCCTTGAATCCCACCCGGATAAGATTCGATGGACCCAATCATGGGAAGATCATCAACAAAAAAGCGTTTCAGGCGTGATTTTCTCTAATGAGTTGATTGATGCCTTCCCTGTCGATCGCATCCGTTGGAATGCTTTCAGCAGGCAGTGGCAAGTGTGTGGGATTACCGTTAATGACGGCAATCTAGAGTGGTGTCTCATGCCCCAGTCCTGTGGTCGATCATCCCCTACCGTTTTTTCTGAGGTCTCCGATGAGCTCTTTGACCATCTTCCGGATGGTTTTACGACTGAAATCAGCCCAACTGCTGTCAACTGGTGGCAACAGGCAGCCTCGAAGATCGGTAATGGCTATCTTATGACCATCGATTATGCGCTCACGGCTCCCGAGTTCTTCGCGCCCCACCGACACCAAGGCACGCTCAGAGCTTATTCGCGACACCACCAAAACCCGGATTTGCTCGCAAACCCGGGACGACAGGACCTGACAAGTCATGTGAACTATACCGCTGTCCAAGAAGCAGGCGAGTTGGCCGGATTGGAGACCGTGGGTATCCTGTCTCAGGAACGGTTTCTAACGAATATTTTCCAATGCCTCCTCAAAAATGACCGGCTCTCATCGTTAATGACTCCATCAAGGGTCCGCCAGTTCCAATCCCTGGTCCATCCGTATCATTTTGGCAGATCTTTCTCAGTCCTGATTCAGAGACGACTGCCGAGCACCGCGCAAAGAAATGAGTAAAGCCCCACTATGAATATCCATCATCTCGAGCTGTTCTACTATGTCGCCAAACACGGCGGAATTATGGAAGCGGTAAGAAATATGCCTTACGGGATACAGCAACCAGCCGTTAGCGGACAAATCATCCAGCTAGAAGCCGACCTTGGCGTGAAGCTCTTTCAACGGCGACCTTTCGCCCTAACCGCGGAGGGAGAACGACTAGCCGCATTTATCAACCCATTTTTCGATGAAGTCGACACTGTCTGTAATCAGATACGGGATGGCTCTTCAGAGCTTCTCCGGATCGGTGCACCGCCGCTCGTGCTTGACCGCTATTTTCCGGAGATCATCCGCGAAATTCAAGTTTCCCTCCCATCGGTTAAATTGCTGCTCAAACAGGGCCATCATCGAGAAATCCATCATTTGATAAAAACCAATGCCATCGACCTGGCGATCACACCGATTGAAGATCTCGAACAGGAGGAAGATCAGACAGTCCATTTGATAGACATCAACCTCTGTCTGCTGGTTCCCAAGGCATCCCCTATCAAGTCGTGTGACTATTTCTGGCGCCAGGACCGCATTGCTGAGCCTCTCATTAGCCTCCCTGCCGATGAATTCCTAGCCAAACGATTCCAACTCTATCTGGTCGAACAGAAGCTCTCGTGGCCTCCAATGATCGAACTCTCATCAATGGACCTAATCGAACGATATGTCGCGGCCGGTCTGGGAATTGGTCTAGGGATCGGGAATGTGCCAACTGGATCCACCACATCCATTCGCCGGATCGCTCTCAATGATATCAAATCGATCAGAGTTGGCGTCCTATGGCGAAATGATCTGTCCCCGGTCGGCAAAAGAATTATCGAATTATGCCGAAAACAAGCCGCATTATTGGCGAAGACCGAAAATCACAAAATGAGCTGAAACTCGGGCAACATCACAATGGCCCAAAGGATGTCCTCGATAGCGGTTAGGGTGACATCTTCGCTAAAAAGAGCACTACAAACCTCAGTCTCCACTGGAGTCGGCCCTCTTCCCAAGCCCGTCCAAAACAGCTGCTCGACCAATTCGCTCGGCTGCCCAACATAGAACTCAAGCAAATCTGCTGCGATCTTCGAGAGCCGCGCCGCTAACGTGACTCCATTTGTCAATTCCAGTGCTTGGAGAGTCGTGGCGTGCGACCTGCGATCAGTCACTACTTGTTCACGATTGGGTCGGCCCAATGCCCGAGTCAAAGGGTCCGAAGCAACCAGAGAGGCTCGGATCGTTCCGGATTGAGCCACTGCATTCAAGTTCGCAACCAGCTGGGACTCAATGTCAATGAGGCCGCCAGCGGCATCACCCAACTCGACGACCCTACTCCAACCAAAAGTTTCCAAGGTTTCGCCGGCCCATCCAGAAAAGGAGCCCGCGCGGGAAATCCACGTATCATCGGTTCCGAGATATCGCATCACACCGCCAGTTGGTCCGCCATCTGAAAGACTAATTAGTGCAAACGCTGCAGTGCTTCCCGTTTCATCGCCTCGTTTCGTCGCCTTCAGTGCGATCAAATTCGACCCTTTTACCAGACGATCCTGAATGTCAAACCGGAACACCTTTGCTCTCCGATTACCTCGACCAACTCGCTCCCCATTGACAAATAATTCGAAGGAATCATCCGCAGCCACATGAGCATTGCTCCTTGTGGGCAACTTATTCACTCGGAAGCGCTTACGAAAAACCATCTCGCGTGATTCAACATCTTTGATTCCCTGAAACGCTATCCATTTTGCATGACCAACGCTCTTCCTAAGGGAATCCCGATGTTCAATTGACTGCCCAGCACTCAAATCGATCTCACTGTTGGCCGGGGTTTGGAAACGGCGTCCGGAAAACGAACCCAAGGCATCCACAAATTGTTCCGCAGTCATTCGACGAACCCACGGCCCGCGAAATGTCTCAGCCGATTCCAACCGCTCGGAGACCGGCTGAGACGGTAATCGGTAAGCGTTAGAGGTGAGCAGCAACGACATCGTCTGTTTGAGATCGTAGCCATGGTCCACCAAATCGGCTGCCAGCCAATCCAACAGCTCCGGATGCCAGGAAGGTTGCTCCATGTCGTCAAGGGTTGGCACTAGCCCACGGCCGAAGAACTTCGCCCATAGCCGGTTGACAATCGTACGGCTCAGCCGACCGTTCTCATCTTTGGTCAAAAGGTCCGCCAAGGCCTCCATTCGATCCCGCCTCGGCGCCGTCGAATCGATCGCACCCAATTCCGGATGGAGGAACTTGACCTGAGCCGTCTTTCCCAACGGTTTGTCACACTGGAACATCTCCATTGGTCCCTCGGCAAATATGCTCGCCATCCCGTAGGCGTCATTCAGGCTCCAATCGTTAACAAAACTATCGTGACACGAAGCGCATTTGAGGTTCACGCCCATGAATACTTGGCTGACATTCTGGGCCGCCTGCATGGTGGGCGCCTGACTCGCGTTGACAACACCCCGCCAGATAATTCCCTTAATGAACCCCTCGGCTCCCGGTGCTTCGGTGACTAGGCTCCGCACGAAGGCGTCATACGGCAGATTGCAGGCAAGCGACTCATAGAGCCAAGAGGAGATTTGCTTCCGTCCACCATCAATGAAACCAGTGCCACGATAGTCATTCCGCAGCAAATCGTTCCAAAATGTCAGCCAATGCTCCGCATAATTCTGACGATCTGCCAGTAGTCGCCCGACTAGGCGCTCCCGTTTGTCCGGTCGACGATCCGCTAAGAATACCTTCAAATCTGTAACCGGAGGAACCAGCCCAATGATATCCAGATAAACGCGCCGGGCATAGGTTCGATCACCAACCGGTTCTGGCGGAACAAATCCCACATCTTCAAAATAGGACGCTAGAAATGCGTCTACAGGGTGCCCCTCCGCCTCTGGGACGGAGGGGCGACGGGGCTTGAGGTTCAGCGAAGGTTTTCGAGCAAAACTGATGGATTCATCCCACGGCAGCCCTCGATCGATCCATGCCCGAATCAAGCTAACTTCATGATCCGTCAAGCGTGAACCCTTCTGCGGCATCACATTGTCGGGATCGAGACCGGCCACCAATTCCACCAAATAGCTCGCTCCGCTATTCCCGTGCTCGACTGCCGGTCCGGAGTCCGCTTCCTGCAAAATCATCTGCCGGTCATCCAAGTTGAACCCGCCCTTATCTTTGCCCTTGCCATGGCACTTGACACATTTCGACTCAAGAATCGGTGCAATATCCCGCCTAAAATCGATCTCGCCAGTAAACGCTTCTGGAAGTTCGGCAGTAAGCGCGGTCGAAACAACCATTCCCCATAGGCATCCGACTTGAACCAGCCGGTGAACAGGTAGCAGTAAAGAGCCAAGTGTCATTGCGAAAAAGTCTAATGCCGAAGAAATTAGAGAACAGCGGAAAATGACAGAACCCGCGCGCACCGTCCCTCAGACTAATCAACCTGGCAATTGCCAACAGAACGATCAATGACTAGGATGTGAAAAGGAAACTGAGCAGGCAGCTGCTCAATCAAATGATCAGCGAAGAGAACCAACAAGCCACACCAAATGTTGGCAAACTGAATGGCAGCGAACTCATTCTCGACTATGGATCGCCGCAGATGGAATGGGAGCATCTCAGAACTCGAGTAGGGGTTCTCGAACTATCATCTCGCGGCAGAGTTTGCTTATTGGGCGAGGATCGACACCGCTTTCTAAACGGCCAGGTGACGAACAATGTTCGCGACCTAGCAGACGCAACCGGATGTTATACCCTAATCACCAACAACAAAGGAATTATCTGGGGTGATGCGAATGTCTATCGATTACCCGAAGAGCTTCTCCTTGACCTAGAGCCAGGCTTCACCAAGCAATTTTCGGATCATCTTGAGAAGTATATCGTTGCCGATGACGTCGAAATCGTCGACACCTCGCCCCACTTCGGATTGATCTCGATTCAAGGTCCTTTGGCAGACGAACTCCTCGGAACACTGGAGCCAGATTCCCTAGATCAACGCCCGGCAAAGCCCTACAACATTATGCAAAGGACAAGCGAAGAGCTCGGCGATTACTATATCGCAAACCACCCTCGGATCAGATCCAAGGGCTACGATATTTTCGTCCCCCATGACTCTCTACCAGAACTCCAGCGGCGCCTACTAGCTCAAGTTCTACCGCTCGGAGGCGGCCTCTGCGGCTGGAGCAGTCTGGAAACACTTCGAATCGAAATGGGAATCCCTCGATTTCCCATCGATATGACGCCTTCAATCCTCGCGCCTGAACTCGGCTTGGAGGAACGCATGATCAGCTACTCCAAAGGTTGCTACATCGGTCAGGAAGTCATCAATCGGATCAGGAGCATCGGCCGAGTGAATCGACACCTGGTCGGAATCATTTTTGACTCCGAATCCGGTGACATCTTAGGTACAAGTGGCACCATCCAAAACCAGCAAAAATCGGCTGGCTTTGTCACCAGCACCGCCTTCTCTCACGCCCTAGGGCGCACAATCGGGCTAGGGTTTGTCAAACGAGGCCACTCACAGTCGGGGACTTCCCTTGAGTTCCATCCCAACGAACAGGATAAAAGCTACGAGGTGGCAGTGTCCGACCTACCGTTCTATCCACCCCGGTGACAGACCGGTTTTAGTGGCAGTCCTTGTTGCGGCAACTTCCGAGCTTCTTCAGTTCTTCGCAGTTGGCCGTGATCTGAATCCGCTGCGATTTCAGGCTAAAACCAAGATTATGCGTAATCTCATCCTCGAGCTGCTCAATTTTCTCACTCTCGAACTCGACAATGCGTTCACAGTCCTGGCAGATGATGTGGTTGTGATTGGGGTGGTCTGCATAGTTGGGATCGTAGAACTTGTAATCCTTGCCAAAATCCATCTCGCGAACCAAACCGCTCTCCGTTAAAAGGGGAAGCGTTCGATAAACCGTCGCCCGGGAAACCGAATGGTCCTTTTCTCTGGACCATTCGAGCAACTGCTCAGCCGTAAAGTGCTCTTCCGTACGGAAGACTGTGTCAATGATGGCCATCCTTTGCATCGTCAGCCTAAGTCCCTTGGCCTCAATGAACTCAAGAAATTTCTCTTTCGCCGATTTGCGATCTTCAGACGACACAACCAGAGTATAGGACGACCATTTGGCAAGTCAACGCACCTTTGGATCAAGCATCACCGATGCTCTGAGTCTCCACGTTCTCCAATAGCTAGATGGGCAGATCAACGTATGTGCACCGCAAACAACGAATCAGCCAACACACCGAATTCTTGAAGAAACACCCGGAATACAGCCTCCAAAAAGATACCATCCTGCTCCTACCGGAACAGCCAGCGTCCGGCCACCTTGTTAATACAGCCCAAGCCTCACCACCCAGCCTCCAAATGCCAACCAAGGCATGAAATACACCAGCCATAAACTCTTCCCTTCATTTCATATCCGAACTCTCTTTAATTCTCAATATGACGTTGAGAAACCCCAATGAAGACGAATTTGAAATCATTGACTCCGTTCAGCCCAATGACAGTGCAGTCACTGAAGTGATTCAGCACCATCAACTTGAGGAATCCTCCGATATTCGTATGGCTGAAAACCTATTTTCCACCGCCCAAAGCGAGATGAAACTCAAGATAGTGCGTATCCGACTCAACAACTCCCACGTTCGTGTGGAGCCCAGTGCCCTCTACTATATGAAAGGGATCTTGAGATCAGAGCCAGCACGGCAGAGGCTTTCTCAAAGGCCTAGCACGAAAATTCACCTCCGGCGAAAGCTTTTCGTGAACGAAATTCGCGGCAGTAGCGAAATCTATCTGGAACCCACCTTCGGCCATTATCTTTTTGCATCAAATCAATGCCTCTGAAGAGGGGGAGGCCATCGCCGACAAAGGCCTCTTCTACGCCGGTACGGGCAGGACTAAATATCACGGCCACCACCCAAAAGGACATCGCATCAGCCGTCCTAGAGCAGGAAGGCTTCTTCCAAACCAGAATTGCCGGCACCGGAATCGCCATCCTCCACTCTCTCGCACCACAACGCGAAATTCGGCGACTCGACATAGGCAATAATAATCTGTGGGTCGATGAGAATTTTGTCCTCATGCGGAGCGAGTCGGCCAAGTTCCGGGTTGAAAAAAGCAGCAAATCCTGACTCGCAACATCGATATCCGGGGAGCGGTTGCTCCAAACCTTTGAAGGAATGGGCTTCGTTTGGATTACACCGACTCCAGGAGTCTACGAATGACTTGCCAGCAACCAGACCCCAAAATCTCGAGGTGCCACTAGGAAGCCACAACACACAGCCCGAGAGCCTGCCGAGCTAAGCGTTACCAAAAATTTTGAGGACGTCGCGATCTCGTGAGCACAGTCCGCGCCGACAGCCGTTGATTCTGAGCCAAATTGCCCCTGCACAAAAAACGTGACCGGTAGCCACGCTGCCACATCGGACGAAACATCCAACACCACAGATAGAAAATCCTATCCCACCCGCTGTTAGAGAGATACCAAATCCCTAAAGCGCAGCCAATCGTTCTTTGACGGCAGCCAACTGATCCTCGCTCATCTCACTCGCCACGCTGTCTCGATTCTTAACCGCCTTGCGGTCTCCTTGTTCCGCAGCTTGATAGAACCAAAAATACGCCTCACTAAGGTCTCGCCTCACTCCATCTCCCGTGGCATACCGAGCACCAAGATTGTTCTGCGCGAGCTTATGTCCCTGCTCTGCCGCCAAACGCAACCAGCAAAGCGCCTCAACATCATCAAGCGGCAATCCCATTCCAATCGCCTGACGCCACCCCATTTCATACTGCGCCTCACAATCGCCCCTTTCGGCCTTGGCTCGCAACGCCTCCACCTGCTCTTCAGAAAATTTCACTAACCGACCCCTCCATACTGATTCATGGCATCATTCTGGATCCCTCGCAACCGAGCGTCGCAAAGTAAATTGCCCCACCCAACGCGTGTTGTATTCCTCCTGCCAATCGCTGCTCACCGTATCGGGCCGCGGCTGCTCCCCATAGCGCTGATCATCCATCCCGTGCCAAGGAATCGGTTCTACAGTCCAGCCCTTCACTACATGCGGATCCGCGTCCTTATCCCAACCGCTGGTAAACAAATAGAAATTGCGTTGCATCCCGCTCGCCTGCTTTGGGATCGAATCAGCAGGAAAACGCAAGGTCAATTCGTCCCCCCCATTCAGAATTACCAATCGATCATCCTTAGCATCGACCAGATCATTCACATCGCCGTAACGTGTGCACCAGCCTGAGGGTGTGATCAGCCAGGGGGCCTTCATTTTCACCCGCCCATAGTCCGGGCTCAACGGACGCTCCCAAGGCAGATCCTGATACTCGCTAAACCCTCGCCAATGAAGTTCCGCCTCACTCGGCTTAAAGACATGCTGAACGACATCGTCCCCGCGGTACTTTTCCATCAACACAATCCGGTCCCAATGAATCTCAAATCCCATAGCCAGTCGGATTCTCCGCGCTCCCACCGGAAGCTTTCCCTCCAGATCAACCACGATTGACTTAGTCTTGCCTGCCGGTGCACCGACCACCACATCGACCGCCGTCCACGACCCAGCATCAAGCTCCACCGACATGACCGGGAAAGGAAATGGGAGATCGGGGTGATGGGAAGCCCCAATATTCGCCATCCCACCGCCAAACCGCAACCACCCATTCAGCACCAACACTAACGGCCGGTCGGAATCGATCGCCCCAAAATCCAGATCAATATAAAAAGCCTCGGCCAAGCCTCGGAGTTGTGGCGCCCGCAACGCTACGGGAGAAGCCATCTTCCCATCCACCCGCCGCAGGTTTTCTGTTACATCCAAACCATCGCTCCGAACCGCCCTCTGAAGTTCGACCACCGCATGCACTGCCATCAGATCCGCAACTGGAAAGGGCGGGCCCGGTACCAGCTTATTCGTTGGATGCACCTCAACACCTTTGGGATGGTCCACCGCATAGAGCTTCGCCTCGTCCAGATACAACACCTCCCGCAACTCCTCCGTGACCTGCAGCACATAGTCGCCGTCCAGCGGCTTAAAGACATGCTCATCCCCGAGCCGAACAAATTCATCCGTATCCGCCGGGATCAGTTTGCCGGCGGCCATGGGCAGACCCAACGGAGCTGCACCCAAAAGATCCGTCACGAATCGAAATCGTTCGCCATCCCAAACATAAAGATAGGGACATGACCCCGTCGGCAATTCCAACTCGGGGATCACTAAGACCTCGCATCCTTCAAGGGCGAAATCGGTTGTGGTCACTAGATCACTCCAATGAGGATCAATCGCGTCCACTCTCTGTCGTTTCCCCAATCCAATCTCAACCGGAAGCTCGCGGATCATTCGCACCATTCGTAGTCCACCGGAGGTCACCTCCAATTTGACGCCGAGGGCGCTGGGGTTGGAACGATTCCCTTCGAGCCGAAGCTTGAGCTGCTGATTTTGGTTCCCCCCATCATTCCTGAGAACGCGTAGCGACTGATCGGTTAGGGTCAACAGGAGATCCGTATCACAATCCCCATCCAAATCAGCCGCCTTCAGCGTGCCGGGTTGCCCGACGCCAACGCGGCCAAACCCCACTGCCTCAGTCGTTTCAACCAAACCCTCCAAGCCTCGATTACGCCACATTCGCAGACCACCATTCACAATCGCCAACACATCCAACCAACCGTCGTTGTCGTAATCCAATAATCTGAGTTGCCGAATGCTCGTCGTGTCAGTGGGCACCGTAATGAGTTCTTCCCCTCCCTGAAGCTTGATCGCCAACCCATCCGCACTAGCAACCACTGCATCGGCCCGCAGATCATTGTTGAGATCACCAAGCGCAACAGCTCGTGAAACCGGGAGATCTTGAAAGGTACCACTTTCGCTCAATCCGGCCCCTCGCTGTCGCAGCCATAGCTTGGGTGCCTCTCCCGACCGAAGCAGGCACAGATCCAACAAATCATCACCATCCCAGTCCTCCAGCACCATCTGCTGAACGTTTTCCAGGCTCGACGGCAGATTGGTCGCCGATGTCTGATCGATAAACGAGAAGTTCCCTTGATTCCTTAAGTAGATCAACGAGCGGTTGGTTGAGTTCAATCCCAGGATATCAAGCTTTCCAGTCAGATCAAAGTCCGTCAGAACGGCGTCGCCCAACGACACACCGGCGATCTGTGCAAAAGAACTCGCGTCCGACAACATCCCACTGGTTGAAACTCGAAAAACCTGGGTGCCAAGATCGCTGAGCAGAATAATGTCTTCCTGTCGCCCACCCATCAGACTAGTCTTATGCTGCAGGTCGCCAATCAGGCACTTGGTATAAGAAGCATTCGAAATAACTGGGTAAGAAAATTTCTCAGGGATAAAGGTCCCATCACGTTGCAGCAAGAGTTGAAAGCCTTCCGCTTTGTTCCGCACAAAGAGATCCAGCGATCCATCGTGCCCGATATCCAACACGCCAACGGGTCCCTCGAACTGCTCGGCGACCTCACCGAGAATCGCCGAGGTCGCCTCGACAAACTCGACCGAAACGCCCTTCAAATCGGGTTGATCCAACTTGAAAGGAAGGCGCGCCTCGGTATGAACGCACCGCTCGAAGATGGACGGATTGGTAATCACAGCACCCTGCTGTTCCGCGATCACCTGGTGTCTGGCCAAAGCTTCTTCAGCTCCGGCTTCGTCACCTAGTCGTCTGAGAACCTGACTCAGATTGTAAAATGCAGCGCCATGCTCGGGATCAAATTGAATGACTTCACGGAACTGAACGGCCGCCGCTTCAAACTGATCCAGTGCCTGGTGGGCACGCCCCAGCTGAAAGCTAACGGCATTAATCGTATGATCCAAATCCTTCGCCACCTGCAAAGACTGCAACGCCTCCTCAAAACGTCCCAATCGCAACAAACTGCACCCCAATAAGTAATGCCCCGCCGCCGATTGTCGATCTATCTCGATAGCGGCTTCAGCAGCCTTAGCAGCGGCTTTGCCCTGATTATCAATCAGAAACGAGTTGGCCAAATTAAGCGCCGCATCACGATCACCGGGATTGAGCCTTAGGGCTCGCTGAAACGATTCGATTGCCTGTTTCGCTCCCGTTCGCCCCTGATCCAGGTAATTTTTGCCCGTGTTCATCACTTCGATGAACTCCTCCTGAATCTGGACTTTAGTCGCCGCCTCCGAAGGCGAATTCGTGGGTCGACTACTCTTGAAGACAACCAGGAAAATCACCACAACAGTAGCAACCAGGACCAAAACCATGGCTAACACGGGAATGCCTCCCGCCTTTTTGATGGATGGCTTAGAACTCATCCCCACAACCTACCGAAGGCCGTCTGATCTGCAAGCCTAGCCTAATTCGTAAGAAGTAGGGCAAAACTCCAGCGAGCTGATATCGCCTTACGCGACCTCAAGGATCAGCGAAATTCATTCCGCCAAGCATTGACATCTTGAAAAAGGATTCCGTCCGCCTTCGCTTCGCTACGGAGGAGACAGCTCGAGGGAGTCTCGCCTCACCCCAATCTTCCCTATCCCGACGCTCCAGTATTGCTGCCCTCGCTTGGCTTGTTCAATGGCAACTTCGCCCGATTGACCCGCACCGGCGGCAGCGGGAGGGGCAGGCGCTTGACGTAGTTCATCCAAAAATGCCGTTCGTCCGGTTCCATGGCTCGCCAACGCTCTGCATTGCCCCGAAATCGTGTGCGCTCTTCCGGCCTCATTTGCGCAAACGCATGTAGGGAAACAATACACTTTTGTCTCTGGTCCAGCGGCATTCGCAAAAGTTCCTCCAGTCGCTTCTCAAACTCCTTACGCACGGGAATCGGAACTTTCTTCAGAGCAGTCTCTTGCTGCGGTAGCGGCAATTCGTAGAATCGCGCATAGGCATCAAACATCTGCTGCCGACGCTTTGACGACAGGTTCTGCCAGCTCAAGCTCGAGTCGTTCATTGGATTATCAGGTGCTTTCGATGTCTTGAGCAACGCCGCCCTTTGCTCAGGCGAGCTGGAAACCAAGCGCGCGAAATACTGCATCACTTTGATATTATCCAAGATATCGACTCGCAAATCATCCGGCAGTTCATCCCATTGCTCCAAGCGACGCTTAACCAAGACTCGATCGATCTCGGGAATCTGCTTGAGCTTTGCGACTCGCACTTCCATGGGCACTCGAATCAACAACGCGAGGTACCAATGAAGTTGAGCCGTTCTCAATCGCGCTTCCCGGACGGACTCGGGATATTGTTCATACTCGGCAATCTTTCGTTTCCAGAAGGCTTGCCGCTCCTCCGTCCGAGAGGCCAACATCTTCTCCCGTTTTTCGGTATCCGTCGCGATCAATGCTGCCAAGAACTTGATCGGCGAATCAGCAATGGAAGGAATCGGGGGATAATTCACCTCCGAACTCGCGGTCCTCAATGTCCATTTGGGCTCAGCAGCACCCAATGCGACAAGCGCAGCCACGCCGCCGATCACTAAGCTGATTCCAATCCGATACATCGAGACTACCTGGGTTACTACTAGTTACTATTCATTCGGTCGCCACAATGAGCTCCCAATCAACATCCGACGCCACCTGGGCCAGCATCTGAATCGCCTCAAAATTCTGCAGCTCCTCGACAGTTGGCGCGGCCCCCGACTTGGTCACCACCGCCAAACTTTCGACCAACAAACCTGATTCCCCTCGTTGGTGTTGCACAAAGAAGCCGGCAATTGTCAGTGCCACGGCGAATCCCACGCCTAACTTCGGCACCAGCCCAAGCCGCTCCAACCAACTGGCCGTTGGTGTGGCAACCGCAGTCACCGTCCCCCCCCCCACTTTCTGAGCCAACCTCGCCATGACTTGACTGGTAAAATTCGTCGCGACCGGCACGTCAGGTAACCGATCGACACCCGTCAGCAACGCCAAATCCTCTTCCCATTGGGACCTCAATGTGGGGTCTGACTCAAACAATCGCTCCAGGCAAACCTCTTCCCGCTCGTTGAGATCACGCATCCATCGGATTGAGAGCAAATCGTCATATTCTGAAGACTGGTTCATTATTCTCGCTAAGGGTTAATAACCGTTCTTACCTTAAAGTTTCGACCACTGCAGCAAATTCCGCTTCCATCCCCTCCCTTCGAAGATGCCTCCCAAACGCCGCTAACCAAATACGGCTTAAGCCGACTCTTGATGGTCTCCCGCCCGCGGTGGATCAAGGACTTCACAGCCGAGACCGAGCAACCAAGAATCCCGGCAATATCCTCGTATGAGAGTCCTTTTTCCTTGAGCAAGACAATCGCCGTCCGTTGGTTCACCGGCAACTCGCCTAGGACTTCATCGATTTTCTCCATCAATTCGGCTTGGAGCAGATCATCAGAGGCTGAAGAGATCGCTTCATCTTTGAATTGTCGTCCCGATGACTCATCGTCAACCCACTCAGGAGACGCATCCAGGGAAGTGGCCGGGTGTCGAGATCGTCGCCGGAGTTCGTTGAGACTCAAGTTCCGCGCAATGGTGAACAACCAAGTTGAAAACTTAGCGGTCACTTTATAGCGATCGGCTGCTTTATACACTTGGAGAAAGACATTCTGTGCCAAGTCCTCCGCCTCGGTCGGGTCTCGTATGATACGCGCCACCACGTTAACGACCGGCTGTTTATATCGGTTGACCAAGGCCTCAAAGGACGCGAAATCGCCCTCTTGGACCTTTAACATCAAGGCAGCATCGCCATCGCTCTCGTCCGCCATCTAATGATTTCTACCTTCCAACAGTCACCAACTCAAAAAATCCCAACTGACCCGGAGAAAAGCTCTGGAATTAATCTCCAACCTGACATGGCCGCTCGCGGAAAAACTTTCTTACCATTGATATCTCACCCGCCTATCCTAAGCCGCCTTAAGATGCCAAGTCTATTGGAAAAAGCGGAAGCCAGCGCAAAAAAACTACTGAGTCTAAAATCGAAACCCATCTCCACAGTCGAACTGACCAAGTACAGAAACTTCCTTAAAGTCGAATCTCATCGGCTCAAAATCGAACATCGCGCCGGGGGGAAAGGGTTAACCATCGCCAATGCCCAAGCCAAAACCCTTGATCTGATTATTCAGTATCTCTTTGAAGAAATTCTCCAAGTCTACCCGAAGCCGGCCAAAGACGGCAGTCAACTCGCTATCGTCGCGTACGGCGGCTATGGCCGGGGTGAACTCAATCCTTGCAGCGACCTAGACGTTATGGTGCTCCACAATCGCCCCAAATTGACCCGGAATGAGAAGCAGCGATGGATTGTCGATTTCTGCCAGACGTTCATCCTCTCGCTCACGGATATCCGGCTCAAGATCCTTCCCGTGACTCGATCTATTCCGGATTGCGTCAAGGTCGCCAACGAGGACATGCAATCGAAGACCGCCTTGATCGAAACCCGCCTTATCGCCGGTGATCAAACCCTCTTCGATAAAATGACCCGGACGATCCTCTCCAAATGCGTTCACAGCCAGGAAAGAACCTACATCGCCGCTCGACTTGATGACCAACAGTCACGACGCAAAAAGTTTGGGGACTCCCCCTACATGCAAGAACCAAACATCAAGAACGGCTGCGGGGGGCTCCGAGACTATCAAAATCTTTTATGGATGGCGTTCTTCAAGAAAAGGTGCCGCTCCATCGACGATCTGTTCACTCAGGGAATTATTGATAAAACGGAGTACCGCCAGCTGACCACTGCCTACGACTACCTGCTCCGCGTCCGCAACGAGATGCATTACCTCACGAATCGCCCAGAAGAAGTTCTCCGCCGATCCATTCAGCCCCGCGTTGCCAATCACCTTGGCTTTGCGGACCGCTCGCCTTCCCGCCGGTTGGAGGCCTTCATGCATAAGCTCTACACCCACCTTCGGAACATTTATCTCCTTAGCCGAACCCTCGAACAGCGCATGGCTCTCTTTCCCAGCAGCGGTGGCTTCGGCCAGATTTCAAAACTCTTTAGACGCCAAAAACCGATTTTGACCGACGGATTCGAATTCAAGAACGGACAGATCCTTTTGGCGAATCCCAGGGCGTTTAAAGAGCAACCGCGCCGATTGATGCGTGTCTTCCGACACGCGCAACAGCGCGGGCTCAATCTCCATCCCGACTTGGCCTATGCCATTCGTTCCCAACTCGCACTAGCGGATCGGTCTTTCCTCAAAGACATCAACGTACTGGAAACGTTTATTGAGATCCTCAACCAAAAGGGAAACGTCGCCCGCACCCTGCGCGCGATGCATGAAGTTGGCCTCTTGGGAAAATACCTGCCGGAGTTCGGGAAACTGACCGGAAAGGTGCAACACGAATTCTACCATGTCTACACCGCAGACGAACACACCATTGTCTGCATTGAGCATCTGGATCGTATTTGGGAAGCCAAAGACCCACCCTACTCCCACTATACGAGGATTCTCGAACGGTTGGAACGGCCTTACCTGCTCTACCTGGCGTTGATCCTTCACGATACCGGGAAAGCCAATAAATCTCGGCGCCATCATTCGGCAGACGGCGCCGTCATTGCCAATCGCATCGGCAAGCGACTCAGCCTCGCCAAAGAGGACCTCGACACGCTGTGCTTTCTCGTGGAGCAACATCTGGCCATGGCCACGGTTTCCCAACGCCGCGACATCGAGGATCCGGATGTTATCCAATCCTTCGCCAACTTCGCCAAAGACTGTGAAAACGTCGATCTGTTGACCCTATTGACCTTTAGCGATTCCATGGGCACCAGCAAGGAAATGTGGAACGGATTCAAGGACAGCCTCCTTCGGAGCCTTCACTATCAGGCGTACGACGCCTTGAATGAAGGCACGACGCACCAAATCGCGGTACACAAACTTCGTCGAGACCTCCGAGACAAAGTCCAACCCAACCTTCCCGCCAACATTCACAGGGACGAGATCAACGCCCATTTTGAGAATCTGCCCGATCGCTATTTTCGCACGAATCGGCTAGCGGAAATCCTGGCAGATATCAAACGCGTTCACCGCTTTATGAGCCGCCAAACCCTCCTCAGCGAGCACTCACCCTCACTCGATCAGATCGTCTCTTGGCACCAAGAACGAAACCGGGGTTACTCCATATTGAACATCGTCGCTTGGGATTATCCAAGCGTTTTCGCCAAGCTTTCCGGCGCTCTGGCCGCCTCCGGCATCAATATTCTCAGTGCCAAGATCTTCTCTCGGGCAGACGGCATCATCCTGGATACCTTCGCCGTTGTCGACGCCGTGTCCGGTTCACTCGTCGGCCCCGAACGAAGAGAGACCTTCCAGTCCAACGCAACCCAGATCCTCATGAATCAAGTCGATCTCAATGGCCTCGTCGCCAAGGCGCCCAAGGCGCCGCCACTTTATCAATCAGTCGAAGACGAAAAAATCCAGACTCGGATCGAGTTCGACAACGAAACCTCAGAAAGAAGAACGATTATTGATATCGACACTGAAGATCGCGTTGGTCTGCTTTATTTCATTGCAACCGCCCTGGCAGAGCTCGAACTCAATCTCTCCGTGGCCAAAATTACAACCGAACGAGGCGCAGCGATCGACAGCTTCTATGTCAAAGACGCCTCCGGAAGTAAGATACTGGATGAGGGAGATCAGAAATGGATCGCGAAACAACTCTTGAACGCCATTGCAAAAGCCGCCGAACTAACCAAGCAGCGGTGTCAGAACAATCCAGTGCGATTTCTTCATTGAAATGAACAGTCCGCTCGGGCATTCACATAGGTGATTGTTATGCTTGCAAATCTTAGAAATCCAAATCTGAGGATTTTCTCACTCTGCTTTTTGATTCTGACACTGGACCAGATAAGCAAATTCCTCGTCCAACGATTCCTGAGGTTGGGAGAGGAACGGGTGATCATCGACGGCTTTTTCAGCTTGGTCTACTGGGGGAACACGGGCGCCGCTTGGAGTATGTTTCAAGGCAGCAACACGGTCTTGACCATAGTAGCGATCATCGCAGTCGTTGCTCTCTACTTGAACCGAAAACACTTTGAAATCCACCATCCGCTCGGTCAGGTCACGATAGGACTAATGCTCGGAGGCATTATCGGAAACCTGATTGACCGCTTTCGTGTCAAATACGTCATCGACTTCATCTACTTTTACACCTATCAACGAGGTGGCGGCGAAGTTGGATTCCCTGCCTTCAACATCGCCGACGCCGCGATCTGCACAGGCGTTGGATTACTGCTCATTCTTTCCTGGCGAAAAGAAGTGCCGGAGCCGGAAACGAACCCCGTCTCGGCAGCACCAGGTTCGTAACCGCCGAACTCCAAACCACTGCACCAAACATGAATCCGGAATCCACGCCGATTTTCCTCGCAGGCCCCACCGCAGTAGGTAAATCGGAAGTGGCCCTTCAACTCGCTCAGGAAATTTCCGGCGAGATCATTTCGGTGGATTCGATGCAGGTTTACCAAGGTCTCGATATCGGCACCGCAAAACCATCCCCTCAAGAACGCACCATCACCCCGCATCATTTGATTGACGTTGCCAATCTAAACCAACAGTTCGACGCCAAGAGATTTGTGACCCTCGCTACCCAAGCCCGACACGAGATCGAGCAAAGAGGAAACCGACCCATCTTCTGCGGGGGAACCGGGTTTTATTTCAAAGCCTACCTCGAAGGCCTCGATGAGCTCCCGCCCCGCGACTCCGAACTAAGAACCCAACTCGAGCAAACCCCCCTAGCGATCCTCCTTGCAGAACTCCAGCAAAAAGATCCGGTCCTGTTCCCAACGATCGATCCGAAGAACACCCGCCGTGTGGTCCGTGCCCTCGAAATCATTCGACTCACCAGCCACCCCGTCTCCACCCAAAGAAAAAAGCGGAATCCTGAGACCGCGACTTCGACATCGAATCCAATAATCGTCCTCTCACGCTCAGCCACCAGCCTCCGAGAACGAATCAACCGACGCGTTGACGCGATGATCCAAGCCGGCCTTGTTGATGAAACCAAAACCTGGCTTGACTGCGGACTCAAGGAACATCCGACCGCTTCCCAGGCCCTTGGCTACCGACAGATCATTGATCGCCTCCACCATCACAACTCGCTCACAGAAACCGTCGGGTTGATAAAAACCAAAACCTGGCAATATGCCCGACGCCAACGGACTTGGTTTCGAAAGCAGAAAAACACCATCTGGCTTGATCTGGATCAAATCCCTCCGAAAAACCGAAGCGCCGCTGTCCTCAGCGCCCGCCGCAATGTTTGACAAAACCCGTTCACCCGCGCCAATCTACCGCCCGCTAAAGGCAGCCCGAGTATCCATGTCCATTAAATTCCTAAAATCCGTTGCCGTTTTTAGCCGGGAACTTTTCACCAATCCGGGAGCCACCGGAGCCGCGTGTCCCAGTTCCCTCTGGCTCGGCCAACGCATGGCCTCCTTCATTCCCAAAGATTACGATGGCCTAGTGGTTGAATTAGGAGCCGGCACCGGAGCCATCACCAACGAACTCCTTGATCGCGGAATCGCCCCGAACAACCTCATCTCCATAGAAATGTCAGCCAGCCTGTCCACCTACCTCCAGCACCGCTTCCCCAATGTCAGAGTGATCCAAGGAGACGCCGAGGAACTCCAACAAATCATCGATCAGTCAACTGGCAGGCCAAACACCAGCGTCGACTACATCGTGTCCAGCCTTCCCTTCCGCTCTCTACCTCGTGAAGTGTGCCAAAAAATTGCCCAACAGATCACTCAAATCCTCACCAGCGCCGGACGCCTCATCCAATTTACCTACCATCTACGCTCCAAAAACTTCACCCCATTCAACGGTTTCACCAGCCTCCGCTCTAAAATTGTCTGGGCCAACATCCCTCCCGCCAGAGTTGATCTTTACGCGGTGAAGGCTTAAGGATGAATTCAAAGTTTCCCCATTAAGCCTTAAAAAATGAAATCTGTCCTTATCACCGGCGCCAACCGTGGCATCGGGCTGGAGACTGCCAAGCAGCTGGCCGCCAAAGGCTGGCGCGTCTTTGCCACTAGTCGGCGAGACCCATTCCCCGCCGAGCCCGAAGCAATGCTTCTCAGGGAAAATCCAACAACCGAATTCCTCTCGCTTGACGTGGACGATCCCGAAACCATCCAACTCGCCGCAGACACCTTATCCGAAAAAATCGCGTCCCTTGATCTCCTGATCAACAATGCCGGAGTTCTCCTTGATTGGAACGACTCCATCCTCAATGTCACCGACTCCGTCCTTCAACAGACATTCAAAACCAACACAGTCGGCCCGGTCCTAGTTACCCGAGCATTCGTGCCTCTACTCAAGCACGCAGCTACCCCTTTGGTCATCAACGTGTCCAGCGCAGCCGGTTGTCTCCAAGACATGAAAAACTGGGCACCTGCCTACAGCATCTCCAAAACAGCACTCAACGCCGCCACCCGTCAACTCGCCGCCGCCCTGAAATCCGAAAGCATCGCCGTCTGCTGTTTCTCCCCCGGCTGGGTTCGAACCGACATGGGCGGTGCCTCAGCCACCCGCTCCGTTCAAGAAGGCGCCCAATCCATTGTCGACCTCCTCAATCAACCCCCTCAAACCGTCACGGGCCGCTTCCTTCGCGACAGCGAAGACATCCCCTGGTAGCACACAACAATTTCCGTTCTCTCCGCTCCCTCCTTGTTCACCCCCGGAAACCACTTGACAATTCCCCATCCAAAGTCAATCTTAACAAAAGATTTGGGGGCGTACTGGTTTCGACTGGGTAGATACGCCGGAGGTTGCATGCCGAGGATGGTTCGTTGGCCTCGTAAATCATCGGACCAAAGAATAACTGCTAACGAAGAATTAGCTCTCGCGGCCTAAGTGCCCGAGCGTTGTCCCTCTGACACCTGCTAGGTGGGAACAACGCAGCAGCAGGTTAGGCTTTGATCGGGGATCGCGCGTGAGAAGCTGAAAATTTTTCATGCGGACTATGTAAGATCCATCGCGTCGGGTCGGCAGGATCGAACAGACAACTCTCTACCTGAATAAGCATGTAGAGGCCTCACGGTAGATTTGCACAGGACGCGGGTTCAACTCCCGCCGCCTCCACCATTTTTTCACTCGCCTCAGGATACACCAATTCGAGACTAACCTCCTCTACTCCACTGCCTATAGATCCTAGATTCCCGAGGTAGAAATTAGAATTCGGCAATCAATCCCTCAGTTGGTGTGCCAAACACAATAAGGTCCGTGTCTGATTCAGAGGCCTATTCCAGTTCTACCCTACCAAGACCTGGCTATGCGGCAGGCACTTGCTTGAAAAGTTGTTTTTTGGGGCAGACTCGCACCTTTAGATTTTAGGATAAGGCTGTCCAACCTCCAGAGATTCAGTCACTGAAGTCCGCTTGTCCCGAGTTCACCATTCTTGTTTTGGCTGTTCAGGAGCTTTGGCGAAATAACTATGTGGTATGTGCTACTTGACTTGAGAATCGCTTTTGCTGTTCACAAAACAGGCCTCACCATGAATGCAAATTATCGGTTCGTAGCTACTCCGATCTATGTGCGCCACTAGAGTTTTTGGAACAAGGATTTCGTCTTCGATTGGGTCACCGAAGTGATCTCTATGCTTATGGGATTACTGTCCATGAGTTTGCAACAAGCCTTCACCCCCTGGCTCTCGGATTCAACAGATATATTGCAAATGCTGTCGCGAATAGTGCATCAGTCAGCCACTCCGCTGAAATCACGATGCCTCTACTTTCCAGACGGCCTCTGTACCATTGTTGACAATCTTCAAAAGAAAAGAACGGTGTTGAGACCGGATAATTTGCAACGGCTTCTCACGCAACTTGAGCAGGATAGAATTATACGCCCCGCATGGTTATAGGGACAGCGTTCGGATTAATCTCGGTTTGATCAAGGGGGTAATCTTTAGTCCGAGGGACATTCGCCTAGACAATCTGAAACAGAAAATTCCGACGCTCGGAAGTGAATTCACAATGCCAAGATTCTATTTGATCCAACTTTTTATGCTTGCTATCTAGCTGACGAACAATAGGTTTGACGTGACCAATGGGTATTCTGGCTTAATGTCTCCGTTACTAAGCGCTGCCGGTTCGACGGGCTGGTAGTCGAATTTACAGACATCTTCAATGTCTTGATTTCTTCCCTCTTTAGGTGGGCGAAAGCTTCGTCCGAGGTGCTTGAGCACGAGACTCTGAAATCGAATTCTATTTTTCGAACTGAATACGCTTGGCAATCTTTTCCCTGAGTTTCTTTGCGAGCTTGACTCCAACGCCTATTACGACCGCAACCGAGGATCAGGTCCGAGCGAAGCTCCAGAGAGTCAAGGTAATACAAACTTGGGATGCGCTGAAAGCCCTCATTGAAACTCTTTCCGATTCTGACACGCCGATTGCTTTGAAAAAGTGTGAGACAGCAGTGACGGATGCGCAAGAGTTGCATCTCAAGATCCGGAGTAGGTTGATTTTACTAGAACCGAGACCTAGTGGAGGCCATTTGGAGAGTTCCAAGGAGGCGGTTGGAGAAAGCCATGAACTAGCCGAGATTGAGCCTTCGCAAAAACTGATTCACCACGGATTCCTTTGCTTGACTATTGACACGAGGCGAATGTTTGGGCGTCGTCAATTTACGAATAAGCCCTGTTTTGGGGACGAAGCTCTACAGACCAATGTTCATTGATCAAAAATCCTTCGATAAACTCTGCTGCTGCATCGGCTACAGTTGGTGCGTCACCAGAATTGATTTGTCAGCGAAGTAACTATAGCGATACGATGCATCAAGCCAGCTCGCCAACCTGCGAGTTTCATCTCAAACGAGATCAGTTTGTTTTCTTGCTCCGTTTTGGAGAGACAGACCCGTGCTATCAATGGGGACAGGTGGACGTATGAAGGCAAGCCAAAGAAAATCGGGGATACCATCCCGAAACCTGCAATCACTCTCCTCCCATCCATATTTGACGTGATTCTCGAGATATGCATGTCTAAACGCAGACATGAAATTGGCCTCACTTCGCCCTTTGGCATTGGAAGATTTCGCCGAGGGTCGCGACAGCGAAAGTCCAGAAATGTAGGTATATTTTATGTTATAACTGCCGAGGCCGAGAAAACGGATTCAGCGCATCTTTCTTTACTAACGACAAACCGTTTGGCGTTGGCGTTTAGAAAGCCTCGCTACTGTAGCACAATTCTGCTGAGGGTAAGTGAACTCTTTCCTGTAAAACGGTTAACATTCCGAGAGGGGGGGGATGACAGTATCCCGCGCCACCATTGCAGTCATGAGCCGAGCGGTTTCCTGAAGATCAAGCTGATAGTTTCCTCCGGATGGTGGTGCCAGATAAGCGTCGGTCCTCAAGAGCTTTTCGCCATATCAAATGCCGACTAAAAGTAAATCGCCAGTTCGGGAAACACGCTTGAGCAGTTGGTCCGTGTTGGCACTGATCTGATCGCTACTGAGAATACGTCCGTCAGTATCTTCGAGTTTTAGATCGGCGATTCCTCATCCTGTTGGTCCTGTAAATCCTATCTGGTCCCTACCGCTTTCAGTGGCACTCCATGACACGCTCGAGTTTCTTCCGTTCCGCCTCCTCTGACATCTCCGACGAAATCTCTTCAGGCTCAACCCCCATGCCCAATGTTCTCCGTCGATGACACGACCCGAAGCTTGAGGCCGCGATACCAGACAGGATCACCGTAGCCCTGGAGGAAAAGGTTTGTGCCTCGAGAGGGGAGTTCAGCGCCGCACTGCTGCAGCATCTCAACATTAAAACTCCATCGCTCATTCGTGTAGTTGAAATCGATGACTTTGATTCCGTTTAGCCAGTGTTGAATAACACTGCCCTGGCAGACAACCCTACTGGTGTCCATTGACCGACGGGCTTGGCCGCATCGTGAGCGGGCACCATGCAGAAGTAAAGCTATGCCGCGCTAGTTCGAGGATTCTTCCCGTCCGGGTGTTTCTGATTATGGAGGATTTGATACTCATATTTGGCCGGGGCGGTAATAAATTCCGCTGTTGCTGCCCTCGGCGACTTTTCACTGGAATTTCAGCTCGAAAATTGTCTGGCACAGGTTTGGCTGTATGAGTTAGCGGACCGCCCCTCCCTTTGGCGGGTCAGGACATCATCTTCGATGATCCAATTTCCCTTCTGCTCCCAGCCTTGGAAATCCTTAGCGTTGAATAAGATTTCAAATCCAGCTGCCTTTTCGGCTTCGGAAAGTTGATTCGCATCCTCACTGAACCATCGGGCACGGTTGTGCGAGCTCGACCAAATTGATAGAGTCTTAGAACACTATGATCTATCGACTGCGATCTTCAATGTTACTCATTCTAGCTTTCACGTGCCCCTGCCTCAACGCACTTGAGAAACCCAATGTGCTTTTCATTGCCATTGACGATCTGCGGCCGGAACTCGGCTGCTATGGTCAAAGCCACATGATCACGCCGAACCTAGATCGCCTAGCCTCGGAGGGTCGCCTCTTCAACCGGCACTATGTCCAGGTGCCTACCTGCGGGGCTTCCCGTCGATCGCTACTAACCGGGCGCCGCCCCACGAAACCGGTTCACCTCAACAACGATGCTGTCCGCTACGCGATGGCGAACGAAACCACCCCGGACCAACCGGAATCCTGGGCACATCATTTCAAGAAACATGGTTACCGAACCATCGCTTACGGGAAGATCAGCCACTACCCAGGTGGGCGAATTTACAAGAAGGATGTTGGCAACGGCGAAGGCGACCTTGAAATGCCGAAAAGCTGGCATGAAGTCGGTCCGTCTTTTGGCAAATGGAAGACCGGCTGGAATGCTTTTTTTGGCTATGCAAACGGTTCGGGCCGACAACGGGAAACGAGCCCTCCTTTTGAGACTGCTGATGTGACCGACGACGGCTATCCCGATGGCCTCATCGCGGACCAGGCGATCGAGAAACTTCGAGAGGTTAAGGACCAATCATTCCTCTTAGCGGTAGGCTTTTTCAAACCCCACCTTCCTTTTACGGCACCAAAGAAGTATTTTGATCTCTATCCATTGAAAGATGTCGCTCTGAGCCCGAATCCATTGGCGCCGGTCGGCATCCGCAAGGAAAGCCTCCACCAAAGCGGTGAAGTATTTAACAATTACGGAGGTCACCCGGATGGCGCAAAAGAAAGCAAAGCCTACGCCCGGCAACTCCGTCGAGCCTACTTTGCCTGCATCAGCTATATCGATGCCCAGGTCGGCAAATTGCTGCAGGAACTCAATCGCCTCCGACTCTCGGAAAAGACGATCGTCATCGTCTGGGGGGACCATGGTTGGCATCTTGGCGATCATTCGCTCTGGGGCAAACATTCCACGTTTGAACGATCCCTCAGGAGTGCATTAATCATCCGCACACCGAATATTCTACAGCCGGGCGTACCAACAAATAGCCTCGTCGAAACCGTGGACCTCTACCCAACGCTCGTTGAATTATGTGATCTCCCCAGACCCGAGACATCTCTGCACGGAAAGAGCCTATGTCCCATCCTGAGAAATCCGACAGTGAAGACTAAGGACAGCGCTTTAGGGTTTTGGAAAGGCAGGACAACGGTTCGAACCGAGACTCATCGCCTAGTCACTTACCACGACGCTCAGCCAGATGAGATTGACGAAGAACTATTTGATCATCGATCCGATCCCCTTGAAACCAGGAATGTAGCTGACCAACATTCAGAGATCGTCCGGCAACTTAGGGCCTTAATTCCAGCGCGCTAGCCACCGCCTGAGATTTCAGTGATCTGTCCTACAAAAGCACGGCAATCTTTGTACCGAGTTCACGGATACCTCCTGTCGCCAATTCGATGCCATCATCCCCAGCATTCGTATCGACTGGTCGATGCAAGGATTCCACACAACCGTCGCCAGGAGATGCCCGTAGCAACTCCCACTCGCTAATCCGAGCAATCCCATGAGCAGGTTTTGAAGGGTCGGTAGAGTGGGCTCCAAACTAGGGGCAGCAGATCGGAACACCACCGCAAACTAGTTTGCCGGGTGCGAACGCTGCTTCTCGACTCTGCCACAATACGGATTCGCCACTCGGAAGGCGATAATATAGCACCTGCCCACCATGCAGCACTACGCTCAGGCGCCCATGGTCATTTTCCAAATCGACTGCTGTAAGCCCCCGGACCTTCACGAAACGACAGGCCTGGCAAACGGCATTTCTCCCTCAGTTCAGCAATCCGCATTGCGCTGTCAGTCCCTTACTCCGTTGAAAATGCAAAGACTGTGGTGCTCTTGAATTGAGTCCCAGGTCGCAGCACCACCGAGGGAAAATTTGAATGATGGATCGAATCCGGATAATGCTGCGTCTCCAAGCACAGGGCCTCGTGTCCCAAGTGATTTCCCGTGTAAAGATGCACCCCGGGCTCCGTGGTGTGCACCTCCATAACTCGGCCAGTGGTCGATTCCTTGACTCGTCCGGCATAAACCAATGATCGGCGGCCACCGTTGATCACGTAGTTGTGATCATAGCCATTCACGCGCGGTTTCAATGATTCGATGCGCGCCCCAATCTTCTCGGGCCGAGTGAAATCCAAGGGAGTGCCGTGGACGCTAGCAATTTCACCAGTCGGGATCAATTGTCGGTCGGCCACGGTGTAACGGTTCGCATTCAAATGCAGTTCGTGGTCCAAAACGTCGCCTGTTCCGGCCAGGTTGAAGTAAGCATGATTTGTCAGGTTGATAATTGTTGGCTTATCCGTCGTGGCGCCGTAGTCGAGACTGAGACGATTCTTATCATCCAAAGTGTACATTACTGACACGCTCAGATTTCCCGGATAACCCTCCTCTCCGTCCTTACTGAGATAGTTGAACTGAACGGCGACAGAACCATCGGCAGTCGGAAGCGCTTTGCCGGACCAAAGTACTCGCGCGTAGCCCTTTCGCCCGCCATGAATATGGTTGGGACCATTGTTGGCCGCCAATCGATATTCTTTTCCATTCAACGAAAAACGGGCCCCGGCGATTCGATTCGCGACTCGTCCGATCACCGCAGCGGAACCACGGAAGCCATTCCGATAGTCCTCAAACGAATCGGCCCCCAGAATCACGCTCTGCAATCGTCCATCACGATCGGGCGCCAAAATCTCCGTAATGATAGCCCCGAGATTCATGACCCGAACCACCATGCCATTGCGATTCCGCAAAGTGTACCGCATTACCATTTCGCCGTCATTGGTCCGCCCAAAAACCTCGCTGCGTACGGAGCCTGTCACGCCGCCATAATTTCTTACCGTCAACGTCATGCTCGCCAACACTCCGGTCATCAACATCAACTTCAATCGATTCATGTTACAAAATCATTCACTGACAGCCATCTTCTGTCAGTTCTGGCATACTCTCGTAATTAGGCTTGTAATAAAGGAGCTCATGCGCTTCCACAAGGCTTTCAAGCGAATCATCATTGGACTAGTCACCAACTTTCTCAGCTTTTCAGAAATCGCCAGTGATTCCCCGCGGATTACTCCGGAAAATCAAGGCGTCCATTCGCAGGCCATTCTAGACTTCATCAACTCAGCCAACGCGAAGATTAACAATATCCACATTATGTCGTCCGCCATGGCAAATTATCTCAGAAGCTTGGTGTGCCCTCTCAGCAAGATTCATCGTACATGCTATTCTCCCTAAACAAGAGCTTCGCTTCAACAGCTGTCAGTCTCGCGCAACACACCAGCGACTCATGGTGATTTTGGCCTGAACGTGACCACTGAAGATATCGCAAACAATACAGCCACACAAGCTAGCCACAGATACAGACAACCACAAAACGGAGTGTGCCGCTGAATCCTGGAACCGAGGCAAAACCAAATTCGGAATCGTAAAACAGCTGCAACATTGAGACAGGCACCCCATCATCACGAGCGGAGTCTGGCAAACTCCGAACCAATTCACCTCCAAACTGTGTTACACCGAAAGACCGCTAAAGTGCAGTTTCACTTCAAATTTGCCGAGGATTCGCTCTCTCTGAAAGCCCAGCATGGCGTCAACTTTGGTCCCCGCCGAGTGCCAGCAATTGTTGAAACCGCCGCGGTAGCAGCGGGTCGGTGAAGACGCCGCCAGCTCCAGAAACTCAGCCAGGCAACCAAAGTCATCGTCTGCTCGGGCAACCACGATGGTGGCCTAAAGAATACGAATGGCGAGTAATACAGCAGCCTGGTTACAGGAAATTCAAACCGAGTCCTGCTTTGTCAACTGGCAAAGCGTCCCAGCTGCCGATCACGTGTTTTTCCGTGTGTCCCTGATGGGATAGACCTCGGTCTCGTAACGATATGGCCCAAATGCTGGAGGAACACAGCCGGGTGCCCTAATCCAAATGGGTGTGGTTTCACCATGATCCGCCCAACCAGTGCCGGGTGTCTTGAACCAGCAAACGCGACGGCAGTGACAGGAATCTCAATGAGTTGATTGAGAAGTACAAACCGCCCGTTGTTTTCTCGGGGTACATTTATATGGCCCCTTTCTATCAGGCAAGCAGACGGGACGATAGAGTCCACGACTCTTGGGCCTGCAATCCCGGACATCAACCCGATCCGCTACCAATGATAAATTCAGTTTGACCTCGGTAAGATGGCAGCGATTTTCAATTGGGCACTTTGACAATGACGCCATCGGAAGCCGCTCACACCTCGGCCATGTGAGGATTGTCCAGAAGAATCGATAACTTGCCATACACGCTCCCCAGTCGATTCTCGTGATCCACAATCATCCCGTCCTTCACAACCGACACTTTCCTAAATAAGAAACACCAAAAAGCGAGAGTGCGCTCCCGGCTCGAACGGAGTTTTCCCGGTTGCCGCTAACGTTCGGGGTAGATCGCCTAATTCACTTAGAATCTCACTTGGGTCATACATTGTTCAGCGCGCACGATTCTTACCCGTTCCCCAATTTCTTAGGTCCAACCCCATAATCTTTGCCAGAATGAATTGCGAATTCCCGCAAAAAGCAACGCGGCAAAAGCCCGAAAAGACCCTGTCACGCTCTTCCCCCTCCTCGATTTGGCATTCGCTCCTCGGCGTGTGTTCAAATCTTATTCGGATACTCCACGAAACAAATTGACCCTCTTCCACCCTAAGATCAGTTCTCTTTCGACTCGGTTCCGTCAATGCACTCTGTGCTCGCCAGCTCAATATTATGTCTAATCAGTGGCGATCTTAGCTCGTCCGCCACCACTCATCTGGTGGCGGACGCCTATGCGTTCTCGGCCCTCAGTTTCTCGCTATTTCATTTTCACCGACTTTTTGCTGTTCAGGATCAGGGTAAAAAAACCTGCTCCGATTTTGGAGCAGGTTTCAAAAATCTTTTATTATCAATGAGTTATCTGAACTCTCTGCTCCTTCTGCTGGGCGTTGGAAGGGAATTAGCGAACGATCCCAAACTCAGCACCCCCCAACCATCTTCGTGCTAATCGACATCACCAAGTGCCCAGCTAACTAACAGGCCTGTGTTTGAAGATATGATGAGTGGTGTTGCATTTTTAGTTCAGTTAAATGTTGGTGTTAGAAATATCGCTATACTCTCATCAAGAGGAAAGACCTACTTTTTAATTACATTGCAACCGCATCAGCATACCTGGAATGTGGCAGCCCTGCTCTAAGCATCACTCATAACACTGTAATTGCCGTTCAAATGGGTTTGGCTTCGTTTCTCAACCTGAGTGCCAACGAGAAAACCGGTGTCCTTTCTTCACCACCGATCTAGAAAAATCAGCTAATTTCTACAAAGACTCCTAGGGGTGCACGGAGGTCAACAGTTTCAACGTCCCCGCCGCATTAGTCACTAGTCTGGGTTTGGTGGATAATCATAGGATTAAGGTCCGCGTTTTCGTTCTTGGCGATGGCCCGGCGAAGAGCCAAGTCAATCTCATGGAGTTCCCTAATGCTCACGGGAAGAAGACCGACCAAAAGTTTATCCATTCCTCAGTCGGTCTCAGCTACCTGATCTTCAAGGTGACCCGGACGACTCCATCAAACGGCTCAAGAAGGCCAAGGTGAAGTTCGAAGGCAACTTTGTCGAACTTATTGGTCCCAGAAAATAGTCTAAACAAAAGACATCTCGGCTGGCACATCAACCACACCGATTGAAAGGGGAACTGCGGCTTCCTTTTCTGTTACCAGGTCATCCCAAGACCGGGACCAACTCGTCTATCAGAAAACACGCAGCGGTCGGTCAGCAAGACGCCGAAATCCGCGTTCCCATGATACGGAAAACCCCGAGAACGCTCTTAGTTCGGCAGATACACTTCATTGGCTTTCATTCAAAAGGGTCCTTCTCAGCGCCACGAACTTCAGACTAAGTCCAATGATGACAAAGGTAAGCAAGCATCAACTCCAAGGTCAATGGAAGGAATCTGATTTCTCGGTCAGGGAATTCTGCTGGACCACAATCTCCATTTCGCCCAAGGTTCTGACAGTCAAAACGCCAGCCTAGTCCCTTACCAACATGAATATCACTCAGCGACCGTCGCAGCCCCTTCCAAGATTTCGCCCGTTGATAGGCAATCACCCCATCCCTAAGGCCCCCACTGGGTTAGCTCGCCCTGTCTCAGTGGCGCGCTCCTAATAACAGGCCGAACCGGAGGCCAGCCACACTGACAATATTCCTCAAACGCTTAAATCTCCACCTTCCAGCAATAGCCGCCGATCTCAAAAAGTAGGTTTTTGTCAAGTTCACGATTCGTTAGCCCTCCTTTGCCGCTTCAATGACTCAAATTACACTTGAAATTGCAAACATCTGCGATCAAATACCAAGTTTCATACTAACAAACTGAAATTCAATCAACACTTCTTACTATGAAAAACGGATTATATTTTAGTAATCATTATCCTGCAATCTATAATTTTCACTGAAATGGGTTTTGTAGCCAAAACTCACCAGTCCAATCGCTGATTTTGAATTCAACACTCTTCGCTTTCGTTCCCATTCAAAATATCGTATACCGAGGTCGTAAAAATATTTCAAATATCCTGGCATAGGCAAAACTTTTGATAGTGAACAATTTCAAATCAGTTTTGATTTCGAAAAAATCAAGGAATTGAGAAAAGTGACTTATATGCTATAATTTAGTCTTACTACAAGCTCGTCAAAATCTTCTATCACTATCCCAATAACAAATAAGTTTCCTATCCTATCAGGGCCCGAACTCCAGCGATTCCGCCATGCGGAGAAAATGATCTCGCCGGGTCTCAGGTCGTTTATTGAGGTTGGTGAAGCCCTGGCAGATATCAGAGATCAACACCTCTACCGAAACAACTATCCCAGATTCAGCTAATATCTTAAAGAACGGTGGAGTATTGAACAGGCAGAGATACGTCATACGATCCTAATCACAGGACGCAGCATCGGCAGGAGATGCAAAGACACTCAAGAAAGGGTAGAGTTTCAGGGGACTCTAGGGGCAGCTCGATCCTCACGTCAGCTACCAATTCAAGCCGACCGTGTCTCCTGCAGGAGACACTCGTTTCTTCGGCGATATGTTGCCCGCCCGAGATCAACTCTGACACCGCACTTTGCCATCCAAAAACCATTGATACAGCCAACTCTATATTCTACCGATCTCGCGGAACCTATCGACAAAGCATCCGAAAAATAGTGCGCAGGACAGCTGATCTCGCCAATTTGGTAGCGAGAACCAGACCGATTCCGCCAGAAGTTGATTATCTAATACAAATGAATCCGAATAGTTTTGCCAGTTAAGGCGTTTCAGCAATTCGCTTGAATAGCCACTATCCGGTATGGTACTCTGAAAGTTTTACGCCAAAGGTTTTTTCTAGATAAACGTCAACGCTCGATTCTCGAGGTATTCCAGTAAGGCAGCTCTTCGCTGCAACCCTCCCTCTAGGATGCGGCTTCCCAATACGTAATCACAGAGTCCAAAGATAATCAAACACACCATCGCCGGAACAAATTTTGGTGTGTCTGATAGTCAGGATGCAGCATGATATAATGTCCTCGTTGAAGGATAGCCACCATCCGATCAATCCCTAGAGCTATTTCGTACGTCCGATCACTGCTCCCCATCTACAGCGTTGAGGCATGATTCAAAGCGGATCCGTGACACACTTATCGCTTGCACCTTTGCCCCGCCTTTGCGAGGCGTCTGCTCAATGGGTCAGTCGGCGTGCCGCTATCAGGTGAAGCATGGGGCTCAGTAGCATTCATCGGAGTCTGATTCAACGGAGGCAACACCATCCCCTGACTCAATGCCCAGGTCTTGAACGGCTGGAAGCAACCTGAGCCCGAGAAACGGCGGGGGTGTCCCAAGGTCCGTGGCGCTAGTGCCTGCCAGATTGACGAGGCACGCGAACGGGATGAGGCGGTGAAACACATCTCGGAACAGGGGGGAGAGTCCTGGAAAGAGCGAAGCGGGTGCCATCGGCGCAGAGCTTGGTGGGAACGGCGATGTTCCTTCCGCATCAAGAAGACCTTCGGTGCAGAACTCAGGGCAAAGAGACCTTCGGCATCAAATCGCCGGAGCCGCCATGAAAAGTAAAATCCGTGATGCTTTTGTTCGACAGGGGAGACCGGGCCCAAGAGGATTACAGGTTTAACATGCAACAGCAAGCGGGATCGTTCCATTAGAGCTTCGGCAAGGCCCGATCAAGGCGGCGCCGGAAAGAAAGGTCCCCAATCGGATCTGCTCGCATCAATGCCACCGGCGGAACACCAAAATGCCCC
>JAMASS010000014.1 GCA_024761205.1 Limisphaerales bacterium
CGCGCTTCTTCGAGCGAAGGAGCCCCGTTCGAGGCCGATGGGTGGCGCCTCGGCGGCTTTCGGTCATGCCCGGCGCTCAAGGGCATTGCTGCCGGAACGTTTGCCCGTCCTTTCGCCATTCGCTCCAAGGGAGCCTCTCTCTGGGGGCCGTCGAATCCTGCTTCAGCGAGCGGGATTCTCCCCCCCCGGCATGGACCTTCCACGTATTGCATTGATTGCCTAGCCGCGCGCCACGTCACCTTCCTCTTTTTGAATCGTGGCCGACCACTATGCCTCTCCCATCCAGCCCAATCTAACTAGCAGCCCTCTTCTCAATCACTCAATCAGGCTCATGCTTTCGGTCTCTTCTTTTAAGCAGATTCAGGCTATTTATCTGGAGCGGCGCAGCCCGAAATAGTAGACTTATTTCTTTTCTCTAAATTGGGAAGGATCACGTCTCAGGTTCCGTGTTTGTGATTCGGCCATTTTGCCGCAATTTAGGTCAAGTTGAGCCAGAATAAGGTGATTGCGGAGGAGACGGGGGCGACTAATGACTATAAACCTGCCCTTGTTTTCGTGTGAGCGGGCGGAACCGATTCCGTAGGCCTCGACGAAATCCTAGATATTGGGTTGATCATGCCTCAAAAGTCCACTTTATTTGCCAGATGACATCGAAGGAGGTGCGGCAACTATTTGAACAAACTGGGGCACTGCTCAAAGGGCATTTTGTTCTTCGGAGCGGACGGCACAGTCGGGAATACTTCCAATGCGCCCTCGCTCTTCAGGAAATGCCAACCGTGGAACGATTCGGTCGAGCTTTGGCGAACCAGGTGCGAGACTTGGCTGCCACCACCGTGGTCGCGCCCGCAATGGGTGGGTTGGTCATCGGGCAGGAAATCGCACGGCAACTCGGTCTGCGCTTCGTTTTTGTGGAAAAGGAGAATGAGATGCTCGTCCTTAGCAGAGGGTTCCGATTGTGTGCTGACGAGAGAGTCCTCATTACGGATGATGTCATCACCACCGGGGGCAGTGTGCAGGAAACCACCAATATCGTCGAGCAAGCCAGCGCAACTCCTGTCGGAATTGCGGCTATAGTGGATCGTTCCGGCGGACAGGTGAAATTCAAATACCCCCTAAAAACCCTGCTTCAACTCAATGTTGAAACCTTCCCGCCGGACGATTTACCCCCTGACCTGCGAGACACTCCCGCGGTGAAGCCGGGGAGTTAGCTGGCGAGCGGTGGCGCAGTTCAATCTTTTACAATCGGAAGTTTCCCCGCGACCCAACCTTTGTAGCCGTCATTCATGTGATAAACCGTCGCGAATTTCTTACTGGCAAACAGCTTCATTGCTTTTCCGGATCGCCCTCCCGAGGCGCAATGAATGAGGTAGGTCTTCGATTTATCCAGAGCATCGACCTTAGCCTCAAAGTCAGCGGCAAAATAATCTAGGTTTTTGGCCCCCTGTAGATGACCGTCCTTAAACTCCTTGGGGGTCCGGATGTCCAGAATGACCATATCCCGATAGGTCTCAAGCAGCACAGTCGCTTGTCCCGAACGGATTTCGTGATAGCCCTTTGGCGGCTGCTTTTTGCTTTCTCCTGAGACCGGGGAACGCAGACAAACCGTTAGAGCAAAAACTGAAAGTAACCACACTGAGTAGCTCCTGATCTTCAACATAAGACTTCAGAGAAAAGGAAAATCAGTGGTAGATGCAAGTTCATTTCAAACCAAAAGATATTTTGACAGATCCGGAGATTCCGACGAAAATCGAACACTGTGGCCCTTTGATGGTTCAAAAGGGTATTACATAGGCTAAAAAGACAATCGACATGATTCACATCCCCTTCCTCCGAAGTGCCAATCTCTTTATCTTACTCGCACTAGCATTAGGCCCCGCTGCTGCGCGGATCCAAGCTGGTGAACGGGTCATTTTTTCGAACCCGAACAGCAAGATTCGAATTCCTCAGGAGGAGCTAGATGCCCGAATTATCGCGCCGGATTTCGAGAGATTTGACAAGAAAAGCAGCTCGGTAGAGGGAGTCATGGCTCCCTGGCAAAACCCACTCAATCCCAGTCCCAATCTTCGCCAGCGGGAAAATTTTCTCAAAGCCCTGGACCGACAGAAAAATTGGATGTTGCAGGATCCGGATGAGCTGCTTAATTCCAAGAATTTCTCCTCTGAAATTGATTTTGACGAGATCGACTTTACCAGCAGTCGCCAACGATATGGCCGCGCCGAACGAAGCACATTCGAAAAATATTATGCGAAGCGAGAGACTCAGACACGTCCTCGCACAAGAGAATCACGCTCCCAACAAGGTTACGATTTTGCTCAAGACAATGCCGCGGATGAAAAATCCACGAACGACAAAAAAGACCGGAATCGCGATGCCTTTGCCACCCCAGAACATTTTGAAGTGCGATTCGACAGTGTTTTCGACCAACCACTTACGAATGTGACCAGCCCGAAAGCGAAGACGGGAGCCGCAGAAGACCTCATAGAACAAACAACGATTGAGTCTCGGGTGGAGGGATTTACGGACGATTTCACCGACCTAGGCATCCGGACCCAGACACCCGAAGCAACGTCCCAAGAATTCGAGAAACTTCTCAACACTATGGTTGACCTGACCGATGGTGCGCATCCATCCGTCAGTGCGGGTATTGGGTTACCAAGCATCGCCGGGAGTCTCAGTAACGGAAGTCGGCCTAATATCAATCCAGTGAACACCGGGATCCAATCCGGTATGATGGAGGGATTGCGGGCGACGATCGGCTCGGGAATGAGAACCTCTTCGGCGATCAAATCGACGATATCCAGTTCGGTCTTCGGCAATTCCGGCATCGACCGATCGTCGGGTGTATCGGATGGGGATCCAGCAACGCCCTCAGTATTCAATCGACCGGCAGTGTTTCAGCTGCCGGAACGATCATTTTAGCTGTTCCGCCCGAGTTATGGGTTAAAGCTAAGGGCTACGAATCCCATGCTATTAGGGAAACCTCCTCGCCCGAGGACAGCGTTTGACCAGGTTCTACGCATAACCAAGCATTCGCCTTCGAGAGGCTTTGCAAGGCATGGGAATCTTGGAGTCCCGCTGATGTTACTTCTCGATTTTCGTTTAAATACACACGCATGAAATGAGGCCGATCACTTTGATTTGTTAGCGTTTCAACCAGCCGGCCCTTTAGTTGCGGTGGGCGAACATCCGAAGCCCCTTGCATCTTTAGCAGGGCCGGGCGAGCGAGGAGCATAAAGGTAGTAATCGCTGAGACGGGATTGCCCGGAAGCCCAAACAGGGGTTTCCCAAACACCTCCGCAAACACAAACGGTTTGCCGGGGCGAAGCCGAATGCGCCAAAAATCAATGTGGCCACCAAGAGCTTCGATAGCTGGTCGGATCAGGTCATAGTCACCAACCGAAACCCCGCCGCTGGTGATCACTGCATCATTCTCTTCCGCAGCGACCCGCAGCGCGACCTTGGTCGATGCTAAGTCATCCTGAACCAGGGGACAAATCTTCGGCAGCCCGCCGCACATGGCCACCATTTCACCAAGCACGATGCGATTACTTTCGTAGATGGCACCCGGCCGCAATACTTCGCCGGGTGACTGAAGTTCATGCCCTGTGGCCAAGATAGCGACACGAGGCCGGCGGGCCACTTTTGCCTCCGCGCAACCGGTTGCAGCAACCATGCCCAAGTGCCGAATGTGAAGTCGAGTTCCAGATTCCAAGAGCAAGTCCCCCTTTTCGACATCCTCACCCTTAAAGCGAATATTCTCCCGCGGCTTTACGCGGTCCAAACATCGAATCTGTTCGCCACCAACAACTTCGGACGTGTCCTCCTGCATAATGACAGCGTCAGCGCCTTCCGGTAAAAAGGACCCGGTAAACAAGCGCACACACGTGCGTGATTCAACAACCGCATCGGACACCGTTCCGGCAGGAACCACGCCCACGACACGAAGTAAAATCGGATGCTCCTTTCCCGCTTGTTCAAGGTCAGCCGCTCGCACGGCATACCCATCCATTGACGAATTATTTGCCACAGGCAAATCGATGTCCGAGTAAATGGATGCCGACAAGACTCGTCCTTTGAGTTCCGACAAAGGCGCCGACTCTTCATCCAGAGCCGGCACCTGATCCAGGATTCGCTTCAGAGCATCGTTGAAATCCAACATCATCGCTAACCCACCTTCTAGCAATTCACTACCCGATCTGCCAATCTGTTAATATGTTGAATGCGCTGCTGTAATGCGCAGCGTGACATGCCAAGTGTGAATCCATACTACGGTCAAGACCAAGACAACCGAGCTGCTCGAGTCAAGACGCTCTTCAACCAAATCGCGCCTCGCTACGATCTCGTGAACGATGTTCAGAGCTTGGGAATGCATCGACTTTGGAAACGTCGGCTGCTCACACTGGCATCCGTCGAGCCGGGCGAACGTGCCTTGGATGCCTGTTGCGGCACCGGGGACATCACCCTCGCCTTGGCTGGATGCGGTGCTATCGTGACCGGCATCGACTTTTCCCTGAATATGCTAGAAAAAGCACGGTCACGATGCCCACGGGAAGCGAACGTCGACTTCCTTGAAGGTGACGCCATGGCACTTCCTTTTCCGCCAGACACATTCAACCTAGTGACGATCGCTTACGGGCTACGAAATCTGTCGGACTTTGATGCTGGGCTCAAGGAACTCATCCGCGTGCTCCGCCCCGAGGGACGGCTGTTGATTCTAGATTTTGGCAAGCCGAAATTTGCTCTCTGGAGACACTGCTACTTTGCGTATCTGCGGTGGGTGGTGCCAGTGTTTGGTTGGTTTTTCTGTGGCGACTGGGCCGCCTATCGTTACATTCTCGACAGTCTCGAACACTATCCCGCTCAGGAAGGGATCGCCACCGCCATGAGATCGCTCAATATGACCGATATCCGCATCGACAACCTCCTCGGCGGTGTCATGTCTCTCAACTTCGGAATGAAGGCCGGGCTAGTCGCCGATTAGCGCGCCTGCCGCACACGAATCGTATATTTCTTCGCTTGAGCGTTCGCCGAGACAAAGGGCACCGTCTGCTGTTCTGCTTCCGTCAAGATAAGCGTCTTCCACGGTGTTTCATCACCGGTGGAAAATCCGTTCTCATTTTTAAACACACAGCTGATCTGAACCTGGATCCGGCGATTCACCCGATTACGAACATTCGCTTTGACCTCCAATCGACCATCCTCAAGTATCGTCTCCTGCAGTCCCGTGACGGTCACAGATCGCTGCACGGACCGATCCATCAAAACAAACGGTTCATTGCTTTCGTAATTATACTTATTTGTATTGATTGGTTTCCAGGCGCCTTCCGTTCGGCATCCCGGCAAAACTGCCAGGGCGGTAAGCAACAAGATTCCGCAAATAATCCGATTTCTTTTCATAGATCTCCTTCCTTTTGGTTGAACTGAGAAATAAACATCACGGTATCCTGGTTCCCCTCGGCAACGTCCACAGTGACTTGCTGAGCGAGGGAAGCGATTGCCTCCCGATGATCATTCAAATATGCCACCTCCACTGAATGGCGTCCGGGCGGCAAGCTCAGAGAACCGAAGGCAAGGTATTTAGGCAAGTTGTCCCAACTCCGGGTGTCTGCCGAAGGCGTCGTGGCCGCAGAAAACAGTTTGCTCACCATCCCGAAAGCCGCGATTCCCACGCCTGCTTCTTGGGTTTTCCGATCCTGAGCGAGAATGAGTCCGGTGACCAAGGAGGCATCTCCCACCGTATCGGCAGCAGCTTTAAATACGGCCTTATTCGCCAAAATATGATCCATCAACCGCCCCCCTCGAGTCGTCGCTTGATAGGCCAAATCATCCATGGCGCCGATGTGCGCCACCTGGCCTCTGGAGCGCAGAATGACTTCGACCGCCTCTGAACCGCAGTCCCGAAAGCGAAGCTGTTCCCGGTAACTGCCGGTGGCGTACTTTTCAGGCCCCTTTCCGTACTCAACAAAAAACAAAACGTTGCCGACCGACTCGTAACGATCCGGAATGACTAAGGTCGCGGAGTTCGTTGCGCGGCGGTATGCATCAATCCCCTGACCATTGAGGCGAAAGGAGGCAAGACCATCGAGGTAATCCATGAGGACATAATCACCAGCGTAAGCCCCATCCTCGACATCGCTATCCTCCACTTGGGCGCTGCGGAAACACGCCCGCGCATTGTCCAGCTCTCCCTCTTTCCAATAAAGCATCCCCCGATAGTAGTAGGCCATCGCTCGTTCATAGGGCTCGCCAATAAATCGCTTATGCGCTTCACCCACGAAATAGCTCCGAGACCGTCGTGCCGAGGCATCGGCTCCATATCGTCCCTCGACCACCCTCAAGGCCTCATCAAAAAGAGTCGAGGCGGTAGGGAAATCCGCTCGCCGACACAACTCAAGGGCGGTTCGATACTGCCAAAGCACCCTATCTTCGACCGGACCGTTGGTGATGCCGGTCCAGCCATCCCGAATTGGATCACCGGTCAGCGGGAACGGCGGTCGGAAGTTTACCGTGGCACATCCGATCCAGCCGACGCCAACGGCCAATAGCATTGAAGCGAAAAGAACCGGCGTTCGCACTTCATCAACGATAGGCGGCATCCTCAAGCCCCTGTTTTTTGATCTCCGCGGCATCTTCCCAAAGAATCTCTGTAGTTCGCGCATCAATCAGCTGAAAGCTGTAAAGCACGTAGTCACTGACACCGGCGGCCGTCCGCGTCGTCAATCCCTGGAGTTTTCCGGTCAGTAAGAAATCAGCTCCTTTGAACTCTTGAAGGTTCGGGTCCGAGCTGCTCGTGAACGTCCCGGCCCGCTTCTGTTCGCGTTCCGCCTGAAGCGCCGCTGACCGCCTCCAAACGACTCTTGGTCTGCCCACTCCCACGGCCCGCTTCTGTTCGTGTTCCATCTGAAGCGTCGCTAGTCGTTCTCTAGCCAAGAAACGCACATGGCCGCGCGCCTTCCGATTTAATTCCGTTCGAATCCGAGTCAGAAAGATATCCTTGTTAATGGGAAAGCGAGTCTCGTTGATTACAGGATCAAGGGTGACCCGAGGGACCCGACCAAACTGACGAATCTCCGGCGTGGCCAAAATGCTCCTTGCCATTTGATCGGTGACCGTCACCAAATCTTGAGATTCGATACCGGTCCCCGTGACGAAGCCTCGTTCATCCGCTCGCATTTCGGTTACAGGAACCCCAGAAGGATTTCGCCCCCCCGGCGAAGCGCAACCAACGGCCAGGACCAAGGCAATTAGGGATAACTTATTTTTCATCAAATACTTACAATTGAAACTCTTCTCAAATCGCGGCTCCGCACAAGGACTATCAGGGACCGCTATCTCAGGCAATGCAATTTCCTCAAGAGCGTGGCAGGCAATCATCAACAGATCGAAAAGGTCTTCATTCCGATCGCCGATATCACTACCCCACACTTAGCTTGACGATGGGAAATTGAGAATATTCACCACACCGATCCAATTTCAGTATTATGTTGCTGATGCATCGTCACGGTTGACGGCAACGATTGCACTATAGATACCTTCATACTTTCTGTATTTATGCGAGAGGATTGGTGTAGCAAGCCTATGCTGTCCACCTCGTCATTGACGCCTTTGAATGGTTTCGGACTCTCGGAATATAAGAACGATATAAAAGGCTTTACAGACTATAGCCTAAGAAATTAAAGTTTTGGGTACATGAGATCCGATTCATTAAAACAATATGTTTCACTTCGCCAAGCCATCGCGAAGGAGAAGGCGCAGTTGGAAGAACGTCTTGAACAAATTAACCAAGTCCTACAAACCGATGGTCCGGGAAATCTACCAGATCTCGGCTCTAGTGGTCTTCGACTTCGGGAGCGCGGGATCAAACGGATCCGTAACAAGATATCCCTGCGAGAGGCCGTTCTGCAGGTGACTGCCAAGAAGGCCCTAACCAAGCAGGAGATCCTGCAGGCCATCGGCAAATTGGGTTACAAGTTCACTTCGGACAAGCCGATGAATTCCCTGAACGCCGTGCTTTATGCCAACAAGCAGTTCAAGAATGCCAACGGGCGGTTTAGTCCAGCATAATTGTTGGCTCACCGAAATCGTTTGATTCGAGCAGAGAGCCTCTGGCCCAGACAAAATCTGCCAGCATGGAAAGAAGGCATTTCCGGGCGGAGGATTTCTTTGTACACACGCCCTTGTCAAATAACGGTGCTTCTTTTTTAGTTGCGCCGCATGCTTGCTAAACGAGTTATTCCCTGCCTCGACGTTCACGATGGTCGGGTAACTCGTGGCGTTCAATTTGGAAAGGCTGAGGCAGGAGAGCTCCGTAATGTGGGGGACCCCGTGGAGCTCGCTGTCCAGTATAACAATCAGGGTGCCGACGAGATGGTATTCTTCGACATCACCGCCAGTGCCCATGGGCGACAAACCATGGAGGATGTCATCAAACGCACCGCAGACCAATGCTTCATGCCGCTGACGGTGGGGGGTGGTATCCGATCAGTTGAAGATATGAGCACCATGCTAAAGGCTGGCGCGGATAAAGTGAGTATCAACTCGGCAGCGATTGCTACGCCCGAGCTGATTATGCAGGGCGCGGAGAAGTTTGGCAGTCAGTGTATCGTGGCTTCGATCGACGCCAAGCGGGCGGCCAACAATGAGTGGCGGGTTTTCTCTCATGGCGGCAGGAAAGACACTGGCAAGGACGCTTTGGAATGGGCTTGCCAGGTGGTTGAATTGGGCGCCGGGGAAATTGTCTTAAACAGTATTGATGCTGACGGAACTAAGGCTGGCTATGATCTCGAAGCCACGCGTCGAGTCAGCGAGTCCGTCCATGTTCCGGTGGTCGCAAGCGGAGGCGCCGGGACGTTGGATCACATGGCCGAGGTTTTGATCAACGGAAAGGCGGACGCGGTTCTGGCGGCAAGCATCTTTCATTTTGGCGAATACACCGTTTCGGAGGTAAAAGAGTTTCTGGCAAACAAGAATTTACCGATACGAAGAATTTAGGACGATGAGTTCAGCACAGCAAAAGAGGTTCTTTGAGCAACTGAAATTCAATGCTGACGGGCTAATTCCGGCAATTATTCAGGAACACCAATCGGGCCGTGTGCTGATGATGGCGTGGATGAATGAGGCGTCGCTGCGGTCGACAATGGAAACAGGAAAGCCCCATTTCTGGAGTCGATCTCGCCAAAAGTTTTGGATGAAAGGCGAGAGCAGCGGCCACACGCAAACCGTCAAACAAATCGCTTTCGACTGCGACGGGGACACGCTCCTCATCCAAGTTGAACAGATCGGCGCAGCCTGCCACGAGGGTTACCAATCGTGTTTCTTTCGGGCGGTTGATTCCGAGCGTCAGGTCGATATTATCGAGACTCGGTTGCAGACTCCGGAAGAGATTTACGGCAAGAAAAAATGAGTGGCTTCCGCATAAGAGTCGTTTGCTGTTTTCTGTTCCTGGCTGGGATGCTTCCCAAGCCAACGGCAGAGGCGCAACCTGTGGCGGGAAGGGTGACCGGCGGCTGGCGGATGCCGTTGATGGAGGAGAACCGCCTCAAAACGCTCCTCACGGGCGAAGGGGCAGAGCCCGTAGAAAGTGGTTTCCTTCGAATCTCCAAAGTCAAGATCGAGATCTATGACGACCAAACTCCCCCACAGCCTCGCCTGGTGATTGATGCCCCGGAGTGCTTCTTCGACATCTCCGAGCAGCAGACCTCGTCATCCGGTCAGATCTCCTTGAAGGGCGCCGATGGTCGGTATTCCATTCAAGGGAGGGGCTTCGCCTGGATCCAGGCGGCCTCTCAATTATCCATTTCCAATGACGTCCGAACGGTGATCTCACGGTCAATGATCCATCCGCAAACTGATCGGAAATCCAACGCCGAACCGATCCACGTTCGAGCTGGCCGATTCGATTATAATCGCAACTCCAACGTAGGCACCTATCGGGACAATGTAGAAGTACGCCAGGGGAAACGCTTTCAACTCACCTGCCAGCAATTAACGGTTCTGTTGCCGGAAGGCGATCAGGAAGCGCGAACAATTACTGCCCAAGGAAATCTTCAGATCCAGTTTATCACAGCGGACGGAACGACCACCCTTACCGGAGAGACCGCTCACTACCAAACCCCGGGCAGCGGAGAGACACTAACTCTGCGCGGGACCCCTTCCTGGCATTCCGGTGATTACGAAGGCAGTGGCGGCGAAATAGATCTTGAGAACCTGAACACCGATCCCATCTTCACCGTGAGAAATCGGGCGAAGATGTCCATGCCCTCAACCATTGCCCCCCAAGCAACACCAGAGGGAAAGCACCCCAAGATATATCTTGAAGCAGACAGCTATACCGTCTCCGAAGCTCAAGCCCTTTTCATCGGCAGCGTCAATGCTCATTCAGAAGATGGATGGGAGGTTGAAAGCCAGCGGCTCACAGCTCTGATCAATCAAAAGAAACAAATGATTGAACGCATCATTGCTGAGCAAAACGTTCGTATTGTCCAAACCGATGGCGACAAAGTGACTCAAGCGATCGGATCCGAAATTGCGTTCGTTCCCTTAGGGAAGAATCAGGCTGATCTTGTCATCGAAGGGCAAGCCCACGTTATCTCTGAGGATTTCAATGCCCGAGGGGATCGCATCCATTTCCGTCGACAGGCGGACGAGACGACGGTATCGGCCACCGGTAACGTCACTGTCGATTTGCAACGCTTTGCCAGTTCGTCGGGCGGATTTCTTGGACTCGGCAAGGCACCAGATCAACACGTAACCGGGGAAAGCTCGGACATCCGGATCCGCGCCGATACTTACCTCCTTAAATCGGGGAAAGGTCGATTCGCAAGGAACGTGACGGTCAGGGACGCCGGCGGGACCTTGACGAGTGACGTTTTGGATATCGTTTTTGGAAAGACCCCGCGTACCATCCGAAGCATCAAGTCTTCTGGCAACGTGCAAGTAAGCCATGAAGACGGGCAACTCACCTGCCAGCAGCTAGCCGGTGATTTATCAGGATCATTCAATACTTTGGATCGCCTGATCGCCACCGGCGCAGTAGAGATTCGAAATAGCGAAGGGACCGCCAGCGGCGCTCGGGCCGTCTACCTCGTCAAGGAAGGCTTGATCGAATTGTCCGGTGAGCCGGAGCTGTTTACCCGGATTGCAACGCCACGCGGTGTCAAAAATATCCTGACAACTGCCGACCTCTTAATATGGGATCAAGCAAAGAACACCTTTAAGGGGCGAGGGAAGTATCGGAGTCAAACACTTCCCTGAAGAAATCCGCCAAGAGTGCCATCTTTCCTTTCCAACTCACGGCTCAAACGCGCATCATCGTCCGCTCATGCCTGACTCCCAGTCGCAAGCCGCAGGTGCTGATTCGTCCAGCCATCTCCTGACCACCGATGGGCTCGAGAAAAGTTTCAGGCAACGCAAGGTCGTCGACGGCGTCACCATCGAGGTCCATCCTAGCGAAATTGTCGGACTCCTCGGACCAAACGGCGCGGGGAAGACAACCTCGTTTAACTTGGTCGTTGGGCTCCTGAAACCGGATCAAGGGCGCGTTCTCTTTGAAGAGAAACTTATCACTCGTCTTCCCATGCATCACCGAGCCAGACTCGGCATCGGCTACCTCACCCAAGAGCCATCGGTTTTTCGTAAGCTGACGGTCGAGCAGAATGTCATGGCAATCTTGGAGATTTGTCATCTGACAAAGCGAGAACGCCAGTCCAAACTTCAGTTCCTCTTGGATGAACTTGATTTGGGTCATCTTGCGAAGAGCAAGGCGTACACGCTCAGCGGTGGGGAAAAACGGCGTTTGGAGATTACTCGGGCGCTCGTGACGAATCCCAAGCTCCTGCTCCTGGATGAACCATTCAGCGGCATTGATCCGATTGCGGTCTACGAAGTGCAAAAGATTATCCGACGTCTTAAGGAGCGGAATTTGGGTGTGCTGATTACCGACCATAACGTCCGCGAAACCTTAAAACTGGTCGATCGAGCCTACCTAATCCATCAAGGCAAGGTGGTATGTCAGGGCAGCGCGGAATTTCTCGTTAACGATTCGCACGCACGCGACATCTATCTCGGACCGGAATTCATTCTCTAATGAGCCGCGTATGAACCAACCTTCGGTAACCGTTGAGCAATTCTATACCGACCACGCCAGTGAGTTACAACTGAACCTGATCGCCGGCGCCGAAGGACTCCAAAAGGTCATACGGGAACCGACCGTCAATCGGCCCGGCCTAGCTATCGCCGGTTTCACCCGTTATTTTGCCAGCAAACGCATTCAGGCCTTCGGCAGTGCCGAGACCACTTATTTGAAGTCGCTCAAAACAGCGGACCGACTCTCACGCTACGACCAGCTCTTTTCCCACCGGATGCCCTGTGTGGTGTTCTCGCGAAATTTGAACCCTGATCGCTCCTTTCGAGCCGCAGCCGAGAAGGCCAAGTTACCAATTTTCAAGACACCCCTGATCACTATGAAGTTCATCAACCTGGCCACCCTGGCCCTGGAACTGATGTTCGCCCCTCGCGGTTCTGAGATCGGTAGCATGGTGGATATTCTTGGTGTTGGCGTGCTCATTCGCGGAGAAAGCGGAATCGGTAAGTCGGAATGTGTCTTGGCCTTAATCGAGCGAGGCTACAGCCTGGTGGCTGATGACATCACGAAGGTCTCGCTAATCGACAATCACTATGTGATGGGCACCAGCGTTGAAATCACCCGCAATCACATGGAGGTGCGGGGAATCGGCATTATCAATGTGGCGGCAATGTTCGGGGTCAAAAGTATCCGGCGCCAAAAACAGGTCGACTTAGTCGTCAACCTCCAGCAATGGGAGAAGGATCAAGACATTGATCGTCTGGGAATGGACGACCAATATGTGGAGATATTAGGCGTGAAAATCCCGTATATCACTATTCCCGTCCGCCCAGGGCGGGACCTGGCGCGGCTCATTGAGGTGGCCGCCTTTCAGACCAAGCTCAAGTCCTCAGGATACAATCCAGCCCAGGAGCTTAACGAACGCCTGATCTCCAAAATGGCGACCCGGCAGGGTCGTTGAGGCCCATTAGACGGCCTGCTCGGAGCGTTTAGGAACCGGCGGAGCCCTTGCATAAAATTCCGCTGACTTTCTCAGCGATTCCGCCTACTATTAGGGTTTATGGCTGAAGTCAGCAAGTTATCCACAAAAACGAGAGCTTTTACGGTTAACAATAAGTTAGGGATTCATGCCCGACCGGCAGCCCTCTTCGTCAAAGTGGCCAATCAATTTGAAGCGGACGTCCTCGTCAAGAAAGACGGCGAACGCATTAACGGAAAGAGCATTATGGGGCTCATGATGCTGGCCGCAGGACCGGGATCCGTTCTCACCGTGGAGGCTTCAGGACAGGATGCCGACCAAGTGCTGGATAAATTAGAAGAACTGGTGGCTCGGAATTTTGACGAAGCCTAGATCCCGGGAAGTTTCAAACCGCCCTCCGAGGAGATTTTTTGAATGGTTGCCGTGGTGGATTTACCCGGCACGAAGGATAAGATTATGATTTGGCCACCGTGCTGTTCAACTGCTGAACGTTCGTTCGGATCCAGGGTTTCCAAAGTATAGTCACCTCCCTTGACGTATTGATCCGGGCGGGCGATGTTCAGGAAGCGGTCGGCACGCCTTTCGGGAAACTCACAAACGGCGTCCACACAACCCAAAGCGCTCAAAACGAGCGCCCGATCCGAGGCACCATTGATCGGGCGGCCCGAACCCTTGAGTGCTCGAACACTCTCATCGCCGTTGAGACCCACGAGGAGCGCATCACCAAGATTTCGTGCGCTCTCCAGATACCGGATATGTCCGGCGTGAAGGAGATCAAAGCATCCGTTGGTCACCACTAAGCTTTTCCCCCTCTCCCGCAAGCCTTCTCGCCAGCCAGACAATTCATCCAGTGCGACTATCTTTGTTTGAGCATCAAACATCGTTCAGTGAATGGAGCCGAATTTCGCCCGCGCTCGCAATGAGAGCTTACATCCTTGTGCCCGGCTGAACCACAGGATTATTCTCACCGCGATGAGCACAAAAAAGGTCAGCTTCACCCACGAGGATCCCTGGCGAATTTTCCGAATTATGGCAGAATTCGTCGATTCCTTCGAATCGCTCTCGAAAGTGGGCCCTGCCGTGACGGTCTTCGGATCCGCTCGCATCAAACCGCGCCATCCAGAATATAAGGCTACCGTTGAGCTCGCCAAACAACTGGCCAAGAACGACCTCGCAGTGATCACGGGAGGAGGGCCCGGAATCATGGAGGCGGCCAACAAAGGCGCTGCCCAGGCAAAGGGCAAGTCCGTCGGACTCAACATTGAATTGCCTTCCGAACAACAAGGGAACCGCTATGCAAATCTCCCCATCAATTTCCACTACTTCTTTTCGAGGAAGGTTTGTCTGGTTAAGTACAGCATGGCTTTCGTGTACATGCCGGGGGGCTTCGGTACGCTCGACGAGTTCTTTGAAGTCGTAACTTTGGTCCAAACGCACCGGATCCCCCATTTCCCTCTCATCCTCTTTAATTCAAAATACTGGAGAGGTCTCATTCAATGGATGAAATCTACCTTGGAAACGGGCGGTTATATCAGCCCTGATGATTTGCATCTCTTTAAGATCGTGGATACCCCGGAAGAGGCGGTAAAGCCAATCCTTGCCTACCGCCAGAGAGTGGGGGTGCCGGATCAAGTCCCGGCAAGTTTTCAGTAAGCCCGCACCAAATCTTCGATTAATCGTTTGCCCGGTCCAAGACCACGACTACAACCGGGCATTGTGAGCCGGTTGGCACGATGTATCAAACTACAAAATTTAGAAGCGGAATCCGCGTGGCCACCGCATCCATGCCGCAAATGGCCAGCGTCTGCGTCGGGCTATGGGTCAACGTTGGCGGGCGCCACGAAACCGCAGCACAGAATGGAGCGGCCCATTTCATCGAACACATGCTCTTTAAGGGCACTCGTGATCGTACAGCGCGTGACATCTCAGAAGAGATCGAAGGACTAGGCGGCTATCTCAACGCCTTCACCGGAGAAGAGAATACCTGCTACTATGCGAAAGCATCCTCAAAACATTTACCCACGTTGCTGGCCGTCCTATTCGATATGTTCCTGAATTCACGATTTCCGCCGGAGGAAATAGAAAAGGAACGCGAGGTGATCCTAGAGGAGAACGCCATGTATCTGGACCAGCCGCATCAGTTGGTGCTGGAGAAATTAAACGAGGTCCTCTGGCCCAAACATCCACTCGGTCGTCCCATTACGGGAACCTCACAATCGCTCAGACGACTGGATCGTCAGAACCTGCTCCGATTCCACGATCAACATTACAAATCCGCCAATATACTCCTTGTTGGGGCGGGTCACATCGAGCATGCTGACCTCATCCGTCAGGCCAAAACGTTCTCGAAACGGATCCCGACCGGGATGCGGTCAACCTTTCAACAGGTGGGCGCTCTTGCCGACCGCCTCAGGTGTAAGATGATCGAACGACGGGTCGAACAGTCTCAGTTGGCTATCAGTTTCAAAACTTGTTCCCGGCATGACCCCCGCCGATATGCGCTCCAGGTTCTGAATACGATCCTAGGCGAGAACATGAGCTCGCGATTGTTTCAGATCTTACGCGAAGAACGTGGCCTCGCCTATTCGGTCTACAGCAACATCAGTTCATTCGAAGATGCCGGCACCCTCACGATAACCGCCGGGCTCGACCCAGAGAAACTCGACATCGCACTCCAGCTCATTGATCGCGAACTACGCCGACTGCGGGATGAGCCGCCGTCGAAGGATGAGCTTCAGCGCGCCACTCAGTACCTAGTCGGCCAATTGGACCTGCACCTCGAAAGCACCGAAAACCATATGATTTGGATTGGTGAACAATTGCTCGGGTTCAACCACATCAAGTCGGTAACGTCCATCAAACAAAAGATACTCAAGGTCACGCCCGCTAAGGTGCAAGCAGTGGCGAATGATTTCTTCCAACGGAACCTCGCCAGAATCGCCTTAGTGGGACCTAGGACCCAGAAGGCCGGGGCGAGGCGAAGATTCCTGATTTGAGCTTCGGCTAAGATCCGTTAGGCTTGCCCTCCAGCGAAGACCAAACCCCGAATTGGTGAATCGGATGCGAGCGCAAATCATAGAAGCTGAAACCGAACATACACCGCTCACCTTGGCACAGCAGATCAACGACGAAGCCGGACTCATCGTCCTCCAATCCGCCCTGTTTCAATCACCCGATGTTCGCTTTTCGCTCGTCGCCGCCCGCCCCTTTGCCCAACTCGAGGCGGACGGAAGCCGTTGTCGGCTCAGGAATACTGAGCGGGAATCGACTCACTACAGCAATCCTTGGCATCTGCTGGATCATCTGCTCCTTGAGTATGAGCTGTTGGAGGAGCCCGACTTACCGTTTCCCTTGGGTGGGGCCTTTGGTTATTGGGGCTACGAGATGAATCGGCAACTGAGCGATAAATTGGCCTCCAAAGCGGCGAGAATGGTTGAAGTTCCCGATCTCTGCCTCGGATTCTACAATAGCCTCTGCGTCTTCGATCATCCGCTACAGAAGGCTTGGATCGTTTCGACGGGAATGCAATTTGACGGTTCACGGTCCGCCACCGTGACTCAAGAAAACATCCGTTGGTGGACCCAGCAACTCCAGACGCCACCACGTCCGAGTACACCTAAAACAATCGCCGCGCCCCCCGACAAACAAACGCTTGGATCCAACCTCTCTCGTGAAGAGTTTATTGAGCGAGTAGAACGGGCCAAGGATTATATCCACTCAGGAGACATCTATCAGATCAATCTCTCGCACCGATTGGAACTGCCTTTTGAAGGGGACTGTCTTGATGTCTATAACCGACTTACCGATGTTTCGCCGGCGCCTTACGCGGCCTACTTGGACTTCGGCGGCGGCTGGCAGATTGCTTCCGCGTCTCCAGAGTCGTTCTTAAGAATCTCGGGACGCCATATTCGAACCCGTCCCATCAAGGGAACCCGTCCGCGATCCAACGATCCTCAACGTGACGCTCAATTGACGTACGAACTCCAATCCAGCCCCAAAGAGCTTGCTGAACTCATCATGATTACGGATCTGCTAAGAAATGATCTAGGGCAAATCTGCGGCTTTGGTTCCGTCACGGTTCCCGATCTGGTACGCTTGGAGCGCTACCCACAGGTCCAACATCTCGTATCAACCGTCGAGGGTACGCTTCGGACCGGCTTGACCCACGTCCAAGCGCTGGCCGCCTGTTTTCCAGGTGGCAGCATCACCGGAGCACCGAAACTACGAGCTATGCAAATTATTGATGAACTTGAGCCCATCGCTCGCGGACCTTACACCGGTGCCATTGGATTTGTCGGATTCAATCGTGAATCGCACTTCAGCATCGGTATACGGACTGCCCTCAGAGTAGAGAATCGTCTCTTTTTCAACGTCGGCGCAGGCATTGTTGCGGATTCCGATCCAGCCGCTGAGTACGAGGAGACGATCGACAAAGCCCAAGGATTTTTGGAAACTTTGTCATTGGATCGATGGGAGTTTCACTCGCAACACCATCGCCAAAGGCTTGCCCAGACCAAATATCGACTCCCCCACCACGGCGACTGACATCCATGATAGTTTATGTTAACGGGGATTACGTTCCACAAGAGTCCGCCACGCTCTCAGTCTTTGATCGAGGCTTGATGTACGGTGACGGCTGTTTCGAAACCCTCCGGGTCTACAGTGGCCGGCCCGCCTTTTGGCCAGAGCACATTGCCCGACTCACTCATGCTGTGGCCGCTCTCTCGATTCCAATCGAAATCGCGTCCGATTCGTTAGCCAAGATCGCACAGACGCTGATCCACCAAAATAGCATCTCCGAGGCCCTGCTTCGGATACATGTGACCCGTGGACAGGGACCTCGCGGCTACTCGATCGCCAACGTCCAATCGCCTTCGCTGATTATTTCCCTGCACCCGACACCCAACGCTGTCTCGGACCCAGCCCCGACCTGGAGATTGGTGACCAGCACTCAGCGAATCGACAACCATTCCATGCTCCACCGCCACAAGTCATCCAATAAACTCCTACAGATTCTGGGGAAGGCGGAAGCGGACCGCTCGGGTGCCGATGATGTTCTCTTCTTGACTCATGACGGGAAGGTCGCGGAGACAAGTTCCGCGAATCTATTCTGGTTCGACGGCCACGCGCTCGGAACCCCGCCGCTCTCAGCCGGTATTCTCCCGGGAATCACTCGCCAGATTGTAAAAGAAATCTGCGATGAGAAAGAGCTCCCATGCAACGAGGCAAACCTCACCGAATCCGAGTTGCTCTGTCAACAAACGGTGTTTCTCACTCAAAGCGCCTGGGAGATTATCAAGGTCGGCTCACTGAATAATATCGAAATTCCCACATCACCGATCATCGAAGAACTAAGGCAGGACTATCGGTTGCGGGCGATGAAATCGCCCTTTATGTGACACTCAAAGCGCCCCACGCTTGCACGGGCGGTTCACTCCATTCATATTGATCCAGTGAGATTCGATCCTTAGCAACCATCGACTTGTTTTGAGAATTATCGTTGCCATTACCGGAGCTAGCGGCGTCATTTACGCTCAACGATTCCTCAATCAACTTCCCAGTGATCAGCACGAAGTTCACCTCGTGGTGAGTAATTATGCGCGCCAAGTAATCGCCGAAGAGCTGCCTAACGGTCTCCAACTAGACCCTGCCGTACATCAACACGGCTTAAAATCCATGAACGCACCGTTTGCTAGTGGATCGAATCCCCTCGATGCTATGGTGGTGATCCCTTGCAGCATGGGAACCTTGGGACGTATCGCCCACGGCTCAAGCAGTGACCTTCTCCTAAGAGCCGCCGATGTCATGCTCAAGGAGAAAAAACGCCTCATCCTGATACCTCGAGAAACCCCGCTCAACTTGATTCACATCAAGAATTTCGAACTGCTCACCCTAGCGGGTGCTACGATTCTGCCCGCGAATCCGTCATTCTATTCCCAACCCCAATCCATTGATCAGTTGGTGGATACCGTGGTCTCACGAGTTTTGGATCATCTAGGGGTCGAACAGTCGTTGACACCCCGATGGCAGGAAGAGAGGGAGTGACACGAACCACGGGACCGCTGTTCAAAATGACATATCAATTACCAGAAAGGCCTTGAAATTTAGGAGATCAACGACTCAACGCCCCCGGCAGAAATGTTAACAGCGTTAACCACAACACTGCGAAACTGGGCGGAGATGACTAAATTCTCCCACACTATTTTTGTCCTACCTTTCGCTATTGCCTCAATGGTCGTTGCGGCAAAATCCGAGCGAGGATGGCCGGGCTGGCGCCTGTTCTCCCTCATCATCCTCGCTATGGTTACCGCTCGCACCTGTGCGATGACCTTTAACCGAATCGCCGACCGCAGGTTCGATGCCATGAATCCGCGGACGAAAAACCGGCACTTGGTGACCGGTAAGGTATCGCTTTCAAGCGCGGTAACCTTGTTGAGTTTGAGTGCTGCGGGGTTTCTGGTCACTTGCTGGTTTATCAATCCAATCTGCTTCGCTCTTTCTCCAATCGCTTTGGTTTTGGTTTGTTTCTATTCCATCACCAAGCGTTTTACTGATTTCACCCATGTCTATCTCGGCGTGGCGCTGGGATTGGCCCCGCTAGGGGCTTGGTTGGCGGTTGAAGGGAGTCTCACACTCGCCCCCGTCATCCTCAGTTTGGCAGTCGTTTTTTGGTTGATCGGTTTCGATATCATTTATGCCACTCAAGACTATGATTTTGATCGGACCCACGAGATTCACTCCATCATCGTCCGCTGGGGCATCAAGAACGCACTTCAAGCAGCCTTTATTTCTCATCTCATCATGCTGCTCTTACTCGTCCTCTTTGGATTGATCTTGAGTTTTCGCTTCGCCTATTTTATTGGCTTGGCCGTAATCGTCATCTCTCTTCTGTTCGAACATTGGTTGGCGCGCAAGCGAAGCCTCAAGTGGATCAATTTTGCCTTCTTTCGCCTGAACGCACTGATCAGCATCGTTTTTCTCGTCATTACCGTGGTTGAAGTTGTATTTCCCATGTTCCGTATCCGCGCATGAAGATCGCAATGGCCCAGAGTGAGTTCTCCGACATTTACGAAAAAGTTGTCGCCAACGAACGGATCGATGAAACCGAAGCGTTGCGCCTCTTTGAGTCGAAGAACATCAATGCCCTCGGCATCATTGCCAACACAGCCAACCAGAAGAAGAACGGCAACCGAGCGTCCTATATCGTCAACCGATACATCAATTACTCGAACTACTGCATTCTGAGTTGCCAGTTCTGTTCCTTCGCCCGAAAGAAGCGAGACAACGACGGCTTTCAACTCACCCCGGAGGACATCCTCAAAAAGGCTCGCGAAGCCTTGGATAACGGGATCACCGAGCTCCACATTGTCGGGGGACTCCATCCCTCGCTTCCGTTTGACTACTACACAGGAATGCTGAAGAGCCTTAAAGCACTCGACCCTCAGCTGGAGCTCAAGTGCTTTACCGCGATCGAGATTCTCCATCTGGCCTGGTTGGCCAAGACGTCCGTTCGCGATACCCTGGCCGAGCTAAAAGAAGCGGGGCTCGGGTCACTAACTGGTGGTGGTGCAGAGATATTCAACAAAGAGATCCGACAAGTAATCGCTCCTGGCAAGGAGTCAGCGGAGGAATATCTCGACGTCCACCGAACCTGGCATCAACTCGGTGGACGCAGCACCTGCACAATGCTCTATGGCCATGTGGAATCCCCAGCTGATCGAGTGGATCATCTCCGTCAACTTCGGTCCCTCCAGGACGAAACTGAGGGATTTTCCGGATTTGTCCCGCTTGCCTATCAACCAGAAGACAACGGGATTCCCGTGCATCATCCGCCAACGGGGTCCGACTCGCTCAAGACCATCGCCGTGAGCCGTATTTATCTCGATAATTTCGATCATATCACTGCCTATTGGGTCGGTATGGGTCTAGGCCTAGCACAGGTCGCTCTTAGCTACGGAGCCGATGATCTCCACGGGACGATCCTGGAAGAGCATATCTTCCACATGGCCGGAGCCACATCGCCTCAAGAGCAAACGCGGGCTTCCATGATCAAAGCCATTTGCGAGAGTGGAAAAATTCCCGTCCAGCGGAATACGTTTTACGAGCTGATTGAGGAAACCAATCGCGAAGAGGCCTTCAGCGAGGCAGTCCATGACCTGAGCGGTTCCCAGTGACGGTTTCCAAAATCATGCGCAACGGCGGGACATCACTCCCAAGTAAAGGACCCAGAATCGGTTCGGTGCCTTATCTAAACTCCGTTCCGCTCACTTGGGGCCTTGAGCAAGAAATCATGTTCCTTCCTCCCAGTCAACTCAGCGAATCCATGCGGCAGGGAAATCTCGATGCGGCATTGCTCAGTATTACTGAGGCACTGTTTGGTCGGCATTACCTCATTCTTGACGGAATCGGCGTCTGCTCGGCCGGTCCCGTGAACAGCGTTTTCCTAGCCCACCGAGGCGCTTTGGCGGATATCATTGAAGTTCACTGTGATCCCGCTTCTCTGACCAGTGTGAATCTCCTGCGTGTTTTGCTTCATCGTCGCAACATTCATCCCAAATGGAGTATCTTGGACAGTTACGACGCCGCTGCAGAGGAGGAAAATGTCCTGCTGATCGGCAATCCGGCGATCCACTTCCGCCAGCAAAACCACCCTCACCAACTCTGGGATTTAGGCGAAGCATGGCAAGAAGACACACATCTCCCCTTTGTCTTCGCTGTCTGGGTGCTGAAGAAGGGCATTGACTACAACACAATCCTCCCGCAATTACAGGAAGCTCGGGACCAAGGAGTCCAAAACATCGAAACCATCGTGAGATCTTACGGCGAGTTCGATGAGGCCTTCCGTAGGAAATATCTGACTCAGGCGATCCGATACAACTTGGGAGTGGACGAAAGACGCGGCATTGCGAAGTTCGTCACGGAACTCCGTCAATTCCCGGATTTAACCGTCTACGAACCCGAGTTTCTTCGCTAATCTCTCATAAGTGGGTGGATGAACAAGTATCTTCAGGTCCTGAATGTCGGAATCCAAAACACTTTGACCTACCGGTTAAACTTCTTCTTTCGCGCCCTTTTCGCCCTCATCCCGCTCGCAGCTACCATTTTCCTCTGGCGAACGATCTATGCGAGCAAACCCGGCGACAGCAACGTCGCGGGGTATCAGTTGGCGCAAATGATTTCCTATTATCTCGTGGCCACCATCGTCGATGCCTTAACTGCCGTGAATGAGGACGATTGGCAGATCGCCGCAGAGATTCGCGATGGTCAGATCAGCCAATTTCTTCTTAAACCCATCAATTACCTGGCTTATCGGCTAACCCTCTACACTTCCGGGCGGATGATTTACCTCGTCACCAGCTTGTTGCCGATCGGATTGTTTATTTTTTACTATCGAGATTACTTTCAACTTCCATCGGAGATCGGGGTGTATGGCTGGTTCGCCATTTCAGTGATTTTGACCGGGTTGCTCCAGTTTTTCACCTCGTTTACTATGGCGTTGCTCGCGTTCTGGATTCTGGAGATTGACACGTTCATCTTCATTCTCTTCGCGGTCGAATACATTGCCGGAGGCCACTTATTCCCCTTGGATATTCTCCCGGCGTGGATCACCAATGCATTGATCTACACACCTTTTCCTTACCTTTTATACTTCCCAGTGAGTATCTTTCTGGAGAGAACAACGGGTGAGGCTCTTTTCACCGGCTTGCTAATTCAGTGCTTCTGGGTAGTCGTTGCCTACGGGGTCGCGGTTCTTGTGTGGAACCGTGGAATTAGGTGCTACAGCGCGGTCGGCGGTTAAACAAAACGATGAATATCCAGGCAAATCAGAACCCTCCCCCACTACTGAGCTCCCTGGCCTCCCTCAAGCGGCATGTTTCGATCTATGGTGCTCTGTGTCAGAATTCAGTAATGCGGGATATGCAGTTCAAAGTGAATTTCCTGCTCTGGATATTCGTGGAGTTGTTGTGGTTTGGCCTCCAATTGGCCTTCGTTGCCGTCATTTATTCACATACCGATCGGATCGCGACCTGGAGCAAATGGGAAGTGGTCCTGCTCACGGGAGCGAGTCAGCTCATCCAGCAATTATTCCACGCTATCTTTTTGAACAACATCGTGGGGCTCTCCGAACACGTTCGAACCGGGCGACTGGATTTTATGTTGCTCCTTCCCGTAAATTCGCGATTCCTAATCTCTTTACGAACACTAGATATCGGATCGTTGGTCGGCGCCTTTAGTGGCATAGCGGTGATGGCCTACGCCTGCTGTCAAATGCATTTGATTCCGAGTTTGAGTCAATTGCTCGGTTTTGGATTCCTTTGTGGCGTCGGGATCCTCATTCACTATTCCTTGATGTTCCTCCTCGCCTCCATCAGTTTTATGTCGGTTAAGGCACAGGGGATCGTTTGGGGATACTACAATCTCTTTAATATCGCTCGCTTGCCCGACGCCGCTTTCCAAGGCCTCTTCAAGGTCTTCTTTACTTTCGGTATCCCCATGCTCCTAGTTTCCAATGTACCCGTAAAATTCTTTGCCGCCAAGCTATCCTCCCCCGCCGAAGTCTTCTCCCTTTTTGGTATGGCGGCTGTCTGTCTCTTGATTTCAGAACTGGGTTGGCGCTGGGCGATCACTCGCTACACAAGTGCCAGTTCATAGGCCAACCATGCGAGCCTTTGTAAGGAGCGATTAATTGCATCTACCCTAGGCCCCACCTCAACCAGGCAGTAGAGATTTATGCAGAGCCTATCAGAAAGACGATGCAGGCCAACTCGAGGAACACAACAAACGCCACCATAAGCCATGTGAAAAAATTAAACCAACCGAGACCCCTAACGCGGTTTGGGCTCGAACCAAAGGAAAACACAGCCGCTCCGATCACGATCACGTCACCATTGCGAAGTTTGGACTGGTCAATGGGTTTGGCATTGAGACTGACCGTTCCGGCGCCCAACCGCCTCAATTGCGGTCCGGCGCCCGGTTCGAATTTGATCGCCGCATGATGATCCCACACCCCGGCATCCAAAACTCGCAGATCGGCCCCCACGTTTTTTCCGAGGACAAAGGGAAAGGATGTCAGGTCGACATTCTCACCCTTCCGTTTCCCCTCCAGAACGGTGAGCCGAAACATCAGTACAATCGCCTTGGGACATTGATGACGTCCCCGGGATACAACGGAATATTGTATTCCTGGTTGTCGCGTGCTTTACTGTAATCGAAGGTGACGGTTGTTCCGTCCGCGCGAGTCACTCGAATACGGTTCTTCTTTGCAAAGTTATTAAGCCCCCGAGCGGAAGCAATGCCATCAAGAACCGTCATGGTCCCGATATACGGATAGAGCCCGGGTGTGTTGACTTCACCGACGACCGTAAAGTAGCGCTCCTCTGCTTTGACGGTCAACGATACACGAGTAAAAATTTTGGGAACGTAAAGACTGTAGAGCGCATCTTGGAGCTCTCCAGTGGTGAGTCCCGCCACTCTCATGGGTTCCGAAAGATATGGTGGCTGAATGGTACCATCCTGCCGAATTTGTTCTGTATGCGGCGGAGGCGGCCGAGGAATCCCCGAATAGATGATCACGATGCGGTCCCCCTCAGTGAGGATATCCGGATTCGCCCGCTGGACATTAGTCGTTACGGGTGCAGCGTCTCCCCTGCCTCCCTGACCGTTGCCACTGCACCCCGAACCGACGCTGAAGATGACCAACGATAACAGCACTAACGAAGCTGCTCGCACAAATCTAGACCTTTCCTCATGAATCTTTTTACTGACTCCCGGGGGCTCCACGCTTAGTACTTCTTCTTTAGATTCAATTCTTGCCGTCCTGTGGTCTTCCCAGGTTTGGCTTCACCGTTTTTCTGATTTTTCTTCTTTAAATCCTTCGAGTCTTCTGCCTTTGAGTAATAATCGTAATAGTAACCGCTGTAATAATAATAGTAGGAGTCCTGAGAAATATTGATATTGTTAAGCACAACTCCCAACAAGTTGCCGCCAACTTTCTCAACCATCTGCTTCGCTCTCACAGTCATCGCTTGGGGATACTTCCGATATTGAATGACCAGCAGTGACATGTCGACCTCGCTGGCGAGAATTGAGGCGTCGCTAACACCCATGATCGGAGGCGAATCAAAAAAGACGAAATCGTATCGGTTCTTCACATCCTTGACAAAGGTCTTCATCTGAGTGGAGTTCAGAATACCGAGAGAACTACTCGGTAGCTTTCCGCTCGGCAGGAAATCCAAAGTCGACAAGCTGGTAGTCTGAATAACTTCATCCAGTTTGACCGACTGCATCAAATAGTTGGTCAACCCCTTTGCATTGGAGACACCCACGACCTTGTGAAGACTCGGACGCCTCAAGTCCGAGTCAACGACCAACACCTTGTTGTTGTTTTGCGCAAAAATCGTCGAAAGATTAAAAATCGTCGTAGATTTTCCTTCGCCGGCTCCCCCGCTAACAACAGTTATTGTAGTGGCATCGTCGGTTTTTCGCGAAAAAAGCACATTAGTCCGTAGCACGCGATACGCCTCTGCGTGTGGGCTATCCGGACCCTCTTCGAGCAAGGAACCCACATTCTGCGGAATCACTCCCAATACCGGTGCTCCTAGTGCCTGCTCGACATCATCAATGGTCTTAACGGAGGTATCAAGATACTCGATAAAGAAAGCCAAACCAACACCGACAACCAAGCCAACAAGAACGCCAAGCGCAATGTTCAAACCAATATTCGGACGAACGGGCTTCATCGCTTCCTCAGCGGGATCGTAAATCTCCACAATCGACTCCCTCGGCAATCTGCTATCCACGATCTCTTGAAGCATTCGAACAAAAATCATATCACGAACCTTCTGGAGAGTTTCCAACTCACGTTTGGCACGGAAGTATGGACGATATTCTGCGATGTTTTCGGCGTCTTTCTGTTTGGCTTCGTCAACAGCATCAGCCAAGCTCGCCTCTTGCGCTTCCGTAGCTTTCAGTTGCGTTTGTAGACCGATCAAGATCCCGTCGAGCCGATCTTCGATCTGTTGCTCCAACGTCTCCTTCAAGTCGAGTAGGCTACGCATCTCTGGATTTTCCGGTCCCTGAAACGCGCGATTCCTGGCGATCTGCTGTCTAGCCACGTCGTACTCATTGAACAACCTCGACAAATTGAGATCGTTCGGAATGGCTGTTAAAGCGGCCTTTCTCAGTTCGTCCCGCGGTAGGACTGAAAGGCTGTCATAGAGTGTTTTGTAGCGAAGATAAAAGGCCTTCGAGCTGGCACGCTCCGTCTCCATCTTCAGCACGGTCTGGGGTTCGATCGGTGTCGCTAATGAACTTCCTTCCGGGCTATAGATATCCGCAATTTTTTTCTCGAGCTTTAGCCGATCGACTTCGGCCTGCCACTCCGTCACCTCCTCGTTCTTTTGGTCAAGCATCTCTTTCAAGGCGCTGATGCCTTTCTGAGATTGATTCTGCTGAGTTTGCAGTCGGTGTTTTTGGTACTCCTCGGCAATAGTATTGGCGATAGCCGCAGCCTCCTTACGGTCCTCGCTATAAGCCGTGATCTCAATGATGCCGGTATTTCGAAACTGACTAACCTCGATCAGTTTCTGGAGAGTCATGTAGGTCTCATTCGTGGTCAATGTGTCCACGTTGTAGCGTTTGGCCCATTCATTGTTCAGTTCGAGAGTATTAATGACCTGATACAGCACTTTCTTGGACTGAATCTTTTCAAACTCAGTTTGAATCCAATAAGGATCATGCTGAGCCGTGGCCTGAATGCCTAACAAGGTACCAATATCTGGATTATCCTTTTTAATAGAGATTCGAGCCGTGCTCGCATAAGTAGGTTTCAGCAAAAAGGTGACCACGGTGGTGGTCAAAACCACCAACAGAAAGACAGCCAAAACTACTGTCTTCCGAATACGGATGATGCGCCAATAATCGAGAAAGTGCAGCTTAGCGTCTTGGGCTTTCTTGGAGTTACTGCCTGATTGCATATCGTCAAAAAAAGAGGCCAGAATATTGTTTCCAGCCTCCCGAACACTATTTTAGACCGTGTAGATTCTAGTAGCTCGCTCGGAATCCGATGTAAACACGATTTCGATCATAGCTTCTTTGACCAATATCAGAATCTAGTCGATCAAAATTGTAACCTACCTCGGTTGAGAAGAATTGGTCGATCATGTAAGAGGCATTGACTCCGAAAGCCCAGTACTCGTCCCTTAATCCATCAACAGTCCCTCCTCCCTCGAAGGCACCATTGAGGTAGTGACCAACCAAAGATGCCTCAATTTTCGATGTCACTTGATGATTAATCGAGGCATACACAGCGGTCTGCTCTTGGTCAAGAATCGGATCTTCCGGGCTGACGACAAGCGCAAGATCATTGCGTTGCCGTTCGTGCCTCACGCCAACCTGAATGTTGCTGCCTTCCGCATAGCCGTAGGTCAAATTGGCATCCGCATAGGGATTGATTGCGCTGTCTTCAGGGATAGTCCGGATATTTTCCGCATTGGGAAACTCTGCAAGCTGAACACCAAAACGAACGGAACCCTGCAAGCTCGGCGTGAAGGCATGATCAAGACCGGTATAGATGTAGTGGGAATCACTGTCGCGAACTTCTGGAGTTAAGTCGCTTGGTTCAATTACGAAGTTATATCTAAGTGGCCTATCCTCGGTGTAGTTCACTGCCTTGAATCGGTAACCGATTAATCCGATGGTATTCGGATTGAGTTGAGCTCGAAAGTGAATCAAGGGGGAATGCTCCATGCGGTCAAGCAAGTTAGCAAAGCCCGGATCGTCATACTTGAGAAGCCGATTCGAGTAGCCCCAATAAACTGAATGAATGGGGGAAATAGCCGCCGTGGCATAGATATGGGCTTCGTTATCAAGATAGTCCTGCAGGCCTCTCAAAGGAGTGCCCGTTCCCGTCTCGACTCTCGGTTCCTGTGTAATCCGGAAGGTATTTCCTAACTCAATCGACAAAGACGGGGACACATCCTGAGTCAAATTGACAGCAACCGTGTGAGAATTGTCATCACTGTCGGGGTCCCGGTCTTCATACCAACGCAGTCCGTAGGTATAGCCCACACCGAAGTGAACCTGTTCGCGAACGATGTTGTAACTCAGTGAAGGTTTAACCTCAATGCCATAGCTTTCCTGCTGGGCGAGGGCGTTCGGGGAAGTCGTGATGTTGTCATCGTAAAATCCCCGTAGTGATGCTGAAATGCTCCACGGCTTCGATGTTTGTGTCGGGCTCAAGCCGACATGCGCCGCCTGCAGCGTAGCGACACCGACAGCAGCAATACCCACGGAAGCAATAATTTTTTTCATACCGTACAAAAAATCCTGTTAATACGAGGTTCTCGGGCTGATCTCTTTCTGATACGTCAGATGTTTTTAATGTTTGAATGGGAGGTTGTCAAACAGAAATCATCGAATTCCAATCTATTTAACGCTCCTCCGTATTCCACCGCGGCCAATCCGTCAAAACCAGCTGGTCTGGCAAGAAACGATCGTCCGCATGCAGCAATGGAAAACCCTTCGGCAGATTCTTCCGAAGGTAGATGTCCATGTGCAGGCGACCCCATGCCCAACTGGAGTTCCGAATCATTTGCGTTAGAAAATTCCCATCAGTTGTAATGGGCGTCAAGTAGAGCCCATTAATCGGTTTGTAGGCGTCGTTAATGGCGTAAAAATCAGGATCCAGATTCTTGGTCAACCACAAACACTTCTTGTCGGCGTACCAACCCACCGCCCACGGCATGTCGCTCATGATCAACTCATCCGCCTCAAACCAATTGCCTACCTGTTGAATCAAAGGAGGACTGTAAGGCGGATAAGCAACGCGACTGCTTTGCGGCGGTAACATTCGGAAGATTAATGGCAGACAGGCCAATAGCGCGACCAGGATGCTCACGTAATACTGAGCACTGGCAAAATTCAGGTTTAACTGGTCCAAAAGCAAAAAAAACATCCCAGAGCCAAAGGCGTAAATCAAAGGCAAAAGAAGGATAATTAAATTCTGGCTATTCACTTGGGGTGAGTGTCGACTCAAATGCGTTGTGCCCAGTGCCTGCGCAATGCCCAGCGTCAAGAGCGCGAGAAGCGTGAAGACCCGTAATCGATTCAGCCTCTTGCTTTCAAAGGGCACCAACAAACCGACCAGGAAAAAGGCGCTGAGCCAACTCCCCCCGAGTTTGGGTATCTCATTTTCCAGGATGTTTCCAGAGTTCTCCAAAACCTTCCGTATTTTCTCGCGAAGCGACACCGAACTAAGTTCTCCCTGCAACGTTCGCTCCAAATCGTTATCGCGATAACGATTTGAATCCTGCCAATGAGCATACCCGGCCGTTCCAAAAAAGCGGCCACTCAATTGATGGTTTCGCCACAACCACGGCGCAACAACGATTCCAAAAACGATCAAGATCACTCCGATTGAGAGTAAACGTTTCCCCGGCAAGTAAAGTGCACAGAAAAAAATCACCGGCACGATCAATAATCCTAACGAATAGCGTGTCATCATGAGACTTCCCAAGAGCAGGCCGCAAGCAGCCGCTCTCAAAATATAGAACGCCATACTTCTTGGCTCGCTTGCCTCCGTTGACTCACTGTCCTCAGATTCGTGCCGGCTCTCCAAACTCAACAAACAACCGACCAGCAAAAGCAGAAACAAGATCGCCAAGTTGGTCGAAAGTCCCGAAAAACAAAAACGCCACATAATATCGGTACCCAAAAACACCGCAATGGCAAACCAAGCTACCGAATCGTCAAAAAGCCGCTTTGCCAGCCGAAACAAAACAACCGCCGACAAGATGAAAAAAATCTGATTAATCACACCGATGATAACCTCGGGCTGAAAGCGGCTGAAACCTTTGGAATGAAGTGCCGGGATTTCGAAATCGAACGGGAGCATCTTCATCGCCCCAGCCAAGAGGCTAAGGTACAGAGGCGCGTTGGCGAGATCGGGATGATGCCCCTTCAGCAACATCGGATCGTCGAAATCATCCTTACGAGTCTCGCCGACGATTTTAAGGCTCAGCGGCCGAATGAAATTAGTCGAAAACCCCTTTCCACTAGCCACATTGTGAGCCACTTGAGCGCCGTCCATACCTTCAATCGAGGCGAATCCGGTGGCCTCCCGGAGGTTATACAGCACTAATACCGTGATAAAAACAAGTACTCCGGCTGCTATTGAAATATATCGCTGGCCTTCGCTGACTTCAAATTTGTGAATGATATCCTGAATTGTCTGCATCCCAACTCAGCGGTCGATTTCCAACCGCGCGATTCTCCTGTGCAGAGTTCGTCGGCTCATTCCCAACAAGCCTGCGGCCTCAGTCTTATTGCCTTTTGTTTTTTTCAGTGCTTGAACGATTAATTGCTTCTCATTATTTGCGACCGAAAGCGGTCCTCCCAATTTTTCGAACGGGTTCCCTGACAGCGGCGGGGTCCGGATAGCAGCTGGCAGATCGCTTACTGTAATCTGCTTGCCGGTTGAAAATACAACCGCGTGTTCCACCGCCGCTCTCAGTTCACGCACATTGCCCGGCCAGTCAAATTGGATCAAGCACTCCAAAGCCTCAGGCGTGTATTCGTCCACTTTTTTGTTATTTTGGCCAGCGAATTCTTGCAGAAACTTCAGCGCCAAAGCCGGAATATCTGTCGATCTTTCTCGAAGCGGCGGCAACATAATCTCCACAACACACAATCTATAGTATAAGTCTACCCTAAAGCTGCCTTCCAAGACCAAGCGCTTCAGGTCCTTATTCGTCGCCGCAACCAAACGCACATCCGTCTTTAGAGTCCGATTGGAGCCGACACGTTCAAATGTGCGTTCACCAAGGATTCGTAATAACTTGACCTGTGTCGCTCCATCGATCTCGCCGATTTCGTCCAGGAAAATGGTTCCCCCATTGGCTTGCTCGAAGCGGCCGATTCTTCGTTCATGAGCTCCCGTGAAGGCACCCTTTTCATGCCCAAATAGTTCACTCTCCAAGAGATTAGGCGACAGGCCGGCACAGTGCACTATGACGAGAGCGTTATTGGCCCGATTACTCAGCTGATGAATGGCCTTCGCAATCAGTTCCTTGCCCGTTCCACTCTCACCTGTGATGAGAATATTCGCTGAAGATGGCGCGACCTGGTTGACGATCTCCAGGAGCCCTTGCATGGCCGGTGACTCCCCGACGATGCTTTCTAGTCGGAATTTCTTGTCTAGGCGCCGCCGCAAATCCGCGTTCTCGGCCTCTAATTTCTGAATTTTAAGGGCCCGTGAGATTTTCTTCTCTAAATCCTCCAACAACATCCCACCCTTGGAAATATAATCGTCCGCGCCGTGCTTCATTGCCTCAACGGCGATGTCCTCCGAGCCATACGCGGTCATCAGGATGCAAATCGGTGACTTCGGAAGATTTTTCGCCCGAACAATCAACGCGAGGCCATCCTCTTTGGGCATCTTGTAATCAGTTAACAGCACATCAACATATTCCGTTTCCATCAGGCTGATCGCCGACTCGGAATCCTCCGCCACATAAACGTCATACTGCTCCTCCAAGATAGCCCGCAGTCCGTCCCTCTGCGTCTTCTCATCATCGACGATAAGCAATAGAGGTTTCTTGTCCGTGGTCACTTTATCTTTTGTCGTTTTGCTTGCGAACCGGTGATTCCTCCGATCAGCCTGGCCCTAACTGATTACTTCAACCGGGGTGACCGATTCATCCTCGGCGGTCGGCAGGAGACGTGGTCCCTCCGGTTCACTGGGTAGCCAAATGCGGAATTGTGTGCCGCACTCACTTCCCGGCTCTACCAAAATACGGCCTAAGTGCTGTCCGATGATTCGATGAACGAGCATCAGCCCGAGGCCAGAACCTTTCTTTTTCGTGGTAAAGTAAGGTTCGAAAATTCGATTGATCTTCTCCTTTGAAATTCCGGTACCGGTATCTTCAACCCCAAGCCAAACACCACTCTCTTCAATCGAGGTTCGCACCGTCAGTTGACCACCTCGAGTCATTGCTTGTATGGCGTTCTTTATAAGATTTACTAATACTTGTTTGATTTGGTTGGCGTCAATGAGCGCTTTCGCTGGCTTCTCACACAAGTCAAGTGTCAGGGCTAGTCCGCGGTTGTCGATCTCTGGATTCAAGAGATCGATCGTCTCCATGACGATTTGGTTCACATCATCAAGTTGAAGCGTCGGTTTGACCGGCCGAATAGCTTGAAGGAACTGACGTACAATATAGTCTAGCCGAGTAATCTCGTCACGGGCCACCTGCAGATAGTCCTGGAGCTTGCCGATCATCTCATCGGCCTTCTCACGATCTGTGACTCGCTCGATACCGTCGTTTAAGCTTGAGAGATTCTTCATCTCTCTTTCGAGCAATTGCAAATGAATGTGAAGCGCATGAAGAGGATTCCCGATTTCATGGGCGACACTACCTGCCAGCAAAGTCAACGCCTGAAGTCGTTCGCTCTCTATAACTTCGAAGGTTTCCTTCCTGCTCTCCGTGGCATCGTGAAAGATCACGACCTGCCCAGAACCACTCTCAGCCTCACTATCTAAAGGCGCCACGGCAACACGCAAAAAGCTCTCCTTCGGATAGTTGATCTCAATGTCGAATTGGAAAACATCTTCGCGCCTCCTCGTGTCAGCCTTACACGCAGCTTGCAAATTAAGGTCAGGAATAAATCGCGTGACACTTTCACCCAAGACGTCATCTTTCGGTAATCCTAAAAGAGTAATGGCGGCTTGATTATAGTAATGGATCCGCTCCTCGTCATCCAATACTAAAACCCCATCATGAATAGTATTAAAAAGGGTTTCCAAAAAACGATGCTCACGAGCCAATTGGCCGACAACGGCATGAATACTATCGGCATCAAGTCGGTCAATTTGCCCAAGCGCCTTCTCAAGAAAGTTCGATTTCTTTTTAGCCATACGGAATTGGCGGATCTACCAAACCATATCACAGATGATGCCTACAACCATTTCTTTCGCTTGAATTGCCAATAGGGCTCGGCTGTGGATAGGGTCGCCACTGCTCGTGATCGACTCACAAAACATCTGCGTGTCTGCCAAAATCATCGGCATTAAGATGCATTGATATTCTGACTAGTGAGGCGAACCTGCGTTTGAAAATATATAAAACGTATCAAAAACAGCAATCTACAGCGCCTGATTGTCTACCTGCAGGTCACTGCGACTAGTCTCTTTTGCATTGCGATTTCATCCGTGAACATCCCAATATCTCGGTTCCATTACCCGCCAGCATCGACAACTGAACCTAACAGCCAAGAAATTCCTATGAGACGCAGAAGCGTCTTCAAAACTGTTCCACATAGAACATATGTCGCAGACCTCAGCTAGGAAACAACGCCCGTCTCGTTTACCTGCATATTTCCTGCCCCCCGCTTCATATGGACCATGAGCAACCCGATATCAGATGGTGAGATTCCGGAAATCCGAGCCGCTTGCCCAACCGTCTGAGGTCTTACCTCCTGGAGCCTTTGCTTCGCCTCGTTTCGCATGCTTTTGATGGAGGTATAATCAACCCAATCAGGAATCTGCTTGTCTTCGAGATTTTTAAACTTTTGAACCTCTGCCTCTTGACGGGCGATATACCCCTCATATTTTAAGGCGATCTCAACCTGCTTGATCACCCCTGAAGGCAATCCAGATCGACAATTTGGAAGATCTGCATAGTGCAAATTAGGGCGTTTCAACAGCTGGGCTAAATTATCTGAACCATCCCAGGCACCACGCAACCATTCGATCTCATCATTGATCAAACGCCGCTTTTCACTAAACCGCTCGTATCTCGCCTCGGAGAGTAATCCCATCTCGTAAGCGATGTCACAGAGGCGTAGATCAGCATTGTCTTGCCGAAGAAGAAGTCGATATTCCGCACGAGAAGTGAACATTCGATAAGGCTCGATCGTTCCCTTCATCACCAAATCATCAATCATTACACCAATATAGGCCTCATTTCTCTTCAGCACTAACGGAGGCTTCTCTAATACTCGACGAGCCGCATTCACCCCTGCGATCAAACCCTGGGCTCCCGCTTCCTCGTATCCTGAAGTTCCGTTGATCTGCCCGGCGAGAAATAAATTCCGACAGACCTTTGTCTCGAGGGAAAGATTCAACTGTGTTGGAAGCACGAAATCGTACTCGACTGCATAAGCGGGTCGAAGGATATCAGCCCGCTCACAGCCGGCAATCGTACGGACAAGCTCAATCTGCAGTTCATAGGGCAGACAGGTTGAAAAACCATTTACATAGAACTCGTCCGTCCGAATCCCCTCAGGTTCTAAGAAAACCTGATGCGTCTCCTTGTCACTGAACCGCACAATCTTATCTTCAATCGATGGACAATAGCGCGGACCGGTTCCTTCGATCTCCCCACTATACATTGGGGACCGATGAAGATTTGCCTCGATCAATTTTTTGGTCGCGACGGAAGTCGTCGTAATATAGCAGGGTATCTGACCACCAGTTCCTTCCAAAATCGAACCGGGCGGGTAGGAATTTCTGCAGCGGAGGTCTTTGGATTCAAAGTCACCGGTCCCAGTCTCGGCTTTATGTTCCACGTGGAACAATTCGTCTTTCCAATAACTGAAATAGGGAACAGGTTCGTCGCCAAATTGCTCTTCGGTGGCAGCAAAATCAATGGATTTACGGAGCAGGCGCGGCGGAGTCCCCGTTTTCAGGCGCCCTAACTGCAAGCCCAATTCTACCAGTGAGTCCGACAATCCCATCGAGGCGGCCTCGCCAGCGCGTCCGCCTTTGGCTTGAGCCGAGCCAACATGCATCAGCCCCCTCAAAAAAGTCCCGGTGGTCACCACCACTGCCTTCCCATGATATTGAACTTCCATGTTCGTTTCCACCCCATAGACCTCTCCATCGCGGAAGAGAATTTTGGCGGCTTGACCTTGAATCATGGTCAAATTGGCCTGCCTCTCGCATACCCACTTGAGCCGAAACTGATAGGCCTTTTTATCGCACTGCGCGCGTGGTGCCCATACCGAGGGTCCCTTGCGGGTATTCAACATTCGGAATTGCAAACCACAGAGGTCCGTGTTTATCCCCATCTCACCGCCTAGTGCGTCGATCTCCCGAACCAAATGTCCCTTTGCCAAGCCCCCAATCGCTGGATTACAGGACATCTGACCGACCGTATCGATGTTGATCGCTAACATCAGCGTGTCCAATCCCATTCGGGCAGCAGCTAGTCCGGCCTCGACACCCGCATGCCCAGCACCGACAACGATTACGTCAAAGGATTGTGGATAAACAAACATGGCCGAATAAAAACTTTAGACGATCTGGTAGGTGCAGGAAAAGGGGTCGTCGGCATCATGCCGCTGAAAGTCACCCGGTCGGTTCACTACCAAATGCTCACAGATCCGAAAAATGATCTCGGCTGATTGATCACCTTCCAATTCCTTGGCCAAATCTGCAACCGTGAAGGCTCGGTCCGACTGCTCACGGAGCAAGGCGAGTATCTTCCGCTGCATCTGAATCACTTCCCCCGCCGCTTTCTTTCCAGCCTCAACACCGGGCTGATGATAGGCATTGATATTGACGAGCGAGGCGTAGAACCCAACGGCTCGCTCGAAAACGGCGATCAAGGCTCCGACCGTTTGAGCATCGACTGCCGGGACACTGACGGCCATAGACTCGCGGCCATTTCCGGAAAGGGCCTCTTGAGTGCCAACCAAAAAACCAAACAAATAGTCTCCGGCTGTGACATCATCCTCGACCTCTAAATCGTCTCCCACCCGGTCCTTCAATGCCTGAATGAAAGTGACAAAAAAGTCATTTCGGCCATCGCGCAGTTGCTGAATATAGGCATGCTGATCGGTCGATCCTTTGTTCCCAAAGACGCTGATTCCCTGATTCACGGTCTCTCCGTTCCGATCCTTAGCCTTGCCGAGCGATTCCATCACGAGCTGCTGCAGATATTTTGGAAAGAGTTCAAGGCGGTCTTTATAGGGTATGATTACCATGTGTTTCTCGCCTCGCCCCCGTCCAGCGAGATACCAGAGAGCAGCCATCATAGCCGCGGGATTCCTCTCTAAATCATGGACTCGGGTTGCCGCATCCATCTTTCGCGCACCCTTCAGCAGATGATCCACATCAATTCCCTGAAGAGCGGCAGGGAGAAGCCCCACAGCTGATAGCTCACTCGTTCGCCCGCCAACCCAGTCCCACATAGGAAATTGCCGCAGCCATCTCTGCTCTGAGGCTGCTTGATCCAATTGACTCCCCACACCAGTAACCGCTACAGCATGGCGGGCAAAACTTAGCCCTTGCGCCTCATAGGCACGCGTTGCCTCGAGCATTCCATTCCTTGTCTCCTTGGTCCCGCCCGATTTGGAAATCACAATCACCAACGTTTGTTCTAGTTGATCACCCAGAGTCTCAAATACGGAATCCATCCCGTCCGGGTCTGTGTTATCGAAAAAATAGAGACGAACCCGGTCCAAACCGGATGAACCGAGGGCTTTACTCATAAACTGAGGTCCCAACGCAGACCCACCAATGCCAATGATCAAGAGATTGAGAAAAGGACCCTTCTCACCGCAGATGACGCCATCATGGACTTCCTGAGTGAAGGTTTTTACATCCGCAATGGCCTGCCGGATTGCCTCGGCACAATCAGGGTCCGGTGCTAAATCTGCCGCCCGCAGCCAGTAATGCCCCACCCTCCGTTTCTCATCCGGATTGGCGATACTCCCACCCTCAAGAGCAGCCATCTCTCTAAAGGCGGATTCAAATGCCGGACGCAAAGAATCCAAATGCGACTCTTCAAAGCGCATACGACTGAAGTCAAATACGAATCCGAGTTCCGTTACCCGGAGATACCAGCGCTGGTAACGGCTCCAATTTTTATCCACCATAACTTTTACTTGGACTCTCAACGGCCGACGGCCTTCCCTCAGCCGCTTCTTTTACCTTTGGGAAGACACCTCATCAAACGCACACGACAACGCCACTCAAACAGGAAGACCGGCAACAACTTACTTCTCAACCGGCTGAAGCCGACACTTAAACAAGGTGGGACGCCAATCCCTTGAATCAGCAAAACGAAACTGACTACTATTATCCGTTAACAACCAAACAACATCGCCCTCAACCAGAATTCCTTCCATGACACCGGACAACGATAACAAGGTCCGATAACGATGATTTTTGGCAAATTCCACTTTGTGGTAACGAAGAATCCGACTTACCGGCTTGTCCTTTGGGTCGATTTCGACGATCTCCTGCGCCTCGCGCCTCAACGCGCAGAGCTTGCCACTAAACCAATCAAGTCTCGAGGTAATGCGGATCCGGCCAGATGAATGTTCCCGCCCGGCAAACAGACTCAGCCTCAAATTGCCCAGACTCCAAGTCGAATTCCAACAACTGTCCATGGCTCCTTACATTCGCCAGATACAATTTACCATCACCAACAACGATCCCTTCAAATGGAGCATTCACAGCGCTCGTCCTGAAAAACGAGCCAACCGAAGACAAATCAAGGGGAACCGATTTAATGAGACCCTTTGCCGTAAACTTGAGCACCCGGTGCCTGAACTCGTCATACACATAGAGAATCCCACCGGCACCAACAGCCACTTATAAATCCTATACTTCCTAATCATCCCCACAAACCGAATGGACAACACAGCGATTAAATCGAGTTCACAACCTGATTTAAAGGAGTTTAAGAAACTTTCCGACTTCGAGCCGAACCTGTGGAAAGCAACCGAGTTTTGCCAAAGGATGAAACAGAATTTACTGGAGAAATACTGGCGAGGCTGTTAACTCGGATGCCTGATGCTACTTCAACCGCCAATCGAACGACATGATCCGACAAGCCAACCAATGATCTGCTTTGATGCTCCTGAGAACTTGATCCATTCAATCAGTCGTCACCGCCACTAATCATCACAGGAATATGGAAGACAACATCAATCAGGTTATCTTTATCTGCACCGGTAACTTTTATCGGAGTCGATTGTCCGAAGAGCTCTTCAATTACTATATCAGTGAAACCGATCTTCCCTGGAAAGCCACCTCTAGAGGGATAGCCGAGGGAGGTGAACTCAAAGGAATATCGCCCGTGGCCTTTGAATATCTTGATCGACGCGGCCTCTTACCTCATGTTGACCCCACCCGTAGTCCGATGATGCTCCGCGTTTCGGACCTGGAAGAAGCCGGATTGCTGATTGCTCTCAATCGAGAGGAGCATGAACCCATGTTGCGAGAGAAATTTGGCCAAATTCCAAAATTTCTAGAGAAAAAAGACCGTCTACGTTATTGGAATGTCTGTGATGTTCCCGGCGAGGGCAACAGCTTTTTTCGATTCTTCGGTGGCCACGACATGCGGACAACTCAATCCCCAGAGAGCGGCACCGAACACATTGACTTCGCGGTACGTGCTCTCATTCATGAGCTGGAAGCCATCCACGCAGCAGGTCACAAAGACTAACCTCTGACATCACCTCGATTCATTGTTCACCTTACATAGCCCTCACAAATTCCCTGTCTTGCATACGAGATACGTTAGCCATCGCTAATTTTATTTAATTATACTTTTCTAACTAAACCTAATCTTTAAATTCTTAACTCGGACTTTTCACCAGAGGCCTTGTCTCTATACTCCACTCCACGATAAATGATCAAAAACACCGACAATCTTAGAATCAACTCCCTGCATCCGCTCCTCCCGCCGGCAATTCTCATGGAGGAGCTACCAATTACTGAAAAGGCCTCGAACGTGGTCAGCGAGTCCCGGCGTCAATCGGAAGAGATCGTTCGAGGTGCTGATGACCGGCTACTCGTTGTTGTTGGTCCCTGTTCCATTCATGACATCAAGGCCGCCTTGGAATACGCGGAAAAACTGGCCCCGGTGGCGGCTCTGCTCAGCAAAGATCTCATCATCGTCATGCGGGTCTATTTTGAAAAACCGCGAACCACCATCGGTTGGAAAGGACTCATCAACGATCCTGATATCGACGGAAGTTTTCGCATCAACAAGGGGCTTCGGGCCGCTCGAAAACTGCTCATTGACTTGGCGGAAATGGGTCTTCCCGCCGGCAGTGAATTTCTAGATACGATTGTGCCACAATTTACGGCCGACCTGATTTCCTGGGTTGCCATCGGGGCAAGAACCACTGAAAGCCAAGTGCACCGCGAACTCGCATCAGGGCTGTCCATGCCTGTCGGGTTTAAGAACGGAACCAGCGGGAATGTTCAGATTGCCATCGACGCGGTGGGCGCCTCCTGCCAGCAACACCACTTCCTCTCCGTTACCAAGCAAGGACTGGCGGCGATTGTCGAAACTAAGGGCAACGACTGCTGCCACCTCATTCTTCGCGGTTCCAATAGAGGCCCCAACTTCGATGGGGCCTCTATTGGCGGCGTCGTCAAGCAACTGACCAAACAGAAACTCTGGCCCAGTGTCATGGTCGACTGCAGCCACGGCAACAGCAGCAAAGACCACCGAAAACAACCCGAGGTTGCTGCTGAACTATCCCGGCAGATTAGTGAGGGCTCTTCCGCCATCTTCGGCATCATGCTCGAGAGCCATCTCGTTGAAGGAAAGCAGAAATTTGAGACTCATGACAGCGCCACCTACGGACAAAGCATCACCGACGCGTGTATTTCGTGGGAGCAAACGCAGCCTATCCTAGAGGAACTGGCCGCAGCCGTTCGCACTAGACGTACCAAAAACAATGCCTCTTCCTAAGCAAACCGTGATCTCGGCAGGTCGGGACTTGCGCAAACCTGGGCATTCAGGCAACGTCACTGCCACCTTAAGCCAATGATGGCATTCATGATCCAACGACAAAGGGAAAATCGAGCTTCGAGACGAGCACCGGGGTGGGTTGGTTTCGTCTCTCGGCACCGGACCGAAACACCCTTCCTCGAATCATCCATTGTTAACGTTGACTAAAGAAACCGCGCGGTTGTCGGTTTCCCTTCCTCCTTTCCCGCTGGTGAATCACTTCAAACCGTTAACCAAACCTCGACATGTCAAAGCGAGATTCCAAAATCGAAATCTACGACACGACGCTCCGCGACGGAACCCAAGGGGAGGGCGTCAATTTCTCTGTGGCGGATAAACTTCGTCTGGCGGAACGATTCGACGCCTTTGGAATTCACTACATTGAGGGTGGTTGGCCCGGATCAAATCCCAGAGACATCGAGTTTTTTAAGCAAGCAAAGGACCGGAAATGGAAGAACGCCAGGATCACCGCCTTTGGTTCTACTCGGCGTAAAGGAGTCAAAGTGCATCAGGACAGCCAAGTTAACCTACTGCTCAAAGCGGAAACGCCGGCAGTCACCATTTTTGGCAAAACCTGGATGCTCCACGTGAAAGAAGTCATCAAAACCTCAGCCGAAGAAAATATCAAAATGATCGCGGATACGGTTCGTTTCCTCAAAAAGCACGGCCGTCACGTGATCTACGATGCAGAGCACGCCTTCGACGGTTTCAAGGACCGTCCTGACTATGCCTTGAAGACCTGGATCGCCGCAGCCGAAGCTGGAGCAGACACGGTGACTCTCTGCGACACCAACGGTGGATGCTTACCGAGTGAGATCCAACGCATTACCCAACAAGTGATCGCCGAAGTCGGTTGTCCCATCGGCATCCACACGCATGACGACATCGGGCTCGGTGTCGCTAATGCCATCGCTGCCGTTGAAGTCGGCGCCACTCAAGTGCAAGGCACCCTAAACGGTTACGGCGAGCGCACCGGCAACTGCAGCCTGACTTCGGTGATTCCTAACGTGGTGATCAAAATGAACCGACCGTGCGTGCCTCGGAAATCCATGCGAAACTTGGCGGACCTCTCCCAATTTGTCGACGAGATCGCCAATCTGGCCCACGACAGCAGGCGCCCCTGGGTCGGGGCCTCAGCGTTTGCCCACAAGGGCGGCATGCATGTCAACGCCGTCCAGAAAGTCGCTCACAGCTTTGAGCATAGCACGCCCGAATCCGTCGGGAACCGCCGGCGCATCCTCATGAGCGATCTTGCGGGCCGGAGCAACATCGTGATGAAAGCCAAAGAACTGGGCTTCAAAATCGACAACAGCACCCCCGAACTCAAAGACATCCTCAAAGATGTCAAAGAACTCGAACACCAGGGCTACGAATTCGAGGCAGCTGAGGCCTCGCTAGCCCTGCTCATTCAAAAAAGGCTCAAGCATGCTCAATCAACTTTTCAAGTGGAAGGCTACCATGTGTCCATGCGACGAGATGGCAATGCTTCCATCTGTCAAGCCACCACCAAAGTCAGGGTAGGGGACGAGGTCGCCCACACCGTAGCTGAAGGCGATGGGCCAGTAAATGCCTTGGATGGCGCTCTCCGACTCGCCCTCAAACAGTTTTTCCCGAAGCAACTCCGGCCGGTCCGCCTCACGGATTACAAGGTCCGCATTTTAGACTCCTCGAGCGGCACGGCGGCCAAAACCCGTGTGTTCATCGAATCCTCAGACGGCACTCACAATTGGTGCACGGTCGCCGCTCACGACAATATTATCGAGGCCAGTCTGCAGGCCTTGAGCGACAGCCTTGAATATCGCTTACTCATCCAAAAAATCACCGTGCCAAAAACAAAAAAGAAACGCCGGTAAATAACCCAGTTCAATCGCACGATTCTTTTCTACCATGTCGGATATTCCCAAAACCTACGAACCGCAGACCTTCGAACCGAAGTGGTACCAACGCTGGTTGGATCAGGAGATATTCAAAGCCGACGCCGCGTCTGATCGGCCACCGTACTCGATTGTCATTCCGCCACCGAACATCACCGGCGTCCTCCACATGGGCCACGTCCTGAATAACACCATCCAGGATATTCTCGCCCGCAAGGCACGAATGGACGGATTCGAAGTCCTTTGGCTTCCCGGAACGGATCACGCAGGAATCGCCACACAAGTGGTGGTCGAGAAGCACCTCAAGAAAGAGCAAGGACTCTCTCGCCACGATCTCGGCCGCGAGAAGTTTGTCGAGAAAGTCTGGCAGTGGAAGAAGAAACACGGCGGCATTATCATCGAACAGCTCAAGAAACTCGGCTGTTCCTGCGACTGGTCCCGAGAACGCTTCACCATGGACGAAACCTACTCGCGAACCGTCGCCGAGACCTTCGTCAGCCTTTACCACAAGGGCTTGATCTATCGCGGCAAGCGCATGGTCAACTGGTGCCCCACATCTCGGACCGCACTGTCAGACGAAGAGGTGATCATGAAGGAACAAAAGGGGCTGCTCTACTACTTCAAAGTCGAAATCGAAGAAGAGCCTGGCACTTTTCTCCCGATTGCCACCACCCGTCCGGAAACCATTCCCGGTGACTCCGGAATCGCCGTCAATCCCCAGGATCCGCGATACGCGAAATATATTGGCAAACACGTGCTGCGACCGCTCCCGCCGGAGTTGTCCAACGAGGAAAAACGAATTCCTATCGTCGCCGACGAGCACGTTGATTTCGAATTTGGAACCGGCGTGCTCAAGGTCACACCAGCGCACGACAAAGCCGACTTTGAAATCGGTGAGCGCCACTCGCTCGCTGTCATTGAGGTCATCGACGCCGCCGGAAACATGAACGATGCCGCCGGCAATGACCTGAAGGGCATGGATCGTTTCAAGGCCCGCAAAGTGGCTTCGTTACTGCTTGATGAGCTTGGCCTGCTGGAAAAGGAGGAAGCGTATACCAACAATGTCGGCTTTAGCGAACGCGCCGATGTACCCATCGAACCCCGCCTCTCAGAACAGTGGTTCATGAAGTATCCTAGCGTTGCAAAAGCCAGAGAAATCGTGGCCTCAGGCGAGATCAAGCTCTATCCCGAGCGTTGGAAAAAAGTCTATGATCATTGGATGGCAAACCTCCAAGATTGGTGCATCAGTCGTCAACTGTGGTGGGGCCACCAAATCCCGGTTTGGTACCGGGGAGACGAAGTAAAATGCCAAGTCGATGCACCGGGAGACGATTGGACGCAAGACCCTGACGTTTTGGACACCTGGTGTTCCTCCTGGCTCTGGCCGTTTGCGACCATGGACGGACCGACCTTGAAGAAATTCTATCCCACCACCGCGCTGGTAACCGCACCTGAAATCCTTTTCTTCTGGGTGGCGCGAATGATCATGGCGGGGCTCGATTACCGGAACGAGAAGCCGTTTGGAACTGTCTGCCTCCACGGCATCATCCGCGACAAACAGGGACGCAAAATGTCCAAAAGCCTGGGCAACTCGCCGGACCCGCTCGACCTCATTGCCAAGTACGGAGCCGATGCCTTGCGTTTGGGGGTCATGCGTTCGACCCCGCGCGGTCAGGATACCTTGTTTGATGAACAAAACGTCGAGCTGGGACGCAATTTTTGCAACAAACTCTGGAATGCCTGCCGGTTCCGGCAAATGCAAGATGGTGCCGCGAAAGGCAAACTCGACGAAACGCTTTTATCCCCCAGCGACAAGTGGATCCTGCTCAAGCTGGGACAAGCCATCGACGAAGTCACCAAATTCATCGAGGAATTCAAACTCAATGGGGCCACCGCCTCGCTTTATCGGTTCTTCTGGAGCGAATACTGCGACTGGTATGTGGAAGCGTCCAAAGCAGTCTTACAAGGGTCCGATGAACGCCGCAAAGCGAATACGCTTGCCGTGATTGATTTCGTCCTTAGCAATACCTTGCGGCTCCTTCATCCCTTCCTCCCATTTATCACGGAAGAACTGTGGCAAGGGATGGGGTTCGCCGGCGAGTTGCCAGAAGGGCAGGGGGGCGTCACGATCATGAATGCGCGTTGGCCCAAGGGGTTGGATCAAGATTTTCGAGATTGCTATGGTCTCGATGACTGCTATCTCGAGTTCGTCGATGCGAAGTACATGTTGGTTCGCGAAGGGAGAAACCTGCGAGCTGAGGCGGGCATTCCCTCGAACAAGAAAGTCCGCTTCGTGATGAAAAACTCTCGGGATATCTTGGATCATGATGCCGACGTTCTCCGAATGCTCCTCAATGCAGAGTCGCTCGAGTTCAACCCTGAGTTCGAGGCACCGCAAGGGACTCCGAACGTTCATTCCGAGCTCGGGGATCTATTCCTGCCGCTTGAAGGCCTCGTCGATTTCGAAGCCGAAGTGGCCCGCCTCACTAAAGAGGTGGAAAAGATTCAGAAAGAGATCGACAAGGCAGAGGCCAAACTCGGGAATCCTAATTTCGCCGACAAAGCACCCGCCAAAGTCGTTGAAGAGCACCGCAAGCGGTTACAAGAATGGACTGAGAGACTGGCCCATACCGAAAAGAATCTGGTGGCGGCTCAAGCCGCTCTGAATTGAACTTTCAACACAAAATCGTTGACGAAATACAACCATAACCGGAACGCCAACGGCTAGGCCATTGGCGATCAGATTACCTCATGGATGCAGCAACCCTCGACACTTCACAAAAAGCCTTCCAGCTGAATCTGGACAATGCCGTCTACGGCACGCTCGCAGAAATCGGGGCCGGACAGGAGGTCGCCCGATGGTTCTTCCGAGTCGGGGGCGCTTCCGGCAGCATCGCCAAAACCATGTCGGCCTACGATATGCAGTTTAGCGACGCGATCTACGGCTCGGCCAAACGGTATGTCAGCCGGGAACGCCTCACCACAATGCTCAATCACGAGTTCAAGCTGTTAATCGAACGCCTGGATGAGAAACGGGGCGCGACATCCCGATTTTTCGCCTTTGCCAACACCGTCGCCGCCAAGAGTTTTCGACGAACGTCGGACGCTCACGGCTGGATGGGTGTCCGGTTTCAACATGAATCTAGGGCAGAACCCTCCCAGATCATTATCCACACGCGCCTCCTGGACCCGGAAAATCTACAGCAGCAGGATGCTCTCGGCGTTGTCGGAGTCAATCTGATCTTCGGTGCGGCAAAACTCTTCCACAAACCCGATGCGTTCATTCGCTCCCTGTTTGACTGTTTGACGAGCAAACGAGTCGAGATCGACATGATCAAGCTGATCGGCCCGGCCTTTAATGGAATCGACAACCGATTAATGGCACTGAAACTCGTCGAGTTTGGACTGACCCAAGCCGCCATGTTCACTGCCAACGGAGAAGTCGTTCAACCGGTGGAAGTCCTCTACAAAAGGCCGATCCTGCTAGAACGTGGTTCGTTTCGACCACCATCGAAAATGCATCTGGATATGTTGGAATGCGGCAAGGCTCACTTTATCCAAGAACCGCAAAACGAAGGCCTTGAGCCCCTCGTCTTATTCGAGATGAATATGAAACAACTCAAAAAAACAGTCGGCGTCGACTCACATGACTTTCTGGATCAAGCCGACATTCTGGCGTCCCTTGGGCATCCGGTGCTAATTTCCAATTATTTCCGCTACTACCGTCTTGCCAACTACCTTTTCCGCTACACCGATAAGATGGTGGGCTTAGTGCTGGGATTACCAAATCTCCAAGAGCTCCTTGAAGAGAAATACTACACAGATCTTTCGGGAGGGATTCTTGAATCGTTCGGACGTATGTTTAAGAACGACCTGAAGGTCTACGTCTATCCCTCCCGTCATCGTCAGTCCGGTAGTATCATTAGCGCCGAGAACCTTCAGGTTGCCTCCCACTTGCGCCACCTCTACGCTCACCTCTACGAAAATCACCGAATCCAATGCTTGCGTGGCTTCAACGAGGCATGCCTTGCCATCGACCAACAGGCAATTAACGCTGGAATTCGAGCAGACAGCGGTGATTGGGAAGACTCCGTGCCCCCTGACATTGTGCAGCACATCAAAGCACACGGCTCCTTCGGATTCAGGACGGAATCCAAGTAAATGGCGGGCGTATTCGCCCCCGAGCAAAGCACATACCTACCCCATCAACCATCACTGGCAGATCGCTCCCCACCTTCAACCCATAGCTTGGCTCATCCTCCGAGACATCTGCCTGCTGATTCTGCTCGTGATCGGACTCGGGGTTCTTAGACCAACGCTTCAAGCTGGATCTCGAGCCACTGGTTAAACTCACCATCTACCTTTTTGTGTCCGCTTTCATCCTCGTTCGCACCACAGAATCAGAGTTGGCATCGAGTTTGAAAATTCGTACCGCCGGCTTCACGACCGCGATAATTCTCTTGTGAGCCTCATCATCTTCGCCCCTCCGCCGCGCTACTCTCCGAGCCATCAGCAAACACTGCTCCTGACCAGCATGTTCCGCAACCGCGGCAATTTCAGCATCCCGTTGACCACACTTGCCTTCCCGTCCCTTGATCTTGGCATTCAAGTATTCGTAATCATGGCCATGAATGCGGCCACGTTCTCTCTCAGGTTTGATGCTGGCCACCGCAAAATCCCTGCGACAAAGGACGCCCATTGAAGATCAACCTTACCCCCGGTATCCAAACAGCCGTCGCTCTACACGATTCTGATCAAAACCTTTTCCGGACCGGTCGAGGATCTTGTCTTCGTTTAGTCACCCACCCAGTTTCTCATCGACGCCTTGGTAGGAATTGCCCTAGTGCCCCAGGGAGTCCCACTCAGCCAAACAAAACATATCAGGGTTCCAAGCCCCTCATTTGGGAGCTGTCCATCCGCTTGATCGGCGGACCCAGTTGCGCCATGCTCCCGAGAATCGCCGTCGGCTTCGGACTTGCCATCGCGGATCGTCCTGATCCTAGGCGCTGCTGCGCCAACGGCTGTGAACGCAACGCTCCAGCCCATGAGTTTGATGCGGACAGCCAAACAGCGGCTGCAGCGGTATTTTACTCGCCCCTCTCCAGCTTTATTCCCGTCACCTTGATTCTCCTTTTGATCCGACTCAACTAGCTACCCTAGACGATTACGAGCCGGGGCCGCTCATCCATCCGGTGTCGACGAGATCGGCCAATCATCGGACTCCGTTCGAGCGCGGCTCAAATAGCGCTCCAATCGCCTCACGGTCCGCCGATATCGGCCCGACACATCCGTTGTTTCACCGGGATCACGTCTCAGATGGAACAACTGGAGCGGCTGTCCTTGCCCCAATCGAACACCCTTCCAATCCCCCTTCCGAATCGCCTGAGCGAAGCCACTCTCACCGTGGGATTCCCAATAGAGATAGGGATGCCGGGGCTGCCGTCGTCTCAAGAGCTCCGGCATCAGCGATATCCCATCAATCTGACCAAACTCTTTGATCCCCATCAGATTAGCTGCCGTCGGGAACAAATCCCAAGCCGCACAAATGTGTTCACTAGTCGCACCTGCTTTCACGTAACCCGGCCAGCGCGCCAATAGCGGTACCCGAATGCCCCCCTCGAAAAGATCTCCTTTATGCCCTCTCAATCCATCAGTCGAATCAAAGAACTTTGGATTGATCCCCTCATCCGCATGGGGTCCATTGTCGCTAGTAAAGAAAACAATGGTTTTCTCATCCAACTGATAGTGCTTCAAGGTATCGAGAATTCGCCCCACAGAACGGTCAAGCCGATAGATCATCGCAGCCAATGTCTTTTGAGGTTTGGGCCAGTGCTTGGACTGATACGGTTTGTCTGTCGGCGACTGAAGCGGTGAGTGGGGCAGGGTGAATGCCACGTAAAGAAAAAATGGATGGCGTCGATTCTGCGCAACAAAATTAGTGGCTGCTTGAGTAAACAAATACGGTGCGTACTTGGCCTGCTTCCCATAGCTGTTCTCCGGCCAAAAAATATTGGTTTGATTTCGCCAGAGTGTCACTGGGTAGTGATTGGTTACGCTGCCGTCGTCAAGATAGCCGAACCATACATCAAATCCCTGGACGGTGGGAATACCGCTCGATCCCGGCCCCCCTAGGCCCCATTTTCCAATCGCTCCAGTGCGATATTCTGCCTGTTTCGCTAATTCTCCGAGCGTGGTATCCATTGAGGCGAGGGCGGATTTCCCCTTTCCGCGAATCCGCGAATGACCGGTGTGAAGTCCCGTCAACAAACTACCGCGCGATGCCGTCCCGACACTGCTTCCTGCATAGAATTGAGAAAATCGCATACCCTCGGCAGCAAACTGATCCAGTCGCGGCGTTCGGAAATGCTGCTGACCATAGGCTCCTATATCTCCATAACCCAGATCATCGGCAACAATCACGATCACATTAGGAGCTTGAATCGGCTCCTTAAAAGCCGCCTCGGACACGGTGGCGCCCAAAGCGAACGCCACGGTAAGCACTCGCCACACAGCCACCGCCGGCAACGTCCGGGGCCATCCCCAACCGCGCCTCCCCACTTGTTCCATACTGACCATCCCTACCGCTTCCCCAAAGCCCGGCCTAATGCAACACGGCCCGTGGATTTGGCGTTTTCACAAGCTCGGCGTCCAAGTCCAAATAGTAGTCTAACCGTCGATCAGTCTCCCGCTCATCAATCTGTCGCGCCATTAGGAGATAAACCGAATAGTGATTTCCCTCGGCCTCCACCAAGCTGCCATAAAACTCAGCGAGCTCGAGGTCGGATTCCCGAAAACCCTCCGCCAAGAATTGGAACTTTTCGCAACTCCGCCCCTCGATCAGGGAACAACATAACAAGTGGTCGATGACCTGCTCCTGTCGTCCCGAGCGGATAGACCGCATCATCCCGGATATCCACGGACTCGGCAATGCCGGCCCGAAAGGAATCTTTCGGCGGCGCAAGAGATTCATCACCAATTGAAAGTGCTCTAACTCTTCAATAGCGATCGCGTTCAATTCCTCGACCCGATCATAGAGGTCTCGATAACGCTCTAGCGTGAGTGCGGTCGTTGCGGCTCGGCGTTCGAGATGGGCATGATCCAACAACACCGAGGCGATGTTGGACCGCACTTTGTCAAACCAATCCGGCGATACCTTCGCCCGAAATAACAACATCCTTCTGAAATAGCCCGCCAATTCAAACACGCAAGCCAAACCGACCGTGAATTGAGTGATCCAATCCAAAAGTAGGGACGAGAGGCCTCTCAAACCGCCGTCCTCCACAGCATAGCAAAGGAGGATGGAAGTCCGTTGCTTTGCCCTTCGGTCTCCGTATCCCGGTGACTCCTTCCATAAGATTCTGGCTAAAGCGGCTCGGCCGTCTCGCTCCACCTCACCCTCATCATCGCACTCTACCAAACCGCCCTCCTCCCAAAGTCATTGCGCAAAACTCGGAATCCTTGTAAGTCTCTGAAACATGTTTCCGCACGCAAGCTCAGTTGACCAAGTCAAATGGCAGCCAGGACCCTACGAGGGCGTTGATCTCAAGGTCCTGCACAAAAACCAAACCACAAAGGGAGTTACAGTCCTGCGCCGGTTCCAGCTGGGAGCAACCATTCCCGCCCACGTCCATCACGAGGCAAACGAGACCGCCTACATTCTCTCGGGCGAATGGGAGGAATCCGGCGAACTCTATTCCGAAGGCACGTGTTTCTTTGCCCCCAAAGGTATCCGGCACGGTCCCCACCACGCTCGTACCGAAGTCATCAGTCTCACCATTTTTGATGGACCATTGACCGTGGACTGATTACCCACCGCACCCTGCATCGACAATAACTGTTGCCAACCCATTCCGTCTTGTCACAGAACTATAACAGAGCGGATGTTTAGCTTGTAGAACGCGTTAAGTAGGCATGGCAAACACTTTTCTTGCAGCCGTCTTGCGGTGGAAATTAGTTATTTCTGTGACCGTGCTGCTCACAGCCTTGCTCTCGCCAAACGCCCTCAGCCAAAGGTTGGGGCCCGAACCAGGTCCAGGAAGGGGTCTTGGACGCAACCGGTTGATCTCGGAACGGGGTCCGGCTTCCCGCGAAGGTGTTCCCGAATGGGAAGTCATGGAAAAGTTCCGACGGGATGTGTTCACCTTTGTTCGCGTCATCTATACCTCTCGACGAGGGGGCGGATGGCGAGTGGACCACCCCGCAGCCGATCTCAATTTTTCATACCGGCTGGAAGAACTCACCTCCATGAAGGTCGATCCCGACGGTGAAACGTTGAGGCTTTTGGATGACCGACTCTTCGATTACCCGTTCATTTTTATGATCGATCCGCGGAGTTTGCACATTTCAAGGGGCGAGGCAGAAGTCCTTCGCACCTATCTTCTGAATGGCGGATTTCTCATGGTCGACGACTTCTGGGGCGAAAACATGATGGAACATTTTCTCGGCGAAATGGAAAAGGTGTTTCCCGACAGGAAGCCGGTGACCCTTCCGCTTTCACATCCGATCTTCAGTTGCGTTTTTCCGCTGGAGAAATTCCCCCAAGTTCCGAGCGAAGACTCGGCTCATCGGAATAAGGGCACCGCTGTTGAGTCTTGGGAGGACGAAATCTATTGGGAGATGCCTCAACCCGCCGACTATCAAGCCATCGTTGATGACAAAGGACGGATCATGGTCCTCATGTGCCACAACACCGATCTCAGTGATGGGTGGGAAGAGGAAGGAATCAGCCAATGGTTCTTCTCCGCCTACTCGGAGAAGTATTCCTACCCTATGGGTATCAACATTGTCTACTACGCGCTAACGCACTAAATAAGCATGCCCCGAAGATCCCTCAGATGTGCGAGGAATCCTCTTCGTCCTTCACCGAGTAGCCGAAACTCCTGCCGCTTGAAATTGACCTCGTTTTCTTCACGTAGGCCGCAAACACATCGTTAGCACTCATCCCGAGCACCTGAGTCAAGCTGATCAGAAATAGAATAAGTCGACCACTTCGCCCCGAGCATTCTACTCGTCAAATTTCTGATACTTCGCCCACCATTTCCATGGCACACTATCCGTTAGTTCGGCGATTTCCTATGACATGGCACGGCAATAGTTCAACACCCATTCCGCTTTGACCTCATCCAAGAGCCCATCAAGCTAGACTCCGATATGTTCATTGAGAACCCTCTGCATGCGGAACCGTTCGCGCAATTGATCGGCGTTTTCCATTTCCAGAGTCTGTGCCGGGCCACCGAGCAAATTCAACCTTCGACGGTTAGGAGGCCTAAGAAACATTCCCGATGAAGGGGAGACTTGCGAGACCTTTGGGCCATGCTCTATAAATAGCCCATGTTATTGCCCAAACTCATTGCACTCGGCGGTCCCGTCATGTGGATACTCCTGATCACCAGTGCCATGGCGATTGCAGCATTTATTGAACGTCTTCTTCACTATCACCGCGCCCAAATCAACTCGATGGAGTTTGTCGAAGGCATACGGAATGTCCTCCGTAAATCCAATGTCGTTGAAGCGATTTCCATCTGTGACGCCACCCCCGGACCCGTGGCTCGGCTAGTTAAAGCAGCCATCCTCAGCCGCGATTCCGGTCGGGAGGGAATTCGTGAAGCCTTGGAAGAAGCCGGCCTAATAGAGGTTCCGCGTCTGGAAGAGAAACTCAACCTGCTGGCTACCATCGCTCAAATCGCACCACTCATCGGTTTATTCGGCACGACTTTGGGCATGATCGATACGTTCGGCGTGGTTTCCCAAGATGGTCTGTACTCCGGCGTGGCCGACTTGGCTGGCGGGGTTTGGCAGGCCCTGATTTGCACCGCCGCCGGCCTTGGCATCGCAATCCCGAGTTACGCTGCCTACAATTACTTGGTAAGCCGCGTCAACTCGATCGTCCTGGACATGGAAAAGGCGTCCACGGAAATCGTCAACATCGTCTCCGAAGCCGCGAATTCGAACTGAGATGAAGTTCTCCCTCAATGCCAAGATCTTTCGGGGTCAGCTGGATGTCGCTCCCTTCGCGTCGGTGTTTTTCCTCCTCGCCATCTTCATGATCTTCAGTTCCCTGTTGATCTCGTCCCCAAGCGTCAAGATCCAACTCCCAGCCATTGAAGGTAATGAAATTGTTCGGGCCAATCTGCCTAAGCTCGACATTGCTGTCGATGCCGATGGCAGAATCTATTTCGAGAGTCAGCTGGTCGCTCTAGATGCCCTCCATCGGAGACTAGAGATCGCGGTGGCGCGGTTCCGCAAAAAGCCATCGTTAGTGTTGCACGCAGACAAAGATGCGGACCTGGAAAAGGTACTCCAAATTTGCCAAACCGCCGTCACCGTCGGCATCACCGAAACCATTTGGACCGCCAGACAAGCACCATTTAAGACGGCCGAACCATCGCCTCTCGAAACTAAATGACCTCGCCAACCGATCCTGCTCCCTGGACGCTCACGCGGTGGTTCACCATGATCATGCTGGTGTTCGGCATTCAAGGAATTCTGGTCTTTCTCTTCTCTCCCCGAACATTGCCTCCGGCATCCAAGGAACCGTTGGACGTCAGCATCCGTTACATCAGCCGAGAGCTGTGGCAGACGAACTCGACCGCCCGGACATTGGCGCGAGATCCCTCGCTTCTGGCCCGAGTAAACCGTCAAACCTTTTCCGGGAACCTTTGGGACGAAACTCTCGCCCTCGAACATAAATCCTTCTATTGGACAGAAGCCCCGAGGTATTACCACCGCACCCAAGTCATCGCCGGAGCCACCCTGAGAAATCACGTTCGAGAGCATTTTTCCGTTCCCGCCTCAGTGGTCTCCCTTCCGGCACCAGTGCTTTCCGATGCCGAACTGCCTCTCACTCCGCCAAAGCCCCGGTCGACGATTCTCGTGGCTGGCGACATCCGTTCGCGTTTACCCGGTGAACTGCCCTCGCTCCGATCATGGCCCCACACCAATCTCCTCCATCCTACCGTGGTAGCTGTGGCCGTTGATCGATTCGGTTGGGCTCAGACCGCCACCATCTTATCCAATAGCCTGCCAGCTAAGCAACTGGCGCCAACCCGTCTAACCGAAGCGGACGATTACGCCCTCCGTTGGATCCGCAACCTTCAGTTTACGCCGCTGCCGCCAACTCGCCGAGCGGTGGATACAAGGTTGACCTGGGGAGAGATCACTTTCCGTTGGGCGACTAGCCCCTTGACCAACCAAATCTCCGCCGCCAACTCGTCGTGACCTTCACCCTAAGCAAGCTTTTATTCTGCTATGTCGCTTCTTTACTTGCTGGCTTGGTGTTCGCCAGCCTATATTCCGAATTACAACGGAGACGCTTCGAGCCACCGCGGAGTAATGATAACGTTTTTCGCTGCGAAAACTGTGCATACGTCTACACCGACGACCCCAACGTAGAACGCTCTCGATGCCCGCATTGCAGCGCCATGAATGCCAAGTTTAATTTCTGAAGCACCGTGAGAATCCGATCAAGCCGTCGAACAAGCGAGCCATGATCAACCTAGAAAGTCGACTACACCGAAAGCATTAAGCCTATGGGAATGTGGATCGGCCGGAATCGAAAAGCCCGCGTCACCTACGGATTTGACGAAATCGCCCTCGTGCCCGGCGAAATCACCATCAATCCCGACGAGGTGGACACCAGTTTTCGAATTCCCACGAAGGAAGGAGACGATATCGTCCTTAAAATACCGATTCTTGCAAGCGCGATGGACGGAGTCACTGATGTGCGCTTCTGCCAAGCCATGGGCAAATTGGGCGGCCTCGGCGTCATTAATCTTGAGGGCGTCCAAACCCGCTACGAAAACCCGGCCGAGGTGCTAGCTCAAGTCGTCGGCGCGGACAAGGACAGCGTCACGTCATTAATCCAAAAACTCTATACGGAGCCGATCAAAGAAGTGCTTATCAGCCAACGCGTCAGCGAACTCAAAGAGGCCGGTGTCTTGGTCGCTGTGAGTTCGATTCCCCAAGAGGCGGAACGATATGGCGCCATTGCGCAAGAAGCCGGCGCGGATATTTTTGTCGTCCAATCGACGGTATCCACCGTTCGCCACCATTCGTCAAAGTACAAATCATTGGATCTGGCCGGCTTTTGCCGGGATATGAGGATCCCGGTCATCATCGGTAATGCTGTCACCTACAACGTCACACTCGAGCTAATGGAATGCGGCGTGGCTGGCGTTCTGATCGGCGTCGGACCGGGCGCCGCCTGTACCAGCCGCGGCGTTCTCGGCCTCGGCGTCCCCCAAGTCACCGCCACCGTCGATTGCGCCGCCGCCCGAGATTATTATCATAAAAAAACCAGCCGCTACGTGCCCATCATCACCGATGGCGGCATGAGCAAGGGCGGTGATGTTTGCAAGGCCCTCGCCTGCGGTGCCGACGCCGTTATGGTCGGCAGCGCCTTCGCTCGAGCCGAAGAAGCCCCCGGGCAGGGCACCCACTGGGGCATGGCCACGCCCCACGCCAACCTCCCCCGAGGCACCCGCATCAAGGTTGGCATCACCGGCACTCTTGAACAAATCCTCTTCGGCCCCGCCGAAGTCGATGACGGCTCGCAAAACCTTGTCGGCGCCATCACCACCTGCATGGGCAATGTAGGCGCCGCCAACATTCGCGAGTTTCAAGAAACCGAAATCATCATCGCACCCAGCATCAAGACCGAAGGCAAACTCTTCCAAACCGTTCAAAGTGTCGGCATGGGTGCCCGCTAGCGCCCGCGATTCATTCCTTCTCCAACGAAACAAAAAACCCACCCCGGAAGTTTTCCATTCGAGCGGGTGCTCATCCTCTTGGGAGCTGTTCTAACAAAAAGGGCCGAGCCCCGAAAGACCCGGCCCTTTGACGGAATAAAGCGGAGGATTATCGAGGGGCAGCAAGGCTTAAGACCCGAGCCTTCGCCGCAAATCTGTTGCCAAGTCCGACCAGTTTTGCAGGAAGTCCAGCACAGCCGTGCCGGCGTCGTATATCACGCCGTCGAGGTCTGCGAAGGCGCTCAGCATTGCGTGAACTATCATCAAAATCACCGCCACTCGCACTGTGGAGAGCGCTCCTCGGCGGTCCCTGACTCTTTCGGAGGACGATAAGTCTCCAGTCGAATCCAAAAGGAATTGGAGTTCTTCCCAGCGGCTTTGGCTCTTTCATGGGCCACCCCGTTTTACTTTGGCGAGCCGAGAGACTCGAACATCTCCTGCCCCTGTTGCTCCACCCACATGAAACCAAGCACCCCTTTCTCAATGTATTCCTACATTTCCTTCCTTTGAGGTTCCAGCATCTAGTGCAGCCTCGGCCGCCATTCTTCCGGAGCAGCGTTCAGCGCGTGTTCCACGCCGCCTCCATCCATTCGTTCGTTCTCCGTTGCAACTCTCGCCGCGGCCTTCGTCATCCAGCACGAGGCGAAACTCCTCGCGAACCCGGTCGAACTCAGCCAGTTGCTCTGAGTATATTGAATCGGGGCAAAAAGAGAATCGAAGGCATCCGTTAGCGTCCGCCCTTCGTATTCGGGCGAAGTTCCCTCCTCCCCGCCGCCGCAAGGGACGGAATCCGTATACGGATTCGAGCTGCTCATTGGTTTTTCCGCAGACTGAAGAGTATTTGCCGCCGCAAGTTTTTTGATGTTCCGGCGGTTTTTCTCTATCTCGCTCCACACCGAGGTTTGCAGCTGATCCATATCTTCTTGCAACACCTTCGTGTTTTCGGACAACTCGGCCAAGTGTGTTTCCATCCCGCTCAAGCCCATCTCCAGACGCTGGTAAGCCCGCTTCAGCCCGTCTATGCCGGCCTCAAGATTCTGGCCAGTTCAGGTTGGCCACAGTGTTCGCGTAATACGCGCCGGAAAGAAGCATCGCCGTGACCAATATAGCAGACCAGATCGAAATATCGTCAAATCCGGTGGCCAGGCCCAGTCCGCCTATTGTGATTATCATCTGGGATTTCAAAGCGACGAAACCACTCGGAAGTTTCCGATTCATGCCCAGGTGACGTCGCAATATCTGACCCCTCAAGGAGTGCTTATTCACAAAGACATGCCGGTGGCATCCGGTCCGACGCAATTATTGCCCTACTCGCATCGATATCAGCTGGGACACTTAGCTTTCCGAGATTCCAACTTTGCTCACTACTTCGCAGAACACCGCGCCCAGCTATCGCTCACCAAGGAAGATATCGTGTTCTTCAACCCAACCCTTTCCACGACGGATCGCATCGGCAATCTAGTCCCGCTCTCCTCGGCCTTTGGTCGTACGCTGGAAATCATCAACCGTTTCAAAATAATCGAGGCGGTCTACCCGGTGTTGTTGCAACAAAGACAGCAATCGGAGACTCTGAGCGCGCTTGCCGCAAGACACCATTGCTGCGCTTGCCGCCGGCTACGCCTTCCCGACTAATCTCGATTCCGATCCCCCATTGGACGGAAATGCCCTCAAGACCCAGCAGTGGTTGATACATCAAGGTTTAGAAAGGCGTTGGTCTTGGCCCGAGCTTAAAGTAACTTCGCGCTTACGCTGAACGGCGAACCGCTCAAATCTTTTTTCGAATGCCATGAACTCCGCGAAGTCAATCGCTCGGCAACTTTCTCTCGCCCTCGGAAACCTGGCATCACTGTGGTCGCTGACAACGCCCTCCTCCCAAGCCGGTGGCAGCGCAACTTCCCAACATCGTCCTCCTGATTGCGGATGACTTGAGCTACGAGGAATTAAGTCGCCAAGGCAATCCTGAGATCCCGACGCCCCACACCAACTCGCTTGCCAAGCAGAGGATTCGTTTCACACAGGACTACGAACCGGAATGTTCGGCAAATGGCACCTCGGACGGCACCGCCAAATACAATCCGATCCGGCGCGGCTTCGACGAATTCTTCGGCTTTCTGCACGAGGGCCACTACTTCATCCCGCCACCTTATCAGGGCGCAACGCCCCGGCTTCGTTGACAAGCGCTTCCCTGAAGCGGCGTGGGCCGATGGACCTCACCGGACGGGAAGCTGATTTATTCCACCACATGGGCCCTGCCGAACTAGACTACGATGCCGACAACGCCATCTAGCGCGCCGGACCACCGGTGGAGGAACGCCAGTATCTTACGGACGCCTTCACCCGGGAAGCGATTGATTTCATCCGACACAATCGCGCTAATCTCTTCTTTCTCTATGCTCCCTACAACACCGCTCACAGCCCGCTATAGGCGGCAGACACCCACACGAAACGCTTCGCCCACATTTCCGATATTCAGCGTCGTATCTTCGCCACGATGCTCTCCAACCTTGACGACAGCGCCGGGCCATACTCCACCCTGCCAATGGAACAACCTCGCGAGTCAGCATCCCGATCAGCTCAAGCACATGGTCTCTGCCTAGCTGGCAGCGTTGAAACAGCGAGATGATCGATCCCAGTTTGGACGCCCCGTTGCTAGGGTTATTCTTGCGATAGAATCATGCCTTCGGATTCGCCATCCAGTTGGGCTCGAACAGATGCCGCCCGGGCTTCGATAAAACGCTTGATATTATTGACGGGCCGCACAGGACCTTCACCCCTCGGAGGCGGGGCGCCCCATTGGTCGCCAACGGCTTTCACAAAGCGACGATAACGAAATGCCGAATCGTGCTGCACCACATCGTCAATGACACTGGCGATCGTATCAATTTGAGCGCCCAGTGCCTCCAAGCGAAACTCACTTGCCAAGAGAGACTCCAATTGCTCGCGATAAAGCTCCCGAAACGCCTCCAATTGGATCACCCTCTCCAACAACCGATGCTCGCCTGCCCAAGGATGCCAGATACTGGCTTGATCCCGAGCACTTGGCGTCCCAACGAAAGGAAAATCGCCCCAAGCATGATCGAGATCCCAAGGAATAAAACAGAACTGGTCCGTCTTCACATCGAGGTACATGTAGAAATTCTGACCGTTGGTCAGAAAGCCGTCGTAGCTCGCAATCAAAACCATTCCGGCCAAAAAACGTGCGAACTGGTCCAAATCCAAGAAGCCACTCACCCGGCGAGCAAACGTCTCATCGCCGTCATGAGTCAGACAATCCGCAAAGTCGATGACGCGTTGTTTTTGGGCATCCGTGGCGGTGGTTTTGAGATCGTATATCGCTTCGTACGCCACCCAATCCGGACCGAGATATCGAAACAAGTACGGGGTCACTGGTTTGAAGATGGGTGTTTTTTTGGTTCCAAATCGATCCTTCGCAAAATGCTGGTCCACGTTCTCCAGCATAAGGTACAACCCGCGAGGACTCGCTTCCTCCTGTCCCGTCACGCTCACCGTCATCCAAGCATAGGCTGTGCGCGGAGCGGCAACGCCGGCGGAGCGAAAGAAGGCGTATCCCAAGGCATCATGCATGTAGGTCGCATCCTCGACCATGTTGTTAAAGTTGATCTTGTCCAGGCCTTCCAACTTCTGATCCTCCCGAAATTTATTCAGGTCCACTTTGAACGATTGTTTGGAACCGTAAAGCGAGCTAATATAAGTCCCATTGCCCCGATAGCGCGCGGCGATCTGCGGGAAGGTCTCTCCGCCAAATTCCAGGTCCGCTTGTGTCCATTCAAACTCGATCCCCAGAACACCCGCCAACCCGCTTCGCTTGGCGTTCGGATTCCGCAGATTAATGGTCCCATCGCTTCCAATCAGCTTCATCGGACGAACTCGCTTGGGTTCAAGCCCTTTCCACTGCTCTGGAGAAAACGTAAGGTGCATTTGCCAGACATTGGTCAATTGAAACAAATCCGCCCGCCCCCGTCGCAGCGCGTTGACATACATTCCCTCTCCTGTCCAATCACGAGGAGGGAGAGCGAGAGCCGGCGCCTCCTTGAGCACCAGTCGCGAACCCCACGGCAAAAGCCAGGACATTAAGTAACCCGTCTCCCACGCCCAAATCATGCCCAACACCAGCGATGCCACCAAAAGCAAACAGCAGGCGACTGCGGAAGCTCCCAGTTTCAGGCGCCGCTTCCAGTACAGCCACGACCAACTCTTGATCGTAAGCCTTGTCAAAGAAGACAGCCTCCCGCGCTTCAGCGAACGCTCGGCCAAGACCAAAGGATTTAAGTTCGAGGACTTCGGCAGGGATTCGCTCAAAAAAAATAGCGCCGAATCCAACCCTTCAGAATTGGCCGACAACCCTCGTTTGCAAGCCCGCTTCGCCAGCTTCCCTTGACCTCGCCTCAGCCGCTTCGCGACCCGCCGCCGCGAACAAGATAGTTGGCTCGCCGCGCGTTCCAAATCTCCCTCGTTTAGCGCCACGGCAACGAGCACATCACTATATTTCGGAGACAGCTCCACCAACGCTCGCAACCACAAACCGTGGTTGTGGGTTCCTTGAACCAGAGGATTCGGCTCACTCGGTGCCGATTCCTTGCGGGCATCCATTCGTAAGACCGCGTAAATCGTCGTCCGAACCAGCCAACCCGGCAAGTAGGTTCTCCGTGATAAACGTCGAAATCGACGCCCCAACACTTGAAAAGTGATCTCAGCGGCCAAAGCCGCTTTGCCCTCAGCCTCAAAATGAGCATCGGCAACCCGGGTCACCAGAGGGAGATATTCCGCAACGATCCTTCCAAAAGACTCCACATTCCTCAGTCGGCGAAATTCAACAAGCAACTTTCGATCGGTCATAAGCACTCCCAAAATTCAACCATACAGACACCATTCTGACACACAATTATAACCTTTTAAGCTAGTTTGGAACCAGGCGCAGCTCAATTTTTGGAAAGCGATGATTTGGGCGGGGCGAGAAAAGAGGGGATACCAGAGGCCGTTGCGCTCACCGGCGTCCAGCCAAGGAATGCCCTCGGCTCCCCCGGGGAGGCTCCAGAATTGCCCCGGGCTTTTGAAGAGACATGGCTTTGCGTCCAGCCCGGAGACTGCCTTGGCGTCCGGCTAAGCAATCAATTGCCTACTCCCACAGGCATCGCCACATTCTCCCCAATCCGTCTTCGTGGGGCTTTCCCGGCTGCTTGGCGACCCCCTTCCCGGCGGGGCTCTGCTCAAGCAGCCTCTTCCCTCGCCACTAGCGGGCCTTGCGCAAAGCACTCGCTCCCGGCCGGCCACACTACCCCTTTTAGGATCAAGTCTTGCGGGTCGCGGGCCGTCCGCACGGAACGCGCGATTGAAGCTTCCCGGCATCGCGCCGGCGGATGGCTCCCCGAACCTTTTCGGGGAGAAGGGCGTCGCGCCCCGATGGTCCCGCTTTTGCCGTTTGGCGCGCGCCCTTCACAGAGCAGACGCTTGGCGGGCCATCCCATGACAGCTTTTTTCAGCACCAGCACTCGACAAGAGACAGTTCACGCTTTTTTCAATGACGCCGATAAACCCTTCCTTGAGCTTGAGATGCTCCACGTCTCCGGTGTGAAGCATGGATGATGTTTGTGCCTGCGCCGGCCGCTTACTTGAACTCAGATTCTTCTCTCGCAATTCCTTCCGCACGCCGGGCGCAAGGCGTTCACAAACGATGCCGTTGGTGTAACCTCCCATCACGGATGGCCGCTTTACCACCTTGTATTCATCAGTCATCAAATGGGCCTTGTCCACTCATTCACGCCCAACAGCACGGAGAAGCCTTCCCTTGAGCTTGTCCCCGGCCGCCGGCCGATCACCGGTGTTTTATCGAGGACACCCTCTCCCCGTTCGTTCGGCTGCCCCGGTGGTGGTGGCCTTTCCTTGGGCTTGCCGCCGAGATAGGTCTCATCCATATCCACGGTCCCGGAACGCAACCGCTGATGATCCGTTTGGGGTGCATCGCTTGGTGCATCTGCATCGAGATACGCTCGGCGACGTTTTTGTTCACCTTCAAATCGGGCTAACTGCAAGCCCTTCTTGCCGCCCAAGATGAGCGAGACGGCCAAAACCTACTTGATGCAACGGCGGATTGACTGTGATGAAAGCCCTCCCCCATCGGGCTGCTCCCGAGGGGCGCACGCAATCCGCTTGCGTCGGAAACTGATTGAACCTGTCCGAGCCGCTCACAACCTGAAACCACTCGAATAGAATGATTCCAAAACAGCCAACACCTTCTAGGAAATTCCGCCGTGTAAAATGCTACCAAACATCCCTCTCATTTCCCTCCGTCAAACGTTGTCAAGTTCAAGTCGATTTCAGCGTCCACGACTCCATACCCATACCATCAAAGTAATCGGGTTCGGATGAAGAGAACTTCATCAACTGATACTCAATTCTGCCGCCTCTGTGTATGGCAATATAGCTCCTATCAATATCTTCCATGCTGATCCCTTTGCGAAGCAGGTCCTCCCTTGATGAAATTTTCCAAATTTTCGTCAGGTCTCCTTTAGAGAAAAATCGCATCAGTTTGCATTGGAAACTTATTAACTTACGGATAAACTGAAACTATTAGTGGGTAAAACATCAGGATGATCGAAACAACTACCCCTATCACCATACGTCAACACACTCTTTCCCCCATCGAAGAAGCCTGCCCCTAGTGGCCAGCGTCAAAGCACGACAGGGTATATGTAGCGGAATGGAAATTCCTTACAACCGGAACAACCCCCCGATTCCTGTCTTGGCCAGTTCACTGAGAACCGCGTCAACGTCCTTGCAGGTCGCTAGAAGGCCGATCGAAATGGATTTTCGGAACTTATCGCAGCACTGACGATCTCGCGAAATTCCGGCGTAAGTCTTTGCCAAGTGTTTGACTTGCGATGGTAGGCAGGGCGGTTGCAAGGGATGGGCAAGGACGCAAAATACTCGCGCGGCCAACCGATAATCTGCCCAGGTCGCTCGCCGTCTGTGGGCCGATGTTGCAGCCGGCTGTTTGGCCTCAGCCCAAACCACGGCCAATGCGTTCATCATCGTAATGATATCCTCGTGGTCACACTGAGGATATCGTCCCCGAATCTGGTTGAGAAATCTGCGCGAACTTGCCACGGCTTGGCTAATCGACCCATGCAGTTATCGATTAAAGGATTGCACAAAATCCTCATCGGATACTTCCACTGCCTTCTTCTTGAACTTCGAATCGGTGATCAGTTGATTGAGCTTCGCCTCGAAAGCCGCGCTGTCCATGGGCATATCGACAATTTGATCAATGAGGCCCGAATACAGCATGGCGTTGGCAAGCTCCACCGAGTTCAAGCCACCCTCGCCAGGCGCGATCAGGGGTTCCTTGTCCAGAATAGCGTTAACGAAGTTCTGCATCAGGATGGCATGCGGAAACTCTGCATTTGTGATCGGAATGTCCACGTTCCAAACATCAGGCTTCATGAAGCCGATCTTCGAGGTTTTACTAAACTCGAGCATGCAACACTCGTTGCGCGTGAAGGTGAGTTTGTCATCTTCCAAAACCACCTTACCCCGCGTGCCTGCAATCTCAAACCGATTCGATCCAGGCGCTTCACCGGTCGAAGAAATAAAGACTCCAGTCGCCCCGTTGGCATACTCGAAATAGGCCGTGACATTGTCTTCAACTTCAATGTTGTGAAATCGGCCCAACTGCACAAAGCTTCTGACCCTGGAAGGCATGCCGCATAACCACTGCATCGCATCCAACTGATGGAGGCATTGGTTCAAAAGAACGCCACCACCTTCGCCCTTCCACGTGGCCCGCCAACCTCCGCTCGCGTAGTAGGCCTCGGTGCGGTACCAGTCCGTGATGATCCAATTGATACGAACGAGCTCACCCAACTCACCGGTCTCAATAATTTGCCGGATCTTGGCATAACGCGGCTCGGTTCGCAACTGAAACCCCCCAGCAAACACGACATCGGAATGCGCATTGCTCTTGGCAATCAAGCGTTCGGCATCCGCCTTGTGCGCCGAGATCGGCTTCTCCACCATGAGATGCACGCCGGCATCAAACGCCACCATACCCAAGGTGGTGTGCTGATAATGCGGCGTCGCCACCACTACGGCATCGATCTCGCCCGACCGGATCAAGGCCTCGCCATCACTGTGAATCGCCAGCGGCTTATAAGTCTCCAATTTGTGCGGAGACGGACTGCAAACGGCGACCAATTCGGCCCGCTTCACAGCCCCTTTTAACAAATAATCGGCGTGATGCTTGCCCATGTTTCCCATGCCAATGATGCCAAGGCGCACTTTTTCCATACCACTGATTTTGCTCCGATCCCGCAAGAGATTCAACTCATGAAAGTATCACTCTGGCGTTTTAGACCAGGCAAGTCCAAACTAGCTTACGAGGGAGCTGCAGGTATCATTGAGAAGCGAGGCATCAGGAGCATTGGCAGTCTCAATGAGGAAAGCGGTGAAGAATCACCGCACTCCAGAACGCTACCGCGCTATGTTTCCTGCTTCATAACAATCCAGCACTTACGTCATCTCAACCAAAATGGAGGGTAGACCTTAGAACCAGAGTAACGGCCTTTGCTCGCTGCACGCGAGAGTCTGCGAAAAGTCCCGAGGCAATCTACAAGAGCATTGGAAAAACCCCTGCCACCAGCAGCACGAGTATATCATGACAAAACCAATTACACCCGCAAGGCAGAACACAACCATCGCGATAAAAACCTAGCTATCGATTGATCCCACCACGGACAGATTAGCAACAGAGAAACACCGTCGCCCTCTCCCTTCCACGTAGTCCCCCGTTCCCTTCCCCTAAAAACCGAGCCATCACAGAAAAGACTTCGCTGTCTGAAATTCCTGACTATAATGACACCCGGTCTCACCATCATGAAAACACATATCCTTTGTAACCAAACAACGGGGCATCTTCTAGCGACTGCTCTGTTCTTCAGTGCCACGACGCAAACCCTCCAAGCACAGACTGTCAACGGCGAGGGCACAGTCACGATTTCCGGTGATTTGAAAACCTGGCACAAGGTTACCCTGACTCAAGCCGGTCCATTCGCACGCGAATCAGACACCGAGCCCAACCCGTTCACGGATTATCGAATGTCCGTTGCGTTTTGGCACGAATCCGGTTCGCCCACTCACGTCGTTCCCGGATATTTCGCCGCCGATGGCAACGCCGCCAACAGCTCCGCCGATCAAGGCAATCAGTGGCGCGCTCACCTTTCACCCGACAAGCCCGGAACCTGGCGCTATCAGATCACCTTTACTCAGGGGAAAAACGCGGCTCTATCCACCAAGACAAGTGGCGACTACCTCAACCCCTATCACGGCAAATCTGGCAGCTTCACCGTCACTAAAAGTGACAAGACCGGCAGCGATTTCCGCGGCCGCGGCCGACTCGAGTACGTCAACCAGCGCTACCTGAGATTCGCCGGCTCTGGAGAGTATTTTCTCAAAGCCGGACCGGACGCCCCGGAAACGCTCCTCGCCTACTCGGATTTCGACAACACTCAAGCCTTAAAAGACAATGTCCCCCTCAAGACCTGGGAACCGCATGTCCGTGATTGGCGATCCGGTGATCCCACGTGGAAAGGCGGCAAAGGCAAGGGATTGATCGGTGCCCTCAATTATCTCGCTTCCAAAGGCTGCAACTCATTCTCCTTCCTCCCCTACAATGTCGGCGGGGACGGCAGAAACGTTTGGCCCTTCGTCAAACCTGACGACAAACTTCACTATGACTGCTCCAAACTCGATCAATGGGGCATTATCTTTGATCACGCCCAAAGTCTCGGTCTCTACCTGCACTTCAAACTGCAGGAGAATGAGATGGACGATCACCGGCAAGGTCACAAACGCAAGCCCGGCGAGGTTCCTGCCGCCTTGGATGCCGGGAAACTGGGCGTAGAACGAAAACTCTACTGCCGCGAACTCATCGCCCGCTTTGGCCATGCTCTCGCCTTGAACTGGAATCTCGGCGAAGAGAACACCCAGACAACTGAGGAACAGCAAGACATGGCCCAGTATCTTCTCGATATGGATACTTACGATCACAACATCATCGTCCACACTTTCCCGGATGACCAAGACAAGGTCTACACCCCGTTACTCGGAAAAGATTCCAGCTTCACGGGAGCGTCTCTTCAGAACAATTGGAACCATACTCACCAACGAACCATCCAATGGGTAATCGCATCAACCAAAGCCGGCAAACCATGGGTCGTCGCTAATGATGAGCAAGGCCCGGCCAACCAAGGCACACCACCGGATCCTGGATATGAAGGGCACAACGAGAAAGGCACCGAAGGCGCAATCAAACACGATCTCCACGACATTCGGAAGTACACCCTCTGGGGCAACCTCATGGCGGGAGGCGCCGGGGTGGAATACTACTTCGGCTACCAACTAGCCCAGAATGACCTGATTTGCGAAGACTTCCGCAGTCGGGATCGATCCTGGGATTACTGCCGTATCGCGCTCGATTTCTTCAAAAACGAAGAGATCCCGTTTTGGAAGATGCAACCATCCGACAGACTGGTTGACAATCCGGATCACGAGAACTCCAGATACTGCTTTGCAGGAGAAGGTGAGATTTACCTCATCTATCTCCCAGAAGGTGGAACCTGTGAGCTCGATTTATCAGGAGTCGATGGTCGCTATCGCATTCGCTGGTTCAATCCACGAGAAGGTGGCCGGCTGAAGCGCGGGAGTGCCCGGTCCGTCCGAGGCGGCGATAGCGTCTCCATCGGCAATCCGCCGAGTGATCTCGATCAGGATTGGCTGGCAGTGATTCAGAAACGGTAACTCGACTCTCAGCAAATGAAAATGACCTGCTAGATGTTGAAAAATACACTAGCCAGTCGGTTCCTTTCCGGCCCTTAACACTCATGCAGCCATGGACCGTTACACTTTTCTTCAAACCTACGACAGCCGTTCGGCACGCAAAAGCTCTTTGCTGCGAACACCGCAACAGATGCCCTCCGCATTGTGAAAATTGACGTGATCCGTCTGACGTTACCAATCCGAGGGATCACTTGGTATCACACCGACAACACCGCAGCAACCGGTTGCATTATAGTTCAGAACACACCGCCCACCAACCTACCTCGGACGCCCACACATCCGACGGCGACGCAGGGAAGGATCATCTTAAAGGCCGGATGTCCTGCAGTTCATTCAAGCCAATCCTGAGTAGTGCGGTGGTGTCAGCGAATTGGTCAAGATCTGCCACCTAGTAGCATCCGTGCAGGAGGTGAAGACCATCCCCCACAGACACAACATCCACGCAGCGCTCCACGTGGCCGCGAGCCAATCGCCCGCAACCTGCCCTCGCGGTGAATACCTTATCAACTACATGCCAGAAAAAGTGCACTTTCAGAAAGACCCGCTATTAACGGACAGGCTCATTCCACTGCCGACAAAACCGGGTTTTGTCATTGAAATTGATGCATCGAAGGTGGAAGAGCGGGAGGTGTTGAAACAGGTGTAGAAGAGACGTCATAAAGTAAATGAGTGATTGAAATATCACGGAAACCTCTGGAAATCCAAAGTGACGAAAAATCGCCACACTGCAAAACTTGCCAGTCTCTCGAGAAACTCTCTCTGGCGCGGTAGTGAATTGGAGTCGCGGATTTTTCACCTCTTTCTCTATCAAGACGATGTTCGACTTCGCGCTCAGTATCGAGTCACTTGACATCGGCCGCTACTCAATCAATCCACAAACACCAACTCGTTGGACATCAAGAGCACTTGCCCCAAGCGCGCCAAAGGGGATAACGGCCTTACCGAATCCTTGGGACCTTCAAAATCATCCACGGAACTCCAAAATCGCTGATCAGACAACCGTGGCGAACTCGCGGTCCGGATATTTACCGGCCATTCAAAGCTGTCATGACCCACATCGCCGTTCGACCCAACAACAAAGTCCAGAGTCTCCCCGGCTGCGATCGTAATTTTATCCAGGTTTGTCAACTGGCTCTGACCCCTCACTTCCCACTTCCCGAGCAACCCAGCACTTGAGGCAAGAACCCAAGCAACGACGCCATTCCCTTCCTCCGCTACATGTCTCAGTCGGGCTTCCACCTCAAAGACTCCCGCATAGGGCGCCGTCCAGCGTCGAATCACCAAACGATTGGGCGTCGCCCCAGGATGCCCACCTTTCGAACTCAGCAGCGCCCAGCCCAGTTTCTCATCCGGAAGCGATTCCCCGCCTCGCCAACTGCCTTCCTTAAAGAAACCAAACGGAGTAAACGAAACAGCACTCGACTCCCGCTCATTGATCGCTCCATATCCGTAAGTCCATGAATCAAGGAGAACAACCGGCCCGCTAGAGTCAGTTTGTGAATTCAAGAAATCTAAGGCCAAACGTCGCTCCTGTCGGGTCGGCTGCCGCTGCAGCACGGATTCAAAGAGCCTTCGCACCTGCTCATCAAGACGCTTCGGAGCAGTCCTCTGAACCTCATCTTCAAGATTCCGCGCCAGATTCTGAACAAAGGGACTATTCACCATGAACAACGCTTGCTGCGGCACCGTAGTCTCAAAACGGCCGGCGCTACTACTATCCGGGCTGGCAAGATCAAAGGTGCGAAAAATGCTAGGAAGGTTCTGTCGTTCGATGAATCCATAGATTGTCCGCCTAGGGGTGTAGGGTGCTTTGGTGATCTCAACCGGCTGGCCGCCCATGGTCGTGTCTAAACTTCCCGTCACCGAGAGGAGTGTGTCTCGTAACGGCTCCAGTTCGAGCCGTCGCCGATTCATTCGCCAAAGATACCGATTCTCCGGATCTTTCGCCGCATGCCACTCATCGAGGTCACTGGCCTGCTGGTAGGTATTCGACGAGAGAATCAGTTTGTGGAGTCGTTTCAACGACCAGCTATCCGCCATGAAACGAAACGCCAAATAATCAAGCAGTTCAGGATGGCTTGGTGGATCAGCGCGAAGACCAAAATCACTTGCCGTGCTCACGAAGGGCTGCCCAAAGTGCTGACGCCAAACCCGATTGACGATCACTCGACTCGTCAATGGATTCTCGGCGCTCGCAATCGCCTGCGCCAACTCCAACCGTCCGCTGCCCTGCGAAAAGGGTTGGCGTTGCTCGCCTTCGACTAGGGACAGGAACTGCCGCGGCACCTTCGGTCCGCGCGCCCCCGGTTTGCCGCGCAGAAAAACAACCGGCTCCACCAATTGCTTACGGTCCACCAAAGCCATAGCGCAGGCTGGCGCCCCGGGATGCGTCGCCGGCAATCGATCCACTTCACGCTTCAACGAGATGATCTTTTGCTGCGTTGGGACATCCAAAAGCTGCGTCGCCTGATCCAATGCAATATTTGGCGGCGCACCATCCGCATACAACACCTGCCGCAATGCTTCCTGAGCAGGGTCATCAAGCGCCTTCATCCCCTCGGGTCGTTCCTGCCACGCTTGTTCCGCTCGTTGAAAAAAGTCACCATACATCTTGGCGAGTTCCTCAACATCGCGTGGCATCACCTCGCGCAATGCTTCTGCCACCAAGGGATTCAACGGTTTCTCGGTATCCGTCCCCAATGTCAATTTCACCACTAGGGAAGAGTCCAGAACGCCAGCGTCCGAAAGTTCGGTCAGTTCTGTCCACGGCGTGAAGACCGGATCAAACTGGCCCTCAAGTTTTTTTAAGTACCTCTGCCACCGAAAGGCAATCACGGGGCTCAATTTCCGTTCACGAACCATATTCTCGGTCTCGGACCGATTGCGGCCACGAGCGTCAAAGAGCACTTTCAAGTATTCTCCCGTCCTCTCCCGAGATTTGGACAATGCCTTCTTTTGATTGGAAATTCGGTAATCATCCCACTCGGCAGTCAAACGCTTTAATTCAGCCTCGTACTCCAAATACAGCGGGCTATTTGGATCGTAGCTTAGCAAAAGAGGCTCGGATGGTTCCTCAGAGCTCGCAAACACCCCGTACAAGGAGTAGTAATCCGCTGTGGGAATCGGATCATATTTATGGTCGTGGCAGCGGGCACACGAAACCGTCAACCCCATCAAACCTCGCGTGACCACATCAATGCGGTCATCAATAATATCCTGTTGATTGCCGAGAAAACGCCTCCCCAACGTGAGGAATCCCATTCCAGCCAACGGGTCTGGATTATCCGTCAGGCCTAGTTGATCAGCGGCAAGCTGCTCCACAATAAAGCGGTCGTAGGGCAGGTCCCGATTGAACGTGTTGATCACATAGTCGCGGTAGGTGTACGCATAAGGAAACCGCCGCTCTTGCTGAAACACATATCCCTTGGTGTCTGCGTAGCGGGCGATATCCAACCAATGGCGCGCCCAGCGCTCGCCATATTGAGGCGAGGCCAACAATCGATCCACCAAGCGCTCGAACGCGTCCGGCGACCGATCCGCTTCAAAGCGCTCAATTTCATCTAAAGTCGGCGGCAGCCCGATCAAATCAAAATAGACCCGACGAATAAGTGTCCGCTGATCAGCCCGCTTGGAAGGCCGCAACCCGCGCCTCTCCAACGCACTGAGAATGAATACGTCCACCGCTGTCTTCACCCATGAAGTGTTCTTGACCTGCGGAACAGCCGGCTGTTTGACCGGTTGAAACGCCCAATGAGTCTGTGCGCTATCCTCAGGCACAGCAACGACCGCTCTTCGAGGATCGAACGCACCCAATCGGACCCACTTCTCCAACACGGACACCTGCTGCTCGGACAAACGCTTTCCTTTCGGTGGCATCTGTATATCCTCATCTTGATAACGAACCGCCCGGATCAAAAGACTTGCATCCGGATCCCCAGGGACAATGACGGCACCGGAATGACCACCAACTTCCCAACCGGATCGGGAGTCCAGATACAACCCGCCTTTGACTGATTTGGCACGGTGGCTATGACAATCAAAACAAGCGCTCTCCAACAAGGGTTGAACGGACTGTTCGAAAAATATTCCGGACACAATATCGCCCTCTGGCAACGAGAATGGCTCGGCCTGACCGACAGACACCACGAAACAGAAAACCATTCCCTTGAAGGAATTCCGACGGCCGCCGCGTAAGAGAAATTTCAACATGCGTATCCGCTAGGCAATGAGTTCCCTGACCACGTTTCCATGAACGTCGGTCAATCGAAAATCGCGACCGGCATGTCGGAAAGTCAATCGCTCGTGATCAAATCCAAGGAGGCGAAGAATGGTGGCATGCAAATCGTGAACATGGACCGTGTCCTTGGTGGCGCGAAATCCAAAGTCATCAGTGGCGCCATGAACATAACCGCCTCGCACACCACCGCCGGCCATCCACATGGTGAAGCCCCAATGATTGTGATCACGTCCATTAATCTTGCCCGCGTTTAAACCGGGCCTCGGCAGTTCCACGGTGGGCGTTCGCCCAAATTCACCGCCCCAGATCACCAGAGTCTCGTCCAACATACCCCGCTGCTTGAGATCTTTAAGCAACGCGCCGATCGCTTGATCGCATTGACGCGCCAACCGTCGGTGGCCTTCCTCGATATCGTCATGATTATCCCACGGTTGGCCTCGCCCATGCCAAACCTGAACCATCCGAACGCCCCGCTCAACCAATCGTCGGGCAATCAAGATTTGACGCGCCTGCATCCCTTCCCCATACATCTCCCGAATGTGCTTGGGCTCGCGTTCGATATCAAAGGCGTCGACGGCATCCATTTGCATGCGATACGCCAGTTCATAGGAGGCAATGCGCGCCTCCAACTTCCCATCGCCGCGCCGTCTCTCCAAATGCTTCTCATTCAACGCCCGCAACAAATCGAGCTGCTGCCGTTGTCGCTTAGTGGGTAGTGCGGCACTTCGAATATTCTCAATGAGCTTATCCATCCGGCGGTGCTGCGTGTCGATATAGGTCCCTTGATAGACACTCGGCAAGAAACCTGATTGCCAATTCTGAGATTCCTGAATCGGGTAGCCTCGAGGACACATGGCGATGAATCCGGGCAGATTCTGATTTGCGGACCCCAACCCGTAGGTCACCCACGAGCCCAGGGATGGACGAATCAGCCGCTCCGCTCCGCAGTTCATTAACATGAGTGAGGGCTCATGATTAGGCGAATCCGCGTACATTGATCGAATGATGGCGATGTCGTCAACACACTGCGCGACCTGCGAAAAAATCTCACTAACCGGAACTCCGCTTTGGCCATATCGCTTAAAGGAAAACGGCGACGCAAAAGCCGCACCCGTCCTCCTCTCCGTGCGAAGATTCTCCATCGGCAGCGCCTGGCCTGCATAACGGTCCAACATCGGCTTGGGATCAAAGGTGTCGACTTGCGACGGTCCTCCGTTCATGAAAAGATGAATGACCGCCTTGGCCTTTCCCTGAAAGTGAGGCGACTTCAACTGTAGCGGATTACGAAAGTCGGTAGCAGCATTCGCCTCCAGTTGGGAAAGCCCCAGTGCTCCAAACCCCATTCCCACCCGGCACAGAAAATCACGCCGAGTCGACACAATATCCCTTAGATTTGGTTGATGGTGTCTCATCTTGCTCACCTATTCATCATCGTCATCATCAAGACCGTAATCCCAGTGGATGCGGTGGCGAGTCACCCACGGTCCCTTAAAGGATAATGATCCATCCACGCATCAAATGCAATGAATAATCATACCTCGTCGCCTTGCGATTGCCATGGGTCCTCGACCGGGTGCCACTCCAGCCGAATCGGCACTTTGCCTATGGCCTTTAACGCGCGATAGAAATCCAGCGACTGCGAAGGATACACGCGAGGATCATCCTTGCCATGAAAGATCACTATGGGCATTTGCGCCTGCTTGATATAGTCATAGGAAATGGACTGCCAATCATCCCAACGACACTTGCGTGCATGCGCCAGAAACATCTCATCCGGAATATTATGGTACCCTGCTTAGAAATCAAATCGCTGATCCCCGCAAACATTCCCCTCGCGACAAATCGTTTCGTATGGGAGCACACCACGCCGAAGCGTAACCACGCGGGACTCGAAGCCTCCGTGCATCGCCAAGATGAACGGATAACGGGTGCCGCGTTGATAGTTCAACAGATAGATCAAGACGCCTTCCACCTCGACATCCCGGGACTGGCAGCAAATCACTTCTTGTCACGCCAGAACTGATCTCTTTCAACCGCTGATTGAAGTCTGTCAAACAACGCATATGCGACGCCCATCCAAGCGCGCACCAAAACCCTCAAATCCATGACTTGGAATCGAGGCCGAGAAGGCAATTCGTTGGGCTCCTGAGGCATAGCTCATTCCCATCGGCGACAGACACATCTCAAAAATCCAGCGCCGCAATGTCGCTCAAAGCCACATTCCAGCGCCCGTAGTCCGTGCCGCACCCACCGTCAGCGATAAAAAGAACGTTTTCATCATCACCCCATCCAACGGCTGCGAAGTGCGGCAGATAATTCACCACCACTCGGAGGGAGACACTATTAGAAGAATCCGCAATGAACAATCAGCCCTGACTTGGGTTATTCATATGCACCCCGCCGATGACCGCCAACAATCGCCCCGTCGGACTCCAACGAAATGACTCAAGTCTACCGCCATGATCGACCTCCGCCAACACTGCACCCAAACCAGCGTCAACGACCTTCACCGTTTAGTATCTAAAAGTAATCAATAACCGGTTGCGGCGCAGCCGCAAATCGCCAAGCGCTTGTCATACGGACTCCATCGCGCGGCAAAGACTGAGCCTTCGATCTCCAACGCCTCAGCCTCCCACTTGCCATTCGGCTCTCCTCACAAACTTCGTCATTGAAGCCCTTATCTTTGACCTTGTTCTTCTCCGCTTTTTCCGTCGAGACAAAGAGGAACCATTTGCCTGACTGCTCCAGCAGTAGCTTGATATCCCTGTTTCGTGTTCAAAAATCTTCCGCGACTCACCGCCATTTATCCGGATATCGTAGAGCAACATCTGCTTACCGACCCCTCTTGGCCAAGTAGGTAATGGACCGACCATTCGTCGAGATCACCACCTTAAGGACATTTTTCATTTTGGCTGCATGTTCGAGAGTGAAGCCCACATCATCCGCATCCGCCTAAAACATCAGGCACAGCACGCCAACCAAAACGCTCAACACAACTCTCACATCGCTAGAATCAGCTTCACTATTCAACATTCCCAAAGAATATCGAGCCGGCCAAAAAGGTGGCCAGTCCTGGATCACGGGAAAACCTATGGCTCGGAGGTTGCGACTAAATGCGAGGAGGCCACCTCACGAAAAGATGGAGCGAGAGCCTCTCGAGCCGCCAGCCTCCCCAGCGTAGCGAAGGAGGATGGAAACCGTTAGCCAAATGCCTCAAGCCACCCCCATTTCCGTCTCATATCGCGAGACGGCGGCTCGACAAAACCTCGCCCCGCCTCCCCACTCTCAATCATACCCAGGGATTGCCACACTCCATGCTATTGCCTTGCGCATAGCGACGAATTCGATATGTTCCCAATGCTATGAGCCCCTACACAAGAAAGATGATGATTCTCGGACTCTCGACGCTCGTCGCCACAGCCACAGTACACGCCCAAGATAGATCGGTCCCCGACGGCGTTTGGGTTCGTCCTGGATTCAAATTGACCGTTGCGGAGAGCACCATCAAAAGCCCCCGCTTCCTCCAAACCGGACCCAACGGATCGCTCTACGTGAGCGTCCCCAAGACCGGCACCATCAAAACTCTCAAAGACAACGACGGGGACGGTTATTTCGAATCCGTCACCACCTACGTCAACGGCTTCGAGGGCAAGCAGATACTCCAGGGAATGGCCTGGAATGATGGCTGGCTGTGGTACGCCGAAGTTCAAGGCATCTACAAATCGCGAGATACCAACGGCGACGGCAAGCAAGATGAGGTCGTGAAAGTCATCGGCGCGGATCAATTACCCGTGAAAGGCGGCGGTCACCGCTGGCGTGCCCTCGCCATTCACAAAGGCCGGATTTACACCCATATAGGTGATCCCGAAAACGCCAGCGATGAACCGGTCAACGAAGGCGAGCGCAAAAAAATCTGGAGCTTCGCCATGGACGGGACAGAGAAAAAGCTCTTTGCTACCGGCATTCGCAATACTGAAAAGCTTGTCATTCGTCCCGGCACCGACGAGATCTGGGGAATTGATCACGACATCGATCAGCTCGCCCTCAAGTGGGAGAGCAAAAACGCAAAGTTCGGCCAACCCATTACCGATCACAATCCACCGGCCGAACTCAACAAATACGTCGAAGGCGGTTTTTACGGACACCCCTATGTGCTGGGCAAGAACGTCCCGAACATCAACTTTCTCGATAAGCCGAACCTGATCGAACTCGCGTCAAAAAACATCATCCCCGAATGGGAATTCCCTGCGCATTGTTCGGGCATGGGGATGACCTTTTACACCGGAAACAAGATTCCGCACGCGGATGGCGATGCGTTCTGTGCCCTTAAGGGTGGCTGGAACGCCACCCAGAAAACCGGCTACTCAGTGGAGCGAGTGCTATTCGAAGACGGTCATCCGTACGGTGCACAGAAAATGGTCAACTTTCTCAAGGACGGCAAAGAAATCCTCGGAAAACCCATTGACTGCGCTCAAGCCCCGGACGGCAGCATCCTCTTCACCGACGACACCAAACACAAGGTCTACCGCCTGAGTTACGTGGGTAAATAGACCCCCAGACAACAGTTTGAATCGAACAAAAGCCCGAAAGATTTCTCCCCGTGTCCATCCATGAAGCAAAAACCGACGGCACCATTGTGGCAACTTGCAGGGAAATCGGTCATTCGCGTCTTCAAATATCAGAAGTCATCTGCATGGCATACTCAGTGCCATTAACTGCCGGGTGTGTTCATCTAACACGACGGAAGTCATAGCTGATTCTCGAGAACGTCTGATGGCTTCTGCATGACCTCGTAGCCTTTTTCGACTTGGTTGAGCCAATTCGCCATGGCGTTCCGATCCGTTGCCTGACTCATGGCGATACTGCGCACCCACGCGGGTGCCGTCAGCATTACCACTGACCTATTACAGCGCTCTTGTCGGAAGGACATTTGTAGACTCCATCCACCCCGTGATAGGGTGCTAGCTTCGCATACTTTGAGTCGGTCAGAAAAAGCGTATCCTTGTGCCGTCGGTATTTCCCGCGCTGAAATTCAACAAGCCACTCACCCATCCCTTGCCTTCTACATTCGTGCACTCATCCGCAATCTCAGGACCCGACGACAGCCAGTTATCGTGATCATCGGGATATCAGGTAGGCCAATTGACTCTGGCACAGGTTGCCCATGCACTTGATTCCCTGCGCCTTGACCTTCCCTAATGCCGAGAGCAGCTCCATGCCTGCCAATATCGCAATGATGGCGATAACGACGAGTAACTCTATTGCGGTAAATCCAAGCAAGTTCCTACGGACACATATTTTTATTCTCACTGAGTGAACTTATCCCCCTCGCTCTAAGAGATAAACGTCCAGCAAAGGTGAAAGCAGTGAAAAATCGCCGCACTCCAAGACGCTATTGCACACAATGTAGATTGCGAAAAACCGGCAGTCTCCAGAGTGCGGCGCTCCCTCGACGCTTTGGATTTTCTCCGATTCTCCCCAAGAAAAAAGAGACGCCCCGAGGGTCGTCCCTTCTGCATTTTTCCGATCTGTTTCCGAGACTATTGTGCGATCACACGAGCGAACGCTGCCGTCAGTGTCGTTCCGAAGGTCATGGCCACAACCGTTCCATCACCGGCGATAGGCTCTCCAAAATCCGCCCAATCATTCAAGTCGGTTGACACCTGAATCTGATAACTCGCACCGGCAACCGTCATGAACGAGAGATCGACCTCCCCTCCCCCTGCGGATGCGGCGACACTCAGGACAGGCGGCGGCACTTCAGTGACTGGCAGTGTCGGCACGCCGGCACCGTCTTGAGTGATGTAACCACTCGCTCCCAAGGCTGTCCAAGAGGAGGCCCAGTTGACATCACCAAAGGCACCCTTGTAGTCCACCACCGCAAAGAACGGATCATTCGACACACTCACCGTCCCGGACAAAGCCGGGCTAGTCGCCCGGGGGCGAGGATCCAGCACCCCGTCAAAGGTGCGGCTAATGCCCCGCAGCTGAGGATCAACAATCATGTTATTGCGATCGCCTTCTGTGAAAAGCGGCAAGGCATTGCCATTGGCAATCTCGCTCGGCTCGCTGTCATCACCAAAGGCCCACCAGATATTGTTACGGAAGTCCAAGTCACCAGCCGCTACCCGGCCGGCACTGTCATCCTGAACATCGATACCACAGCCACCGAAATCAGTAAAGATACTGTTGTGGTACAGAGCACCCGCGTTATCGCGAATGTTGAATGCTCGACGCGTCGTCTCCGATTCTGCACCCGCGCCGATGAAGGTCGCATTGTAAATTTCCGGCCGAGACAATGGCGTCTTAGTATCGTCGTCGACGTCCCCATCATGCTCCCCAGCATCGCCTGAATCATTGTCTTGAATCGTGAACCAGAACTGACCCTTGCCTCGGAAACCTTGATCATAGTCAAAAGAATCATCACCACAGAAGGCAACCGCCAACCACTTTGTGTTGACCGTGCCACCGAAAAACTCGATCCCGTCGTCAAAGTTCGCGAACACTTCGACAAATTCAATCGTAGTGCCACTACCAACCGCACCCAAGGTCAACCCATTGATCTCGTTATCTGCTCCGATTAGCGTGCCGCCGTGGCGAATCGAAACGTAGCGAATCACACCAGAGTCGTCGGCCTCGTCATTACCGCCAAAAACACCGCGCGGCTCATTGCGGTCGATCCCCTCAATATTATCAGTGATCGGCGTGCCGGAAGCCGTCGGGCTGTTCAGCGTCGAACGCCCCAAAACGATCAAGCCACCCCAAAAACCGCGATCGTTTTTGTCAAAGTCTTCAACATCACTGACATCATCAGCCTTGGCTGTGAAGATGATCGGGGCATCGGCAGTGCCCTCGGCAAAAATCTTGCCACCTCGAGCCACCACCAATGCACTGGCATTGGCGCCCTCGCCCGGTTTCCCCTTAATGACCGTGCCGGGTTCAATGGTCAGGCTTTCACCGTTTTCCACGAACACCAGCCCGCTGAGGATGTAGGTGTTATTGGCTGTCCATGTCGTCGCCCCGACTATGGAAGCATCCGTCACCTCGATCGTTGCTCCCGTGACCGACGCTGCAAAAGAGAGTGCGAAGCACCCAGAAAAAGTTCTGTCTAGAAATGATCTCATTAGTTTTAGGTTACCTGTGTCTTGCTGTTTTAATAGTGAATGTGACGGTGAGAGAAAACTGGACGCGCGTTACATAATTAAAGCAGAAAAGTTACGAATTAGTGAACAGGACGGTTTGCCTGCAACTTGCCAGAAAAACAGTGCCAGGCTCAAACATGACTTTCCGGGGCTCATCAAGTATGACCCAAGAAGGGTGTAACTTAGAGGCAAGTCAGCCGTCATGAAGACCCAAAGCAGCGAATTACCACCACACCCTAGAACCTAGCAGCAGCGGGGAGGGTGGACTTCAGCGCGATAGCACTTCGGAGTGTGGTAATCCTTTGCCCTCTCCCAACCACACACGGGGCCGATCCCGCCTAGAAATCATAGCTCACCGAGATACCAAAGCTACGCCCTCGGTGGAAGGCCTGGTAAAGATACTCGGTGCCGCTACCATCAAAGTCGTAAGTCGTCTTGACCAAAGGATTCAACAGGTTTTTAGCGGAAAATTTAATCGTCCAGTTTTCGTTGAGACTTTGAGAAAGGGTGAAGTCGAGTGAATGCACGGGCTGCTCGAAGATGTGTGGCGTTTCTCTCTGGCCGACCGAAAAGAGCCGAGGACCAAAGACGTTGTAAAAGAAACTTGCCGTCGTTTCAGAACGCGGATTGTGATAAGTGAGATCGAGGTTCACAATATACGGAGACTGGCCAGTTAATTGGACTGAAGCGTCGCCACCAAAATCAAACGGTCCGGGATCCACCTCGGACTCGACGTAGGTGAAATTCCCACCTAAGGTAAATTCATCGAGTTCAGCTCGAATGAAATCGAGATTCTTCCGGGCCTCGAGTTCGAGTCCATAAACCTTTCCCTCGCCTCGATTCTGGTACTCAACCTGGCGATTCGCCGTCACGGTGGTCTTCTGAATCGGATCGGTCAAGATCTTGTAGAAAAGGCTGAAGGCCAAAACCTCGCCTGGATTCGGAAACCATTCCCAGCGAATGTCGTAGTTGTCGATCGACGTCAGTGTCAGTTTCGGGTTCCCCACCAAGATCTCCCTATTCGTCACATCAAACACGGAGATCGGCGTGATCTCACGATAAGTCGGGCGAGCCAAGGTTTTGCCGTAGGAAAGCCGCAAATTCATGTCGGGAATAATCTCGTAGATAAGCCCGGCGGCCGGCAGCACCGAAGCCTCGTCAAGAATCGCCTCGCCCGGACGCTCACCCGAACTTTCCACCTTCAACTCAGTCGTTTCGTACCGGATGCCACCAACGGCTTTGACCTTCTCGACAATCGGCAACTCGGCCATGATGTAATCGGCAAAAACATCCTGTTCGCCTTCGTAATTGTTGAACGGTCGCTCGACGATGTACTTGTTGAAGCGAAAGGATCCTCGCCCCGGGGCTTCATACCCAAGGTTTTCCGGAGACAAAAAGGCATCCGCATCACCCGTCTGATTCAAACCCTGAAAGCGTGGCGACGAATTGCTCACATATTCAAAGCGTCGCTCTTTGAACATTCGTTCGGATCCGGAGTAATAGACCCCGAACTTGATATTCGCCTCCAATCCACTCCACACAGAAAACGGAATGGTATTGTCGAGCTTAAAACTTTTGTTGTCCTCATCCACCGAGCGAAAATACCGCGTCGGGGCTTGGTAACCGGATAGGTTAATATCCACCGTTCCATTCGGTCGCCGCTGGAGCTGAAAGAGCCGGAGGTCCGGCTGATCTTGCAGTGTCGAGGCGAGCGAGGCGATCCAATCGACTTTCCATCCCTTCAACTCAGCAAATTCATGATTCCCGCGAATCTGATAGGTCTGTAACTCGCGCTGGGTAAACTGCAGCACCCTTCGTTCAAACGTGTCCGGTTCCACGCCAAAGAGAAATCCCTCTTGGAACAGCACCTTGTCTTCGCTATTGCGATTATAGAGAAAATTGAATCCCAACTCGTGGGTCTCGCCCAACCGATAGGTCAGGTTGACCACACTTCCCCAGGAAACCAAATGCACGGCTTGGATGTCACTGAGTTCCATGAACGGTTGGAGCGTATTCCCACTACGATCGTATCGGCCCTGAAAGCCGTCATCAAAGAACAAGAAGTCTCGCTCGTAACTGACTCCCGTGAAAAAACCTAAATCCCGCTCAAACATCTGCACGGTATCGCCAATCGAACCACCGAAATTATGCTTGATGAGCGAGGAGCCCTTGGAGGGCGTTATGACCGGTGTGAAGAGAGAGGAGAGGGCAATGATCTCATCCGCAGCCTCAGTTCGAGACTCCGTCGTTCGGCCACCTCCAGAACGCGTATCATTCACCAGTGCCTGCGTATTGACATCACCCGCCTCACCCCATTGGGCTGGGATATCGCGTGTTCCGTCATCAAATCCGATGAAATCCTTGTCGCCACCCGGATAACTCAAGAAATCCTCGTTGAAGGTCGACTGTTTATTATAGGTCGCACCAAACGAAAGCTGGCTCGTAAACTCAGGAGGGAAGGACTTCGTAATGATATCCACCGAACCACCGGAAAAACTTCCGGGCTTGTCAGGAGTAAAGGTCTTGATCGTGACAATGCTTTCGATCGAACTAGAGGGGAAAATATCCATCTGCACCGCCCGGTGATCAGGGTCCGGGCTAGGCACTTCCGCCCCGTTAAGGGTCGTGTTGCTATAGCGATCACCCAACCCTCGAATGAAAACATACTTCCCACCGACGACCGAAGCACCCGTCACCTTGGTCATGATTTCAGCTGCGTTGCCAGCACCGGCTCGCGAAAAAAGATCAGAGCTGATGGAATCCGTCATGGCTGCGGCGTTCTGACGGTCACTGAGCAAGACAACGCTTTGATCAACAAAGGGCTCTGAGATGACCTCAAAGGGTTCCATCTCGTAGAACTCCGGTTTCATTTTGAGATCGGCATTTGAAGTCTGTCCCGCGATCACACGAATGTCGCTGACCGTCGAACGGGCATAACCCGATTTGGAGAAGATCAAGATGTGCGTCCCACCGGGAACCCCTTCCAATTGAAAACGGCCCGAAATATCGGTCGTCGCTCCCAAGGTAGTTCCCCGCAGTACCACCGCAACAGCCGGTAACGGAGTTCCTTCCCAAGAATCCGTGACGGTGCCGGCAATCCTCCCTCCCTCGGATTGAGCGTTTGCGTCCGGCAAAAGGCGGATCAGCGAGAAAATGAAGATCGAAAAACTCAGAGTCCAGCACCGCAACCACGCATAGCTCGCGAACTCAAAAGGTGGGATGAACCTCTGTCGAGCCGGTCCTGCCCAATAGGGAATCGAACACGACGGACTTGGCTCGCCAGAGTCTCGCCCCACCCCGTTTCTCTTCTCGCGGACTCGCATTGGCACTCCTTAGCCCAGTAGTCTCGCCAATTCCATCGATGCCTCAACCCGTCGACGCACGCGCGACCCGTTCCACCGCTTCAAGGTATTTTTGGACATTGTCTCGGGGTTTCACCTTTTGCGCCTTTCGCAGCAACTCCAACGCTTCGTTGTACTCCTGTTGCCTCACCAACAGCTGTGCGTGCTTCAGCCAGGCGTCGGCTTCGTAGCCGTTAATCTTCGCCGCCAGGTCGTAGCGGAAAATCGCTTCCTCGCTCTTGCCTTCTTGGGAATAAAATTCACCGGCCAACAATAGCGCCTCTCCGTCCAGTGGATTCTTCGTGATGATCTGTTCGAGAACTTGAAGTGCCTTATCGCCCTCGCCATTGGCGATCGCTACCTTGGACTCAAGACGGAGAAGCTTGGCCTCTTCCTCACCGCTTATCGAGTCACCGTGAAACTGCTTGATCTTGGCAAAGAGCTGATCTGCCTCAACCCACGCCCCTCGATCGACCAAAATCTCCGTTGCTCGGAGTGACCGCCGGATGTCATTGACGCCATCCTGCTCGATCGCGTTGAGATAGACAGGCAGAGCCAGCTCCAGCGCCTCATCCAGCATATAGATGTCTCCCAACAGCATGAGATTCGCGAGAGTGGCTTTTCCCATCTTGCGCAGCATCTCCAAGTTCACTGCCGCGCGCCGGTTGTCCTCCATCTGAAGATAAACATTGGCCTGCAAAGACCAGAGACTGGCACTCTCCGGATTTTCCGCCAACACCTCATCCAGTAACGCAAGGGCTTGGGAATAATTGAATCGGGCGATATTGCTCTTGATCAAACCCAGCTTCCAATCTTGATTCTCGGGATCCAATAAAATGGCGTTTAAGTAGGCGGCCTCCGCTGACAAGTTCTTGCCCTCGTTCAAGTAAGAGAAACCGAGCAAGCCGTAAATACTGGCATCCACGGCACCAAGATTGAGGGCTTTCGTTAAAGACTTGGTGGCCTCGTCGTATCGGCCTTCCTGCGCCAAAGCAAATCCCATGTTTCGATGCGCCCGCCGAAAATCCGGAAACTTCGTGATGGCTAATTCAAACTGCTCGATCGCCTTGGCCGACTCACCCTCTTGAAAATACAACGCACCCATCGTAAACGGTAAAACGGCGCTTGAAGTCGGCGTAATCATTTTCTGCAGCCGGCTCATGGCCTCACTCGGGCTCTCACGAATCACATCGCCAAGCTCCTTGAAGGCCATTTGTTCTTCCGGCGTTTCAAAGCGGGGTTCAATCTCAGTATTAAAGCCATAGCTAGCCATGAACCGCTTGACGAATTCCGGATTGCTCCAGAACTGCAACCGGGTCTCTTCATCCAATTTCGTCGCTTGCGCGGCTACTTGACTCACCAGTAGCGGCAGCGTCACAGAGACGAGTGATCGTTTCACTAAATGCAACCAATTCATATCAATCTTTCAATCTAACGGGTCAGACGAAACGCGATCTGCTGACGCACATAAGAACGTACTGGCTTTCCATCGCGGGTTCCGGGCTTAAACCGCCACTTCCGAACAGCCGCCAGCGCTGGTTTCTCAAATTCAGGCCGGCTCGAAGACTCCACTCGGGTATCCTGAACGCGGCCATTTTCATCCAACACAAACAAAAGCACTACCGAACCCTCGATCTTGGCCTTTAACAATTCCATCGGGTAGCGTGGGGCAACCTGCGCGACCGCCTGTGGCCGTTGATCCAAATCGGCGATATCAAAAATAGCCACATCTTGAAGCATCTCTTCTCCGCCAAAGTTCAACCCCTTGCCGAAAACACCCCCAGTGCCCGCAGCAACATCCAGGTCTAAGTCACTGAGCGACAATGGCATGGATTGTTCGCTGAGCTCGGGCGGCGGTTCGGCTTCCTCGGGCTCAGGCGGCGGCTCCATCTCCGGCGGCTCCATCTCCGGCGGCGGCGGCGAGGCCGTATCGATCTGGGTGACCTCAATCTGACGCTTCGCGCCACTGGAGATCACTTGAGTCAGCGGTAACACCAGGAAAACACAGAGCGTTCCGACCAAAGCACCCAACACAGTCAATGGCCAACTGACTCCTGTCGTTGGAGGCGTGTAGACCTTTCGCATTGGCGCCGATTAGAACGATTACGGTCGTCTTGTTTTCCGGGGGAAGTTTACAAATCAATCAGAGCTTCATTCTGAATCAGCCGCCTGATCTTTCAGAAGCCAGACTCACCGAGATGGCACCGCCGAGCTTAGCCTCATCCACTACCTGAAGAACGATCCCATAGTTGGCGTTTTCATCACCTTGAACAATGACGGGCATATCTTCGGCTTGCGTCATACGCTTCACCAAGGGCCTCACTCCGGCCACCCCAACTTCACGTCCTCCGTAGACCACTTGCCCCTTGCCGGTTACAGCGAGCAGGATACTGTTTTTCTCCAAACTGACGGCCGAAGCTGCCTGAGGTTTATCCACCTCAATCCCAGTCTCCTCGACAAAAACCGTCGTGACGATGAAGAAGATCAGAAGAATGAAGACCATATCGATCAACGGCGATACGTTGATCTCTGATATCTCCTCCGACTCGTTGATCGATCGGCGATACTTCATCCGGCTACCGGTGAGAGATCCAAGCCAGAGAGCCCTTCAGGTTCGGGCTCGGTAACGGGATCGCCAACCGGACCAGAAGGCGTTCCCGGTTTCTTATACTGCTGCACCGTCCGCGTTTCCAAATGGGCCAGAAATGCTTGATACTCATCCCGCTTCCGCTTGAGCATTTGAACCATCATCAAACCCGGCAGAGCGACGCAAAGTCCGACCTCGGGAGGGAACAGTGCTGCGGAGATCCCCTTCGCCATCATCCCAGCCATCTCCCCACTCCCAGCACCGATGGATTGAAAAGTCATCAACATTCCCATCACGGTGCCTAGCAACCCGATCAACGGAGCAGCCGTAACCAGAATATTAGTGAACGTAATGTTGCGGTCGATGTAGGGAATCCTGGAAGCCACCACCTCGACGAATCGGCTGTGGATCTCATCCAGCGATTGCGCCTCATCTTGAGTGTATCGAATAATCTCCCCGATCTCACCCTCACCGCGCTTCGGATCCATCACCCACTGACTCCAAATCGCCTCGGGAATGCGATAACAATCCCGCTTCGAAAAATACAAAAACAGCTTAATCGCCGAGCTATAGATGAGAATGCTCAAAAAACAGAGGGGCATCATCGTCCACCCACCGGCTGTCCAAATACTCCAAACTCGATCAACAAAAAACTCTGTCATAACTTCTCACTTTCCGTTTCCTCCGCTTCTGGCACACCATTGATGAAGCCCACTGTCACTTGCTCCATGCTTCCCAAAATCCCCTTCGCCTTTCGCGAAATAATCGCATGGCAGATCAGAGCAGGAATCGCAGTTACCAAACCGAATTTTGTTGTAATCAACGCCTCTGAGATACCCGCGGAGAGCATTCGAGGATCGCCGGTTCCGAACACCGTGATCATACTGAAGGTATTGATCATTCCCGTGACCGTTCCCAAGAGGCCGAGCAACGGTGCCGTTGCAGCGGTCAGTGCGATCACCGGAAGCATACTCTCTAGAGACGGTTTGGCGATCAACATGCGCTCATAGAGAATCTCCTCGAGGTACTCCTTCTTTTCTCGGCAATTTTCAACCGCGGTGGACAAAACCTCGCCAACCAAGCCCCTCATCCTGGCAGCATGTCCTTTGGCTTTCTGAATATTGCCTATCTTAATATAGCTTAACACCAGCTGCAGATCGGCCGGCGCGACCAGCTGGTTCTGCGATAGCCGCACCCATTTGAACAAGGCAATTAAAACTGCGGCGATTCCCAGACCGACGATGGGGACCATGACCGGGCCTCCTTTTTTTAAGTGCTCAATGAGCGTGTCCTTGGTCGCCGAAATCTTCAGTGCGTTTCCAAGGCTGGCATCGACAGGCAACATCCCGGAATTAGATTCAACCAGCGCACGAACAGCAGTCGCCGTTTCAGCCCCTAGATCAATCACCGTCGGTTCCGGTGACCCGAGCTGAAGCTGAGCCAAGCCACCACTCTGAGATTCTTTGCTCGAAAAGACGGCAATCGGACCAATCACAACAAACTTCCCCTGCTCTAAAACACCGCTGGGCGACAGCGCATGCCCTTCAAAAAAATCGCCGCCCATCAGACGTTCCATACGATCCAGCGAAGCGTTCAGCAACGCCACCTGCTGACGAGACTTGTCAATGACTTCCAAATCACTATTCGCCATGATCACCTTTGTTTTGTTGATCACATCCGCATACTGCTGCACTTCGCTGATATGGATGCGGGTCTCAAAAACACGCACATACTCCGAGAGTAAACCGGAGACATAGTTGTGCTCGTCCCACAGACCTTTGACCTCCGTCTTGAGGGCATTCAATTCAACCAGTTTGTTGTCGGCTGATCGCTGCTGACGGGCCAGCTCTTGACGTTTCTGAACCACTTGGCTTTCCAAGCCGTTCAGCTTCTCGGCTACCGGAATTTTCTCGACGGCGATGGTATTTTGCAGATCCGACAGCTCGCTGAGCGCCGCTTCCAAATCCTTGATCACGTCCTCATTGATTTCTTCCAAAGACACAGCATGCGTAAGCCCGCCGGCGAGGGTTATCGCACCGACAAACGTGGAGGCTTTTGAGAGAAACCACATGGGTGAAAAATCAAACGGAATCCCTACTTAACCGTCATAGGGAGTCCTACAAAGGTCGCCGGTTCTGAATTCTCGTAGACGCCGATCGCTTTGGCGATGGCGGGTCCCATTTCCTGCTGAACCGTCCAGGTCCAACCCGAGGGCGAGGAGATTCCATAACCGCAGAACTCACCAGTCTTGTCGATAAAGTAGGCTTGACCGAGCCCTACATACATGACGCGGGTTTGAACCTCCGCACCGGCTTCGGTTTTCCGCAACTCCGAGACCACGGAAAGGCTACCATTGAACTTGTCCAATTCATTCAGTATCCCAACTATATTCTGTAGGCGAGAGGATAATCCTAACGTCGTCTCCTCTGGATCTTCGGGAATGCGATTAAACAGCGGTTCGATCTTTTCAGTCACCGGCGCTGGGAAACCTGGCGCTAAGCCTCGAAGTTTGGCTTCCAACTTGCCCACAGAAACCTTCAGCTCATCACTTGCCAGCCGTAAGGCACCTTTCTCCCTTTGAACCTCAGCCAACTCCTTGTCCGTCTGATTGCTGCCCGAATCAACCTGCTCTAACTGGGTATTCAAAGATTTTAGCTCTCGCTCGAACGCAGCGATCGATTGCTCCAGGATCTCCTTCTCAACTATCCAATCGCTTCGAATCTCGGCAATCGTCTTACGGGCCTCAATCCATTTCTCGACCACTGATCGAGTGGATTCGAGCACCGACTGCGCCTCCGACTTCGAAACGCAAAGAACACATAATAACGCTGTAAGCCACAAAAACTTCATTCGTACGCTTAGGTTCAAATGCCCACGTAACGATTTCAACACGCCATTGTTACAATTCGGTTACAGAAATAGATCCGTTCTATTACCCACGAACGAAGTTACCAAAACGGACGAACTGCCTGATCGTGTATTGACCCCGTCGCCAATAAGCCGTCACAATCACTCCTTCAACGGCACAGTGAGCATCCACAATCGACAGACCCAGCCATGAAAACCCAGATGGCCACCCCAACCGGACCCTTGGCCGGCACCAGAGATCCAGGAAGCGATTCGCTCGCCAGAACCGTCCAGCGGCGAGACTTTTTCAAATCCCTCGCCGCCGCTCTAGGCACTCCCATCGTGTTTTCAGACCGATTGCCTCCGTCGGATTTCCCAGCAGCTCTCGCCCAAGAAGCAGCGCGTTTGGTAGGCGTTCCAGACTCCAAGCGCCAGTTAACCATTCTCAGTGACCGTCCGCTCAATGCTGAAACACCGGCTCATCTGCTAGATGACGACATCACTCCCAATCATCTTCATTTTGTTCGCAACAACGGTCACATTCCAGAGCGCGCGTTCCGCAGAGATCATACCGGCTGGCAACTCCAGATCGACGGCGAGATACAACGGCCTCGCAACTGGTCCCTTGAAGCACTCAAACGGGAATTCGAGCAGCAAGAAGCCCAAATAACCATTGAATGCGCGGGCAACGGGCGGGCGGGTTACCATCCCAACGTGAGCGGCAATCAATGGACCCTCGGTGCCGTCGGTTGTGCCCGGTATCGCGGGACCCGATTAGCCGACGTGTTAAACGCTAGCGGGACCAAGGACTCGGCCGTGTACATTGGATACTATGGCGAGGATCCCCATTTGAGCCGAAATCCGAAACGCGATTCAATTTCACGAGGCGTACCTATCGAAAAAGCACTCGACCCTCATACGCTTCTCGCCTGGGAGATGAACGGCCAACCCCTGCCTGCCGAACACGGCTTTCCTTTGCGCCTGATCTGCCCGGGATGGCCGGGCTCCACCTGTGGTAAATGGCTCCGCCGTATCTGGGTACGCGCTCGGGTGCACGACGGAACGAAAATGACCGGATCCTCCTATCATGTTCCAAAGTATCCGGTGGCGCCGGGGGCGACGGTTCCCAACGAGGATATGGAGATCATCACCCTCATGCCGGTAAAGTCGTTGATCACTCGCCCCAAAACCGGCATCACGACCGCAGTCGATCAACCGCTCAAAATTCGTGGCAAGGCTTGGAGCGGCACAGGCAGGGTTCAGCGAGTGGACGTGACCTTTGATTTTGGATCGACATGGCAGACTACAAACCTAGCCGAAGCTCCCAACCGCTATGCCTGGCAACATTGGACCGTCCGCCTCAAGTTTCCCAAACGAGGTTACTACGAGGTCTGGGCACGAGCAACCGATGATCAGGGCAGAGCCCAGCCCATGATCGTCCCCGGTTGGAACCCCAAAGGCTACCTGAACAACGCCATGCACCGAGTCGCCGTACGCGCCAGCTAGACACCAATGCTTCTTCTAGCTCGACAACTGCTTCTCTTAAGTCTCGTCCTTTGGTTACTGCCCCAAAGGATATTGGCGGAGCCCCAGGAACCGAAAAGAGAGCTTCCGTCCGCAAGCATCAAACAAGAGGTCAAAAACAAATCTCAAGGCCGGGCCCTAGTCACTGCAATGTGCACCTCCTGCCACTCAACCATGGTGATTGACACCGCCCGCAAAACAAAACGCAGCTGGCAAAAAACTCTGGACAAGATGGAACAACAGGGAATGCCTAAGATCCCGGCTTCGTTACGAGAACCGATTCTTCGGTATCTGGCCAACGCACAGGGACTTCAAGACCGTAACGATCAAGAGAACTGGCGACCATGGGCCGATCGGCGGAACGCAAATCCTCTCTGGTAAGCCATCACAACAATGCTAGTCCGTCGCAGCTGCCAAGTTCTTGCTAGCACACCGCTCCCGAGGAGGGACGCTGAAACGTCAACAAAAAGCAACACTCAGATTTTGCCCATCACTAAAGCCGCAAGACGTTGCAATGCACTCAATAGGCAGATCATGCTTGGTCAACAACTCCATGGGCTGTTGATCCGTCTGTTTGGCGCGCAAGGATGCACCAAAGCATCTTCTCGGAACACTCGACCAGCGTGGCGCACGCTACACGCGCAAGCCTCGACCAGTTCCAGGGGAAGATCGCGAATTTCAAACAAAATCAGAGCCTGCACCATGCGCTTCGCACGAACTTCCACCTGCCGCAACATCTCTGTCGCTCTGTCCCAACCATTGCTCTCGAACAACCAAGCTCAGTAACACACTTCCAGCGCCCGTGCCCGGTCATACAAATCATTCCGAAACGAACTTGGCGTCTTGGGCACGATAAGCCTCCGCCACCGAATGGATTCGGCGCCAGCACCGCCGGTAAGGCAAGCTCCTGAATCCATCAATCGAGACGGATCTGTTCTTCGAGCAAAACGATGCTTTGCAACCACTCGCCCCGAACCGTGAAATCTAGCAACAGTACGTCTTCAAATCGCCCGCTTTGTAAATAGCCCCTTCGTCCCCGGGACACGATCAGAAGCCCCCATCCTCCAACATCTTGTTCATTTCCCCTCCAAGCCAATAAGCCCGTCCACTTTGCATTATCAGGAAATCATAGCCTTTCCCCTCCGGCTTTGATTCTTCAGCGGGAGATAAGAGGATTTGTTGGATACCCAAATTTCCCACAATTGCCATTAATCCAAAATTTTTCCGGCAATTGTTTCGAACAAGTTACGATCTAATCACGCTTTCAAAATAGATCGCTAGGGCCAGGAACCGGAACTCAGTTCACATGAATGCACCACAATCGACAGCATCCGAGAACGGCCACCTCGTAAAGTGCAACCCAGCACAGAGGCTGCCATTAGGTTTGCGGGGACTCAGAACAGCGAAGCACAAAACAGGTTAAGCCTAGGGAAACTCTGATTTAATCTCCGAACGTTGCTTGTTTTCGGTGATTTTCCAGAGAAAACCGAGTTTCCGGTTATTAATCAAAGTTTCCCTAGAGTTAAGCATTACCAAATTGTCACCTTTCTGTCACACTCAGGGTTTGCGCATGGTGTATATAAATTGCAGGATAGGTTTGCTAAGAACCATTGATGTATCTGAAAATAAGCTGACAGCAACCGACAAGTAAAGCGATGTCGCCTCGACAGCAAACAAAGGTAGCCAGATTGAAGAGCCTCAGCACCCTTTTAATCGGATTGCTTTTGAACCTCCCTCTCGCACCAACCGGACGTGCGGCCAAGATTACGGTCAAGGGATCGGACACACTCGTGATCCTTGCCCAGAAGTGGGCGGAGGTCTACATGAGCGAGCACCCTGACACTAAGGTCCAAGTCACCGGCGGCGGATCGGAGACCGGCTTCGCCGCACTGCAGAATCAAACCACGGATCTCGTCAACGCCTCTCGGAAGATCCGGGCCAGCGAATGCGCCTCCTGCATCAAGGTGTTCCGGAAGCGCCCCACGGAATACCGAGTTTGCCTGGACGGATTGTCGATTTACGTCCACGACGAAAATCCAGTCACCGAATTATCCCTCAAACAACTCGGACTGATCTTTACCGGCAGAATCCGAAACTGGAAAACGTTAGACGGTCCGAATGCTCCAATCACCATTTACAGTCGGGAAAACAGTTCGGGAACCTACGCATTCTTCAAAAAGAATGTCTTACTCGAAAAAGATTTCACCGCGACTGCTCAGAGCATGCCCGGCACGGCTGCGGTTCTCCAAGCCGTGGCGAAAGATCGCTACGGAATTGGCTATGGTGGCGCTGCTTACGGCATAAACGCCAAATCCCTTAGGATCAAACGAACCACGGACAGTCCCGCTTATCCCCCAACAGAACACCACGTCAGAAACCGTAATTATCCGATCTGGCGCTACCTCTACATTTACGCCAATCCCAACCAAGACCACGGCGCGATCGCCGACTACCTTCAATGGATTCAAAGTAAGAAGGGGCAAGCCGTCGTGCGAGACGTTGGCTACTTTCCATTACCGGCCTGCGAACAATCCTGGTCTCGTCCGCAGACCCCAAAACGCATTAGCAGCACCGGCCTCCTTGACCCCTCCGAGCAGCTGCGATCATCAAGAGGCGGATGGGGCGGACGAGACACCGTCGAGCCTGACGTTCCACTACCCAGCACTCACGCCGGGCCGGGGCAACAGAGGCTCGCCTCATTTTTTTCGAATCGGAACCGCCACTCTTAAATCGTCCACCCACCCCCCTTTGACGCGATTTTCAGTTTGACCCTTCCGAGACCTGTTAGCTGCCGATTAAATCGTCCGCATGAATCAACCCAACAGCACCGGAGACTGGAACTCTTTGACCCGCAAGAGGCAGATTCAACCCGCCGATTGGATTGCAGAGAAAAACATCTTCGCCGTGTCTCTCAGCCCGATCATCGTGGTCTTTCTCATCTTTCTGTTTATCACTCGCGAGGCCCTCCCCATTCTCGTCGGCACCGCCAAAGACCAAATGACGGTAGAAGAACCCATACCCGTCGATCAAATCGACAACATGGCTCCTCAAAAGCTCCAAGCCTATCTCGGCCTGACATCTCAGGAGTTTGACGAAATGGACCGCGAAACATTGATCTTGCTGATGGAAGTCAAGCTTGAGGAATTCGCCGAAGCACCGCAAGACAAGGACGCAAAGTTAGACACGACCCACTGGCGCTATCTGCTCTTTCCCTACCAATGGACAGGTTACGAGACGCCTCAATATATCTGGCAACCAGTATCACAAATCCAAAAATACAACATCATTCCCCTAGCCATTGGCAGTCTTAAGACGAGCCTAGTCGCGCTGATCTTCTCGGTTCCCATCGCCATCGGAGCAGCGATCTATGTCTCCCAACTAGCTTCACCAGGGATCCGAGAATGGGTCAAACCTCTTATTGAGATGCTTGCCGGAATTCCGAGCGTCGTCTTGGGATTCTTTGCGCTCATCGTCATGGCCACGACCCTCCAATCGCTCTTCGGGTATCCCTCCCGACTCAACACGCTGGTTGCCGGCATCGCCCTCGGCTTGGCCGTTATCCCCATCATTTTCTCCATCGCCGAAGATGCGCTGTCGAGTGTCCCTCAGTCTTTTCGCCACGCCGCCTTCGCTCTCGGCAGCTCGAAGTGGCAGGCTGCCTACTCGATCGTACTCCCGGCAGCTTTACCGGGAATTTTTGCGGCCGTCATGCTGGGTTTCGGCCGAGCAATCGGCGAAACCATGATCGTCTTGATGGCTACCGGCAACGCCAGCATCGTTTCGTGGAATATCTTCGACTCAACCCGCACCATCACGGCCACCATTGCCGCAGAGCTTGCAGAGACCGTTTTCGGCAGCCAACATTATCGCGTATTATTCATGTTGGGGACAATTCTTTTTGCAGTCACCTTCGTGGCGAATCTCGTCGGCGATATTATCCTTCACCGACTCAAACGACGCCTCAACGTAAAGCCTCTCTAAACATGGCGAAAAACCAAAATTCAATGAGCCATCGGCCAAATCGACTTACGCCACCCACAGCACAGTTGGACTCGCACGCAATCGATTGACGCCATGAAAACGGTCGAAGGCCTCAACTTTGAATCAACCCATAGAGATTGGTGGTCGCCGTTTTTTACCGGACTCACTGCCTTAGCAGTCGTCATCATCTTGGGATTCCTGGCGGTGATTCTGACCAACATCATCTGGCAAGGCTGGGAGGCATTTTCCTGGAGATTCATTACCTCAAACTCAGATCAAAACATGTTCGATGTCAACCAAGCCGGCGTCCTCCCTATGATCATCGGAACCGCTGCTCGCGTCATGTTGATGACCGTTTTCGTGATTCCCATCGGTGTGATCACTGCGCTTTATCTCACAGAATACGCACCATCCCAATCGCCGATCACCACGATTATCCGAAGCGCAGTGAATAATCTTGCGGGTGTGCCCTCAATCGTCTTTGGCCTCTTTGGTCTCGGATTCTTCGTTAACTTCGTCGGTGGAAATCTCGACCAGATTTTCCGCCCCGACAATCCCGATCCTTACTGGCGGAACCCTGCCCTGATCTGGGCCTCCCTCACCCTGGCCGTTATGACCTTGCCCGTAGTGATCGTTGCCACTGAGGAAACCCTTCGTGCGTTGCCCCCCGGTCTCCGTGAAGCAAGCATGGCCCTAGGCGCAACCCGACTCCAAACCGTCGCCAAAGTGATCTTGCCACAGGCCCTACCCGGAATCATGACCGGTGGGATATTGGCCGTCAGCCGCGCCGGCGGCGAGGTCGCCCCCATTCTCTTCACCGGGGCCGCCTACTACATGGCCGGTTACCCAAACCATTTGACCGATCAATTCATGGATCTGGGCTACCATATTTTCATCCTCTCAACGCAGTCACCGAACATCGAACGCACCCAATCCATTCTCTATGCTACCATCATGACTCTCCTGATGCTCACCTTCACCCTAAATATGGCAGCCATCTTCGTGCGAGCGCGAATGCGGGCTAAAACGAGAATGTTTCATTGACCATGGACCGAAGTTCACCACTCATATCGGTGCGCGGTTTATGACCACTCTGGATACAACACAAAAATTCGGCGACTCGGATTCGGCCAAACCATTAATTGTCACTCGAAATCTCTCGGTGCACTACGGCAAGGTCCAAGCGCTGGATTCGATTTCGTTGGAGATTCCCGAGCGCCTCGTCACCGCCTTTATCGGCCCCTCGGGTTGCGGCAAATCAACGCTGCTGCGGTGTTTCAATCGAATGAACGATCCGATCGATCGTGTCAAGATCACAGGGGACGTCACCATCGGCGGCCATGACATCTACAATCGCAAAGTAAACGTCCTAGAACTCCGAAAAAAAGTCGGCATGGTCTTTCAGAAATCAAATCCTTTTCCCAAATCGATTCGCGACAATGTCACCTACGGTCTCAAGCTCCACGGCATGCGCGATCGCAACCAGTTAGATGAAGTCGTGGAGTCAAGCCTGACGGCGGCGGCTCTCTGGGATGAGGTGAAGGACCGCCTAAACGCCAACGCCTTAACTTTGTCAGGCGGCCAACAGCAACGACTGTGCATCGCTCGCGCCATCGCCATTCAACCCGAGATCATTTTGATGGACGAACCCGCATCCGAGCTCGATCCCGTCGGCACCGCAAAGATCGAAGAGCTGATCCTCAATCTCAAGCAGCGATTTACGATCATCATCGTTACCCACAACATGCAACAAACAACGCGGATCTCCGATCAAACGGCCTTTTTCTACCTTGGGAAGCTGGTCGAGCACGGCAAAACTAACGTAATCTTTACGTCTCCGAAGATGACACAGACCGAGGATTATGTTACTGGTAGATTTGGATAACAAGGGGGACTGAAACTAGGAGTCATCCGCTAATGAGCCAACACTTCCAAACTGAACTGAACAATCTCAACGAACGCCTGCTCACTATGGCCAGCAAAGCGGAGATCGCCGTCAACACGGCTATCCGTGCGCTGGTCGAACGCGATGACGATTTGGCACTCCAAGTTGAAATTACGGATACCGAGATCGATCAATTCGAGATCAAGGTCGATGAGTCGGCAATTCTCCTATTATCGAAAGCGCCCCTCGCCAGAGACCTTCGGTTTATCACGGTCGCCATGAAAATCTGCACGGACTTGGAACGCGTCGGAGACGAAGCGACCACAATCGCACGACGCTCACGCGAGTTGAACCAGGAGCCCCAGCTAAAGGACTACATTGACATCCCAAGGATGGCGAAAATGGCGATGGATATGATAGATCAGGCGCTCACGGCTTTCGTGAACAGCGACGCTGGGACCGCCCAAGCAGTCGTGCCCAAAGATAAGGCTGTCGATCAACTCAACAAACAGCTGCATCGGGAGCTCTCCAGCTATATGGTCGAGAATCCCAAGACCATCAGCCGTTGTTTGAATCTCATGGTGATTTCGAAGAGTATCGAAAGAATCGCCGATCACGCCAAGAACATCGCTGAAGTCACTGTCTATCTCTGTAACGCTAAGGACATCCGGCACCATGGCCAAGCGGCAGCGGTCAATGAATAGCGCCTGAGTGCCAAAAACTAGCCGCTCAGGCCAAAAGTCACTTTGAAGATTGAGTAAAAGGCGATGGCGAGGATCGCTCCGGACGGCACCGTAATTAACCACGAAACAATGATCTCTTTGACTTTGCCCACATCCATTTTCATTTCGGTTTGAAACAGACCAACGCCCAAAACCGCTCCGATCAACGTATGCGTCGTCGAGATTGGGAATCCTAACCGGCTAGCCAACACTATCGTCGTTGCCGCGCCTAAATTGATGACAAACCCAGTCAATGGATTGAGATTCATGATTTTGGAGCCGACGGTCTCAATCACCCGGTAACCCCAGGTCGCCAGACCAATCACGATACCAATCCCCCCCAGAGCCAGGATCCAAAAGGAAACGATGCTCGTCGTATTCACTGTCCCATCTCTGAGGATTTGAATTACACCGGCCACTGGCCCAATCGCATTAGCAACATCGTTCGCCCCATGGGCAAAGGCGAGGAAGCACGCGCTCAAGACAATAAGGAAGCCGAACAAACGATTCGACTCCGCAGCGTGGCTTTCACTGCTTGATCCCTCTCCGGATTCAACCTTCGGAGACCGTCTCAGCCACATGTAGGTGCCAACCGCACCCACAAACCCCAACACACAGGACGACACGAAAACCCGCCCGAGTTGCATGCCAAAATCAACGTTCTTCAAACCCTTGAGGAACAAAACCATGCCCAAGATGAAAAACACATAGAAAGCCAAGCCAGGCGCGACCCTTTGAAGCCGTAACATCGCGTCCGAGTGGGACAGTACCAATCGCTTTAACACGGCCAAAACCACAAAGGAACACAAACCGCCACACAACGGAGACGTCACCCACGACAGCACCACCTTCCCGAGAGTTCTCCATTCGATAACCTGAACCCCTCCGATCATGATCCCAATGCCGACGATCGATCCAACAATCGAATGCGTCGTCGAAACCGGCCACCCAAACCATGTCGCAACCTGTAACCATACGGCTGCAGCCAATAGCGACGAGATAAAGCCCATCGCAACAAGCTGAGGCGGAAGGCCGGAAGGATCGAAGATTCCTTTTCGAACGGTGTCGGTGACATGCCCTCCGGCGAGGGCCGCACCAGCGAGTTCCATGACGGCGGCGATAATAATGGCCTGCCGCAGAGTCAACACTCGGGAGCCTACCGAGGTCCCCATCGCGTTGGCAACGTCATTGGCACCGATGCTCCAGGCCATGTACAACCCAAACACCAAAACCATTACCAGCATGACCTGTCCAGTGACACCGAAACTGACCGCCAAGACCTCCATATTTACTGCTTCAGAGAACGACTCATCCAATTTTCCGCCTAAGACCAACGCCGAAATGAGGCCCGAGCCTAACGGCACCAATGCAAAACGCCAGTTTAATGTGCAGTCCCCGGCGTAGTGATAGTTGTCACCTTGCCGGCGATAAGCCGTGGGCAAGAGGATTCCGACAAGGCCGACAACCGCAAGTCACCGCCACCTCGATCTCCCCATTACAAATGCGGAAAGTTGGCATTCCAGAATCCCAAACTATCGGAAAGCTCCGCCAAGACCTCAGAAAACACTTGGCCGACATGCCGACGGCACAACTCCAAGCGATCATCGATAAGAGGAAAAAACTACCGCCCGACATCCAAAAATCGCCCCTTCCCGGGCAGCGGCAAGCTTGGAGGTAATCGCGGCGCGAGCGGTGACTTGATGACTACACTCCGATTGCTTTTCATGAAGTGCCGCCACATAAACCTCACTTTCCATCGCTTCCCGCAACACCGCCAAACCCGGTGCCTCGACGCCATCATCGTTGGCCAATAATATCTTTATAGTTTGCCCGAGAGGGTCCAGCGCGTAACATCGGGGGGCCGCAGAATGCCAAACTCGTCCATTGCCAAATCCATGATCCAGGCCGCGCAAAACCTCTGTTCCGAGGCGGAATCGTTGTCCTTCCCCGCTCCGATCACGCACACCTACAACCCGCTGTCATACGCGAAAGACGCCCACGAACAATACCTCAAGCGGTACGCCAATCAACGGAAACGAATCATCTTCCTAGGCATGAACCCGGGTCCATTTGGCATGATGCAAACGGCTGTGCCATTCGGAGAAATCAGCATCGTCCGTGATTGGTTGGGGATACATTCGGGAGTCACTAAACCGGAACGGGAACATCCAAAACGACCGATCGAGGGATTCGAATGCCAACGCTCCGAAGTTAGTGGCCGGAGATTATGGAGCTGCTTTCGTGATCGATTCGAGCAACCGGAAGCCTTCTTCAACGACCATTTCGTCGCCAACTACTGTCCTTTATCCTTCCTCGAAGCCTCCGGGCGTAACTTCACCCCAGACAAATTGCCTGCCGCTATCGCCCGCCAACTCGAAGCCATCTGTGACGCTCATCTCGTCAAGATCGTCGGCATCTTGCAACCACAATGGATTATCGGAGTCGGCGCTTTTGCCAGAAAACGCGCCGACTCCGCACTGGCAAATCAATCAATTCAAATCGGCCAGATACTCCATCCCAGCCCTGCCAGCCCTGCCGCCAACCGAGGCTGGGCCGAACAAGCCGAGAAACACCTCCATGAACTAGGCGCTTGGTAGCCCTGGCATGATCGGGCTCAAGGGGGGACTCTTAAACACCAGCTTTTGAAGAGCGAGAGCTGCCGCATACTCGCCATCGCAGCAAGCTGCGATGAGGAAAGCGGCTAAAAATCGTCACACTCCATCGTTGCATTCCCGGCGACGAGATAGCGTCCTAGAGTGCGGTGATGCTTCACTGCTTTCCCCCAGTCTCCCCAATTCTCTTGGCTGACTTCCTCGTTCAGCCAAGAGAATCAGCAACGGTCGTCCACCGTCAAACCAATGAGACTGCTCTGGATATTCTTGGGACTTGGAGTTCTCTTTCTGATCCCCTTTCTCATCTAGGGGAAGTCGTGGCACTAGTCTCCTCCAGGGGGCTATCGCGCAGCTCAAAACTCAACGTCATCTTTTTAAGGATCGCCTCCCAGTCGCACAAGATCCACCGCACACATAATCAAGGGGGCAAGAGGGCATTCCAAGGTAACGCGCAGTATCCCGTCGGCGGTATCCATCCTCCATAACCTAGCGAAGAAGGATAGCTCGGGAGACTCCCCACCTTTCGCAATGCCGCCTCCCCGCACTGAATCGCCCCCATCAAGGTGTCGTCGCGAAAATCAGGCTCGTCTTTCATCCACCGACTCTGTAACGTCGCCTCTTCCACTCTATGGTTGAAGAGCCAAATAATGAGCCTGAAAATGCCTCCGAACTGCAGCGGCCGTTCTTTGGCGGAGCGATGATCCTTTTTGAAAGCTCGCTCGTCGTCATAGCTTGGATTCTCGCATGGATATTCGGAGTTCCCCTATTCGCAGACTTTCGTTGGGACGCCAAAAGTGCTTTCCTCGGGCTCTCCTCCACTATCCCGATGTTGGCGATGTTTGTCTGGATTGTTCATTCAGATTACCCACCCTTCGTTGAAATCCGAAAGCTCCTCAGCACCTTTATCGGACAAGGCTTTGGAGAATGTCCGCTCATCCAAATCGCCCTTTTATCACTGGCAGCGGGTGTCGGAGAGGAAGTCCTCTTCCGGGCCGTCCTCCAGAGCGGTATCGCGGCTCACTCCACTCCATTGCTTGGCATTTTGGCGGCAAGTCTACTCTTTGCCCTCTGCCATTCGCTTTCCATCGCGTACTTCATCATCATATTTATCATCGGGATCTACCTCAGCCTAGTGTGGCACGCCGCGGGCAATCTCCTCGCCCCCATGATCACCCACGCCGTGTATGATTTTATCGCCCTCTGTTACCTCATCCGCCAGTGCAAGCACTTCACCCCCGGCACTCAACAAAAAAAGGCGGACTCTTAACAAACTCGCCCTTAAAACCGGTTTGCTCGGGGAACCTAGGCTCGTGCCACTAACTGCCGCAACACACAGGGCAAGACGCCCCCGTGCCGATAGTAATCAATCTCTATCGGCGTATCGATGCGACATCGAACAGACACATCCAACACCTCTCCGTTAGCGCATTGAATCTTGAGAGACAAATCTTGCTGAGGTTCCAGCGAATCATCCAAACCAACCACATCATAGGTTTCCGTACCCTCAAGGCCGAGTTCCTTTGCACTGACTCCAGCATGAAACTGCAAAGGCAAAACACCCATGCCTACAAGATTGGAGCGATGAATTCGCTCAAAGCTTTCGGCGACCACAGCCTTCACGCCTAACAATCGAGTCCCCTTCGCCGCCCAATCGCGGGAGCTTCCGGCCCCATACTCTTGACCGGCAATGACGACTAACGGGGTTCCCTCGTCGGCATATTTCATCGCCGCATCATAAATGCTCATCTCTTCGCCGCTGGGTTGATGTCTGGTAATGCCGCCCTCCATCCCTAGTGCCATCAAGTTCTTGATACGCACATTGGCAAAAGTTCCGCGAGTCATGATTCGATCATTACCCCGCCGGGAGCCGTAGCTGTTGAAATCAGCGAATGCCACATCGTGGCTTTCCAAAAACTGACCTGCCGGCGACGCTCTCTCGATCGCCCCGGCCGGTGAGATGTGATCGGTCGTCACAGAGTGACCAAAGACCCCCAGAGCTCGCGCACCGGAAATTTCCGAGATCTGTCCTGGCTCTAGACTAAAGTCCGTGAAAAATGGGGGTTCCTGAATATAGGTGCTCTTTGTATCCCAATCGTACACGTCTCCCATACTCGCCGGGATCTCGTTCCATTTGGGATTTCGATCCGCAAAATCGCGATATAACTGTTGAAAGGTTTCCGGCGAGAGGACCGATTCGAGCCGGCTGCGGACTTCATCCAACGACGGCCAAATATCTCGGAGGAAAACCGGTTGCCCTTCAGCGCCATTGCCCAGTGGCTCTTCGGCAAGGTTGATGTTGACCCGCCCGGCCAAGGCAAACGCAACCACCAAGGGGGGCGACATCAAGAAATTCGCCTTTATGTTCTGATGCACCCGCGCTTCAAAGTTCCGGTTACCCGACAATACCGAAGCGACAACCAGATCATTTTCAACAATCGCTTTCTCGATCGGTTGAGCCAAGGGCCCGCTATTGCCGATACAGGTGGTGCATCCATACCCGACCAAATTGAAGCCCAATTGATCCAGATACGGTTGTAAGTCGGTCTTTTCCAGGTAGTCGCTGACCACTCTCGAACCCGGCGCCAGTGAAGCTTTGACCGCAGGAGCTACCTTCAGTCCCTTGCCTACCGCCTTTTTTGCCAGCAGGCCGGCGGCTAACATCACACTCGGATTCGAAGTATTGGTACAAGACGTTATCGCTGCAATCAGCACACTGCCATGTCCGATCGCCGCCGTCCCATCACCATTCAGGGAAGCTCTCACAAGGGTCGTCGCCAACTCTTCAGCATCCTTGCCAAATCCACCTTCCCCGACTGGCCGGGAAAACGTGGCATTGAATGATTCCCCCAACTGATCCAGGGCAATGCGGTCCTGCGGCCTCCGAGGACCCGCAACCGACGAGACCACCGTCGCCAAGTCCAGTTCCAGATCAACCGAGTACTGAACCTCGCCTCGTTTCGGTATGCCCCAAAGCTTCTGTGCTCGATAATAATTCTCATACATTTGGCAGTGCGCTTCGCTTCGACCCGTGGCGCGAAGGTATCTCACTGTTTCCTCATCAATAGGGAAGAACCCCATCGTCGCTCCGTACTCCGGCGCCATGTTCGCGATAGTCGAGCGATCAACCGTAGGCAATGCAACGGCTCCCGGGCCGTAGAATTCCACGAACTTACCCACCACCTTTGCTTCGCGGAGCATCTCGGTGATCGTCAGCGCCAGGTCGGTCGCCGTAGCGCCTTCACTCAAGCCTCCGGTCAGGTGAACCCCCACAACATCCGGCGTCAAAAAGTAAACCGGCTGCCCCAGCATCCCGGCCTCAGCCTCAATGCCACCGACACCCCAACCAACGATTCCAAGTCCATTGATCATCGTGGTATGCGAATCTGTTCCCACAAGAGTATCCGGATAGTAAATGCTGCCAGCCTCAAGGACGCCCTTGGCCAAGTATTCCAGATTAACCTGATGCACAATCCCAATCCCTGGTGGAACGACCTTAAAAGTGTTAAAGGCCTGCATGCCCCATTTTAGGAACTGATATCGCTCGCGATTCCGCTGGAACTCCATCTCGAGATTCTTCTGCATCGCATCCTCACTCCCGGCAAAATCAACCTGAATGGAATGATCGACCACCAAATCTACCGGGACCAGGGGTTCGATGATTTTCGGATCCTTGGAGAGGCGAGCCACCGCAGAACGCATCGCCGCCAAATCCACGAGGAGCGGCACCCCGGTAAAGTCTTGAAGAACGATGCGGGCGACAACAAACGGGATCTCGGCGCTTCGGTCCGCCTTAGGTTCCCAGTTCGCCAAGACCTTGACACTCTCCTCGGACACCCGCTGCCCGTCACAGTTCCGCAGCACCGATTCGAGAACCAATCGAATGCAGACCGGCAAGCGGGAAACCGGACCAATACCGGCTTCCTCCAAGGCAGGAAGGGAATAAAGCCGCCCAGTTCCGCCATTCCCCAAATCAAATTCTCGTAGTGACCCGAATAAATTGTGTGATTGATCCATGTGCCAATTTCCGAAAATACCGCAATTTCGTATAAAACGAGCGTTGAACACTGCGGTTTGCGCACTCGCTTGTCAACCCGGAGATAGCGCCCGGAAAGAAGGCGGGTGTGATGAAAGGTGGGATCTATTTGCCAAAATTGCCCAACAACAAAAAGGCTAAAACGGCGAAAAATTGCCACCCTCCATAACGCTACCGCACTGACCGAAACACAACGATACACCGCAAACTTGCCCGTCCGTCGTTGCCTCGGCGAAGGCTGAGAGAGCGCTAATCCTTCACCGTCCTCTCCCCCAAGGAAACTCCCCCCTTCATAAACTGACGACTCTGCCGCACCGGTATCGGCTCCCCGATTCTCAAACCCCTCAAAAAGAGACGCTTCTCAAAGGTTATTGCTGTCGTTCATCACCCTCCCGCGACGGGTCACATTCGGACTCTGACGCCCCTGTGCCCTCTCTTTTCCACTGCTGGAAGTGCTTGACCGCTTCATCAAGAAGCGCTTTGACCCCTCCGGGCGGCAGATTGGGTGGTCCATTGATCCAGTGAGGTTTGGGGTGAATGCCATTCCAAGAGGTTTCACTAATCTCAACGGCCACATGCGGTTCTTTCAGGTGGATCACCAAAGGCTTGGCCCCGTCTCCAATGACTGCCTTTTCCGCCACCGACCATTCCGGCAAGCAAACCCGTTGCCCCAGAGATTGACAGTAGAGAACGTTACGCAACCACGGCCATAATCCAATTGCGGACGCCAGGATCACTAAGCCAAGGCATAAGAAAACCTGGGACCGCTCCATCGGTTGATCTTTAAGAACGATCATCCAAACCACCGCCGACATCAGGACCAAATCGCCGAGATAAAAGACCCAAGCGGGCACTCGGGCCGGCATGGCTTCGGACGCAGTGGCCGACGAAAAGGGTTGCGTCGAAGCAGATGGCGGATGTTCACCCAATTTCATCTGGGTGCTTCCGTGAATCAGTCGATCGACCCCAGAAGGAGGATCCAACAGGGAATCCTCCACGGAACCCGCTGGTTTCCCACTCGACAAATCTCCTGGCAGATCGAACGGCATTAAGTTCTCTAAACCTCGCCCCAGGGACCGTTTCATAAGCTTGATAAGCTGTCCGAAAACTAGCTCCCTTGCAACGATTTTCGAGCGAAAATCGCGGGATTTACCTTTCCGATCAAAGAATTCCCCCAGCAAGGAAACGAAATGATCTCGCCTTGCGCAAAAGCCAACGCTACAATCTTCCCCAGTGTTTCGCCAAGAAGTGAATGGATTCGTTCCGGCCCGAAGGCGAGCACCCATGTCATTCTATGTCGATCACAAAAGGATTCACCGCCGAAGTCAAGGAATCGTCGGAAGCAACATCAACACCGGGAGAAAAGGTCTTTCTCGTTGGCGCAGAACTGAAATCACGAACCCAAGGGAATATTGCCGAATCACTCGAGGAATTGGCGAGTTTGGCCGAGACCGCAGGTGGCGAGGTCGTCGGTGAAGGAACCCAAAAACTGGACAAGCCCCTCGCCAGCACCTTTATTAGCAAAGGAAAGGCCAAACAATTCGCCGCCGAATGCCAAGATAAACACGTGGATACAGTCATCTTCGATGACGAACTCACTCCCGGCCAGGGCCGAAATCTGGCGCAGGTCTTTGACTGCAAAATCATCGACCGGACATCGCTTATTTTAGACATCTTCGCCCAGCGGGCCCGAACTCGAGAGGGCAAACTCCAGGTCGAGCTCGCCCAACTGCAACATCTCCTTCCCCAACTCACACGATTCTGGACGCACCTCTCCCGACAGAAGGGAGGCATCGGGATGCGTGGTGACGGGGAATCCCAACTCGAAACGGACCGCCGGCGCATACAGGAACGGATCGGACGTCTCTCAACCAAACTCGAACAGATTCGCAAACATCGTGCAGTGCAACGACAAAGGAGACGACGCCACAACTGGCCGTTGGCCTCCATCGTCGGCTATACCAACGCCGGAAAATCAACGCTCCTGAACCAACTCACTGGAGCCGGTGTACAGGCGGAAGACCATCTCTTCGCAACCCTGGACCCCACCACCCGGCGCATCAAACTGGAGACGAACCAAAAGGTGTTACTGTCCGACACGGTTGGCTTCATTCGCAAACTGCCTCATCGATTAGTCGAAGCCTTCAAAGCGACTCTAGAGGAAGTCGCCCAGTCCGACCTCCTGCTCCATGTGGTGGACATCAGCCACCCCCAAGCCCGCCTCCAGATAGAGGCGGTCAACCAAGTCCTTGAGGAAATCCACGCTCACGAAAAACCAACATTAATGGTCTTTAACAAGATCGATCAACTGGACGCGCCCGGCCTTTTGGACCAATACCTCCACAACTATTCCCCGGCGGTAGGAATCGCAGCCGCGACAGGTCTCGGATTTGACTCCTTGAAAGCGCACCTTTCAACCTGCCTCCGGCCCATCCGAGCAGCACTAAGACTATCCGTGCCTGTCGCTCAAACGTCGATAATTGCCAGAATTCACGAAGTGGGCCAAGTGGTTGCCTTGGATTACAAAGATAACTACGCTGAAATCGAAGCCAGGATCCCTCCACATTGCCTCAATGAATTCCAGCGCTACGCTTGTTGATCGACCCTCGGGTTGATGCGTGCATCCGGAAAATCCATCCCCCGCCCCAATGCCAAAAACTTTGCGCCATCAAGCCCTTCGGTTCGATAAGAAGACTGATTAAAAGAAGCCCTAAAACTGCTTGCTTGTTGGCCTCGCGCAAACGTAGAACCATCCAATGCGGATCAAGGATCTTCCAGTTGAGGTTCGTCCACGGGAACGCTTGATCGCTCGCGGCTCGGAATCGCTCAGCAACACCGATCTGATCGCGATCCTCCTCCGCACCGGAACCAAAGGAATGTCAGCCATGCGGATTGCCGAGGACCTCCTAGGACGGTTTGGCTCACTAGGCGCACTCGCCAACGCGGATATACCCGAAATCCGAAAGACCAAAGGCATCGGCCGAGACAAGGCCATCGCCCTAAAAAGCGCCTTCACCCTTGCGAAGCGAATGGCTCGCGAAATCCGGCGCGAACCCCCCATCCTCGATGCGCCGGAAAAGGTTGCCGATCTTCTTCGTGACGAAATCTCCGATCACAAGGTCGAATCCTGCCACATCCTCCTCCTGAACACCCGCAACCGGCTGATCCGGATGGAACAGATTGCTACCGGCACCCTAGATACGCTCTTGATTCATCCCCGGGAAATCTTTCGGCCCGCCATCCTGCATCAAGCCGCCACCCTGGTCCTGGCCCATAATCATCCTAGCGGCGACCCCTCCCCCTCGGAGGCCGACATCCGCATCACCCGAGACCTAGTGAGAGCCGGCAAATTGCTGAACATCGAGATTCTCGACCACGTCATCATCGGCAGCCTCACCAAGGAAAGAACCGTCGATTTCAGCTCGCTGCGAGAACTTGGCCATTTCTATGCCTGAAACACCTTGCGGTGATCAACAAAGCGAAAACCGCATTTCCGAATGCGCCCTCTGCCGACAATGCCTCTCCTTCATCCAAAGCCGCCTCGTCACCCGCGTAAACGCCCGAAATCACGCCTTCGGGCTTTTGCCTTGCCGAGACCCTGCATCGAGCTTTTTCGCACCGTAAAAAATACCCGCCAAAACGGCCACCGTTCCCAGGAAAGGGCTGAGGCTCTCAAAAATTCCGTGGTCGGCTATGAACATCCGGTAAGACCACCAGAACGTTCCCAAAACAATGCCGCCGGTAATCAAGAGACCCGCCATCTTATGAATGAATTGAAACCATTGGGCCCTCTTTTGAACAGAAGCGTCCGCCTTTTGCGCCCTTTCCGTGATCGCCAACATGCGATCTACAAAATCAGGGCACAATTTCTGGTACTTTTCGGCCTCGTCCGCCGGAGGCAGCGGACCGATGTGAAGGCTTTGCTCTTGAACGCTTACCGATTGAATGACTCTGGGAAGCAGATCACGGACGGCTGCCTTGATTTCCTCACGGATGGCCTCGGCTATCGGTCCGCTAAGCTCTTTTTGTTCGACCGCTTGAGCGATCAGATGCCGTTTCTTTCTTTGCGGTCTCGAAGCCATCTTTCAGATAATTTGCCGCTTCAATGTAGTAATGAATCCGGGTTTTCCTCGTCTCCGCCTCATAAGACGGCACGATAATCCCGGCACAGAGCAGACTGCTGAATCCTTGCGCCAAAAACCGACAAATTGAGGCCAGTAATTTCATCATTGAACCTTGATGCAATCCGTTTCTATCTGAACTTAAAAAGAGTGCCGCAAAAGTCAAAAGGATAACCGTCTCCGGGTTGAGACGCAAAAAAAAACCTCTCCCGGAGAACATGGCTCCGGGAGAGGCCGAGGGGCCGCCTACGGCTGGTCGCATGAAAAAACCAGCCAGCCCTACGTCCGCTTAAAATTGGTAGACTGCGTTCAAGGCGATGGTCACCAAATCATCCTCGCCCTCGTCACCCAACAAGGCATCGTAAATTCCAGCGACGCCACCTTCCAAGGAATGATCCCAACGGACCTCCAAGCGCGTCAGCACGTTCTCCCACAAATCGTAGTTCACCGTGCCCGTGACACTCAGGAATTCAGGGTCTTCGAAGACGGGGAATTGGACCGTGGCGTAATCCACTCGACCGTTAAAGGTCATTTTCTCGGTTGCTTGATAGGAAAGATATCCGGCTAACGCCCAGGCATTGAGTGGCACCGCGCCGATGCCGCCAGGAAGAGAAACGCCAAGCTGAGTCAAGCTGGTATCCTGGGCATAATCGAATGCGACCCCGACAGCAAGCCCATCCATCGGCGTCGGGATGGTCGCCCCGACGTAATAGCTGGTCTTATCGAAGTCATTTGACCCCGCCACCAGTCCGTCCACAAAACCGAAATAGAGGGCCCCTCCGGAAAGGAAACCCGCTTCCTCCGGGATATCGTAGCTGATCGAGGCCATGTAGGTCTTTTGCGATTCCGAACCGTTGCCCGAGCCTTGCTCATCCACGCGATCGTTCACGCCGAAGCCGTAAGTGTTCGCAACTCCGCCGGAAATGCTGATCGCATCCGTCAACTGATAACTGGCAAGGGCACCCGTATGTTGGAACGGCTCAAGAAAGAATCCGTACGAACGGCTGAAGTTAGGATTCAAGGGAGAGGAACTGGCTTCATAGCCAATAATGGTGTCGAACTGACCCATCTTGATATCAAGCCCATTGCCGATGGGTGCTCGCATGGTGACATAGGCTTGCTTGATGCCCAAGTCATCGTTGGTGCGAAAGGTATCGCTACCCAGCCATTGAGCGTCCGGGCCGAACCATAAATCGACCGTATAACCTGCGGCCCATTCGCTCTCATCCAAAGGCTTTTCCAAGCTCAACTGAACGACGTTCAGATTGAAACCGTCAAGCCGGCCTGTGCCATCATTCGTGCGGCCGAGTGTATTGCCATTTCCACCCTCTCCGAGTGCCCAGATGGCCGAGGTATCGACGTATCCGCTCAAAGTAGTTTTGGAGACATGGCTCAGCACGCTATGTGTTGGGTCATCCGCTTGGGTGATTGAACTCAAGCTGACCATTCCGGCGGAGGCCAAGGCTAATGTCCATTGATTAAACTTCATGTTTAGTTCCTGTTGCAGTTGTGTATTCAGTGTATTATCAAAGCAGTAATCCGCAACGAACAGCACCAGCCGCTCATGCGGAAAACGCACGCATTTCCGGGAATGTAGGTCAACTTGGCGGGTTTGACAACTTTTTTTGTTATGACAGTTGATTTGCACTGAAAACCGGCCCAAATCCAGGACTGAGCGAAACCCGCCCCTCCCCACTAAATGGAGACCTTTTGAGAGCGGATGACCGTAAGGAGACGGCTAACTCTCCCGCGCCCTTCCGATCATTCGTGATTGGTTTATCCGCAATGAAATTGACCTCCGCTCCGTTGCGTAACTGTTCAAAAAAATCAAAATATGAATTTGACAGGCCCCAATCACCATCGCTATTTTTTGGAGACAAGATATTTGGAAGAGTTTCACGGGCAGGAGCATTCTTAACAATGAAGACATTAGGAGTTCGAACAAAGTTCTTTGCATTAGCAATCGCCGTTAGTCTGCTAACCCTCGGTGTGGCGACGCAAGCCGCCCCCGGCACGGCGACGGTGGCATCAGTTAAAGGGGCCGTCACCGGCGCAACAGTTGGCGATTCACTGGCAGCGGGTTCGGTGGTTTCCACTCAATCTGGAGGTGAAGCCGTTCTGGATATTATCGGGAACACCGTCGTGGTGACCGAAAACTCCGCTCTTGCAATCGACCTTTTGGACGTCGAGGAGACCGGCATTGAGACTGTGCTCAAGGTGCAGTTGAACCTCACGGCTGGGCGGATTTACGGTGAAGTGAAGCAGTTTTCTTCGTCACTTTCCAGCTTTCTCATTAAGATTCCCAAAGGTCAAGTGGCCATCGACGCAAGCGAAGGTCTCGTGATATTCGATGTCTCTGCTGATGGCAAAGTTTTGGTTGGGGAAGGTTCAGTTGATATTGTTTTCGATCGTGGCACCATTGAACCCAACATCGTGGCCCAAAATATTCAAGCCAACCAACAGTTTAATCCAATCACCGGCGGCATCGAATCCATCGCACCCGGCGCGATTCCTCCCATCCCTCCAACGCTAGTTACCGCAGTCATAACGCCGGTGCCTCCGGAGCGACCATTCGAATTCTTTATCTCGCCGGTTTTGGGTGGCAGCTCTAGCAGCGGCGAGTAGCCTAAAGTACGGATAGAGTTTCACAAGCCCGGTTGAGCATTTCGCCAACCGGGCTTTTTCTTTTCTTTACGTTCCGACCGGAAAACCAACCCCGATTCCACCGCCTCCCCTACAGCACGGGCGGAGCAAGTCCTTCACGGATCAATATTTCCAAAAAGCGATCAAGCAATGGTTCCCCGATGACGACCAGGGTCCCGCTCCAGAAATGGTTCATGGCTATGGGCATCCCGATCAACGCCAAGAAGAGCTTGTCTAGCCACCAATTGGCCCGCGACCTCGGGCTGATGCAGCCCGCCGCCCTGCGTTTGCAACGGCGCATTCGGGCTTCCATGTCGGGGGAAGCAGCGCCCGTCCTGCAAGGCATCGCCGAGACCAACGAAACTTACGTGGGCGGCAAACCGCGCAAAGGAAGCAGCCCCAAGAGTCCCGCTACTAATACCCCTTTCCCCCTGAGTTTTACGAGGCCGAGGCATCCGTAAAACTCCGGTTATTGGCGCTATAGAACGGGGCGGAAGGGGTTGTCGCCCCGCGTTGCCGAGTCCTTGTCCGGCAAGGGCATTCTCCCTGTCCTGCCAGGGGCTGTTGAAAAGCAGGGCACCCTTCCGGTTACCGATGAATACCGCGCCTATCGCGTCGCTCCGGTTTTCGGCGCGCCGTCATCAATCATGCCCTCGCTTATGCGGAAGGGCTCGTCAACACGATTGAAGGCCAAGCCCTGATAAAACGGGCTTGGGTCGCTCCGCCACTACAGCAAACGTTGTATGCTGCTTTTCATCGCTGAGGCGATCTGGAGATACAACAAGGGGATCGCCTTTGCTTGCTTGATGCGGAGGGTGCTCGCGTGAGCCGGATCAATCAGCTTTATTACGGCGATTGCCTGACTGTTATGCAGGATCAATTGGGGCCGTGCAGCACGGACCTGATTTACCTCGACCCGCCCTTCAACTCGAATAGGGCCTACAACGCTATCTATAAAGACGAGACCGGTCGTCCTTTGCCTGAACAGGTCGAGGTCTTTTGCAATCAATGGACGTTGGACGGTGAGCGGATTCGCGCCATTGAGCAGTTGCCGGTGCTCATGCGGAAATCCGGCATTGATGATGACACCGCAGAGTTTTGGCGGCTTTGGATGAAGTCCCTGCGCCGGACGGACCCGAGGTTGTCGGCTTATCTCTCTTATATGGTGGAGCGGCTCCTGCCTATGCGCGGCATCCTCAAACCTACCGGCAGTATTTACCTGCATTGCGACCCGACTGCCAGCCATTATATCAAGGTGATGTTGCACGGCGTGTTCGGGAAAAAGAATTTCAGGAATGAAATCGTGTGGGCGTATCGCACCGGCGGAGCGAGCAAACGGCATTGGCCGCGCAAGCACGATGTGCCACTGTTTTATACAAAGTCCGGTTTGTATAAGCATCACCTTATTCAAGAACAAATCTTTTACCATAAGCCATTCTTTAGCGAACAGGTTGATGAACAAGGGCGCTATTTTGCAGATGTTTAAAATATATGGGACGATATAAAAGCCATTATCAATATATCTAAAGAACGCCTCGGCTATCCGACACAGAAGCCCTTGGCGTTGCTGGAGCGGATCATCAAGGCGAGATCGAATGAAGGTGATGTGGTGTTCGACCCGTTCTGTGGGTGCGCCACTACCTTGGAGGCGGCGCATAGCTTGAAACGCCGCCGGATCGGAAGCGACATCGCCATCCACACCATCAAGCGCGAGATGAAGAAGGTCGGAACCCTGGAAGTCAAAAGCAAACACTGCCCCGGCCTGCAACTCCTGTGCGTGCCGGACATATTGGCGGGGCGTCGCTTCGAACTGCCGGAGGTGCCCGCCGCCCCGCAGCTCCCCCTTCCCCACCGAAGGCTTTTTCATGCCTCTAACTCATCATTGCGATTGGGATTTGTTCCTAGTCAACAGGCGCGAAATGCCGTTTCTGAAAAACGGGTCGAACACCACATTTGTGGCCTTCATGCGATGTGATCGATCTATGTAGCTCATGAATTGCAACCGGATGAACATAATCTCCGATTGCGGATGGGGGTTGATCATCCCGAGGCACTAGGGTTGGTGGCGATTCAAGGGGCACTGCAGCCGGATAGCTATCGTGCCCTCGCTCAGGATCCTGGTGAAAGAAGTAGAGATCGAGTCGGCTGCTGCCCAACAGATTCGTTCGCGCCTTGAGCGGTCGTGGAAGGCCTTGGCCTTGACTCGAAAGCCAAGCAACGGCAGCCCTCATTGGGTGGTATTGGAAAGAGACCAAGTCCCTTTGTCACCATGATCGACTCCCAACGGGAGGCGCCTCATTCTGTGTCATTGGCCACATTCATTCAAACTCAGGCGATCACGGTTTTCCTAATTGAGCTGTGCGAGGAACCACCGAAGGATATGATCAGGTCCGCACATCGATTGGGAGTCAAGACCGTTAAAGATGCGGTTGCTCGGATGAATTTGTTGGGTGGTTGTGGTAACTCCTGCGATCTAGAATGTAGACTAGCTGTCCACCGTGGGTGGTGCGAAGAGAAAGCGGTCAAGGTAGCTGCCAGAGTGCATGTCATTCTCGTCTGGAATTCACCTTGCGGGATCGCTTATCCGAATCGAGCCCTCAAAGACAGTCTGCACGATCGGCTGAAACCGCGAGAAGGATCACTTTCAAGTTGGGCAATGGCTTCGTGGAAGAATCTGGGGAAAGCAAGGTCCCGGGTTCCTGGAGGGCATTCGCGTGCTTCATCTAAAAGCAGTGGGACTGTGGGCCAACGGGACTTGCTGGAATGGCGTCGGCTTGTTCTTGACGGATCGAACCTACTGGATCGACAGTCATATAAGGCCACGTCAAACAGTTGAAAAGTGGCGATCCCAGGAAGGTTCTAGTTTAGCGTTTACCATGTGCGATTGCAAAGAGATGGATGGATGCTGAAGCGCCATGCGGCTGCTGGATCGAACGATGGCTTCTCTGTCTTTGAGAAGCGATTGCCAAGGGATGGTTGTTGGAAAAGGTGTTTATTACGATACTCACCACCTGATTCATTTAGAGCGACGGATTATACATGAATGTCTAGAATGGAAGTGGGCCGGTCTTGATGGAAAACGATTTATTTGGGTGGAAAAAGGTGCGCTTTTCAAATCGCAAGTCACTTCAAAGGGTGTAGGCTCCGCTCGAAAACTTCATGATTTCAATGACCTGCGGGATTTGAAATCATTATGGTGCCCTACGAAACGGACCGAATCATTTGGGCAGGTAAGGGTTGAGTTCAAAGAGAAATGGTTCCTGAGGAGAAGAAGGCGGAAATCAAGCTCGAGTTACTGACCCTTAAAGCCGATGGGAAGGTCACGATTTTGTGTGGGCGTGTGAGTCGGACAGTCGGGCGTAGGGTTTTGATTCGTAGACAGCGATTATGATATGCGATTTATCTATTTGCGGCGAACGGAGGCGCATCTCCGAGCTCCGCCCTTGCGGGATATCATTGAGAAACCTATTTCTCGGGACTTGGATATTTAGGGATGGGATATCCCAAAAGGTGCTAGGGCTTTTCCGAAAATCGAATCCACCGCTGCTGGAGTGGCTTCAATCCCCTATTGTTTATCGGGAGGAGCTACAGTTTTGCGAGTCGTTCAACGCATTGTTGCGCAGTATTTCTCGCCGGTTGGTTGCCTGTATCATTCATGAGCATGGCAGGGAGATACCGGCGGAGCTAGTTGCGGCACACTGAGACCAAGTTGAAACGGTATTTCTACATGTAGGAAACCCAGTTTACTCGAGAATGGGCTCCTCTGGATCAACTCTTTCAGGAAATACTACTGCGAGTCAATGGGACGCCGTGTTCCATCAGTGTTGAGAATCTTGTCGAATAGTGTGAACCCGTAAGGAGTTTCGCAGCTATTGTGTTTCGCCTGTTGACTGGGACGGCACCTGTGGTTGATTAACTTTTGAGAATGCCAAAAATAAGCAAAGCTCGGCTGGATGAAGTTTACGGAATGTCTCAGTTTACTTTCAGTGAGTTATATCAGATGCCTGATGAACAATGTTGACTGACGATCCAGTGAACTCCGATGATCTGCGGTGGCCTCGGCGGCGAGTGAAGCGGCTTCGTAGCTTGGCAAGGAAGAAGGAACAGGTGCTGTTACACAAACTCCTGCAGTGATAATGTCAGGTTTGGTCTATGCCGGTTTGAGGTGTTGAATAAGACAGACATCAACTGCGGCGTTTATTTCAAATCACGTTGATTGAGTCTATTGAATCCGAAATACAGGGAAAGTTTAGGATAAAACGTAATCTAATCTTCACGTTCCTTTTGATAGTATTCTTGCTTGTGGATTTTTCCCTGGATTTGAAAGCCTAGATTTTCGATACGCAGGGTGTGATCCAAATTTCGAGGCCCTCGATCTTGGCTATTCGGTGGCATGTTTCGTTTTTGATGTTAATTTAGGGAACTAATGACTTGACTAGACAGCGGGCGTCAAGTATATTTTAGGGGTATGACCGATAAAGATTCCCATGATTTGGCTAAGCCACAGGAACTGAGTTTGTTCCAGTTTCTTCGGAAATTCC
>JAMASS010000015.1 GCA_024761205.1 Limisphaerales bacterium
CCAGTCCGTCGCCTGCTTTGGCGCTGTCAGTCTACGCAGCGGCAAGTTCGTTCACACCCTTTCGCCGGTGTTCAACGCCGCCACCTTCGAGGCGTTCCTGAGGGTGCTGCTCCGACGCCGCTCGCGCGACAAAAAGATGGTCGTCATTCTCGACAACGCACGCTACCACCACGCCAAGCTGCTCAAACCACTGTTGAGAGCCCACCGAGCGCATCTCAACCTGCTGTTTCTGCCGCCTTACAGCCCACAGCTCGCGCCGATCAAGAGAGTTTGGAAACTGACGCGGCGACTGGCGACTCACCATCTCTACTTCGGCAGCCTGGAGGAGTTGTCGGCCGCTGTGGAGGTCTGCTTCGACCAATGGCGAAAACCGAACCGTGTTCTGCAACGATTATGCGGCATTACTTAAGTCGTTATGTTTAGCATTCAGAAAAAAGATTTCTTCTTTTTCTCCCATACAAACTGCCCGCAAAAGTCCTTTCTTCCAAAAATTTCATCCATTAAAACTTTGAGATAAGCCTGTTCATTATCATCAATATGGACAAAAATGGCTCCTGTATGCGCCAAAAGGGTTTTAAGGAGCATGAGTCGATATTTCATCATGGAAGGCCAAATAGAATGCTCAAAGCCATCATCGTAATATTCAAGTGCGCTCTCGGTGTTGTATGGAGGATCTATGTAAATAAAGTCAATCTGCCCCGTATACTCCTGCTCAAGCGCCTTCAAGGCGAGCAATTTGTCCTCTATCGAAGATGTCATTATCGCTGGTCTTGTGCGAGGTATGGTGAGATTTCTTCATATCTTCTATCAGAATACGCGGATTCAGCCTCGGGTGAATCCGATTCCCGATCCAAGTCAACTCCAATTTCTGCCTCTTCGCCATATTCACACCCTGATATAAGTATATACTTCTCCCGAAACACCGTTACAGTTCGTTATCCAAGTCCCTCGAGTCCCTTCCATTTTATCTCAACCTTATGCTTGAGATGATTAAACTGCCCGGCGCCAACACGCTTTTCCCTATGCTGCAAGCGCCCCAACACAATACCGTTAGCAACTCCTGTCTGGCTTGCAAATCGCTTGATTATGGCACTCGTCGGACTGGGTGGCAGTGACGTTAAAAAAACAGTCCACTCTTGAGGAGGAATCAGAAAATTGGCCGCCCACTCATCAGCTTCTTGTTCTTTCGGATTATCCACATCACGAACAAATATGTCTTGTTTGTCATGTAAAAGAATATATGCCGCCTCGTGGAAAAAGCTGAACCATAGCATGTCATCTGTCTTGTATCTAAGACTGAGCTGAATGATCGCCTTTTTCTTTGTGAACCACCGAGTGAACCCATGTACTCGGATTTTTTTCAATTCAGGAACAAAAACAAGGGCGACGCCCGCATCGGCGCATAGACGAACAACCTCCGGCCATGCCACTATTGGATTTTCGCGTGTAAGAGCGCGAATTTCAACTAAATTGGCTGTGAAGGTTTTTGCTGAATAGGGACTGCATGAAACATTCCTCGCCTTGATTTCGCCAGCACGCAGCCACGCACTGAAATCGCCTAGTTCGCTTTGCGTATTATTGGCTTCACGGGCGGCTCCCTGAAGTTTAGAATACGCACTTTCCCATTCGGCTGAGCTGGCTACCTCAAAGAATTTCAGCAAGTTTCGTACTCGCTGTTCCTTATCTTTTGTGGGCGGTACAAAACGCAACGAAACCATTTTTGCGTAGGAGAAACAATTTGCCCAATCCAGGTGCCGTCTAGCCGCTTCCTGCTTCTTAGATTTAGCCAGGCGCTCTCGATAGTTTGCTTCCGCATTATTCCAGAAACGAGCGGACACATCTGTAACTTTCTCTAGTTGAAGTGCCGTTTCCTCGGTAATTGCAGCGGTTCCCTTGATAATGTCATTGATGGTTTTGATTGGCCGCCCCATTCGTTGTGCCAACTGTTTTTGATTCAGGCCAAGGTGCTCCAGGGTTTCCAGGAGCGTCTCGCCGGGCGGGACAGCATAATCGGGATCGAATGTCTGTGCGTTATCACTCATGGGTGTCAGTAATTTCCATAATTTTCACTTTAACAACATTATTCCAGTCCATGCCGCCAGACGGAAGTTCAGGGATAGGATCGTGATCAGGCACAAAAATAAACCGATATGGGTGATCCAAATCAACTGACAATTGACCAAACCGATTTCCCTTTAGAGAATGGAGTCGAGGACCGGGTATTTTTTTCAAATCGAAAAGATTATCTGCTGCTTCAATTTGGGACAAACGCAGCTGTTTTTTCAGTTTTTTATTCTTGAAAGAAATCATCATACCAAGATGTCTTCAGTCAAACATTAGCTTAACCCTCCATTTGAAGGTGAATAAAGTTTCTTCCTCGGTCGGTTGCTTGAGGCGTTGTTCGCCTTCATCCAGCAGACTGTCTTTTCTGAGCGGGGGTCGATCTCGGCTTTGGCGTCAAAGAGCTTCCGGCGTAGTTCAGTGCACTTCTCGCTCATCTCCTTGATTGTGTGTTGCTGGGCAATCTTGCAGGTTTCCGCTTTGAATCCCAAAGGGCCATATCGATTGGCACCCATCGCGCAAAGCAGTGACTCCTGGGCGTCCGTTCCATATCTGCTCATCTTCGAACCCAAATAGAGATTCCTCCAAAAGTCCTTCCGGCTCCAACGGATTCTCGCCTAGGAGCATTTCCTCCAGACCCAAGCCCATGCAATGGGTGCCGGGTGACTGAACACACACTCTTGAGACAAACGGATGCACATCAGTTTCACCAATCCCCACGGATGCCCTCATCCGTATAACTCCGGCAATCAGACAGTCCTGAGCCAATGAGCACGCCTTACGATTCACCTCTTTGACCAGCAGTGCGTGGCGCTCTCAATCTCGGTGTCCTCATACTGAAAGCTAGAAACAAGACTCACCGAATTGGAGGGACCTCTGATCATCGCAGCCAAATAGGTGGGGCGAGAGTCTTCTTGAGCCGATCGTCCGCCCCTCCGCAACACACGATTCCATCCAAAAATGAAACCTACTGATTCCCCAACACCAACCGCTTGAACGCCCGCAGCCTAAAATCGACCGAGCCCAAATTGGGACTCGTCCCACGAAGCCGTTCGTCCCGAAGCTCCAACAGATTCAGATGTACGATCCCCCGGTCAGAAAAATCTCCGGTTACCGACTCACCCCCCTCGGGCAAGGCCATCTTTGAATCCGCAACCCCCGCGAACTCAATCTTTTTGACCTCCCTCAGCGGCATTTCGATATTCCCGCCAATCAATTCCAGATCAATCATATCCTCGCTAATAGATCGCACCTTCCCAATCAGTTTGTCGCCGTTGCGCAGCGTCACCAAATCCTCCTCCGCAGTCGCACGAATTGTCGGAGGCTCATCAAACTGCCCATTCCAGGCCATCACTCGGAAATTACTAAAGCGGATGGCGCCTTGGCCCTGATGCACCATGCGAACACCTGCGCCCTCGCCTGCAAAACCGGTTTTGTCCACCCACTGCTTCACTAACTCTCCATCCACCAACAAAGCAATACTGCCGCCCGTCTTGTCCACCCGGATATCGATATTCGCCTTCCTCTTTTTGGCGAAAACCGGCACCTCAACCTGACCCAGGTACTGCAGCGGAACCTTCTGTTTGACCATCAAGACATTCGCGAAGTAGCTGTTCAATTGGAGACTGTAGAACCCTCCAAAATCCGGTTCCGTGTCCTTGTTCGTCAAGTTCACCGGGTGGAGATAGTCCGTGTAGAGGGCAAAAGCGAGGTTGAGCGTCCCCTTCCAATGCAGATCAAACTGAATCTGCGCCCGATCCGGCAAATTCAGATTCCGAGCGATGGACGCCGCCTTGGTGGCATAAAACGCGCCGGCATTGTAAACCCAATCACCACTCTGCACCCGGGCCATCGAGACGTCCCCGAGCGTCCAACCCTCAGCCCCTTTCAGCCCAGCAAACAAAGGCTCCGCTGTCTCGTCGTCAAATATGATCCATTGCCAACGATCCCGCAGGAAGGTCAGATCACCGCCATACCAAGTCTGAAACACCGCGTTGGTCGCAGTCACCTTCCGAAGACGGCCCGCCAACTGATCCCCATTTGAGAGCCGAATCAAACTTCGGCGCCAACTCGGCTTCACCGGTGGTTCCACTGCTTCCAGCTCGATCTCACCGACGGCGCTGTATTTGAAGTTGGCGGGCGCAACCTTTGAATCATGCCGCCAAGCCACACCAGATTCAGGATCGGCGGTCAGGATCTCCCCGGCCAACTGATCTCCGTTCGCCAGGCGAAGCAAATCTTGAAATCGTTTCTCAGTTGAACCCGATTCCTGAGCGAATAAAGGAGTGATCAGCCAGCCAGCACTCAAGGCCAATAACATCCCGGTCCGCCTACTCAACCCTGGCACATGAAAACGAATCATCATTGTGCCGCTACTCATCCGCCTCAAAATCCCAAACATCCTCAGGCTCCTCTTGCGCCACCCATTGCTCCAAGCGATGCCGCTCTAAATTGAGTTCCACTTGGCGCACGGAACCCGGAGCAAACTGAACGGGGCCAAACATTTGACTGATACCCTCGATCTCCGTGTCCGTCCACCTAGCCAGCTCGAAAGACAAGCTGCCGCCCCCGGAAATCAAAACCCGAATCTCATCATCAGCATGCGTCTCCTCCGCGCGCTTGGATTGATGCAATTGAATCTGCTTGATCCGCTCCAACGGAATCTGGACGTCGACCCGATTGCGAAGATGAAAATTCAGCTTCCCTTCGCTGATGCCCTTGACCTTGCCCATGGGTTGATCCCGGTTGATTAGCAGCAGGCCATCCGAGGATTGATCCTGCGAGACCTCGAAATCCGATTCAAACAGACCATCCCACTCTGTGACCAAAATCCGGCTCAAAGAAAATGTCGATCGACTAAAATGCGACGAAAAAGAGACGCCACTCCCTTTCGACACGAACCCGCGAGAATCCTTCCAAGTTCCAATCACCTCACCATCGGCCAACAGGGCAAAGGCTGATTTCTCTCGATGCGATCGCAGATCGAAACGCGCCTTGGTCCGATTCACCAGATTCGTCAAACGAATCTGTCCCAGCGTCATCACTCCGGCGCCAGGTTGGATGCGTTGAAACGATACGAACTGCGGACTCAAGGAAAAGACATAGGCCCCTTTGCTATAATCATAGCGATCCAGGGTCTCAGCATGCATGGTGACAGTCAGCTGAAAGGTCCTCTCCCAACTCAGGTCGAACGCCAAGCTCGCAGAGTCTTCCAATCCCATGTCCCGTCCGATCACCCCTCGGTCCTTCACGCTCAACACGCCATCCTGATAACCCCACCCGTTGGGACTCTTACCCAGCACCCACTCATTCAAGGTGTTGGGCCCTTCGTAGAGAACGCGATAACCATTCTGCAAGAAGGCAATACTCTGCACCTTGCTGCGATCAGCTCGGAGCGAGCCTCCGAACCAAGTCTCCATACCGATATACGAATCGTTCATCCCCAAGATCTTCCCATAGACCTCGTCCCCGTTGGTAAAACGAAATCGACATTGTGACTGCCGGCCCCCCTTCCAGTGCTGCGTGGGATTGAATCGAATCGAAGCAATGGAAGGAAACGGAAATCGCAACACTTCGGCGGCATCCGGATGCTGCCAGAGCAAGCCATTCTTGGGATCCAAAGACGCCATATTCCCATGCAGCGCGGATCCATCGAAGAGGCGAACAAAATGATTGCTATCACCAGCCCGGCCGATAGAAACGGCGAGTCCCAAGACAACCACCAAAACCCACAGAACCCCAACCGCTAAGGGGCGCCCGAAAATCCTCGAACGGACCCGTCTCCTCTCACATTCGCTACCGCTCATAGATTGGAAGATAGCGATAATTCAACGCCAACGATAGGAGACTAGCTGAGGTGCAAAAGGTAGTTCCGAACTGACCATCCCAACTACCGTCGTCATTTTGAGACTTGCTCAATTCAATGATATTCTTTCGATTCCACTCATTCCATTCCTGTGGGTCGGCGTGAAAGAAGGCTTGAGAGGCGTAGTAGAGAAAATACTGATAGTAGCTGTTGCTCCGGGGCGCTTTGCGAAGGTAGGCGAACGCATTTCGGAAGGCATCCGAATCCTTTTCTTTCGCCAGAGCCAAGACCAAAGTACCAATCGCCGTGCGTGGCCCATTCGGTCCCGACGCAGACGTGTAGCCATATCCCCCTTCGCTCGTCTGGCATCGTTCGAAAAACTTGAGCCCCTTCTGAATGGCCTCCTCCGGCACACCAATCCCGGCATTGCGAGCGGCAAACAAAGCCACCATCTGCGCCCCGCTAACCGTGGTATCCGCATCCTTGCTCTCCGGCGAGTACCGCCAAGCGCCCTTGGGATTTCTGCTTTGAGAATCGACGATCAACTGAACCGCCTTCGTCAGCGCCGGCCCAATGCGTTCATCCTCTACCGCTCCATAGACCTCGGCGAGAGCCAGGGTAGCGAAGCCGTGGTTGTACATCGTCCGTCCGATATAACCGGTCTTCGAATTCTGATTCTCCAGGATATAGCTGACCCCTCGATTAATCGCTAAACTGAACGGCCCATTATTCGGATCATCCCCATGCGCCAGCATACTGACAACCGCCAACCCCACCACCGCTGGCTCAGCGCCGTACGGCCGGTCAGGCCAAGTGCCATCCTCAGCCTGGTTTCGATTCAAATAGGCCAGGCCTTTGACGTAAATGCGATCGACCTCCGTTGCCGCCAAATCGATCGATTCGGTAAACAACTCTTGTGCTTTCGTCCGCTGCGCCATGAGGCAGACAAAAGCCACGACGAAAAGATAGATGTGTCTCCGGTTCATACCTAGTCGGCAGATTGCACCTTAGGTGAGCCCGTCGGCGAATCCAGAGTTGGCATGGGCAAGGTGGCTTCCAGTTGCTCCAATTCCCGAAAATAATGCTCAAACACCCGTCGAAACTCCGTCGGCAAGCTCTCCGACATCCCGCTCGTACGGGATACCCCGCGCGACTCATCGGCACTCCCCTTGGCGTCACCTTCCAAACCCTCAACGGCTTGGTCCGTGTCACCGCCAGCCTGACTGCCGCTTCCCGAGGGATTCGGCGCCATCGACCTCCCCTTACCCATGGCCGTCATCTGCATCATCATGGCCATGTGTTGCGCCATGGCGGAGGCTCTCGATCCTCTGCGTTGGGCCTGCTCATTGATCATATTAATGGCGTCGGTAATAATGTTGATGGCGTTCGTCTCCCCTTCCACCGTTTCGTCCCCCGCATTGTTTTGATTCAGCAGTTCGACCACTTCATCCATTTGGACGTGCGCCTCATCAAGCACAGCGTCAATATCCGGCAACGGATTCTCCAACAGGACATCGACCAACCTCTCTTGAATCCCAACCTGGGACTCGGCCAATTCACTGATCTGTTCCACAAAAAAATTCGGATCCTCCCGTTTCCCATTCAATAACCGGGTCTGAACCCGAAGCGTCAACTCGCTTTCGCGGAGCCGCAACAACGCCATCAGATGCTTGGTCAAATCCAACTCGTTCTCGCCACCGTCGCCGCTCCCACTGCTGGGATCATCCGAAAGTTCCGGTTCCAGCAAATCGCCCCATTCATCATACTGAGCGGCCCACCGTGCCAGTTCCTCCGTCGCCCGCATGGTCACGTTATCCTCAATCAAGTCGCGAATATCGAGCAGACCCTCCACAACATTGCTCTCCTTCATAGCCTTGCTCACCTCACCATAAGCTTCGCGTTCGGTTCGCTCGAAAAATCGGCTGATCTCTTCCTGAATCGCCTTGGACTCTTCGCTAGCCTCGGCCTGCACTTCAGATAAACGCTCGTTGGCCGCCTGAAACCGAGGCGCCAACTCATTCGGGAAGAGCCCGATCGTTTCAGCCGCCTGTTGCATCAAGGCCTCCTCGATCTCCGTTTCGCCGGTGCCAATCGCCCGCAACCGCTGCGCCAAAGTCATGGCTTCCATCTGATCCATATCCTCGTTCACGTCGCGCTGCATCTCTTCCAACGCTTGGAGGATATCCTCTTGCGTCTGTTGGGCGTCCGCCAAATTCTGCGCCCGTCCTTTTGCGCTCCTCTGAGCCGATCTCAATGACCTGGAGGCCTCCGACATCTTCTGCTGCGCCAGAGACTGCATATTGGCCATGATCTCCGCCCACTGCTTCATCATCTCATCCGTAAACCGAGCATTCCGCATCGCCTCGCGAAGGGTCTCAATCCCTTGCTGCGCCAGATGACTCAACTGAGCGGCGTTCATCGCTTGATCGTCCAACTGATCTTGTAAGCGATTCTCAATAACGGCGGGATCCAGATCCAAATGGTCACGCAGCTCGGCCGTAGCCGCCGTCAGCTTTTCTTGAAGCCGGCTGATCTCCTCCAAATTGGTCAGCAACGATTCCAAACGAGATCGAATCAACTCCGCATGCTCCGCCGAACTCACAACGTGCACACGATAAGCCAGCGTTTCAACCGGCATCCGACCGGGATAATAATCAGTGGCAAACCCCTGAAATTCAACGGTCGCACCCGCCGGAATCTCAAAAATCGCGGGGCTGAAATAAAACGTCGCCTCCAATTCCGTTTGCGAGCGATTCAAGGAACCGTCATGGAACTCATCCTCCAGCAATTCCGTGGAAGGTTGCGGTCCGAGGTTGGTCTGCCAGTTGAGGCCGAACTCATTAACTCCAAAATCATCACGCGTCACTACCCGCAACGCCAAAACCTCAGTATCCAAAATCGCGCTATCAAAACCGAGTTCCGGCAAATCGATCGACGGCTCCTGATCCGCATAATGGCGAATCACAAACGCCCACGGATTCGTATTCTCCAGTCCCAACTCATCTCGCCAGGACAACGAGGCCTCAACAATATTCGTCAAACTCAACGCCTCACAGGAAAACCTTGAACCATCGATCGCCAGCGCCTGTTCTCCGCCCTCCTCCAGAACCAAAGACGCACTCTCGAGATTCCGACTAATCTTACCGTGAAACGAAACCTGGCTCCCTTCCAGCACATTCAAAACGCTCCCCGAAATCTTAACCTCCCGAGCGGAATAGCCCAGATAGCTTGGTGGCGCCTCTTGTCCCGTGATCTCTACAAGCTTCGGTCGGAAAACCGGCTCAATCGAAAGCCGAGCCGAGGTATCCCCCAAACCAACATCCAGCACTCGAGGGTCATGCTGACTCGGCACCTCAACCCTCAAAATCCCGCCTTGCACAAACGCTTTAAGCGGACGTTCCGTCCCAAACCTCGCGTACACCACCTTAGGTTTCCAAAACGACTCATAGCGAACCCTTGCCGTGACCTCAAAAGGTTCGCCATGCACCACAACCCCCTTCGCTTTAAGAGCCTCAATCCGAACCAAGGTGTACCGCGGGATGTCCCGATGGGGCGCTAACCAACGCGCGAAAGCATTTCGTGCCGCGCCAGGAACCGCGCCCCACAGACCGATGAGCAGGATGCCGAGAACGAACGACGCGACCACCAAACGCCGCAAACCGCGCGTGGAGACCGCCTTCTCAAAATCATAAGACAACGCATCCGCCGAAACCTGCTCAATCGCCGCCTCATAAAGCTCCTCCGAAAAATGAGCCGGGCGGGAAGCCTCATTGGCCAACTCCACAATGCCCAAAAGCCGATCCCCCAACTGCCGGTAACGGCGCTGCACCAGCACGGCGAGATGCTTGATCTCCGGACGCTTGATAATCCACCGAAAGATCCAACGCATCGCCGCCAAGCTAGACACAACCAGTCCCCCTAGCAGGATCGCAGCGCGCACGGAAGCCAGAGTGTCGCCCCCACGATCAGAAACAAAAACGGCTAAATAAGAAACGCCTAAAGCAACGATGATCGCCAGCAGCGCCTCCAGGCTTTGAACCCGCCACAATCGCCACCGCAACTGACCAAACCGCGCTTCAAGCTCGCTTGGGAGCTGGATTCTCATATCGTTTCTTCAAGGAGCCCCTTGGCAGATGAAAACAAAAGGGCACTTGGCCAATTCAATCAGGCTTCCCGAAACCCTGTCGAGCCTAGAATCAGGAGCCACCCAACGCGCTTCGCCCGCCCCCGCAAAAAAGGCGCGAACCCAAACCTCAAACCCACAAAAAATCTCGGAGCGGGACGCGCAAACGGAAACGGACTGAACGAACCTACGGCTCAATCGCATTCAAAGCCAGCGGACTGGACAAGCCGAAAACATCACCCGTGAACGCCTACCAATCTTCGAGTCAGCTTTCATCGTTCAGATCAAGGGAAACGCACATGGTCTCCACCGCCGACTCAACCCATTCAATGTGGTCCGCCAACCATTGCGGGTTCTCCGTATTGCCTTCACCCAGTTCCCGCCACGCCCAATCCCACCGTTCCCGAAGGTGGTCCGCGGCGACAAAAATGGTTCAGAGTCGCGGGTTTTGGTTCGGGGAGAGCACTCTCAAAGTGTGCCGCTCCTTCGGCGTCTGACCATCATCACCCGTAAAAAGCGGTATCATCTCGATCACTTCCTTCGCCAACAACAACAGACCAGACTGCTTTGACACGTCAATCAAGCGTTGAAACTGCGTTTTGGAACGCTCATGAGCACGATGGTGAATTGCCAAGCTGAGTCCCAACCGCAAATCTTATGAAGCTCCTGTCTTTGCTGCACTTTGGGATCGGGCGACGCCAACCGTCGTTGCCTTTCTGCTTCGCGCTAGCGCCTCCTTTCAGCGTATTCTTCATACACGCGAATTGTCTTCTTCTGTCGCGCGTTTGGTGCTCTCGAGACAGTTTCGTGATACTTGGGATGATCCTTGAGCCGTTCTGCAACGTATTCGTGCCAACGCTTCAAACGGTCTGTGCGAGACTTAAAATCAATGTCTTGCAGCGCTCCCGAAGGCTTCAAAGGCCGTTCCTTGGCGGCTCGAAGACGTGGATTCACTTCCCGCTAATGGGCCAGTTTCCCCGCCAGTTGCTGATAAGCGGAACCTTGCGGCCGGCTTTCTTTCTTCACTTCCGCTGGCGTCTTGGCGGTTTCCGCTGACGGTGCGGCTTCCGCAACGCTCGCCTTGGGGAGACAGGGCCGCCGTCCGCTAGGCGGAGCGGTATCCCAGCTAGGCAATGGCAACTGCAACGTAAAGCATTCGATTTTTCAGGGTCTTTTGCCTTCCTCTTGCACAGTTTAGTAGTTAGTAAGTTTGCGAGCAATCGAGATACTGCTGCCAGGAAGCCGTCATGCGAGCATTGCGGTTTCTGTCATTGGCTTCGTATTGAGGCCTGTATTTATCGGGTGGCCTTCTCTCGGACAATGGCCTCTTGTTCGGTCTTTTCGAGTCTAGCCTGTTGAATGCCTCTGCCGCCTCATTGGTCGGCCAGGATTTGGGCGTTCCGGGCATGGATTTCATTCCATCAGGGCAACCTCAGGATCCCACTGGCGCTGACGCGGGAGTCGGCGGTGAATTGGTTGAAGTTTGTGCTGCTGATTGATTGATGCCGCCGATTGCCAGCATCACCGTGAGGGAAATCGGAAAAGGGTTTGTTTGATTAGCTTCATTTCGATTCTCTCTGTTATTTAATCGTATTTGTTTTGTTGTTAACAGCTCGGCATCCGTGGAGCGTCACTCAACGGACTTTGCTTGGCTGTTGATTCCATACTTGCGGGTAAACGCGAAAGGCCTCGCCTGTTCGCCTGAACACCGGAAAGGGGTCTGAAATCCCTCCCACCGCTTTTAGTCCAGGCTGTTGTATTCAGTGGGTGACTCAACGTTAGGTCGCCCCAAATATATAATCAGAAACAGGCTAAATTGAAGACAAGGCCGGCATTAAGAGGAAAAAGTCACTTTCCCTGCATTTTTTCGGGCGGGGATTTTTGGCGGCAGGCGGCGGTCAAAAGGCGCCATTCATCGGTTTGGTTTCCTGGCTGTTTCCTGTGCTTAGCTGGTTTTGAGCTGAAAAAACAGGGTGGACATGCCGGGGAGGGCGATGTCGATTGCCTGCGCTTGACCATCCCACTGGATGGGCATTGAGACGCTCTCCTGTCTGGTGTTTTCCACATGGCCGCCATAGCGTTTAGTGTTGGTGTTGATGGCTTCTTGCCAAATACCGGGATGAGGTGCTCCGACCCGATAATGGTCTCGTGTTACCGAGGTGAAGTTGCCGATCACGAGCAGGGTGTGTTGGGCGCCGTGATCGAGCCGCATAAAACTCAGAACGCATGACTCGTGGTCTGAGTGGTTGATCCACTGAAAGGTGCTTGAATCAAAATCACAGCGGCCAAGATTGGGATGGCGGCGATAGAAGGCATTGAGGTCGGCGATTAGGGTTTGAATCCCTTTGTGATCGTCATACTGCAGGAGATGCCAATCGAGACTTCGATCATAGGCCCATTCCGAGGATTGGCCGAAATCACTCCCCATGAAGAGCGTTTTCTTGCCAGGCCAGCCCCACATCCAAGCATATAAGGCTTTCAGCTGTTTGGCCTTCTCGGGAATGTGTTCAGCGCCCATCTTAAGGAGCATGGATCCTTTTCCGTGCACGATTTCGTCATGAGAAAACGTTAAATTAAAACGCTCGGTGTGTTGGTAGATGGCGCCGAAGGTGAGATCGCCTTGATGCCATTTGCGATAGATCGGATCCTTCTGGAAGTATTCGATGGTGTCGTGCATCCAACCCATATTCCATTTAAGATCAAATCCCAGGCCGCCTTCATGGGTGGGTTTGGTGACTCCATCCCAGGCGGTGGATTCTTCGGCGATCATCAGGACGCCTGGGAAGGACTGGTGAACGGCGTCGTTGGCTGCTCGGAGGAAATCGATGGCTTCGATGTTCTCGCGTCCTCCATACTTGTTGGGAACCCACTGATCGTGAGATCTCGAATAGTCGAGATAGAGCATGGAAGCGACGGCATCGACACGGAGGCCATCAATGTGAAACTGTTCACACCAGGAGAGCGCACTCCCGATCAGAAACGAACGAACTTCGGGACGTCCATAGTTGAAAATAAGGGTGCCCCAGTCCTGATGCTCGCCCTGTCTCGGGTCGGCGTGTTCGTAGAGATGCGTGCCGTCGAACTCAGCGAGAGCGAAGGCATCCTTGGGAAAGTGGGCAGGCACCCAATCGAGAATCACGCCGATCCCATTTTGGTGAAGTGTGTCAATGAGATAGCGGAGGTCATCGGGAGTGCCGAAGCGATGAGTGGGCGCAAAAAACCCCGTGACCTGATAGCCCCAGGATCCGTCGAAGGGGAATTCGGAGAGCGGCATGAACTCCACGTGAGTGTAGTTCATCTGTTGTAGGTATTCGACGAGTTCGCCCGCAATTTCGCGGTAGGATAGGGGGCGGTTGCCGTCTTCGCTTGCTTGTTTCCAGGAGCCGAGGTGCATCTCGTAAATGGAAATCGGCATATCTGGCCATTGGGTCTCGCTACGCTGTTGGATCCACTCGTCGTCACCCCATTGATATTCACTTGGCGAGTTGACGATCGAAGCGTTGTTGGGTGGTGATTCGAAGTAGGTGCTGTAGGGGTCGGACTTGAGACGAAGGTGCCCGTGGCTGTCGAGTAATTCGTATTTGTAAAGTGTGCCTTGTTGAAGACCGGGAATGAACAGTTCCCAAACCCCGGATGACCCCATGGAGCGCATGGGATGGTAGCGGCCCTCCCAGGCATTGAAATCACCGGTCACGGAGACGCGCCGAGCGCTCGGCGCCCAGACCGCAAAAGACACTCCCGGGATGCCGTTAATGGTACGACAGTGAGCGCCCATTTTGTGAAATACTTGTCGATCCGTGCCTTCGTTGAAGAGGTAGAGGTCATCGTCTCCCAAGGTTGGCAGAAATGAATAAGGATCGTAGAATTCACGAAACTCACCGTTGGGTTGCTCGATCCATAGTCGGTAGGCGAACACTTCCTGACGTTCGGCGATGAAGCCTTCGAAAAATCCACGCCCATCAATCTTGTCCAAAGGGAATCGAAGGCCATTCGTTTGTCCCAGTTCGACGACGTCGCAGCGGACCGCCCCTTGGATGAACACGCGCACGACGAGTCCAGATTTTCCGTCCTGCGTGGCCAGATGCATGCCGAGCCATTGATGTGGATGATGATGGGAGCCTGCGAGAACAGAGGCGGTTTCAGACGGAACTTGATTCATTCTTGCGATACCGACAACCAACGGACGGATGCTGTGCGATGCGTTTTTGTGGAGGCGCTACATCGCAAGGGTAGCGGACTGCCTACTTACGTCTGTCATTTTAGCCGCCCCATCCGTAAGCTCAAATCTTTTCTTCGACAGGAGGTGTGCGTTTGAATAAAAGGGAGGAGGGTGAAACTCCTCTTCCGACTAACCACAACAGAACGAGAATCCTGTTTTTCAAAAAATTGGTCTTGTTGAAACATCTGCTGGTTGACTTGGGTGTAGTTGTTCAATTGATGGAATCTTTGATTGCTCTCGCCTTAACCGTCGTGGTGGTGACATCACCGTTGTCCGCGTGTACGATTTTTTGCTTACTGATGGGGATCGGCCTCTCTTCTTCAACCATGAGGATTGGTCTAATTCGAAGATGCGGATTGGGTTCATAACGGCACAGCCGGGGCGGTATGACCGAGCATTTAGTTGATTTCGACAACGGCTGGGCGCAGGGTGGGTTGAGTTCGAATATGCTTCCGTTTCGGCCGTCGCCGAAGAGTCGATTGTTTGCTGAGGCCACCGATCTGAGCGTTCCTTTGATGACCGGATTCAAATGCGGACCAGGTTGGTGCCGTCGCCCATCGAAGTGGCGAAACCGTAAGTGGATGTTCGATCGGGCCAAGGAAGGGGGCGTAGCTCAAATTTGATTCCGAGGTTCACCCACAGGGGTCCAATGACCGTCAGCGAATTTGATGGCCAAAAGGCCCGTGAGCTCGGGCGTGTTAACGGAGATAGATTCCCGAGGGTTGCCCCGTCATCCTCGGATCGGATCATCGCCAGTTCGCAGCAACCACGGGTTCCCGGCGATGAGCTTAGGTTCCGTTGCTCCGAGCGATGCTGTTCCATTGTCCGTCAATCCGTGCTCCTTTGATCCAGGTCTAGTAAAGTCCGTCTTCCGAACGGTAGACCACCCCATCATTTCCGCCGGCGAGCCAAGTTCCTCCGTGATTGGTTGCTGTCCGGATATTTGGACGCTAGCGAATGGTCGTGAATCGAATGTCAGGCGGCGCCCCAGCGATTTTTGATTGTAGCCGAGCGCCAGAACGTAAAAATATGGACCCAAGTCCTGGTGAAACCAATCAATCCCGTTGCTGGAGCGGCGCAGATAGCAAGTGTCCATGACGGCTTCAGGTTCGGCCCGATGGATGGACAGCCAAGCTTCGTCGTCTTGCCTCGAGATAATGAATTCCTGTTCGCCTACGACCGCCCATCGACCGGCACTGTCGCCTTGTCGCCAGCGGAGTCGGTTTGGAGAGGAGAGAATGAGCCCGTGACCGCCAACGACAATCCACAGCCTACTGAAACTCGAGAGGGAGCGGATGCCGAGACGGGGTTCCGAGTCGCCTGGAGAGCAGTTCATGCCATCGGGTGAAATTGAGAATCAGCCCGCTGCTGCGGGCCGTTCAGAGGCCGTCGTGATAGACGACGTCGGATAAATCGTTCGGATGCCCAGGACGGGGTCCTGCCTTCTGGCTCTCACAGGCCGGAGATGGCAGCGCTTGTGCAGTAGCTATGAATGATGATGCAGGGATCAGGCACCTAACCAGGCGTGTCCCTTGGGACCAGGGAATTTGGTCATAAGCAGGATTTGAACCAGCTGTTTTGCTCGAAGCTGGCATCTTTTATGTTCGCTTTGGGCCGCTAGGCGGATATTTGCCTGCAGGAACGCATGGATTCGTTGAATGTCAAAGCCGCACCTATTGTGGATCAAGTATCGTCAGACCGGATCCGAACAGGCCCTTTGTCGCGCTTGTCAGGCACTATTCTGGCTTGATGTATTCCACGGCGCCTCGCTACCTTCACAAGGATCATGCATTGGCAGGGATCGGTTCCAGCGCTGCTGTTTCGGTAAAGGCCCACGAACACGATTGTTATGACTAAATTGAAGTCCAGTATCGTTGCCGCTGCGACCGGCGCTTTGTTGACCACACCTGCGGTTGTCTACTTCCATGGCAAAGCCGTGAACTATGAACGTGCTCTTGCGGCACAACTCGAACGAGAGAATGCGTCTGCTGAAGTTCATCAAGTGGAATCTGTCGAACCTCCTAGGCTACCCAATGACCAATATCTCGAACTCATGCGCTTGCGCGGAGAGGTAGGCCCTCTGCGGGCCCAAGTCCGGAAATTGAAACAAGCGATGCAAGAACGGGAAGAATCCTTGAAAGCATACCGTGAGGGGGAGGAAGAAAAACGTCGTGGTCTCACGGCACGACGAGAAGAAATCCGGCAGATCACGATCCAACGGATGGGATCGGCAAAAGAGTTGGCGTTGGGAATGCTGGTTTATGCAAACCAGAACAAGGGCAAATTTTCCGGCCGAATCGAAGATGTTCTCACGGTTTTGGCCGAGGAAGAAACTGAAGCCCGAGCCCAGTTGAATCTGTTGGAGTCGGATGCCTATGAACGATTCGATTTTGTCTACTCCGGTCGATTTCCCATGGATCAAGACCCGGCCAAAACGATCGTCCTGCGCGAGCGAGAACCTTGGTTGAACGCCGACAATCGCTGGGCGCGGATCTATGCCTTTGCGGACGGACATGTGAAGGTGCATACCTCTGACGATCCGGACTTCTCGGAATGGGAAGCCGAGCGCATGCCGATGCCTGCCGCCGCATCAGAAGACACATTTTGATACCCAATGGGGCATGAGTGGGCGAGAGTGTGTTCTGATGGTGCCACCCTCTTGATCGTCATCTAGGAAAGTCTTTGCCCACTGTTCGATTTTTGCATTTGAAAAAATATCACGTCAATCAATGCTTTCACCAAGAGGCGCAGCAATCGACTCTTCATTCTGTTTATCCTTCTCCAAAAAGAACTTTTCGACTGCTTCCTCGATGGTCTGATGTCTGCATATACGTGCCAACATCTTTAATAGATATGTAATCACACGCATACCTATTTTATTGCTTCTCGATGGTGGTTGATTCTTTGGTGTTTTAGGTTTTTGAGATGCATCAAGAATTTTCTCTAACATCGGATTATGTGCCACCTGCTTCTTGTAGTTATGCTCCTGAAACATTTTCTGATACTCTCTGAATACTTTGGCGTAATGCTTATGAGCATCAAGAAACAGTTGTTCTAGCTGATCGTAGACAGAATGTCTCACATCTGTATCAAATTCGAAAAACCTTCTTTTTCTGTAGTAAAAATTTTCAATCCGATGGTAGAGAGCTTCTGTATCTATCCATCTAGCTAGATCAATCCCTTCATAACTCTTGTCTTTGTAACCCATTTGCTGCATGTAATCATCACACTCCTTAAGATGGAGTTTATTTCTTGTGATCTCTTTCTTCTCTGAGACTCTCTTCAGTTGTAGCACCAAGGCTTCAAAGCCTTCCATTTCCATTTCTGTAATCATTGTTCGTGTCCTTTCTGTTTAGCTCTGAGCATACGCAACTCCGCGTATTCCCTATCCATCTCCATCTTCCATTCACGAAAACTCTGCTGCACCTCGCCTAATGTAGGCAACTTATCCATATCAGGATAATGCGTTGCAAGGATATGCGTTCGTATTGGCTCGATTGCTTTGCCGAAAGTAGTGACAAACTTTTGAGCCTCCAACGAACCCGCAGCTGCGGACATCACTAACCCTGTTAGCTTATCCATAAGTTCTGCATGAGAATCCATAGTATCTGCACATTGACACTCCACCATTGAATCCATTTTCTTTCTCAATTTCTCTACTGAATACAGCTTAAACAAAAGCCAAGAGATGAGCACTGTTGCAAGAAGCCCAATTGTAACAAGCCCCGTATCTGTTCTTTTCATCGTTCTATCCTTTCGTTGTGGGTTAGTGGATAGAGGGCAGTGACTAGCACTATCCACTATCATCACTAGATCACTAGCTTTTGTTCTTCTGATCAAGAACATCCGCAATGCGTCCTAGGTTAGTATTCAGTTCTTCCAATTTGTCTCCAATCCCTGACAGACTATTTTCAATGTCAGTTAAAGATGTAAATGCCCCCTCTGATGAGGAATCTACTAGTCTACAGCCTAACCCACATAACTCATCCAGATACTGAACAACAGTTTTATGATGCACCATCTCAAGTCCTGGTTGTTCATGGTCTGGACAACCGAATGTATTCTCCAACAGTTCATTGAGTCTATCTAACCGTTTAATGACTTCATTATTCATGTTCATCGTTCTGTCTTTCTGTTAGTTGTTATTGTTTTCCGAAACACCTAGCAGTTGGCTAGGTGGAATTGTTCTGGGGATGCGTCACGGAGTTTTTCGTAGCGTTTCTGGGCTAGCTCTCGGGCCTGGTTTGCTTTGGCTCGGTCGTGCATCCACTTGGCTTTCTTGCTGTTGCGGAGCAGGCCGGAGAGGGTGAGCTGATTGGACTCACGCTTGTTGCACGGGCCACAGAGCAGGATGCGGTTCGAGATGTCGTTCTTGCCTCGACTTGGCACCGGTAGAGAGACTGTCCGGTGTGGTGTGAAAGTCTCTGCCCTTGTTGAAGGGCGGATCAGTAGCGATGAGGTCGACTGTCTCGCTATCCATGGCACGCAGGAAACGCAGGTTATCGCCATGGTAGAGTGTTCTGTTCGCGTAGTTCATGGTTAGTGGATAGTGAGTAGTGACTAGGCACTGCCCACTATCCACTGGTTGGTGGGTTATTTATCAGTTGATTTGGGTGAGGGTGGATCATAATAGACATCGTTTATGTCTTGAGGATTTCCAGTAAGCTCTAGAATTTCCTCTTCGATGGCCTCTACTTTTTTAGCAAGATCGCGCTCTGCCTTCAGTTCCTGAAAAGTGAGTGGATCACCTAAATCGAGAGGCAGATCACTTCCTGTTAACGATAAGGTAATCCACCGGTTCAGCTTGCGTTGGAGGAACTTTAATTTTTGGGCTTTATCTACTTTATCTGTCATTGTGTTTCCTTTCTGTGTTAGTTGTTAGTGTTCATCATCGAGCCACTTTAGCTCTGTTATCAACTTGACTTGTTCTGCTGCAAGCTTCCGCACTTCAATTTGAAAGAAGCGAACTTCTCAATAATGGCCTGAGACGCAGGCGAAATTGCCGGCCACCCTACTCAATGATCTTGAAGTATTCCTGAGTCTTCTGAACTCGAAGACGGAACGGGCTCTCCGAATTGGCAATCGGAACGTAAGGCCCCTCGATATCCGAAGCAATGCCCAACCTTCCTCTCCCTTCCCAGCGGATCTCGACAAACCCATCGCCGACATTGACAACGCTTATGCTGTCCCTGCCAAAAGTAAGCTCATGAACCAATACTTCGAAAGATTGACTCGCCGTTCCGCCGTCAGCATCAACAATCACGATCTCGAACCTTACCGCGCCACTCACTGCTGGAGCAAAGTTGATCAACAAACTCCTTTCCGCTTGATCTCCCTGAACTGCAAACGTGGTCGCCCCCAGACTCAGTGGATCCAGAGCACGTGCTCCAATCCAGAGATTCGCCGGCATGGTTTCAACGTCGCTGACCGAAAACGCCACCGAGTGGACGCTTCCTAGATCGGCCTCCGAGTTAGGAATCACTGAAAGAATGGGGCGGTCATTTACGGGCTCAACCGCAATGGCCAGGTGATGTTCAGTATCCAGGTCCCCGTCGGAGACCTGAACAACCATCACCGCGTCGCCAAAAGCATCTTTGGCCGGTTGCAAGAGAATCTCGATCATGCCTCCCAATCGAGTCATCTCAAACGAAAGTGGCGGAAATAAATGACGATTATCAACTGAGATCCCCACCGCCAAATCGGATAAGGAAGTCTCCATATCCCCAATTTCTAGCAGAACCCTCCCCCGTCCATCCTCTTCGATCACTAAGTCCGTTGGCCCTGTCAGTCGCGGCGGCTGATTCGGACCCCGGACGAAAACATTCACCGACTTCGTGACCGTCTCAAATCCGTCCGATACGGACACCGCCAGAGACGCCTCTCCCGTGCGAATAGCAGATGGCTCAAACTCCATGACGATCCCCTCATCTCTTTGTACTACCTCGATCTGCGCTGGCGAAATTAAGGACGGATTGTTCGACGCCACCGCAATCGACAATGATTCCAAAGCTGTATCCAGATCAGCAACTTCCAAGGGAACGACCACTCTCTCACCCGGCCGAGCCTCTAAATCAGCCAGATCAGCAAGAGTCGGGGGATCATTCACAGGAACAACGTTGAGCGCCCGAACCGACGATTCGCTGAACACCTCAGCATCCCTCACCTGAAACGAGATCAAACGGATCACAGAACTTGGCACGTCACTCAAGTTGACATATCGAACTGCCCGAATAGCGTCTTGATAGGCTAAAAGCCCCGCAGTTCCGGTCAGGCTCAGAACCCCGGTCGTGACATCAAAGGCAGCGGCCGAAATACCCTCCGCCAATTCACCGACGAGCAAAGTATCCTCACCCGCCATGTAATTGCCAAAAATTCGAACTCTTGCCCCCGTGAAAACCTGGTCGTCGGCCGTAGTAACAAGAATCGACTCACTCAGACCGACCGGTTCTTCATTCTCGACATAGACCGCCGGACTTTTCTCGAGTCGGGCCAGTACCGGAACATCATTGACGGCTTCAATGGAAACAATTGCGGCAATCCGGTTGCTGTGCCCCTCCTCATCCCGAACGGAGATGGTCACCGTTCGAGCCAGCGTCGACGGGCTGTCGCTTCGATTTTGGTAGCCCACCCTCGCTAAAGCGGCTTGATACTCAGCCACTGAAGCCACACCCGTCAATTCCAACACACCGGTATTTGCATCGAATGTCCCGGTGATGGGGCTCCCGCGAGACGAATAGAGTAGCTTATCTTGGTTGGGGAAAAAATGCTCCGAAATCCCGACGCTGGCACCAACAAGAGTGTCGCTATCAATATCCCGGATCTCGATCTGATTTGCCACGGACACAGCCGGTTCATCTTCAACGTAGACAATCGGCTCATTGCCAACCACCGTGATTTCAGGCAGGTCGTTGACTGGTTCTACCACGACGACCGCCGAAAGAAGCCTCTCTTGAAAAGCATCGAGGACGCGGATCTCCACGGTAGTTTGGCCAAACGCGTTCGGCTGCGGCCGAAGTAAGAGCCGGTAGAGACCATCCTCCTCGTCAAAGGCTACCTCCTCCACCGTGATCAGTTCCGGAGCCAAGGACGTCACCCGAACCGACAGATCGCCCGGCGGAGTTGAGTCATCAGCCACCCTCAACGGCACGGACAAGTCCTGGTCCTCATCAACGACTAACTTGGGAATGGGTTCGATCTCGGGCGCTTCGTCAAAATCGTCGTTTACAATCCGAACCAATGATATCACCTGCGAACCCGTGTCACCCGAAAGCAACTGTCCGGGCGCGATCTCCAATCGCGCCAAAATCGTTTCCCTTTCTTCAATGACAAAATCTGGCCTGATCGGCAAATCCACCTGCTGAGTAATCTCGCCCGCTTCAAAGGTCACCGCTACCGGTGCCGAATCAAAATCGATCCCCGGCTTGGCCCCCAATCTTCCCCCCCCCGTCTCAAGCGATACGATCAAACGCACCGAGCCCTTGTTGCCTCCTCGCCGCACAAGAAAAACCGGGGTATCCACTGAACTCTCCTGGACTTCAAAGGAAACCGCGGCAAACTCAAATAGCCCGCCAAAGTCATCATCAATCAACTTTAGAACACTAGAGTCCTCGGGTCCGACTGGCGACCCCGCCTCAGTGCCTCCCTGGAACAAGCTCAGTCGAACCGTCTCCTCACCTTCCACTAGGCCATCGCTTCTCAAGATTCCAACACTAGAGAGATCAATTTCTTGGTAGACCTCGCCATCCTGAAACTGAACGACAATGGGTTGATCGACAAAATCATCAGGACTAGACGCCGTTTCACCGTCGAGGGTAATCGTTAACTTCAATGATCCAGACCGCCCTCCCTCCCGCACTAAAGCGACGGGTTCATACACCTTTCCAGCCTCACTAATACAAAAGGAACGATGCAGAAAACGAACCTTACCGGCCCCCTCTTGATCACCCAATATGTCAATTCCGGGATAGTCCTGAATTCGATGATCGAGGCGGGACGCCTCAAAGTCATATCGCACTTGAGAGGCAATCTCCCCGGCAATCCCTATCTGCTCCAAGTCAGGAACAATGGCAAACGCATTTGCCAACTGTAAGCGCGTCACTGCCTCAAGAAACGCTGAAAAGGAACCCTCAAACCCGAGAAGCCTTTCAATCCGTCCGACATGCTCGCACAGGACCCGAGTGCCAAAACGGACGAGCTCTAGGGGCAACTCCACTTCGACCTCGCTGGCCACGAACCTGAGGAGATCCTCAATAAGATCACATTGCGGAAGGTCCAGAAAATCCGTATCGACTATCGTCCGTAGAGTCGCCTCGGCCACACGCTCCCGGGTTTGTTCCGATACTCCGGAAACCAAAGCACTGATTTGCTGAACCAGTGACTGAAGAGACGACAAGCGGATCAAAACAATTCGCGCCAATGCGGGATCATCAGAGAATCTCGCCAGCGGATTGAACGCTAGCAAGGACCCGGGAGCGTCAAAGAATGCCTCCAACCCCACGCGTTCCAACACCAGTTGCTCCGCCTCGTTCAAGCCGGGCACGTCATTGCGTTCCAACGCCAAAGCCGCCAAAGTCGAAAACGGGGAGAGCACGGACACCCCTAGGGGCGCTCGCAACTCAAATTCAAGAGCCTGTCCGGTCACTCTATCAACTCCCGAAGTCATCCGAATGTGCCCGTCCCTAGCGGACAATTCCCCGTCACCGTCCCGATCAAAATCAATGAAGCGGCCCTCGAACCGAAACGAACCGTCTCGGACAGTTTCGACCCTCGGCTCTGCGCCATCATGCACTCCGTTTAAGTTGAAATCCAAAAACGCTGTGGCTCCGACCAAACAACCACCCAGCGTTTTTCCTTCCAAGGCGACGATTTCGTGAACAGTCAAATCAAACTCGACGAACTCGGTCAATTCACCGTCACTTGCTTCCAATCGTATAGTGCGCTTCCCAAAGGCTCCCGGCCGAAGAGACAGTCGCACCACCCAGTCGCCGCCCGCCACCTCGGGGGCGATCACTTCTGTGGACACCAATTGCTCGTCGTTCAAAACCGCCCTCAAACTGAGCGCAGAAGCCGGACTGTCGACATCCTCCACCTGAAGACGCAACTCCACATCGGAGGAATCCTGATCCACCTGCAACAGGTCAGGTGCCGAAGCGATCGTGGGTGGATCGGGGACCGGAGCCACCTCCACCGTAACGGTAGCAGTTGCGATCAAGACCCCGTCAGAAACCGTGTAAGTGAAAGTCTCTACTCCCGTGAAATTCGGAGCGGGCGTGTAGACGGCGTGAGTCCCTTGGTCATCCAGTCGCACCACCCCTCCCTCGCTCCCAGGTCCGTGCACGGCCATCAACCGGACCTCGTCACCATCAGGATCCGAGTCCACTGAATTTCCATTGTCTTCGAGTAACGCAAGTCGGTTCCCGGTCGAATCCTCGCTTACCGTGAAAGCATCATCCTGAGCAATCGGCGCATCATTGTCTCCTCGAGCCACAACGACGGAAACGGCACCCTTGGCTTGGTGCACACCATCACTAATCGTGTATTCGAACTGATCCACGCCAAAAAAATCGCCGGATGGCTCATAAAAAAGTTTCGTGCGGTTCTCAGAAATCCGGATACTTTGAGATCCTTCACTCGACTCAGATGCCGCAACGATCATCAGCGGATCATTATCCGGATCGGAATCACGCCCAGCCCCGTTGTCGGCGAACACGTCTAGCTCAATCTCACCATCATCCTCCAGGGCAAAGAATCGATCCGGTTGTGCCACGGGCGGATCATTGTCAACATTCACGACATCAATCGTCACCACAGAAACCGCTTGCCGGCGGCCATCTGTAATTGAATAACGAAATACTTCCCGACCGATGAAATCAGGAATGGGAGTATAAACAACGGTGCGCTGGCTTTCTCCAACCACCAAACTTCCCATGGTGCCATCCTGCGGCGCAACGGACACGACCCGCACCTCGCCACCCTCAGGATCAAAATCCACACCGTTCCCATTGTCTTGGAGGACCTGAATCACCTGGTTTGATTGATCCTCCGAAAGTTCCACGACGTCCGGCCTTGCCACCGGCGGATCATCGTCAACGTTTATGACGGAAGTGATGACTTGCCCCACTGCCACCAGAGTTCCGTCACTGACTTCGTAACTGAAGACCTCCTCGCCTGAGAAGTTCTCTGCCGGCGTGTAGATTAAAACGTTACGATCCTCGCTCACGGCTAATTGCCCCCCACTGCTCCCCTGCGGATCGACTCCCGAAATAAATAAAGGCAGGCCTTCTGGATCCCAGTCGAATCCGCTCTCATCACTCCCGAGCACCGCCAAGTGATTCTCGGCCGAATCCTCATCGACCTCAAAGCGATCATCGATCGCCACGGGCGGATCATCATCCACATTGGCAACCAGCAGGATCACCGTCGCAACGGACACCGCACCACCATCGCTCACGGCATAAGTAAAGGTCTCTTCCCCGATAAAATTCGGCGCTGGGAAATAAACCAGTTCCCGACCCTCCGGCCCGATGGTCAAAGAACCCATGAACGACTCACTCGAGGTCTCAAAAGACTGGATCACTAGCACCCCTCCCTCGGGGTCCTGATCCGGTCCAGCCCCATTATCCGCAAGAACAGCAAGCCTTTGATTCGGGAGATCTTCAATCAACTCGAACCGATCATCACGAGCCACCGGTGGGTCGTCATCGACGTTGACTACCGTGACCCAAACCGTAGCTTCTGTACTCAGGACGCCGTCACTGACCGAATAAATGATCTCATCAAGCCCGGAAAAGTCCACCGGTGGGGTATAAATCAGTGCCTGACCATCATTGGAAAGATTTACAACACCACCGGGCGCCCCCGCTCCATCCGGCAGAGCAATGGTCAGTGAGTCCCCTTCCGGGTCGAAATCAATCCCCTCACCATTGTCGGCCAAAACGTCCAAACGGATCCCAACCGCTCCCTCATCAAGAGTGAAACGATCATCTCTTGCGATCGGCGGCTCGTTGTTCATATTGGCCACCGTGACAAAAACAAATCCGCTTGCGCTCAGCTCTCCATCTGAGATCGTATAGCTAAAGACCTCACTCCCTACAAAATTGCTCGCTGGAGTATAGACCACCTTCTGCCCGGCAGCGTCCAACTGAATCCGGCCACCCTCAGATCCTTCCGCTGCCACTGCGACCAGTGCGATCGGATCGCCATCCGGATCAAAGTCATGACCGTTCCCGTTGTCGTTTAACAAGGCAAACTCATTGGGACCAGAGTTCTCCTCAACCAGGAATCGATCATCTCGCGCTACCGGCGCATCCGCTCGATCATTCACCACGGAAATAGTCACCCGAGCCGTTGCCACCCCGCCATTCCCATCGGAGATCGTATATTCAAAACTCTCGATTCCGAAGAAGTTTGCGGGAGGCGTGTAACGAATCCCTCCCCCGGCAATCCTCACCGTCCCACCACTCGACGCCGCACCGACCGATTCGATCCTCAGCGTCTCGCCCAAATCAGGTCCGACAAGATCGTTCCCAAGAACATTGAGAAAGGCGTCGATCACATCCTCAGGCAAGCTCACGTCGTCATCGGACGCTACCGGAGGGTCATTGACACCCACCACCTCCACGCGCACCACACCCTCGGATGTCTCCCCGTTTCCATCCGTGACGATATAGCGAAACTCTTCAATACCAAAAAAATCTGAACGGGGCGTATAGATCACCAAATCATCCCGAGCGACGATCGTTCCCCCTTGATCTCCCGCGGTTACGGCTTTAATCACCAATGTCTCATTCTCATCGGGTCGATCACTATCGTTGGCCAAAACTGCGATCTGATTCCGAAAGCTGTCTTCGGAAACACTAGCCCTATCGTTCACCACCGTAGGGGGATCGTTTATGGCGTTGACCTCAATCCGCACCCTTCCGGTTGCCGTGAGCCCGCCATTATCGATAATGACATAGCTGAATTCTTCCGCACCGTTAAAATCTGGCGCCGGCCGATACATGACTTGAGTCCCATCATGATTAATCTCCCCTCCTGCCGAACCTTCCGAGACTGAGAGAATCATTAATGTCTCTCCCGTATCGGGGAGAACCGTGTCGTTCGCCAGCACATCAATCGTTGTCGTTTCAGCATCCTCATCCAGACCGAAGGCATCATTCACTGCGGTGGGAGGATCATTGATGGGAAGCACGGTAACGACAAAAGAAGCCTCCTGGACCCCGCCGGTTTGATCCACCACCCGAATGCCAATCTCAGCCATCCCGGACTGATTGGGTTCCGGCTCGATCACCAATTCCCGGTTCTCGCCCGTCCCTGACAATGAGATGCCTTGAGGTGAGATCAATGACGGATTGGATGACGAAAAAGAAATCGTCAGCTGATCGACCGACGTCGTGTCATCGGCTAGCGAAATCGACACCGGAGCTGAGAGAAGATCCTCCGACATTGAAAAATCACTAATCCCCTCGATCGACGGCGGAAGACCGACGGTGAGTATCCCAGAAACCGCTTGAAACGGAGCACTGGCGAGATCCTGGACGACCAACCGGATAGTCGGATCATCAGTGAACTCAACGACAGATGACGATCCATCCGGTCCCGTCACCAGAAAAGTGAGCGAAAAGAGGACACTCCCATCTTCCAGAGATACCCCTTCAACCGTCGAGGAATCCCAAACGACCGTTAATCGGCCCAACACGGGAAAATATCCAAAGCCGCTACTCGCTAAACTGGGAATCGCGAAGTCACCAGCTTCCATGAACTCGAACTGCGCCGGATCCCAGCTCAAGGTGAACTGAAAGGCCTGTACCAAAGAAAAATCAGCAATCCGAATCTCAACTTTCAATGGCGTGCCATGGCTCCCTGCGGCATCATCCACTTGAAACTGAACGGCACCCAGCGGACTCAGACCAAGGCCCCAAAACATAGCGAAAAAACCGAACCACTTTGTCGAACCTCCAAACTCAACTCCGCACCATCTACTCATCCTCATTCAAAAATCGCCAAACCAATCACATTAACAGCAATTGTGCCGCCAATCTGCTTCAAAGCAATCGCAATCGCATCACAACTTGGGTAGGTTTGTGATTTGATGAGGTAAATCCCGGTCGCAACGAGATGGAGAATCTCTCGAGCCGCTAGTCTCCCTTCGCTGAAGCTACGGAGGGCGGAATCCAATGCGTTGCATGCTCGGCCAAAAGCACCCACTCATGCCACAGTTTCGATCTCGGGAACAAGGGCTCAACAAAATCTCGTATAGCCTCCTCGCTTTTAATCACGCCCTATGGCAGCAGCGAGTCCACGGGACCAGACTGTGTGAAAACGCCTCGTCTGACGACCCTACAACGCCAACGAGCGCAACTCGGCGGCTGAAGGCAACGAATGAAACGTCCTGCTCCCATCCTTCGCCGAGATTTGGGATGGCGAATAGAGCGGCATTAGGCACGCCTATACACACAAACGCCACTGCCGATGGTCATTTTCCTGTAGAAAAGACAACCGCAGGAATCGAGGCAATTCATGGATGGCCGCCCAATTTCGGGCACATCACTGAAATCATCTTCCCGAATCGCCGGCAACGACACAAATCGAGCGGGAATTGAACCGAACATCGTTGGGCGGTTTCGGATTCCCTTTCGGCCCGGCGACATCGACGACCGCATTCAGAGGAATCCCATGGGTTATCTTGCCGACATCAAAAGCACGTAGCCATGCGCCCGGATGTCCGCCAAGACAACCCACCCAGTCATCGAGATCATCCATGATGATCAACAAAACATTCGGGTGCCTTACCCCCTGAGTCCGACGCCACCAAACCGAGAAACCAGAACGCTATGACGAGACGGAACATGCCCTACAGATAATCGTAAAACGGCATCAAGGCAAATGGAGAGAACGGCCAAACATCCAAAGCCCCAATTACTCAATAGAGTTAAGATTTCAAAATCCCGACCGCAAGCCGGTTCGATTTCGGCATTCGGTTTTCAATTTCAATCTTTCCCTTGAGTTAAGGGCTTTGGGTGCTTCCTCATTCACTTGCTCCTCCATCAGCCCAAGCGTCTGAATCCAACACATCAGGACTGCGCAGTCGACGCTATCTGGCAAAAGCGACAACATCGCTTTTCTATCCTGCCCAGCGGCCAACAACTTCATGAAAAAAGTGGTTGAATCTCCGTCCCAAAACAAGCTTATGCCTCAAACCTCTTTGTTTTCATGGCCGCAGTATGGGGTTGGTCTGGGAAACTTCAAGGACTCCAAAAAAAGGCCAGACCCCGGAAAAGGGGTTGGCCGTTCGGGTCAGTTAACGAGCAGCGGGTCGCCGGGCTTCAGCATGTTTTCATATTTACCGTGCGGGATGATGGGGTGATGTTGGAGCATGACCTCCGCCGGAAGCTCTTGAAGCAAACGCTCCCGCAGAACTCTTCCCTCTTCTTTTGGAATTAGTGACACACGCTTGCCATCCATCCTTTTTGAAGTCAGCGCGGTCAGCAGGGAGTCATAGGTACCCGTCGCTTTTGCTTCCCAGGTTATTTGGTAATACTCGGTGGAAGGCGGATCCGTGTTCGGATTGACAGTCATATAACGAGCGGGATAAAGCGCCTCCGGGTCCTGGCTGTTTGCCCGATGATAATGCACCAAATGCTCAAAGACCTTTCCCCAAACCACAGGGTCTGCTCCTAACCCGGCCTCCAGAAGCATGCCGTGCATTTTCTCGAACTCCGGCGAGTATATCTCCCGCTGATGATCCTCATACATAGTCGTGAGAAAAACATGGCGGTCAACCATCTGTTGCGGCTTCTCGGCCCGTCTCTCCGCCTCCTCAAGGCGCTTGTCCATCTCCTCAAGGCGCTTGTCCCTCTCCTCATCCATTGGCCCGTCCCATAACTCATCCATACGCTCCCACATCTCTTCCACTTCCAACTTCAGCCTGTTTTCCATTTCCGGGTCGTAAGTGATTTCTGGATGATGGGTCGGCTCGAAAGGGAAGTTGGCAATCCATTCCTGCCGGCTCTCCCAATAGGCCGCTTCCTTGGCTTCTTCTTCCGCTTGGCGTCGTCGTTCTTCGGCATCACGTTCGTCCTGCGCTTTGATTTGTGCGGCTTCCTCGGGCGTCGGCGGGCGCAAGTCGCCGTTTTCATCGGCAATAAAGTATTCCGGAAAGGCGCTGCCCTGCGTCCGTTGTTTCTGCAACCGCTGGTAGGCGCTTTCCGAAGGCTCCGACGATTCCGTTGTCTCCGCCCCGGTTGCGGTGGGTGAGGGGGTGGCGGTCTCTTCAAGGGCCGGGCGGGTCTTTGCAGACGGCCACCCAAAAACAAGCCAGAGGATGATGAGTGTCACACCCGCCAGCCCGGCATAGAAAGAAAGGTTTGTTTTCATGGCCGCAGTATGGGGTTGGTCTGGGAAACTTCAAGGACTCCAAAAAAAGGCCAGACCCCGGGAAAAGGGTCTGGCCGTCTGCAAAAACCTTGGCCGTTCGGGTCAGTTAACGAGCAGCGGGTCGCCGGGCTTCAGCATGTTTTCATATTTACCGTGCGGGATGATGGGGTGATGTTGGAGCATGACCTCCGCCGGAAGCTCTTGAAGCAAACGCTCCCGCAGGACTCTTCCCTCTTCTTTTGGAATTAACCGTGTATCCACTGCATTGCCAGGTATCCTTTTTGAAGTCAGCACGGTCAGCAGGGAGTCATAGGTGGAAGCCGCTGCTGCTTCCCAGGTTATTTGGTAATACTCGGTGGAAGGCGGATCCGTGTTCGGATTGACAGTCATATAACGAGCGGGATAAAGCGCCTCCGGATCGTGACTGTTTTTCTGGTGATAACGCACTAGATGACGGAAAACCTCTCCCCAAACCACAGGGTCTGCCTCTAACCCGGCCTCCAGAAGCATGCCATGCATTTTCTCGAACTCCGGCGAGTATATCTCCCGCTGATGATCCTCATACATGGTCGTGAGAAAAACATGGCGGTCAACCATCTGTTGCGGCTTCTCGGCCCGTCTCTCCGCCTCCTCAAGGCGCTTGTCCATCTCCTCAAGGCGCTTGTCCATCTCCTCAAGGCGCTTGTCCATCTCCTCATCCATTGGCCCGTCCCATAACTCATCCATACGCTCCCACATCTCTTCCACTTCCAACTTCAGCCTGTTTTCCATTTCCGGGTCGTAAGTGATTTCTGGATGATGGGTCGGCTCGAAAGGGAAGTTGGCAATCCATTCCTGCCGGCTCTCCCAATAGGCCGCTTCCTTGGCTTCCTGTTCCGCTTGGCGTCGTCGTTCTTCGGCATCACGTTCGTCCTGCGCTTTGATTTGTGCGGCTTCCTCGGGCGTCGGCGGGCGCAAGTCGCCGTTTTCATCGGCAACAAAGTATTCCGGAAAGGCGCTGCCCTGCGTCCGTTGTTTCTGCAACCGCTGGTAGGCGCTTTCCGAAGGCTCCGACGATTCCGTTGTCTCCGCCCCGGTTGCGGCGGGTGAGGGGGTGGCGGTCTCTTCAAGGGCCGGGCGGGTCTTTGCAGACGGCCACCCGAAAACAAGCCAGAGGATGATGAACGCCCCGCCCGCCAGCCCGGCATAGACGTAAAGGTTTGTTTTCATGGTGTTCTTTCCGTTTTGAGTGTTATTGCGTTGCTTGATAGGTCTTCCGCTGCTTCACGACAAGCTTTGGTTTTCTTTTCTGACATTCCGGGGCAAGCACAACAGACGGGACAAGCATAGAATACCTCCTACCACCGTCAAAACCTGAAACCCGAACCCAAACCACTCTTCGATTGTGCAGCTGCAACCACCCGTGGCCGCAGGTTGGTTCTCCGGTATCCTCTTCCACCCAGCGAACCACATTGCCTCTGACGGTACGGGTACTGGACAGCAGCATTTCGTTCCGTCCAACAAGGTTGTGGGTGCTTGAGGAGGTTCGATGACAGGGCATCTGAAAAAATTTTTCACGGTACTTTGTTTTTCCGTAGTTGATTCCGTCCCCCTGATAACCCAGGTCTTGGCCCACTACCCACTCCAATTTGACGGTGTAGGTGTCCGGGTCCCGGAGTTTGGGATGCGCCCCCGGAGTCTCGTCGTATTTGGACTCAACTTCAAATGCCCCCACGTTCCAAATCTCTCTTCTGTCCGTCATCAGTATGCCGAGGTTCAGTTCATCATTGCGGTGATATTCCCGCAATCCGGCAATGGCTTCCTGAGCGTTGAAAGGCTTGGCCCTTGTGCCGTACCAAGTGTTGACCATGAGAGGCCCAAAGCTGTCATTAATCTCGTATGTTTTCATCCATCCCATCACACGTGCCATGTAAAACGGCGACGTGTGGTCATTGTTTCTTGTTGCCAATTCAGGAGTCATTTCATGCGGTTGGCTGAAATACGCGTTCATTGGCAGAAGATTGCCATTCAGGTCCACGCTGTCATTGGGAAACCCTGCACCGTGCTTGAGTCTTTCGCTTATTCTCCAGTAACCATGCAGCCACCAGGGGCCGTCGGGATGCGCGTTGCTGTTGTGCTGACGCGGGTCGGGGTTTTTCGCCAACCAGGCGTCCAGGGCCTGCCCGGCGGCCAGTTCGATGATGATGGCGAGGACGGTCTCCTTCGTGAGCAACTTCGAGAGGGCCGCCGTTACCGGTATTGCAGCGCGGGTGGTCATCGGCAGCAGGGCTATTGCGACTGTCAGGACCGCCAAGATCAGCAGTTTGTTCAGGGTTGGCTTCGCTTGCCGGGCAAGCGCTGCCAGCAATTGGATAACGGAGAATTTTTTCATGTCGCGTTTCAGCTGTGATGTGTCTGCTAATGTGTTAGTAATCTCCGACGCAACACGTCGGGACGTTGATAACACTTTAGCAGATGAATGCAGGAAGTACCCGCCTGTTCGCCTGAACACCGGGGAAGTTGTACGGCTTCCCCGGCGCATGGATTCAGACTGTTGTATTCAGCAGGCGACCCGACCTCGAGACGACAGCTAAAGTGTTATCGGGAGCAATTACGTCAGAAGCCAAAGTCGGTGTCAACGGCAAATCGGGATTTTTTCGATTTTTTTGCGTGGCCGGGAGACGGTCAAAAATAGCCATTCCCCGGTGTTGTTGCGGTTCGGTATGGGATGGCGAGACGGCGGGCAACCGCAGCATTTCTGCCGCTGCGGACCAAAGTCCGCGCTCAGAGGGAAACCGGCTTTCCGCCGTCTCGGGCGGATTCCAAACAGGCCATCATGACCTTTTGCGTTTTCAAGGTGATCATGCCCCACTGCGGGTCGGTTTTTCCGCTGAGAACCAAGTCTCCAAAGTTCCGAAATAACCCCGTCTCCTGCGCCGTCGGATGACTGCTGCTGTATTCCTGTGTGATGACGCGTCGTTCACGTCGCTCCATGTTGAAATCGCAGATGTGTTGATTGCCGGTCAACTTGGTGATGGTGAAACCGACTTCGCTGCCATAGCAAGGCACGACGAAATCATCTAAGTGAATATTGCCCTCGGCGCCGCAAAGATTGGCCCACTGCTGGTTGGCAGTCACAAAGGAACAGTAGAAACTGGCGGACACATCGTTCGCGAAGAACATCTCGCCGGAAAACTCGGTCGGCACCTTGTCGGGGCTATCCGGGTGAGCAGCCCTTTGCAGCATGTTTCCAGTGGCCGTCGTGGGCATTTCATAGTTCATGACCCAGAGGTTGAAGCGGATGTTGTACCATCCCAAATCACCCAAACATCCTAAAGGCTCCAAGTCGCTGTGCATGCGAATGTTACCCGCAAGAAATTCTTCAGGCGCGCAGAAGCTGAATTGTGAGGTGATGCGCCGGAGTCGTCCGAGGCTCGCGCCGTCGTCGATCGCCCGCCGAAGATCAGCCAACCGACCGCAGTGCATGAACATGACGCCATCCATGAATTGGACTCCCTCAGCCCGACAGGCTGCGAGAATCTCCTCGACCTCAGCGACGTTGATGCCGCAGGGTTTTTCACAAAGGATGTGTTTACCGGCTTGGGCGGCCTTGATCACCCATTCCTTACGAATGCCCGTCGGCAGCGGAAGATAGACCGCATCAATATCGTCCCGTGTAAGGAGAGCGTCATATCCTTCAACGGCCTCGGGGCGTGAAGGAAACGGTACGTGAGCCGAGCATTTGTCGATCCAGGCATCCGCCTTGGATTTATTGCGGCTGGCGACTGCGACAATCTCGCCGTTCCCAGACAGGGCTACGGATTGCCAGTTCTTCATCCCAATCCAAGCAGTGCTCAGAAAGCCCCAACGACACTTTTTTTCGCTCATAATGCTAGGTCAATCAACGTTGAGCGAATGTTTCCGAGTCCAAGAATTTTGGCAAGAATTTTGGCTACTTACGTCATGCACGGGTCCGGTTTTACCGGCCCTTCGTTGTTGGTTTCTCTACCGTTTGTCGCTAAGCCATCCCCCGTCGTCGTCGTGTCGATCAATCCCCATTTACATGCCCCGCACCAAGTCAGTTTTTCAATCGCCTCTGCCATTCGAACCGTTGCGCGATACCACGATGAAGCAGCCGCTCGCTCAGCACCCCATCCACGAGCAAACGCCCCAACGTCTCCACCATCTCGAAGTCGGCCACCCGATCATTGTAGTCTTGAGCCATGACCGCGGATTGATATCACCAGTACCGCCCTGAATGAAGAAGCCCATTACCGAGCCACCGATCGCCGCTTCAATTCGGTTCTGCATTACCCCCGGAAAACCTGCCGAGATTTTCCGATTCCTTGGCCCCGATACCACGGGATGGCGCGCGTGATTTACCAAAACCACAGGCTACAGCAAGTCAGTAATCCGCAACACCATTAGCGGTAGGATTGATCAGCCCGTAAGGAATGCGTTCCGGATTGTTGAAATGAAGCGAGCGCAAATTTGCCGGACTATCGGGCCAAGCGATTCTATCCTAATGGAACTCACCGACACGGCAGAACTCATCACCGGAAACAATTTGGTTTGAGCTTCTTTGATGGCGGCCAACGTTCACCTCCTAATCATCTCTCACCTCGGAGACTCAGCCGACGGAAAATCCTTCTCGCATAGATTAAGCCCGGCATAGTAACCTTAACCCAAAGCGCCATCCCATGCACAACGTCGAACCTAACTGCCCAAGCAGACTGCGGCTCCACAAGAGAAAGGAAGATCTTCGCGCCTCAGTAACGATGCACGGGAATGATCCATTCCTTCACGGACCCTACGGCCGCACGGCTTTGCGTAGTAGAGCTCAGAGACGGAACTCCACAGCGCGCTTCGCCTCCCAGCGTTCCTGCGCCGTGGGAATTCCCTGAGGAAACCACTGCCGAAGTGCATGACTTCGCTCCATCATCTGCTCGATCGACCCGCCCCCCGGCATCACCCGGAGACCTTCGCAGTTCGGAAGGTCAATCTCTTTCGCTCCGATTGATGACTCAACATTCTCGCAAGATTCGAAGGAACGTGTCATAGATTTCCTGATTTCCGTGTTTCAAAAACAACCGCTGATACCGCTCACTAGTGATATCAAGTCGATTCCGGCGAATTAACATCTCGACATCATCCGCATCTTTGGAAAACCGATGTGGAATAGAGAGGTTGAGCGCATGAAGCTTCAAGGCCAAAAGATGATCCAACGATGGCACTCTTGATCTCACTGTCCCAAACACCTTTTCTTGGGAACCGTCCCACATCGACGCAAACGTCTCCGGCTGGACAAACATCAAGTCTAGTCCGCCGTGCTCGTCGTCAAAAATAAACTGGGCAAAGACATCATTGCTCGACCTGAGTTGGAGCCCACTAGATCCGGCCCGTTCCAGCCACTGCGCTCTCAACTCGGCATCAACCAAAAAATCGACATCAAACGTCACCCGCACATGACCATGAGCCGCCACCGCATAGCCACCGATGACAAGAAATCGAAGGCCCGGTTCGTCATTTGCCATCCGAACATAGTCAGCCAAATCCATCGGACTCAAGATTGCCTGCCCCCCGGCGGGTTTCAAGGATGAGAACCTTTCCAGGAATGAACTTGGATGCCAAAACCTGGAACCGGCCCTCCCAGAATCCAGAACTTCGGGGTCTTGTCGGTAGTCAAACTTTGGTTGCAGCTCCGCCGCGCCAAGTCCGCGCATGAGAGTTTCCCTAAAGATCAATGACGATCTTCAACGATTGAAGCTCACCCTTCGCCAATCGCGTCATTGTCGCCGGCGTTTCTTCCAACGAACAATGCCCATCAATGAAGGCTGTCAGTTTGTCTTGAATGTTGGGAACGATCTTCAACGCATCTCCAAACGCTCGGCGATCAAAGCCATAAGTTCCCACAAAGGTAATCTCCTGACTCACAACATCCTGCAGCGGCAAACTCACTTCCTTGGCGAGGTTGCCGATCAACAGCACCGCTCCCCCTGGCCTCACTGAAGCCCAACACTGTTCAAACGACGAACGATTGCCCACGGCATCCACGACCAAATCGGGTTTGCCGCCCAAAACCTGCTCTACTCGCCCGGCCACAGACTGCACCCCATCTGACGGCTCTACCAGCACTGGCTTGGCGCCAAATGACTCGCCCCGATCTAGCTTCTCTTGAATGGTGTCAAGGATGGCGACATCAGCGGCACCGGCCTCCTTAGCCACCAGAATGCTGGACAGCCCAATCGTTCCTGAACCCACAATTGCCACGCGCTCGGCATTAATCCTCTTTTCTTCCAGGCGCTGGAATCCATGCGTCACAACGGCAACCGGCTCCACCAAAACACCCACTTCCGGTTTCACCCCTGCGGGAACGGCCAGAGCACTTTCGGCGGGCAACGTCAAATAATCCGCCATGGCACCGCGTTTTGCCAGATTCACGCCGATGACTTTCTTGGCCAAAAAGCTGGGATCGCCCTCCTCAGGAGTCGGCGCCGTTTCAGCAATGATATTATAGACCGTCACCAAATCGCCCACTTTCGGTGTCGTGACCCCCTCGCCGACCGCTTCCACCTCACCAACAGCCTCATGCCCCATCACCATACCAGGCGCCCGCCGTCCACTCTCCCCAGTAAATCCATGGACATCGCTCCCACAAATCCCAACGATCTTCATCTTTACCAAAACCTCACCCGACCCCGGTTGAGGTTGCGGCAGGTCTTCCAAGGTCATGTTCCAAGGACCATTGTATACGAGAGATCTCATTAGTAGCTGTTATTCTTGTGTACTTTAAAAAGCAGTGATCGTAGGGATTCTCGATGCGTTGACAATGAGGGATTTGAATCATTAGAGCTCACGCTGAAGTGTGAACTCCAACACTGACCAGCGGCTGCTGGATTCGACATCCTTGACAGTAATGAGCGGCTGCGGGTTCATGGTCTGATTCATCATCGTTCCCCTGATATTCACCATGACGCACCGGCCCTGCGGAAATTTCATGCTGTGCGTATTGCCGGCAATGACTCGGACAGATTCCTGGCCCTAGACCGCCTGTCGGCTACAAGCAGCATCCGACGGTGGAATAGCCATCAACAATCTGGAACAATGTGCACTGAGTTGTATCCTCTCTCATGGGGCCGATAGCCTAAGGAACCTCTGAATCTGGAATTAGCTTTCCGCGATGGCCAGCGTTTTGCCGATTCTGTGCGCCCCTCAAAGTGTGTTGCGCTGCGGCGCCCCCTGTCGGTCATCTCAAGACGTTTTGGCAGGCTCCCGGCCACACTACCCGAGAGACGGTCATGCCAGACGTGATGGCGCCGTCATCGGATTCGAGAACCCGAGCAGGAGCGCCAGCCGCCAGCCGTTCTGCTCAAGTCCCCGGCAGCGGACCTTGCGCTCCAAACGCGCGCTTCACCACTCGAAAGAGATGTTTCACCTTCGCCTGCACCCTGCCCTTCCGACGCTTGGCTTGTGCGTGTGGATGCCGATGCGCCGCTTCATCCCGAAATGCTCCCGGTTCTTCGCCGACATCGGTGCGGTTGAGAATGCCGCCATCAACGCTCACGCCTTCCCTCAATCTCAGGCCCTGCTTGGCCAGAGAGTCGTTGAGCTCCTCAAACAGAGCGTGCCTCAGGCCGGGGGCGCCTCAGGCCGGGGGCGGAAGTTCAAGATCGTCATCTTGCCGAGCACCTGCTCCGGCACGCACGCCCGTGAAGCGCCGCCTGCTCTCGGCCTCGTTGGAGCAGAGCCTCCATCGCCAGGGTTGTGGAATAGTTGCATACCGAGCACGCGCAACATCACCGACAGGGGCCAGGGCTGCCGCCCCTTCCCGCTTCCCTGGGGTGGACCGGCGCGATGCGGGCCTTAAAACGAGTCCGGGAAATGAGCTTGTCCATCCGTTCCCACAAAAGTGCTTCCTGTGCTCACAGGTCCGAGCATGTCTTCTGCCCCATGGTTTGGCGCTCCGGGAGAATGATCGGCTCAATGACCCCCTCAACGGACCGGTTGTTCAGAGTTTCCCTTAGGACGCTCATTCAGCTCGTGTAACGCTGCTAGAAGGCAGATTTGATTTCCTTCACCTTCACATTGCGGAAGTAAATCGGTGCACCGGCATGTTTTCCCTGGAGTCCGATGTACCCCAGCGTCGCTAATTCCGCGTAAGGCTGATCCAACCAGGGTGGGATTTCACTTCCGTCAGGATTCTTCGTCGCCGATTTCCATTGCCGCATGTCCATGTCCGTCACCATCTTCCCGTTGAGAACAACGGTGATGCGCTGATCCTGGCAGGTAATCGTGTAGCGATTCCATGCGCCCGGATTTTTGACCCGACTTTCCGACGCAGCCAAATGCCCAAAGATCGCGCCACACTGCCACGTCTTGGGACTCGATGCCCACTTCTCAGCATAGTCATCGGCAATCTGTATTTCCACTGAGTTCCGTATCCAGTTCTTGCGATCCGTACAATAAACGACAACGCCGCTATTGGTCCCGGCAGCGGTCCGGAATTCCAAATCTAAGATGAAATTGTCATAAGGCCGCTGACTCCAGATGACTTGATCCTCCAAGGCGGTCATCACGCCATCGGTCACTATCCAAACGCCCGCCGGATAATCCGCATTGGACAGATTCTTGTTGAAGAGATTCTTCCATCCCGACACATCGGGATGCTGTGTCAGCGGTAAATCGTCACCGTACACCAACACGGTTCCACTCAGCAGCCCGGCTAGAATCCATTGGTTTTTCATGGTGGCCTAGCCTAGTCGCCAGCTTTCAACATTCAACTTCATTCTCGCCCCACCTTTGGGAATACCGTCAATCCAATCTCGACAGGTTTAGCTTCGCAAAGGTCCTAACTTTGGTATTCACGGAGCAACGATTCAGAGAATATTCCAAAAGTAGGAGACATATTGTGCGTTCAATTGCACAGCCCATTCTCCATTTTGCACTAGTCTGCTGGCAGCGGCTCCGCGGAAACAGGTCACTATCGAAGGCATTACCAAGTATCGCCTCGATAAAGGCCTTCAAGTCCTGAGCTTTCCCGACAAGTCTCAACCCAAAGTCACGGTCAATGTCCCCATCTTTGAAGAACTCGCCTTGGAGATGATCGTCATCCTGAACGAATTTGAGATGGGCGAAAATTCTCCGCCCAACATTCTTATGCAGCGCATGACTACCGTGGCCTATGAATGGCAAATCAACCATCGGCAATCGCAGTGACATCGAACGTGGACCGGTTGGGAAACTACGAGACTCCTACCAACGCCACTATCAGCCTGACAACGCTATGGTCATGGTGTCTGGCCGCTTCGACACGAAGAAGACACAGCGAATACATCCAAAAATATTTTGGCGCCATTCCCCAGCCAGAGAGCAAGCTGAACAGCCACGTCCACGGAAGAACCCCCGCAAGACAGCAACAAACGTCACCCTCCGTCGGATTGGAGACGTCAGTCTGGTAGGCGCAGCTTATAGGAATTATATCGATGGCTTGGCGTGCCGTCTTGAATTTGCTGCTACTTCGGACATGGAATGAGGAGAATCCACCGGGGTAGAACACCGGGAAAAGGAATACCGCCGAGAGTGTCACGGTCATCGAGCTGATGAATATGTCCACCCACTTGAGACAGCGGCCGCCAAGTGTGTTTGAAGCGCAAGACTCCCACCGCCAAGCCGGTGCCCTACTAATGCCCGCAGATTGCCGGAGCGACCTCAGCGTGCGCCCCGGCCCGGCCTTGGAGCGTTCCAAAGTGCGCCGCAAATGGGCAATCGCCGTTACTTGTGTTTGACCGAGCCTCAAGGGCGGGGTGAGCATGAAACCGCACCGAGAATATCGGCGTCAGCCAAAAGACCGCCTGCTTCAGGCTTGGGCTGCGCGAAGGGACGCCTCGTTCTCCGGCACGGGCTGAGGCGGATGAACCTTACTTCGGGGGAAACGGGCCAACATGAGCAACGCTCGCCGAAGGCCGCTTAAAGGCGCCGGATGCAGGCACCTTGGGCAAAAGAGGACGGGGGGCGGCATGAAAGTTTTGCGCTCGGTTAGGAACCCGGAACCGCTAAGGGCGGGCGCCGTGGGCAAGAGGGCGGCGGGGAGCCTCACTTCGGCAGTGCTTCAAGGATTCGTCATTTGAGCACACGGCTCCGGGCGGCGGCGGGCTGCACGGACGAGGCAGCAGCTTATGCGGGATTCGCCCATGAGAGAATCAATCACTCCGAATATGTGCGCGACACGGTGCACCCGAACGGCGTGGAATCCTTCTGGCCCATGCTGAAACGGGCGGGTCGAGACGCTCATCTGCGGGCCTTGCCGAGGCTCTATGGAACGATCCCGCCGCCGTTGAATGATTACCCCGGCCCCCGAGGTGCCGGCGAGAAACCGAGTGGACAATGCTCTCCATTCCACAAAGACTTTTGCCGCTAAATCAAGTGTATAATCCCCATTAAAATAGCTCATAGCGTCAGCGTGACTTTGGTGGTTTTCTCGGATGGCTGCTTCAGTCGTTTGGAAGTAGGGTTTCGGGACTTGTGTATTGATCCCCTCAAGATGAGCGTTATAGGGAAACGGCGAGTTTTTGAAATCACGATTTGAGCTGTATTCCACCGTATGATAGTCGCCACGTGTAAACCACACATCGTGTTTCTTTGATTGGTGACGCGAATCATGTTGCGCCAGGCGTTGACGGAGCGCGAGTTGGTTGATGCTTATGGCAACCAACGTTGTGCGAACAGTCCTCTGGGCGACGATGAGTTCGAGGGATTGAGGTCTTTGGCCGAGATCGTTTGCTCAAGCAGCGGTATATGAGCCAGTTCTTTGGAGTGCCTGACGGGTTTCTTGCTTTTCAGGATGCTGTGGAGCGGCAAGATGGCAACCTGTTGGTCAAGCTAAGTAATTTTCTTTATGCGACGGTACTCTGTTGCGAAAGCGACCGGTCCGTCGATTTTGTAGATGAAGTTGACCAACGATCCATCTTCAAGGGAGACGATCGTTTGATCGAGGATTTCAGATCGGAGTTGCCGACAAATATCCAGGATTCTGCGATATTGTCGTTCAGGCAGGTCGATCCTGATATCGGTGTTCAAGGTAGCCGCCGGCGTTGTCAGAAGGCTTCAGTCCATTAGAATCCTCGAGATATGAAATCGCTTCCAGCTTTTTTGCGAGCTCTTGGATTTTTTCTGCACGGCGAAATTTTACTTTGGCAGCGGCAAATCATCAAGTGTGAGCATGACGCAGCATCCATAACTGGAGGGGAATCCAACTCTTCCCCAACGGGGTTTTTCAGTGTCCCATCCGACTAAAAGAACTGCTGCAAGGCGGAGACCCGTGGAAAATTAGCTATGGGATGAATCAATACACCTCCAAAAACTTTCCCAATACGCGAAACCAATTTCCCGCGGCGTATACCGCGAAACTGGGGAGTGTGAGGAACCTCACGAAGACGATTCTCGTCTTTGATCTCGCTTTTGCACGCAACCATCCCCTGATTGTGAATCTGTCCACGGACAATCTCGGCTATCGTCACGGTCAACGTCATCCACTGGGTTCATCAGTGACTTTGTTCGCGGGTGCCCACGTCGAAGGAACTAGTCAGTCCCAAACCAATGGGATTATTTTCGATTTCAAGCGGGATCCCGATGTGGTCCGTTAGTCCCGGTTTGATGGGGTAATCTGGAATCTGGCTGACGCGGAAGCTTCAAAAACGGCCTCGGTAGTGTGCGTCGTCTCAGCACAAAAACCTCTGTGCCTAAGCTGTCGATTGGAACGTGTCGAAGGTAATCAGCTGACAGCCGACACTACAGCTCGGTGGCATGACATGCCAATATCGGCGGAGTATCTGGATATCGTCGGTCCGGAAGTTTTGGTATTAGCGCGGGGAGTGATATCCGTTCCGGAAAATTTTACATTTCGCGGCTTCCTTCAGCTCATCAGTGTTCACTTTTTCCTTCCGGCCGCTGCAAAGTAACCACTGGAACTCTGGGAGTTATTCTTATTGATCCAACCCCACCTTTGGTGAGCCTTGTCTGGCCAATCCCTTGTTGAATGCTGAAGAAAGTGCGGTTGAGAATACTGTGCGCGTCAATGGCGTCTTCGATTTACGCGGGCAACGCTGCCAAGCTTCCTATCGGTTGAGGTCAAGGATCATGACGATCCATCCGCCTATTCGATCGTCATCTGCTAGTTTGCCAAACGGAAATTATGGCTGCAGATTGGCTGCCAAGTCACGCGGGTGATCGGGTTTCTCATAAACGAAGTCCACCCATCCATTCAGCATCTCATCCCAGGTTTGATCGCCCCACGGCACCTCTCGCGTGGGGTCAGGGTTGTTGGGATTGTCAGCCGAATTGTCCCAGACTCCGGTGACGGTCAATTTAGCCCCTTTGGGTATCAGAATGGGTTCCTTGAAGCGATAGACACTCTGCCAATTGAAATCGTAATAGGGCACGGTCAGTAGGTTTTGTTGGCGTCCGTCCGGATGAGTAAGGATATATTTGGCAGCGGCACCTCGGAGATGCATGTGGGGCATCAGCGTTAGAATCCGGGCGTCATCACGGAACTGATAGGTCGCTGTATCGGCGTGCCAGCCGGCTCCGACCGGAATCAGTAACTCCCGTTGCCACATGATATTCGTATGGATTTCTCGTTCGGGTCGCTTTTTGGCGAAAATAATGCCGATACTGGAACGGTCCACCGTCGCCTCTCCGTTAGGAGTATAATGCATTTCGAAGCGAAGCTTGGAACCGGACGGAATCCGGCGGGCAATCCCCGGTGCATAACGAGCCGGCATATCACCTGGTGCCCAACCTACCAAAATCGCGGTTTCACCGTCACGGTCAAATATCCGCTTGCCAGGGGCGACGATGTAAGCAACGATATGGTGGACTACTTCCATGTTTCCCGGTCGGGCTTCTGCGGCCTGCACCCAGACATCTTCCGTAAAACCGGGATCAACCGTATAGTATTGGTAGTCGACGATACCCGTTGCCGGAACTTGTTGTTCGACAGGCATTTGGAGCACGAGGTCTGGTTGACCGATGACCCAGGGGCTTTGGGCATCATTGGCTGCGGTCTGAGATGTCGCTGGCTCACCCTCCGGACTCCCTTGATCAATCCAGGCCAGGAGCTTATTGCGTTCATCGTCCGAAAGCGAGCGGTCGTTGGCGAACTCGCCATAATGCGGATCGGCATGCCAAGGCGGCATACGCTGTTCGGAAACGACCTCGCGAATGGTTTTGGCGAACCGTCTGAGTTGTCGATAATTGTTGAACGCGATTTGACCGACGCGCCCCTTTTGATGGCACTCCAAGCAGTTGCTGGCGACGATAGGCGCGATGTCTGTGGTGTAACTCAACGCGGTATCTGCGTAGGGATTTCCCGAGTAATCGATGGTGCAACCGGTCGCCATGGTCTCAGCGGTTTCAACGGTTTTGCCGGCCAATACTTGGTTCAATGCCGTTTTGAGATTGTGATTGCGGGGGGCCACGCGCCGATGAGTCACGGTGTATTGGTCATCGATGCGGCCCCGATAGCGAAGCGTGCGCTGGCCATCCAGCAGAAACACCTCTGGCGTCTTCGTTGCCCCTAGCGACTTAGCCAGGCTTTGGTCAAAATCTTTAAGCACCGGAAAAGGAAGTTCATTTTCCCATGCGTGTCCCGCCACCCGATTAAACGAATCTCCGGGATCCGAGTTAACTAAAACGATTTGAACGCCTCGGTTGGAAAAAGACTCGTTTAGGGTCTTGAGCGTCGGCAGGTAGAGCTTGACCAAAGGGCATTCGGTTGAAGTAAAAACCAGTGCCAATGCTTTGGCGTCACTGTAGCTGCTCAGTGAGCGTAAGCGCCTTTTCGTGTCGTAAAGGGAAAAATCAGCCGACTGATCGCCAATCTCTAGGCGTTGTGCCTTGGCACCGGCGTAACCCGGCGTAGCAAGCATTATCGATGTGGTGAGTAGCAGCAGTATCTTCTTCATGTGTGGTCTTCTTAGCCAAGTAGCAAACAGGTCACAAATGGAACATTTCGTCGAAAAAAACTCAAGTAATTCCGCAAGCGTGCAGCGTGCGATTAAATGTGGTGAGGCGGGGTGAGACGAGTCGCTCTCGCCGAGAATCGGAACCCTGGAATGAGCAGATACCTTTGGCCAAGCACCCAACGCAGCAGATTTCCGGTCCGCGTGGCGAGCCGGTGGCTCGACGGAATCTCGCCCCACCTCACCGTTTTAACCACGCCCGGTGACGGCGTAGGACGTGACGAATCCTTCTGACTACAGTAGTCTTAAAGTGTATGCAAAGTCTGTCTCATACCGTGATTTTGTGTAAGCCCTTGGGCTTGGTGCTGCCATCCCGCTACCGGGGAAATGAGGCGACTGTATGGGCGCAGCTCGCTGGCGAGCGTCCGGAGGCTGCGACCAACAAGGTCGCCATGCTCGATTTGCCGAAGTGTTTCCGTATCATTGCCGGCAGGATTGGTGTTCGCTACTTCAAGAAATTCCGGATGCGTTTGTGCGGAGATTTGGGGAGTAGCGTTATGAAATCGAAGTCAAGTGGAAGTACGTGTCGTGCCGTATCCAGCTTGTGCGGGATGGATGGACCGCGACATTCTTGGGTGAATGAAATGGGAGCTGAGCGCGAGTTTGAATCTGGTGCGCAAGCTCATGGCGCCAGACTAGGATATTCATCCGGAGATGGTGTCGCATACCTGATACCTGGGTGATCGTTACCAAGATAGGGTGGCCTTATTATGAGAAGCGCTCGGAGCACTATTATGGAGAACTGGTGGTGGACGGATGGGAAATCCGTGGATTAGTTGTCATACGCGCTGCGTGTCCTGAAGAACGCAGGCTTGGAATGTGAAGGCATCACGCCGCCTGGCGGGTTTGGGAATCGGGTGCTGCCGGAGCTGCCTCAGGCCACTTTGGGATCGTGCTACGATGTTTATTAGGCGGAGATTCCACATTATTTTCGGCATCTCCATACGGATGACCGCAGTGTGCGCTGCGGGTGGAGTATGCCTCGATTCTGGCGACGAATGATCCGCAGTGTGTGGTTTCGATCATCGATTGCATTGGGGACTGGTTTGGTGGGTGGGATGGTTTGACTCCGGGATCGGTGGATCGATTCATTACCTAGGATTTGCAACAAGGCCGGATGGTTGAGGTGATTGATCACGGGGGACCTTCCGTCATGGTCTGCTACTGGCTGGGGATCTGCTACAGCGGCGGCGAGCTTGGCTTCAGCATTTTCAAGGAAGTGGTTCGCTGGATTCACGCTAAGCATGACCTTCTGCATTGGATGAGGCTTAGCGAGATTTCACGATATTGGGCGGCCAGAGAGCTAACGACGATGACACTTCAGGGAAGAACTCTTGATCTCTGAGCGCCGTTTGCTGCTCTGGACTATACCTTGCGGCTTAAGACGAGATCGAGCTGAGGATCATGCTTGGTTACTGGAAGTGAGCAAATAGCGTTACGCGAAGTGTGATGTCCTCTGGACTTGGCCAAGAATACCTAGACGCGGGACGGTGAAGCTTTGCTGGTTTGCTTCGATCTGTCAGAGGGGGCTTCTGCGTTTCATTGTTGGGGGAGAGGGCGTTGTCGTGCGGGCAGAGAGAAACGCTTTGAGTTTTTCGGCCATCTTACTGCCGAAGCCTGGCACGGTGGCAATGTCTTCCGGACTGGCGAGCTTGAGCTTTTGCACCGAACCGAAGTGTTTGAGTAACGCCGTCTTGCGTGTCTTGCCCATTCCGGGAAATTCGTCGAGGAGGCTTTCCGAGATTTTTTTCAGCCGAAGCTGGGCGTTATAGGTGTTGGCAAAGCGGTGCGATTCATCGCGTACGCGCTGGAGGAGTTTGAGAGCGCCAGAGTGATGGCTGAGGCGAAGTGGGAGCGGTCGGCCAGGGAAGTAGATTTCCTCAAACTCCTTTGCTAGGCCGATGATGGGAATGCCTTCGAGGCCGAGTTTGCGGAGCTCGTCGAGGGCGGCGTTGAGCTGGCCTTTGCCGCCGTCAATGAGAATCAAGTTGGGCATGTTGAAGGGAAGATTGGTCGGATCACTTTTTTCCGCCTCCTTCTTCAGGCGCGAGTAACGCCGCCGCACGGTCTCGGCCATGCAGGCAAAGTCGTCTTGGCCGACCACGCTTTTCATCTTGAAGCGCCGGTAGCTTGTCCGATCTGGCCTTCCGTCTTTGAAGCTGACCATTGAGGCCACCGCAAAGGTGCCACTGATGTTTGAGATGTCGAAGCCCTCGATGCGCGCAGGCGGCTGCGGCAGATCGAGCTCTTTGGCGATTTGCGCCAGGTCTTCATCCGGTCTGATGGCGCCGGGGAGTTTTTGCGGGAGACGATGGTAGCGACCCCGTTTCTTCGTGCTATTGCGGAGGTCGCTGAGCATGTCGCGGAGGTCTGCCGCCTTTTCGAAGTCGAGCTTGGCGGCCGTTTTTTTCATTTCCTCTTCGAGCTCGGCTTCCATCTCATTTGATTGACCGTCAAGGAATTCGCAGGCTGCTTCAACCTGCTTGAGATAGTCCTCACGCGTCACGTTATCAATACACGGAGCGGTGCAGCATTTGATGTGGGCGTAAAGGCAGTGTTTGTAGTCGTGTTCGGTAGGAGTCAAGGGGCGACAGCCTCGCAGGTTGAATTTCTTGCGCACGTTCGTGAGGGTTCGGCGAATGGCACCGGAGTTGGCAAAGGGGCCGAAGTAGCGGCAATCGTCATCTTGTTTGAGCCGGGTCAAGGTAAAGCGAGGGATCGGATCTTTAAGATTTACTTTGAGAAGAAGGAACCGCTTGTCATCCCGGAAGCTGACGTTGTAGCGCGGTTTGAATTCTTTGATGAGTTTGCCTTCGAGAAGGAGGGCGTCGGCTTCGCTCTTGACATTGTGGGTGTCGAAGTCGTGAATCGCTTCGATGAGCGACATCAATTTGAGGTCCCAGGAATGGCGTCGGGATGGATGAAAGTACTGGCTCACGCGGCGGCGAAGGTCCCGAGCTTTACCGATATAGATCACGGTGCCAAGGCGGTCCTTCATCAGGTATACCCCAGGTCTGTGGGGCAATTGGCTGATCTTGCTGCGGATGTGATCTGTAACGGGCACTGGAGGATTTTTTAGAACTCGGCGGAGCCGGGGGTTCGGGCAAACGGGATGACGTCGCGAATATTGGCTACTCCCGTGACAAACATCAGCATACGTTCGAATCCGAGGCCGAACCCGCTGTGGGGCACGGAGCCATATTTGCGGAGGTCGAGGTACCACCAATAGTGGTCCGGACTGAGTTGGTGGTGTTTCATGTGGGAGAGGAGTTGGTCCTCGCGCTCTTCGCGTTGGCTGCCGCCGACGATCTCGCCAATGCCGGGAACGAGAACGTCCATCGCTGCGACAGTTTTCCCGTCGTCATTCGCTCGCATGTAGAACGGCTTGATTTCTTTAGGGTAGTTGTAGACTGTGATGGGACATTTGAAATGTTGCTCTGTGAGAAAACATTCGTGCTCGGATTGGAGATTGGCGCCGTACTCGACGGGGAATTCAAACGATTTGCCTGAGGCCTTGAGAATCTCAACCGCCTCTGTGTAGGCAACTCGTTGGAAGGGACGGTCAAGCACAAACCGCAATCGGTCCTTGAGCCCTTTGTCGACGAAACGATGGAAAAGATCCATCTCCTGAGGACAGGATTCCATGGTGTCTTGGATGAGATATTTGATAAATGCTTCCGCAAAATCCATGTCTCCTTCAAGGTCGCAAAAGGCCATTTCCGGTTCGATCATCCAAAACTCGCTGGCATGTCGTGAGGTATTTGAGTTTTCGGCCCGGAAGGTAGGACCAAAGGTGTAGACATTCGAGAGGGCACAGGCGAATACCTCGGCAGCAAGTTGGCCACTAACGGTGAGGTAGGTTGACTGACCGAAGAAGTCTCGGCTGTAGTCGATCAAGCTTTCGGCGTTCGAGTGTTTCTGCGGATTGAGCGTCGTCACGCGGAAGAGCTTCCCGGCACCTTCGCAATCGCTGGCGGTGATGATCGGTGTGTGGATGTAGACAAAATCTCGTTCATCGAAGAAACGATGAATCGTCTGGGCTAGTCGGCTGCTTACACGAAACATGGAACCAAAAAGATTAGAACGTGGGCGCAGGTGGGCAATCTCTCGCAAATACTCTTGCGTGTGCCCCTTTTTCTGCAGTGGATAGGTGGTGTCGGCGTGTCCAACGATCTCTAAGCTATCAGCGATGACTTCCCATGCCTGCCCTTTCCCTTGAGACTCAACTAGTTTGCCGGTGATCGAAACGGCCGCACCGGTATTAACCTGACTCACCTTCTGATAGTCTGCCAGCGTGGCATCCACAATAACTTGAATGCTCTTGAGGCAGGAACCGTCGTTGACCTCGACGAAGGAGAATGTCTTAGCGTCACGACGGGTCCGAACCCAGCCCTGTATCTTGATTTGGTCCTGCGGGGCATCGTTCTCGAGGGCATGTTTAATAAGTGTTCGTTTCATATTTGGAGGCTAGATTGCCTACACTCAGGCACCGAATACGCTCTAAACTTAAACGGGCCGCCACTCCAGCAAATTTGGCAAGGCAAAACAGTAGTTGCTCAATACGCCGAGCGATCTTGGTAATTTGAGAACCAGCCCCAGCCCCCGACCGTCAACGTTATTTGACAATAGATGAATAATTTTTTGCAAATCAATTGCAAAAAGATTTGCTATTTGCAAATTATTTGCTTTTATAGGTGCCGATCTGACGATGAGGTCTGTTGCGAAAAGCCGAATCGCTACGAGGGTAACGGGCGCCAGCCTTGAAATACTATTCCTGCTGCTGACGCTGACCGCCTACAGCCTGGATTTTCACAAGTGGTGGCATGGGGGAGAAACGCCGCATCTTTGATACGGGTTGCGATGAGATACGAAGATTTCTAATCCAAAACGTAATATGAATTGTCAGAATCGAGCCCGAGAGCCGTTCGGGCCGGCGAGACATCGCCAAGATGTCCGTGCGTTTACGCTAATCGAACTTCTCGTGGTGATTGCCATCATCGCGATCCTCGTTGCCATGCTCTTGCCAGCGCTGGGGCAAGCCTCAGCCAAAGCCAAGCAGGTGAAGTGCGCCTCCAATTTGCGGCAGATCGGAATCGGGATCATAATGTATACCGACGACTTCGATGGGCGGCTGCCGCTCACGGCTCACGAAACTCTAAGCACCAACAAGATTTGGATACGTAAGTTACTCCCCTATGTGGGCAACTCCGACGTGATTCGGCTTTGTCCCGCTGACCCGAAGCGAAACGAGCGGCGAGATAATGGTGGAACGAGTTACCTCTTGAACGAGTTTGTTGCCGTGACAGAGGCCGATTCGTTTGGGAAAACCTTATCGCCATTGCCTAAGTTGGAACAGTTGCGTCATCCAACCGAAACCATTCTCCTTTTCGAGGCGGCCGACGAATATGGCCCGTCAATTTTCTCCGATCACACACACTCGCGGGACTGGTTGTACGGAGGTTGGAGAAGTGTGATCGCTGATATTCAACCCGATCGACACCGTTTCGGTGCGGATCGTGAAGATCACACAGGGGGGAGAGCGAATTACCTCTTCGTGGATGGGCATGTCGAATCGATCTCCGCCAGCGAGATCAAACGACAAATCGAGCAAGGGATCAACATCGCGCAACCGCCGGAGTTTCGATCGGCGCCCATCTCAGCGTCTCGGTAACTCGTTCCCCTCGTTGTTGATCAACATTACTTTTTTCCAGAAAACTAAAAAACTAAAGCAGAGAGCACAGATGTACAGCAAAGAATTGTTTCATGGTCGAACGGCCGCTTTCGTATGCGCCGTCCTCACTTTCGCGTCCTTGGCGGTGAACCCCCTGGCAGGGAACCGTGATGTTTGGTCCCAAGGGCACGGTGATCTACAGATTCACTACGCCGAGAATCAATGGCAGTGGCAGCTGCGCGCTGATAGTCCGCCGGAGGAAGTCATCATCGCCTTGTCTCACGAGGCGAAGAACACGATTCCCGAGGATCCGGATTTCGCGTTTTTGGGTGATGCCGGAAATCCGATCTGGATCATCCCACAGGTCGCTCGAGACGGAGTTGTTTTCATGGGGATGAATTCCTCTGATACCTCGCCCGGCACCTTCGTCGGTAATCGCTTCGACATGTTACTGAGTAGCGTGGTTGGTCCGGGCGATTTCGTGATGTGGATCACCGGTGATGCGGGACGGGTCGAGGTGCCTATGAATTCGCGCGACGGCATTGGCGACACCGATCGGGTAGGGGTTCCAGCGCCGGGACACTTTCACCAAAATTGGGGATTTACGGCACCCGGCACCTACTTGGTTGGTTTTAAGGGGCACGGGACCTTGGCAGAAAATTCGGAGCTGATTACCAGTGAGGAACAGATCTACCGGTTCGCCGTCAATGTGATTGATCGGGGCGAGGTGGATATCGAAGTCGGTTATGCCGAGGGGGAGTGGGAGATGGCCGTTTTGGACGAAATAAACGAGCGGGAGTTTGAGGCGGCTGAAGTCGCCTTGCATGCCGGTCCGGCGACTTGGCAAACAGTGCCGAGGAATTCAGCATTTGCGTTTCTCGGCGCACCAGGCGATTCGATCTACCGCTTACCTCAGGATGAGCAAGAGAATGTGCTTTTCCTCGGCATCGCCGGGGATGAGATTGAAACGGGCATCTTTCAGAACGATGAAGTTCACTTGCAATTAACGTCCGTGGAAGGGCCGGGCTCGGTTTTTCTCTATGAAACCGATGCGTTTGGGCTTCCTGAAGTTTTTTTTGATTCTTCGAATGGGTTGTCTGATGCCGACCGCTTTCCTTTGGCGGTTGGTGGACACAAGCATCAAAACTGGGCCTTCACAGATCCCGGCATCTATCGCGTGGGGATGACGGCTCGGGGCCAGCTGAGCGCGAACGCACAGGCGAGTTCGAGTGATGAGGCGATCTTTTTGTTCGAAGTTTTTGGGCCCACGGTTTTCGACGTTGGCGAACTGGATATCGAGGTTGCCTTTGAGGACGGTGAATGGAATTTGGTTGCCTTGGATGAAGCCAGTGAACGAGCGATATTCCCGGATGAGTTGGTGATTCGGGGAGGGGTAGGGGCTCTGTTCACAGTGCCTCAGAATCCTGCTTTCGGCTTTCTTGGAAGACCTGGCGCCATCGTGCATGTCTTGCCTCAGGAAGAGAAGGAAGGTGTTATCTTTCTTGGGATTGCCGGTGATGAAATTGAGCCCGGTTTGTTTGAGAATGAGACCGTTGACTTGAGATTGGTTGGCGTGGATGGGCCTGGGACGGTAGCGCTTTACGAAGTCGATGCGTTTGGCAATCCGAAAGTGTTCTTCGATTCCGGTGATGGAATTGGGGAGAATGATGTCTTTTCTTTGGCTGTCGGTGGTCATTTGCATCGTGCATGGGGTTTTTCAGCGCCGGGTGTCTACGCGGTTCAACTGCAGGTTGCCGGTCTACCGGTCGGTTCTAATGAGCAGCTTTTGAGCGGTGTTGAGACCCTTCGATTCGAATTGGTCGGCGGTGATCTGAAGATTGACATTGGAGTGCGGGCCGAGGGCGCGCTGGTGCTCCGATGGCCATCGAAAAATGGAAAGCAATATCAGGTGCAGGTGAAATTGGGTAGCGCTGATGCAGAATGGGGCGATCAATCCGGTCCGTTGCGCGGTAACGGGAGCGTGTTGGAGCAGTCTTTGGAAGCGCCTTTGGAAACTGCGGCATTCTTCCGGGTTATCGAGTTCAGCCAATGATCGAGGGAGATTGCTTGGGAGTATCGAACGGTTCTGGGCAAGGGGTTTCGGGAGCAGTTACAAGAACGAATCAACGATGCCCTAAGGATCGCTGGGAGTTCGTCACGGTTGCTCGTTTGGATATTGAACAGTGGGCTTTTGCCCTGATGAGAAGACAGAGGAAATGATGGTCTAGTGTGAACGAAGCTGCGTTTGAAGTGATCGCGCAAGGGCCTTTTTGCATTGATTCGGTCCCTTCACACCCTTCGTGCGTCGTGGTCCTTGGTGGTTGATTGAGGTGAGTGGTCTAGGCCGTAATGGGTGATCTATGAGTGCGCGGAATGGTTGCTTCTTGTTGTGTTTCTTTTGGTTGGTGTCGAGTCGGTTGGCGGCCGCCCGAACTTTGTGGTGATTCTCACGGACGACCAAAGTTGGGAGGGACTTCTTATCTTTGTGATCCAAAAGTGCCGTCGTCGCAGAGTGACTACTTCCGGATACCATGGATGAATCAATTGGCGAGGGCGGGGATGCGGTTTATTGATGGCTATGCATCGGGGCCTTTTTGTTGCCCCACTGTATCAGCAGGATCAGACGGCTTGGCTGCTAAACCTATGTCTTCTTTTTAGCAGATAATGGCGGACGCAACGCGCTTCCTGGGGGCGGACAAATCAGAATATCACGGAATGCGCCGCTCCGAGATGGCAAAGGCTCAATGTATGAGGGAGGGCTTCGAGTGCCATTCGTTGTACGGGGACCGGGGGTTGTGGCTGGAAGGGTGTGCGGAATGCCTGTGACCGGGCTCGATATGCTGCCGATACTTGTGGATATTACGGCAAGTTCTGTTGGGCGCAGGGAAAGGAACCGGCTAGCGGCGTTATCCGTATTTGATCTTGCATCAGGCCGTGGCGCGACTCGGGATCTTTCTAGTGTGATGCCGCAGAAGTAAGCTGAGCTCAACGGTTTGCTGACGGGGTTTCTTGAGGAATATGGGGCTGAGTTGAGGTGGATGTTAACCGATTAATGGGAGAATGCGGACAGGGGCGTGCGCTTTCCTTTTTGAGGTTTTACTTTGCTGGTGAGCAGCACTAGAAAGGACCACCCTATGAGAGTCCGAGCGGCGGTTTTGAGTTGGTTAGCGGCGACTGTGGTAGGAGGTGTATTGGTTCAGGCTGCTGATCCAAAGGCCAGTTATCGAGAATGGCAGATTTACCACGGTGACTACGGGGGCAGTCACTATTCGGAGTTGGATCAAATTAATCGATCTAACATTAGTCGCCTTGAAGTTGCTTGGACCTGGCGAGCGGAAGAGATTGGCAGCACCATTGAATGCAATCCGATCATCGTCGATGGTGTCGTCTATGTCACGACACCGAGACTGCACTGTGCCGCACTTGATGGGAGGACGGGGCGATTGTTGTGGCGGTTTAACCCGTGGACTCAAGGGGGTGGCGGCCTCAACCGAGGGGTGGCTTACTGGAAAGATGGTGAGGGGGATCGGCGGATTTTTCATTCTGCCGGGAATTACCTTTATGCCTTGAATGCCGAGACTGGCAAACCGATTCCCTCGTTTGGTCAGGGGGGCCGGATCAGTCATCGTGACGGATTTGATACTGATGTCTTTTTTCTGTCAGTCGGCAACAACACACCGGGAATAGTTTGGGGCGACTTGTTGATATTGGGTTCGACCACTGGCGAGGGACCGCAGCCATGTGCTCCGGGGCACATCCGAGCGTTCGATGTTCGAACTGGCGAACGTAAGTGGATCTTTCACACCATACCGCATCCCGGCGAGTTCGGTTATGACACCTGGGGGCCTGAATCTTGGAAGGAAGTCGGGAGTGCCAATGTTTGGGGAGGATTTACCCTGGATGCCGCGCGGGGAATCGTTTTCGCAGGTACCGGTTCACCGTCCTTTGATAAGTGGGGTGGCAATCGACCCGGCGATGGACTCTTCGGGAACTGCACTCTGGCGCTGGACGCCAATACGGGAAAGCGGATTTGGCATTTTCAGGCAGTCCACCATGACCTTTGGGATTTTGATTTGCCGACGCCGCCGGTATTGGGGCGGCTTGAACGAGCCGGGAAGCTGGTTGATGTGGTCGTGCAACCGACCAAGATGGGGCATCTGTTTGTGCTCGACCGAGAAACCGGCACGCCACTGTATCCGGTTGAGGAAATTCCCGTTCCACAATCCGAAATGCCTGGAGAAGTCAGTTCGCCAACACAGCCGTTTCCGCCCAAGGCCTTTCGATTGGCTATGACACGAATGGACGAATCTAACGTCACGGATCTGAATCCCGCAGCGACTGCCAAAGTAATGGATGACCTGAAGGAGATGGTGACTGGCGACATGTTTACTCCGCCGGGGTTCAAGAAGTCGGTTCAGCTGCCGCAATTCAACGGTGGCTGCGAATGGGGTGGGGCTGCCTTTGATCCGGAGACCAATACGGTCATTGTGAATGTCAGTAATGAGGCTGAGTATACTTCGATGGTGCCTTCAAAGCCGCGCGGGAGTATGTCATTGAACCGGCTGGGGCAGCATGTTTATCGGGCGGTGTGTTCTTTTTGCCATGGGCTGGGATCCCCGGTGAATCCGGCCTCTTCATCCTTGAAGGATGTCGCGACTCGTCTGTCCAAGGAACAGATTCAGGAATTGATGAAAACCGGACGCGGACAAATGCCGTCATTCGCGTCGTTTAGCGAACTGGAGCGGCGTGCGGTGATCGCCTTTCTCTTTGATGAGGGGCAAGAGGAAGTCATTCAGACCAAGGATTTGAGTTTGAGTTATGCGGACCAGGTGCCGGTGGTGATGACCGGGCATCATGATTGGCGGGATCCGGAAGGCTTTCCCGTGAACAAGCGGCCGTGGGGTGTCTTGAGCGCGGTTGATTTGAGTGTGGGCAAAGTGCGCTGGCAGGTGCCGTTGGGAACGTATCCAGAGTTGGAGGCGAGAGGCGAAGCACCCACTGGTACGTTCAATATCGGTGGTCCCGTTGTCACCAAGGGTGGGCTGGTCTTTATCGGTGCGACGATGGACGAGCGCTTCCACGCATATGACAAAGATTCCGGCGAACTACTTTGGGAATACCAGATGGAATACGGAGGTTACGCGACACCGGCCACGTATGAAATAGCAGGGCGACAGTACGTGTTGATCGCGGCCGGTGGCGGCGGAAAACCGGGAACCAAGCGGGGTGATTTGTTCTATTGCTTTGCCTTACCGGAATAAACGAGTGGCGAGGCTGATAGGTTTGTGTCACCCCTTCAAATCAGTATGCGGAAGTTCCCGGGCGACAAATGGCATTTTGGTTGTCTGTTTGTGTTGCTCCTTGCGATTGTCTGTATTTGAAGGGTCTTTTTGTCGGTGCAAACCCGAGCCAATGAATTCCCTGATGCGGGAGGAACGGAAATACACGTTTCACCCACCCGGGGGCGCCGACTCGAATTCGGGGGCGAGCCCGAGTCACTCGGTGGCTAGTTTTGGCTCGGGTTTTGTCGTTGGCAATGCCCGGATCCAAGATTGTGCTGCATGAGGTGCTCTACTTTGAGGGAGCTCTTTTTGTTTCGCGATCGGGTGCCCTCAGTCATCCGATCGTGATTGAGAACGCGCCCGGGGCAATCCCAATCTTGGATGGGATTCATCGGTAATCGTCTCCGAAAGGGGGGGGCGCACTGGCAACTGCGTGGCCTTACGGTTCCATACTATGGGTTTGGTCCGTTCCATTGAGGTGTGTATCTTGATGGTGCGGATTACATCCTCATCGATCGTTGTCATTTCCGATATAATGTTGTGGGAGTCGGCATCAGGCAGGCTGCCGACTTCAATACGATTCGGCACGGTTTTTTCTCGGATGCCCCAATCTCTACCTGGTCTTGGCGGGTAGTAAAGTCTGGAGGTGTATGATATAAAAGAGGCGAGGTCCTGGCCTACGGAAGTGATGAACCGAACACGGGAAATGGCATTCGATTTAATCGATTCAGCAATCTGTTTATAGTGCCCACTTGTATTACTCTCGACTTGCTGGCTCCACGTGTGACATGGATTTTTATGATGATGTGGCGTTCGCTTGTCGTGGTGATGCAGTCAAAACAGACGATGCTGGCATCAATATTCGGACTTACCGTAACCGTTGTTTGACTTTCTCACTGGCGTTTCTGTGGCTCCTGCCGCGGTCGGACCTACGTACATTTTTCGGAATCAATTGAGTAGTTGGCACACGGTTGATGGCTTTGAGGGCTCCCGATCAAGTTGAATGTAAGTTCGGGTGTTGAGCCTCCAATTTGTCTTTCTATCACTAATACTTGTTATACGGATCAGCCAAGGGCAGGACGGTTTTCTATGTAAAGAGCGTGGTGATTGGTCGAATGTCATTTCGCGAAACAACATCTACCTGGAAACCGATTATACGCTAGATAGTGCGCAGCGATCTGAATGCAGTGGATTTCGACTTTGATGATCTGTTTTCCAGTCACCGCATTCGCTTTACCCGGTAGGGAAGCCGGCCCGGAGGCTAGTGCAATTAAGTTTGATTTGTCTGGCGCGCTGGTGGCTGGAGATAACGGTGACTTCGAGTTGACTGATATGGCCTCCGGTGTGGTGCGGTTCTATCGGTCGATACGAATGAACTGACGGGAAGGCTTCGGAGTGCGGACACTCTTGTTCGGGGGGGCATTCTGAACATCGGCGGGATGCGGAACCCTTTCGAGTTGATTGAGATTTTGACTTTTTCGGAGCCATCGCATGATGCGCTCTTCGTGGCGCTTTATGGTTCGGCGAGCCGCCGGTGTTTGGTCATCGTAGCCCTTGAGGTGTAGTAGGGCGTGTACGTGGTAGCGTATGAGCTCATCGGGCCAAGTGGTTTCAAATTTTTTCGCCTGAACCCTCGCGACGCCCGGGCAGATGTAGAGCTGGGCGAGGAAGATCTTGTGATCGGGATCTTCGGCTAGGTCGAAGGTGATCACATCCGTTGGGCCTTGGTGATTGAGGAATTTCTGATTCACTGCGGCCATATGCTTTTTAGTGACTAGGTGAAAACAGCATTCGCCTTGGAAGTCGGCGAATTCGGTATTGATGACAGTTTGAATGGTTTTGCGCAGGAAACGTCCGTCGACGTGACAGTCTCGCTGTGAATTCTTGAAGGAGATTTCCAAGGCTTGGAACGACGCTAATTGTTTGGTGAGTCGGTTCGAGTCTGATCGGGTTGATCTGTGGTGCCTTGATTTCGGTGGGTTTCGTAGGCCGCGATGATCTTTTTCACCAAGGGGTGCCGGATGACGTCCTGTTTCCGAAACTCGACGATGGCAATATCTCGGACTCGTTTGAGGGCCGTCTTGGCTTCCTTGAGTCCGGAAGGTTTTTGAGGCGGCAAGTCAATTTGCGTGGGGTCCCCGGTGACAACGGTGCGTGAGTTGATCCCGAGGCGAGTGAGAAACATGAACATTTGTTCGGTGGTCGCATTTTGTGCTTCATCGAGAATGATAAACGAGTTGTTGAGGGTGCGGCCGCGCATGTAGGCGAGCGGCGCGATCTCAATGGTTCCTCGATCCATGTGCTTTTGAATCTCCTCAGCGGGAAGCATATCGTGGAGGGCGTCGTGCAAGGGCCGAAGGTAGGGCGCTAGTTTTTCGTAAAGGTCGCCGGGGAGAAAGCCCAGTGCTTCGCCTGCTTCTACCGCCGGTCGGGTCAGGATGATTCGCGCGACTGTATTGGCCTTAAGAAACGAAACTGCCATGGCCATCGCCAAATAGGTCTTCCCAGTCCCGGCAGGGCCGATGCCGAAGGTGGCATCGTGTTTTCGAATGGCTTCGAGGTAGGCTTTTTGGACGGTGGTCTTTGGTGAGATCGGTGCCTTGCGCGGCGATGTTTGGATGCGATCTTCCAGGAGCTTTTGCAAGGTCTCCGAGCCGTGCTCTTTTATGATGGTTAGCGACTGAGAGAATTCGCGATTTCGAATTGGCGTGCCTGCGCGAAGTGAGGAATCGATCAGCTCGAACAGCTTTTGCGCTTGGGCGATGGACTCATCACTGCCATCGAGCTTGATCCAGCCGTCACGGCAGGTGACCTTCACCCCGAGCTCTTGCTCGACGGCTTGGAGATTTCGAGTTTCGTTATTGAAGAGTTGTTGGGCCTGTCGGGCGCTTTCGAAGTGGAGCGTTTGGGTCGGCATTCAGTGGATTGCGAAAGAAAATTTAAGGGTGATGGGGGAACGCTTCGCGAATTTTGGCTGCGGTTTCCATCAGGGCTTCCGGTACGACTCCGGTATGGGCGATCACCGGCATGAAGTTCGAGTCACCGCTCCAACGGGGCACAACATGATAGTGAAGGTGTTCTTCAATTCCTGCTCCGGCGACTTTGCCCAGATTGAGCCCGACGTTGAATCCATCGGGATCCATCACGGCTTTGAGCACTCGGATGGATCGGCGGGTCATGAGCATGAGTGCTGAGAGTTCGGTATCGTCGAGGTCCTCGAGTTCGGATGTTTCTTTGTAAGGCACAACCATGAGATGTCCCCCATTGTAAGGGTAGCGGTTCATTAAGACAAAGCAGTGCCGGTCTCGGTGAACGACGAGATTGGTGATGTCATCATCGCTTTGCGCAATGCGGGTGAATAGTGATTCAGCACCTTTCGGAGGTTTAGGGGATAAGATGTAGCTAATCCGCCACGGGGCATGAAGACTTTCCATGGCTGCGATTTTGCACGAGGAATGGTGAAAGGTCAAAATTTGGCGGTTTGCCAAATCCAAATCCCGAAGTGCCTTGCCACCGGCCGGCAACGCTCCTTTTCTGAACTGCTTGCGCCGGCGCTTGCCGGGGGCATTGCCGCGTGAAGCTCACATCTCCCCGCCCAAAGAGCTGTCTCCGGACAACACCTTGGTTACTTTGTCGTTTTGATCGTATTCAACGGTCAGGTAGAAAGTCTCACCTTGCATGGCTTCAATGGGCGTGCCGGCGATTTCCCAAAGGCCAAGAGTGGCCAGGTCAAGCGCCCCGTGAGCCAATGCCCGTCCTGCGTTGGGGGCATTGCCGCGCGAGAGTTTGAACACGTCCACTCGTTTGTCTTTCAAAGCTATAGTTTTATGAGGCTGGCCCAGGTTTCACGATCACGATGGAGCGCTCTTGCCCGATGTCCAGCATCGTCAGGTTGGCGTCGGGCTTGCCTTTCATCGCCATAAATACCGAACAGCCGCAAAAGAGTATCGTGAGCAGCAAAAAGGCTGAAATCCTAGCGATTTTGAGGAAAGAGAGAGTGGCGATCATATTTTTGACTCGAAAGGTTCTGGTTTCATTGAGACGTTCAGGCTTCTTTGTAGAGATGGCCCTTTCTTTGTGGCAAGAAAAAAATCCGCGGCAAGGGAGGTTTTATGATTGGCGGCGGAAAGGCGCCCTGTCTCCAGAGCCTCGGGGAGTGAGTGGCGAACTTTTGCATCGACAAAGATGTCGGTTTCTCCTTCAACTAGCTCTCTTCCGTGCCGAGCGGCTCACATGAACGCCGTTTGGTGGCAGTGGGGAAGTTGAATGAGCGACCATCAAAAAGGCCAAGTGGACAAAGAGGCGAAGAGTTCTGCTGTGCCTAATCCGGCCTCCGCTGCCGCTCCGAAAACGCCCGCCAAAACCCGTTTCTTCAGAAAGTTCGATTGGATGGTTGCCGGGCTAACGGGTTTCCTCGTCTTTTTAGGCTACTTTTACACGCTGGCTCCGGATGTCACTTTGGAGGATAGCGGGGAATTGGCCGTTGGCTCCTACTACGCAGGGGTGCCGCATCCGCCGGGGTATCCGGTTTGGACGATCTATACCTGGCTGTTCACCGTCTTGGTCCCGGTTTCCAATATCGCTTTTCGGGTCGGATTGGCATCAGCTTTCGCCGGGGCCTGCAGTTGCGGGCTTTTGGCGCTGATGGTGTCTCGGGGCAGCGGGATGATCATCAAGGGGATTCCGGATTTGAGCGCCATTTCGTCCCGCACGGAGAGAGCGATCTCAGGTGTATCCGGTTGGGCGGCGGGAATGCTGCTTGGATTCAACGGTTTCATGTGGTCGCAGGCAGTGATCGTCGAGGTTTATACGTTGAGCGTGTTTTCATTGATGGGCGTCTTTGTCTGCCTGATGCGCTGGATGTATATTCCCGAGGAACGGAAATACCTTTATTGGGCGTTCTTTCTCTTCGGAATCTGCTTTAACAATCATCAAACTCTCGTGGTCACGGCGATTGGATTGGAGGTTGCCATTGCTGCGACCAATCCCCGTCTGGGACGGGATTTGTTTTTGGGGAATTCGATTGTTTATGTACTGGGTTTGATCGCGAAGTGGAATGGGGTAATCACCGCGTTTGATGCCAATCTGCCGCTATTCATCATCTATAACTCGGTTGGGTTTTGCTCGATCGCTGCGTTTGTTTGGTTGTGGTCGCAAACCCGCGAAATCATGACTGAATGGCTGCCGGTTGTCATGATGCTGATGGTGTGGTTGGTGGGGCTTTCGTTTTATTTCTATATGCCGCTCACCTCGGCGACCAACCCGCCAATGAACTGGGGGTATCCGCGAACTTGGGAGGGGTTTGTCCATACCTTCACTCGCGGACAGTACGAAGGAACCAATCCAACCACATCGATTTTCCGTTTCGTGCAACAGGTCCGGTTGTACATGAAAGGCGCCAGTCAGGAGTTTAATCCGATCATGATGTGCGTCGCCTTGGTGCCGTTTGGTTTTTTTAAGCGGATGGGGAAGCGAGAGCGTGCTTGGATGACCGGACTTACAGGAATCTTCTTCTGTCTGGCGGTGGTTCTGATGATTCTCTTGAATCCACCTCCTGGCCGGCAGAGTCAGGAGTTGAATCGCGTTTTCTTCACGCCGTCTCACGCGGTCATCGCCATCTGGGCTGGATATGGGCTGAGTTTGATCGCGGCTCTCTTAGTGGCGCGTTACCGGGACTTCCGACCGCATGCCATCGCTGGTGGCGCCGTGGCATTAGGCATCGCGCTCTATCTTTGGGCTTTGCTTGAGCGGGTGCATCCGCTGGATAAGTTTACGGCGATTTATCTCGTTGTGTGCGTCGCCACTTTTCTTGTTGGATTGGCGGCGTGCCCCAAAAAAGTGCCTCTGCGAGTCGTGCTGGTATTGTTCTCGATATTGCCTCTGCACTCGGTGTTCTCGCATTGGTGGCAAAATGAAAAGCGAGGGCATCTGTATGGCTATTGGTTTGGGCACGACATGTTCAAACCGCCGTTTGATATCTATCCGGAAATGGAGAAGAATGCGATCTTGTTCGGTGGCACGGATCCCGGCCGATTCAATCCAACGTACATGATCTTTTGTGAGAGCTTCATCCCGCCGTCCAAGAAGCCGAGGGATCCGGATTTCGATCGTCGAGACGTTTACTTGATTACCCAAAACGCCCTCGCCGATCACACTTACTTAGACTATATCCGTGCCCATTATTTCCGCAGCGCACAAAAGGATCCGCCGTTCTTCCAAGAGATGCTGCGGTCCGAGAAATCTCGAGAACTGGAAAAGACCAATATGTTGGCGCGGATCGTGGCACCGTTGGATCGGGCCATCTCGGCGTTTGGTGCGTCTGTCGAGGCGTCTCGGCGGGCGGACGGGCTCTATCCTGACATCGAAATCTACACACCTTCGGCTGAAGATTTCACGGCTGCCTGGCTTGATTACGCGGCGGATGTCCAACGCCGCCTTCAATTGAATCAATTGAAGGCGGGCGAGATCGTGACGCAGGGCGGGCATGTTTCGCCCCAAGGACAGGCGGCGGTCATGGCGATCAACGCCATCTTAGCGAAGGTCATTTTTGACAAAAACCCAGACCATGAGTTTTACATTGAGGAGAGCTATCCGTTGGATTGGATGTTCCCGCATCTGTCGCCTTACGGGATCATTCTCAAGTTAAACCGTGAGCCGGTCGAAGCGATCACGGTGGAGATGATGGATCGGGACCGGAAATTCTGGGGACTCTACATGGAGCGGTTGATCGGAGACTGGATTACTCCTGAGACCACCATCGAAGAATTGGTGGCGTTTGCCAAGCGGGTCTATATCCGAAGGGATCTAAGCGGCTATCAGGGCGAGACCAAGTTTTTAAGGGAAGATTGGGCCCAGAAAGCCTTTTCCAAGGCTCGGAGTGCGATTGCCGGGGTTTACGCTTTTCGTCTATCACCTCAGTGCCCACGGGAGCTTCGCCCGAAGACGCCGGAAGAAGAGCAGCGGTTGCTGGAAGAGGCTGAATTGGCTTTTCGGCAAGCCTTCGCCTTGTGCCCTTACAGCCCGGAGGCGATTCTGCGGTATTCAAATCTGCTGGCCACGGTCAACCGCTTGAACGACGCCATCATGCTGACGCGGACCTGCTACGAATTCGACCGGGAGAACGAAGGCATCCGGCAGATACTCCAACAACTGAACCTGATGAAGCAGGGGCAGGCTACGATGCAGCAATTGCAAAATGAGGTTACTCAGTTGGAGCGGCAGCACGCTCTGAGCCCGATGAATCTGGATGTGACCTTTAAGCTCGTTTCGAAGTATGTGGCACTGAGGAGAACCAACGAAGCGTTGAAATTGTTGGAGGCGATCGTCAAAAACGACGACTCTTCACCCACCGCGCTGCTTTCTGCTTCCGGTGCTTATATGCAATTGAGGCGCTACGAGGATCTGGAGTTGGCTCTGGCCAAACTCGTTGAGCGGATGCCGGATGATCCCGAGGCGCTTTATGACTTGGCCGCTACCCAAGCATTGTTGCAGAAGCATTCTGAGGCGATTGAGAATCTGGGACGAGCACTGGAGATGGATCGTCAGCGAACCGACCGGATTCCGGGGACTCCAAAGCTTTCGCAAAGAGCGCAGCAGGACGGTCGATTCAATGGGATCCGCCTCTTGCCGGAATTCCGCCAGCTCATTACCGCACAGTAAGTTGTTCGCTGAGATCTTCGTTTGAGACGGCTACGGACTCGGCGTTTTCCATAAATACGTAACAGAGCATGTGACAGACGCCCATATGGGCGTCTTCAACTCGACCGTAGTGTTGGGAATCGATGATAATCACCTCGTCTGCGAGGTCTGCTAGCGCCCCTTGCTTGGAGCCGACGAGTGCTATAGTTTGCAGTCCGTTCTCTTTAGCCCAGGAGATGGCCTTGACCAGATTAGGGGAATTGCCACTGACGCTCATCGTGAAGGCGATATCCTTGGGGGCTGCGTAATTCTCAAGCTGTCGTTGGAAAACATCTTCATAGGCGTAGTCATTGCTGATGGCGGTCATCCAGCTGACGTTGTCATTGAGTGAGAGTATCTTAAATCGTTTGCCGAGGGCGTCGGATGAGCTCTTGCCAAGATCAGTGGCAAAGTGCGAAGCATTAGCAGCGCTGCCGCCATTTCCGAAGACAAAGATCTGCCTCCCCGATAGATGCGCCTCCTCAAGGATTCTTGCGACCCTGACAACTTGATCTTGATTGATCGAGTCGATCGCCTGTTTTTGTCTGTTGATGTAGTTTTCCACCCACTGTTTCATGCGGAAGCATTTTTGATAGCCTCGGGAGTTCGAGGCAATCCTCAATTTGTTTTTTTGGACGGTCTGTTTGGGAGAGAGTAGCCGTGGTCAAAGGGAAGGCCGGGTGGATTCATCCATTTCCTGCCCGCAGTTTGCGATTGAAATGAGCGAGATGGAGACTGTCTTGATGCCTATGCCCGGCATACCGCAACGGGTCTGTCTGAACGGAAGACTCTGACCTTCAAGAATTCGCGATCGCCGGTGATGAGAAGGAGTGGCGGTGCATCGGCTCCTACGCGATGGAGCGGGGCCGGGCCATTTCATCAACGTTTGTCGAGTCCAATCATGTTGGGTAGGTAGCCGCCTGCGGAATGACGGGAGACGAAGATGTCGTCGGGAGAGCCACCGTATTCTTTGATGTTCAAAAAGTCTAAGCTGCGGCAGCATCTTCAAGGTAGGCTGGCGGCTTGGATTTGAGGTGGAGGCGGTAATTTACCACGGCGGCGATGCCTTGTCCTTTCGATCGTTCGGGGACGGAACGATGCTCCCCTTTTTAGGCCACCGCTGTGAAATGCGGTAACGATCGTGGAAAAGTCAACTGTTGGCGCTAGGTGTGAGGAGGATATGGGTGTGCGTTCAGGACATCTCAAATGCTTTGCTTGTTTGATCCCTTGGAAACAGGCTTAATTGGTCCCACTATGCTATCGACATCGACAACTCGATTGGTATGCGCCTTTGGCATGATGATCACACTGATGCTGAACGGAGCAGCGGCAGCACGACCCAACATCGTGCTGATCATGGCGGACGATCTTGGGTTCGCGGATCTCGGTTGCTATGGGTCTGAGATCGACACCCCGAATCTGGATCGACTGGCTGCCAATGGGCTGCGGTTCTCGCAGTTTTATAGCACCTCCAAATGTCATTCGTCCCGGGTGTCGCTATTGACCGGACTGTACTGCGATCAAGCGGGAAGTAATTCGCTGAGCCGCGGTGCGACGATCGCGGAGGTTTTGCGCTCGGCCGGTTACTTCACGGCCATGGTTGGCAAGTGGCATCTCTCTAAGCAGCCGACAGATTTCGGCTTCCAACGCTACTGGGGGCATCTTTCCGGCGCGACGAATTTTTTCACCGGGGACGACACCTTCCGCCACAATGGGAAGGTTTACGAAGTGCCCAAGACATGGAATGGCCGACCTTTCTACACGACTTACGCGATTACCGACTTTGCCCTTGATTTTTTGGAAGAGGCCGCCTCTGAGGATCGTCCCTTTCTGCTCTACGCTGCTTTCAACGCCCCTCATTATCCGCTTCAAGCTCCGGAGTCTGCCGTGCGCAAGTATGATGGCCGCTATGACCGGGGTTGGGATGAGCTTCGAAAAGTCCGCCATCAACGGCAAATAGAGATGGGGCTTTTACCGGCGAAATGGAACCTCAGCCCTCGACCCGATCACGTGCCCGCTTGGGATTCCCTGAACGAGAAGGAACGGCAGTGGGAGGCGGATCGGATGGAAGTGTTCGCGGCTATGGTAGACATCCTCGACGAAAACATCGGCCGCTTGATTGGCTATCTGAATGGAAAGGGCATCCTCGACAACACACTGGTGTTGTTTTGTTCGGACAATGGCGCTTGTCCGTTCGAGCGCACTCAGGGTCGTTATTTGAAACCGTGGGATCCCAAGTCCTATTGGACCTACGATGCAGGCTGGTCGATTCTCGGGAATACACCCTTTCGTCTTTACAAACAGAACCAGCACGAAGGTGGAATTTCATCACCCTTGATCGCTCATTGGCCTGCTGGGTTGAAGGTGAAACCTGGAAGTATCACGCACCAACCGGGCCATTTAATCGACTTCATGGCGACGTTCATCGATTTGACCGACGCGGCCTATCCCACGCAGATCACCGATCGAAAGATCGATCCCCTGCAAGGCAAATCCTTGGTGCCAATCTTCCAGGGCAAAGAGAGGACACCTCACAGTCCGCTCTATTTTCATTTCGGAACCGACCGCGCCTTGAGGGAAGGCCCGTGGAAATTAGTCTCGGCAAAGCTCGGCAAATGGGAGCTCTACAACATGGATGCCGACCGGACAGAGACCAATGACCTTTCCAATGTTTATCCGAAACGGGTCAATGCAATGGCGAAAGAATGGTTCCGAATTGCTCGAGACGTCGAACGATTGAAGGGAAAACATGTCGCGCCAGTGCGTTCAAAGATCACCCGGTTGAATTTTCGCAAAGACACCAGCAGTGGCGGCGTTGTCCGTGACTAGGACTGAGAGGTGGTCCCCAAGTTGGCCTCAAAAAACGTTCAGGGACAAGCCCCCGGGACTGCTTGACCTTGGGATTGGGCGAAGACCGCAAAAACGGGGCGGCCTTTTTTGAGACCGCCCCTTTGATTGGCGGGAATGCTCTAGTGTGGGAGGGAAACCGCTAGGCGACGACGGCTCGCTGCCTTTGTTGGCGGCGGCGATGCCAAAGGGCGAAGGCGCCCAAGCCCAATCCTAAGAAAAGCGCATACTCCGAGGGCTCCGGCACAACCGCCATACCACTTATGCTGAATAGAAAAGGACCGTAGTAGAGGCCATTGGGTTCTGGATTCCAACCAGTCGACCTATGCCAGACTTGGTCGCCAATCGACCACCCCGGCAATGCCTCAGTTTCCCCCCCTGAGGCGTCTCCCTTTGGTAGTGAGAGAATAGTGCTCGCGCTACCCTTGTTAAGAGTCTCATACGACAGCCAATAGGTGGTCTCCGGCTCCAGGAAAAGCTCGGCGGACGGTATGAAGTCATAATCGCCTGCTACAAGCGGGGCATGCTCACCGAACGACACGAACAGATCTCCGGGGATGCCGGGTCGGCCTTGGGAATCGCTCAGGAGAGTGACCTCCATCGGGGTGTGATTTTCCGGTTCCACGTAACCATGAAAAGGCGCCGTAATCTTTTCCACCTGCCACTTTTCGTTCGGACCGTTCACGGGGCCGGTGGTAAAGCTTGTCGCATAGTGATTCTCCGTGTCTATCTCGAGGGGACTCGCGTCTCTCTCTCGGAGGTTGCTGACGAGGATGGCGGCAGAGGCGGCGGGTTTGAGGGCGAGGGCGGTCAGGAGAGCGGCAAGGGTGAGTTTAAGCCCTTGGCCTGTCCGCCGAGGGCGGTCTGTCTTCAAGCGATAAACTCGGGGGGGGGGGGGGTACTCTCCGCGAATGTCCGGGTGAAGTGGCTTCGGTTTTAAGTTTCATCATCTCTGCAATTAAACGGTTAAAGTTCAATCCATACCCCCGTGCTCATTCAAGGCTGTTTATCGAGGGACCGTTTCTCAACGAACCCTCACAGACGGAATCCGTCAAGGAGAAAATGTGATTTTTTCGGTTTTTCTCGCTAGTCAGCGGAGATAGCCGGGACTGTGAATGCGACCTTGAGCACGTCGGAGCTATTAAGCATGTTGATCGGCGGACAGATTTTCCCAAACATCTTTTCCCATGAGATAGGCTGCGGGGCGATTGACAAACAGGGAGTGGGCGCCCGCTAGCCACCAAGAGTTGGAGATGCTGATGCCTTCCTTCCCTCGTCTTTGGAACGGGCCCGAAGCATGGTCTCTTGCCGTTTCGGAGCAATTCCAAGGACTTGGGGATTACCGGGTCCTTGATGAATCTCACGTTCGAGAACTTTGGTGCTAGGAGCTCCTGTCGATGGCGACCTTCTCGGCGGTTTCTTGCGCAAAGAGGGAGGATCGGTGGGCCAGAGTAAAGGGAGCGCGACGGCTGCGGTTTGGAGCAAGGTCAACTGACTTTTCAGACTAAGCTGAATCTCGCCGGGGTTGTCGTCGGTATTCAAAGTAAGGGTTTGCGGGGAAGGCCCGGCCGGATCAAAGCCGGTGCTGTTTTAGGCAATGTAAGAGTTGTTTCGCTAGGCGGCTGGAAAATCGTTTGCGCTGTGGTGGTGCTCCTACAGGAAGGTTACTGCGAAGATGCTAAAAAACGCAGCCCCTGCCAGTTGCGAGTGCATCCGGTTGCGTTCAGATATTGGTTTCTAGGTGAAGGCATCAGAGTCACCATGGCGGGGAGAAGTCTGGTTTTTGGCCGCCTCTACGGGAGGGTTTGATTGAAAAGAGGGTATGTTGAAGCGCATTCAACGCGACATCAAAGCCTTTTTCGGCGCATATTGCCGATGAGTGGGGGAATCCTTCCAGCAGCTATTGATTTGGCGCGAAGAACAAGCAGATCGTAGAGCACGCTCGGGAGTAGGTTGCCGAGTTGCTCAACGCCAGAACCTCGGAAATCGTATTTACATCGTGCGCCACCGACCAACAACACCAAGATTAATGCGGCCTTGAAATTGAATCCGCAAAAGCGGCATGTCATTGCTTCCGCTGTCGAGCATTCATCGGTCCTTAACCACTGCTTTGCTTTGGAAGCGGAAGGCCATCGTGTAACACGATTGTCAGTGGATTGTGAAGGTTTATTTGGATTTGGCAGACTTGGACTTGGCGCTCGCAGCATTCAGCATACTATTGAGGAAACCGTTCGCCCATTAAGAGACGCATTGGAAAGAGGGATTTTGGATTTAACACCGGAAACGGAACTGAATGGCAGCGTCAACCGCCGCCTTCCGAACACATCGAATATTCTTTTCCTGGAATCGAATCAGAGGCTCTGTTGTTATTGCTCGACTAGGAGGGTATTTGTGCGTCTTCCGGCTCGGCCTGTCTCGCTGACTCTGAAGAACCTTCTCATGTCATCAGAGCCATGAAGGTTGATACGAGGACGGACGTCAAACCAAATAATCCGGTTTTCCTTGACGAAAGAGAATACGACAAGCGAAGCGGACTACACTATCGCAACAGTTGGCCTGCCGTGGACGCCTTGTGCGGCTAATCCTTACCCATTAAATATCAACACGCTACCGGAATCAATTCATCACCAGCTTGCTACTATAATTCGCCATCCCGTTTTAGATCATCAATTACATTGGTGCGCTTCTGATGCAATGCGCGAATTTCGTTTGCAGTGAGCATATTTTCTTTGAACGCTTTATAGACCTGATTTTGAATTCCGCCGCCAGCCCGTTCTTGGCGAAGCCGCAATGCTGTTGAAGTTTTACACCCCATCGTTCAACGGTCGTGTCGAATTTGCCCATCAATTGATCAGGACCACCAGCAAGTATCAGACCGTCATGCAGAATGCTGAACATGACAGCTACTCCGTTATGCTTCCAAAAGAGCGAATTATTATCAGACCAAAGCGCTTCTTGCGCTTTAAGGATAGCGTGCATATATAGAACCACCATAGACGCGCATCTGGCAGCGGCGCTTTGTATTTTGACTTTTATATGCTACGGAAACTCCCTGAATTCATTCAGAGTTCGGGCAATGTGACTGCAAAATCAATGAACTGTCATCATGTCCCTCGTAGAGACTTTCATGCTTGTATTGCTTGAGCGGAGAGTAACCGAACAGGTTACAGATGATCGATCTATAAACCGGCTTCTGACGGCCGTTGATCACCGCGAAAATCACAGCCTGTTGAGAAAACGGAATTCCGATCAGAAAGGTAGCGACGACATGCATGCGCTTGCGATCCCATTTTAACATAAGTCGAAATGCTTCTATGCGGTGTTGGCCAATCCAAAATCACGGATGACGTTCCTTCGTGAAAACTTTTGGTGAATTATGGTCTATAACTAAGTTGGATACCGGATCGTCGTCCAATTCGATCCTTTGATTGATCGGGCGAAGCTGTTTTAATATCCAGTCTGCGGTTTCGACTGAGGATGCCATATCGGTGGCATGTTTCTCGGCCCTTATAGCGAAAGACTCCCTTTCGTCAGCATGGCGCTCTTTGATTTCTCCAGAAGCTCATTCAATTTTTCGCTAGTGCTTCGTTGAAGCCTTTTGTTTGTATTTATTCACTTTTTTTACTGGCAGCTATCTCACGAACCGCGGTTCAAAAAGAGGAAGGTGATGTGGCGCACACGGCTGGGCAATCAATGCGATACGTGGAAGGTTCATACAATTGATTCCGGGAGCATTTGGGACCGTCAAGGTCCCAAGACGGCCGCCGCCCCGTGGGAAGGGCAGCAATGCCCTTGAGCATCGGGCGCGACCGTAAGCCGCCAGGATAGCCCGCCAAGCGTCCGCTCCATAAAAGGCACACGCCAACCGGCAAAAGCGCGACTAATCGCACGAGGCGCCACTCTTTCCGAAAAGGCTCGGGGAGCCCGCCGGGGCGACGCCGGGAAAGGGATCGTCAAACAGGTAAAGCCCCCCGGAAACGGATTCGGGGAGAACACGGCGACGCCCTTGGGAGCAAGGCAATTGCCTGCTTGGCCGGACGCCAAGGCAGCCCCGGGCTGGACACAAAACCATGCCGCTTCAAAAGCCCTGGGCAATCCTGGAGACTCCCCGGGGGGAGGCGAGGGCAATCCCTTGGCTGGAGGCCTGTGGACGCAACGGCCGTCGGTATCCCCTTTTCCTGCCCCTCTCCAAATCATCGCTTTCAAAAAATTAAACTGCACTCGCCCGCCACGAATCAAGCGTCCTTCTTAGTGAAGCCTTAGACCTGGTACCTTGAACGTTGAACTCCTGCCCAAAACGACATAGATCCTTGCAATATCCTGAAATTTCCTTCAGATGCAATCCAACCATGTCAGATTTCTTTCGAACACGTTTGCACTGAGGCAAAATCTCCTGGTTACCATGGCATCGCTACCGGCCCTCGCTGTGGTGGAGATTCTGGCCAACGTGGGATTCGACCGGCTTTTTTTCGACGGTGAACACGGACCACTCATCAACGATTTCTTGCTCGCCATGCTGCTAGGCGGCGGACGGCAAGACGGCTTGCCTCGTGCGCGCCAGCGCCAGTAACCTACGGAAGTTCCTATCAAACAAGCATCTATCTCGGGGCAATCGAAATCATTGCGCCTCAGATCAATAGCCCCGATCAAGCGGCCGACATGGTTCGTTAGGTCGGCCTCTATGACTCCTCGGCAAGTTACGGAAAGGTGGGACAACTCAATGACTCCACCGGCCACCGATGCCATCAATCATGACACCAAGGCATGCCTGGCGGCAAAGATGCCGTTGGGAATGTTCGGTCTCAGTGCGGATGCTGTGGCCCCCGTACATCGAACAAGGATGCAGCCTCATTGTCTCGGGTGCGGACACGTTACTTCTTAGGCCAAAGCACCGCTCCAATACTCACCGATCTCAAGGCTCTAGGCGCCTGCCAGTCTTTTTTCCTGGCAAACTGTCGAGGGGGCTCTTGAGAGTCGGCTAAGCCTTTGGCATCCCGTGGCGCATAGGGTCCCGATTTTACAAAACCGCGCCCTGCCGATGTTGCTGCGGCGGGCCCTCGGGAGGGCTTCTGCCGCAATGCTCAAAGTGCGGTGCCGCTGCGAGCATTGGCGCTCAGCTCGGCCAGGGCTTCCAAGGACCAGGATACGACTTGACGCCGCGCTGGGAACGCAAGGAGGCATTTCGCCCTCAGGAGCAGCTCAAGGCCCTCAAACAGGTCCACCTGTAGAAACCCAAAAATCTGATTTCAAAAAATGCCGCGTGTCACGGTTGTTACTTGAAGAGATGCAAACGCCAATAAAAGACCAACACCACGGGAAATCCAAAGCGGCACTTCTATTTCCAACAACGCTCTCGAATACTCCTTCCCTAGTCCCATTCAACACTCACAACCGGCTCCTCCCTTCCACCCGCCAGAGGCTTCAGGGCTGGACGAATCCCCTCTTCAACGCCAAGCTTCCGGCGTGCTATACTCTGAGAGAATTCCTGCTTCCGAACCAAACAGCAAGCATCTCATGATCGTCCTCCACGGCCTCGGCGATAGTATCGAGGGCTATCGGTGGCTTCCTCCAGCGCTCAACCTTCCCTGGTTGAATTATGCGCTTGTCAACGCTCCGGATGGCTATTTTGGTGGCTACTCGTGGTATGGTATCCAAGGTGACTCGAATCCTGGAGTTGTCCGTAGTCGGAAGCTACTTTTCGAGCTGCTGGATCACTTTCGTGAAGAGGGTTTTTTAACCGAATCCACCTATTTATTCGGCTTCTCACAAGGTTGCTTGATGACCTGGGAGATCGGTATGCGTTATCCTCACTGCCTGGCCGCCTGCATTGGGATCAGCGGTTACGTGCACCAGGTAGATACCTTGCTGACAGAGATTTCTCCCCTGGCAAAGCAACAGCATTTTCTGATCACCCACGGATATCAGGATCCTTTGATCCCACTGGTCCCAGTTCGCGATACCGTCAAGAAAATCAAGCGGCAAGGATTTGATGTTGACTGGCGCGAGTTTCAAAAAGAACACACGATCGCCGGTGCGGAGGAGATTGACTTGATCCGGCAATTTGTGTTGCAACACCGGAAAGGCTCCACCCAACACTAGTCACCGAGGGCATGTAATCTGCTCATTTTGAGAGTGATGAATACGGTTCGTTGCCTCGGCCTTAGAACCCTGTTTTTCTCCTTTCCTTGTGGGGTGCGATCCTATTCCACGGTTCGATCTGGGCGGCTCTCCCACCCTATCGTCGTTCACCTCAACCAGGGGATTCCCGAGACTCCCGTCCATATCTTCGGACAGAATCTTGCGACTACCACCAATGGGCTCATTGGAACCGAGCCGGTGACCTTTCAGGTTTTATCCGAGACCACGCTCCTGGCTCCAGGGAAGCTCGCACCCGCTCCATTCGGAGTTTGCCGTGGTCGCCAGCAATCAAATCACCTTGACGAGTGCCAGAGAACGCTAACACCGTACGGATCACCAGCACCAACCCCAAGGGGCATCGCCACCTCCGAAGGGACTCTAGTCAGCATCGGCTCCAAACCGGTCACCGCTTCGTTCGATTAGACCGCGGACCGAGTCTGAGACATCATCCATATCAATGGCGGCAACTTTGCAATGGCCGCCGACGTGTGGTCCGATCCTCTCCAAGCGGAGTTCCGGGTCATCGCCAACAAACAGATTCAAGCTATCGTGCCCAATGGCGCAGCGGCCGGAAACGTTGCAGTTGAAAATCCCGGAGGGCAAGAGCGCTTCGCAACCATCCCCGCTGAGTTCACCATTGTTTCCAGCACGGAGATCGTGACAACGGTACGTTGAATGCGCCTACCGAGCCCGTGTCGGTTACCAGTCTCAGCGAAACAACAGTCAGTGCGTTGGATTTCAACGTCATTGGGACACAGTAACCTCCACCCTGGTGAATCACACCTCCAGAAACAAGGCACGCAGCAACCCGGTGATTCAGCCCTCAATTCGAATGACCACGCCCAAACCGCCGCCTTTCAGATCGAAGGTTCGCCCCCGGCATTGACTCTCACGCAGCTTCACAGGGGAGGTCCAGATCCCCTGGTCACAAGCAACACTTGACTATGTGTTTGCATCGACTGAGGGTTTCAACTCGGAGGCGGTTTGGACAGTCACGCCGGCAGCGAAGCCGACGGTAGACCTTTGGTGTCCAACGCTCGCAGAATTCCCTCAAAATCAACGGTTCTATCGACTGTGACTGATGGAAAACGAGGATAATCCCGGCGGTCCACACGCAAGGCCGCTTGATCCAACATCGACCGTTCCATCAGTGCTCGTAGACGACCACACGATAGAATCTCGTCCTCGCATGCGGACGGGAATCCTCAACCGTTTTCAAAAATGGTGCTGCCGACACAAACGGGCGATTATCAGGAACATCGAGAGGCAACCACAGCGCAGAACAATGCAACTCCTCCGTCCACTGAACTTCATAACGCCGATTGGGCAGCTGCTGAAATCTGATCCGAACGCCGGTCTCCTGAAGCTGTACACTGATCCGCCACCGATCGTCTGACGATAACGGATCGGTCGCCGTTAGAAATTCAAGAAGATTACTGGCCAGATCGTTATCCGCATCCGCATCCGCCAGACTTAGTGGATCGTTCTCGGAAGGGAAATGAATGCTCTGCCAATCCGAGAATGTGGAACGCTCGGGCAACTCGCTGGTGATCCATTCTCGCACCAGATCGATTGCCTGCTGATCCAACACACTCGAAGCGAGTGGCGGCATGCGGCCAACCTCGGGCTGACTGATGCGGCGAAACAGTATCGAGTGTTCGAGTGATCCCGGTGAGATCACCCGACCCTCGGGATCACCTAGGTGATTCGATGGCTTTCCATCCAGCAGATCAGCGCCGTCGAGGCGCGCCGTGATTCGGGCGTCCCAAGGCACTGTCGCCACCCCGCCCGGCCGATGGCAACTCACACAATTTGCTTCCAAGTACGACCTCACTCGATACTCGAGACTATGTGACGGATCATCCAACCGAGCCAATGCTGGGAGATTGTGTACATTTCCCAGAACGGGCCAGAAGTAACCGGCATCGCTCATTGCCTGCAGTTGAAAAACGGAGCCGCACCCGTAGTCCATCTCTCGGTTCAATTGTGCCGGAGTAAAGCCGAGAACACCGCTGCTCCGGGAATTATGACACGAAAAACACTCACGGCGGCTGGGGTAACGCCATACTTGGACTCGATCGCCCTCCTCGTCTTTGATAGTGAAGCTTTCCTCGAGCCCGGAAGCCGGCACTAGTTCCGCATCCGTCAGCGAGTCTCCCCATCGATAGGTGGCCCCGTAAGGGACACCCGCCGGAGTCTGCACTAAGACTCGGGTTTCCAGCCTGCGGACCGAGCTGGGATCTCCCGGCTTTAATTCTAAATCAAACTGCTTCACCCAAATCGCCCCGGCCGGATAGTGGATCTCATTCTGTGACAGAAGAGAGAATTTCTGCTTGGGATCCGGCAGGCAAAACCAGCGGCGTTTGATCGCATTGTCCGACCAGAAAGGCACGTTAATCTCGTAGGGGATCAAGCCTTCACTCGGCGTTAGGTCTTCAAGGTTTTGAAACAATCCGGTTCCGGAGAGACGCTGAGGCAGAGGAGGAAGCCGAGGATCAGGGCCGGGAACAAGCTGCTTAATGCGTCCTTCAAACCAATCCGCCACCAAGATACTGCCGGTCGCCGGATTGACATCAATGTCGGTGATCCCCGAATCCCAGAGCAGCCACTCAATCTCACTGACCTGGTTGCCATCGTAGTGGAACCGACCAATGAACCCATTCCAGAAATCCGAGAAGATATAGGATCCATCCAACTCTGGAACCCTCGACCCTCGATACAACAGGCCTCCGGCAACACCATTGCCTAGCTCTCGACCGTATTCAACCAGAGGAGCCTCGTAGTCGCCCGCCTCCATCCCAGGGCTCCATTTCGGGCCCACCAACTTACCCTCCCAATAAGCCCAGCCATAATTACCCCCGCTAGAAATGAGATTCACCTCCTCACGGGTGACCTCGCCCGTGTCGTTGCAGTAGAGGCGTCCGGTCTTGGAATCAAAACAAAACCGCCACGCATTCCGCAGCCCGATCGCGTAGAACTCCGTTCTCACTGCCGTCGGGTTTATCGGCTTCCCCTTAAACGATGTTTTGCCAATAAATGGATTGTCAGCCGGAATTAAGTAATGACCGATCGATGCCGGATGGGGATTCGGAAGCCGATTCCCGGGTTTCATATCCACGTCAATCCGCAGCATCCCGGAAAAGAAATTGCCATCAATCCTCTGGCTATTGTCGAATCCGTCCGAGCCCGAGCCTTCATCACCAACCGTTAAATAGAGGTAGCCATCCGGACCAAACGCCAGGCCGCCGGCGTTGTGCCAGAGGTGACGATCAAACTGGTTGATGAGCACCGCTTCGCTGGCGACATCCGCCTGATCGGGATCGTCCGCCATCACTTGAAATCGGGACAGGCGGTCGTGCAATCCCGCCCCCTGTGAACTGATGTCGTTCAACGTGTAGAAAACGAAGAAAAACCCGTTTTGTTGAAACTCGGGATGGAAGGCGAGATTGAGCAAACCGGCCTCCTCTTCCGAGACCGTGCGATCTGAGAGGTCTAAAAAAACTGATGCCCTCGGACGGTCCAGATCCTGAATGAGGATGATTCGCCCTCCCTGCTCGACAACAAACAGACGGTCTCGTTCACCAACGGGTGCCGTGATCCGGACTGGGCGTTCGAACGTAATTTGGGGAAAAGCATCAATCATATGATAGTCAAAGAGTTGCGGCAAAAGCGGGAGATTTAGCTGAGAATTTGCCACACGAACGAGTCCCGACTCGGATTCGCCTGATGCGGGCAAAACCCAGCACAGAAACGTCCCCAACACCGTCCACAACTTGCTCCTTTCAATCCAAAACGTGCTTTCCATTATGAATCACACAACGAGTTCAAAAAATTCCCACTTCAATTCAATGGGCACTCAGAACGTCTCCAACGTGAACGCTATCGACAGCAATATCAAGGCCGGTAAACATGGGAGGCCCTCGGATGGGCGCAGCTCATTTCCTTGGTATTTCCCGCAACAAAATGTTGATGACTCCCACCGGCGCCCTCCAATCTCGAATCCAAACAAAAAAGCATTGCAATGAACAGGACACGCTCTAAGAAGAAAGCGTGGCCGGGACGAGTATTGAGAGCAGCATCCGTTTTAACCAAATTTTTTGGTTTGGTGTCATCGGTCTCGGGGCACTCTTCACCGGATTCTATCTGGCGTCCAACAAGTTTACACTAGTTCTTGCCATGATCGTTTTGGGATGGTTGGTCTTGCTCCCATACCACGCCAAGCTGGCCTCCTATCTTTCTATCGTGACTTTCAGGTCGGCATTGATCCTCCCATATTTTCCCGGAAGGCCATACATGTGGGAATTTGCCGCTTTCCTTGCTTGGTCCGGACTCATTATCACCGTCTCTTTACGCCGTTATGCACCAGACGCCGCCAAATACATCCAAGAGAATCGGTGGCTCTTTGTGGGCGTTGTCTTTTACTGCATTGTCTTGATTGCCACCATGGTCGAACGGGGATTCGGGCTCCGAATCATGGGTACGGCCGAAATGGGCGGTCGGTTCTATTTCCAGCAGTTGATGTGCGCCATCTTCCCGGTCTTGTTTGTTTTGGTGCGATTCCCCGAGATGACACTCATCCGGCTCTACGTCTTCCAGTGCTTGCTCACGCTTACATTTTTGGTCTCGGACTTTGTTTTCTCTCTGAGCGGTGGCAGCTTGTTCGGTATGCTCCAATTTTTCGAGTTGCCGGGGGATGCCACCAACTTTGAACGCCAAGCCCAACAGTTCGGGATTCGTCGTTTTCAATCCCTTAGTGTGATGGGCCAGGGTCTCATGCTGTTGATTCTTGTCTTCCATCGCCTCGACGATTTCTTCTCCAAGAAGGCGCTATATTTATTTCCTCTGGTGGCCACGGTTTTCGGAATCGGTCTGCTTTCTGGCCACCGCTATCTGTCCCTTATTTTGATGATTAGCACATTGTTCATCGCTTACACTCAACGATTCTACAACCTCAAAAACGTGCTCATCAGTTTTGGCATGATTATTGCCGTTCTGATCCCTCTGATTCTGTACGCTGAAAAACTCCCCCTCTCTGCGCAGCGGGCCCTTTCTTACATTCCGGGCATCAAGATCGACCACCGTGCGCGCATTAACGGAACGGCCACCATGGAAACCCGACGCATCCTTAGAAACGTTGGTATTCAAATGATCCCTCAGTATTTCTGGATGGGACGCGGGTTCATGATGCCGAGCCGCGACTACTCCCATATCTGGGATCCCACCTACATCACCATGCATGTGAACCAAGGCAAGTTCTACAATGGGTTCATCGGTTTGATGGTTAACACCGGCGTCTTCGGCACTCTCTCCATGCTGATCTTTCTGGGGGCGGGCAGCTACCTCGCGATTTCCATCATGGCCATTTTACGCGAACACGGGTGCTATGACGCCTTTGCACGGGTGAGCTGTGTCGTGGCAAGTGTCTGGATGGCCAATATTATCGCTTTCCTCCTCTTTCATGGGGACAGCGAGTTCGCCATGAAGACCTTCTCGCTTCAAGCGGGCCTGATGATCGCCTGTAAACGCTGCTTGGATTATCGCATTTCCGATGAATCACCTGAAGACGATAATCCGCTGGTGGCCCGCCGCGTGCAACCTGTCTTTTAATGGCCAACCCGGATATCTCTCAGGCAATCGGGCAAGCCATCGCCCATTATCCTTATAGCGATTCGGCCCTGTTCTTCGATGCCTATACCGAACTCACTCGTCCCAACCTCGAAGGCAAGGTGGTCATCGAGGTTTGTTGTGGCACCGGTGCTCTCGCCGGATGGCTTGCCACAACCTTTCCCAAAACCATCATCTACGGGATCGACTACTGGGATGTTCACATCGACGCCGCAAAAAAGAAATATCAAGACTTAAGCAATCTTCACTTTCGCTCCGGTGACGCGTTAAATCTCAAGGACTTCGCCGATGTCTCCGTCGATCTGGTGGTGGGCCAAGCCACCATGCATCATTTGGCGAACCATCTTCCCGGAGCCGCACGCGAATTCTCCCGAGTGCTGAAGACAGGCGGACGCTGTGCCTTCATCTTCGAACCCTTGGGGCACAACCCGGTGATCGCTGCGATTCGGGGCGTTCTCAATTCACGCCGTCAATGGATTGATGAGTCGCTTCTGTTCCTCAATGCCCTCGAGGCTTTTGGCGAACCTTTCACCTCTTATGAAGTCCATTACTACAATTTTCTAGGTTACGTGGCCAAACTGCTTCCCCGGAACGAGGCCCTGAAGTGGATCCCTACGACACTCAGAAGAATGGACCAACGACTCTTCAAACAGTGGCCCGGACTCCGAAAACACGCGGCCAACTTCAACGTCTTCTATGTGAAGTAATCAAAAAAGCCTCTCCCAGGGTCTAGGCGCCGCTGCCAAACTGCCCACGAAGGAGATCTCGCTCTTGTACCCGCCGATAATGAGCCGGGTTGAACTCCCGCCAACGTCGAACAAAAAAGCCTTGCAAGCAGAAGCGCCTCAACGCCGCCCGAACATTAGCAGGCACCCAACGCCGCAACCCGTCAAGGGCACACCGTTCGGGCCGCCCGTCGTTGCGCTGAACGGCGCAGTGGTTTTTTTCGCCGCCCGAGCTGGCATCCCAAAGCGCCACATAATCGCTCTGCTGGGGTGGATTCGCAAAGATCTCAACTTCACGAACGCGCTCGGCGATCGCCATAATGTAGGTTGGCAGGGCATTCCGCAGCTCCACCCTCGAGCGTACCTCGGCGGGATCCGCCACCAAATACCAAGCGCCATCGGAGACTGCTTCGTGCAAAAGCACACATTCGATCTGATACCCGTTCTCGGGTGAAAGCACGCGAAAAATAAGATCCGGACTGAATTGCCAGAATCCATGACCCATGAAATTATTGGCAATATTCGCGATACTAAAATGCCCGCCCACGCGAACCATCTCCAGGCTGTTTTTCAAGGCCTGGGTCACGTGAAACACGTGCTCCAGCGTCCCCCCGTCATGGACCACGGAGAATCGTTTGCGCAGTTCACCGCCAATGGGCCGGTTCATATTGTGGACGACAGTTGCCGCTTCATAATCGGAAAAATCAACGGACGTGACCTCCCGTGCGCCAAGCAGCGAAAAGAAGGCCTCGCTGTAGGGATTCTCCTCCAGAAACGTTTCCGCCTGCCGCGAGATTCCAAGAACGGAGAAGACTTGGCGCAATGACCGTGCGTCAGGAAAAAATGACTGGCGTCCGATCGTCGCCGCGTCCGAGAAATCAACACCCAATGACTTCGCCGCACAGAGAAACTTAACCGCCGGCGCGTCGAGCCCCATATTTTATCGTTCCAACTGCCCGAATTAAACCACTAATCATACGTCTCAGGTGAAGGTGTGTCAAGAGGACCAAGCGAACCACAAGACTGGCATTGAAACGCAAACTGTGGCAGGACCGATCACTGATAAACGTCAAAACCGATTTTTTTGATTGAGAAACACCATCAAAGAACTTCTTAGCGAGATTCACAAGGAGGAGAACTCGATCCGTAGCAGGTGTTTCTGGAGAGGGCGTTTTGGCGATTGCTCGCCATTGAGGCACTCATCGTGAGCTACTCGTTGGCGGATCGCTGGATCACTGAGCAACCGTCGATCCAAGAGCTTCTCAGTTACACCCTCCGGTTCGGCATTTTGACCACCCTGGCTCTGGTGTTTATCGTGATCACACTGGGCAGTTTTCTGGCCAAGAAAATCATCAGACACATGGCGGAAATCGCCGAGGCCAACCGCTAACTTCGCGACAAGAAACCATTCAACGTCCGCCAATCCGACGACATCTACGCCAAGGTAATCTTTGAGGAGACGGATGCCTCAAAAAAGGTCCTCATCCTTCACATCACGGCTATAACCCTTAGGGACCGCGAATTCATAGACCGCCTGCTCGACTCAAGCGGACGCCGCATCGAAAACCAAGACCGCCTAAGCGCAAAAAGAAACGTAGCTACCGCCTCTCCGCTGCACGTTTCACGCTTCTCTTCCTCGTGGACGCTGACTTGGCTTTTGGTTTCGGCGGACGCAACGCCCCGGCAATGGCCTGCTCGCTCCGCTCGACTTCCGAGATGCGCTAGTCGAAGGTGCCATCAAGGATACAGCCACGGGATTCATCACTAGAGACGGAGAATCCCTTGCCACGGCGTCCAACGTGGAAATGGATTATGCTCAGACCCTTTCCCTTGAGTTTTATGCTGACAGCATGCTGGAACCCAACAAACCAGACAGACCAATCATCTTCTTGGCGAGGAACACATGAACGCCAGCTTTGCCCTGGAAGACCGTTATATTCTCTCCGGCACCTATGTGTTGATAGCCGGCTTGGGCATCGCCTTGCCACAGAAATAGGGACGACAATTGGATCGAGGGGGGGACCAAGCACTGGGATGTGAAGAAATACGTGCGGTCTTGGTAGACAAGATTCAGAAAGACAAGCAGACCAAGGACCTGCTCGATGACAACACGGAAATCGTCTATGGAGCCCCTATGCCTATGGCCAATGCAAGCGCATCTGGAAGTTGGTCCGATATTCCCCTTCCCGAGATACCGCCCTGGGGTTCTCCTCCAGAATTGATCGACAAGCTGATCAATGAGCATGAATGGGAGATGCACGAATTTCCCATCGACTACGGATGGAAAAACTAACGGATGGTTTTAAGAAACAACCTTGGAGGGAAAGCTATGAAGACAATTCCATTCAAAGTCTGGGCCGGGCTGGCGGTGGTGCTGTTCGATTTCTTCCGGTTCTCGCGCGGGGTCGAACTCCCGCCCTAGAAAGAGAAGCCTGCTCCGCTCCAAACCGCCGAGACTTCGCCCCCCTCGCCGGCCCAACAGCTCACCGAGTCGCTGCGTCAGGGGATCAAGGCCGAGCGTCAAGCGCGCGCTCAGGCCGTCGAACGTCAGCGCATTGAGACCGACCTCGCCGAGACCAAGCGCCAGCGGCGGGAAAACTGGGAGAAGAACTTTCCTTACCAGCCGATCTATCATCCCATCTTGACCTACGATCCCGACAATCCCCTCACCTTCAGCAGCGATCCGTAAATGGAAATGGCCATCAAGCGGCACGGATACATGGTCTCCTTCTTCAAGAATCCGCAGCGGTTCACAGCGGAGTTCGAGCAGTTGTAACACCTGCTCCGAGAAATCGATCGGACGGATAATCCCAAAGTGATGGGAAATGTTTTCAATCACCTCAGGTTTTACCACCGAGCCCGGTCATTTGATTCGGAAGCGCTGCACTCCAGGGGGCAGTGGCGGCCTTACAATCCCGAAAAGGACCCGCCCGATTCCTTGATGCGCTCGGTGTACGAATGGGTTCCGCTCGACGGCAAGACGACTTGGAGAGACGAGGCCAACAGCTGCAGTAACGCGGATCGTGGGGTTGTTGGCGAATCCCAAGTTTTGGCCGCACAAAGAGTTCCTGGACGTCGAGGTAGCGCAGGCGATGCGCGACCGCCTGTGTTGTGGAAGATTCCTTCGGAAAACCTTGTCAAGATAGATTCGATCGTTAATCTTCCCGATGGTGATTTCGGTTGGATTTTTGTATAGGGCATCCGGTTGAAAGAGCTCTCAAACCCGGGGATCGTCTTTTGGTCCCATTTCCCGTTGTCCGGGATTGAAGCTTCAGCGCGATGTCTTGTGCATCTACACTGATGCCGATGCGACGAAACCCCGCGCTCCGCGAGCCGCCAAAAAAATGTCGATGGCAAAGCGATGTGTTTCCCTTGTTCGTTCCCTCATCCTTGCGGTAAGCCCGCCTTAGATGCCATATTTATTCTGGTCGATAGCTGTGTCAATGGCCTGGCACAAGGCTCCGGAAAATATGCCCTAAATCAAAACAACCCATTATGAACCAAGAAAACAAACTCTTTCGAGCCCCGTTTCGGGCTTCCTTCATAACGCGCCCGCCACGTCTTTGTCCGGGCGCAGTCCTCGGTCTGGCGTTGGCCGGGCTGGTAATCGTTTCAGACACAGCGACAGGGGTGGTGAGCCCGGGCGACGTGCCGGACGGCATTTGGGATCGGATCTCCCGAGCCCTGTATGGCGACCGCTCCGGCAAAGCCACGGCTCAGCAAACCGGTGTCTACATCCAAAGAGCCCACAGCGTCCGCAAGTCATGGCAGGGAGATGGCCTTTCGCACCATCTCGCCACAACACAACGCCGCAATACCATCATTTCGGAAAATCCTCTGAGGCCTGGACGGGGAGACGGTATCGACGACATCCGGGAGTGGAGGTTCGGCATGTATGACGGTTACTACGGCCACTACCCGAGCGGGAGGGGTAGGTGGCAAAGCGGGAGCGTGTACAGGGAGCCGCCGAGTTATATCGTTGGCAACAAGGATTACACCTTCGCTTCTCCCGGCTGGGTGACCGGCAGATGGTCGTGCATCTACGAAGTCAGGTCTAGTTACAGCAACACCAACGGCGACCAACGATTGAACGGCCCGCCCGTCCCCAGCACCTACACCATCACGGTGACTTACTGGCTGGCCAAACTGGAAAACACCGGTATGGGCCGTGTCAAGGAAACGCCGTTCGATACGGAAAGCGAATGGTCCCGCCAGTTTTCCACCGCGCAGAGCCAGACGAAGACGGCTTTTTTGCTGAAACCCGACACTTCCATGTATGAATCGCCGCGCGCCTATGGCAAATGCCATCGCTATTGGGAGTGGCGGATTCCAGACAATTTGGAAGAGGAAATTGAATGGTACATCCACGTGGATATTGAGAAGAAATAGCCTGGGGCAGGAACAAAAGGAGGAAGTATGAAACAGCGACAATTATGGCTGGGCGTGGCGGTATTGGCGGTGGTGCTGGCGGTGCTGCGCTGGATGCGGCCCTCGGAGGTTTCCGAAGCGCCCGCTCCAGTGCAGCCATCGGCCTCTGCCGCCAAGCCCCCGGTGAAGGAGGTGGGGAACCTGGTGACGGCGTTGGCGGACAAAGCGGCGGAACAGGCAGCGAAACGGGAGGCGGAACGACTGGCTCACTGGAAGGCCAACTTTCCTTTCAAGCCCACCTATCACCCTACCTTCAAGCATGACCCGACACTCTTCGACATGCACGATCCCGACACCTGGACCAATGAGGCTAGCGGATACCTGGGCACCATTATCCAGGACCACAGCCTGTTGAAGGGCTTCTTCGAGAACGAGCTGCGCTTCTCGGCGCAGTTCGAGCAGATGTATCACATCCTCGAGGAATACGACCGGCACGACAACCCCCTGGCAGTGGCCGGGATGTTCGAGTGCCTGCGGGATTACCATAAGGCGCTCCGTTACGATCCCGAGTCGCTCTTGCACACGGAGCGGCTGGACCCCGAAGACAGTTGGGTGGACCCGGTTACGCTGAGGTGGGTCATCAAACCGAAGCGGATACCGGTGGACGGCAAGACTACCTGGGGCGATGAGGCAGATCATTGTGCCGAGGGCATCTGCTTCCACCTGCACGCGCCAGAGCAGTGGCCGGGGCAGGAGCAGTTATCCACGAACGAGGTGAAAGCCATCAGAGACCGCCTGATCAGGGAGATTAAGGGCGTGGATCAGTTGAAGGGCCCGCCTATCGCCGTTTACAATCAAGACTACATGGAGGAGTTGGAAGCGGGGGACCCGCTGCTGATTCCATATGAAGGCTGGCTAGAGGACTTCCGGCAGTACCAAAAAGACTACAACCACGGCGACTACACCCAGCCCCTCGCCGTCATCCGTGAGAGAATCAACCGGGAACAGGAATGGCTGCGGGAAGCGTTTGGCCCGTCCGCCCCCTAGCCTCGCTCTGATTTTCTAGCCCGCCTCACCCGCCCGCTCCGGTTTTTCGGGGCGGGCCTTTTTGTGTTGGAAATTCTCGGAACGGCGGAGTCGGCACCCGAGCGCGGCTCTCAAATCGCTATCGATCCTTTCTGGCTCATCCGCCGCCGCCGTCATGACCATGCGCGACCGTTGGAACAGTCCCATCTAGGGTGTATCGAATCTTAGCGTTCGTCGTTCCCGTCGACAGACTCAGCTCGATCGGCTCGCTATAAAAACCATGACCTGACGGAAAGCCACACTGGCAACTTTACCCAGAAGCTCTTCGGCATCTCGGCTCCCGTGAGCCGCTGCCACCAGATGACTATGAAAATCGCTGCTCTGTGGTCGAGGTCGTTTGAGGTGGGGCGAGATTCCGCAGCTTCATGTGCTCTTCGAGGATTTGGCGGTATTCTTCGATTTCGATGTTGCGTTCGCAACAGACGAGCATTAAGGCGCCATCGGATCTAAAGTTGCCGTCCCATTCGATGACTTGGCCATCGGACCATTCCGGATTGTATTCGCGGAGTTTGTCGTCGGACATCCGGGAGAAATAGGCGCGAATGTTGATGTCCGTCTCGTCCATGTGTAGTGACGTGGGCAGTTTCTCGTAGTTCGGTTCGCTTACGCTTGTCATAAACTGATTAGTAACCGCAAAGGGCGTGATGTCTCTCTTTGCGATTATAGGTTAATTGTTTCATATCGGAAGGTGCGTGGCAAATTAAGCAGTAGTTTGACTTTTCGATCTTGCGGTGCTTCCTGCCGGAGGTGCGATGGATATTATGGCACGAGAGGCAGGTCACGCTGTCGTTTTCCTCTAGGACATTGCGGATGTTGGCAAGAATATGCCGCTCATGAGGCGGCGCTGCATCCAGCGCTTTGTGGGAGAGGTCCACGTCGAAGTCGGTGAACAGATCGCTGCCGATGACGTGGTTGTTTGCGTAGGGGAACCCCGAGGCTTTGGACTTGCCCGTCCGGATATGGCATTGTCCACAGGTGGCTGCGACAAGGAGCGGGGAATCGTTCCGCTTTTTTGACAGATACACCAAGGACGCATCGTTGGCATGCTTCAGATCGACGTCACCATGGCATGAGTAGCAGTCGATCCCGGTTGCGGCATACGTTTGGGTTCGGGAGTCAACTGCTGTGGCATGGCATCCGGCGCACCGCTGGCCAAAGATTTTTGTGTCCCATTGAAAGGGTGGTTTGTTCCTCAACTTGATGGTGGCGTCCTCAGAATGGCTCGGTTCCAGGATCGCGGATAGGAGATCTAGGTGGCCATATTTTTGGGATTTTCTCAGAAGGCGAATTTGATTCTCGTTCCCAAGGACGAAGCGTACGTGTTTGGCGAATGGCTTCAGGGCGGGATTGGCTTGAAGTGCAGCTTCGATCTCGGGCGCTGCAATTAAGGGAAGCAGCGTTTTTTGGTGTTCGTTAATTGACCAACTAGGACCGACGACGTTCCGGTGGCAGAACAGACATTCGTCTCCGGTGACATATTCGGGCAACGGCTTGCCGATATAGTTTCGGAGCGGCGTTTCGGCTTGTCCATGATTCGCGACTCCCGCCACCATTAGGGCTGCGAGGAGTGGAGATTGTAAACGTTGCGGGATGCCGATTCGCACTGAGGATGCCAAATATGCTGTCAATAGTTGCGCGGGCCAGGATTGTCAGGCATCCGCACGGACCCAACCGTAAACTGCGTTGTCTCGTTCGCCGTCATAATACTTCATGCCGAGGGCGCATCGAGCTTTGGCATCTCCTTGCTTGGCGGCTTCTTGAATTTCCTGAAAATTCACCGTGTAGATTCTGGATGTTTCGTCATGATTCTGCTCGGTGAGAGAAAATCATCTAGTTGCTTTCGTTTGTCCAGCCGCTTCTGAAATGCGGTCGCCAACAGATGACCAAGGCGCTTCGCGCAACGAAAAAGCTAACCCCCGAAGAGGGTGGCTTGCGTGGTGATGATCCGAAACGGGTTAGGATTTTGGTGGCGATTCCCGATCGTCCGGCAACGTAAGCGGCCTTCCCACGATCTTCTCAAGCTGTTGTTCAAACTCTTACCGAGCGTACAAACTCCTCTTGCTCGGACTTCGTGCGGCGCGCGAATCTCGGCCAGCATCCGATCGACCCATCCGGCATCATCCGTTGCGTCTAGCTTGATACCCATGTCCGTAGCCGCCCGCTCGATGAAGGCAATGCTTTGCTCGTGCCATCCCGAATTGCCGAGTCCCGATTGCTCAATGACCTCCTGCGCTTTGCGTCGCTCGATTCTTAGATAGCCGGCGAAATATTCTCCAAATCCTCTGCCGTGATCCTGGACGAGGTGTAAAGGTCGTCGTCCATCCCTTCTATGTCCACCGCGAAAGTGGATAATGATTCCTTAACCAAGGACTCATCGTAAGTCTCGTAACTCAAGAGGATTTCTTCCCCCTTCCTCTAAGGCATTGCTCGCTTGAAATGTTTGCGGCTGACTAAATCGCTCACGTCTTCGCTGGCTTTCCGGCGGGGCGCCATAGCGTCGTAGTCGGCGAGGTTCTCCCGCAGTTCCGTCGCCCTTTCGGTGCCGCCTGCCTCTTCACAGAACTTGAGACACCGCTCCATCCCTTCCCGTGCGGCGCCTCCCGGACGGTTCAGATAAGCGGCACGGCTTGTTTCCGAAGGTCGGCTGTCGGGTTGGCGTGGTGGCGTTCATCTTTGCGCTCGTCTCGCTGGCGGCAAGCATCTTGATTGTTGCGGCCGCCTTGCTCTCTTCCATCAACGGGTCAGCCAATGCTCCACAGCACCGCGATGAGAAGTCCGACGATGGCTAAAATGAACATGGTTTTGGTCTTCATATTGCGCTCCCTCATACTTTGTAGATACCCATACAAAGGTCGCATTTGCGCTTGGAAGACTCCAGGGCGTCATCCCGTATCTTTTCCGGCGAGATCCTAATAGTCGCTGGCCTTCTTGTGGGCGCTGCTGAATATCTTTCTTGAGCTTTATGATTTTCTTTTCTGCCTTCCTGATCTCATTGGAAAGACCACTGATTAATCTCTAGTTGGGCCTCGATGTTCTTCCAACCTACCGCAGTACTCGAGTCCACAAATGCGATCGTTCCCCCATTGGTTGGCTATCTGTTGGTTCCACCCTTTGATATCTTTGTCCCGCAGCGCGTTGAGGATGGCGTTATCCATGATCGTCCATCTTTCCCAGACCTTCTTTATCTTGCGCTTGCCGTTCGGCATAGCAGTCCTACGCCATTGCCGACCCGTCAGGGCTAGCATCGGAGGAATGCACCGAGTGATACGAGTCATACAGGCCGATCAGAAAGCCCAGCTCCGCCACGCGAGTCACCACATCCGGCCGAACGGATTTACTATAGAGATCACTGAGCAAAAGAACGGCATTTTCGCCTCCAGCCTCGCTCAACCCATTGAGCAGCGGGATCGACAATCCATCGCCCCATGAGCTAGCTAGTCTCAGAAATCGTCCCAGATTGACCACTATCGCTTTGCAATTCGCCGGACCAACTCAGCCTGCGAACTAACATTCCCACCACGAACCAACTCAACCAACTCGGATTCAACAATGCCTCCTCAAACGCCTTGGCCACCTGTCCGTGAGATATTTCATCGGCCACTCCGCAGCCGCCAATTCCTCTACCCCTTCCGCTGATCCTCCGAGAACAGCGAACGCAACCGTCCCGCAAAACTTCCTTTGGCCGCTCGATCGAGTGCTTTGGCCAGTGGGATCCATTGGCGTCGATCAACATCGTGCCGACTGAACAACGACGGTCCCCAAAGATAGAAATGAGCCGCACCAAACATTTGACAAACCAATGACAATGCCACCGGCCTTTTCACACAACGATCGCAGCCGAGGCAATCTGCTGATGTCCCACCCTTAATCTGGCACAGCCACCGATGTCCATCGGCTCTAACCTCCCCCAACAGCCATCTGCCAGTCAGAGCGACCTTACCGTTGCTGTTACCGGAAGGGATCTTACATATTCCGAAACGATTCGCGGCGGGAAAGCCAATAAATGACTGCAACCAGCAAGATCACACTCAGGATCAACCCACTCTGAATAAAATACACCAACTGCGGTTCGTGGTGATTCAACACCCAACGAACAATCTTGACTGCGAAGGCGCCCACTCCCAGTACCAGAATAAACTTCAAGCCATAAGCGAGACTGCGCAGATGATTCGGTGTCAGGCGCGCGACCAGACTGTTTTCGATAGGTTGCATTCCCAAAGAGAAGAACAAATATCCCAAACCTACCAGAAACAGCGGGAGTTCCGAGAGAACGCCCATCAACACCATGAACGGCAAGGCGCAAGCGTGAAAAATCAGATACGCCATTCGAAGATCCAGACGATCCGCCAGCCGTCCCCCAGTCATTTGACCGAAGATCCCAAACAAATAGATTCCCGACACCAAAAGAGTGGTTCCAAATGATTGAGACGCCGATACCACCACCTCCCCTTCCCACTGCAACAGCCTTCCCAAGAAATGGATATGCTCCTTGAAATAAGCAGGAATCGAAACGACGGTCCCACGATAGCACAAACCTAGCAAACACATGGAAACCAACATCAAGGCGAAATAGCTCAGATGGCGCCCTGTAGCTCCCGGTGACAAAGCATTGGTGCGAGGTATCGGCTCTTCATCAATCTGCAATCGCCAGAGGACCACCCCAACCACTGCCACCACGACGCCTACGATGAGATAAACGATCCGCCAATCACTGACATAGGCACCGAGCCCCGCACACAACGGCGCCAGCCCAATCCCCAAATTCCCCCACACCCCGTTGTTTCCCAAGGCATGTCCTCGGTTCTGGCAACACTTGCTGATCAAACCGATGCCAACGGGATGATAAATCGAAGCAAAAAACCCGATACCAGCCAACATGACGCCGAATATCACAGGACTGCGACTCAAACCCGCCGCAACCGACGAAAATCCCAAGCCCAGAAACATGACCACCAACAAGGGGCGGTGGCCATATCGATCCGCTAACAGTCCCATTGGCAAGGACACAAATCCAAACAGCAGATACATCGCAAACCCAAGGTTCAACGTCTCCGGCAGACTGAGCTGAAAATCCTGATGCGTCCACAATGCCAATGACGGAAACATGAGCATATAGAAGTGGGCAAAGAAATGCCCAATGCCGCAGAGAAATAGGATTCGGTGTTCGTTCTGGGTCATGTTCTTTTGTTTAAGAACAGAATAGGAGAAAACGAACTTATTCTATCTACCAAAATCATTTTCGGAAAGCGCAGATGGCGGCGGTTTGTTGGGGGGCGTTCATGAAGGGCCGAAGCGGTCCGACACCTCCTGCAGGGAGCGGATGATATCGTCCTGAAACCCAACGGCAATGAAGTCGCGAGGAGTGAACCGTGCTGCCGGCGCTCCCGACCGGGAGCTACCGGTCGGGCATCCTCGCTCGCTCACCAGCTTTTCCCTTGAAGTCGGTGCGTCGCCGCTTCGTTTTGCAGAAGCGCCCGGACGGTGGGCGGAGAATCAAGCCACCGATCCCGGCTTGGTTGAACTAACGGATCCAAAGGCGATCCTCCGACCGCCACAGACATCGAGACGGCAGACCGGTTCCCGGGGACATCGCCCGAACGCCAAGCGGAAGCCGCAGCACTAGTTGGCCACCGCTGCCAGGGGGGGCCGGGCAACCCGAAGCAGAAAAACAGAACCTAGCACAGCCTAGGCTTCTGGAAACCTATCTGGGCAGATGCTCCAACGGAGGCTTTTCCTATCTCTGTTTTCTCTGTTGACTCCGGTTCAAAGCAATGCCTCTCAGCACCCTTCTCGGCCGAACAGTGTTCCCAAGAGTGCCTCAAACCACACGATGGCGGTAGTTCCAAGAATGATGGTCATAAACGGATAAAAAGGAAAATCGGGTGACAGCCTTCACCTCACGCTCACGATTACGCCACCACGATCCGCTGCCCTGAAGCCCTGAAGCGATCTCGCAAGGTATCCATAGCCGTCACGACCTTCGGAAGATTCATGGAATGCACCTCTACCCCGCGGCCAATCGATTCCAGCAGCGTCACAGTCAGCTCTCCACCCAGGTGCTCACGGAACTCCTCCAAACCGCGGAGGATCATTCGATCCCCGTGCGAATCCATATTGTGCAATTCACTGGCATAGATATCCAGACCCATCTCGGTCAGCAGATTCAGTACTCGCTCCACCGATCGCTCGTCCAGCAACCCCACCAATCCAGAGTAAATCGTATCCAGCGCCACACCCACTGCCACCGCTTCGCCATGGCGAATCCGATAGTCTGATATTTGTTCCAACTTATGCGCCGCCCAATGTCCAAAATCAAGCGGCCGAGCCGAACCAAACTCAAACGGGTCACCCGAGGTGGCAATGTGCTCCAAATGATGCTCTGCACACCGTCTCACCAATCTCTCGACCGCCTCATTGTTGAGGGCCTTCAACGCCTTGGCATCCGATTCCAAGGACTCAAAGAACTGGCGATCGCGAATCAAAGCCACCTTCACGGCCTCGGCAAAACCAGCTCGCTTGTCACGCTCAGGAAGCGAGTCCAAAAACGCGAAATCATTGACTACAGCATGAGGTGGCGCAAAGGTGCCAATAAAATTCTTCTTCCCAAAGGCGTTAATCCCGTTCTTCACGCCCACACCCGAATCGTCTTGGCTGAGCGTGGTGGTGGGAACCCGAATGTGACGCACTCCTCTATGAGCGGTGGCAGCCGCAAGCCCGATCATGTCCAATAGGGCCCCGCCCCCAATGGCAATCACATAAGAATGCCGATCAATGTGATATCGATCCAACCGAGAATGCACTTCTGACACATGAAAGTACGAATTCTTCACCCGTTCTCCCCCTTCGATCAGAACCGGAGAACAAACCAGATCAGCGGCATCATCGTTAACTTCAAAATAGACCTTGATGGTCGTCACCAATGATGGAATCGCTTCAGCAACCGCTTCATCGACAAAGACAATGACCTTCGCCAAGCGATTGCCCCGATCCTCGCTACAAAGGGAACAAAGGAGCCCATTACCTCGATCAAAAACGTCTCGTGTAAAGAAGACACGATGGGAATACGCTACCCGAATCGTTTTTTCAATGGAATCCACAGTTCCTAGCTTGATAACCATGACAAGAGAATACGAGCCCTTAATTTGCGCGAAAATCGAGCAATAAAAGGCAGAGCGAGAGTCTGGTGAACCGTCTCCTTCACTCGGCTACGGAAGCTGGATACCGCTTGGTAAAACACGCGATTGACAAAATAAACCATTCTGACCCCTCAGACCGCACAAGGCGAAAGCGGCTCCCGATGGAGTTTCACCCCACCTTCGTTGTATCCGCCTTTTCCAGCGTGACAATCCGATTCGAAATCTCCAGATTATTCCGAGCACTGAGGTAATGGAAAAGGCATCTCAAGTATCGCGAAGCGGACGATTCAGCCAAACCACGGCCGAAGACCTCATTGATTTCTCAGAGTCGATCTCCTTCGATTGGCGGCTCTGGCGCCAAGATATCGTTGGCTCCATGGCCCATGCGCGGATGCTTCAGAAGATTGGTGTCCTCACCAAGAAAAACCTCACCGATATCCTAAAAGGATTGGAGGAAATCGGAGACGAAATCGAGCGCGGAGACTTCCAGTGGGATCGAAACCTCGAAGACGTCCACATGAATATCGAGTCCGCACTAACGGCTCGTGTCCCCGCTGGCGCAAAGATACATACCGCGAGATCTCGGAACGATCAGATCGCTCTCGATATGCGCATGTGGCTTCGGGACGAGACGGTGGCGGTGATCGCTGAGATTCGTGAACTCCAATCTCAGCTGGTTCAGCTCGGCAAGCGTTCATTTCCTACCCCCATTCCCGGCTACACCCACCTTCAACGGGCACAGCCGGTTCCCTTCGCCCATCACCTCTTGGCCTACACCGAGATGCTCGATCGTGACACCGCTCGCTTTGCCGATTCATTCAATCGGCTCAATGTTTGTCCCCTTGGTAGCGGCGCCTTAGCGGGCTCTACCGTTCGATCAAAACGCGAGATAGTGGCGAAAGAACTTGGCTTCGTGGATGCCGACGGTAACCCGCGAATCAGCCAAAACTCCATGGATGCGGTAAGCGATCGCGACTTCATCGTCGAATTCCTCTCCACCGCCGCCCTAACCGCTGTCCACTTGTCGAGGTTGTCGGAAGATATCATATTGTGGTCGAGTGCAGAATTCGGATTCATCACCATTGACGACGCCTACACTACGGGTTCCTCCCTCATGCCCCAAAAGAAGAATCCGGATCTCGCCGAACTGACCCGCGGCAAGTCGGGAAGAGTCATCGGAAACCTAGTGTCCATACTCACCCTGCTGAAGGGATTGCCGATGACTTATAACCGCGATCTCCAAGAAGATAAAGAACGATTATTTGATACCGCCGATACGATCCGGGCCAGTCTTCGCATCACGGCAGCCATGCTCGCCCATACAAATATCAACGCCGAGGTCTGCCAGGCGGCTGCGGAAGACCCCAGCCTTTTGGCCACGGATCTCGCCGACTACCTGGTCAAACTTGGCATCCCTTTCCGCGAGGCACACCACATCGTGGGAGCTGTGGTGGCTCTGGCCGAAGAGAAGAAACGGGCGCTCAACAAGCTGACCCTAGGCGATCTCAAATCCGTGGATTCCCGATTCAAGCGAGACGCCCTGACTGTGTTCTCGCTAATCCGAGGTCTCCAGGAGCGCAAGACACCCGGCTCCCCGGGGTTGCAGGAAGTCAAACGGCAGCTTAAAGAGTGGCGAACCCGGTTGAGTCATGAGCAAAACAGCACTGCGGACAACTGAATCATCACTCGATTCCCTGCTGACCGATCTCCTCCAAGCCGTTTCCCGGTCGTTTTACCTCACCCTTAAAGTTCTACCGGCGGCGGTTCGTCGGCCTATTAGCATCGGTTATCTGCTTGCCAAAACGTCGGATACCATTGCCGACACCAACCTAGTCGAGGCCAGTGTTCGCGAAGCATCTTTGAATGAGTTGGCGCGAGCCATCCGAGGCGAAGCAATCTCATGTGATTTCACCTCCTATCTCCCCCACCAAACGCGCTCCAAAGAACGGGAACTCCTCGATCGAACCAACGAAAGTGTCGCCCTCCTGGACGCCGTAGACGATGAAGAATGTCGTTTGATCCGCCAAGTCCTAGAGGTCATCATTAGCGGCCAGCGCCTGGATCTGCAGCGCTTTAGAACCGGATCACCGCAGAACATTGTCTGCTTGGAGCTCGACGAAGAGTTGGATGATTATACCTACCGTGTCGCCGGATGCGTGGGCGAGTTTTGGACTCGCATTTGTTCTAAGAACTTGATCGCAGACGGAACAGCTCCACCTAGCGAACTGATCAAGTCAGGCATTCGCTTTGGTAAAGGACTCCAACTTGTCAATATTCTCAGAGATGTGTCAGACGATCTCCGTCAAGGCCGCTGCTATTTACCCAAGACAGCACTTCAGCAGGCGGGTATCGCTCCCCACGAACTAAGGCTTCCGTCAACCAGTCAGCAGCAGATCGCGCCCCTCTTTCAACACTATGCTCGGATCGCTAACGAACACTTATTGGCAGGTTGGGAATACACCAACCAACTCCCGTGGCGTTGGATTCGCGTTCGGTTAGCCTGCGCCTGGCCCATCCTAATCGGTTTCAAAACCCTGGAATCGCTTCCCCTGCATGACCCGCTCAATCCGGAGCGTCGCGCCAAGATCTCGAGACGCGCAGTCAAATTCATCATAGCTAAGACTCTTTTGGCCTATCCGTTTCCCTGGTTTTGGCGACGCCTGGTCCACACGAAGTAACCGATCCCGACCGACAAATGCCGGGGGCTCAGGCGCAAGCCTCAGCATAATATCCTGTTCGGCCCTTGTTCATCCTCCAAAGGATTTGCCATTTGATTCCCGCGAGGGCAATTGGCATAACTACCGGCGATGCACGATTTTCACTACAAGAACGGTGAGTTGCACTGCGAAGGGGTCCCCCTATCCAAGATCGCCGCCAAACATGGCACCCCAGCCTACGTGTATTCTCACACCACCATAAGGAGCCACTTTCAAAAACTCGACCAAGCACTCGCGGCTCTGGACCACACCATTTGCTACGCCGTCAAGGCCAATTCAAACCTGGCCGTCCTCCGAACCATTGCGAAACTAGGCGGCGGTTTTGACGTGGTTAGCAAGGGAGAAATCGAAAGAGTCGTGGCCGCAGGCGGTGATCACAACCGATGCCTCTTTGCCGGCGTAGGGAAGACGGAGCGCGAAATCGAGTTCGCGCTCCATCTGGGAATACACGCATTCAACGCCGAGAGCGAACCGGAACTAGAGCGTATCAACGCCGCCGCCAAACGCCTGAAGAAAACCGCGCCGATTTCGGTCCGCGTGAACCCCAACGTTGATGCCAAGACGCACGCCAAAATCACTACCGGTACCTATGAAAACAAGTTCGGTATCGCCTTTGAACAGGTGAAAAAAGTTTACGCCAAGGCGGCAAAGATGTCTCACCTGCAAATCAAAGGGGTTCAGATGCACATCGGCTCCCAACTGACAACAGCTGAGCCCTTCGAAGGCGCCGTCAAGAAGCTAATCCCTCTCGTCAAGGATCTGAAGAAACGCTACGGCATTAAGTTTTTCAGTATCGGTGGCGGCCTAGGTATTGTCTATGAACCTGCCCTTGAGAGCGGCAATCTGACTTGGTGGAAGAAGAAAGAAGCGGCATCTATTCTGACCCCACAGTCCTATGCCGAACGAATCGTTCCGATGCTTGAACCGCTGGGGCTCGAGATTCTCATCGAGCCCGGACGGTTCATTGCCGGAAATGCAGGCGTTCTGATCACTCGCGTAGAATACGTCAAACGAACCGGCAAAAAGAATTTCACCATCGTGGATGCCGCCATGAACGATCTCATCCGACCGGCATTTTACGATGCACACCACGATATTGTTGCCCTCACTAAGAAGGGCGACACCCGCATCAACACGGACGTCGTGGGCCCCATTTGCGAGGCCGGCGACTACTTCTGCAAAGACCGCCCTTTGCAAAAAGTTAAGGAAGGCGACTACTTGGCTCTCCTCAGTGCTGGAGCCTATTCCTTCGTCATGGCGTCCAACTACAATTCACGGCCCAAGCCAACCGAAATTATGGTCAAAGAAAAACAGTTCTCCATCGTCAGAGGCCGCGAATCCGCCGCCGAACTGTGGTCGCAGGAGAAGGTGCCATCTTGGCTGAAATAGCCGCCCCGGGAGGAGCAAGTCTCTCTCTCTGAGCCGCTGTTCTCCGCAGCGAAGCATAGGAAGCCGGAATCGCCGTTGCCAGAGTCATCCCTCTCGGGGAAACGGACCCCGTTGAGTCCTCTAAAAATCCTCGACAATAATGGCACGAGAGGACTAAAAAGCTGTGTGAAAACGCCTCATCTGACGACATAGCAACACCAACGAGTGCACCCGGCCTGAGACTCTCGCTCCCCCCCCTTAATCCACACCTTGCGTCAACCAAATCTCCCGAGCTCCTTGACAAGGAGGGGGGCTAATTTATATTCGCATTCAGCAATGTTAGATTCGATCGTGGCGGAAACGAGTGCTGGCCTCCAGTCATCATCCTCTTCAGACCCATTTCGAAACTTCGAAACCACCAGCAAAGGTGCTTGGGAAGCGATCTCGGATTTGGATTGGAACGACTGGCGTTGGCAGCTGAAAAACCGAATCACCACTCTGGCGCAAATAGAGGATCTCATCCCAAATCTACCCACTGAAGAGAGAGAGGGCATTCAACTAGCCGACCAGAAGCTGTCCCTAGCAATTACGCCCTATTACTTCAATCTCATTGATCCAGACAACGTTCAATGTCCCATCCGGCAACAAGTTGTTCCCAAGATCAACGAGACCAAGACGGCAGATTGGGAAATGACCGATCCTTGCGGCGAAGACAACAACTCACCGGTTCCCGGAATCGTCCATCGCTATCCCGACCGCATCCTGTTCCTCGTGACCGACCGCTGTGCCGCCTATTGCCGCTACTGCACACGCTCTCGCATGGTCAGCAACGCGACGGGCTATAATTTCCACCCCGAACTCGAACGACAACTCGACTACGTCCGCGAACATTCCGAGATCCGCGACGTGCTCCTCAGTGGCGGCGATCCGTTGCTCCTGAGCGATTCAAAGATTGACTACCTTCTCAGCCGACTTCGTGCCATAGACCATGTTGAGTTTTTGCGAATCGGATCACGAATCCCCATCTTTCTTCCGCAACGCATTACCCGGGATCTCTGCGCTACGATCAAAAAGTACCATCCACTTTTTGTCAGTATTCATACCAATCATCCCATTGAACTCACGGCCGAAGTGAAAGTGGGACTCGATCGACTCGCAGACGCCGGCATCCCTCTCGGCAACCAATCGGTCCTCCTCCGTCACGTCAACGACCGTCTTGACGTCATGCGCAGTCTCGTCCGGAAACTGCTGCGATGCCGCGTGCGCCCCTACTATCTCTACCAATGCGACCTCATCTCTGGTTCCTCCCATCTTCGGACCAGCGTCACTGAAGGGATCAAAATCATCAAAGGTCTGCAAGGCCACACCACCGGCTATGCAGTTCCCCAATTCGTCATCGACGCGCCCGGCGGCGGTGGCAAGATTCCCATCAACCCGAAATCCATCATCAGCCACAATGCAAATCAAATCGTGATCCGCAACTACGAAGGCCAGACCTTTGAGTATCCCGAGATCCCCGAACGACCAATCAACTGACAGCTAGGCAAACACAGTGCCCCCAAACCAAAGCCTAAATCAGGAGGGCAAGAGTCCCCTTGAGTCGCCCTCCTCCGCAGCTCGGCGAAGGAGGATAGAATCCTCAATCCTTGTCATGACGCCATGCTCCGAGAATCAAAGAAATCACGCCAACAGCGCGTCGCCTCCATCATCAAACGGCTCGAAAAGGTCTATCCGGACGCCCACTGCGAACTCAATTTCAAGACGCCACTACAACTTCTGATCGCCACAATCCTCTCCGCGCAATGCACGGATAAACAGGTCAACCTCGTAACCACAACACTCTTTGACCGATATCGCACCGCATCCGACTTCGCCAAAGCCCCCTTGTCAGAACTCCAATCCAGCATTCGACGCATCGGACTCTTTCGAGCCAAAGCGAAAAATATCAAGGCATGTTGTAAGCGGCTAGTCGAACACTATGAGGGCGAAGTTCCTCGAACCATGGATGCCTTGACATCGCTGGCAGGCGTCGGGAGAAAAACCGCCAACGTCGTTCTAGGCAACGCCTTCGGCATCAATGCGGGCGTGGTCGTCGACACCCACGTTTCCCGACTCTCTCAAAGATTTCACTTCACGGAGGCAACAACCCCAGACAAGATCGAACAAGACCTCAAAACCCTGGCACCTCAAAACCAATGGGCCATGCTCAGCCACTGGATGATCTGGCACGGCCGCCGTCGCTGCCACGCCCGCAAGCCCGACTGCCACCAGTGCGAAGTCCGCTCCCTCTGCCCGGCAAAAAACCTCCAGAAGGTCGCTAAAAAACCCCAAGAGCAGCCCTAGACGGCAGGGTGGGTATACGAAGAAGACCCTAGGCCCAAAGCCCAGGGTCTTCACGCTAAGCTGATAGAAACCTCAACAACTCACTCCATTGCGAAGCGTTGAATTATCTCCGTTCATCGCCAGGTAACAGAAGCGTGAGACTGTCAAAACCCACATCACGCATTTGCGTACGTAATTTGCTGGAAGTCATCTGCTGAACGCTGCCGTCGCCGAGGCACACATTGCCCGAAACGTCGTGAATGTCTTTGCTCCATCCCGGTTCCGGGGTCGGCAACGGCCTCGCCTGACCCGAACGAGCGCGCATGAGGAACGGAAGAGCAGCACCTTTGGAAATGTCGGAGCGCTGGGCGTTGGTAATGTTGCGGTCACCCGACAACAGCGACTGGGGCAAGGTCTCATCCGCTTCGCAACCGACGAAATAGGAAACGTTCTGGTTGCGGTAGAAGTTTTCCTGACCACGAGCACGGTTAGTGTTCCAAGAGACAGCCTCGACCCGATTACCATCGCTTGGGCAAAGAACGATTTTCGGAGTAGACAATTCGTTCGATAGCGCCGAAAAGTGGCGCCAAACCAAGTTATAAGCTTCCTCTCTAAACCTCGTCTTTGACCTCGGTAGAGCACCTGAGGAACCGCCTTGATTGTCTGGCGCCTGCCAAGGATACAAGTCCTCGTGGTCAGTCGCAAAAATTCGGGTCGCAAGCCCGACATTCTTGAGATTGTTGACGCATTTGATTTTCTGCGCCTTGGCCCTAGCCCTGGCTAAGGCTGGCAGGAGCATTCCTGCGAGAATCGCGATGATGGCAATAACTACTAACAGCTCGATGAGCGTGAAAGCCCCAATTGTCTTTTTACGAATAAGTTGATTCATACCGATACACATATTTGGTTACAGTCGAGTTGCTGGCTTGGTCATGAAGGAATTTGCAGGAACAGGCTGGGAATTGCTATTGGTGGTAACACTACTTTTTACCTAGGGTTAACTTGATTTTCTGGTTTCAGAGCTTACGCTCACGAAAGTCGTCGCACCTGAACTAAATCATGGTTCCCGACAGCCAAAATCGTCGATCATGCTCCACCGGACCGCAAACTGAATCAATTCCGCCCGCGAACCGATGTTGAGCTTTTGGCGAATATGGGTTCGATGCGCTTCAACCGTCTTGAGGCTCATGTTCAATTGCTTCGCTATCTCCTTTGACTCCTTGGCTTGCCCGACCAACGAGAGCACCTCCACTTCTTTGTCCGTCAGACGGCTTACAATCCCCCCCTCCGGCGGTTGCCCCCGTCCGGTGATCCTGTCGAAGACCGATCTTGAGACCCGCGCACTCACATAAACCTCCCCGCTCAACACTTTCCGAATCGCCTTCAGCAGTTCACCGGCTCCGGAAACTTTCATCAGATAACCCCGACCTCCCGCCCGCAGCACTCGCTCTGCGTAAAAACCTTCATCGTGCACGGAAACGACCAAGGTATCGAGTCCCGGCTGCAATCGTTGAATCTCCTTGATGAATTCGAGACCGCTCTTCCCTTTTAGCGTGATGTCCACCAAAACCAAATCGGGCTTCGCGTTCGGCAGCTCATCGATCGCATCGTAAGCATTGTCCGCTTCCCCACAAACCACCAAATCGGGCTCGCCATTGATCAACTCAGCCATCCCGTACCGGAGCATGGGATGATCATCCAACAGATAGATTCGACGTTTCTCCCGCTTTAAGCGCGACGCGCTCGCCTTGGTTTCTCTCGGCATAGAACCCCGCCGAGTTAGAGTCTGCGAGGGTTTCGATCCATGTTTCTTTTTCATTCCGCCAAAATCGCCCGAGCGGATGCGGGGCGGCTCCAGACTTTACCCTCGGCAGCTTCACCTCTTGTAACGTATAGACAAGGTGTGCCACCGCTTCATTGGTATTACTGGAAAACCCCGCCTTTACCCGGAGCACTCAACATGGCATGGGATGAGACCTGCCTCATCCATGCCGAAGAGATTCAATCGCCCATTCTCCGATTCTATGACTGGTCTGAACCTACCGCCACCTTCGGTTACTTCCAAAAATACCACGAAGCGACCCAACTCACCCCCCTTCGCCCGCTCATCCGACGCCCTACCGGTGGAGGTCTTGTTCCTCACACCAACGACTGGACCTACAGTCTTATCTTCCCACCATCAGCCCCGTGGTATAGGAACCGCGCCATGGAGAGCTACGTTCAACTTCACGAATGGCTGCAAATGGCCTTTCGAGCAGTCGGTATCATCACTCACATCGCGCCCGCCCAAAATCCCGAGGGACCGGGACGTTGTTTTGTGGGAACCGAAAAACACGACCTCGTTCTTGCCGGCAGCAAAGTGGCCGGTGCTGCACAAAAACGTAATCGCACCGGGTTCCTCGTTCAGGGCTCCATCCAACCCCCTCCTACCACGGTCACGCGAGCCCAATGGGGGCAGGCACTCCGTGCCACAGCAGCGGGAGCCTGGAATGTCCGATGGCAACCCTGGTCTCCACCTCCAACCTACTCCCACCAAGCCGAAGACCTGGCCCACAACAAATATCGAGATTCCACTTACAACGAACAGCGCTGATCGCAATAAAAAAACAGAACCGAGCTGAGCCCTCGCGCCTAAGGTCCGGTCCCCTTGCCCACCGGTGACAGCCCCATTTCCCACGCACCCAGAACGACCGCTCCCGCGAGGATCGCGATGAAGAGACAGATACCAGCCTTGCGATAGCCCGACATCTCAGAATCCCCAATCCACGAAGTGCTCCCCATGAAAAAATACACCAAGAACCCAACTAACACAGAGTAAGTGATGCCCAAGGCCCGATGCTGGCTGGGGCGAAGTTCACTAGGGCCAAACAAAATCATTGCCAGCAAGACGATAACGCAGGCAATCAAGAACATCCAAGCCGCCTGTCGCTGCTGTCGACGCTCGCGGCGACCTCGATGTCGGGTGGAACGTTGAGGGAGCACAGTCAGAGACTATACCAATTTTTCAGCGAAGGGAATGCTTACTGTTGGCAAAAAAACGACACCAATTCGCAACAATCAGCCGCCTAAAAGCGTCGGTCGGGATAATCTCGCCCACTCGCACCAAAGATTTCAACCTAATGAGACAAGGTACTAAACTGGAAATCCAGCCAACAGCACATCCACCTCCTAAAAAATTCGCGAGAGAGAGGCCGGTCGTTCCGCAAACAAACACCGGTAGGCGACCCCGCCTGTAGCGATGGCAAGGCAGTCGGCACCAATGCTACGCGCGCAACGAATATCATGAAGGATGTCACCAACAACCAGCACCTCACGGTCCGTCAGCACGGTATTCAAATAGACCGCCACACTAAACAATGGCCGCCAGTCGATTGCGGCACGAGTGATCATCCCCTTACACTCCAGCACAAAAAAATCCCAAACCTGAAAATGCCTTAACTTGATCTCCGCCGCCAACCGCGCATTCCGCTCAACAAGCCGACCACGACCTCAAGGGCTCTTAAGCGGATGCCTTTGCTCAACACTCCCGGCTCCCAGCCAACAAGCGTCCTCCAGCGTTCCCCAAAACACTCTGAGAGCAAGTGTGGAAGTATAAGGCCCTCAGCACCTCATGTTGCTCCCTACTCAAAGGCAATGTCGTGAATCCGGTACAGCTCCTCAAGCAACGAAGCGTCCATTCTCCCTGCGAAATCAATTCCCGCGGTGCCATTTCGCAGACCAAACGCCTCAAACCAAGTCCGATCCAACGCTCACACCCCAACCCCACCAGACCTGACAAGCGTTCCATCAATGTCGAAAAGCACAACCCGGCTCAGGAGTCGTTCTCCTCCAAACCACCCCTGACCCAAACAGCCATCAACTCGGAGCCGCAACCTCACACTGCTCAAAACGCTCCAATGCAGTCTGGTAATCCGCCTCGTCATCGATCTCCAACCATTGATCAGATGGCTCGATATACCCGCTTAGATCGTGGCGCAGCAAAAACCGATTCAACGGATGCTCCCAGTTAAGGCCGATATTTCCCGTTTCGTTTAGAAACTCTTGTAACAACTCCTGCAACGCTCGTGCCCGCTCCCTATCAAACCGCAGCACTCCGATCGCCTCTCCGGCAAATCGGTATCCCTTCAGTTCCGCTTCGGTAAACAGCCGCTTATCAACGGTCTTTCGCACCATGCCTCGAGCATCGACCAACGCTTTGGCACATTCAACGTCATCCAAATTGCCGGGTCCGATCAAGACCGCACTAGAACCACCCTTCCGCAAAAACCTCACCAAAATGGTTTCATCATAAAACAAATCGCCGTCAAAAACCAAAGCGCCGCCCGAAACACGTTGTAAGCCCAGCCACAAGGAGTAGCCATTCCCCTTAGTGCGGAAATCCTCGGATTCTACAAACACCACCTCGGGCTTCTCAAAGCAGGTCTCGACCGCCGCAAAGATCTGCTCCTTCTCGTAACCGACCACGATAACGACCCTCTCGATACCCACGGCCTTCTGAATTCTCAGGTGCCGCTCTAAGAGAGATTCTCCCCGAATCGGCAGCAATATCTTGGGCCTTTCAGTAAGCCCTTGAATCCTTCGACCACACCCAGCAGCCAAAATCACTGACGTCAAATCGACACAATTAATCATAGAATTCTCACCGAATAGCCACCAAACTGTAGCAACAACCAGATGCGAAACCAGCTTAGAACTCAAACACCTTCGGCAAATCACCTCGAGCAGACCGAAAAAGCAGTCCCCGCTCAAAATTTCGGCTGACACTTGGCCATCCAACTCGGAAACTGAACCTTTGGCACTGACGGTGCCCGATAGCCTTCACAGAGTCGCAATAATCTCTTGTCAAACACAACGGCACCCGATTCAATAAGTGCTCTCGCCAAAAAGCGGCTGGATAGCTCAGTTGGTAGAGCAACGGACTGAAAATCCGTGTGTCCCCGGTTCGAACCCGGGTCCAGCCACCAACCTTAAAACCTTTTGAACACTTGTCGATACGGACGGCAATCCTACTCCTCCGGTCGATCAGTGCCTGTGAATGCAGGAACGGCCTGAGTAAGCCAAGCAATCGTTCCGAGAGAAGGAACCATGGATGGACTGGAATGCGAGGACGAAGGGCTCCGAAGACATCTTCGGCCTTGGTGATGGCAAATCTTTCTTTCTAAACGGACAAGAGTATTACCCAGAAGTTGAAGCGGCACCCTAGCCCACACAACAGTTTGAAATTGTTCACACCCGTCTGGACGAACGACTAGTTGGAGTTTTCGCCGGGCACGATCCCGTGGCGGAGATTCGAACGATTTCTATAAGTGAGATGCTAGTTTTTTTGTTTTTTGACAAGTCTAAGACCGAAACAATACTCTAAACCCGATGAAATGCTCTAAAAACTAGGATACAATCCCATCCATAAATCGGGACAATTATTCAAATTGCAAAAAATAAAATGCGGTTCGATCATATATATCTAGGCGCATTTTTAGTCAGTTTAACCGTCAAAAATCTTGAGGCTTCTCAGGCCTTCTATGAAAAACGGGGATCATGCCATTGAGCTCTTTCGGGGGATGTTCGAGAAAAATATTCTGACCTTCAATCCTGGTTGGAACGGGAACGCAAATAAACTCGATTCCTTCACTGGCGCACGGAATCAAATTTGAGCACAAAGCGGATGAGATGACGACGGGACTGGCAAGTTTCATTATCGTTGATCCTGATGGCAATCCCATCCTGGTTGCTCAGCACGTGCGACCTTAGAGAGTATTAGCCCACTAAAAATTAGACCTCAGCGCCACCGGAATCATTTGGATATAGTTCAATCAGCCTGAATGCTCTTACCCATTCGGTTCCGGAAACCTGCGACAACATAACTAGCATCCCCATCATTAAGAACGGATATTTAATCTTCGAGCACTATTTTCTTGATCATCCCTCCGATGGTTGTTGACCAATACCCAGATAGTGCTCCAGATCGCCAAGCCGGGCACTATATCTTTTCCATTACCAAGAGTGTGCTTTCAGCCGTTGTCAATGTCGCAGTCGATAGGGGCCATATCCAAAGTGACGAGCAGCCCGTCGCCGACTTTTCTGAGCGAAGTGTCAATCGTTCCGGTTCAGGAAAGGAGGAATCTGCCTGTCAGACACCTATAACCATGACAACAGGATTGGGTACTAGCCTATGCTACACCTGATGTCAAACAAAGATTGAGAACGGTTTGCGTCTTCCGCGTTTATCCTTTCCCGAAATCCAATTTTGATATGACGACGACTATGCGAACCTTCTTTCCTCAGTGATTACCGCCGCTGCCGGAATGAATGCGAACGAGCTAGGCAAACAGTCCCTGTTTGGCTCGATGGGCTTGAACGTTGATTGGGGAATGGGGAACGTTTGAGGAAACCGATACTGCCGGGACAACAGGGGATAGTATGGACATAAAAGATATGCCTAAGTCCGGTTTTCTCTATCTGAATAACGTAATATAAGAAAATTCGGTTCTTTTTTCGGAATCATGAGGCGAAGAAACCATAATACTACATAACGACGGTGCCCTCTCTGCGGGGATTCTTCTGGTTATTTGTGGTGGGGCGGTGCAGCCAAGAGGAACCAAACTTACTATGCAGCCAGAATCCACGACCAGAGATTGATGATCTTTCCACAATTGGATCTTGTGTTCTTCATTACGTGTGATGTCCGTAAGGCAAAGAATCACGGTGGATTGATCGAGAACATGCTAGATCTTTTTGCCGATTAAGGTGGTAAGTTGACGCGAACCAGCCGACAGACCAGTTGAATTGATCAGGGAAGGAAAGCGAATCACCCTCCACGACCAAAGCAGGCTCACGTCCTTTACTCAAGAAATCGGGAATCAAAGATCCGTCTTCATCATGATTCAATACAGATATCTCCAAAAGCACTTGCCCGGCAGGGCATCTGGGTGCCGCCGTGATCGCCGGCTATTTCATTGACGAAGATTTTCCGAATGTTTTCATGGCCACCGCATCGGCGTTAGAAGGAGAGCTGAATCGGATTATGGACGGGGACGAGGCGCTTTGGCTTGATGCTGACAAGGCGGGTTTAACTCGCGAATCTTTTTGCGGGCGAAGCAAAAGCCGGGAGTAACGAAGAAGTCGACCGGATCGTCTCATCACTCTCGGAGAACATCGGCGACCTACAAGTGTCCAGACACAACGTTATCTTCGCATCCATCGCCTTACGAGCACTACAAGACCATCTTGAGGAATCCTCGCAGTTTCACATCGAGGGAATCACAAATTTGATTCAAGGATTCAGGCGCAGCGGTATAGGACGAGGATATCTGGGAAAGGATCGAGGTTCGAAGAGCAGCGACCTATTCCATTTGATCAACCACACCGCAGGGCCAATTGAATTGTTACGGCTGGGTCACACGAAACTCGCCAAACGAGGCATGGTCACCCCGGCACCACTTGGAGCTGATTCAACGACTACTTGATGTCTCGAAAGAACTCGGAACCCTAAAATGTGCACACCGAACCTCAGCGGACCCAAAATACTGGAGTCGAAAGAACTCAAAGCAATGGTCGGGTAGGCTTACCCATCAGATCAAGACCATTTATGGATTCTATATTTTGCTCGATTGAATTGACACCCCGGCAAAGAAACATCTCGCCGAGGAGCCGTTCCTCTATCTGATGGTGTAACCCGGTTCTGTGTCTTTGGGATCAGATCAGTCGATTTCTTTGTTGCCAAACGTGGACGTGATTTATACATGAAGAGTCAGTCCGTTAAGACAGGATGAATACGATTTACATGATGAAAATATCCTGTTCATCCTGTCTTAAACCTCAAATAACACCACACCGTCGTTAAGCGAGCATCCGCAGAGCACTAGTCGACCCCCGAGTTTCCAGTCCGGCCCCGAGTAATCGTTGCTTTCGTCGAATTTCGCTCTATTCTGAAAGCATCAGAAAAACCAAGACCTCGTGATGGCACTTCAGAGCCCTTGATCGCATGAGGTGTGACCATCGCATCTCCATAATGAGCCTTTTCGACGATCGTCTGCCTTCGCGTACTTCAATTACTTGACATTGAGCGCTCCACTCAGTGGCAATCAACAGGGTCGATCACGAGTTCTTCGAGAGCAAAATTCGGGTGGTCCTTGCCGAATGCTGCTTTCAGTGTCACTCGCCAGAAGCGAACACCAGCCATCTTATCGAAGCTCTGCGGTATGAGAACCTCCGATCTTCAAATGCCGACCAAGGAAAAGCTGCCCGCGTCGGTAACCAAAGAGCCCCTTTGTCCAGTGGATCATACATAGGCACTTCATGGTCGGAGACCCTAGAGGCAATCAATTCATTAACCCGGATTCCGGCACCGAAGATTGGTTCAAACGGCATCGCTAGCATTGGGCCTACCAACCCGTTCACAGCACCGCGCCACTCAAATTACCGGTCTTGATTGGGGTCATGCTGACATCGACCAACTCATCGCAGCCAGACTCTCCGAACAGGGATTCTCACCCACGCCACCCACGGATCACCGTACGCTGATTCGCCGTGCGACTGCGATTTCATCGGCCTCCCCCCCACTCCAGACGAGGGGGACCGCTTTGTCTAAGATAGTGACCCAAAGGCCTTCGCCAAGATTGTCGATCATCTTCTCGTCTCCCCTCAACATGGCGAACGTTGGACTCGGCATTGGCTCAATCTAGTCCACTACTCGGAACCGCTGGAGTTCGGATTCGACTATGATCTCTACTAATGCCTGGCACTATCGCGATTATGTCATCCGATCTCTAAATAGCGATCTTCTCTACAATCAATTCGTGGTCGAGCACCTTGCCGGTGACTTGCTCCCTTTCCCCAGACATCACCCCGTCAGCAAGATTAATGAATTCATTATTGCAACCGGATTCTTTTGGATAGAGGAAGGATGCCAGACTCCAGTCGGCATTTGCCAAGAACAAACCGACGTGATTGACGGACAAATCAATGTCCTAGAAAAAGCGTTTCTGGGGCAAACCATTGCGTGCGCCAGCTGCCACGATCATAAATGCGATGCCATCTCAACTCGGGAATACTATTCTCTAGCCGGCTATCTGAAGAGTTCTCGCTACCAACAAGCCTTCTTCATTAATTCGCCCGAGCGAACCCATCCGTAACTTCGTCAGCTAACCGAGCTAAAACAAGAAATTCATCAAGCAATTATCAACGGACCTGCCCCCTCATAGGAGCACAACTACTTTCCGAGGTCCACCGCTACCTGCTCGCTGCCAGAAAATTTGGCCCCGATAACGAATCCAATCTCTCCAAATGCAACGGACGTTGACGATCTTGACACGCCATATCTGAAGAAATGGCTAGTTGCCATAGAGCAACTAGAATCCACCGGCTCCGAACACCCATTCCTATGTTTGGAAACACCTCGGCGAAGGGATCGATCTCACCGAGGAACAATTACCCACAGGGCCGCCAGAAACTGTGGGCGCAGAGCAGGAGATACTCGCCGAGAGCCGCCTACCTGCAACTGAACTATTCAAAGACTTCCACCACCCAGATTACCGTAGCTGACGAGTTGCCGGTTCCGTCATTGTCCCCGGCTCGGCAAAGCCGGGTGATTCATTTTGGGCAATGGCCCCAAGACACCAATAGCGAGTTGCACCTCATCCAGCCCTCACACCAGTTTCCTCTCCCGCCAATTGCAGGGCGATCTTCGTTCAGAAACATTTACGATCTCAGCCCCCTGCGCGCACTGCCTGATCACAGGGAACAAAGCGCGCCTCAACCTAGTGATTGACGGTCACCGAGATCATGAACTCAATGTATAGCGAGCTCACACTCACGGCTACAAATGCGACTCCCTTTTGGTGAACCATGAACGTCAGCCAATGGATCGACCACCGTGCCTACTTCAAAATCAGTGACTGCACCGTTCCCCGGTATCGCTTGACTCCACCTCCATCGAAAGGGTTCGTCCCCGAAACGTCGAGCAGCTACACCCTCATCCACCATCTCCTCTTCTCTGACGAGGAACACCCTCCGCCGCCGCTCCCACACCCACAGGGAGGCTGGTTGCTCGAGGACTCCGATGTAACGAACATCGAGTCGCTAGCGCAGGCTTACTCAGTGTCAATAACCGAGATCATAGAACGATGGCGGACGGGAAAAACCGGCAATCTCAACACCGGAGCAATCGAACTTCTGAACAGGCTTTTGAGAAACGGATTGCTGGATGCCAGCAATAAACACAAGAGCCATTCACCCTTGGCGGCGCTCTTCGAACAATTCAGAGTTGTAGAGTCAGATTTTCCGAAACCCCGACGCGCCCCGGCACTAGTGGACGGCACGGTGAGGATGAGTTTATCTTTATCCGCGGCAATTTTACCGGAACCTTGATGATCGCGCTCCCTGACATCCGCCGCAGATATTTGGCCATAAACATTTCACATCTCTCGAAGTCCAGGCTTGCCCCTGCCGCAACTTGAAGGGAACAGGCGACTTGATTTGGCGCATCGACTCACCGATCCCTCAAACCCGCTTATCGCCAGAGTCATCGCCAACCGTATCTGGCAGCACCATTTTGGAGAAGTCATCGTCCGAACCCCGGATGATTTTGGTCGCATGGGACAAGCCCCGACCCACCATGATCTGCCGGACTTTCTCACAGCCGAGTTTGTCCGCAGCGGCTAGTCGATCAAAGCGATGCGCCGCAAGCTTATACTCACCAGCGCCTATCAAAAATGAGCAGTCGATCCAACCCCAAGGCCACCGAGCGGTATCCCAACAACAAATTACTGCATCATTTTCTGATTCGGCGTCTGGAAGCGGAAACCATCCGCGACGGCATCTTAGCAGTGGCTGGAAGGCTCGAACCAAGAATGGAAGACCCCAGCATACTCTCCCAGCGCGACACCAAAGCGCCGCTCGCCAATCTGGACCGAACCCGAGCCCAGCCCGGACCTGCAACAAGCCAAGCCCGATCTCTTGCGATCCTTGGACAACTCCGTGTTCGGACGCCTCGGTCCAAGCGATCGCGTCGAATCCATCATCGCAAACTACGAACTCGCCTTTCGGATGCCAGCCACCGTGCCGAACCTCCTCGACATTCGCGGTGAATCCGAGGCCGCCCGACATCTTTACGGCCTCGATCAACCCACCACTCAAGCCCACACTACGCAATGTCTGCTGGTTCGTAGATTAGTGGAATGCAGCGTTCATTTCGTCGAAGTGACACCGCCGATTGTCGAAAGGGCCGAATCGCTGGGACCAACATATCGATCTCGAAACGGGGCACATGAACAACACCCGGGACATGGACCAGCCCGTGGCCGCGCTGCTCAAGGACCTCAAGGAACGCAGTCTCCTCGACGAAACTTTCATCACTTGGGGCGGAAAATTTGGCCGCACACCCGTTGCCCAAGAAGACTCCGGCGGGCGCGACCACAGTTCTTATGGATTCACGATGTGGTTTGCCATCGGAGGGATTCGGGGCGGCATAGTTTGCGGCGGCGGTGATGAATACGGCTTTCACGCCATCGAAAACAAAGTCCACATCCGCAACCTCCACGCCACCAGCATGTACTGAGTCTAGATCGCACGCAACTGACCCATCGCTTTGGCAGTCAAGACATGCGGCTAACGGATATCCACGGTGAACTGGTGCATGGCATCCTCACCTGACATCCACAATCCATGGCAGAAGTGAGGTTAATCGACTGGCAACCCTTGGCGACTTCGGAATCACCAAAGGCCTTTTTTCCGCCCCTGGCGTGGTTGCGGCAATAATACCAAACTAGGATTTAGGCCGGGCCTCTTTCCAGCCGGTGTTTCAGTTCGTCCGCGGCCGTTGCGTATCTTGGGTCGTTCACAACGTTTATATTCTCACCGGGATCCTCCCGGCGGTCATAAAGTTCGTAGACTTGGAAGTCGCTCCCCGCGACGGTCCACTCCGTGTATCGGTAACAATGCACGCAGATCGAACGCCCCGGCTTCGCTAGCATCACGGGACTCCCTGCACCGGACGCCATACGTCGCGGAAGAACGGCCGGACCAAGGGCGACCGTACCCCACCAACAAACGCACTACCTTGATCGCCGGGCGGCCGACCATCGTCGAATGAGGGGCTTGATGTTCCCCAGCTTCCAGGCCTGAAAACCAGCCCGTCAACATTGCGAAAAAAAACTGAAAATCACGATTTCCCCTTGACGGATTCCACCCGTGAGGGTTATGCCTTCCTAGCGGATTACCTGAAAACGCTCGACGGGCAACGTCGAGGTGACAAAGTGATGAATACTTAATCGCCAAACCATGCTGTTGATGAAAGTGAAAGCAGAATCATTCACCCGGACATTCACGGAGAGT
>JAMASS010000016.1 GCA_024761205.1 Limisphaerales bacterium
CGGACAAGCTCTTTGTCGGCCAGGACTTGCTCTATTGCGCAATGCCAGATCGAGATAAAATCTTCACCCTGGCCTACCAATCCAAAAGAATATCCTATCTGAAACGATTCAAGTTTGGAGGAACAATCTTGAATAAAGAGTATCAGTGCACTCCGACGAAATCGAAGATCCTCTTTTTCGAGCCAAATACTCCTGAAAAAATATACATTAAGTATAAACCGGCGTCCCATCAGCGGGTGGATCAACAGATCGCGAATCCTTCCGAGCTGTTAATCAAATCAGCGAAGGCGAGAGGAAACCAAATCTCGATCAAAGACGTGGCTTCGGTTCGCAGCAAACCGCCCCGCAACTGGGATGCGGAGGCCGTAACAACGACGTTGAAGTTCGTCTAGGGAATCTCTGAACAAACACCGAGTGCAACCCGCGCGGCTTGCAGGCACCCGAGTGCTGCCATGCCAGACTCTCGCAATGATACGTTATGGGCTTAGCTGGTAGTGGGCGATGCTTCGCCTTGGGCGTGCGGATAAGGGCGTGCTTGTGAATCTGTTGGTCATATTCCAACGCTTTCCGGATCAAAAAGCCTGCCTTGCGCATTGAGAACAGGCGTGCTGGAGTGATGAACCCCGCTGCCCCCATTGCGGCAGTGACAAGGTGGCCCGCAAAGCCGACAACCTTCGTATTGGACGCTGGACCTGCCATGTCTGCAAATCCAGTTTTAACGTCTTGGCGGGAACCGAGCCAACATGAGCAACGCTCGCCGATGGCCGCTTAAAAGGGCCGGATGCCGTGGGCAAAAGGGCGGGCGGCGGCGGGAAAGACCGGACGACGCATCAGTTTCGGGCGAAGGCGGCAGGGAGTCTCACCTCAGTGGCGCTTCAAGGATTCGTCATTTGAGCACACGGCTCCGGGCGGCGGCGGGCTGCACCGACGAGGCAGCGGCTTATGCAGGATTCACCCATGAGGAGATCAATCACTCCGAATACGTGTGCGGCACGGTGCACCCGAACGGCGTGGAATCCTTCTGGCCCATGCTGAAACGGGTGGGTCGAGACGCTCATCTGCGGGCCTTGCCGAGGCTCTATGGAACAATCTTGCTGCCGTTGGATGATTACCCCTCACCCCCCGAGGCGACGGCGAGAAACCGAGCGGACAATGCCCGCTATCCCACAAAGACTTTTGCCGCTAAATCAAGTGTACTAATCCGCCAAGGATTATGGTCCCGTCCCGCGCCTTGTTTGTTCATGGGCATCTGGCCAAACCCGTCGCCTAGATGACGAGGGTGTCACCGAGTTTGATGTTTTAAGTCGGTAACCGGTCTGGTGACCGGTTTGTCTGTTCGAGGCAATAGAGTATGTGGTTTTCCAACATGTTTTTGTGGGTATCCCAGCCGCCGGTATCGCCGGAATGAAGCTGGACAAAACGAACGCCGCTTTCGACGAGGCACCACGTGCTGAACTCCGCGGCTTCTGGGTCGTCAATGCGGTAGAGATTGGGAGCCGCGGCTGATTCCTTGGCGAGGTCTACAATCTCCGTTGCGGCAGTCTGCATGCGAAAGGCGAGTTCATACGCACTATGCGGCGGGGAGTTTGTCGCTGTAGTCGTGCTGTTTGAGATGCGAGCCGTTCAGTCCGTTGTTCAGATCGAGCGTCGCTGATTGCCGATCTGGGATGATGTTTGGCTGAGCGCCAGATTGAGAATCGGGTTCTTTGCCGGGCGCATTGTGGCCTCTGGCAGGTCGTGGGAAGATAGCCGCTGCCCCAAGGCCGGAGGGGTACTTTTGATTTCGCCACCGGGTTGAGTGAGGCCGATGGAGCCCGGCATGTTCTGATTTTCGCTGCCAAGTTCGTAGGTGACCCAAATCCTGAGGTTGGGCGTTCCATCATGATGAACCCCGTGTTCATTTGGAAACGGATTGAGGATGATTGACGGGATCTCCGGGGCAGCTGCAGAGGAGGCAGAGATCATCGGCTACTTTGGCCATGTGGGACAGGAACTCACTAATAGCCATTTCAGATTGTCCGTAGCGGTGAAAGGGTTTTATCAGGGAGAGCAAAGGATTTCTCGCGACTTTGCGGTGGGGCATTATTTGGCCGAAGTTGTCTGGCGTACTTGATGAGATCGGGTTTCGGATCAAAGATATTCACGTGATTCGGATCCCGTGCATGAAGAGGTAAATGATGCGTTTGGCACGGGGACAAAATGAGTAGGGCGAGGGGGATTTCGCCCACCGATGGGATGCGGGAGTGTTGGCTTGATTCCAGTGGCTGCGGAGAGTGATTGCGGAATCTGCTCCGTGACTGCAGGGCCGGATTGCTGTAGCTCTCCTCGGTCGAGCAGATGAACGGGTTTAATCAGCTCTGAGCGTTTGGTATCCCAGAATGGAAATCGCAGGGATCTCCATCAAGCCATCGAATGGTGAATGAGGCTGTCCGGCGGTAGGCTCAAGACGGCCCCACTGATCTTTTTGAGGAGTTCGAACTTTTTTGTTTGCTCGGCGGTGGTGAGGTCCCGGCGGAGGCTCTTTGCTTGAATAACTGGTGCGTTTTGCGAGCTTCCTCGACGGCGACGACACGGAGATAATGCTGCTCTCTGTCGGCGATTTCCATGGCGGTGATAGTGGGTTCTTCAACCACAATGCTGTCGCTAAAGACGGATTGAAGACCGAAGTAACCGTGTTGGCTGAGCGGATCGGATTTGTCCTCGTGGCAGCGGGCACATTCGGCGGTGAGTCCGAGAAGTGCCGAGCTGAGCGTGTCCACCCAATCGGTTAGGGTTCCGTATCGCAGCTTTTGCGCGTTCAAGGCGGACTCATGGATTTCGGGGCCGAGGGCAAAGAATCTGGGCCGGTTCGTGCTTCGCGTTTCTGGGTTTCGCTGGTGAGGTAGACCCGCTTGGGATTCAGGTCGAGGTTGTTGTGCCAGATTTCGTCCCCGGCGATCTGTTCCTGAACGAAGACGTTGTAGGGTTTATCGTCGTTGAAGGACTTGATGACGTAGGCTCGGTATTTCCAGGCATTGCGATAGTGGATATTGGTTTCAGGATGAACATCCCTTCCTACGGCGGATCGAAGTGGTGCTTGTAGTAGATGGATTGACGGCAGCTAGCGGGCATGTTACCCGCAGCGATCGATGCCAGGCTCTTTCCTTGCATGTGCTCTGGGATCGCAACACCGGCCAGATTGAGGATGGTGGGAGCAATGTAAGGGCAAACTTCTTGGTGCGATTGCCGCGTTGAGAGGACGGATTCCGCGGATCCATGACGATGAGCGGAATGTGGATGGACGGCTCGTGGGGATACCGGTTTCCAGCCAATCCGTATTCGCCCAAAAATTGCCCATGATCGGAAGAGAAGATGATTACGGTGTTGTCGTCGAATCTCAATCGATCGAGTTCGACGACGATTTTTCAGAGGGCGTGATCAATGCCGCTAACGAGTCGGTAGTAGCCTTGGATGGATTGTTGATTTCGTTTTGGCCCCAAATGTCTAACCGCCCAGCGGGATCGATTCTCCGAGTTTTTGATGATGTCCGGGAGCCGGCTAAAGAAATCTGAATGAGCCGCCAGCGGAGACGGGATTGTGATGTCCTCGTAGAATTCCGCAATGTGGGGAGCGAGATCGTATGGGAACTGAACAGACTTTACCGAAGAGCTCTCTTGGACGTGCGGGCCTTTGAAACTGATGGATAGATGGAATGGCTGGTTGTTCGAGCAATTTTGGAGAAACTCGATTGCTGGTCGCCCATAACGCTCAAAAGATAGTGCTGTTTGCCATCGACTTTGAGGAGGATCAATGAACTCGCAGACGTTGTGCGAGAACGCCGACCAGACAATCCGTCAGCTGTGCGCAAATCGCTTTTTGCACCTTGGCGGGAAGGTTAAGGTAATTGTTGGAGGGTTTCGACGGTGTTCGAGGAATGGATAGTCGTGAGAACTAGATGACCAGTTTCCGCTGTGTTGGGCGTCAGATGCATGGTTTCCGGGTTCACGCATTTCGCCCGCCATGATGATGTCTGGATCCCCGTAACACATCAATCAAGGCTCGCTGAAAGCTCGGTGTATCGCGCCCGGCTTCTCGTTGGCGAATATAGGAGTGCCAAGGGCCGGAAGCGGTATTCAATGGAACTTTCCACGGTGATGATGTGCCTCGCCTCCGACAGATTAATCTCTTGGATGGGGGTAGCTATGGTCAACGATTTGCCGCAACCTGTGGGATCGCTGACGATCACGAGTCCATGACGGGCTCCGATGAACGTGCTGAGTTCCGGCGGCAGGTTGAGCCGCTTGAGCGTGGCCTCAAAACTACTAAACAAGCGGATGGTTAAACCGATGTGGCGAGCAGTGAGGAGAACGTCGATGCGGCAGCGAATGTCTTGGATCGTTCGCAAGAGATCCCATGATCCTTGTTCGAGGAAGGCGGGCCACTGTTTTTCACCGATCAAGCGACGAGCGTCGTCACTTAGTTTCCTTGAATCCGGTGCAGACCAGACATGCACAACTTCCCACGGATCCGAATGGCCATTGGCGGGCCAGGTTTTCCAAATGAAGATTGCCGGCGCCTTGATCTGCGGCGGCGGGAAGGAGGGATTCGAGGTGCATGGTGTGATCGCTTCTAAAACAAACCCGGTGGGAAGTTCCAGCAGTGGCGGTGGATTGTTTAACGATGTTCAGACGTTCGCTTTTTCAACCAATTGGCATCGATATTCGGGCGAACCATAGTGTTCACGGTGATGACTGTCTTGATTTTGCCGGTTGATTTCATTGTTGATTGCCAACGGTGCAATTCGGCGCGACCGTCGGCAAAACCGATATTGGTGGATCCATTGTGGAGGGCAGCTGCGGTGTTGCTGTTGTTCCATGAGTTCGTCGTGCTGCGGCTGAGATCGATGGCAATCGTGCCGTCGTCGATGGTGTTGGGATCTTCGTGAATGAAGACGAAGAGATTGGAAGGCGATCGCATTTGTGCTTCGCGGGTGTAGAGGATGGCCTCCGTCGTGCCGAGAACATATCCGTTCATCCAGTTATTCATCGCATAGCTCCTGGCGAATGGTCCCCGAGCGCCGGGGAAGATGAATTTGTCCGCTGGGCAGCGAAATATCTTCGGGGCTCGCACGTAGGGTCGGGTTCGCACGTAGGGTCCCAAGAGCCCGTGCATGAAGAGGACGGTGTTGGTTTCGTAGCCCTGCTGGTAGCCCACGCCACCTGGTTGTTGACCGGCGACGCACCAAGACCTGTTGGTGTTGGTGATGGGGACAGCGCCGGGGTTGCCCACAAGCTTCCCGTTGTTGTCACTCGCATAGATCAGCCAGGCCAGCAGAAGTTCTTTTGTATTGTTGAGGCATAAGGCCCCCTCCCCGCGGTTTTTGGGTCTCGAGTGCGCCGGGAGGAGTATGGCTGCGAGGATCGCGATGGTGGCGATCACAACCAAAAGTTCGATTAGGGTAAAGGCCCGGGTCTGCGTTTTTTCCTTTGGTGTGCTCGGCGACGCAGCGTTAGGTCGATGGTTGCCGTTAGTCATAGCGATGTGAAGCGAACCTAGCATGGGGCAGGACTTGCAAAAAGGGAAAAATGGGGCTCTCGTTGCTTCGGGGTGCGACTAAATGTGATGGTCCCGATAGCAGAGAGGTGTGGGAGAGTCTCTCGAGTCATGCTCCTTCGCTGGGCTACGGAGGATGGATACCGGCGACAGGATACCTCCTAAACCCGGGAAATGAACGGTAGCAATGAAACCGATGGGGCTTGGAATCATATCGAGCTGCTGCTTGACGAGGTCATGGTGAAGCTCAGCGCCCGTGATTGCACGGCAGCGCTGCTTCGCTTTTTCGAGAGGAAAAGTTTCAGGGTTGGGCTTGCCCTGGGTTTGAGCGAGGACACGGCGCAGAAACGTGTCATCCGCGCTGTCAAACACTTACGCGCGTTTTTCGCCAAAATGCGATTCGCGCTTCCTCGGTGAGGTTCCAAGCGCCTCACGCATAGGAGATAATTTTAGAAATTTATCGACCGGCGATTCCCATGAATCCTGAGGTTTTGTCACGGAGTGCGTTGGCTGAGCAGGAGCTAGGAGTTGTTCATCCAGCGGTCCTACGGATTTGAGAGGGATCGGGCCTTGAGTCCTTCTTTGACAATCAGTCTACTCTCGCGGTTTGTAGCCCAGCCGATGCGTCTGTGGCATGCGCAGTTCGATGTATGGCGGAGGTTTCCGATTTGATCTCGGGGGAACGATTGAAGATTCGCATGTGATTTAAGCCTCAACCGATCTAGTGATGTGGGAGGACACTCAGTCGGTTGAAATCACCGCAGCCATGACGCCTGTCATGAGCGATGTTCATCGCGGGAGAGTCCCGACGGTTCTTTAGAGCTTGTCGGCAGTGCCCCTTGAGTGGTTGCTGTTGGAGTGAATCTGAGACTGAAAAACAGATGCACACACCTAGCGCAGCATCTCGGTGATTTCACGGTCAGGAATCAGACGGTGTCGTGGTGCTGTTTTTGTTGGATCGATTTGTACGGGCGATTTCGCGCTTCAGTCCCTTGGCGGATAGCCCAAGGCCCGCTGCAAAGGCAATGAATCCGATACTCGCCAGGATCGAGGCATTGGCGCCTTTTCCGGAGGTTGGAACGTAGATTAGGGCGGCCAGAGCGACTGATAGCAACGCCGTTCCGACTAGTTTTTCCATCCAGGGTTCGTTGGCTGGTTGGTTGCATTCATGATTTTGTCGATCGTTTTTTAGGTTGGTGGCTTTTCAGACTCTCTATGAGTCCTCGATACTATGCGATCCAAGCCATGGACACGAGTTGGCGAAGGCGGTCTTCGTTGGTTGCTGTGGTTTTGGCGACGAAGCCGCGGGCGTGGGCGAAGTGGACATCGGGTTCCTCTCCGATCAGTGTGAAATCAAGGCGTTTGTCATCGTTGAATCGGGAGAGTCCGTAGCCGGTGCCTCGGCGGTCGGGGTAGATTAACGCGGCGACAGATTCGTCTTTTCCTTGGGTGTTGATATACATTTCCAATCCGGAGGAAGGCTCAGACGAAGGGGGATTGGTGCGCGGTAGGTAGAAGACGCCGAAATCTTGGCCCTTTGTGTTTAAGGTCCAGAACCTCCCGTGTTGTTCGATGTAGGAGAGTCGGATCCGGAGGTATTTAACGTAATCCAGAAGGTCCTGACCGATAATCCGCATGATTTCCCAAATGGTATCGCCCGGTTTAAGGTAGGTTTCGGTAGCAAATTTCCGGAGCACGGTAATATCGATGGGGGAATTGAGCTGGCTCATGACTTTTGAAGGCACGCCGAGCCACTGAGCGGTTTCTATCGCGCCGCGGCAGTCGAACCATTCAGTCGGCTCTAGCCAGTCGCAGAATTGTTTCGCTTGCTCGTAAAGCCCTAGGTGCCGGAGGACCAACGAAAGCGAGCAGATCGGCGGGTGATCTTTCGGAAATTGGTGGTGATCGAAGTTATGGTTCGCCGGCTCGTGTTTCCCACCGATATCGACGATGCAAGTTTGTGGATTTTCAAGGTCGAGCGTGGAGGGTTCTCGGCGAATGATGGGAACTCCATAGTGGGCCGCAAGAACACTGCAGGCCAAGAACTCATCTTTGTGGGCGCTTCCCGGGTGGGTAAGGATGGTGTTGATGGGGGTTGGTTGATTCACACTACTAACGTTCTGCTGTTGAGAAACTAGCGAACGGGATTGAAATAGCAATAGTTTGCCGAAATCGACGGTCGCTTTTTGGGATTTGGCTTTACCGCCAAGGGGGAAATCTCGGACAGTGGCGGCAATCTCGGTCGGAGTCGTCGCATGTGCTTCAGCTCACCGAGCTGTTGATGCATGAAACCGAGACTGACGATCGCCGAAGTAAAGACTCCCGACGGAGGCCGCCTGGTTTTGGAGCAACATGATCGGGATTATTATGTTCGGATGAATGGCTGCGCGTGCATGAGCACACGCTCGACGGTCTCCGAACGTTTTTTGGCGGAGGTGATCTGTCGTCGTTTGTCGGGCAAGGGGGCTGCTCGAGTGCTCATCGGTGGGCTTGGCTTTGGCTATACGTTGCGTGAGATGCTCGATCGTACCAATGCCTTGGTGCAAGTGGAGGTGGTGGAATTGTTGCCGGAGGTGATTGATTGGAATCGCCGGTATCTGGCGGACTTCAACGGATCCGTTTTGGAAAACAAACGAGTGACCGTACACTGCGATGATGTATGGAAGGTTTTGGCGGGGGCTGGGTCGAACACCTATGACGCCATCCTTATGGATGTGGATAATGGGGCTATGCCGTTGGTTCAGTCGCAGAATCGGCGTTTGTACGGCATGCGGGGCTTGTATCGGGTCGCATTGGTGTTGGTGGAGCGCGGCTATGTCGCCTACTGGTCTGCGAGTCCGGATTTTTCCTTTTCACGCCGATTGGCGAAAGCGGGGTTTTTGGTCGAGGAGATCCCCGTGCGAGCTCATGAACGTGCTCGGAGAAGCGCTCACGTGGTCTACCTGGCGCGGGCGACGGGGACGAAGAGCGCGCCTTAGGGCCGAGGGATGTGATTCAAAAGGGTGAGGTGGGGCGAGACTCCGGCGAGCCGTTGTGGCCGAGACCGGAACCATGGAATGGGCGGGTGTCTGACATCAGCCACGCAATGCAGTAGGATTCTGTCCTCTGTAGCTTCAGTGAAGGCGGATCGGCGGTTCGAGAGACTTTCGCCCCACCTTTTGAGACCGGGGCTCACCACATTTAGTCGGACACTAGGGGCTAGGTGATGCTTTTGTTCGTGGCGTTGCAATTTTTCTTTTGGTGGTTCGTTTGATGAGGTAATGATAAAAGTTCCCCTTGGTTCTCAACACCGTGCCGATGCGTATGATTTCTTGATGGCTCCTCCTCACTGTTGCATGGATTTACGCTGGCAGTGATTTGTTGGCTTCCGCCTAGCCGAGGTTCCGGGGGCTAGGCAGACTCGGGATTAGCTCAGATCACAGTATTCCCGTTCAGTGGAGAATGATCAGAATCTTGCTTGGAAAACGGAGAAAAGCGGCAATAACGCGACTGGTCAGGTGGATTCGTTGATGAATTGATCCGTGGGAATGTCCCAATAGGCGGTAATCGCCTCGATTTCTTCTGCAGTGACTTTCACTACGTCCGGCCATCGACAACAAGCAGTGCACCGATCGCACTCGTAGAAGATAGGCATGGCAGAATGGGAAGTAAGACTGAAGCCAAGGGGGGTTATTCTTCGGTCATGAATTTGACGCCGGCCCCCTTCTTGAGGTCTTCGAGGTACTTCGGCAACTTTTTCTCGATGAACTTGGCTTCGAGATTTGTACGAATAAAGGCTTCCACCTCTTTTAGCGGGCGCAGTTTGGCGAGGCGATGTTCAAGGATTTTAACTAGGTGAAGGCCGGCGCCGATCGTCATGATTTCACTGATTCCACCATCGGGGAGGCCAAAAACCGGAACCTCGAATTCGGGTTTCGTTTGACCTTTGAAGATGACGGTCTGGCCGCCCTTGTGGCGCGTCAGCGGATCTTCCGAATAATCGGTTGCCAGTTTGGCAAAATCTTCACCGGCTAAGGCGCGGCGTCGGATGTCCTCCATGAGTGCTTCCCGTTCTTTGAGGGCTTTTTCTGGCAGCACTGCTCCGCTACCCGGGAAAACTCGGGAGATGAAGATGCACCGAATATTCACGGATTCCGGTTCGGTGAAGGCTTGTTGATTCTGTTGATAGTATTGGCGGATCTCGGATTTGGGAACGAGGTAATTGCCTTTTACCTCGCGCTGTAACACTGCTTTCACCACACCTCTCTCATACAACTGTTGTCGAAAATAGTCTTCCGATACTCCGGAGGCGACAATGTGGCGTTGCATGGATTCCTCGGAGCCGAGGCGTTCTCGGAGAGCGTCGAGCTCTTGTTTGACAAAGGCATCGCCCGCGACCAACTCAGTCTTCGTCGCGCGGCCCAAAATGATCTTTGTTGTGATCAGTTTGTCGAGCAGCTGTGCTTCCAGTTTATCTCGTTGGCTGCTGGGAATCGGAATTCCCTGAGAGGCCTTGTTGGCTTTGATGAAGATAAAGGCGCGGTCGAGCTCGTTCCGAGTGACCTGAACGTTTTTTCCAGCTGCCAGAACTTTGTCGGGAAAGAGATCGCTAAAATCGTTCAGATCCCCGACAGCGCCCCTAGTGAATGGCTCGACTGACATTGAGGCAAAAAAAAGGGTTAAGACAAGGAACAGAACACGGATGGCGTGATAGCGATCTATCATAACGGTGGAAAGCTTCGATGGCTTGAGGAAACTCTGATTTGGTCCCCGGGCTTTGCTGTTTTCGGTGATTTTTCCGGAAAAAACCGAGTTTCCGGTTATCTAATCAGAGTTTCCTTAACTTATAGATTTGCAATACGCACGCTACTAATATTTTCAAGGTTGCCGATTTCCTCCACTACTTCAGGCGGAGGCACACTGTCCAAATGGAGCACGGTGATGGTTTTGCCGCCGGCTGCGTCTCGGTTCATGCTCATGTTTGCGATGTTGATATTGTATTTGCCCAGGAGGCTGCCGAGAGCGCCGATGAGTCCCGGCCGATCGTTGTTGGACACTAGGCACAAGACCCCGTTCGGGTCGATTTCCACGGGCATGCTGTTGAGTCGCACGATGCGGGGGTTCATGTTGGCGCCGAAGAAAGTGCCACCGGCGGACGCCTTGCTCTTTCCTTGGAATGCTGCGACGTGCAGCCACTCTGCGTAACCGGTTTCCTCGTTGGATTTCACCTGTTCCACGACTAGGCCGAGCGACGTGGCCAGGGAATTGGCGTTCACGAGGTTGACGTCCGTTCCGCCCGCATTCGACAGAAAGCCCTTGAGGACACAGCGAGAAATAGGGTCGCCAGGGGCATCGGTCGCCTTGCCACCGAAGGTAATGACCAGGCGGTCATTGCGTTGCGGCGCCAGCTGGGACAACAGCCGGCCCAGCTTTTCGCCCAGCGTGAGATAGGGCGCGACTAACGCAGCCGTTTGAGCGTCAAGGCTGGGCATGTTCACTGCGTTCTGAATGGTCCCGCTACGCAAGTAGTTCGTAATCGTTTCGGCGATCTCAATGCCGACATTGTCTTGAGCCTCCTCGGTGCTGGCTCCCAAGTGTGGTGTCATGACGACCTGATCGAGCTTGCGAAACGGATGATCTTCCGGCAGGGGCTCCGTTTCATAAACATCAAATGCCGCTCCGGCGACGGTTCCATTTTCAATCGCTTCAATCAGATCGGATTCGTTCACGATGCCGCCCCGGGCGCAATTGAGAATGCGAACACCCTGCTTCATCTTTTGAAAGGCTGCGCGGTTGATCATGCCGCGGGTTTCGTCGCTCATCGGCATGTGAACCGTTATGAAATCAGCTTCCGCGAAAATCTCGTCGAGGTCTTTCATCTCGACCTGAAGCGCTTGAGCGCGGGAGAGGGAGAGGTAAGGATCGTAGGCAAAGACTCGCATGCCGAAGGCGATGGCGCGTCGAGCTACTTCCGTGCCGATGCGGCCAAGGCCGAGAATCCCGAGCGTCTTGCGGTAAAGCTCCACCCCTTTGTAGGCTTTGCGATTCCAGGCGCCTTGTTTGATGGACATGTGGGCTTGGGGAATTTTTCGAGCGGTCGCCATGAGCATTGAGAAGGTGAGTTCTGCGGTGGAGACGGTGTTGCCCCCGGGTGTGTTCATCACCACGATGCCCCGTTGGGTGGCCGCTTCGACATCAATGTTATCAACGCCCACACCGGCTCGGCCCACGACTTTCAGCTTCGGCGCTGCTTCCATGACCGCTTTGGTGATCTTGGTCTCCGAGCGGACCACCATGGCGCCGACATCTTTGACAATAGGCAGGAGCGCCGCTTGGTCGAGATGATCGGGCAACACTTCGACATCAAGGTCGGAGTGCTGCCGAAATTGTTCGACCCCCTTGCTCGAAATGGGGTCGCAGATCATTACTTTCATAAAACCAAGGGGCGTAATCTAGGGAAAACGGGTGTTGAGGTCAAATCTTGGCGGGATTTACGGCTGGCGTTGATGAAACGACTAGAGCGAGCAAGAAAATCCTGAGGGTCTCGGAATCCATCCGCCAAAAAATTCGGCGCGCGCTCGGCGTCAAGGGGCATCGGGAGAGCTTCGGTGAAGCGCTCAAGAAAAGAGGATCAGAAGGCCGATTCTTTCAGGCGCCATTGTCTCGGGCGCCGGGTTCAGGGCATTGGCTTAGGAAGCGGCTCGGGCGTATCCTTCGCGGTAGGACGGATATTGAAACTTGAAGTGCAACTCGTTGCGGAGGCGTTGATTGGAAACTCGCTTGTTGGTCACGGCGCGTTTTCTTTGTCTGAGCTCGCTCTCTGAGGCGGAGGGTGGGAGCGGTTTGCCGAGTTTGGCCGCTAGCCAGGAGAAAAAATCGAACTGAGTAACGGGGCGGCAATCGGTGAGGTTGTATGCCTGCCCTGGGGATCCGTTTTCCAGCGTGCAAATGATGGCCGTTGCGAGATCATCAACGTGGATCATGTTCATGATGCGGGACCCGTCGCCGATCATGGCGGCCTCGTTTTTGAGGTACTTGTGGAACAAATAGCCACGCCCCGGTCCGTAGATGCCGGAGGCTCGGGTGACGAGTGCGGGAAATTGGCGGCCGCGCCAGGCATTTAACAGTAGGTCTTCCGTTTCTACCAAGGTCCGGCCGGCCTCTGTTGCGGGCAGGCGCGGAGCCGTCTCGTCGACCCACGAGCCGTCGGTTTGTCCGTAGACGCTGGTGCTGCTGACATGGAGGTAGCGTTGGATTCCGTTTTTCGCCAGGTGTTTGACCAGAGAGCGAGTCGCTTCAAAATAAACCTGTCGGTAGACTGCGGCGCCTCGGCGCGACGATGAAACTGCATTGATCGCCCATTGAATGGAGGTCGGAATCCGTTTCAGTTCACTTGGCTTGGTGATGTCGATTGCGAGAGGGGTGATCCCGGCAGCCTCGAAGGGCGCGTGGTCGATGATCGACCTGCGAATGCCATAGACGCGGTGTCCCTTCTTAACGAGTTGGGTCGCAACACGCAGCCCCACGTAGCCGCAGCCTATGACCACCGTGTCCATGGCGCCCGATTCAGAGATCGTTGCGACAAAAAGGCAAGGTCTTTGCAGACAACCCGATTTTGACGGCGGCGGGAAAAGGATGTGTGGGGTGTCGGGGAGCGCATTCGGGATAAGGCCGCGCCAGAAAACGCCGACGGCATCGCGTCACCCCTTCCAATGCACCCCGCGCGGCGTCAATGATAACAATAAATCGCCACGGTGAAGCCCTTGGCCATCGACGCGATGCGTTCCGGCTCGCGCTCCGAATCCGAGGATTGCCGGCGGTAGCTCACGCCGTTCAGGTCGAGAAAGCCGCGCACCCGCTGGCTCTTGATGGCGAAGTTGACGTTTTGCGCGTCTTTGTCGGCGAGTTTGCTCACTACCACGCCCACGACGTTCCCCGCCTTGTCAAGCACCGGGCCGCCGCTGTTGCCGCCCTGAATGGGCGCAGTCAATTGAAACTTTCCCGAATTGCCGCCCAATCCGTGCTCCGAACTGACGCTGCCCCGCGTCACGTTCAACGTCTTCGAGAGAATCCCTTGCAGGGGAAATCCCGCCACCGTCACGTGAAATCCCGCCACCGTCACGTCCGAGTTGAGCGGGGCGCGCTCCGAGCGGCTGAAGGCGGCCGGCGTGCCGAGGGCGCGCTCGGCCTTGAGCAAGGCGAGGTCGTTGTCAGCGTTCGTGGTCGCCACCTCGGCGTCATACATCTTGCCCGCTAGGTTCACGGTGACGCGGTCGCAATTCTCAATGACGTGATAGTTGGTCACGATGTGGCCCTCGTCACTGACGATGAACCCGCTGCCGTTGCTCTGGTATTGGGGCGGCTCGAACGGCAGGGGAAGGGAAAGCGGGCCGCCACCAATGCGCTCCGCTAGCTCATGGCTGAGCTTCTGGGCCTCGGCAATCTGGTCGACAGTCATGTGTTCCTGGAGCGTATTTATGCGTTCCTGGAGGGTATTTCGCCTTTCTTCCGCCAGTCTATGTCTATAGTTCTGCTCGGCGGCGAGGGCGAGGTTGAGCCAAGCGTAGGCTCGAACGTAATCCTTGGGAACACCCTCACCCTTAGAGTACATGCCTCCCAAGTGGCATTGGACATCGGCATCTCCCTGCTCGGCGGCCTTGCGATACCAGAACGCGGCCTGGCTCTTGTCCTCGGGGACGCCATCGCCGAGGTAGTACCTGTATCCCAGCCAGTATTGGGCGTCGGCGTCTCCCTGCTCGGCGACCTTGCGCCACCAGAACGCGGTCTGGCTGTCATCCTGGGGGACGCCCTCACCCTTGGCGTACATGTATCCCAGCCAGTATTGGGCGGCGGCGTGTCCCTGCTCGGCGGCCTTGCGATACCAGAACGCGGCCTGGCTCTTGTCCTCGGGGACGCCATCGCCGAGGTAGTACCTGTCTCCCAGCCGGTATTGGGCGTCGGCGGCCTTGCGATACCAGAACACGGCCTTGCGATACCAGAACACGGCCTTGCTGTAATCTTTAGGGAGGCCCTCGCCGAAGCGGTAGCTGTCTCCCAGCCGGTATTGGGCGGCGGCGTCTCCCTGCTCGGCGGCTTTGCGATACCAGAACACGGCCTGGCCGTGATCTTTGGGGACACCCTCACCGAAGCGGTAGCTGTCTCCCAGCCGGTATTGGGCGTCGGCGTGTCCCTGCTCGGCGGCCTTGCCATACCAGAACGCGGCCTGGCTGTAATCCTTGGGGACGCCCTTGCCGAAGTGGTACATGTTTCCCAAGATGTATTGGGTGTATTGGGCGGCGGCGTGTCCCTGATCGGCAGCCTTGCGATACCAGAGTATGGCCTGACGGAGATCTTCGGGGGTGCCCTCGCCTTCGTCGTGCATGAGTCCCAGGTTAAATTGGGCTTTGGCGTTTCTTTACTTGGCCAAGGGCCGGCATTCGCGCAGGGTCGCGGCGTAGTCGGCCGGCGGTGTTGCCGTTAGGAGCAGGAGGAGTGTCAGCAGGGTGCCGCCGGGAGTGCAAGATTTGAGTAGTTTCATGCCTGTCATCCGGGTGTTCTCAAAGAGAGGGCGTTCAAGCGCGTTGTATCGGTGTTGTTGAGTTTTTGGGTTAGACGTCGCAGAGGCGGACGGCTTCGTAGAGGGAGCCGAGGGGGTGGCGTTTGGGGATGAATTCTTGGGCGATGTAGCCTTTGAAGCCGGTATCGACGATGGCTTGGGAGATGGCGCGGTAGTTGAGTTCTTGGGTGTGATCGATCTCGTTGCGGCCGGGATTGCCGCCGGTGTGATAGTGGGCGAAGTAGGGGTGGTTTTCCCGGATTGTTCGGATGACGTCGCCTTCCATGATTTGCATGTGGTAGATGTCGTAGAGGAGTTTGAAGCGTTCTGAGCCCACCCGGTTGCAAAGTTCGATGCCCCAGGCTGACTTGTCGCATTGGTAGTCTTTGTGGTTGACCTTGCTGTTCAGGAGTTCCATGCAGACGGTGATTTTGTGTTTTTCAGCGATCGGCATCACTTTTTTGAGGCCTTCGGCACAGACTTTGAGGCCTTCTTCGTCGTCCAGGCCCTCGCGGTTTCCTGAGAAACAAATAATGTTTGGGAATCCGGCGTTGGCGACTTGGGGGATCATTTTTTGGAAGCCTTCGATCAGCCAGCCGTGATTTTCGCGCCGGTTGAATCCCTTCGCAATTTTGCCGGGGCCGTTGGACATGGCACAAAGGAGGCCGTGTTTTTGGATGATGGGGAAATCGGCGGGATCGAGCAATTCTACTGAGTGCATGCCAAACTGCGCGGCGGCTTGGGCGAGTTCTTCAACGCTGAGGCCCCGATAGCACCATTTGCAAACCGAGTGGCGGACCTTGCCGCCGAGTTTGATGGGTTTAATGGAGGCGGCTTCGAGGAGATGGGGTGTCATGGCGGCGGCAATGGCGGCACCAGCGCTCGTTTTGAGTGCGCTCCGGCGAGAGAGTTTGTTTTTCATAGCTGTTGGAAAAGGGTTGTTTGTCGGACGAATAGACAAGAAAGTGAACTGTTCGTCAATGGATTCTAACGCCGGAAGGAGTGGTTACGGCGGCTGTAGGTGATCTTCTCTGCGGTGGTCCATCGGGTAATTCCTCGACGCTGATGGGATATTTCCCTTCTTTTGTGTAGGGTTTTGTCTTAGGAAAGTGGGTTTGATGAAAAACGAATGAGTTACCGTTTGCTGAATAGAACGAAGAAGCGTGTTGGATCCGTCCGGTTTGTCATCCTCACCGGCGTCCTTTCCCTCATTGCGGGCTGTGGTCCGGATAAGGATAGCGAGGAAGGGTTGGTGAAGAAGAAGGCGGAGGCGAAACCCGTGTTGGTGGAGTTGGGTCAGGTGAAGCGCGGGATGATTGAGGAGCTGTTGGATCGTTCATCGGCCTTGGAGGCCGAGGCTCAGGTGCAGGTGCTGGCGAGGACGCAGAATCCAGCCGTCGAGCTCTTAGTCGAGGAGGGGGATTTGGTGGCGAAGGATCAGGTGTTGCTTCGGTTGGAAAGTGACCGGCAGGAGACGGATTACGCCCAAGCACTGAGCCAATTGGAGGAGGCCCTGATTGAATTTGATCGGCAGGAGAGTCTCTATCAGCAGCAGCTCATTAGCGAGTCTGAGTATCGCAACGCAAAGTTTAGATATAATCGGGCGGAACTGACCGCCGAAACGGCCAAGCGGCAGCTGGAATACACGGAAGTGCGGGCACCGATCAAAGGCACGATCACGAGCCGGTCTGTGAAAGTCGGGGATCAGGTTAATTTGGGCACGCCGATCTTTGAGATCATCGATTTGGAGTCGACGGTGGCTGTTGTCCATGTCCCTGAGCAATATCTACCGAAACTCAAGGCTGGCATGGAAGCTCGGCTCATATCCGATACCTATGGGGGCAAGGGGTTTGCCGGCTATGTGAAACGAGTTTCTCCGGTGGTCGAGGCGCGAGCCGGTACGGTCAAAGTGGTCGTAGGGGTGAAAGAATTGGGGCCGTTGCGTCCGGGAATGTGGGTGGTGGTCGAGCTGGTCCTGGATTCGAACCCGGATGCCCTGCTGATACCGAAACGAGCCATCACCTACGACAATGATCAAACCTTTGTTTTTAAGGTTTATTCGGACACCAATGGCGTGATGCGCGCGCGCCGACACCTCGTGGTGCAGAGGAATGTGGATAAGCTGAACGTCGAACCGATGGATGGTTTTGAACTTGGGGACACCATCGTGGTCGCCGGGCACGCCGGTTTGAAAGACGCCGCCGCGGTGCGCGTTCTGAAGGAACTGGATCAACTCAGCTTGGTCCCCGACGGGGTCATTTTTCCCACCAATGCTGTCTCGGCGAGCACGCAGCGGCCGCCGCCGGGAATGAACTAGTTCCGGGGCTTCCTAAGATCGCATGGAGACCGAGAAGAGCACCCCAAATTTCACGACGGATCGCCCCGTGGCCGTGCTCATGGTCTTCCTGGCAGCCGTTGTCTTTGGGTATTTTTCCTTGGGACAATTACCGGTCACCCTCATGCCGGAAATGAGCTATCCGACGTTGACGGTGCGGACCGTCTATCCCGGCGCGGCACCGGAGGAGGTGGAGAACGATATTAGCCAGCCGATCGAGGAACAGCTCGGGGTGGTGAGCGGACTGAATGAGATCCGCAGTATCAGCCGCGCTGGCGTGAGCGATGTTGTCATGGAGTTCGTTTGGGGGACGTCCATGATTAAGGCCATTCAGAACACGCTCGAGAAACTAGACACGGTTTATTTGCCTCGGGGCGCCGAGAAGCCGCTTCTGTTGCACTATGATCCGTCACTGGATCCGGTCATGGAGCTCAGCCTCTCGGTGGCCAAACCACGGCAAGGGGCGGAGTCGGCTTCTGAGAAACATGTTCAGGAGGGGCTCGACAATGCTGGTGCGAGGCGACTCCGGCGCATTGCGGAGCTACAGGTGAAGCGAGCCTTGGAACCCATTACGGGCGTGGCGGCAGCACGGGTCCGCGGGGGACTCGAGGAGGAGATTCATGTGTTGATCGATCGTGACGAACTCGATCGCGTCAACATTTCCATCCGCCAGGTGATCAATCGGTTGCAGGCGGAAAACATCAACGCCGCCGGGGGGAGAATTCGCGAGGGTGAAGCCGAGTACATGATTCGAACCATCAACGAGTATGAAACCCTCGAGGAGATCGCCAATACGATTGTCTTTCGTCAGGACGGTCGGGAAATCCGCCTCAAAGATTTGGGGACGGTCGTTCACGGTCAACGTGATCGCGAGATGCTGACCCGTACTAATGGGGGGGAAAGCGTGCAGATCGATGTTTACAAGGAAGCGGATTCGAACATGGTCAAGGTGGGGGAACGGATCAAGACTGCGGTGGGATCGGTTGATGGCTCACCGCGCACGACGATTGCGGGGAAGTTGTACAGAGAAGCGAATGTGGTGCTGGAAGTGGTCGCCAACCGTTCTGTTTTTATCGACAACAGCATCAACGAGGTGAAGAGGACGGCGGCTGCCGGAGGTTTTTTGGCGATCATGGTACTGCTGTTGTTTTTGCGAGACATACGTACCACCGCGATCATCGCCGTCAGTATTCCGATTTCGATCTTCGTGACCTTCGCCCCGCTGAAACTCCTGGGCGTTTCGTTGAACATCATGTCATTGGGGGGGCTGGCGATGGGGATCGGGATGCTCGTTGATTCTTCGATCGTCGTGCTGGAGTCCATCTTTCGCTGTCGAGAAGAAGGGGATTCCATGCGCGGCGCGGCGATCCGCGGCACTAAGGAGGTGAGGGGGGCGGTTGTGGCGTCAACTTTGACGTCGATTTGCGTCTTCTTTCCGATGGTTTTTGTTGAGGGATTGGCAGGGCAGGTTTTCGGTGATTTGGGACTGACGGTGGTGACCTCGTTGATCGCGTCGCTGATTGTGGCGGTGCTGTTTATTCCGATGTTGGCGAGTCGAACGGGATTTCGACTAAGGGGGGGCGCCGGAATGGTCGACCATCCTCTGGGGGCTTTTGCCGGCCGGATCACGATCGGCACGTTGTTGCTGCGAGTGATCCTGCCGATGATTTGTTTGCTGGCCGTGATGGAGACGCTTTGGTTGGGCTATACTTATTGGATGGAGTCGATCAGCCGCAATACGGATCCGGACAAGGAGGTTTCTTATGCGGCAAAGGCGGTCGGCGTGGTTCGGTTTTGGGGACAGTTCTGTTTGATTCCTTTTGTGGTCTCTCTGGCCAAGGTGCGAATAAATCCTGTGGAAGCGAAGGGCCAACGTTTGTCTGCATTGTGGAGTTCCTTTGATGCTTTTGGCCAAAGTGTGAAAGATGGCGGGCGTTTTTGGTGGCTGAAGTTACCCTACTTTGCTTTTCGTTTACTTCTGTCGTTTTTTTTGGAGCTGGTCGGCCTTAGTTTGGTCTGGTTGATTCGTTTGGCTGCCGGTCTGTTTTTTTTGTTCATGCGTTTGATTCGGGGCCTGAGCCGTTGGTTTGAACGAAAGGCGCCTCTTGAAGAACGTGACGCCGAGCATGGTTGGTATTCAAGGGTGTTGCGTTGGGCTTTGGCGCATCCGGTTATCATGGTCTGTATTGCAGCGGGGACGGTCGCCGCAACTTATGTCATCGGGACTCAACTTGAGACGGAATTGCTGCCCGAGGTGCATCAGAGTGAGTTCACCTTTGAAGTCGCCTTACCGGTGGGAACGCCTTTAGATGAAACGGTTTCGATGCTCTCGGAGGTTGAAGAAAAGATTCTGGCGCAGAAAGAGGCCCTTCAGATCGAAACGCTGTTAGTGATGTACGGTTTTGATGCGAGTAATACGCGGCGATCAGACGAGGGAGAACACTCGGCTCAGTTCAAGGTGATGCTGCAGCCGTCCGGTGATCCGAAAGCATCGGAAGAACGCGTGATTGCTGCGTTGCGCGAGATGTTTGAGTGGGTTACGGACATCAATACCCGTGTTGCGCGGCCGGTGCTCTTTAGTTCGAAAAAAGCGGTCGTGATTCAGATCAACGGCGAGGATCTCCCGGAGCTGAAGCGGTTTTCCGATACCGCCACGGAGTTGCTGTCCAAATCACCGGAACTGGCAGATGTGGAGCCTTCCTTGAGGAGCGGCGCGCCGGAAGTGCAGATTTCATATGATCGTCAGCAGATCATTCGGCATGGGCTCAACATCAACTCTGTCGCGAGTCAGGTGCGGGATATGGTGAAAGGCACGGAGGCGACGCGCCTGAACCGAAGGGATCGGCGCGTGCCGATTATCGTCCGGTTGGTTGAAACTGACCGCGAACAAGTCGCCGACGTCGGAAAGTTGACTATCAATCCGGGCGCGGAGACGCCGATCCCGCTCAAGGCGATCGCCCAGATGTCGGTCGGGGAGGGGCCGAGTGAGATTCGACGGATCGATGGGAATCGCGTCGCGCTGGTAGAAGCGAATATTGGTGGCGGCTCGTTAGGAGCGGCCGTGGCTGCGGCGCAGGGGATTCTGCAGGAGAATATCGAATGGCCGGACTATATGGACTTTTTGATTACCGGGCAAAATAAGGAATGGGAGCGCAGTCGCTCGAGTCTCTACCTAGCTCTTGGGCTAAGTTTGTTTCTCGTCTATGTAATTATGGCATCTCAGTTTGAATCCTTGGTGCAGCCGTTCATCATCATGTTTACCATTCCCATGGCCTTTGTGGGGACGGTGCTCGGTCTGCAATGGTTGGGGATGAATCTATCGGTCGTCGTCTTTTTGGGCCTGATCATGCTTGCTGGCATTGTGGTGAATAATGCGATCGTTTTGGTGGATTATACGAATACATTGCGCGGGCGAGGCTTGGCGCTCAAGGATGCGATTGTGCAGGCCGGGCGGGTGCGGGTGCGACCGATCTTGATGACCACTGCGACGACCGTGCTTGGCTTGTTGCCGATGGCGTTGGGCTTGGGCGAGGGAGCCGAGATTCGAACTCCCATGGCCGTCGCCGTGATTTTCGGCCTTCTAACATCGACATTTCTCACCCTATTGATTATTCCCACTATTTACTATCTATTTGGGTGGGTGGGAGAGCGTTATCTTCAACCGGTAGCCGACCAAGTGTAGGCGTTATGGAATCAGTCAGCATCGTGACTCGAATTACTCGGTTTTCTTTAAACCGAAGGGTCACGATGTTCGTCATCTTTTTGACCATCCTGGCCGTCGGGTTGATTTCGACGAACCGACTGCCGCTCGAAATGAATCCGCGTGGCATGGAGGGGCACTACATTGAAGTAGGTGCTCACTATAATGTGGGGGTGCCGCTCGAAACCTTGGACAAGATTGGGATGCCGCTGGAAGAGGAGCTTTCCACTGTTCGCGGCATCAAACATATCACCACGGACGGTTATAGATGGGGGGCGCGTGTCCGGATGGAGTTTAAATACGGCACCGACATGGATGTGGCCTATCGGGAAGTTCGGGATCGAGTCGAGCGGGCGCGAACGCGATTCCCGGAAGGGACCAATAAACCTTACATTCGTCAGCACCAACCTGGGGCTGAGCCGGTCGTTGGTTTTCGCATCAGTTATGATCTAAATTCGGATTATTATGATGTGATCAACAAATATGTGATCACCCCCATCCAACGCATCATTGGGGTGGCCGACGTCGACTTCCACATCCGCCGTCGAGAGGTCCGGGTTGAACTGGATAAAGATCGGGCCGAAGCCGCGGGCATCAACATCCGACAGTTGGGCGGCATGTTGCGATCCGACAACTTCACCCTCGCGAGCGGCACGGTGGTCGACGGCGGGAAGAAATACACCCTGAAGTCAACCAGTGAATTTAAGACCATTGATGAGATTCGCCATATTCCGTTGAAGCCGAATATATTTCTCAAGGATATTGCCACGGTTTCCTATGTGCCGGAGGAGGCTGAGCGGCTGTATCGCTACAAGGGGCAGCCAGCCAGTGGGATTCAGGTGAAGCGGGAAGGGGAAGCCAATACTGTGGAGGTCAGTAAGCGGGTGGTTGCGGCAATTGAGGAAATTAAGAAAAATCCGAGGCTCGAGGGCTTTGACCTCAGTATCTATGACAATCAGGGTGAAGAGATCATGGATCGGTTGAACAACCTGATTGGCAATGGCCGGCTGGGGGCGCTGCTGGCGGCGGTTGTGTTGTTCTTTTTCTTGCGGCAATTCCGTTTGACCATGGTGATTGCGTTAGCCATCCCGTTGTGCCTGCTGATCGCTTTGACGACCCTCTATTTCATAGGTGAGACTCTCAACAGCATCACGATCATGGGTTTAGTGATTTGTGTGGGATTGCTCGTGGATAATTCGGTGGTGGTGGCGGAGAATATTCATCGCCATCATCAAAATGGTTTGTCGCGCTTGGAAGCGTGCCAGCGTGGTGTCAGCGAAATCGGGTTTGCCGTGACGATTGCCACGTTGACGACTTTGATCGTCTTCAGTTCGGCGCTATTCACGGAAGGTGGGATGCGTTTTTACACGCAGAAGATCATGCTGCCGATCATTTCGTCTATCATCGCCTCGCTGGGCATCGCGATTATGTTCATTCCGTTGTGTGTCTATGTCACGCTGCCACGGGATCCCACCAAAAAGAATCAGGGCACGCCCTCAGCTTATTTGGGGCGAACATTTCACCGGGTCTATCTCGCCACGTTTGAACGGCTCAATCAGTGGTATCATACGGCGTTGCGCTTCTTTTTGGTTCGCCGGTTGGATTTGGCCATTGTTTTGATCACCTTGCTGTCCGCAACGTTTATCGTCGGCAGCACGCTTAATTTTTCAGCGAAACAAGAGGAAGTGATTCGGCACTTTGGTTTCAATATTCGTTTTCCAGAGAAATATTCCATGGACCAGCGATTGGCGTTCATGAAAAAGGCCGAAGAGTTGGTCGAGAAAAACAATGATGCTTATGGATTAAAGTACTACGAATCCCACTATGGCAAATGGTTCGGATACTTTTCGGCTGCGTTTGCTCATGATCGGCTCCACCCCCTGACTCGTGAGGAAGCAATCGACAAACTGTTCGAGGATTTTCCCGAGGAAGCCGGTGTGCGAGTCCGCTACCGAGGCAAAGAAGGGGAGGAACGGAAGGATGACCACAAGTATATGCACTACATTCGCTTGGTGGGTGATGATCCCGAATTATTGAAGCAGGTGGCGGAAGATTTGAAGCCGACGTTTGAGACGATCCCGGGCGTCATGTCGTTTCTAGACAAGGGAAACAACGACGCCCCAAGTGAGATGTCCCTCATCGTGGATCGCGATAAGGCGAACTCCATCGGGGTGAATCCGAGTGTCTTGGCCGGGACGATCCGATCTGCAGTGAGCGGCGATAATCTGCCGCGCTATAACAACAAAGGGCGGCAGGTGTCGATGCGGTTGCGGTTTCAGGATGAGGATCGGTCGGAATTAGCGGATCTGAACAATTTTCAAATTCCCACGGAGGATGGTCGCGTCAGCACCGTCGGCGAAGTGACCAAAATCGCCTTCCAGAGGAATGAGAATGATGGCATTAGTCGCCGGGACAAAAAGGTCAGCGAGTGGTTCGGCATGAAGCTGAAACCGGGCCCGGATATATGGAAAGTGAAGCGGGAGATCGAGGAAACCAAGCGTTCGATTAATCTTCCGGACGGCGTGTCCTTCGACAAGGCGAAGGTCGATTTTGGGGAGGACGAACACAAGCAGGGTTCGATGATGATTATCCTGGCAATCGTCTTCGTCTACATGTTGATGGCCTTTTTCTTTGAGAGCACCTTGATTCCCTTGTCGATCATCCTGACCATCCCATTGGCGGCCTTCGGCGCGGTCCTAGCTTTGAAGTTGACGAATACCTTTGTGGATCAAATGGCTTACATGGGATGCATGCTATTGGTCGGTGTGGCGGTGAATAATGGCATTGTGCTGGTGGATTATACAAACCGGCTTCGTCGAAAAGGTATTGAGCGCGCCGAAGCCTTGGCCTTGGCCACACAGCATCGATTCCGACCGATCGTTATGACCGCATTGACGACCATTTGTGGGATGATCCCGCTAACCTTCGGTAGTTCCCGTGAGATGGGCGCTAGTTTTCGGGCGTTTGGCTTAGTGCTGATTGGAGGCATGGCGTCGGCCACGCTCTTCACGTTGGTGGTGGTTCCAGTGTTCTATGCGTTGATCGAGGATGCTTCCAAGGCGGTGAACAACATTCTGGCCAGCGTGTTCGATCGATCCGCGCGGTCGGAGGGGAGAGTTCTTCGGCGGGTTGAGAAGTGAAGCGCTCGCACGAAGATTTGAAGACTACGAAGATATAAACGGCCGGCTCAGGGCATTTGCCCTCACCGCCATTCTGGCGGGCCTGTTGTTGCCGTTCTTATGCAGGCCAAGATGGCCGCCAAGCGAGCGAGGTGTTTGAGTAATCAACGGCAATTGATCACCGCAACCTTCATTTACACGGATGATTACGAGGTTTCCCTCTCCCTGCGCAAGCTCTCGGAAATGAGCCCGGAAATCAAGGGTAGCCCGGAGGCGTGAATCACTGCCTCAACGACACGAATAGGTGCCAAGTTTTATGGTCGGTGATGTTTCCCACGGGGTGATTCAGACAGGATTCATATGTCTACATGATTGTGAAAATTCTGTGAACTCTGTCCACATTTTCCGTCTTTGTTTTCGGCTGACGCTGTTGAATAAGCCATGTTTGTCGGTATGGTCCATATGCCCCTTGTTATGAATCTGAGGAAGTCTGTATTTGCCTTGTGCCTGGGTTCGATTGGCGCCTTTGCGGCAGATTCTGAGAACGTCGATTGGCCGATTTATCTCGGGGGCAAGGAGCGAAGTCTCTACTCGTCGCTTGATCAGATCAATCGTGAGAATGTGACGCAACTGGAAGTCGCCTGGATTTATGAGACGGGGGATCGAGGGGAATACCAAGCGAATAATCTGATTATCGACGGCGTGCTCTACACACCATCGCCGACCCGAAAAGTGATCGCATTGGATGCGGCGACGGGCAAGGAGCTCTGGGTTTGGGACCCTGTGAACGAACGGTCTGGCAAGGGACGGGGGCGACAGCGAGGGATCGTTTATTGGGAGAACGAATCCGGAGGTGAGAAGCGATTGTTTACCGGGGTAGGCGGCTTCTTGTTTGCGTTGGCCCCGAAGACCGGCCAGGTGATTTGGGAGTTTGGTGAGAACGGATCTATCAAACTGGGTTCCGGTCTGAATACCCCAGGGGTCATTTACCAAGATTTATTGATCTTAGGTGGCGTGGGTGGCCAGGGTGCGGTTCGGGCGTTGGACGTTCGAACGGGAGAGTGGCGTTGGATATTTCACTTGATTCCTAGGCCGGGTGAGTTTGGCTATGACACGTGGCCTAAGGAGGCCTACAAAACAGTTACCGGCGTCATGCCTTGGTGTGGTCAGTCGCTGGACGAGAAGCGCGGCATCGTCTATGTTGCGACCAAAACTGCCGAGCCGGATTTCTATGGTGGCAAACGACACGGCAAGAATCTCTTTGCTAATTCCTTGGTTGCGCTTAAGGCGGCCACTGGCGAACGTCTTTGGCACTACCAAATCGTGCATCACGATCTGTTGGATAAAGACCTGCCGTGCCCGCCTGTTTTACTGACAGTGAATCATGACGGCGAAGAGATCGACGCGGTGGCGCAGGGGACGAAGCATGGCTGGCTCTTTGTTTTCAATCGCGTGACCGGGGAACCCCTTTGGCCCATCGACGAAAAGCCAGTCCCGCAATCCGATCTTTGGGGTGAGGAGGCCTGGCCAACGCAGCCGTTTCCGACCAAGCCGGCGCCGCTCATGCGGCAACGTTACACGGAAGCGGATGCCTCCAACATTTCGCCTGAGGCTTATCAATTGACCTTGGACAGAATCAAGGTGTCTCCGAATTTCGGTCCGTTTCCAGCGCCGAGCTTGAATGAGACGGTCATGTTTCCGGGTTTTGACGGCGGGATGGAGTGGGGCGGCGGCGCGGCCGATCCGGCGGGTGTCTATTACGTGAACGTTAACGAAATGCCCTGGCTTTTGCAGATGGTGGAAACGCGCCGTGCCGATGGATCAAAGCTGGCGCGAGGCGAACGCGACTACATGATTTATTGCGGTGCCTGCCATGGTTTGGACCGGAAGGGGAACACCGACGGGGGATTTCCGGCGCTGATTGATGTTAGCCAGCGAAAGAGCCGCGCTGAGATGGAACAGATTACCCGCCAGGGTGGCGGTCGGATGCCGGGCTTTCCCCAATTGTCCGAAGAACGCCGCAAGACGATTCTGGACTATGTCATCACTGAGGGAGCAGAGGCGGACTCCCGGAACAACAATGGTGATTCCGGTGCGGCCAATTACAAACCTCCGACTTATGCCTTTGGAGGCTTTCGGCGTTGGCTTGACGCCGAAAGCTACCCGGCGATCAAGCCGCCGTGGGGAACCCTGAACGCCGTGGATCTGAATACGGGCGAGATCAAATGGAGGGTTGTCCTTGGAGAGTATCCCGAACTAACCGCACGCGGGATACCACCGACGGGCACGGAAAATTATGGCGGGCCTGTCGTCACCGCGGGCGGTTTAATATTTATCGGCGCCTCCGCCGACGAGACCTTTCGTGCCTTTGACAAAGATACTGGAGAGATTCTGTGGCAAACCAAACTCCCGTTCAGTGGGAACGCGACGCCCAGCACGTATATGTTGAAGGGGCGACAGTATGTGGTGATTTCCGCCGGAGGAGGGAAGTCGGGCCGTTCGCATGGGGGTAGCTTGGTTGCGTTTGCCTTGCCGGACTGATCCAAGATAGATCCGCATTGTCATTGAGTAAAGCCCTAAACTTGAGGCGGATCATCGCTGCAAGATGGTGTTGGCGCGTCCACACCTTAGCGTGACTCTCGCCAAACACGCTCAAGCGTGAACGCCAACTAGGTCTAACTTGATGACATCAGGTCGTTCCATTGTTGCTCGATAGCGCAGGATGAGGTAGCGAGCGCCGTCTCAGCGTATCAAGCGGCTTCGCCGAAGAGGATATCGACGAACCGATGAATTTTTCAAATTCTCCGATTGCAATCGGTATGTAGCAGTTGTGCCTTTAGGGCGTATGGATCAACGATTGTAATGGAAATCGAATTGACATTGAGAATCCGGTTCCGTTGGTTGCACAACTGATCAAAGAGGCCGTGCTGAGCGGAAAGCCTAGTTCTGGCTTAGGCGAGTGATACGGATGCTACTATTCATCAGTATCGCGGCGGCGATCTTTAATTTGCCCATCAGCACTGGAATTGCGGCAGTTCCAGTCCAGCGCTCAGAGCGTGTAATTTCAGTTGTTGGCGGTGATTCATCAGATTGTATTTGGTGGGCCCGTCAAATTTTGAGGTCTACAAACAAGGCCCGTCGGTGGCGTAGGGTCGTAGCCTACGTGAGTCAGCTCAAAAAAGAGGGTGGGGCGAATCCGGCCCTTGAAGTAACCAAGAGGCGGCAGCATCCGTGCGATCGACGAGGTTTTTGGAGTGAAGTGGCGTCTTCGATCCAGTAGAAAACGGCGACAGAGAGTAGTTCGCTCATCCGGCGGCCTAGGGCATGTTTCGCTACAGCCAAACCAGCTTACTTGATCCGCTTGTGCTGGGAGCCTTGTAGCTAGAAAATCTCCACTCGCCGAAAAGTCGACCCGGCCGATGGCGCTGCCGAGCATACGCCAACGCCCTCAACGCATCGGGCAGAGGCGGACTGCTTCGGCAATACGCTGGTGCCTGATTGGTGACTCAGGGCACACCTATCCGTCCAATGCTGTAGAGCGGCACCGCTCGGCGGGTTCCTGCAGTATAAGCGTCGCGAGGCAAATCCCATTCGCATGGCGGCAACAACAAAGACCGGCATCCCATCCGAACAGCAGCACCTGCTCATGCCGCTCTTTTATCCGACACCAATGGCGTACCCGCTCCACACCGCTGCCACAAAGACAAGCGCGCCAGATCATTTCGGCTAGGCGGCTCAGCGCAGTGTCACCGCACAGAAATGTGTGACAGACACCAAGCTGGTTTGCCAAGGGAAAGAACTTTGACCATGGTCCGTTGCTCATCGGAGAACTTCCCTTGACCGCGTTCACCACGGCCAACGCTATCCCCCACACCGGCATGCTCGCTACGGTGCACAACCGGTGCGGCGTGATTGCCACCGTCGAGCCATTCGACGGCGATGGGCTGCTTACCGAGAACGCCGATAGCTAGTCCGTTCCACGGCGGCACTCGCGCCGAGGACTATCAGCTCGTGCTGTTGCTGAAGGCCCCTGCGCATGCCGCGCGTCAACCTGCTGATCACCGACGACGTGGGGCTTGGCAAGACCTTCGAAGAGCCGGCTTCATCCTCACTGAACCGTTACTCCTGCAGCGCATCCGGCGTGTCTTGGTGCTCGCGGCGGGTATCGCTGCGCTTTGAAGTGGTCGGTCCGCCACGGCACGAGGGCGGACGCCATCGCCTCGGTAACTGGCAGCTGACCGTCAGAGCCTTGTGCCGATCCCGTCCTGCCTGATTCGTTGTTGCCAGGCATTGGCATCGAAATTACGCAGACTGAAGTCCATTCTCCTGCCATTTCATATTTGTGAATGCGTTGAGTTCGATGCTCAGGCGTTCAGGGTCGGTGACAAGCAAATATCGCCAAACACCAACAGTCCCCAAGGCGTTGACCGCCTGGACTCAACGCTCCGCCGCTTTTGCTTTGGCATCGGATCTATCGGTCATTTGGCCCTTGATCTCGACAATCACGTTCTTGCCCATGTCAGTGACGACGATGAAATCGGGGATGTACTTCGCCGGCAGCCCTCGGTAGCGCCAAGGAATGACGAAACCGAGATGATCGTTCTTCACCCACTTCGTGACGCCGGGATGGCTGTCGAGCAAGAACCCCGCACTTTGCTCCCATTTGCTGGTGTCGGCGACCATCGCGTTCAAATGGCACTTCATCACCGGGTAGATTGGCTTCGTGGTGTGAAAATCGACGTATAGGGTGCTTCCACGCCCGGCTGTCCCCTGCGGGACCACCGCGAGGTCGACGAAACCGTCGTGGCCTATAGCTTTAATCTTCTGACCAACCAGATTGAATCGAAACTCGTTCCCAATTCGAACGCCGGCCGAGAGCATGTGTTCAAGGCATACCGGTATCCTGGGGATCCTGCAGAGCCCACGAGATTGCGGAATCGTTCTCGTTCAGTAGAATAGAATGGGAATTATGTAGCAAAATGCCAGAGGGACAGAGATAATGGCTAAACCATGACGGACATCATCAGCGGCCACCGGACCAGCGTCTACCGCTCATTCCCGGGACGCGAGCGAACGTGCGGCAACTGGAGGGAACGGGTTGCGGCGCGGTTGGCAAGACTGCGGTTGTCGGCGGCATGGAGCGCAAGTGTTTCAAGTATCGGGAATCAATTGCTGAAAGCGGATTAGCGAACGGAGCGAGGGGGAATGGCGTATGCCTAGCAAGACGGCGGTGAATCGCAACCTTCATGCGGCCAAGCGAAATAAGCAGGACGAGTTCTACACGCAACTCTCCGACATAGAAAACGAGCTGCGCCACTACAAGAGTCATTTTCAAGGCAAGACTGTTTACTGCAACTGCGACGACCCAAAGATTAGCAATTTCTTCAAATACTTTTTCCTAAACTTCGATTTTCTAGGGTTGAGGAAACTGATAACGACGTGCTACCAAAATCAAAACTACGATTTGTTCAGCCAACACGAGGCCGAGAAGTCCGTGGGCCTGATCTACTCCAGGCGAAAGGGCGGCGGCGCGCCCGTCGAACACGATATAAACGTGTTCAATATGGAGGGTGATGGAGATTTCAGAAGTAAAGAGGCCATAGACCTGTTGAAGCAATCGGATATTGTAGTGACCAATCCGCCGTTTTCCTTGTTCCGGGAATACGTTGACCAGCTTATTGAGCATGACAAAGAATTTCTGATTATCGGGAACGTGAACGCGCTATCCTACAAAGAGGTATTCCCTCTTGTCCGGGACAACCGGATATGGCTCGGTCCCAGCATTACGAGTGGTGACCGGGAGTTCGGGGTTCCAGACCACTACCCGTTGACCGCCGCGACGCACCGGATTGATGAGGACGGCAACAAGTTCATCCGAGTCAAGGGCGTTCGATGGTTCACCAATCTCGACCATGCAAAGCGCCACGAGGACTTGATCCTCTATCGGAAATACACGTCGAAGGATTACCCGACCTACGACAATTACGACGCAATAGAAGTCAGCAAGACGAAAGACATCCCGGCGGACTATCTTGGCGCGATGGGCGTACCGATCACCTTCCTCGACAAATACAGCCCCGACCAGTTTGAGATTTTGGGGATAACTGACAGGGACAACAATTCCGGCCTGAAAACAAAGGAATACACCGTTGCAGACGTGCCAAATCCGGGCGATCTGAACCGAAGGGCAGCAATAAGGGTCGGAGGCGAATTGAAGTCTACATATGCCCGGCTTCTTGTTCGCAGGGTATCGCCATGAAAATCGAACGGAAGGAAATCACTGTTTGCGACCTAGTGAACGGCTACAGTGACGACGGCGAAGGCGGCGTTGTCGGCTATGACGGCAAACTCGACATCCGCCCGCCTTATCAACGCGAGTTTGTGTACAAGGACAAGCAACGCGATGCCGTGATCGACACCGTTACCAAGCACTATCCCTTGAACATAATGTATTGGGCTGTTCGGGGCGACGGAACTTATGAGGTTATAGACGGACAGCAAAGGACGATATCCATTGCCCAATATGTCGAGGGCGATTTTTCCTTCAATGAGATGTACTTTCACAATCTGTCAAAAGAGAGAAAACAGCAGATACTATATTACGAGTTGACTGTGTATCTGTGTGAGGGCACTGACGACGAAAAGCTGGCATGGTTCAGGATTGTCAACATCGCCGGTGAACAGTTGACGGACCAGGAGTTGCGAAACGCCGTCTACGCGGGCAGTTGGGTGTCCGATGCCAAACGATATTTCAGTAAAAGCGGAGGCCCCGCATATGGGAGAGGGCGCGATTACCTTAAAGGCTCCCCGATCCGTCAAGATTACTTGGAAACCGCTATTAAGTGGATCAGTCATGATGACATAGAAGATTACATGGCGATACACCAGCACGAAAAAAGCGCAATCGATCTTTGGGAGTATTACGAAGAAGTTATAGACTGGGTTGAGGCCAAATTCAAGGTTAAACGGGGGTTTATGAAAGGTGTGGATTGGGGTAGTCTATATAATGCCTATGGGAAAAAGAAACTTAGTCCAAGTAAAATTGAGGCGGAGACGTCAAAATTGATTGCAGATGATGATGTGATTAGTAAATCAGGTATTTATCCCTATATCCTTACCCGAGATGAAAAATATCTTAACCTTCGTAAATTTTCTGATTCCATAAAACAAAAAGTTTATGAATATCAATCAGGCAAATGTAAAGAATGCGACAGAAAATTCGACATCAAAGATATGGAGGCCGATCATATCGACCCGTGGTCGAAAGGCGGGAAAACGGTCGAGGATAATTGCCAGGTTCTGTGTAAGAAATGCAATAGGCGTAAATCCTCGAAATGACTCACGCGCAGGAGACCGCGGAAGTTCGAGGAGCAGGGCGAAAGTGTAAAAAATGTGGCGGGCAGTTCCCCATCGGAGATATGGAGGGCGATCACATCAAACCTTGGCGGGAGGGAGGAACCACCACCGACGATAATTTGCAGATGCTTTGTCGGCCGTGCAATCGGGAGAAGGGGTGAACAGGGATTTATTCTAATTGCGAGGGCGAATCGTGATGCACCGAAGGAAGAAAGACCCCGATTTTGTATCGGAGGCGGGTCGCCCCGTGGTGGGAGATCGTCAACCCCGACTACCAGCCGAGCAAGGCAGAGTTAGAAAAGGACGTTATTCCGGGATCGCCGGTAGAACTGATTCGCGTCGAACATGGAGAACCGGTTACGACGACGCTGCAAAACATCGGTTCCGTTCAGTCGATTATCGTTTGATGCGATTTGAAGAGAAAAGAGCGGAGTTCGGAATCAAGTAGTTTTTTATTCTCCGCTCTCTCCTCTTCAAACTTCTCATTCAGAGCTCCATTTGGGATAGGCGATTTGGCCAGGGACGTTGACTCGGGTTTGGTAGAGGTTTTTGCCTGCGGTGATGTAGAGATTTTTGCCGTCGTGGCCGCCGAATGCGAGGTTAGTGATCACGTCTTCAGGAATCGGAATACGGCTTTTCATCACTCCGTTTGGTGTGATGAGATAAACGCCTGCTGGTACGCCGTCGGTTTCGTGAGGACCGCGTGGTGTGTTGATCCCAGCGGCGAGGTAGAGGGTGCCGTTGGCGTCCAAGCGCATGCCGTCCGCGCCGCGGCCGGGGGCGAAATCCCAGACGAGGGTTTGATTGGAGGGATTCCCATCGGCGTCTAGGTCGAACTGCCAAATCTTTCGGTTGCCACCGGGGACGGAGCAGGAGTCGACGATATAAAGTTTGGCGCTGTCTTGTGTCACGGCGATTCCGTTGGGTCGCTCGATGGTGGGTTGCTCCAGAATGCGAGTGACAGCCCCGTCGGGATCAATTCGATAGACCCCTTCGATATCCATTTCCATCTTTTCTCTCGAAGGCCCCCAATAACAAGGATCGGTAAAATACGCTCGCCCTTTGCCGTCGATGCAAATGTCGTTGGGCGAATTGTAGAGGGTGCCTTGGTAGTTCTGAGTCAGCACTTCATAATTGCCGGTCTTAAGGTCAGTGCGAGTGACTCGCCGCCCGCCGCCGGTACCGAATTCTGCCCCCTCGCAATGATAGAGTCTGCCTTGTTGATCAAAGGTTTGTCCGTTGGTGCGCAACGAGGGGGAGCGAAAAACTTTGTGAGTGCCGCCTGGCCGCATTACGAGAATGCGATTGTTGATGATGTCCGAGAAGAAGACGTTGCCGTCTGCATCGACTGCGGGGCCTTCGGTGAAGGCGACGGATGTTGCGACGTTGACGGGCGGCGTATCTTCCGGAAGTCCGATCTCTGAGTAGTTCATGAGTGGGTTTGGTTTGTGGTTCGGACCATAGGAGGTAGGCCAACGATCGTCTATTCCTAGTTGGTGTTGATTCCAGGCTGTGGGCGTGTAGAGATGGCTTGATTTCAAAAAAGGTCGGGACGGGAATCTTTCGAACTGCTGCCCTTTTTACTAAAACTACGGAGGGAATCCGCCAAAACTACTGATCGGGGGACTGAAGGCGTTCGATGGCGTCAGTGACCATTAGCGATAGCGGTTCGACGGAGTCTCGCTCCACTGCATCGGCGGATTCGTTGCCGGTAGCCGTGTGAACCGAACATCAGGATCAACGCGTTGAGGAACACGGCTCCAGCGACCGCTCTTTATCGATTGACTTTCTCCGATGGATGCGACGGCACGAAGAGCACGTTGATGCCACCGTAGAGGAACCAGCCGCCGATCTGACAGCTCCACTAAAACCAGCGGCATTGCTTGGAATCTTCTCATCGTGCTGTTTGGTCGAGGCGAATCGGCAACCCTTCTATTTCAGAAAGACATCAAGCTGCTCGAAACTTCCCTTGCGGTCATCCCACGTGGCAAATTGTTTTTGATAACGCCGAAGGCTGTTTTCGCAGGTTGCGCCAAAATTTCGATGGGCAGTCCAGGCACTCATCACCAGGCTCGGACACTTGGACCTTTCCGATTTCTTCCCTGCGGCCGGTCATGAAAAGTTCGGACATGGCTTGGGCGATCGACTTGGGTCGGAGTCCGTACCCCACTTCATCGCTTTGGCAATGCCGCTTTTTGCACTGATCCTCGTTTGGCAAGGTCATGGGTAGCCGACGCTGCGACTCACTTTGATGAGCTCTATTCCTTGCCGCATTTGTGGGCTCATGGCCTTGGCACTCTCCTCCGTAACGTTTTTGTTGCTATAGATTGCCGGAAGAAACGGGAAGCGTCGACGATGGCGAGCGATTGGATTTGATCAGGGGATCTCAGGTGCGATCTACAGGGCGAGAAAGCCGCCGAGACTATGGCTGCTGATCGTCGGGTGCTTGCAGGTCGTTTTGGTTAATGTAGTCGATGGCATCGTCTTTGACCAATCGCAGGAAGTGTCTGGAGCGATTGAGGCGGTTTGCCGGCAAAGCCAGCGAGCGTGAGGATGCGGCACTCGTTCGTTCCAGACATTGCCCGAGCAGCTCAAGTCTGGAATTGAGGGTTATCGGTCTTCTGTTGCCCCTTGTTTCAACCGTGAAGGGGATCAAGGATGTTCTCGCCATTGGTCTCTAGGCGAAGAGCCGACGTTGCGGACATGCAGCGGAGGAGGTAGGTGGCGTAGGATAGGAATCGGACCTTTTGTTTCACGTTTTTCTGTTATGAGTTTTGAGCTGAGTGAATGCTCACGGGGACGAGTATTGGTTGGGTTGAGTCACTAGGTGGGGTTATGGCGACGAACGGTTTTAAAGTTGATGAGTGGTTGGTTGAGGAGGCGAAGCAGGCTAGTTTGGGGGTCCAGATGGCTATGGATCGAACTTTGCCGTTCATCAGGCAGGCTACGATTTGAAATTCGGGACGGTGTCTCGCCCAACTCGATCGAGTCGATTGGTGTCCGGCACCAAAATTGATCGGCCCTCAGGTCCGTGGCTCAGATTGTCTTCGACGCTTGGTTAGAATCGCCCGGGCATTGGCGTCATGTATTGGGTGAAGTGGATCAGTTTCGGAATCAAACCGCTTTTGCCGTGGGGTATGCTTTTGCAGGGCCTTTTAATTTCAGTTCCCACGGCTTCGTATTTGTTCGTGCCAATCTGAATCTCAAGGCTAAAGCGACATCCTTTGTTGAATGGAAGTTCGAGACGATGCTCCGGGCACAAGATGGAGCATACTGAGGAGGATTCGAGAGCGGATGACCGAAATTTCTTGTGGGAGCATGCTTTGGACTCAAATCCCTTGGTTCCCGATCCTAGGGATATGTTTTCATTCGGGCATGATGCCGAAACGTAGTAGGGTTTGGTCTCGTTGGTATTGCGATCCGATCTCGATCCCGCAGTCGACGTCATCATGGAGACAATGATCGATACCCGAGGTGTTAGCCCGATAGTGAGCGACGTGATTATCGCTGTTACTTCTTGTTTCGATGCTGTTGGGTTTTGGTTGGCCAGGCCAGAAGATCTTTGAGGACTTGCCCATGAACGTCGGTGAGGCGGTAAAATCGCGGGCTTGGAACTTAAATGTTAGGGCAGTGTGATCAATTCCGAGGAGATGTTGAAAGGTCGCGTGCAAGTCGTGAACGCTGACGGGATCTTTGACGATGTTATAGCTACAGTCATCAGTTTTTCCATAGCTCATGCCCGGTTTAATGCCGCCACCGGCCACCCAGACTGAGAAGCACCGAGGATGATGGTCGCAGCCGTAGCTTTTTGGGCTGAGATACCCTTGGCAGCAGGCAGTCCGTCCGAGTCCACCCTCCAGATGATGAGCGTTTCATCCAGCTGTCCCTCGCTGTTTGAGATCTTTGATGAGCTCGGTCGTTGCTTGGTCGGTGTCTTTGGCACGAGCACGGAGTTGACTGGGCAAATTGCCGTGGGTGTCCCAGCCACGAGGGAAGAGTTGGACGAAGTGACTCCCGCGTCTGCTGAGGCGGCGTGCGAGGAGTGCTGTAGGTGCCGGGTTTGCGTGTGTTCTCCCCGCAGAGTTCAAAGGTGCTGTTTGGTTCGGATGAAACGTTGGTCAGTTCCGGGGCGCCCATTTGCATCCGATAGACCAATTCGTATTGCGAGATTCGGATTTCGATTTCGGGATCCCCCGCCGCACCCAGCCGTAGGCGATTGAGCTTCTCTAACTCGTTGGAGGGCTTCCGCCGTCGCTCTTGGGAAATGCCGGTCGGGTTGTTGAGATAGATTACCGGGTCCTTTTCTGACCGGAAGCGGACGCCTTGATGCCGGGAGGGTAGAAAACCCGCGCACCAAAGCCGATCGTAGAGCGGCTGCCCGCTTCAGCCCGAAATCATGGCCATGAACGCGGGCAGGTTTTGATTATCCGGTCCGGGTGCCGATGCTGGGGCGTCCGGCAATCTGAAATCCGGTCTGCAGAAAAGGGATTTGAACAAACAGATGTCGCCCATGACCGCCGGTAAGTGCTGGAACACTTTCGGAGAGCCAGAGGCTGCTTTGGTCGTGTTGATGGTTGTAGAGCTCGCCTTTGTCGTAGTGGTAGAAGTGGGTGAGTTTCCGCATCGCCGTCGAGGATTGAGGCACTGGGTTTCCAGTTGGAGCTGTGTGGTAGTGAGTAGTGCTAATAAAAAGTGTGGCTGGTGATCGATTTGCTTTGGAGAAGTCGCTGCCGATGGGGGTGTCACAAACGCTGCCGGCTTTGGGGACACCGGGTGCGCAGGATAATGGCGGGTTTGCGGACACCTCCTTCATACAAGCATCCTTTATCGGAGCGCAGCGGATGATTTGAGGTCGGGGACTAGCGGTTGGACAGGGGGCACAGGTCTCCGTTGTCGTTGAAGAACACGGTCACGGTATTGTCCGTGCGGTCGTGCTCATTGAGGGTTGTTAGGCGCGCGCCGCCGTCATTGCGGCAAAGGCGATGCTGTCCGTCCGAAAACGGGATGTCGCCCAGGCAGGATGCTTGCGCGGGCCGGTGAATAGACCGATTCGGCGGCGTAGTCTCGGGTAAATTTCATGCCGTCCGATATTTGGAGGGGCGTAGAATTCACTCCCGAAACAGCCGCTGTCTGGCCAAACAAGGTCGTCGACAGGGAAAAGCGGAAATTGGTTTGTTTGGCGTCAATGGATGGCCTGAGAAGAAAAGACTCGACGCTCACAAGGAGGAAAGCGGCTGTTTTGCGGGAAGCAGTCGCCGCAGAGTGATAGTTGGTTGCCGGCCAATTTGCCAACACTTACTTCATCGTGCGCCTCAGGTGAGGTGCCAGCCGTGTCCGGTTGACGAGCCGTTGGCTCTGTGCCACAGAGGCAAGGCATTCATGGATAGCGACATGGCGATTCATGCGTTGACACCCGCTCGTAGAGTTTGTGGGCGGGTTTTTACGGCACGGCCGATTTCGGTGAAGACCATTCCGTCGGAGCGGGATTGACAACGGCTTGGCCGAGTGCTGGCCAGGGTCTCAAGGACAAGCACCCGCTCCCCGGGCGTGGTTGGCCAAACCGACCGCAAAAGCGGCGGCGACTTGATGGCGAACGGCTGCTTTGAGAGGAGATTCGGCTGGCTTGGGATGCCACCGATGACCCGCTGCATAGCCGTCGGGAAGGCCGGTTTTACCACGGTGATTACGGGTGCCGCCGCCATCCGCCGTTGCCCATCTTCCGCAGCGGACACGTGTCGTACACCCAGCGGCGGCTGTCGAACCAGGACGCGGCGGCCGGCAGGAGCGAGGAACTCCAACGTAGGTCATTCAGGGCGGCTCGGGGTTTTGCCACGGCTTGCTCATGCGTTGGTGCGAGGCGAACCGGGTTGGCTCCCTCTCGTGATTGACCCGCAACAATTACTTACACCGCGCGTTCGGGCAGCGAGATAGCGCAGGCCCTGCGCCGAGCATGAGCACACCGGCGAACCCGCTCGACACGGGCCCGGGAGCGGCGGGAGGTCTGCCAGGACCGAGTATCCGCCGGACAAGGCCAACCCCCGCCTTGTGGCCGCCAACCTACCACCGCGCCGAGGCAAGACGACTGCACGAGGAACCCTGCCGCGTGCGGGGTGACATGGAAAAACGTATCAAGGAGCAGCAACCGGGCTGTTCCCGACCATACCCGCACCGAAACGCCGCACGCCAACCCATCGAGTTGTCCTTCTCCTCGTTTGCCTGCGTCCTAAGACGTGGCCGAGGGCAGTCTCGGTCTCAATGGCACCTCCAACGCCACGGCGCGGTTGCGCGAGCATCCACCTGAGATTGTTGAAGATCGCGCCCGAGTCCGCGTCACCGTCCACAAGGTCCGGCTGTCATTCTTCGAAGCCTGCCCTTGCGCTAGCGGCATCGCGCGGATACCGGCCAATGTCAGACGCCATCCGGCACGACATCGACTAAATGGCAGGCAGCAACCAATCAGGCAGTCTTCCCGCTCGGTGTCCGAGGGCTGACGGAGCCCCTTGCACGCCGAATCTCCAAAAACCATCTGTTGACCAGTTCACGCTCGAAACGAGCGGGAAAGTGAACGTCGGTGGCAAGAAAACCATGCCGTGACCTTGACCGACCTATAGGTCCTCAGCAATCCAAACCCGCCCGTGAAGACCCCAGCTGACCCAATTGCCCTGTGGACTTCTGTTCACTCCTATTCAGACACCCTAGCTCAATGATTTCCGCTCTTTCCTCAACATGTTGCTTAGGGCTATGCCAAAGCACCTCAATCGCATCGCCATCCTCGTTCGCAACACGGAAGATGCCCTTAAATCCTACCGCGACACCATAGCCTCGACTACAAACGCAGTGAAGTCATTGAAGAAGTCGGTGTCCGCTTCGCTCATCTCGATTTTGGCAATGCCAACCTCCGTCTCGCCGAGCCCCTTAACGAAGATCATCCACTCCGCAAACAACCCGCTGGGCGAGGCGAGCATCTCCACCATCTCTGTCTGAAAGTTAATGTTTCCGCTGAAATGGATACCCGAACCTCCAAGCGCCTCAAGGCGAAAAACCCGAAGTAAGAACAAAGAAGAATCATGGTGCCCACGACAGGAGTCGAACCTGAACCCTCTTGCGAGGACTAGAACCTGAATCTAGCGCGTCTGCCAATTCCGCCACGTGGGCCACCAAGACCGGATGAATAGAGGCAATCCCGGCGCTTCGCAAGGCAAAAGATACATCATGGAGCGCGGGCACTCTTGTCCTCGACCTTGCCCACACGAAGACGGAAACGCGAACAAAAGTGTCCCGCTTCTACATGTTCACCCCGCGGACCGTTCCATCCGTCACCTGCCACCGGTGCAATCGCCTCCCAAGCTCCCGCGGCCAGTTCTCGTCCGTGCAGGTCATGAACACTTGACCGCGCGTCTGATGCAATCTTTCCAAGAGAGGTAAAAGTCCCGTGCGGCGCTTCATATCAAGTTCCCCCATGATATCGTCAATGAGCAGCACCGGCGGGACGCCGATAATCCCCGTCAGGAATTCTGCCTGCGCCATTTTTAACGACACAGCGATCGATCGTTTCTGCCCTTCACTGCCGAATTGAACCGCATTGCGATCATCCAGCATCATGGCGATATCATCCCGGTGTGGCCCGACAACGGTTGCTCGATAGCGGAGTTCCCTGGGTTGGGAACGCGCCAGTTCCATCGCGAAGTCCTGTTTGACATGCGGTTGATAAACAAAACGAAATTCCTCCGCATCGTTTGCTATCCTGCGATAAGCCAATCGCGCCAGGGCTGAAATCTTTGGCAGTAGACGCTCGCGTCGCCTGATGATATCATTCCCGGTACGAACGAGTTCCTGCGAAAAACTTTCAATCACTCCCGGATCCGACTCAGCCCGCTTTAAGAGCGCGTTCCTCGAGCGGAGCGTCCGCGTGTAGCGCTCAAGCAAAGGAAGGTAAGCCGATTCAGTTTGAGACAAAAGAAGATCGACGAAACGCCGGCGAATGCGCGCTGTCCCTTTGACTAACTGCAGATCCTCTGTGCAAAAGACCACCGCCCGCAAGGCGCCCAAAAAATCGGACAAAGCCTTGATTGGCTCGCCATCTATGGTGATCTGTCGTTCCGCTACCGACCAATAGAGTGCCAAATCGCGGGTGCTGTCGCCAATGACATGACTCCCCACAAAATACCCTCTTTCGCCATAGCGGATCATCTGCGCCCCGCCAACACCTCGGAAAGACCGCAAGGTTGCCAACAGGTAAATCGACTCCAAAATATTGGTCTTGCCCTGAGCGTTATCCCCCAGAATCAGTTGAAAACCAGGTTCGAAATCGATGTCGAGAAATCGATAATTGCGGAAGTCTCGCAATCGAAGATGAGCGAGGTGCACTTTAGAACCGATCTGTGATGCGTGTCATTTTCGTAACGTATCAATCAAGATTCAAAGCCAAATCAGCGTCCCAGACAGGACTGCTGCTGAAGGAACGCAAAGAGATCTCGGATCTGCTGGTCGGTCATCGCATCCAGCAACCCCTCGGGCATGGCGGAGAGCCTCGACCGCTCCTGTCCAGCAATATCTTGAAACCCGATCACACTCTCGTTACCGACCATATCCGTGAGCGTCAAACTATTCTCATCCCGCTCCGTGACAAAGCCTACCAACACTGTTGCCTCACGCTCATTGGCCCGGCGCCTCAACGTCACCGTCACCATTTCGAACTCTTCCCGCACCGCCAAACTCGGATCGACAATTGCCGTTAACATAAACTCGAGATTGTCACGTTCGTATCCGGTCAATTCGGGGCCGATCACCTTGCCCGAATCAAAAAGCCGATGACAGACGCCACAAGCCGCCTCAAATAGCTGCTTACCGGTCAGAGGGTCCCCGCGGCCGGTAGCCAGAGCTTGGCGCACTGCCTCCATCCGCTTGACTTTCGCCTCCTCTGGTTGCCGTAATGCACCCCAATGCTTGCGAATCAATTGTTGGGTCAGCAGATCCTTGCTCCGCTGCATCAGCAATAGATTCTCATAGGCGACCGCCTCGCGGGGCAACTTGCCGCGATCAACCGCCTGCAACAGTTGGACCGCCCATGAGGGACGCCCCGCCATTACGGACAAAGCCGTCTTCCGCAGATCACCCTGAAGCGATTGACTCGCGGACAGCAAGACGGGCGGAATCCCCTCATCCGAATACCGCCGCAAACCATTCAACGAAACCAATCGGAGAGACTCAGGATTTTCGTCGCCCTGGAAAATCCGAACCAACAGCGGCAAGGATTCGGCATCCCGCAACTGTGACAAGCTCCGGATGAGATCCTCTCGCTCCGACAGCAGTTGTCGCTCGTCGTTCACAAATTCACGCGCCGCACGCTTTCCCTCCCGAATTCCGAGCCGAAGCGCAAATTTCACCAAATCAGCGTCGAGCGGAAAACGCGCCCAGAGGCGCGCGACCGCTGTTTCCAGAGACGCTGGAAGCTGATCAATCTCACGGCCTTCGAGAGCCTTCTCCATCCCGCGAACCAACAACTTAGCTACCGAAGCACTCGGTGCTTCCCGCAATAACCCTGCGCAAATTTCCAGATTCTCTTCGCTGCGTTCCGCCATGAATCGCCGCCCAATGCGTTCTCCCAATGTCGACATGAACACTGGCTCTGTCCAAATCAAAGGATCATCAAAGAGCCCGATGGCCTGCCCAGGATCCCGCTGACTCTGCGCCTCCAATGCCCACCAAATCTGCTGAGGGATATAATCGTCATCACCCACATCCCGCCGCCCTGCCAACACTCTGACCAAAGGCAAACCTTGAGGCGCCGGCAACCGTTGTGCCGTAGAGGCCGTCTGTGAAACCACTTCCAAGTGTGGATCACTCTGCCCGATCTGCAGCACTCGCTCAAAAACGGCCGGTGAAAGAGACTGCTGCGGATCACCCACAAAACGCATGGACCACAGCCGAACGTAAGGATCATCATGACTCAACCCCTGCAGAGCAACCGATTCATTAAACCCGCCCAACTCATGAATCGCCCAGAGAGACTCCAGGGCGATTTGTGCATCATCACCGTTCAGCCCGGACTGCAGGATCCCCAGGACCGAGGTATCCCGGCGTTCCCGCAAAAGGCGATGGGCCGTACGCCGCAACCACTGATTCGGGTTTGCAAACAAGGCAACCAAAGCCCGCGAGGACACTTTCCCTAAATTCTCGAGCTTGAAGAACTTGCCCCGTTTAGCCCGCAGTCGATAGATTCGCCCATGATCCCGGTCCCAGTTGTCCCGTGGGTCGACGTGCGTGATTCGCGCGTCATACCAATCCGAGATATAAAGAGCTCCATCCGGCCCCACCGATGTGTGCACTGGTCGAAACCATTTATCGTCGGTCTGAATCGGATTGGGTGCCTCGATCATACGGAAGGTGCTCCCGGCAGTTTCGATCCTCAGAGCGTGCATCTTGTTGGCCAGTGAGTTGCCCCCGACAAAATGACCCTGAAGAGAGGGAATCGCACCACTGCTGTAGAACACCCACTGATGTACCAAACGCACCTTCTCCCCTTCAACCGGTAATCCATGAAAATGACCAAAAGCATAGGGATTCGTATGCGGCCCATGCTTGCCAAAGTTCTTTTGGTAATAACCGTCTTGAACAAAGTACACGGCCTGCAGATTCCCATTAGTTCCGGAATACAAGCGCCCTTTGTCATCGAAATCCACACCAAAGGTATTCCATCCGCCCTCAGCAAACAATTCGAAGCGGTAGGTCTTCGGGTGGTAACGCCAAATATTCTGCCCAAAAAAAGCAAATCGTTCATCCGAGCCGGAGAGCTCGACATTGATTCGAGCCGTCACCGTACTCCCAACTGCGCCGTACAACCACCCATCGGGTCCCCACTTAAGGCTATTGGCAATCGAATGAGTATCCTCCAGACCGAACCCTGATAAGTGAACTACCGGATCACCATCAGGCCTGTCGTCTTGATCGCGATCCGGATAGAACAAGAGGTAGGGAGGATTTAACACCCACAGACCATCGCCAGCAAAGGCAATGGAAGTCGCCAGGTTCAACCCATCCACGAAGATACCATGCTGATCATAGTCGCCATCCCCATCAGTATCCTCATGATAGGTGATGCGATCACGTCCCACGAATCTCTGATGCTCCGGTTTTCGATACGGCGGCGGCGGCGGCACCTGGTCGAACACCTTTCGCAAATGGTTGTCCCACGTCAGCACCTTCAACCCGGCCGGATTCGGGTATTGAATATACTGCACCACCCAAAGACGACCGCGCTCATCAAAGTCCGTGTAAAGCGGCTGCCGCACGATGGGTTCATGCAGGACCGTGTCCACCGCCAGCCCCGAGCTCAATCGAAGCATCTCCCTAGCCGCCTGAGGAAATTGGGGATCGCCTTTGCCCTCGACATTCGAATGAACATTCGGATTCCCCACAAACCGTTTCCTGACCTCCTCAACTATTTGCTCCCGCCCCGCCTTGTCAGCGTCGACGACGCCCAAATGCCCCCCGTGACAGTTGCCAGTCTTTGACAAAAAAAGTCGAACTTCCTTAGCAGCAGAACCGCTCAACCAGTCTGCCCATCGAGGTTGATCCCCCCGCCGCACCAGCCACTCACCGGCAAGATCAATGGCATCATCGCGTCGCGACAAATGCACGGGACCTGAAAGAATCCCTCCCCGCCCACTTTGGTCATAGACCCGCCAGGCAATCAGGTTGTACTCCCCAAAGCGAATCAGATCCGGGTCGATGACAAAGGGACGTCGAATACTGCTGGCCGGTCTTCCAAAAAGCGGCGGCATCGCACCATTCGCGCCGATCTTCTCCCCATTGAAAAACGCTTCGTCGACATCATCCACCTCCTTCGCCACCAATAACAACCGGCTCCCGCGCCACAATTCTGGAATCTTAACATAACATCGATACCAGGCGAAACCATCATAGTCCTGTCCCTCCTCACCCCTCAGTGGCCACGCTCCTGGAACCTTCACAGGAGTCCATGAGTCGAGTCCGCTCGCCCGAAGAACCACGACATTCAGGCACATCCATACCACAACGAGAAGACAACGCTTCATAAACTATGAAGCTAGAGAAGAGCCATTTCACTGTCATCAACGATTTTTCGAGGCCAGTAGAACGAAAGGCGAAATCCATAGCAGAGAATTCAGCCACTTGACCCTGAATCTAGGGCTAAAGTCCCGGCCACATTCGTCCATCTCATTATCGAAATAAGCCAACCCGTCACAGTTATCCCAAACAGCGACATCATTTCATCACACCTCAGACGATCTCTAAACGGCACAGCTTAGCAGTCAGTCAAACAAAAGACCCGCCCATCTAGTAATGAGCCGGCCTTTCCTGACTCCTTGTCCAAAATTCTAAGCCGAACCAAGATCCAACGACGCCAGCCCGAAGTCCTGGCTCTTCCCCATCATCTTGCGAAGCCGCTTCAACGCCATATTCTGGAGCTGACGAATGCGCTCCCGGGTCACCCCAAACTTGAGCCCCACTTCCTCCAAGGTCCATTCCCGTTCACTATCAAGGCCAAATCGATACTTCAAGATCTCGGATTCTCTAGCACTCAGCTGAGTCAAAGCCTGATTGAGTAGTTTCAACGACGCTTGCAGGACCAACGACTCATAGGGATCGCTCACCCGATCATCGGCGACCTTTTCCTCCAAGCATAAATTATCATTCGAATTTAAGGGCTCATCCAGGGACAACGTCTGCGCTCCCACCCGTTTCATGAAGAGCACCTCACGTTCCGTCTTCCCAAGCTCGTCGGCGATCTCAATATCCGTTGGCTCCCGACCCAAAATATCCTGCAGCTTCAACACCGCCCGCCGCATGCGCGCGAGCTTATCCACCATGTGGATAGGAAGGCGAATGGTCTTCGATTGGTTGCTCAGGCTGCGCCGGATCGCTTGCTTGATCCACCAAGAACTGTAGGTCGAGAACTTTGCCCCCTTAACGGGATCAAACTTGTCCACCGCCCGAATCAGCCCCAAATTCCCTTCGTTAATCAAATCCAAAAGCGGCAAGCCATAGCCCTCATACTTTCTCGCAATCCGAACGACCAACCGGAGGTTCGCCCTGATCATCTGATTGCGCGCCTCCTGATCGCCCTGTTTGATCCGTTCCGCCAGCGCTACCTCTTCCTCCGAGGTGAGCAAGGCCACCTCGCCGATCTCCCGCAAATACAGACTGAAGAGCCATCCATCATCGGAACGAGAGCACTTGGTTGATTCCTCGCCCGGACGCCGCCCGATTGTGATCGACGGGAGTTCTTTCTTTCCCTGCTTGGGCTTCGAGAGTCGCCCGTCAAAAACTCCGGCGCTGCTCCTCCGGCATGTTTTCTTCAACCGCACCACCGGAGGACGATATTCCCCCAGACTTGGCACCCGTGCTCTCCCCGTTCGTTTGTTTCGATTCACAATACACCTCCGTCTCTCCTAAACATCTTCCTGCCACCTTCCATCAGCGGAACAGGTCCAAACTCAATTCACTGGTTCAATACCCTGTCACATGCACTTCTGCCTTACTATAGACCTCCAAGTCAGAAAATCATTCAAAGATTTGAGACTCCAGCCGCCCTAATCCTTCCCATGGGCTAACCCCACCCATCAGGCGGAGCACAATCCCTTCCAACAGACAAGCTGTCTTGGATGCAGGGGGGGAATTGTGAGCCACCAAGAAACGGAAAACGCACGAGATACAAGTCCGTTTATATTACAAAACTGAGACAGGACCTACAGAATAGTTCTTGTCATAGGGATTCTGTTAAATCTATCACAGTCGCCCAAAGGGATACCTAGGAGCCAATTTTACCTTTTGGGAAGTAACAGGGCAGCGAAAAACTGACCGTGAGCCACTCGCACTGCGGTGAATCGAGAGTCCATCCGAGCCGCCGGCCCGCAAAGTGGGGCGGTTCCCCAACGAAACTCATCTCCAAACGTCAGAGCCGGATTTCGCCTTTCACCGCTGCACTCCCAGCGTCTAGAGACTTCGGTAAAGATTCTGCACCGTCAGCAATCCGTAAGCGGTGACCAAGACAGCATCCTTTTCCCACCAGCGGGCGTTGTCATTTACCCACTGTCCCTCTGATCGTTGGAGATCCAACATTTTTAAGGCCAACTCCGCTGCCCACCGAACGGACTTTCCGTCTTTCATCTTCAGTTCCTCGATTCCCGCCAAGCTCAAGGCTTTCGACATGGTATAGAAATAGTAGTAAAGTCCTTGGGCGCCCATGAATGGATTCTCGTCCAAAGTGTAGTTGCGCTCGAGCCACTCTCGAACGGCCTGAACCCGCTTGTCGGAAAAATCCATCTCAGCGTAGATGTAACTTAACAATCCAGCATAGGAGATACTCCCATAAGATCGCAGCGCGGTGCGGCCGCTTGGCAGGGTCATCTCCCCCGCCTTGCTGTCCCCCGGAAAGTAGACAAAGCCCCCTCGATTCGCATCATCCCCCGAAACCCAAGCTTGCTGGTTGGTCTCAGGCAAGTTCTGGCAGTTCTGGACAAATTGGATCACGGCGTCCCAATCCAGGTTGTCATCCGCCATTTTGGCCGTGTCCTGTACGAGATGCCGGCTATGGTAAATCGCTTCGAGAGCCAAAACCGTATTGGACATATCCGAATGGGGGTACCGATCACCGTAACCAATGCCGCCGTCCAAAACATTGTCCCTCTTCCCCTTCGCCCTAAAATCCTGCTGGCCGCGAATCAGGTACTTTCGTCCCGCTTGAATAATCTCATGGTACGCCGGGTCATTCGCTACCACAAAAGCGAGCACAGAAACCGCCGTGTTGTAATTCGTGAGGGATTCGATGCGATAGATCCCGCCATTAGGTTGAACCGAGCCAACCAGATACCTGTATCCCTTTTTCAACACTTCTGCCTTCTTCTCGGCATGATGTTCCTCCGGATCCCCTTGCAACGCCGCCAAGGCCAAAGCAGTAATGGCCGGATAATCCGCATCGGACCACGATCCGTCCTCCGCTTGATGCGCGAGTAGATAGTCGCAGGCCCCATCAATGGCCCGCGCGAGCTCCTTTTTGAGAGATCGATCGGGCGGCAGCGCCGGCACGGGTTCTGCAAGACCACTGACACACGGACTCAAGAGGCCAATGATAGCCACCAAACCCCACTTAAAAAGCTTTCCATGCAATGTCATTTTTCCGAATTAATTTACGATTCTCTAACGGCAAATCATACTCAATCCCAACTCGCCCCACGGGAAACCGAGCCTTTGTAAGCGCCCGCTTGCCGACCGTCCCAATAAACATCATTTTCATCGTCCATCGAGCGAAAAATCGCCCCGAAAACTCATCAAGGAAATTTCCTTTACACCTACTTTTAAAAAAATACACTCCTTGGCCATTAATTATTGCGAATTGCTGAGGCACGATAAAGTTAGTTGTATGGAACCAAAGTCGAACACGATTGAACAGTTTCGATTGCACGGTAGTGACACGGGGTCAGCAGACATCCAGGTGGCACTGCTAACCAGCCGCATCAACAATCTGACCGAACATTTGAAGGTGAACCAAAAAGATGTGAGCTCACGCCGCGGCCTTTTAATGATGGTGAGCAAGCGACGCCGGCTGCTAGACTACCTCAATAGCAAAGACAATAGCCGCTACGTCGCGCTAACGAAACGACTCAAACTCCGACGCTGATCGGTTGTCAAACAATCGCATTTCAATGCTTTTCCGTCCCCTTAACCACTTTTGATTAAGGGGATATTCATTTGGAGAGTGAAGCACGACACACCCTGGGGTGTCCATCGGTCAGTCAGGTGCGATCTGACCGTCTCTTCACCAACAATCGCGCCAAAATTGAGACGCCGAACACTGAAGGCGCTGAGTAATTTCTTTCAGTCCCGTGGTCATGAACAGAAACGTGACTGAAAGAAGTTCCTCCGAGCTCCGGTGTTTTCGGCATCAAAGCTATGCCAGAAACCATTAGTATCGAAGCGGGCGCCAGCCCAATCCAAATCTCAACCGGAGAAATTGCCAAACAAGCCGATGGCTCCGTCACCGTACAACTCGGTGAAACCATCATCCTCGTGGCCGCTGTCGCCGCCGCGACCGCTCGACCGGGCCAAGACTTCTTCCCGCTCACCGTCGACTACCGCGAAAAGGCGGCAGCAGCGGGATGTTTCCCCGGCGGTTTCTTCAAACGTGAAGGCAGACCGACGGAGAAGGAAATCCTCACCTGCCGCCTCACCGACCGCCCCATTCGACCGCTGTTCCCCAAGGGGTGGCTCAACGAAGTCCAGGTCCAAACCATTCTCCTCAGCGCCGACGGTGAGAATGACCCGGATATTCTCAGCATCCTCGGAGCCTCGGCCGCTCTGTCCGTCAGCGACATTCCTTGGGCGGGTCCCCTCGGGGCCATCCGAATAGGTCGCGTCGATGGCAAGTTCATCGCCAACCCCACACACACCCAACGGGAAAACAGCGACCTCGATCTGATCTACGTCGGCAATGAGTCCGACATGGTCATGTATGAAGGATCCGCCAAAGAAATCAGCGAAGCCGATTTCCTCACGGCCCTCAAGTTCGGCCAAGAGTGCTGCGGCCCGATGATTGCCGCCCAAAAAGAACTGACCGAAAAGGCGGGCAAAACCAAACGCGTCGTCGAAATCCCGCAAGTGCCTGAGGGGATCATAGAGGAAGCCAAAGAACTGGCCGGTGACCGTGTCATTCCCGCCCTGCTGACGCCCGGGAAGCTGGACCGAGAGGCTGCTTGGAACGCCATCACTGAGGAGGTCGGAAACGCTCTCATCAAGGAACATGGCGAGGAGGTGGTCACCGAAGCAATCCTTAAAGATCTCTTCCATCAAATTCAAAAAGCAGCCGTACGATCCCTAATCCTTGATGATGGGAAGCGACTGGACGGTCGTGAATTCGATGCGCTTCGTCCCATCTCCAGTCGGGCCGGATTACTCCCCCGCGCGCACGGTTCCTCTCTTTTCACCCGCGGCGAAACTCAAGCCCTGGCGCTCGCCACTTTAGGCACTCAAGATGACGCGCAAAGATTCGATTCCTATTCGGGCGGTGTGGAGGAGAAACAGTTCATCCTCCACTATAACTTTCCGAACTTCTCCGTTGGTGAGACCGGCCGGATATCGGGTCCGGGTCGCCGAGAGATCGGCCACGGCGCCCTCGCCGAACGCTCTCTGAAACCCGTGGTCCCGCTTGACGATTTTCCCTATGCCATTCGCCTAGTTTCCGAAATCACCGAATCGAATGGGTCCTCGTCCATGGCTACTGTCTGTAGCGGCTCACTTGCTCTGATGGACGCCGGCATTCCCATTTCCAGTCCCGTTGCCGGAATTAGCATCGGCATCTGCACCGAACCCGACGATCAGGGGAAGATCGGACGCTTCCAACTCCTGACCGATATCATGGGCTGGGAAGATGCTTTCTGCGACATGGATTGTAAGATCGCGGGTACCGCAAAGGGGATTACCGGCTTCCAATTAGACCTCAAACTCCAAGGCATCTCGCACGAAATTATGACTCAGGCCCTGGATCAAGCCAAAGCCGCCCGCGGCAAAATTTTGGAAGAAATGGCCAAAACCCTGGCTGAACCCCGCCCGGACTTCAGCCCCTACGCACCCAAAATCACCATCATCTCCATCAATCCCGACAAGATCGGTGCCCTCATCGGTCCCGGTGGCAAGAACATCAAGCGGATCGTCAAAGAGTCTGGATGCGAAATCAATATTGAGGACGATGGCGAGATCAAAATCTACTCGGTCTCCGGCGAGGCCCTCAAGATCGCTCAGGCTGAGATCGAAGCCATCACCGCCGAGATCGAAATCGGGAAGGTCTACCGTGGCAAGGTAGTCTCCGTCAAAGAGTTCGGCTGCATTGTCGAAGTCTTCCCCGGCCAAGATGGATTGTGCCACATCAGCGAATTGGCCAACTTCCGAGTGAAGCGGATCGAAGACATTGTCAAGATCGGCGATGAGACTTGGGTGAAGTGCATCGAGATCGACGACAAGGGCCGCGCTAAACTGAGCCGTAAAGCCGCCATGGAACAACGCGACAGAGAGATGGAAGAAAAAGACAACGACGAGCCAACGGATAAAGAATAGCCCCATCCACTTCACATCTCTGCTCCACGCCAAATCGCCTCCCAAACCGAGGCGCCTTCCTTTTGTCCAACTTGCCACCAGGAACTCGAAACTCGGCACTCCCAATCCCCGCAACGCTCAACCTGCCTGCTTGCCTTGACCGTGTCCAATCTGTTTAATTCGCCCGTGCCACAGCAGCAAACTATCAGCGAGCCATCCACTTTTGACGGGGTTGGCCTGCACAGCGGCAACAAAGTGTCAATGACCTTCCTGCCGGCCCCGCCGAATTCCGGCATCCGATTCCGGCGTATTGATCTCGAAGGAAAACCCGAGATCGACGCCTTGGTCGATAACGTCAGCGACACCACTCGATCGACAACTCTCTCCAAAGGGAACATCAAGCTGCACACGGTTGAACATATCCTGGCAACGTTCCACGGATTCGGTATCGACAACGTCATCGTCGAGTTAAACGCCAACGAACCCCCGATCACGGATGGCAGCGCCCACGAATATTGTCGCATGATCAAAACTTCCGGAACGACCCTGCAACCGGAAGACAAAGATCCGCTGGTCGTGACCGCGCCCATCTCCATCACTTCAGAGGAATCGATTCTCTCCATTTTTCCTTGCGATAGATTCAAAGTCAGCTGCACCAGCTCGGATGACAAAGGACGCTTCACACAATTCTACAGTTCGGATATCACCCCGGAATCCTGGGAACGAGAACTCTCCCGTGCGCGAACGTTTTGTTTCTTTGATGAAATCGAGTTCCTTATCAAGAATGGCCTCATCAAAGGCGGCAGTCTTGAGAATGCCGTGATCATTCGTGACGACGTCGTCCTGACCAACGAACCCTTGCGCTATCAAGAAGAGTTCGTTCGCCACAAGATCCTCGATATCATCGGCGATCTCTCTTTGGTCGGCCGCCCCATTCAGGGTCACGTGGTGGCCGTTCGCCCGAGCCATCGAGCCAATTGCGAGCTAGCCCGAGAATTGGATCGACAGGTGAAGAAGCGTCTTGCTCGCACTCAGACCTTTTTGCCGCCCCGCAACGGCACCCTAAAAAAAGCCGCTCAAGCCTCCGCGCCCGAAATTCCGGCCGGTGGTGAAGTGATCAACATTGACCAAATCATGAAGATCCTGCCGCACCGTTACCCCTTTCTCATGATCGACAAGGTCATCAAGATAGCGGAAACCGCCATTACCTGTCTTAAGAACGTCACCCTTAACGAGCCTTACTTCCAAGGACACTTCCCCGGGCACCCCATCATGCCCGGCGTCCTTCAGCTAGAAGCGATGGCTCAAGCAGGCGGATTACTCATTCTCAACAAAGCCGAAAACTGGGGAAAAATCGCCTACCTCATATCCGCCGAAAACGTTAAATGGCGCAAACCGGTCCAGCCCGGTGACGTCCTGATCATTGATATCGAACTGATCAAAGAACGCGGTAAGACCGGCAAGGCGAAGGGCCGCTGCAAAGTCGGAAACGACATCGTCAGCGAAGGGGTAGTCATGTTCATGCTGACGGACGCCTAAGCCGACGCCGATCATGATCCATCCCACGGCAGTCATCCACCAAAACGCTCAAATCGGCCAAGACTGCGAAATCGGCCCCTTCTGCGTTATCGGCGAACACGTCGTTCTCGGAGACCGCTGCCGCCTCCTTTCCCATGTCGTTATCGACGGCCACACCACCATCGGCAGTGAAAATCGATTCTATCCCTTTTGTAGCGTCGGCCTCAGAACCCAGGATTTGAAATGGAATGGCGGCGTGACTTCCACCACCATCGGCGATCGCAATGTGATCCGTGAATCGGTCACCATCCACAGCGCCACGGGTGATGGCGAAGCCACCGCCATCGGGTCTGACAACAACCTCCTGGCCTACTGCCACATCGCCCACAACGTGACGCTAGGCAATCACATCATCATGTCGAACGTTGGCGCCCTCGCCGGCCATGTCACCGTCGAAGATTACGCAGTCATCGGCGGCTTGGCCGGGGTGCACCAATTCTGCCAAGTAGGCAAATACTCGATCATCGGCGGCTGTTCAAAAGTCGTCAAAGACGTCCCGCCCTTCATGATGGTCGATGGCAACCCCGCGCGGACCCGCGCCATCAACAAAGTCGGCCTCACCCGAAATGGATTCGCCACCGAGAGCCAAGCAGCCATCCGCAAAGCCTACAAAATCCTCTTTCGCAGCGGAGCGGCAACCGCCCAAGCCGTCCAACGCATTAAAAACGAACTCCCCCGGACTCCGGAGACCGAACACCTTCTCAAATTCATCGAAAACTCCCAACGGGGTCTGGCCTAGGCGCTTTTCTGAGGCCGGGCATACGCCACTCCACTACGCCCCTTCTGTCTTCTTGTTTCCAACGGTTGCCGTTGGCACATAGTAAATCTAACGTACTCCACACCTCAGATACCAAAGGGCTATGACCATGGAGAACGAGGATCACTGGCTTTTCGGTCAACGAGAGTTACCCGCATATCTCGACGCAAAGCCAGGCACGGTTTACACTTGGATTCACAAAAGGGCTTGCACGCTCAGAAGATGGGGAGGCTTTGGAAGATGAAGAAGAATGAAGCAGATGACTGGGTGCGCGCCAAAGCGATGAATTCGACGCCATCGAAACAGCAAACCGGAATATGGGACAACCACAGCCGTGGTATCATCGGCGACTTCCTGCGCCATCGCATCAAGCCTGGAGCAGAGCTCTCCTTCGTTTCCGCGTATTTTACCATCTACGCCTATGCGGCTCTGAAGGATGAACTCGATCAGATATCCCGTTTCCGATTTCTCTTTGGCGAGCCTCGCTTCATCCAGTCACTCAATCCCGAAAAGACTGAGAAGAAGGCGTTCGCCATCGAGAAGGGCGCTCTCACTCTGGCGAGCAAGCTAACCCAGAAACACATCGCCCGTGAATGTGCACAGTGGATCAAGGCAAAGACGGACATCCGCTCTGTCGTGCGGACAGGGTTCCTTCACGGCAAGATGTACCACGTGAACAACAACGGTGTTTCCGAAGCCATCATCGGAAGCTCCAATTTCACCGTCAGCGGTCTGGGACTCGGGCCCCATGGCAACATCGAACTGAACTTGCAAGTCAATGACAACAGAGATCGCGACGACCTCAAAGCATGGTTCGACGAAGTGTGGAAGGACAACAGCTTGGTCAAGGATGTGAAGCCGGAAGTGTTACGTTCCCTCGCACAGATGTACCAGAACCATTCACCCCAGTTTATCTACCTCAAGACGCTGTTCCACATCTTCCAAGACTATCTCTCGAAAGCCGAGCTCGGTGGACTCCTTGATGAAAAGACGGGCTTCTTCGAGTCCGACGTCTGGAACCTGCTCTACGATTTCCAGAAGGACGGCGTCAAAGGCGCGATCAACAAGATCCTTACTCACAAGGGCTGCGTGATTGCCGACAGCGTGGGGCTCGGCAAGACCTTTGAGGCGCTGGCTGTGATCAAGTACTTCGAGCTTCTGAATGCGCGCGTCCTGGTGCTTTGCCCAAAGAAACTGGAGAGCAACTGGTTGATCTATCGCAATAACGATAAGCGCAATCCACTGCTGAAGGACAGATTCGCATACACCGTCCAGGCCCATACCGACCTCGGCTTAGACAAGCATGCAACGCATCACTGGGGCAACTACAACTTAGTCGTCATCGACGAGTCGCACAACTTCAGAAACAACGCACCAGGCAAGCAATACGATGACGGGACACGGCGGCTATCCCGCTACGAGTTCCTCATGCGGAAAGTTCTTCAAGACGGCGTGGACACCAATGTCCTGCTTCTCTCGGCTACACCCGTCAACACCAACCTGAAGGACCTTCGCAACCAGATCTACCTCCTTACGCAAGATAACGACCGCGCCTTCGAGACTTCGTTAAGCGTGCATAGCATCGGGCAGACAATGAAGAATGCCCAAACCTGCTTCACGAGGTGGGCGAACCCCAAGAAGAACCCCGAAAGGAAAGTGTCGGGCCTGTTGGACATCCTCGATTCTGCCTTCTTCAAGCTCCTCGACGAACTGACCATCGCGAGATCTCGCCGCCACGTCAAACGTTACTACGATATCGCCAAGGTAGGGCGCTTTCCCGAGCGGCTCAAGCCGCTCACATGCACACCGGGCATCGACATCAAAGGCTCCTTTCCAGCATATGACGACTTGAACGAAGACATTTCGCGCTACAAACTGTGCGTCTATAACCCTTCCGAATACATCCTGCCCAAGTTCATCTCTGAATATCCCAAGGCAACCGAAGATGCATCCGCCCTTCAGAATCAGAAGGATCGCGAGAACTATCTGATCGGCATGATGCGTGTCAACTTCCTCAAGCGTCTCGAAAGCTCGATCAAGGCATTCAAGATCACCCTCGACCGGACAATCAAGAAGATCGAGGACCTTGAGGACAAGATCATCCATTTCGATAAAAACCGTGCCAAGTACATGAACCCCGAACTATTCGACGATGCCGACGACGAGGAAGAGATGGCCGACCTTAAAGAGCGGTTCATGGTCGGCAAAAAGCTTGAGTTTCGCCTTGAGCACCTTGACATCAACCGTTGGCTCGGGGATCTGAAAGCAGACAAAACACAGCTCATCAGCATCCATAAAACCGCCTCAAAGGTCACGCCAGACCGCGACGCCAAGCTCCACAAACTCAAGAACCTCATCGCCAAGAAGCAGGAATGCCCCGTCAACCCGAAGAACGAAAAAGTTCTCGTCTTCACTGCGTTCTCCGACACAGCTCTCTACCTGTACGAATGCCTGCGCCCGTGGCTGCGGGACAAACTCGGGCTTCATGTCGCCGTCGTCACCGGCAGCGGTGACAACAAAACAACCTTCAAGCCCCAAGGTTTCCGGGCGCAGACCGATTTCAACGCCATTCTCACAAACTTCTCTCCTCGTTCAAAACACAGGGAGAAGATGGTGGACAGCATGCCACAGGAAGGTGAGATTGACATTCTGATCGCGTCAGACTGCATATCCGAAGGGCAGAACCTCCAAGACTGCGACTATCTGGTGAACTATGACATCCACTGGAATCCGGTCCGCATCATCCAGCGCTTCGGCCGCATTGACCGCCTAGGTTCCACCAACCGTTGCATCCAGCTCGTGAATTTCTGGCCCACTCAAGACCTCAACAAATACATCAATCTCAAGGACCGAGTCGAAGCCCGCATGGTCCTTGCGGACCTAGCCGCAACGGTTGAAGACGATCTCCTGAACCCCGAACAAAGCGAAGATCTCCACAAGAACGAGCAGACCTATCGCGAGAAACAGCTTCTCCGCCTGAAAGACGAAGTGCTCGACTTGGAGGACATCGAGGAGAACGTCTCGTTGAGCGAATTCACGCTGGACGACTTCCGGGAAGAACTCATGAACCACTTGGAGGCCAACCGAGCCAAACTCAACGACGCCCCACTCGGGCTCTGCGCCCTAGTTCCCCCGTTGAAAGAACGCCGCACTGCCGATCCTTTCGATTCGTCCCTGCGCGACATTGCGCGTCCGGGAGTCATCTTCTGTCTTCGCCACTCCGTCCGCCCCACTGAAAACCGGCGCAGCGTCAACCCCATCAACCCATACTACCTTGTCTATGTCAGAAGTGACGGGGAGATACGGTCCAACTTCATGTATCCGAAACAAATCCTGTCCATATACCGAGCCCTGTGCCAGGGGCAGACCGAACCCTTCAAAGACCTATGCGAAGCATTCGACCAAGAAACGGATAACAGCAGGAAGATGCACGAATACACGAGATTGCTCAATCGCGCCATCGACGCGATCAAACATGGCTTCAAAAAACGCGCTGTCCAATCAATGCTGGGCGACAGAAATGCAGTCATCCCCAAGACCTCCGAGCAACCCATTAGCGAAGAGGATTTCGAGCTGATCACTTGGCTGGTCATCAAGGAAAGCGGCCGAGGATGAAAAAAAACTTGCGAACAAAGCTAGTCGGCGCCCTTGCCTCCTTCGAGTGCCGCCGGCCTAAGGAAGCAGCCCTTTCCCTCCTGAGCACTCTGGGATACGAGAGCCAGAGGACCCTTGATCTTGATGGCAAGCCAACCGCCTTTCTCCAGCAATTCGATGCCCGCCACCGCCGACTCCAGCGAGACAAGGCGCTATTTGATGAGTGGAAAAGCATAGAACTCCTTTTCCAGCTCACAGACGACGAAGTGCGCGACTCCGGGAGACAAGCCGATCCGCCGTTCGATTCCTCCAAGACAGTAGATAATCGCAACTACAAGTCTTACCTCTTCTTTGTGCTCCATCTGAAGCCCGGGCCTTACACACGAAGCAACCTGTCGGACATCACCCGTGAGATCAATCTGCTCTTTGATATGCCGGTCATGCTGCTCATCAAGAACGCCCCGACGCTCACTCTCGCAATCATCAACCGCCGGCTCAGCAAGCGTGACCCCACCCGTGATGTCGTGCGCAAGGTGACGTTGATTCGGGATATAAACTACGCTGCACCGAATCGCGCCCACATTGAGATTCTTCTCGATCTCTCGTTTCCCGTGCTCCGCTGCGCATACACACAGATTACGACCTTCTCCGAACTCCACGACGCATGGGGCAAGACGCTGGACATCCAGGCCCTCAACAAAAGCTACTTCGAAAAGATCCGCAATTGGTTCTACTGGGCAAGAACGAAAGTTGCATTTCCCAACGGTGCCCGCAAAGACGCCGACGGCGGCGATTCGGAAAGCCTTATTCGCCTCCTGACACGCCTTATCTTCTGCTGGTTTCTCAAGGAGATGAGTCTCGTCCCGGAAGATCTCTTCCGCCCCGACAAAGTCGGCGATTTACTGAATAAATGGCGGCTCGATGAAAAGGACCCCGACGGCCGCTACTACAAGGCCATCCTTCAGAATCTCTTCTTCGCCACGCTAAACACACCCGTGAAGCAGCGGCGCTTCCGCACCAAGCGGAGCTACAAAGGACGCAACAAGGACTACGGCGACCAGGCATGGTTCCGTTACTGCGATCTCTTCAAGAAAAAAGCCCCGGTTGAGGACCTCTACAAATCAATTCCATTTCTCAACGGCGGCCTGTTCGAGAACCTTGACCGCATCCCCGGGCACGACGCCAACGCCACCAAGGAAGTACGAATCGACGGCTTCTCCGACGTAGCCTCGAAACAGCCATCCGTACCGGACTATCTCTTCTTTGGCGAGGAGCGCGAAGCCCCCGAAATCAAGTCCCTCCTAGGCGAATCACGCCCGCCCAAGGTCCGGGGCCTGATCCACATCTTCAACGCCTACAAGTTCACAGTTGAAGAAAACACGCCTCTGGAAGAAGACATCGCGCTTGATCCCGAGCTCTTGGGTCGCGTGTTCGAGAACCTGCTTGCCGCCGTCAATCCGGAAACCGGGATCGTTGCGCGCAAATCCAACGGCTCATTTTACACCCCGCGAAAAATCGTCAACTACATGGTCGAAGAAACGCTTGTGAGAAGACTAGAGACGCAGCTCTCCAGCACGATGACCAAGGCAAAAAACATCGCTCCACGCCTGCGCGAGCTGTTTTCGGAGACGGCGGAAAACCATTGCTTCAAGGAAGCAGAAGCCGAGATTCTTGTCGATGAAATCAGCCGCCTGCGGATTCTCGATCCCGCCTGCGGCTCCGGCGCCTTTCCCATGGGCATTCTGCATCGGCTCGTGCACGCCCTGCGCAAGCTCGATCCGAAAAACGAACGCTGGAAGAAAGCCAAACTCGAAACCCTGCCGCCGGAAATGCGAAAGAAGACAGAACAGACATTCAAAAAAGAATCATTCGACTACACTCGCAAACTGGAACTCATCCGTGACTGCATCCACGGCGTCGACATCCAGCCCACGGCAATCCAGATCAGCAAACTGCGCTTCTTCCTCTCACTCGTGATCGAACAAAAAGGCAGCTCTTCCTTCCTTCCCCTTCCCAACCTCGAAACCAAATTCGTGTGCGCAAATACCTTGCTGGGTTTGCCCCATCCTGAAAAGAGGGACCTCTTCCGGCATCAGATCGAGGCCAAGGAAAAGGAGCTTCTGAAGACCCGTTCCCGCTACTTCTTCGCCGAAACCCGCGCGGAAAAAGAAAAGTGCAAAGAGGATGACACAAGACTACGCAAGGAACTGGCCGACTTCATCAAAGAACTCGGCGGCAGTGTCGCTGATCAACTCGCCTCCGAGGTCGCCGCCTGGGACCCCTACCGCTCAGACAATCCCGCAGACTTCCTCGATCCGGAATCCATGTTCGGCGTGGCCGATGGTTTCGACATCACCATCGGCAATCCGCCCTACGTACGAGCCGACGAGCAGTCCGAGTGGAACCAAGCCCAACGCAAGGCCATCCTCGAGAGCCAACAATACGAAACACTCTGGGAGAAATGGGACCTCTACGTCCCGTTCATCGAACGGTCCTACAAACTGCTCCGGCCCAACGGCGTCACCTCATTGATCGTGTCCGACGCCTACTGCCATGCCAAATACGCCCGGAAATCTCAAAACTGGTTCCTTCACAATAGCCGCATCCTGCGTCTCGACTTCCTGAGCAAGCTCAGGATATTCGATGCCGCCGTCCACAACGTGACCTACTTCTTCCAACACACCGACGGCAAACGCAACCCACCCGAACGCCGCATCCACCAACCCGAATTCGGGACAACTAATCTCTTGCCTACTGGCCAGCAACTTGACCTTACTGAACGAGTATTTTTCCCCGAAGATACTAACTTTCAACAGTTTTCAGCCACGACAGTTTTGCTTGATGAGATCTGCTACGTCAGTGTCGGTATGGTAGTTAATGCTGACGAAAAAAGGGCACCTGGCGCGTTTAAATTAAGAGATTTAGTCTCTGATACAAAAGATGAACACCACACAAAACCGTTCATAGAGGGTAAATTCTTGGCAAGGTGGCTACCCATTAAAAACAGATATCTTGAATGGGGTACCTATCGAGCGCCAAATTTATTTCGTTGTCCAACATTCGTTGAGTTGTACGAAGTAAAAGAGAAATTGATCTCAGCCGACATGTCTGCGGGAGTACAACAACTGCGTGTGGCCTACGACAATCAGAGGCTCTTTCACAACCATTCAGCTTGGTCGTTCCTGCTCTGGCACAGCTTGTCTGGCGTAAGAAATCGATCTATCAAGGGACGAACTCGCTACCGCAACGAAAAGCCGCCACGGTCAGACCTCCCGAAACGCGAGGAGCTTGAGGCAATCAGTCTGCGCTTCTCGGCGAAGTATATCCTTGCCGTGATGAACTCAACCGTGGCGCGTGATTTCCTCCGGGCCAACAGAAGAAGCAACATCCACCTCTACCCTGATGATTGGAAGAAACTGCCCATCCCGGACGTATCGGAAGCGAAGCAGAAACCCATCATCGAAATCGTCGACCGGATTCTTGCGAAGAAGCAGCAAGACCCCCGCGCCGATATTTCCGAGCTTGAAGCAAAGGTCGACGCCATGGTCACCAAACTATATCAGCCGGCCTCCACCCCGCCATCGCCTATCCAGCGCAGGGTTTAGCGGCTCGTTTAAGTTCCGGCGGATGCGATGCTGCTGGTCAGTGATAGGTCTCACCGATACTAGGTTTTTCAGGTTTTCCATCAGCCCTTCAGTCTTCCAAAATACCAGGGGGCGATGCCTTTGCTCAGCACGGGCTGCTTCGAGCGTGAGCCCGTCTCTTGGCGGGCTTTGGCTGGCGCACCGGTGTTTCCCCTGGGCGACTGTCGGAAGAGAGCACCCAAGGTCCGCTTCATCTGTTCTGCGATATCGGCACTCATGGTTCAGTTTTTTTTGTGTTGTCGTTTGTCGTCGGTGTGGTGATTTATTTGGTGAGCATCGCCCCGGTCAACCGCTTGCCAAAAGTCCCTCGACACACCGTGCCCAGCCAATCTTCAGCCGTGTTCACACTTTGATTGATGCGCCAGGCGAACTCGTTCAGATACCGGGAGCAATGCCTGCAGCTCCAATGGTGCCGTAAAATCCCCGCTTCAACACGGCCCAAACGCTCTCAATGCCCTTGGTGCGGACCTGCCCTTCCGCATATTGCCGGGCGGAATGATTCACCCGGCGCTGCCGATACCAGAGCCTCTCCGGCCCCGTGTAAGAGGGGAAGTCATCCGTGTAAATGGGGGAGCCACGCGGCGGCGGATGAGAGCGAACATGACAGGCTTGGCTCACCCTCTCCGCCGGGAATAGCAAGACCCGTCCGTTTCTTTCCCGCATCCCCGCCACGGGCATCTTGCCCGCCGGGCCGCGTCCTTGCCGCTTTTTCCGGGAGAAACGGCGGTTCTTTTCCTTGCCGCCCAGGTAGGTTTCATCTATCTCAATGACGCCTTCGAGGTAAATTTTAGCCTCCTTACAGGCCTCGCCAATGCGCCAGGAACCACGCCGTCTTGGGTGTCACTCCCAAGACCCTGGAAAGCTGCCATGAAGAGACACCCTCTTGCGCCCCATGTTCAGCAGATAGACGGCGTAAAGCCATGTTTGCAAGGAGACATGGCCGCGCTCGAACACCGAGCCGATCCGCACGGTGAAATCCTTCCGGCAACGCCAAATGCCCGGGCGCGGGCGCCGTTCTGCGGCCTGTTTTGGGCGTGGCACTTGGGGCACTCCACGCCGTGTTTCCATCGCTCCTCTTCGAATAAAACACTTTGTCGACTTTTTTTATGAAACAGCCTTCCCTTGTGGCATCAAGTATGTAATTCCACTTTTTGTTTGAAGATTGAGATAGGATAAACCGAATCTACGGGATTGCTTCCTTCATGGAAATTCTGTTTATCTCATCCAACTCCCAACAAATTGGGTCGGGGTGCCCCCGCTTACCCTTCCTCCACCATGGCGACAGACTCTACAGCAAGACACCATCTGGCTAGTGAGTATTGAATGAAATCTATGCAGGACAATCTCCCTTCAACACTCACCGAAAGGAAACTCTCCAACCCCAAACTGCTGTCGGTTAGTCTCTTGTTCTTGGCGCCCTTGTTCATTCTCCTGCTCCTTCCGAAGGCGCACGAACCGGTTCATGAAGGCAAGACACTCTCTCAGTGGCTGGAGACCCTCTATCCCGACCAACCCTCCGGACTTGGGCTCATGCACCAGCCGCTGACTGCTAGCCTCAGTTCGGACCAGATCAAGGCGCGAAAAGCAATTCAAGTGATCGGAACGAATCAGCTACCAAGTTATCTGAAGATGATCAGTCGTTCACGGACTTCCTTTGAGACAAGATGGAATGCGTGGCTCAACAAACTATCGATCAAAAACAAATCGCTCCTCCTGACCACAGCGGAAACAACCCGAATGCGAGGCGCATTGGCAATTCATGCCCTGGGCCCCGACGCATTGCAGATGAAACCGGAGCTTCTGAACCTGCTCAGCAACTACACGTTTTCCACACCCTCCGCCCATGCCTTGGCTAGCCTTGGACCGGAAGTAGTTCCGGACATGCTGGATCCACTGGCACATACAAATGCCTGGATTCAAATCTGCGCGGTTTGGGTATTGGCCCAAAACCAAACGGCTTCGCGCGCCATAGTAACCAACCTCAACGCCCTTCTGCGTAATCCCAATGCTGCGTTCGATCGACTACCCTGTGGGCCGTCGGTCAGATCGGCGGTGAACGGACCTGGCTCACCAATACACTTCACCAGATGATCCAGGATCCCGTTCCCATGATCTGAAATGTCACCCTAAACACCCTGATGAATACAGAACTCGATACTTCATGGAAGGCAGGTTTCCTTGCTTCCCTAACAAACCACAAAGACAGAGCACTCTCTAGGGTGACTCAAAGACACTTGGCTCAATTATTGAAAATACCAGAATCTGACGAGTCACTGCCTTGATCGCAGCCTTTCACCGAAAATCTCCAAAACTTTCCCGACGAATTGACAACCAGGTCGATGTGTGGCGTAATGCCCGGCCCGCAGAGCGAGGACACGGGGTGGGATACCCAAGCGGCCAACGGGGGCAGACTGTAAATCTGCTGGCATTGCCTTCACAGGTTCGAATCCTGTTCCCACCACCACTTCTTCAAAGAGCACCATACCGCCGCAGATCACTGAGAATGCTCAAAGCTTGAAGATGGCTCAAGAATACCTGTGGTATAATTCAAACTGGCTTACCGAATTTGTTCGAGCAAAAAGGAATTCATCCAGGAGCGCTACCCGGAAAAATGCGCTGCATTCCCCGAGATCATCAATCGCCTCAAGACTTGCGACGATTCCGCAGCCATCAAGCTCGACAAGCTCTTTGACAAGCCCACACCTCAAGAACCACATTACAATTTTCTGAGTCTCTGCCTAGATTTTAGCCGCTGCGGCATCTACATGGACACACCCGAAGCCAAGTGATGCTCAATTACTGTATAAACAATCAGGACCCGGTCCCAATCACTTCAGCCAAATCCAGTCCGGGCATAAAAATTCCCAGCAGAGCCAAGAGAACTGGGAAAAGGAAATCTTCGAAGTCCCAAGGATGAGTTTTATTAACATAAGCCCAACAACTCTCAAACTCTCACTCAAGGAACAACATCACTCCGAAGCTCGCAGCAGGCTCCGAGGTTTCTCCGAAGGCACCTCACCTTTAAGGACGAGTGGATCGAACACACCATCGACAATCTCCTTGATCCGAAAAAAGAAGTAGGGGTTATGTGTGGTAAACCATCACTGCCAATCTTCCGCTGCCTGCAGTTCCCGGACTTCCTTAGGCCCATATCGATCGAGCAACTCTTTTACAAGCTCAGAATCAGCCTGACCCTTTAATGCCATGATGTCCTTGGTGAAAACTCTCGAATATCAATAGGAATCCCCATTCCTTAGCCTCCGTATCCACTTCCAACTCGAAATCTGAGAGGCCGGATGCGGCAGGACCGGTTAGCACTACACCACTCCTTCACCGCCTCTTTCTTCAACCGAGACTCAACTCTCATACAATAGCTCGACTCAAAAAATGCGAGTCTGCATCCACATCACCAGCCTTCCCGAGCCGGCTCCAAATACGTTCGCGGATAGCCAACTAGGTCTGCAAACAGATTTCCCTGCCGCCAGAAACCGCCACCGCCGTCTTGTCATTCTGCCCACCACAGACCACTTCAACTCCAAGTTTCTTGTCAAACCATCGGTGTAAGTGCACCAACCATCCCTCCAAATCCGATGGGGCCGTTGCACCAAAGGGAGCATTTTGACCTTGGGTTCCTTGATCTTGGACACAAACGCCTTGGGGGTTGGCAACATTAAGGATGCAGTCAGATCAATTTCGAAGAGTTCGCCAAAAACGATGTACTCGCGCAACCTCTACGCGAATGGCTCCAAGCACATTCAGCCCAGCGCTTCCCAGCAAAACCGTGGCCATGCGCAGTCTCTTGGGTGAGCGGTGATCCTTTTGAACAAGACCACGTTTTGATGATAAGTGTCTGTCCTGCAATAAAGAAAGTGGCGACTCTTTGCCGCTTTGCCGCCTTCAAGGAAACCGCAGAGGAGGCCAGCAGCCTCCTCACAAATTTGATATTGGACCCGTGCATTTGAGGACTTTTTCTCCCAAGGCTGCTCCCCCCTTCGGGGCCCCGGATCGAACGCCTCAACGTCATCTCCTTTTTCTGGACTTTAAAGCCGGATTCTTTAACCGGACCCAAGGCCATCCCATCTCCCGTCGACTCAAACCACCCCGGGAACTCCAAGGTCGGAGTCGCCGCTCACAAATCCTCCCCACTCTCGGTTGCGGCGGTTCTGGCGCCAACCACCTCAAAGACTTCAAGCTCGCGATTGTCATCTGCGCCAGGAATCGTCACTGCCTAGTGAATCGTACCCAACGCGTGTCGTGTCCATCCGATTCCAAACTTTCAAAATAGCCCAAAACTCATACCTTCCTGCAAGCAAGTGCTTGCTGGCAAAATTGCCGTCAGAATCCAGAAACACCCGCCATCCTCGGGAGCTAACCGTGCCCCACTGAAAACGAAAGGCGTTCCCCCAAACCAGTAACAAATCGACCGGAAATCATCAGATCAAAACCACTCCCGCATCCAAGCCCGTTGTTCTGCTTGACTCCTCCCCCTGCGGCTGAGGAACGCAGCTGCCAGCAGGTTCAAACGAGAAGCGCGAAAGCCCCAAATTTGCAGTCTCCCGAATCTCGCTTGGGATCGCCAACCCTGCCCACCACTCGTCAGCAAACCAAAGCGCAACGATCTCGTAGGTGCCAACGTGTTTCATCACCCTCAATGGCCCTTCAATCATCGCCCAAGCGGTCAGCTAGGTTTCGGATACCTTCTCAATAACTCCATATCCGAAACCGCATAACCCTCGTCAGCCACACAGCACCCTTTGCGACTTGCGTCAATGCCTTCATCTTAAACCGCCCGTCTGAACCAACTAACACCATCTGAACCTCACGAAATCGGGTATCGACAAACCCATTCTTGATAATTCAACCCAAAACGGCGTTCCGTGAAGTAAAGCTCAGCAACCACGGATGCGCACCCGTTGATACCAACGATTACCCCTTCCAAATCACCTCCAACCTGCGCTTTGACGACTGAGGAAACGCCCGATTCGCAGCCATCCGCTTCAATCCATAAAAAAGTCGTAAGGCTTCACTGTTCCGACAACTACAGGACGATCAAAGATCAGACTGAACTGCCCGTCCCGAAAGTCTTTCTTGCCATGCGGCGCCCATTCACCGCCCTCCGACCGCAGTGGGCCAGTGAGCAAGTAAACCAATCCACGACCAGTCAGGCATCACACTGAATTAAAGAATCGCCTCTTCGGGCTCAGCATCAATCACCCGACCGGAAACGTGAAGTTCCGTCCTCAGTTGAATCACCTTTCCCGCCGAACTCACCTCCATCAGGTAGCGGAGCAACCCCCAAATAGCCGGGCCTGATAGATATAATCCTAAGCAAAACGGACAATAGCGTACGCCAAACCATGCGACTATCCCCGTCTGTTCGAAAACTCTCAACCCGGCCGATGACAAGCGCGCCATTCCACCGCAGAGACGAGAGCGCCCTCTATTGGCTCTCCTTCCAGATCCCTCACTTTCAAGGTCACCGTTGACGGTTGCTTAGTTGAAAGCTCTATAAGCGCAGAATCCTGTCCCACCTCAATGCTGCGAATGACCGGCACCCAAAAGGCCGCATCCGCCACGATCATTCGGTTACCGCCATCGATCCGCTCGAATCAGAAATTGCCAGAGGAGTCGGCGATGGCAGCTGAATCGCTCCCACCCCCAAATAACTCCCCACTGATTACCCAGAGTGACCACGCCCCAGCGACCGGATGCCCATCCAGACCCATTACGACTCCAACGAGACTTCGGAAAGCCCTTCATCCGAATGACCGCAGTGCATGAATACAACTCGCCCTGTGAAACTCCTCCCTGATCTTCAGATAGCCGGACGAAGTCGGGATATTGCACCTCGATCAGGAAAGAGACAATCTCAACGGGGACGGCCTGCTGACAACCACTTTTCAGAATCCAAGATACCGAAAGGGACGGGCCTGAGAAAAATTGACCTCTACCTGCCCCCTCCCCTGCGATCGGCTGACCGTCTTCGTCCGACCATCTTCCGCCGATCCAGAGACTCGGAGGCAACTTCACCACCTCATTCGCCCCCACGAAACGACGGCCGCTCTCACGCCGAAATCGAAACTGTAGCGGCACGTAGCCTTCCCTACGGATTTTAATTGTGGCCATTTGCTCGGACCCAGCTCAGCCGAAACAACGAAAACATCATTGCGATCCGTGGAACCATCTTCTATCTCCCCGCTGTTTGGCCCTCCAGGAACGCGGCACTCGCCCCCTCCCTCCACCGGGCTACCGGAAGCCCTATCGATTAGGCGAAAAGAGATTTCACTAACCTCACAGACAACGGCCAGGAAAGCTCCCCCCAATGCTCAAAGTTACCCCTATAAAACTCCTAAAGATTTAATCAACCCTCCCGTCAATGAGATCGAGGATAAACTGAGATGAGCGCGACTACGCTTGCGCCCCAAAAAGGGTTCCAATCGAGCAAGAGAACGCAAGCTGTCAGCAGGCGGGAGTTTGTAGCGGCACAAAGCGGCATCTTAAGCCATCAAGGGCACAGGTGACAAACCATGCCTACAGCCGGGCCCGCGCTTTTGGGGTTATCTAATGCCTTGGGACGGAGGGGGAAGCCGGAGGCCTTGGGGAGAGCTTCCTCAATTCTCTCCCGCCAATCTTTCAACGTTCCGGTTGCCCCTAGGAGTAACGCCCGTCTGAGGTGCGGCCAGGGTCTGAGCCTCCGCTTGGTGCTCAAGCGAATCAGCCTATTTTCCACGGCTTCTCAGCGCGCGCTCCATTGCCCGGCTGCTGCTTCTCAGAGGCAACGGGTTGCCCTCCCAAACTCCGGCTCCACCGCCGCCGGCCACTGAACGCTTCTTCCAGTACCCAGGGCGGCGGGAGCCGTTCGGAACGATCGCTCTTGGCCTCAGGCTTGGCGCGGCGGTCGTTGCACGCCGACACCAACGCGTCAAAGGCTTTCGCCAATCGCTCCGGCGATAGTTTTTCAAGCCGGGCGCCCAAAAGCAGGAATTGACGATTCTCTTTAGTGATATCGAAGATTTCATCTTGCTTTCCAAAGGCATGATTCCAGCGAGCGCGTTGATCTCCTGAACGGTTATTTTGAAACCACGGTTGGCAAATACATCGGAGACGCCATCTTTGCCTTTTGGAACGCTCCAGAACCGCAAGAAGATCATACCATCCGAACATGCAAAGCTGCGATCTAGGTTCAAAATCGACCCTATCAATTCAGCGAGGGGAAACCGATCCATACTCTCCTATCGGCCTCCACACCGGTATCGGCGAGGATATCCACGACATCAACAGCAACCGCCTCAAGTGCAGTTGGCGGCAATGACTTGGAACGGATCGTCAAATGACGACGAGACGAATGTTGAACGCATATTTACCTTCAGCCCACCGTCCGGCTCTTCTACCGCAATCGTCACAGTGGTTTTCCCTTCTTCAAACGCTGGCGCAGTGACTCGCAGCATTCGGCTCGAACCATCGCCGATGATTTCCAGGAAAGAGTTCGAAACAATGCCCTGATCATTGGAACACATCACCAGCGAGAGTTGCGGCAATTGGCTGCATCGCCACCGTCGTCAGCTTCAAAATTGAGATACAGCATGGCTCCGATGCGATCTTTTGATCGGGAATTAAGGTGATCGTTGGCGCTTCGTTGATGTTCTCCACATTATGTAGCTGTTTCCGTATTTTTTAGGGAGGGGTTATGATGTTTATGGTTAATTCAAAACACTTAATCCGACAAAATGTCATGTATGAAAAACCCTGCAATAGGACTATAGACACGACAGTCCCAAAGGAGAAAGGGAAACGATGAACCCAGAGATGGAAGAACGCATGAAAAGGACCTTAGGCGCCCTTTTCAATCACACACCGAGGAAATCAGGGAAAAAAACGGAGCGAAAACCACCGCAACAGACTGATGAGGGACCGGCTGCCTCTCAATCCGTGACGTCGAAGCGCAGGAGGGTAACTGCCCTAAGCTGTTGGGTCGCGATGGGATAGCGAACACAGGAGTTCCTATTTATACTGACATGTTAGCGGAGGGAGATAGACAAAGAAAACCAGCGTCAACTTAAAATTCTCAAGAAAAAATGAAGGCAACAATCATACTCTTAGCATTTCTGGTGCCATACATCGGGACCGCCATCGGTCAATCCAGAGTGGCGACCTCAACACCGAGGTTTTACCAGCACTGGATGGAAACGCCGCAAGCTATCAAGGATGAGGTTCTGCGCTCCGATCCGAACGCGGAGAGGGACTACCAAGAGGCACTCACCAAGTATCAGTTCTACAAGGGCATCTTTCCGAGGGAATTCAGGAACTTCATCCTCAAGAAGGCGAGGCTCATCGCCTTACGCCGGCAGAGTCAAGGCTTGGAGCTCGACATTGAGCAAATACTCTACTTCGCTGAGTTGGACGCCATTGCTGACTTTGAGCTTCACGGAAACGGCTACCTCCGTGAAGACGGCGGCTATAAAGACGTTCGTGATTGGCTCAGGGAAACGAGGGACTACAGACTGCAAAAAAGCTTGGAACTTCGCGTAAGCTCTTTTGACAGGGTTTCGAGGGATTTCGGCCCCGGCGTTCCCGGCACCTTGCAATTGGCATGGGACGCTAAAGCGATTGTCGATCGGCAGGCACGGGAAGGCGCCTTCGACCCGGACGATTTTGAAGCCAAGAGAAAGGCAGAACGCATTGCTTACCGCAAAGTGAAGTGGGACTTCCTCATCAAGGAGGCATTGGGATTAGATCATGCCGATCCCGTGGAGCACCTGTTAAGCCAGCCCCCCGGCACCAATCCGGCGGACATCTACTTTCAACGGAAAAACCAACGGATAAGCGGCAAAACCGAGGCAGATGAAGTTTTGGGAGACATTATCCGAATCATCGATCCTTTCCTTGTCACGGAGAACACCAACTAACCGCTAATCCTCACCAGGGAGCCGCTGTTTTTCAAAAGCAGCGGCTCCCTGTCACCCCAAAAAACAGCCTTTACTCCCTCATGTGGTGTCAAGTATGTAATTCCCAAAGGAAATCCGTTTCCGCACCCAAAGGCCGCTACACAGAACGGGGCTGTTAGTCATCATTTCCGAGATCTCATTGCAGTCTGCAAGCGACTCTCTATGATGCCGCCCGAAAGAATGAGTAACGAACAGGAAACCACCGAATCCAACGCCCCTTATCAACGCACCGACCAACGCCAATACGGCGAATTGCGCCCCATCACATTCCAAAATCACATTGCTCCCCACGCCACCGGCTCAACCCTCATTGAGTGGGGGTTGACCCGAGTTATTTGCGCAGCGACGATCGAAGATCGAGTCCCACGGTGGATGAAGGAGCAGAACATCACCGGTGGCTGGGTCACTGCGGAATACGCCATGCTCCCCTACTCGACCCTCAGCCGCAAAACTCGAGACAGCTCTCGAGGCAAAATTGACGGACGCTCGCAAGAGATCCAACGACTCATCGGCCGCTCCATGCGGGCAGCGGTCAACCCGGAAGCCCTTGGTGCTCGCACCATCTGGATTGATTGCGACGTCCTCCAAGCGGATGGCGGCACTCGCACAGCGGCGATTACCGGCAGTTTTGTTGCCCTTTCACTAGCCATCAACCGTCTCTTGGAGGCAGGACAACTCACGGCAAATCCCATCCTCAAGTCCGTGGCTGCGGTGAGCGTGGGCGTTGTCGGTAGCACACCGCTGCTCGACCTTTGCTACGAAGAAGACGCTACTGCCGAAGTCGATCTCAACATCGTCATGACTTCGGAACAGGAGTACATCGAACTTCAAGGGACCGGAGAAAAGACGACCTTTGGCACCGCTGCTCTCGAACAGATGCTGGGTTTGGCCCGGGACGGCATCGCCACCCTCTCCCGACTGCAGAAAGCAGCGCTGGTATCCACCACCCAACCATACGGTTCATGAGACCACAGCGTAGAGCCCTCTATTTGATGCGGTACACCAAGGTAGAGACGGCATACCATCGAACCACCTTTGGCTTGAAGTAGGAAGAAGTGATGGAGCAGCACAATCAGAACGCCTTTGACTAGCTTCATCTGCTGGAGGCTAATGGTATTGCCAACGCCGAAAACCGATCAAACAATTTCGAGGGCGCACCCAAGAATGCCTGAGCACGATCCTCCGTCCGGACGCCAGCAACTTGATTGGCGTCTTCTACCACGGCGGCGTTATTCGAATGCTGTTCGCCTTGTCCTGGATCTGCCAGTAAGTCAAATAACTTCATCCGAATTTGATTATGCCAGTACTACCGTGGTCCATTTCAAGGGAGGATGACCAGGGGTTCAATTGACCAACTACTGTCCATGGCAGCACCGCAACCACCGCTAAGGCAAGTTGCCATTACTACCAGCCTCGAAGCTGAGGAAGCCGTCGCCGGGCTGCTAGAAGCTCTTTTTGAAACCACTCCTTCCACTTCAATTCGCCAGGGATCTCACGAAGCTGTTATCTCAGTCTTTACCCCCGCCGAGCGCGACAACGCGACTGATCTCAAACGGAAGATTCGCGAACAACTCGCCTACTTTGAGATCTGCGGATTGGATGTGGGCGATGCCACCATCCAGATTCAACAGGTGAAACCACAAGACTGGTCCGAGAGCTGGAAGCGTCACTTTCACCCCATCGAAATCAACGATCGCCTCCTCATCAAACCACCCTGGAGCCGCAAACGAGCGAAGGGCCATCAAGCGGTGGTGATCCTCAACCCAGGCATGAGCTTTGGCACGGGAAACCATCCCACCACTCTCTTCTGTCTCCAACAAATCGCCGCCATCATCGACGCCAGTGAAACCCCATCATGCCTCGATATCGGAACCGGCTCCGGGATTCTGGCGATTGCAGCTGCCAAGTTGGGCTACACACCGATCAGCGCCTTTGACAACGATCCTCAAGCCGTTGGAACGGCGAGGGCGAACGCAGCCTGTAACAACGTCAGCGGCCAAATTGACATCGCGCAGGCCAGCCTCGAGGATCTTACTCCACAGTCAAATCAGCAGTATTCAGCTGTTTGTGCCAATCTCACCCACGATTTACTCAAGAAGTATCACGAACCCATCACTGCTCAACTCGCGCCCCGAGGGCGCCTCATTCTTGCCGGCATCCTCACGTCCCAATTCTCCGCCGTCCGCGCCTGCTTTGAATCGCGAGGGCTTAAATTAGTGAACTCCGAGGAACTCAATGAATGGAAATCCGCGTCGTTTAAGCAGAGCTAGATGCCGTTGCACCGCGAAGAGAAGGCGGAATTCCGCATTCCCCACGTTTGCGCCTAGCGAGATGAATCTATTCGACCACCTCGAATGCCATTGACGATAGCGGCTCGACAGAGTCTCGCCCCACCTTAGAACCACCACATGGCTCGAACGTCTCCATTACAATCCATTGAACACCGAGATTGAATTCTGGTCAGAATCATGTAAGCTTTCGGTGTCAATCATATGACGAATCGAGTCGGCAGGGCATTCTTATTCCCAAATATCGCGATCAGCGAACTGATGCTGCAGCCAGCATTAGCCCTCCGCTTTCGTCACTTTCGACTCTGGAAGAACTTAATATTCCTAATCAATGGCCCCACCACGGTCGCATCCCGGCAATTATCATTGCCGACCGGGGATCTGCCGACCGGGGGTCCATTCATTCCGATCAGAAAGGAAATCAGAATGACGAAAACCCAAACAAACCTTCACGACGTCATCCGAAACTCCAAACATGGCTTCCATCAAATGGACGATCGCCCTGGAAAGCCCCAGAAGCATCGTTACGAGAGACGCAAGATTCGAGAACTTTTGAAGAGTAAAGGCTTAGCAGAAGCGGACTCGTGATGGCTTCGCAGAGATTTTGAAAACCGCCTCGCTCGAGGCGGTTTTTTTATTTTCAAGTCCCCCGAATAAAAACCCAGCGCAACAGCAAAAGTCACACCCTCATATCGAAGAGAAAAGTGAGAAGCATGTGATCCGACTCACATTCGGCTGCTACTGACAGGCCGGGCAGATGCCGAAGAATTCCAGCTTATGAGTGACCTGTTGATACCCGCTGGCAATTGCGATTTGCTCTTCAAATTCACTTGGAAAACACTCGTCAATCTCGACAATCTTCGAACATTCACGGCAAATCAAGTGGTGATGGTGATCATCCCGACCATCCGCAACCAGTTCGAATCGCGCACTCCCATCGCCAAAGTCAAATCGCTTCACCATCCCCATATCCTCTAACATGCGCATCGAACGGTAAATCGTCGCCAAATCGCAGCCGGCACCGAGGGCCTCATACACTTCCTTGTTGGTCATGGGATGGGGATGATTCCGCAAGAGATCCAGAATCCGCTTACGCGGTCCCGTGATCTTCCGGTCTCGACTCCTCAATCGATCCGTCAACGACGATAGATCTTGCTTCGGATATTCGTGGCCATGCGTCACGTCATCTACCGTCCCCCCTATGCCCAACGGCAGAATCCCATAACCCGCAAGTCGTCATTGGAAACGGCTAGGCGCATCTCAAATATTGAACGCTCCGACCAATCGAAAAAACACAGGCAAAACCGTTGAGGATTGACTGCCCCCATTCCTGAATCTCCGCAAGAAACACATAAACAAAAGACACACCCTAGCACGCTTACAAAGAGAGACGAGACAGATTCCCACTACACAATCTCTGATGGAGCTTACACCAATCCCCAAAAACGCCTCAAGGCAAACGCGGTTTGAGAGGACTCTCGCCCCACCTTTACGCGAGCTTCTCCTCTCGGGAAACTCTGATTAGATAACCGGAAACTCGGCTTTTCTCTGGAAAAATCACCGAAAACAACAAAGTGCATGGATTAAATCAGAGGTTCCCTAGCAACGGCAAGATATCTTTGGTGGCCACTCGACTCTGCTCAGTGGTATCTCGCTCCCTTAGCGTCACCGTGTCTTTCATCTCCAACGACCCGCCATCGCCTATGGTATCGAAATCCACTGTAATGCAATACGGCGTCCCAGCCTCGTCTTGCCGGGCGTAGCGCTTACCGATCGATCCGGTCTCATCATAGACGGCTGCGAATCGAGTCTTCAGCGAGTCATAGATATCCTTCGCCTTGGCAACAAGTTCCGGTTTGTTCTTCTGCAACGGAAAAACGCCAACCTTGATAGGAGCAATCCGCGGATGAAACTTCATCACGACCCGCTTCTCCAACTCGCCTTTCGCATTCGGAATCATCTCTTCGCTATAGGCATTGCATAGGAGAGCGAGAACCAAGCGATCGACCCCGGCACTAGGTTCAATCACATGCGGCACGTATTTCGCCTTAGCATCGGCATCGAAGTATTCCATGGACTTCCCGCTGTGCTCCTGATGTTTACCCAAATCGTAATCCCCGCGCGCCGAGATGCCTTCCAGTTCCTGCACCCCAAAAGGAAATCGGTACATGATATCGACAGTCGCTCGCGCGTAGTGAGCAAGCTCATCGCCCTCTTGCCAATACAACTCCAACGAATCAGCGGGCAACCCAATACTCTCGTACCAACTCAACCGCTGTTGAATCCAATATTGATGCCACTGTTTCCATCCCCAGTTTGACAACGGTGTCTTGACATCGGCATCATCAACCGGTAGGGCACCCTCAGCTTGGGCGATCTCATCGGGTTTGATAAAAAACTCGAGTTCCATCTGCTCAAACTCCCGCGAGCGGAAGGTATAGTTTCGAGGATTGATCTCGTTGCGAAAAGCCTTACCGATTTGGCAAATTCCAAACGGAACTTTCTGACGAGAGACATCCAGCACATTCTTAAACTGAGCAAAGATCGCCTGAGCCGTTTCCGGTCGCAAATAGGCCACATTCTCCTCGGATTCAACCGGCCCCACATAGGTCTTGAACATCAGGTTGAAGGCCCGGGGTTCGGTTTTCTCCGCCTCGCACTGAGCAACCATTTTGCTCGGCTTATCGGGACAAGACGTCGACTCCAATTGATCGGCCCGAAATCGTCCTTGGCACCTCTTACAATCGACCATTGGATCACTAAAAGTCGACATATGTCCGCTAGCCTCCCAAACCTTGGGATGCAAAATGATGGTGGCGTCTAACCCGACCACATCCTCGCGATCACGCGTCATACCCTGCCACCAGCAATCTTTAACATTGCGCTTCAGCTCCGCTCCGAGGGGGCCGTAGTCCCAAAAGCCATTGATCCCGCCATAAATTTCGGAGGACTGGAAGATGAATCCACGGCGCTTGCACATGGACACGAGCTTTTCCATTAATTCGCTGCCCCTTGATTCAGACATAAGCGCGGGAGTTTTCGACAAGGCATTGCCAATGTCAAGCAGGTGGATTTGGATCCTAACTAACCAAAAAGTGAACTCAATCCGCTACGCGAAGTGCGTTCGCGTCTTTCTTGGACGATCAGATTTCGGCGGCACAACCGCTCCACTAACAACTTGTTGGGACCTCTTGGAGAACCTCGACACAGTGAGGAATGGCGCCGATAACAAAGCCGAGACACGCCATCGCCCCCTTCGGCTTGCCTGGCAGACAAATCACCAGGGCCTTATCCACAGCAACTGCCAAGCCTCGAGAAAGAATAGCATTCGGTGTGATCTTCATGGATTCCATTCGCATCACTTCACCGAATCCCGGCAACTCACGCTCGGCAATCTCGCGGACCGCTTCCGGCGTGACGTCTCGCGCGGCAACACCGGTGCCACCCGTTGTCAACACCAGATTGCATCCTTGGCGGATCATCTCTCGGATCGCACGCTGGATCTCACGTTTCTCGTCAGCAACAAGCGTATCCCCTCCGACCGTCCAGCCATAGCCTTCCGCGGCTTCCTGCAAAGCGGGTCCACCAAGATCATCATAGAGCCCCTGTGAAGCGCGGTCAGATATCGTAACAATCCCTACATTTAACTGCATCGCCAAATTATGATCCCACTCCTCAAGTGATGTAAATAGGGAATGCATTCGGCAGAGGAAAAGAGAGCAAAGCCATTATCTTCAGCCAAGCCCAGTTAAAGTCCACACCTTTACCATGTCCCCTGCGAACCCATGAAACGAACTGTGCAAATCCTCGCTTGATGATGAATTGCCTATCATAACCAAAGGGACAGCTTCGCTCTCGCACTCTCAAAACGGTCGCCGGTCCGACAGGTCGTGAGGAGATGAACACCACGCAGACCGCGATCTCCGTCCGACAGCTGCTAGCGTCAGAATTCAAGAACGGAATGATAAATTATGGGATTGGAGAGACTTCGGCGCCGAGGGGAAGCTGCATCTTGCCTGGAGCCGCGGGGCCGCAGGCGCGTCCGGTCGCCCCTCTAATATGTCCGGCACACTCAGGAGTTGCAGGCGCAACCTGGCAACGCGCTTGATGGCGTGTATGGCGATGTCGCTTCTGATCCAGCGGCGTTTCAACCTATGCGCCGCCTCCAAAGTAGTGGCGCACCCACAAAACGGGTCGGACACCACATCACCCTCATTCGAGCTCGCCTTGATGATGCGCTCCAGTAAGGCCACGGGCTTCTGCGTGGGATAGCCGAGGCGTTCTTTAGATATATTGATAATGGCTTTTATATCATTCCATATATCTTTAAACATCTGCAAAATAGCGCCCTTGTTCATCAACCTGTTCGCTAAATCCTGTGCCCGAAGATGGCGTTCATCATCACCTGATTTCCGAGCCCGGCCTAGCCGTTGGTTCCCGTGGCATTGTAGATCTCCATCATCGGCGCTAGCGAAGGATGGAACTGCACAAATCCATTTCCGTAATCAACGGCCTCACTCTCGGGAATGAAGAAGGTCGGACGGTTTCTGAGATTGTAGTCGGAATCATCGAGCGGGATGACGGTGCTAATCCCATCGTCCCTCCTTCCTGAAAGATGAAAATCATCTTCTTGTTCAACGCCGTCGCAGCCTGCACTCGACGTTGAGAAGACCTAGGGGTGGCCAAGTTGACTCCAATGGCGCCCTGGCCGAGTCCGGATTTTTGGAGGAAGTTTCGTCGTGAGATATTTATACCGATGAGATTCATAAGATGGCTATTGGAATTGCAGACTCGGCGCCGAGAGAATGAGATTGATAAGACCGCCGACCCGCTCGAAGTAATCGGATCGAATCAGTCAAAACAGGAATGAGTTGCCGGCCGGTTTGGTATTGGTGAACCGCACGAACACATTCCGCTCAGCCTTGGTCAGCTCGCCGGCAAAGAGCAGCTCATTCCAAAACACGTACAGTGCTATTCACGTATTCGATGGAGGTTCTGACTTTCGCCTGATAGTCGGCATCCGACCAGAAGTAATTGTTAGCCGCGAGGTCAGAAGATCGTCCGTCCGCAGGACTGTTGCGATGTTCCCCGCCGGTTTAGTGGTGGAATCCAAGCGGCGATTGCGTCGCCCATAGGCCACAGCAATTTAGGATCGGCAGTGCGTTCGTGATCGGCCATTGAATTGATTACCGTCAGCGCATCCAGCACGTCCTCGGTGCCTTGGCAATCGCCTGGAATCCGGATCTCGTAGGATGTTCCCTCAAAGATCACTTTTTCCGTGTAGTCGTGATCCTCGAGATTAAACCGGAAGGTCCAGATGCCGTTGGGATCGTTCTCTCCTGCTCTCCGGGCCGGGTGATCGCGTCACTAGGCGAGCGTCAACATAGAAATTGGTGTCTCTGAGGTCAGAATTGTGGGTCTGCACGGACAAGACGTTGACCTCGAAAACGGGCCGAAGCCGTCTAATGTGCAGGCTAATATCAATGAGCAGCTCCGTTGGGCCGGTGACCAGGTGCTTTTGAGCCGCCGTCACGCGATGCTCAGGTATCCGCCCCGCCTTCTGCATGCTCTTGCTTCGGCCGAGTTCCAACCTATCAAGGAAGGAGACATAGCCATCGTCGTAGTCAATCGCCAGGAGCAAGTTCTCGATCCGATTAAGTTGTTCCCCGAGAACCAAAAACTCGCAGCCATCCTGGACATAGCTTTCCAGTATAATTCATGCGAATTCCTCAGCCAAATAACGGATCTGAATACTGCCGGGGATTCGAATCAGTGATCTCTGAGTTCGAGAGTTTCTGATATCATTCGAGAGATGGAAATCAGTCGATCCGTCCTCCAATTGATCAGCTGCCCAGCAGGTCCGCCTCTCAACCTAGTTTCGCCCGATCTGTTTCTGTGTCCCGTTTGCTCAGGCTCTAATCCTGCTCTCAGCAGATTTATTGTTAAGGCCCGGCGTGGACACAATCACTTTTCGTCAAGGATCACGGGTTACCAGAATCTGCTTTTGAGAAAGCGATGCTTCTAAGGGATTTTGTTGCTTTGAAAAGAACAGAACGGTTTGTTAATTGACGTTATGCGAAAACAAAATGCAAAGGAATAAATATATTCAGGGGCAACAACAGAAGTCCAGAACCTCCGGTCCGACCTGGCCCGTTGATTCAGCGTTAGCGGCCGCCATGGAGTTGTGCTCAGCACCCGCTTCGGCATCATCAAGTCGCCTTCCCTTTTCCTCGTGCCTGAACCCCTCGTCAAAAAAAACTTAAAAACCTGCTTTGATAACAGACCGGTCTGTCTAATACGCTCTCGGTTCGTAAGAAAACCGTTAATGACAACAATAATCATCAGCTATGAAAAACATCATTATCAAAATGTTCGTTTTGTCTGCCTTATTCGTCGTCTCGCAACAATCCCTCCAAGCGGCTAACCCAATCAGCATCACCTTTTTTGGCAGCAAGGCAATCGGCGGCTATGACGCCGTGGCCTATCACACGGCAAAGAAGGCCATTGCCGGGAACAAAAAATTCGCCACGACTTGGAAGGGAGCGAATTGGTTTTTCTTTTCGGCGAAAAATCTCCAGACCTTCCTTGCTGAGCCGACAAAATATGCTCCGCAATATGGTGGCTACTGTGCCTGGGCGGCGGCAGACAATCGGTTAGTGAAGGCGGACCCAAAGATCTTTGATCTTCACGAGGGAAAACTCTACCTCAATTACAACAAGAAGACGCAACGCGATTGGAACGTCGACCGCCAAGGTATGATTACCCGAGGTGACCGGAACTATCCGAAGTTAATCGCCAAGTAGTCGGTGACGGCGTAAAAGGAGACAAGGTTTCCAACAACCCATTCCTAGCATTTTCCATGACCAAGGCCTCAAACGCCGGCGCCACTGCACTGAAATCAAATTCGAATCTCGCCACTAGAATCGTTCTTCTAATCACAGTGCTTGGATTGATCGGATTCGCTTACACACGGTTCGAGGATGCCTTGAACTTGACCAGCAAAGAACAGGCACTACGATCCTACCAAGAAAACCACGCCGGAACCGTCGTCCTCCTTTCGCTCCTAGTCTATATCGTCGTTACCGGACTATCGCTGCCAGGAGCGGCAGTGCTGACTTTGGTTCTGGGTTGGCTTCTCGGATTTGGAGTCGGGCTATTGGTTGCCAGCGTGGCATCCACGGCGGGCGCCACGCTCGCCTTCCTGTTCAGCCGATTCTTTTTGCGTGACTTGATTCAAAGCAAATTTGGCGAGCCATTGAAAACGTTCAATGAGGCATTGGATCGTGAAGGCGCCTTTTATTTGTTCACGCTGCGTCTGATTCTGGTCGTTCCCTTCTTCGTCATTAACTTGGTGATGGGATTAACTCCAATTCGCACCTGGACTTTCTGGTGGGTCAGCCAATTAGGAATGTTACCTGGAACTGCGGTCTACGTTTATGCGGGCGCCTCGTTTCCATCCCTTGCCGCACTCGCAGAGAAAGGTGTCAAGGGGATTATCTCGCCCCAGCTACTCGTGGCCTTCACTCTGCTAGGACTGCTCCCGATCATCGCCAAGAAATTGCTCGGTCGTTTCAAACGCCCGGCAAATTTAATCGTCCACCACACCCAACCAGTCTTAACCCAACTCACATCAACCATGAGCTCATTTGAAGCCCTACTACCCCGAGACGATCATAACTTAAAACTAGAGTCTCATGTTCGTCCGCCTGACTATATAAACCCGACACCCGCCTCCAAATACAACCTCATGGTGATTGGCGCCGGCACCGCCGGGCTCGTAACAGCCGCCGGCGCCGCCGGGCTCGGGGCCAAAGTCGCCTTGGTGGAGCGCGCCTTGATGGGCGGTGACTGCCTAAATGTGGGATGTGTACCATCGAAAGGAATCATCAGCGCCGCCCGAGTGGCGGCGGCAGTGAGGGGCGCGGGTGACTTCGGCGTGAAGGTGCCACCCGGCATGACCATCGACTTTTCCCAGGCCATGGCCCGGATGCGTAAACTGAGGAGTGCCATCAGCCCACACGACTCGGTGAAACGTTTCAGCGACCTAGGAATCGATGTGTTTCTTGGACAAGCAGAGTTTGCAGATGGGAACACTGTTCGGGTGGACGATAAGATACTACCTTTTTCAAAAGCCGTTATTTGCAGTGGCGCTCGGGCCTCCGCGCCACCCATTCCGGGATTGCAAGACGTGCCGTATCTCACGAACGAGACGCTCTTCTCGTTGACCGAATTGCCGAAGCGATTCGGTATCATAGGGGCCGGACCCATCGGGTGTGAAATGGCGCAAACCTTCGCGCAATTTGGTGCCGAGGTTTACCTAGTTGGGCCCCAGCACGAGATTCTTCCCAAGGAGGATCGCGAAGCCGCTCAGATTGTCTCTGACTCACTAAAAAAGGACGGTGTCCATCTGCTTGGATACGGTCGGGACCTGATTGTCTCTCAAGACCAACAAGGCATTCACCTCAAGGTGGAAAGTCCGGACCATGGATATGATGTCATCGTAGATAAGTTGCTGATCGCCGTCGGGCGCGCTCCCAACGTCGAGGGCATGAACCTTGAAAAAGTAGGCATCGAATATTCCAAGAAGGGCATCCAGATCAACGACTTCTTGCAAACTACCAACCCACGGGTGTACGCGGCCGGGGACATTTGTTCGCCTTATCAATTTACCCACGCGGCGGATTTCATGGCGCGAGCGGTCCTTCGAAACGCCCTGTTTCACGGCAAGGCAAGGCACAGCAGTCTCGTCATTCCTTGGTGCACATACACCTCTCCGGAGCTTGCCCACGTCGGGCTTACGGCAGACCAAGCGGCCAAGAAAGGGATCGAAGTGACCACCTTCACCCAGCCTTTGTCCGGTGTGGATCGAGCAATACTTGAAGGTGAAACCGAGGGATTCGTCCGCGTCCACGTCAGAAAAGGTAAAGACGAAATTGTTGGCGCAACCATTGTCGCCTCAAACGCCGGGGATATGATTAGCTCTTTTTCGATGGCGATGACACAAAAGATAGGGCTCGGTGCCATTGCCAATGTCATTCACCCCTACCCCACTCAAGCGGAGGCGATCCGAAAGCTGGGCGACCGATACAACAGAACCAAATTCACCCCTTTCGTCAAAAACCTGTTTAACAAATGGCTCGCCTGGAGCCGCTGACTGACAGAACAATAAACCGAACCAACACAACGGCCTGATCGACAATGAGTAACCCCGGTCATTCTGAAATCAAGAAATTCATGAACGGGCTGGTGAAACGCAATCCGCACGAACCGGAGTTTCATCAAGCGGTCCGTGAGGTCGTTGAGAGCCTGATGCCCTTCGTCATGGAGCACCAGCACTATCGCGACGCGCAAGTGTTGGAGCGAATGACGGAGCCGGATCGGATCGTCAGTTTTCGCGTGACGTGGGAAGACGACCAGGGGTGCATTCGAGTCAATCGCGCGTATCGCGTCCAATTCAATAACTCCATCGGCCCGTATAAAGGCGGCCTTCGCTTTCATCCGACAGTCACTCAAAGTGTGCTCAAGTTCTTAGGCTTCGAGCAGGTCTTGAAGAACAGCCTGACCGGCCTGCCCATGGGGGGGGCCAAAGGGGGGGCGAATTTCAATCCCAAGGGCAAGAGTGACCGTGAAGTCATGAGGTTCTGCCAGTCGCTCATGACAGAGCTTCAGCGGCACATTGGTGAAGACACAGATGTACCGGCCGGCGATATTGGGGTCGGGGCTCGGGAAATCAGCTATCTCTTTGGGCAGTATAAACGGCTCGAAAACCGATTTACCGGAATTCTCACCGGCAAGGGGCTTGCCTTTGGCGGCAGCTTGGTGCGTAAGGAAGCAACCGGTTACGGATGCATTTACTTTTGTGAGAACATGCTCAATCAGTGTGGCGATTCTTTGCAGGGCAAGACCGTCGCCGTTTCCGGATCCGGCAACGTTGCCCTTTACGCCATCGAGAAGGCGCAAGACCTCGGCGCCAAAGTGGTTTCCGCATCAGACTCATCCGGTTCGATTCACGATCCCGACGGTATCGACCCTGAAAAACTTGACTTCCTCAAGGAGCTCAAGGAAGTGCACCGCGCTCGCATTCACGAGTATACCGAACGATATCCGGGAGCAAGTTTCCATGCCGGCGAACGCCCTTGGGGTATTCCGGTCGATGTAGCCCTGCCCTGCGCGACTCAGAACGAGATCAGTGAAGAGGACGCAAAGCGCCTTTTGGACAATGGGGTTCAGTCCGTCTGCGAAGGCGCGAATATGCCCACGGTACTCGCGGGAGCGAAGCGGTTCGTGGATGCGAAAATCCTTTATGGTCCGGCTAAAGCCGTTAACGCCGGCGGGGTCGCCGTGTCGGGACTCGAGCAAAGTCAAAACGCCCTGCGCCTTTTATGGAGTCGCAACGAAGTGGACACCAAATTGCAAACAATTATGCAGGACATTCACAAGAAGTGTCTTGAATATGGAAGAAACGGTGATTCAGTGAATTACGTCACAGGAGCCAATATCGCCGGTTTCATCAAGGTAGCAGACGCCATGGTCGCATACGGAGCCGTGTAGCGAGCGGATCCGGCTCCATTATAGAGGCGCAAAAGCGATCAGGACTAGACGAGAAACTCTCGTGACAAGCGTATAGTGAAAGCCTCCGATCTATTCATCAAATGCCTGGAGCAAGAAGGTGTCGAGTACATTTTCGGCATCCCGGGGGAAGAGAATCTCGATTTTCTGGACTCCCTGTCTCGCTCCCACATCAAGCTCATCCTGACCCGACATGAGCAAGCGGCGGGCTTCATGGCGGCCACTTATGGTCGCTTAACCGGCAAGGCCGGTGTGTGCCTGTCCACCCTAGGGCCAGGGGCTAGTAACTTTGTCACCGCTGCCGCATACGCTCAGCTAGGCGGCATGCCCATGATGATGATCACGGGACAAAAACCCATCAAGCACAGCAAGCAAGGACAGTTTCAGATCATCAATGTCGTCAACATGATGCAGCCAATCACGAAATACACCACGCAGATTGTCAGCGGCGACAGTATCCCCTCCCGTGTTCGCGAAGCCTTTCGGATCGCCGAAGAGGAAAGACCGGGCGCTGTCCATCTAGAACTCCCAGAAGACATTGCCGTCGAGGCCACCATCGCGCAACCGCTCCAGCCAAGCCTAGTGCGACGCCCAACGGTTGAAGCCAAGTCAGTTCAACACGCGTTGGCTCTGCTGAAGGTTGCCAAGCATCCCTTGTTGGTGATTGGGGCCGGGGCGAATCGCAAACTGACCGCCAAGCAACTGCGCGCGTTCGTCGACAAGCAGGGCATCCCGTTCATTACGACTCAGATGGGCAAGGGCGTCATCAACGAATCTCACCCGCTCTGCATTGGCAATGCCGCCCTGTCCAGCAGTGATTTCATTCACCGGGCTGTCGAACAAGCCGACCTGATTATCAACGTCGGTCACGACGTGGTGGAGAAACCGCCCTTCTTCATGAAAGACCATGGGGCTCAGGTCATTCATATCAACTTCAGTTCCGCCCGGGTCGATCCCGTCTATTTCCCCCAAGTGGAGATGGTGGGCGATATTGCCAACAGCATCTGGCAGCTGAATCAGTCGCTCGAACCACAGATTCAGTGGAATTTCGACTATTTTCAAACCGCACACAATGCCATGGAAGCGCACATTGCCGAAGGCGTCGACGTTACTCGTTTCCCGGTCTATCCTCAGGGCTTGGTCGCCGTGGTCCGTGAAGTGATGCCGGATGACGGCATTATCACCCTCGACAATGGTGTCTACAAAATCTGGTTTGCCCGCAACTACCCGGCACGTCATCCCAACACGGTGCTGCTCGACAACGCCCTCGCCACCATGGGAGCCGGACTTCCCTCGGCAATGGCCGCAAAGATGATCTTTCCGGAAAGGCACGTGATGGCGATCTGCGGCGATGGCGGATTCATGATGAACTCCCAGGAGTTGGAGACAGCCGTCCGACTGAAACTCAATCTTGCCGTCCTGCTGCTCAATGACCGTGCTTATGGCATGATCAAATGGAAGCAATCCCATCTCGATTTCCAGAACTTCGGACTCGACTTCGGGAATCCCGACTTCAAGCAATACGCCGAAAGCTATGGAGCCAAAGGCCATCGGGTAGAATCATCCGGAGAACTCGCGCCACTTATCAAACAATGCCAAAACGACCCTGGGGTTCATCTCATCGACATCCCCATGGATTATTCCGAGAATGATCAGATTCTGAATCGCGATCTGCCCCAACGAAGCCAAACTATCCAGGGGAGCCTCTGAACTAACACAAGGCACAGCGGGCGGGGCTTGCAGGCGCCGCCAAGCGTGCCGGCAAACTTGCGCCTTAGGCCTGAATGCCGGATACTGGTCCAAAGACTCCCTAGTTTTCTTTCACCATGCTTGCCAAATCCTATTCCTACTATCTCGCGAACACACCCGAGGCGCCCAACGCGGACCTCATTGTCACTGACAAATTCAGCGGCGAACCGGCAACCAAAGTGGCCATGGCGGATGCAAAGGCGATCGACCAAGCCATTGCCGCCGCCGAATTGGCGGCTAAGACGTTGGAACAAGTGCCACCCTACCAGCGCCAAGCCATTCTCCAACACTGTGTGGACCACTTTACCGAACGCGCCGAAGAACTGGCGCAGGCCCTCTGTGTCGAAGCCGGCAAACCCATCAAAGACAGCCGCGGCGAGGTCACTCGATTGATCGATACCTTCCGAATTGCCGCCGAAGAATCCGTGCGCATGGATGGGCAGCTCCAGAACTTGGAGATTAGCGCCCGGGCCAAGGGTTATCGCGGTGTCTACAAACGAGTGCCTATCGGCCCCTGCTCCTTCATTTCACCGTTCAATTTCCCGCTCAATCTTGCCGCTCACAAAGTGGCTCCCGCCATCGCTGTCGGCTGCCCATTTGTGTTGAAGCCCGCGAGCTTGACTCCCATCGGCGCATTGATCATCGGCGAGGTGTTGGCGGAGACCGAATTACCCCCGGGCAGTTTCTCAATTCTCCCCTGCCGCCGTGACGGTGCGGAACTGTTCACCACGGACGAGCGGCTCAAGCTGCTGAGCTTCACCGGCTCGCCCGGCGTTGGCTGGGCACTAAAGGCCAAAGCAGGGAAGAAGAAGGTCGTTCTCGAATTGGGCGGCAATGCGGCCTGCGTGGTTGCTGAGGACGCCGACCTGAATGACGCAACCCAACGCATTGTGTTCGGTGCCTTCTACCAAAGCGGTCAAAGCTGCATTGGCGTTCAGCGGATACTGATTCACGAAAGAGTCTACGACCCCATGAAAGCCAAACTCGTGGAAGCCGCCCAATCCCTGCGATCCGGCGATCCGAAGGACGAGGCGACGTTTATCGGCCCGCTGATCTCAGAAAAGGAAGCCATTCGTTTGGAGGCATGGATTGCTGCCGCGCAGACGGCCGGCGGCAAACTGCTTTGTGGGGGCCAGCGCGATGGCGCCATCCTGCAAGCGACATTACTGGAAGACGTGCCGGACGATCAGGATATCTGCGCCAAGGAAGCCTTTGGCCCCGTAGCCATTTTGAGTCGATTCACCCAATTCGATGACGCCCTCCGTCAGGTCAATGCGAGCGTCTTCGGCCTTCAGGCCGGTATCTTCACCCGTGATCTCTACAAATCCCTGCAAGCTTGGGACGAACTGGAAGTCGGAGGCGTGGTGATCGGAGACGTCCCATCGTGGCGGGTTGACAACATGCCTTATGGCGGCGTCAAAGATAGCGGGCTCGGACGGGAAGGAATTCGGTTCGCGATGGAAGACATGACCGAGATCCGCAACCTCATTATCCGGACACCTCAGTAACTTGGCCGCGCCACCCTCACCATGGCTACAGATTCTCAGGACTTTTTCGAAAGAAGCCTCATTGCCCATGAACAACTTCGAGGCAAAATTGGCATTCACACCAAACTGCCGCTTGAGAGTCGAGTTGATCTGTCTCCCCTTTCCCTGAGATCATGCCTCATGCGGCTCTCCAAGCCGGAGCCGCAGTCATTGGCATAGGACGCACGATTTTCCCAATCAGGCGAGATTGCGGCGCACAATGCTGCTAGACCGAAGCACCTAAAAAAATCGACTGCCGCCTTCTGATTGGAGCTGTTTTCACCGATCCTCAGATTGGGCAAACAAGGCTCACGGAGCGGTGGGCGCAGCAGCAATGCATCGATTCCCGCGTCGCCAGCTACCCTTTCAACGATCACGGGAAGTCAATCACTATGGGCGCCAAGTTTGGCTTTGTGAAACTGCCGGACTAGGCGGCAACCGCTGAGATCTTGGGCGGCATCTGTGTCGGCCCTTCAGGTGGAATTAATTCACGAGATCACCTTCGCCCCGGCGAGTCGGATGACCGTGTTCATAAGTTTGCGGTGATTCCCCCATTACCACCCTACTCTAGCTGATATCTGGACCTACCCAGCAGAAGAATTGGCGGATCAAATTTCCGCCTGAGCAGCGAGGCCTCAATGGATCACCCAAGAGGCCCGTTGTGATCGAGAAGAAGCGCAGACCAAACCGAGGCAGAACCTCCACCTTGCCGCAACCTGCGAGAACGGAAAAAGTGGAAGGGACTTCAGTCTCTTTTTCCTAAACACATCGCGTGCAACGCAGAGGGTAAAACGGCCGACAAGGAACCCCACGGGCGGGGGGCTTTGAGCGCGCGGCCAAGAGATGGGCCTTGCCGCCCCAACGGGTGAGCAGGGGATCAAGCCGCCGGGCATCTCATCCCTCGAAGAAGCCCTCAAAATCTCGGCCGTCTCATGGCGGCCATCTCCATTGGCGAGAATATTCAAGCTAGGGAGGACAACCCTTGAAATCCCTTCCTTTTAGGGTAGATTACGCCCAACGAGGCGCTGGGACTCCTAACTAAGGACCAGTTCAGTTTACGATTTAGCAGGAAAAGGATTCTGCTTGCATTGAGGCAGAGGGTCCCTATTCGTCTCCGGAAGGCAGTCAGTAATTTTTTACCGTGATTTGTTAAGAAAAATCAAAAATGAGCGAGGATACAAAGCAGGAAACAAACCCGAAAGAAGGCATTGAAGAAAACGAAGTGAACGAATCGAATCCGACTGGTGCTCCGAAACCAGAGGTCGATTCTCCCGAGGAGGCCAAGCCTGAGAGTGACGCCGAAGTTGAGAGTGGCGAGGAGGCTGTTGAGAGCCCGCAACCAGTGATTTTGAGCGTGGAAGAGCATCGCAAACTCACCGATCAAGCCGAAAAGTCTGCGGAATACTGGGATCGACTCTTACGACTCACCGCCGAATTCGATAATTTCAAAAAGCGCGCGGCGCGGGATCGACAGGAAGCCATCAAGTATGCAAACGAGTCCATCTTGGAAAAACTGCTCCCTACGCTGGACAACTTTGATATGGCCATGCTGGCCGTCAAAAATGCAAATGCGCAAGCCGATTCCCTGGACTCGCTCAAGCAAGGGATCTCGATGGTCTTCAAACAACTAAAGGATGTGATCAAGGAATCTGGGATGGAAGAGATTGATGCCGCCGGACAAACCTTTAATCCTGCTTGGCATGAAGCCATCTCACAAGAGGAAACCGATGAGGCTCCAGAGGGTCAGGTGATCAAGCAGCTTCGCAAAGGGTATAAGCTCAAAGATCGACTCATTCGACCCGCAAACGTTATCGTAGCCAAAGCGACTGGCCAATCCGAACAGCCCGCTGAGGACAATCCCAAAAAGACCGAGGACTAGCCAATGGCCAAACGAGACTATTACGAAGTTCTCAGCGTCAAAAGAGGAGCGTCGGCTGACGAAATTAAGAAAGCCTACCGAAAACAGGCAGTCAAATATCATCCCGACAAGAACCCTGGGAACAAGCAAGCCGAGGAGCGGTTCAAGGAACTGGGCGAGGCGTATGAGGCCCTGAGTGATCCTCAGAAAAAGGCCGCATACGATCAGTATGGTCACACGGCCTTTGACCATCGCTCCCGCGGCTTTGGTGGCGGACGGGGTGGCAGTTTCCACGATCCCTTCGATATCTTTCGTGAAGTCTTCAGTGGCAGCAGTGGCAGCATTTTTGAAAACCTCTTTAGCGACGGTCGGCGGGACTCTTCCGGCCGCCAACGGGGGGCTGATCTTCGTTACGACCTCGATATCACCTTTGAAGAAGCGACGATGGGATGTGAGAAGGACGTCCCCATTACCAAACTCGACAGTTGCCAGATTTGTCAGGGGTCCGGTGCCGCTCCCGGGACGAGCCGCAAGAATTGTTCCACCTGCGATGGAGAGGGGCGAGTGGTCTCCTCGCGCGGTATCTTCAACATCGCTCAAACCTGCCCGACTTGTGAGGGGAGCGGCGAGATCCTCGAGAAACCCTGCGCCTCATGCCGCGGTAGCGGTCGCCAAGAGAAGATCAAAAAGATCAGGATCAGGATTCCTCCGGGTGTCGATTCCGGTGCCCGTTTGCGATCATCCGGCAACGGTGAAGCCGGTGTGCGAGGCGGTGCTCCCGGTGATTTGTATGTGGCCCTCCATGTTCGCGAGCATGAAATCTTTGAACGCAATGGGGATGACCTCCTCTGCGAAGTGCCCATCAGCTTCGTGGCGGCAACCCTCGGCTCCGAACTCACAGTGCCGACGCTGCAAGAGCAAGCCAAGATCAAGATTCCGGCAGGGACTCAGTCAGGAACGGTCTTTCGACTCAAAGGAAAGGGCGTGAGAAACGTCCAGGGCTACGGTTATGGCGACCTTCACGTGAGAGTTTCAGTCGAGGTACCCACCCGATTAAACGCCGAACAGACCGCAAAACTCAGAGAATTCGGCGAACTCTGTGATAACAACGTCAATCCGATCTCGACGAATTTCTTTGAGAAGGCCCGAAAATTCTTCTCCGGCTAATCTACGATGCATCGTTTCTTTCTTCCCGCCAGCCGGTGCCGAGAAACAACGGTGGAGCTTTCCGAACGGGACACCAAACACGCCGCCAAGGTTCTGCGTCTAAAGGAAAAAGACCGCTTCAGTGTGTTGGATGGCCAGGGCTGCGAACTCCTCTGCCAGGTCCAAAAGGTCCATAAACAGTCAGTGCAAGGAAAGGTCCTCTCCCGAAACACCCTTCCCGCATTGGGCTATGAGCTTTCCCTCGTTCAAGCCGTAACCAAGGGAAAATCCATGGACCTGATCATCCAAAAGGCCACTGAACTCGGCTGCCGAACCATTATTCCTGTAATCTCCGAACGAACTGTGACGCAATGCGATGAGTCGGATTCACGCAGCAAACAGGAAAAATGGCAGACCATCGCCGTGGAAGCGATGAAGCAGTGCGGCCAAGGGTGGTTGCCCGAAATCTTGCCGCCGCTTTCCTTGCGCGCCCTCTTCTCCGGTAGTTCCCTGCCCAAAGACCGGCTATCCCTCCTAGCGAGCCTGCAACCCGCTGCCTTGCATCCTCGAAAACACTTGGAGGCATACCAAACGGAACACGGACATCCGCCAAGTCAAATGACTGTCTGGATCGGCCCGGAAGGTGATTTCACCCCGGCCGAGATCAACACCATCAAAGGCAGCGGCGTCCTGCCCATCACACTCGGGCCTCTCATCCTCAGGAGCGAGACTGCTGCAATCTATGCGCTGTCAGTGCTCAACTACGAGTTGCAGTCTCCTTGAGCGAAAATACCCGGGCATTGACCTCGTTGCCGCAAAAGACGGAGCCGCCGCACACCATCATCCGCCGCCTCAAGCTCCGAGAGGATGGGCCTGGGGAGCCGAACGGAGAAACTTGTGCAAGTGGGTCGCTCAATCGCCGTCTTCGCCCCGGGGGTTTTCTGAAATATCGGCTTCATTCATTGGCGGCAAGAAAATCGTTTGCGAATTTCTTTGCACATTGCTCCGTGTGATCCATCAGTTTTTCTTCAATCATAGACTCCCCACAGTATCCATACCATCTTATCTTCCAGATCGTCGCGGCTGTGAGGAATGTAAATTCATTGTTGGCGAATCTGCCTGTTTTATATAGCTGCAGGTTGATGCTAAAGATAAATTGAGGCAAACTTGGGTGCTTCATTGCTTCAATGGTAAGCCACAAATCATTGGGCGATGTGGCATCGATGGGGATACGGCTGCTCCTCAAAATCAACTCAAGCTCAGTTTGGAATCGGTCTTTCTTAATGCCTTCCTTTAACAGGTTATCATTAATAAGTATCATCGGATTCACGCTTTTCATCCCCCGCAAGACTCCGTTGCCAAACACATAGGGCGGCAAAACATCTTGGCTTTCGCGCTTTGCCGGAGCCGTCTCGGCGGAGGGCGTGTCTTGGGTGAGTGAGGGATCGCATCCGGCGAAAGCCAGAATGCTGGCCGTGAGCAAAAAGCGGACTGAGGGATTGGCTTTCATTGAGGAGGATTGCCGCACAGTTGAGGCCGGCGTGTCAAGTCAAGGCGCGTTTTTTCTTCCGGGGCAACGCCGCTGAATCTCCCGGTAAGACGGGCGGAATGGCGGACGGAGGCTTGATCGTGCGTTAACGGCGGCCTTGAGTGCGCGCATTATTGGCGAATATCGGGAGGAGCAAGCGGCAGCGAGGCTGCCGTTTTCAACCTTTTGGGAACGCTGAAAATCTCCCGAAGCCGTGCAGATTGGGGAGGTTTGTCCAAGAACCGGCTAGCGGCTCTCGGTCAGAGAGAGCTGTTGTGTTCGCTGAGATATTCAGCCACGCCCTCAGCTGTTTGTTTCATCCCCGGATCACCCTTGTTCCAGCCTGCCGGACAGACGGTCTCGCCAAATTCTTCCACAAACTGAAGGGCTTCGGTCATGCGGAGGTGTTCATCAATGTTGCGCCCTAGGGGGAGGTTATTGACGGTCTGGTGTTGCACGATGCCTTGTTTGTCGATGAGGAAGGTCGCTCGCATGGCGACGCCAGCTTCGGGATGTTCAACGCCATAGTCCTGAGAGATGGAGTGCCGAGTGTCGGCAACGATCGGGAATTTCACTGGCCCAATGCCGCCGTTCTCGATCGGGGTTTTCCGCCAGGCGCAGTGGGTGAATTGGGAATCAATCGAAACACCGACAATCTGAACGCCGAGGTCGTCAAAGCCCTCGTAGCGATGATCCATGGCAATGATTTCGGTCGGGCAGACAAAGGTGAAATCAAGCGGCCAAAAGAACAGGATGACGTGTTTGCCCCGCAGTCCGGAGAGCTTGAAGTCTTCCTTGATACTGCCATCGGGCATGGCGGCGGGGGCAACAAAATCAGGGGCTTCTCGTGCGACTAAAACGCCCATTTCTATGAATCCTTTCTTGTGTGTTTGTTTTTTGTTTCTGCTTCAGCACTTCGATTGAAGGGGGTGGAGTCTAGCCTCGGTTCCGAATGCAGGCAAAGGGAAATCGACGGATGCCTTATTTTTGGAGGTGATTCAGAATGTGTGTCTGAGGAGAGAGGTTAGCATTGGATGGTTTTGTGACCTTTTTGGAGAACAAGGGGGGGAGAGAGCGGCGAAGAATCACCGCTTCCCCGGGTCAAGATATTGATTGGAGTCGGTCTACATCGACCTGCGGTTCAAAAAGAGGAAGGGACACGGCACGCACTGCGATAGAAGGATTGCTCAGGGAGCATCGTGCGGACCGCCAAGGCAAGCCCCGGCCGCAAGCCATTTCAAAAAGCCCGGGGCAATCCTGGAGACTCCCGAGTGGAGCCGAGGGCATTCCTTGGCCGGACACCTGTGGGGCAATGGCCGCCGGTGTCTTTTTTTTCCGCCCCCGCTCCAAATCATTCCAAAAATTGAACTGCGCCCCTAACTATAACTCTTTTCAATTTTCCATTGCATTTTGCCGGGGGGTGTGACAATACTCACCGCGTTCCCTATAAAAGGATAGTCCTCCTGAGTCGGAGGATGGCGGGTTCTGGTGTTATTAACCGTGTGTCTCCAGAGCCCGTTTTTTTTTCGGACGCTCAATTGTTGCTTGGAATATAGCAGGCCACGGCGCTAGGAGCTTCACGGCTGTCACGGAGATATCACTGAATTGTCTCCGGTTTCTTAAGTTGACCTTCCGCAAACTTAGCGAATCTCAATCCAGAGGTGGCATCTTCAAAATCACCATCGACGTCTCCGCGCATGGTTGACCCGCCGAACCGATGCGGCTCATCCTGTGGTTTTCGTGCTGTTTGCCGTGGCGTCATCATTTAGCTTTGTGTGATGCCTTTCGGAAGCCGTTTGCAGCGACGACCTTTGACAAACGATTTGAATGGCGTGCCGGACTCCATTTCGCGCTCCGAAGCGTCTGTTGAGACAGCTTTTAAGCAGTGCGGCCGGTTGGTTTCCGGTGGCCGCCGCCGATTTTACGGGCTCATTTTTACCCACTCACCCCAAGATCATCAGTAAAGGCAGCGCAATCCCGTTTTGCCGGCCCGGGGCCGCACCTTGCGGGAAAACCGACTGTGGTCTCGTGGTTCTAAATCCCTCTCATGCCGCCTTCGCATCGTGGGAAATGGCTTGAATGGAACGCCGTCCTCCCCCTCCCCCATTGGCGGTTTGCCTAGGCGGGGGCCCGTCCTCATCGGTAAGCCTCGGGGAGGTTTGGCGGGCTGTTTGTCTCATTCCAAGAGCGAGCGCGCAGGGGGAGAGGGTGTGAGCTCCCGCTCCGGCCGGCAGCGAGGCCGTTGTTGAGCCCGCGCGAAGGCACTCCAAGAAGCGGCTGATCGAGCAGGTGAGCGCCACCTGACTCATGCCCAATAGCGTTCTGCTCCGGATGAGTGCCATCTGTGCGCCAATTGCCTGCCGCCGGGAGATGCGCCTGCGGGCTGCGAGGCATTGCAAGACAGCGGCGGTGGCGCACGGGAGGCGCGTTTTCCGCCGCCCACCAACGGCGGGAGAAGGGAGACAGGAAGTAATATGAAAGCCGCAATTGAAATCGAAGGCAAACGCGCTAGGCGGCGGGGATGAGGATTGAAGGAGGCTCGACGATGGGCCGACTGGTAAGCGGCGGCATTGAGAGCGCCTTTCCCATTTTGTGCCGCAGGCGGGGGGCTGGTTTTTCAAGGCAATTCATCCGCTTCGAGAATGTGCCCCGGCATCCGCCGAGGCCCCCGGAAAGCCCGCCCCCGAGGGTTTAAGTCTTTCCAAGCCTTTCCCAAGGGTTTCTTGAACTTCCTGCCGCCGAGGTTTTTGTAATGGAAATTCCCGAAGTCCTGGTCGCCATTCCACAAATCGTGACTGACCGGAAACATATGCCTTACTTCAAAGTCCGGCCAAATCTAGCCAGTATTCCTACGTCTGCATCTATCCCGGCCACGGACAGTTGATGCGCACGGCATTTGAACGGTGATGTCGATCAGCAGATCCACCGTGTTGATCGCTAGATGACCAAACTTTTTGCTAGATAAGCGGACACGATCAGTCCAACTACCGACCCCACTCCGGAGAGAAATTTCGGGGAGCCATCTCCCGATTTAGCGGCATCGACAGACACTAAGAAGAGGATGAAACCGAGGGCTCAACAAAAAATCAGGTAGCATCTATGAAGGCGCGGCAATCTTTGAAGGAGGTGCTTGCGCGGATGGCGTTGAGTTTCGCCTGTCGACGGGCTGAGGAGCATGCCACACACTATGGAGTCGGTCCGCTTTCGCTTTTCCCCTTGATGAGATTCCGCATCCCCCAACGTGTTTCTCATTTGACTTATCCGCCGCCCTCTCCTTCTGATGGTCTCCCACCGAGGATTCGGGCGTTTTCTTCGAATCCGGTTTTTCGACCACCAATATTGTTTCCGAGCCGTAGGAGGGGCAGGCAACCGTTTCGCTGATGCGGGAGGCATCAAATTCCAAAACCACCGGGTAGTGGCTGCATTGGGACCCCATTTGGCTGATAGCGGATTCGGGGTGATTTCACGGCTTGCCGGCGGCAATGTTTTCCGGCGGCGCTTCCAACCAATAGCCAGCTATGGGCAACGGTGGGATTCTCTCGCGCCTATGCGATCAAATCGTGGATCACGTGACCATGAACGTCAGTCAATCGAAAGTCGCGCCCTTGATATCGGTAAGTTAAGCGCGTGTGATCGATGCCCAACAGATGCAGAATCGTAGCGTTTAGATCGTGGATATGCATTGTTCCCGGAGTCCAATGCTCCTTGTTGGGCTGAGGATCCATGGGGGCGCCGTCTTCATTCGCGATGTTGTAGCTGTAGTCATCCGTCTTGCCATAGGTAATTCCCGGCTTCACTCCCCCGCCGGCCATCCACACGGTGAAACAACGTGGGTGGTGATCGCGCCCGTAGTTCTCTCGTTTTAGATTGCCCTGACAATACGCCGTCCGACCGAACTCACCGCCCCAGATCACCAAGGTATCATCCAACATGCCCCGTCGCTTCAGATCCTTGATCAGAGCGGCGCACCCCTGATCAATATCCTTGCACTGCGATTCATGCTCTTTCGGCAGATTGCCGTGGGCATCCCAACCCCGATGGAAGATTTGAATGTTCCGTACGCCTCGCTCCGCCAAACGCCGCGCATTGAGACAGCAGGCGGCAAAGGTGCCCGGCTTTCTTGCCGCTTCTCCGTAGAGCTCAAAAGTCGAGTTGCTTTCGCCAGATAGATCCATGAGTTCCGGTACGGACGCCTGCATTTTATAAGCCATCTCATGCTGCCGGATGCGCGACAAGACTTCGGGATCGGCGAAGCGCTCATATTGTCCTTGATTGATAGCGGCGAGCGCATCAAGTTGAGCACGCCGATCCGTGCGGCTCACACCCACCGGATTACTCAGGAACAAAACCGGATCCCCTTCACTGCGGAGCAAAATACCCTGATGATCCGAGGGCATGAAACCAGTACCCCAGAGACGATTAAACAAGCTTTGTTCAGGGAAACTGCTTTTCGCGTGCATTACCACGTAGCCGGGAAGGTCTTCATTGAGACTGCCCAAGCCGTAGCTCACCCAAGCGCCTAAACTAGGACGCCCCGGAATCTGGCTCCCCGTTTGAATGTAAGTAATGGCCGGATCATGATTAATGGCTTCGGTGAAGGCCGTGTGTACCACGCAAAGATCTTTGACGACGGTCGCGGTATGCGGCAGCAACTCGCTCACCCAGACGCCCTTGTCGTGGTTCTCCTGCAGCGTGAATTTGTATTTGCTGGGGGCCAGAGGGAATCCGTTCTTCTGATTCGCAGTCATGCCGGTCACTCGCTGCCCGCCGCGAATGTGATCGGGCAATTGTTCCCCGAACATGTCGTTCATCTTGGGCTTGTAATCCCAAAGATCGTGGTGACTAGGACCGCCGCTCATGAACAAGTAGATCACATGGTTGGCTTTGGCGGCATGGTGCAGACCACCGCTCTCCGCACCGGAAGCGCGTAACAAACCGCTACCCAACAAATCGGCCAGTGCCGCCGTTCCCAAACCCAATGCCGAGCGGCCGAAAAAGTGCCGCCGGGTCATCATCAATGCGTATTCACGTTGTGGGTCCATGTCGTTTCTCTGAGTTGAATGTTTAGTAAACCAGAATAGCCACGTCAGTGGCCAAAACAGCCGTCGTCACCTGAGTCCAAGCGGCGTGTTCCACCGTGTTCAGCGACGGGTCACGAGCGACCTCCCCGACCGAAAGCAAGGCCCCGGCATCATCTTCCGCTTCACGGTAGCGCTGCTTCATTTGCTCCAACAAACGTTGGCAGGCCGTTAATTCCTGTCGGGTCGGAGCGCGGCTCGCCAACAGCTTGAACAGCAATTCAAAGCGTTCGCCATCGCTGGCTCGCTCCCGCAAAAGTCGCTCGCCAAACATTCGCGCAATCTCAATCCGCTGGGTCTCGTTCAGGAGTCCCAGCGACTGCAAGGGAGTGTTAGTGCGGGACCGCCACACGCAACTAGATTCCCGACTCGGGGCGTCAAAGAGAGTCATCATGGGGTGCGGACTCGTCCGTTTCCAATAGATATAGAGGCTGCGTCGATAGAGTCGTCGCCCCTGGTCACGCACATACTGCTTGGTATTGCTTGCCGGATGCGCCAGAGCCATCCACAATCCGCCCGGTTGGTAGGGCTTCACCCCCTCACCCCCTATATGAGGGTCCAGCATGCCGCTCGCCCAGAGCCCCAGATCGCGCAAGACTTCGGCGTCGAGCCGGTGACTCGGCCCACGGGCAAACAATCGGTTTTCAGAATCTTCCACATCCGACCGCCATTTCGAAACTTGCCGAAATGTGCGGCTATTCACCATCAATCGCAGCATGTGTTTGAGATTCCAGCCACTCTCCTGGAGTTCGATCGCCAACCAATCCAACAGTTTGGGATGCGTCGGGTATTGTCCTTGCAAACCGAAATCCTCGGGCGATCGAACCAAACCGTATCCAAATGTCCGTTGCCAGACTCGATTGATCAACACACGGGAGACGACCGGGTGCTCAGGCGACGTCAACCATCGCGCCAACCCCAACCGGTTCCGCTCCTCGTTCTCCGGTAGCCCGCCCATGACGGAAAGCACTCCCGGCTGCAAGGCCTCGCCAACCGGCAGGTTGTACTCACCCCTTCGCAACACCTTGGTCTCGCGCGGTTTCGTTAACTCACGTGCCACCAAACTCGTGGTCAACGTCGACGCTTGAGCGGCATAGCGTTCCGCTATGATTCGTGCTGTCGCTGCCTGCTTCATCTCTTTGAAGGGACCCAGTGCGTCCGCGAGCAAGAGCAGCCGGTCCTCGTCGTCACTAGAGCCAAGCCCTTTGGCCTTCGCCACCGCGGTCCATGGATTCTTCAGTCGTAATTCGATCTCACCAGGGGTTGCTTGCCCGCCAATCTTGATCCGAACCCGATTCTGCCCTTTGGTCAAAGTAAGTGGCATCAGCATCTGACGTCGCCCATCCCCATCCGACTGCGCAGCCACCAACGCCTCCTCATTGACCCAGACTGCGCAGCCCGCCCCACCGGCGAGCGTCATCCAAAGCGTAAGGTCCTCGGGCACCTTCACGGCAAAGGCAATCCACACGGCCTTGCCAACACCAGGCAACGAACTCCAGCGAACGGTGCCCGGCAGCCCTTGAACGTCCTTCCACGCTTCGCCGCCTTCGGGAGCCGGTGCACCGGCATCGACGATATCGCTTCGTTTCCACTCGCTGGTTTCCCAGTCAGAGCGTGCTTTTGCAAAGGCCACAATCGTTTCCGAGGGAACCGCCTCCTCCAAGTTTGTTTCCCTCAGAAATCGAGAACGATCGGCGAGAAACCGTTCCCATCCGGCCCATTCCGTGGGATTCTCCGGCACCTTGACCACCGGACCGTACACATACGAGTTCCCGTCCATGGAACTCTCCGCCGTGCTATTGAAGAAGGCAAACAACCGGTAATACTCCCTCTGCGTAATCGGATCGTACTTGTGGGTGTGGCACCGAGCACAAGTCAAGGTCATCCCCAGAAAAACTGTACCGAGATTCTCTGTCCGATCAAAATTGTTCTTTGCCTGAAATTCCAGCGGGATAGCCCCCCCTTCAGCTGTCGTCGGATTCATGCGCACGTAGCCGGTGGCCAATTCCTGCTCCAAAGTAGGGTTCGGCAATAAATCACCGGCCAACTGCCACGTAATAAAATCATCGAGCGGCAAATTGTCGTTGAAAGCCTTGACCACCCAGTCTCGGTAAGGGTAGATCCCTCGTCGATTATCCAAGTGCAGTCCGTGAGTATCTCCATAGCGAACCGCATCCAACCAGTAACGGGCCTGATGTTCCCCATAACGCGGACTCGAAAGAAGTTCGTCCACAAATCGCTCATACGCATCCGGTGACTCGTCGGCTAGGAACGCCTCCAGTTGAGCCAGCTCCGGTGGCAGTCCCGTTAAGATCAAAGCCACCCGCCGAGCCAGCGTCCCCCTGTCCGCTTCCGGCGCAAAATCGACCTCAGCTTCCGCCATCCGCTCGGCAATAAACGCATCAATCCCACCCTGAATACCATCGCGCACCGGAGGAGACAGTCTCTGGGGAGGGATAAACGCCCAATGCTTGGCATACTCACCGCCCTCTCGGACCCATTGACTCAACAACGCGCGCTCAGCGTCGGTCAACTGCTTCTCGGCATCTTCCGGAGGCATCGGATCGTCAGCATCGTGAATCCGGGCCAATAGCTCGCTCTCTTCCGGATCTGTGGGGTTGATCGCTTGATAGCCACCCTGATCGCTAGTAGCTCCCTCGAAGGAATCCAGACGGAGGAAGTCTTTTTCCTTCGCATCCGGACCATGACAGACAAAACATTTGTCTGACAAAATTGGCAGAACCTGGCGCGAAAAATCGACCGGTGCGTCAATCGCCGCTAGTTTCCCTGCGAGGAATCCCATCCCGAGCAAGATACTGCCAGTAGAGGAGAGAATCCGATAACTAGCGCGAATTGCCGTTCCAAAAGTACCGTTGCCAAACATGGTTAAAATCTTGCTGCTACCCGGAAACATAGCCTGTAGCGTGCTTCATGAAAATAGAAGAGATCAATTCGACGGATCCGATTGATCTGTCAAGTCAATCAAACATCGGCCCCCGAAAGTCGAGCGGGTAGATCTTGCCGAGGTTATAGCTGATATCATGTGAAGATCGCCTTTACAATCACACCCAACCACCACCACGGTTGCTGGCCTCATCCCTATTTCGCGGATCTGATCCAGCTTGCCCTCTTTCTGCGTGATACTCCACAGGCTTTCGACTGAGAGTCCACACAAATGTAGATGCCCTTGAAAAGCGGGATTGCTTGCCCCGCCATAGATGATCCCTCACGTGATAGACGCCCCATACCGCCGGTAAAACGGAACCAACGACGCCACGTATCGCCCTTGAGGTCGCGATAAACCGTAGAGAACAACTCAAACCCTTCATAGACACTCCATCCATGATTTTCTCCGGAGCCACCAGGCATACTTCCTCGAAACGGTTCTATCCTATGCCCCCAACCCAAAGCATGTCAGCCTCCGGGATCCAAGCAGAAACGCCAAGTCTGCCTTAGCCCGCAAGCGAAAATCTCCGGTCGCAGCCAAACCACGAAAATCAGCAAAAGGATTCTCTGGCGGCACACAGTAGACGGCCCCTCACTCGCCGATCCACATCACTGCGAAGGAACTTGCCGGCACCAACCCCTTGAAGATTCTGCCCACGCCTAAAAGGCCCCCCTGCGGCTCGGCGTCCCCTCATGCCGATATGGAGGCAGCCCTCCGGACCAAACTCAATGCCTTCCCCATGGTGAAATCCCGTCGACACATCAATTCGGATCACCTGCCTTGAGTGCTGGCCTGAATCTCGCTTCCAATTTTCGCGAGCCACACGTTTAGCCACGATCATCGCTCGCTGATTCCCCCTGTACTCGTGCATATCTGGTACTTGCGATTATTCTCTCTATAACTGCGGGTGGAAGGCGACGCCAAGCAATCCTCCTCCCACACCTTGAAGAAAATCGACGCCTCAAATTCATCCGTCTGTTCCACCAAAATATAAACGCGTCATCGATCACCGGATCCTCCTTAAACCAAAGCGGCTTGTTGAATTGATACTCATCGCCAAGAAAGGGCCGTAGCGTGACCGGTTTTGAAACGGTCGGAATCACCTTTGGCGCGCCCTCCTCATTTGCCAGCCGCACCGCCGATTCCTTTAACAATTCCAGGCAACCAGTCAGGCCGGCAAATTCCCCCCCAACGAAAGTCCAGCGTGCAATCCCTTCAGCCATCAATGAAACCGCGCTGGTCCGGCGAAACTCGATGCAATCCTCCGCAATGCGATGCCAGCACCCGCATTCACAGCGGCAAGGACGATCTCGTCTCCATCAGCGGACCGCAACACCCCCTCAATGGTTTCCCCATCTTTGGTTTCGATCACTGTCGTGCTATCCCCCATCATGATCACCGACGAAGATTTCAGAATCGCCCGGATGAAATCCGTCGGCAAGCGTTTATACCACACACTCAGAGAGACTCAGCCTCCACCTTGTCCGCATCAACCGAATGGCATTGGAAGCACTGCACCCGCGGATTCTGGGAAATCTCGCCACCGCGTTTCAGACCGCCTTCGTGCCGTCGGGCAAAGTTTCTGCACTCATCGAGCAATGGCGCAGCACCAGCGTTTCCCTTCGGAAAAAACCGACCAAGTGCACCCCCCCATGCCACGAAACGCGACGAATCAAATCAGCTGAGAATCCATGCTATAAATTCTGACAAAGCTCCCGAATTAGCACCAGCGTTTTGCCACCGGCCGAATCAAACAATTATACGGAACAATGAAGGATTGGCTGTCCGGCATGGACTCGAACCATGACTAAAGCCTCCAAAGGGCCTTGTGCTACCATTACACCACCGGACAAGCCACGGCCAAAATACTGCCACGTTCCAAACGCGCAAACAAAAATGGATATCCTTCGTATGAACCAAGGTGGAGCCGCCGTCCTCCTTCGCTAAAGCTGCGGAGGAGGGAAGTTCGCTGCGTTGCATAGTTGGCCAAAGGCGCCCGCTCATGGCATGGATTCCATCGCGACGACAACGCACAATGGAGACTCCTCGACCCAAGTCAACCTTGGCTATGGCACTCATTTTATCTCTGCCACATAACGACCAAGCTCAGCAGACAAACCACGAAGCGGGTTGACCGTCGGCTGAAGCGCCACGTTAGCTGCCATCAAACCTCACTTCTTGCTGCTCAATTACCTTCGGAGAAACGACGACGGTGCCGACTAGTTTGTCATGCCATCCCTGCTTCCTGTCATCGAATGCTATCCATATGAACCCCATGCCGAGTGGGATTAAGGAAATAATACGTGCGAAGTAACGGCCAATGCACTGACCTAAGGTTGGTGCTCTGCCGGTCTTTGCATCCACAATTTTTGCTCGCACTGCCATTTTTCCTGGCGTCGCTTGTTTCGCAACCCAGAAACATATGGTCGCGATCATTGGGAACAAGCCTGAAATTAAGAAATCAAACGGACCCAGAAAAATATCTTCGCTTTCCCAGTATGACTCATAGTATTCCCAGTATGACTCTCCATAGTAGAGTGTTAGCACTGGGGTTGTAATGGCGACCAGTATCAACCTATCAAGCAACGCTGCACCCACTCGCACCCAAAAACCGACATACTTCAGATCGTTGCTGGTCATAGTATTTCCAAGTGTAGCTGATCAGAATAGAAGCTTACCCATTGATTATCAAGCAAGTCTGCCTGAGAATACAATATTGGAGACTGTTTCAAGCAGGACCTGTCACGTGTAATATCATCGTCCGAAGGCGCCCAAAACCTCGACTCACCAAGCTCCGCACATATATCATTGTGGGCACCGCCCGTATCCGATACGACGAACATCTCCTGATCCTTTCTGCCCGGTGCAATTAATGGGCTCAATCCAACCCGACTCTGAGTGCAGCCATACCAGCCGAGCGGTGAACCCGTGAACCCTTAAGTGAAAAAATTGCCCGGCAACGTTTCTTCGTCAAGATACACCCTAACCGACCCCGTGCACGCGTACAATCGATTTCACCCACAGTTCGCGACCAAAGATCCAACCACATCAGCGTACCCACTCGAAAATCGATCGGACGCGTGAAGTCGATGCTGCTTCCGTCAAGAGACCACGTGGGTTCGATATCCCAACCTACTCCGCGACTCACTAGTTGAAGGACAGCTCCCCCGGCGACGGCCTGCCGTTCGGACGAAGGTGCGCCCGGTGAGCGAAAGGCCAGATGGACTGCAAACAACCTTAGTGCAACAATATGAATCCTGAACGGGATTTTTAAGGTGTTGGCTATTTTGGTTGTTACCGAGACTTTTAGCGTTTTGACTTGTCACCCCTTTACAATACAAATCGGATTGGCAATTGTAAGGGGCCGGTCGCAGCCTTCCGCTTAGCTTGATCACGCGTTTGAAGTTGTGGGTTCTGAACCGGCATCTAAACTACTGACCGAGAAATCTATGAAATCTGAAGAGCACGATATTGTCGAACCAACACCAAGGAAACAGTCTTCACTCTTTGAACGGCTTACGAATGTATTTGTGAGCCCGGGTGAGGTCTTTAGCGAACTCCGCGGGGTACCGGCGGACTCGATGAATTGGGCGGTTCCGATGGTGGCCATGATTGTCATGGGGATTCTTTTCTCGGTGGCGGTGTTTTCGCAAGAGAGCGTGGTCCAAGGCATGAGGGAGGCTTCGATAGCGGAGATTGACATCATGGTTGAAGAGGGGGAGATGACTCAGACGCAGGCGGACAAGGCTGCGGTGTGGGTCGAAAAAATCATGAGCTCGAAGCTTGTGATGCTTCTTGGCATTGTGGGGAGTGTTTTTGGTACTCCGATCATCTGGCTCATCATTGCGTTTTTGTTTCACTGGATTGTCCGCATCGCCTCTCAGAGCCGGATTCCTTTTTCCAAGTGTTTTGAAGTGGTTGGTCTGAGCAATGTGATTTCAACCCTTGGTATGATAGTGACTATGCCGGTGGTGGTTCTTACCGGCAACATCAAAATGAAGTTGAGATTGGCCTTGGTTTTTCAAGAGTTTGACCCGACAGAGCACCTTCATGCCTTGGCGGCGGAAGTCGATATATTCCGTCTCTGGTACATTGCTGTCTTAGCCATTGCCTGGTCTCAGCTTACATTACAGCCGCTGTCGAAATGCTGCGCTTGGCTCTTTGGTCTCTGGTTTGCGTTTTGTTTAGGGAGTATCTTCCTATCCCTTTGAATGTTGGCGAGTTAAATATTAACACAAGCCAACGTTCTATCGCATTTGGTGTAACACTTTGCCGGGTGGTCTGGGTATACGAGAGGAGGTCAATCTGCATGGCAACAAGGAAATCGAAGAAGCGAAAAAAGGTCATCATCTTTTCGGGGATTATCCTCGTCCTGGTCGGGCTTTCGGCGGCTGCGGTGCTGCGCAAAAAGGACGTCATTTTGAGTGTGGAGACGGAGGCGGTTGAGCGACGTGATGTGACTGAAGTCGTTGTGGCTGACGGGAGGATTCATCCTGTTGTGCAGGTGGCTATCAGTCCGGAGGTTAGCGGGGAGATCATCAACTTGCCCGTTTGGGAAGGGCAGCAAGTGAAGAAGGGAGAGCTCCTGTTGGAGATTCGCCCCGACTTTTACAAGGCGGCAATGGCTCAACAGACAGCCAGCTATAAGTCAGCCTTGGCGGGGTTGGACTCAGCCAAGGCGAGTCTCAAGAATGCGGAGTTTGAATTCACTCGCATTGAAAAACTCTACAAGGATGACTTGGAATCCGATTCCAACTTTCAGGCGGTCAAGACTGCCCTCGAAGTGGCCGAGGCCCGGCATGAATCCTCCACTCATCAGGTGGCCATGTCCAAGGCTTCGCTCGATCGAGCAGCGGAGGATTTGGCGAAGACAAAGATTCATTCTCCGCTCGATGGCACGATCACCCAACTGAATTCGGAGTTGGGCGAACGCGTGTTGGGGACCGTTCAGAACATGGGCACAGAGATCATGATTATCTCGGATTTGAATGCCATGGAAGCCCGTGTGGAAATCGGTGAGATTGACATTGTCTTGGTTGAGGTTGGGCAAAAGGCGACGTTGGAGGTGGATGCGTTTCGGGATGAAACGTTTAGTGGCGTCGTCTCTGAGATTGCAAATTCTGCACGGACGAGCGGGGCGGGTTCCCAGCAAGTGGCGACGAAGTTTGAAGTCCGTATTCGTATTAACGAAAATGAAAACTTTCGGCCCGGGATGTCGGTCACGGCAGATGTCGAAACGCGCTTTCGCAAGGGTGTGATTACGGTTCCTTTTCAAAGCGTGACGACCCGGTCCTCAAAAGGAATATCCGACAAGAAAGGTGAAGCAGGGAACAAGAAGGCTGACACTGAGGACAAAAAAGACGCTAAGAAGGATAAGGCCAAAAACAAGCCGATTGAAGTCGTGTTTGTGGTCGAAGGGGATGAGGCAAAGATGGTGTCGGTAGAGCGGGGCATCAGTGACGACAATTACGTTGAAATTACCTCGGGCCTTGAAGTTGGCCAGATGGTGGTCTCGGGGAGCTATAAGGCGATCGCCGAGGATCTTGAGGACGGCAAGAAGGTCAAGGTCCGGGGCGGTGGTGCGAAAAAAGGGGACCCATCCGAGGACAGGAAGAAGCCATGAGCCTCATTGAGGTCAAGCGCCTCTCAAGGGTTTATCATATGGGCGATGAAACGGTTTACGCCCTTCGCGATGTTTCGTTGACCATCGAGAAAGGAGAATACGTCGCGATCATGGGGCCTTCGGGTTCCGGGAAGTCGACCCTTATGAATTTGATCGGTTGTTTGGATTCACCGAGCAGCGGAAATTTTCTACTCAACGGGATTGAGGTGAGCGAGATGGATGATGACGAACTCGCGGATATCCGAAATCAAGAAATTGGGTTTGTCTTCCAAACGTTCAATCTTCTTGCTCGCTCTACCGCCCTGCACAATGTGGAGCTACCCCTGATCTATGCAGAGATCGATGGTGAAACCCGTCGGGAACGTGCATTGGAAGCATTAAGGCAAGTGGGGCTAGGCGATCGTGTGACCCATCGTCCGAATGAGCTTTCCGGTGGCCAGCGACAGCGCGTAGCCATCGCACGAGCGTTGGTGAATTGGCCTGCCATTATTCTCGCTGATGAACCCACGGGAAATCTGGACTCGAAGACCGGTGTTGAGATCATGGCGTTGTTTGAAGAGTTGTCCCGCAAGGGCAATACCATTATCGTTGTCACTCACGAAGAGGAGATCGCCCGACATGCACGTCGCGCCATCCGAATTCGGGATGGACTGATCGCCGCCGACGAGGCGATTCGGCCGGAGAATCGGATTCAAGTCACGGTGGCGTAGACTGTCGTTTGCGCGTATCCCCCCCGCGTCTAGGTGAGCAGCAATAGCGAAGGATGAAACTAAGCTACGAGCTATCCGAGGCGGCTAAGATATCCTGGGTCGCGATCAACGCGAACAAACTCCGGGCGGCCTTGACGACCTTGGGAATCATCATCGGGGTGGCGACGGTGAGTTTGATGGGCAGTGCGATCACGGGACTGAAGCGAACGTTCGAAGACAGCTTGTCTTTGCTCGGAGCCGATGTCCTGTTTGTGGAGAAGTTCGACTGGGTATCGAAAAATGACTGGCGGGAGATGCGGAACCGTCCGGATATCACGCTGCGTGACGCGAAGCGGTTGGAACGCGAATTGGAGCTCGCACAGACGGTCTCAGTGGAGGCACAGAGCCAAGGGGCGGTTTCCTATGAAGAGCGGTCAGCATCCTCCGCGCATCTTATTGGGGCGAATGAAAGCACGGCAATGGTCCGTGGCTTCTTGTTATCTGAGGGGCGGTTTTTTACCGAGTCCGATGTCGATGGTTTGAGGCCTGTTTGTGTGGTCGGATCTTTGTTGGCTGAGAATCTCTTTCCTCATTCCAATCCCCTGGGCAAGCGAATTAAGATCCGCGGAAAGAAGTATGATGTGATTGGTGTGTTGGAGAAGATGGGGGGGGTTTTGTTTGGGGATATTGACAATCAGGTCGTTGTGCCCGTCACCCGATTTGCCACTGATTTTGCCTATAATCCGGGTGTCTCTATCAGTGTGAAGGCGGTCGGCACCGAACAGCTGGAGGACACTCGCATTGAACTGCGGGGTGCCATGCGGAAGATCCGTCGTTTGGCGCCGGATGAGAAAGATAACTTCGCGATCAATCAGCAGAGTATGTTGATGGATGCGTTTATGCAAACTGGAGGGACCATAGCTGCCGGTGGCTTGTTGATTACCGGACTGAGTTTGCTGGTTGGAGGCATCGGCATCATGAACATCATGTTTGTTTCGGTCTTGGAGCGAACTCAGGAGATTGGTCTCAGGAAGGCTCTGGGGGCGAAACAGCGGACGATTCTGATTCAATTTTTGTTGGAGGCCTCGTTTATTTGCTTGTTTGGAGGCCTCCTAGGTTTGGTTTTGGCGTATCCGGTGACGTTGCTCATGCAGCAGGCTTTTCCTGCGACCCTCGCTTGGCCGGTGGTGCTAACGGCACTCGTGGTTTCCATTCTCACCGGATTGGTCTCGGGCTATTTACCGGCGCATCGAGCCGCCAAGTTGAATCCCGTGGACGCCCTTCGGCAGGAGTAAGTAGCTAGCAATGACGAGAGCGGAAATCAAAGAGAGCTTTTTGATGGCACTGGACGCCTTGCGGGCCAATAAGGTTCGCTCTGCCCTGACTCTGTTGGGCATCCTGGTTGGGGTTTTCTCCATTATCCTGGTAATGACGGCGATTCGGGTGATGCAGGAGAGCGTGGAATCGAGCCTGAGCCAGCTGGGGGCAAATACGTTTCAGATTCAGAAGTGGCCGAGCTTGAGAGTCGGGGGTGGTGAACGGGATTGGCAGAAGTATTTTCGGCGTAAGAACCTCACATACGAGGATGCGCAAACGCTGGCCGAACGTCTCACCCTGGCCAAGCATATCGGTGTGGATGAAGGGCTTTGGACGGCTGAGGTCATTTCGGACTACGAACAAACCAATCCGGATGTTCGGCTGCGAGGCACGACCCCCGATACCTTTCCGGGGAAGAACTGGGTAATCGAAAAGGGGCGAGCGCTCTTGGATGCGGATTTGGATGGCAATCGGCGAGTCTGTGTGTTGGGCGCGCCGGTGGCTAAAAAAGTTTTCCCGTTTGGATCGGCTATCGGGCAGCCGATCAAATTTCATGGCATTACTTACATGGTGGTGGGTGTATTGGAGGACATGGGAAATTCTTTCGGGAGTGAGCAAGGGAACTTCGTTTTGATTCCCCTCACGACGGGGCTCAATCGATATGGTTGGAAGCGGAGTTTGGATTTTGTGATTCAAGCTCCGGATCAAGCCACCTTTGAAGAGGTGCAACTGCAGGCGCGCGGTATCTTACGGACGATCCGAAAAGTAACACCGGGTGAAGAAGATGATTTTGATATCGTCTCTAATGACTCACTGATCACCCAATTCCGAACCGTCACCCTAGCGGTTCGGGGAGGAGCTGCGGCGGTGAGCTCGATTTCGTTGGTTGTGGCTGGAATCGGTATCATGAATATCATGCTGGTGTCGGTGACGGAACGAACCCGTGAGATCGGGGTGCGCCGAGCGGTCGGTGCCAAGAAGAAGAATATTCTGCTTCAGTTTATTATCGAGGCGGTTGTCTTGTGCCAAGTGGGTGGGGTGATCGGTGTTATTCTGGGAATCCTTGGCGGTAATGTTACCTCCGTATTGATGAAGCTGCCGCCGAGTATTCCACTGGATTGGGCGCTATATGGTGTTCTGATCTGTTCGGCGGTTGGCGTGGTTTTCGGCACTTATCCGGCCTACACGGCAGCTCACATTAATCCGATCGACGCACTGCGCTATGAATAGGCGCGAGTAGCCGGCGCGTTATACGAGAGGGGGTTGGCAGACGGTGGCGCCCTGGGGTGGTTCTCACTCGCCTAGGGGAAGCTAAAGTGGCGCAGCCGCGCTCCAAAACCTCGCGACATCTCATGGGGCGCTCAATAATTTTGAAATTGTTACGGGCGATTTGGCGATCAAGGGG
>JAMASS010000017.1 GCA_024761205.1 Limisphaerales bacterium
CCCCCCCCCCCCCCCCCCCCCCCCCACTCTCCGCGAATGTCCGGGTGAAGTTAATTCGGCTCCAAGTTTCATCATCTCTGCGCATAACATAAACGGTTAAAGTTTAATTTCATACTCCCCCCGTGCTTATTCAAGGCTGCTTGTCGGGGGACTATTTTTCAGCAAACCCTCACAGGCGGAATCCGTCAAGGAGAAAATGTGATTTTTTCGGCGACTTATTAGAGACTTGGTTTAAACATCGCCAGCCATCTGCACCTCCCTTTACCGTCTGTTCAAATGGTTCCTAGAACCAAGGCCGCTTCGCAGCTACAGCCCTACATGTTCGTCCAGGTGCAACAGGGGGCTTCCCTCCCGTGACATTACCACAGCCGTGACTTGCCACGTCCAAGGCTCGGATTTAAAGCGGCGTTGCGACATCCCGATAATTTGGCTGCGCGGAGGCTGGCGTGACGCTGTTGAGAACCCCTCCAATAGCATGGATTCCAGGGAGTGGAAACGCACCGAACGGCCGGTGCTGCATTTCATCGTCGCCATCGTTACCGAGTTTCAAGACAAAGATGTGTTCCACAGCCAAACCCAGCTCCGCGAAAAGCCTTGGAGGGACTCGGGGATTTGCCATCTGCGATACGGATAGGAATGGCCTGACGTTTTACTAACATCCGCAGGCACAAGGCATGAATCAAAGGGCCTGTCATGTCGTCGATTGGCTAGGTCGGTTTTGACAAACGAAATGAAGCTTTATCTCCCTCTCTCCAACGACGGTGAGGCACCCGTAAGAGAGGTTGGAGGCAAGGCGGCGTCTCTCGCCTGGCCCAAGCTGGCTTCCTTGTCCCGCCTGGGTTTGTTCTGATGTGCTTCTCCACTATGAACACAAACGCAGCCTCAGCTCATTTGCGTCCAGTATCGCCGTCATTATCCAAGGTCCAATCGATGGCGGAATCGCCGTGGCCGCTTTTTCCCGGAGCCTAGGTACGAACGACTACGATGAAGCGGCCATTACATGCGAACTGGGGTTTTGGTGAATCCGTTGTGGCAGGGCGCGTCTCACCGGATCATTTTGTTGTCAACAAAGTCTCTGGCTAGATCGTCGAACAACAAATCGGCTCGAAGGAACTACATGGCCGACTCAAGCCCGCGTGGATCGAGGATCGACTCTGGTCTGAAGCGGTTGGGCTGACACCGCAGGGCCCGTTTGAAGGTGAAACGGTGGAAAATGTGCCGCCTCGGTAACTTTCTTGAGCGGTAAGTGGTCAGCTAGATGCTGCCGGGTGAAGTCGTCCGCTCGATCCACGCGGGCTTCGTAAATTTCTTTTGAGGTTCTCAAATTTGAGTCTCGGCCACGGGGGCTTGTAAATGTCTCTTCAGTAGCGGGGCGGAGATTAGTCAGAGATGGTATGATTGGGAAGTGGATATGTTGGGGGTGAGATAGGACTTACAGGATGGGGTGTTCATGTGGGTCCTGTTCATCGTGTCAAAATAAGTTTCCACTTTAAAGTATTAGAGGGTTCGACCTATAACGCACGGCTCGTGTCGTCACCGGATATAACGATGATTTCTGCGGCAACGCGCTATTGCGCGGTATATGGGCATCCGATTCGGCATTCGGGGTCGCCGGTGATGCAGAATGCAGGGATTCAGCAGCTAGGGCTGGATTGGCGATATCTAGCGTTTGATGTGCATCCTGATAAGTTGGCCGAGGCGATTCGGGGGGCGGAGCGAATGCATTTTGTGGGACTGAATTTGACGGCGCCACACAAGTTGTTGGCCTTTGAATTAGTCGATGTGCTGGATGATTCTGCTCGCGAGTGGGGAGCGGTGAATACCATTCGTTTTGAGGGACGCGATGCCGAAGGACGTTGGGTTTCGCTTGCGCGCCCGGAGGCGGATGACTTCGAGGTAACTCGATCGGTCGGCTTCAACACTGACGCTGACGCGGTCGTGCGAGCAGTGGAAGAGGATCTCCGCTTGAATCTGCGAGGGGCCTCGGCGCTTGTTGTGGGTGTGGGCGGCGCTGGTCGGGTGGGGGCTTTAAAGTTGGCCGAGAGCGGTGTGAAGCGGCTCTTTGTGGTGAACCGAACGGTTGAGAAGGCCGAGGCGGTGAAGAGTGAGATCGGGGAGCGATTTCCGGAATGTGGAGTGACCATCGGGTATCCTACCGAGAGGGTGGATCTCTTGTTGAATGGGACCTCCTTGGGCTTGAAAGCGACGGATTCTATTCCAGCCGATCGCGAGCGGTTGAGTTTTTCTCAAGTGGCGGCTGTCTACGACATGATCTATCAGCCTGCTGAGACCCTGTTGTTACGCGAGGCGCGGGCCGCTGGTTGCCGGGGTGCCAATGGTCTGGGCATGCTGGTGTATCAAGGGGCAAAGGCGCTTGAAATCTGGGCCGAGCGTGAGGCGCCGGCTAGTGTCATGCGGGCTGCGCTGGAGAAGCATATCTATGGATAGACCCGAGTGATGATCGGCGTTGGAATTGTATGAACAACCTTCTCGATCCATATGTTTGGGGGCAGGCGCCGTTTCATTTCTGGTCGATGATTCTGTTTATCTTCGGTTCGATGGTCGGGAGTTTTCTCAATGTATGCATCTACCGGATGCCGCGGAATAGCAGTGTGGTGAGGCCGCCGTCTCATTGCCCGAACTGCGATCATCGGATTCCGTGGCGCTATAATCTTCCGCTGATTTCCTGGGTGTTTCTGCGGGGGCGGTGCGCGTATTGCAAAGAGCGGATTTCGGTTCGGTATTTTGTTGTGGAGTTGCTGGTGGGGTTTGTTTTTCTGGCGTGCTGGTTTTTTTTTGGGCCGATCCATGCCGGGCTGGCGCTGGTCTACGGTTTCGTCCTGGCGGCGTTTGTCGCGGCGACCTTCATCGATATCGAGCATTTCATTATTCCGGATAGGATCACGCTGGGGGGGATTGCCGCGGGTTTTTTAGCTTCCTTGGCGGTGCCGCAGCTCCATGGGACGGCGGATCGGGCAGAGGCGATGGAGGCAAGCTTTTGGGGAATCGTGATTGGTGGCGGGGTGGTTTACGGGATTGTTCGAGTGGGGAAACTGCTGTTCGGGCGGCAGCGTTTCCGGTTAGCGGAGAATACGACGATTGTGTTCGGAGAGCAGGGCGTGTCGCTGCCGGGGCAGGAAATCCCGTATGAGGAAATGTTTTACCGCAAGTCGGATGTCGTGATCGTGGCGGCGAAGAAAGCGGAGCTCATTGACCGCTGTTATCCCAACGCCGAGGTCCGTTTGTCGCAGCATTCGCTCAGGATCGGGGATGCCGAGTTTGAGCCGGAAGACGTGCCCTACCTAGAGGTTGTGGCGGATCAAATCGTGATCCCGCGCGAGGCTATGGGGTTGGGGGATGTGAAGTTCATGGGGGCGATTGGGGCCTTTCTCGGCTGGCAGGCGGCTTTGTTTTCGCTGATGTTCAGTTCGATTATGGGGGCTTTGATGGGGGTGGGATTGATCGCGGTTGGCCGGCGTGATTGGTCTAGTCGATTGCCTTACGGTCCGTATATCGCCTTGGCGGCCACGGTTTGGATTTTCCTGCCGGCGGGCTTGCAGGAATCCTGGAACGCCAACGTGGAAGCCCTGATTCAAACATTTGCTCCCCGCTGAGGCGGCTCTTGCTCGTTTCGTCCTCTCGGAAACGCTAGCGAGCAAGGTAGAAACGCGCTGCTCCCTCAGTCGTCGTTGTGGAATAAGACGGCGGGGACGCTCCCGCTACTTGCTGATAGGGGCCGGTGACTTTGGTGGACGAGTAAAGCGTTCCGGTGAACGTCACGATGAGCCTGTTGCCGCTCAACAAAATGTCCTTGACCTGTCCGGGCGCAAGCGGCGGATCCGGAGGCAACGGCGTCGGCGCGGGCGGTTTTGGCATTGGTGGTGGCGGCGGAAGCACCGGGGTTGCATCAATCGCGATCAGGGGAATGCCCAGTGCTGATATGGGTTCAATCTCGCCAAAGGAGTTGAACTTGGCCAAGAGGGCGGAGTTGATGCGCCAGCCAAACGAGGAATGCGATGAAGTGGTATCCAGGGTGACCGGCAAGGTAAAGTAATTGTTCCATGCGTTGCCTCCCGCGCCAGCCACCAGGAAATATTTGCTGTTGGGCGCCATAAAGAATTCTGACTTGGGTTTAGCGGTGTAGCGTCCGGCGCGCCGAGGCGCGGAAGGCGCGTCAAGAAGAACGAGAGGTTCCCCCGATGATGGATACGGCGCAATGGTTACTCTGAGACCGGAAGGAGAACCGCCCGCGTTGCCCATTTCCACGGTGATGCTGTTGAGCAGATAGCCGTCCGAGTGGGAACCGGTTTTTATCGCGACGCTGGCGAGGTGATCCTCGCCGAAAACGTTGCCGATGGTGGACCTAAGCACGGCTTTCTCCTTGCCCAAAGTGCTGAGAACGGTGGCCGCGTTCGTGTTCATGGTCGGCGGAGAGAACATTCCCAAAACGGCCAACCCGGCCCAAAACGCTCGTCTTGTTCGGTTGTTTATGAACGGCATAAGACTTTTTACTAGGGAAACGGTGCTCGGAGAGCAAGAAATTTATCGGACGGAGAAGTGCCATCGCCCGGCGAACGCGCGGGCGGAACCGTCGCCGTCTTCAACGTCTGTCTGCGGCTAGCGGCAAGGACTCGTCAGAGGCGAGCCTGCATTGGGCGTGGTGGCGCATGGCGTGGTCCGCCAACACCAGAGCGGTCATGGCTTCGACGATAGGGATGGCGCGGGGGAGGACGCAGGGATCGTGGCGGCCTCGCCCCCGGAGGGTGGTGTTTTTGAAGTTGGTGTCGACGGTTTGCTGCGGGTGCATCACGGTGGCGGTGGGTTTGAAGGCGACGCGGAAGTAGATGGGAGCGCCGTTGGAGATGCCGCCTTGGACACCGCCGGAGCGGTTGGCGGTGGCGCGGACCTTCTTGTTCTGGGCGCGCAGGGGGTCATTGTGTTGGAGGCCGGTGAGTTGGATGCCTTCAAAGCCGGAGCCGATGTCGAAGCCTTTGCTGGCTGGCAGACTGAGCATGGCTTTGGCGAGGTCGGCCTCGAGGCGGTCGAAGACGGGAGAGCCCCAACCGGCGGGAACGCCGCGGGCCACGCCGACGACGATGCCGCCGACGCTGTCGCCGGCCTTGCGGGTGCGTTCGATCAGACGGATCATCTTTTCCGCGGCGGCGGGATCCGGGCAGCGGATGATGTTTTTTTCTATTTCGTCGAGCTTTACTTTGTCGGGGTGGATCTCGGCCTTGAGGCGCTGCACTTGGTGGACGTAAGCGATGATGTCCACGCCGAATTGACGCTTGAGAATCTTTTTGGCGATCGCGCCGGCGGCCACGCGGCCAATGGTTTCCCGCGCGCTGCTGCGGCCGCCGCCCTGCCAATTGCGGATGCCGTATTTGGCGGTGTAGGTATAGTCAGCGTGGGAGGGCCGAAACTTTGCCGCCATTTCCGAGTAGGCTTCCGGTCGGGCGTCTTGGTTATGCACTAGCATCGAAATCGGGGTGCCAAGGGTAAGCCCTTCAAAGGTTCCTGAAAGGATCTTGACCTGATCTTTTTCGTCGCGGGGGGTGACGATCTTGGATTGTCCCGGGCGTCGACGGTCGAGATCGGGCTGAATATCGGCTTCGGTGAGTGGAATCTTGGGAGGACAGCCGTCCACGACAACGCCGATTCCGCCTCCGTGCGATTCGCCCCAGGTGGTGAGGCGAAAGATTTCCCCAAACGTGTTGCCCATGGGGAAAGGTTGGGGGAAAACTGGAGGGAGGTCAAACGGTTGTGAGTGTTGGGGAGCAGAGGGAAAGCGGCGGAGGGATCCCAAGCCCGCGTTTCTTTATTTCACGGGTTTGTCGTTCGGTTCTTGATGCAGGCGGGGGTTTGGCGAATTATCATGAGTGGGGGCTGGAGTAAGACTTAAAATTAGAATGATTCTAATTATTGACATGGTGGATCGAGAGATTAAGGTGGGGGTGTGAATGATCGCCATGGCGCCACTGAAGCCGAGGGAAGTGATTTTGCCAAGAAGCTGTCGGATAGCGGGCTGCGCTTAACCACTCAGCGCAAGCATGTGTATCATATCCTGCTTGCTCAGATGGATCACCCAACGGCGGACGAAGTGTATCTTCGCGCCAAAGCCGAGAAGCCGGAGATATCAATGGCGACCGTTTACAACTCCCTGGATGCCTTGGTGAAGTGTGGCTTGGTGAAGCAGGTCAATGTGGACCGTGCGGCCACTCGTTATTGTTCCAATATGGAGGCTCACTGTCATTTTTATTGTGAGGAGTGCGGGGGCGTTCATGATATTGAGCTCTCGGGCGGGATCCGCGATTTCCCGATTCGCCTGCCCCGCGATCTCAGTGCGCGGCAGATGGATGTTTCGATTCGGGGGGTTTGTAAAGATCCGAAAGGATGTAGTCGGCGAATCGCCAAGTCCTAAGCTGAGGAGGGTAGGTTTTATTAGTTTTGCTGTGAGATGAGTGATGCGACAGATACAATCGAGGGTTTTGTAAAAAGCGAATACAAGTACGGATTTGTTACGGATATCGAGACGGATTCGGCGCCTCCGGGGATTAGTGAAGATATTATCCGGTTCATTTCCAGGAAGAAGGAGGAGCCGGAGTTCATGCTTCAGTGGCGGCTGAAGGCGTACGAGTATTGGAAGAAAATGAGATCACCCAACTGGCCGATGGTGCAGTATCCGCCGGTTGATTTTCAGGACATCATCTATTATGCGGCTCCCAAAGATCCGAGCGACGGACCGAAGAGCTTGGATGAGGTTGATCCCAAATTGCTGGAGACTTACGATAAACTGGGTGTGCCTTTGCATGAGCGAGCGCGGTTGGCTGGCGTTGCGGTGGATGCGGTTTTCGATAGCGTCTCTGTGGGAACCACCTACCAAGAAACCTTGGCCGAGCATGGCGTGATTTTCTGTTCGTTTTCCGAGGCGGTGAAGGAGCATCCGGAGCTGGTCCAGAAATATCTCGGGAGCGTCGTGCCGTACACGGACAATTTTTATGCGACGCTCAATTCGGCGGTGTTTAGTGATGGTTCTTTTGTTTACATCCCCAAGGGGGTTCGCTGCCCGATGGAACTCTCGACCTACTTCCGGATTAATGCGGCCAAGTCGGGGCAATTCGAGCGTACTTTAATCGTGGCTGAAGAAGGGGCCTATGTCAGTTATCTGGAAGGCTGCACGGCGCCGATGCGTGATGAAAATCAGCTGCATGCGGCGGTGGTGGAACTCGTGGCGCTGGACAACGCGGAGATCAAGTATTCCACCGTTCAGAATTGGTATCCGGGCGATGAAGAAGGGCGAGGCGGCATCTACAACTTTGTGACCAAGCGCGGACTCTGCAAGAGAGCCAAATCCAAGATATCTTGGACTCAGGTGGAAACCGGTTCCGCCATTACTTGGAAATATCCCAGCTGTGTGCTGCAAGGGGATGAGTCCATTGGTGAATTTTACTCTGTCGCGCTGACCAACAATCGGCAGCAAGCGGATACCGGCACCAAGATGATCCATGCTGGGAAGAACACCAAGAGCACGATCATTTCAAAGGGGATCTCGGCGGGGCGCGGTCAAAACAGCTATCGCGGCTTGGTGCAGGTGAAGAAGAACGCAACGAATGCGCGGAACTTTTCCCAATGCGATTCCCTGCTGATTGGCGATCAGTGCGGGGCGCATACCTTTCCCTATGTTGAGGTGAAGAACACATCGTCTAAGGTTGAGCATGAGGCGACCACCTCGAAGATTGGCGAAGATCAGATCTTCTATTGCAATCAGCGTGGGATTGAAACCCAGGATGCGGTGAACATGATTGTGAATGGGTTTTGCAAGGAAGTCTTCCGCGAACTGCCGATGGAATTCGCTATGGAGGCGCAGAAGCTCCTGGACGTAAGCCTGGAGGGAAGTGTCGGTTAAGCGCGGAGTCGGAGAAGGTTTTTTGAGAGAAATCAGCATGTTTAAGATTAAGAACTTACACGCCGGGGTTGAAGGCAGGGAGATCCTGAAAGGAGTGACTTTGGAGATCAGTGCCGGAGGAGTGCATGCGATCATGGGACCGAACGGGAGCGGCAAAAGCACGCTTGCCCAGATCATTGCCGGGCGGGAGGGCTACGATGTGACGGCGGGCACGATGGAATTTAAAGGACAGGACTTGCTGGGTCAAGGGCCGGACGAGCGAGCGCACTTGGGCATCTTTTTGGCGTTTCAATATCCTGTGGAGATTCCCGGGGTGAATACGACCTATTTTCTGAAATCTGCGGTCAATGAGGTGCGCAAGGCCAGAGGACTTCCCGAGTTGGATGCGGTGGAGTTTCTCAAGTTCGTTCGCGAGAAGGCCGCGCTGCTTGAGCTGCCGGATGATTTTCTAAAACGAGCTCTCAATGTCGGGTTTTCCGGCGGGGAGAAGAAACGCAACGAGATTTTTCAGATGGCAGTTTTGGAACCCACGTTTGCAGTGCTGGATGAAACCGATTCGGGATTGGACATTGATGCCCTCAAGACGGTTTCGAACGGGGTGAATCAAGTAAAGAGTCCCGAGCGGGCACAACTGGTCATCACCCATTATCAACGTTTGCTGGACTACATCGTGCCGGACTACGTTCATGTGCTGCACGATGGCCGAATCATTCGGTCCGGAGGCAAGGAGCTCGCCTTGGAACTGGAGGAGCACGGTTATGATTGGGTAACCGAGTCGGTAGCACAACTAGCCTAGAACTGGGAGAGAAACGATGCCGAATGAAGTAATGGCGTTTCCGAGCAGCGATATTGATCCGCGGCAAAGTCTGTTTGATCAGCTGGATGGCCGATCTTTGGGACCCGACTGGTTGTTACCGATTCGCAAGGCGGCGGCGGCGCGGTTTGCGGACGCTGGTTTTCCGACGGTCCGAGATGAGGATTGGCGATTCACCAATATTGCGCCGATTCGGGATTTGGCATTTCGGCCCGTTTATGAAGCACCGGCGGTGGAGGTGTTATCAGGAGTGACGGAGCAAAGTCTTCTTGCCCGCCTTGATGGCTTGCAACTCGTGTTTGTGGACGGTGCATTCGTTCCGGAACTATCCGGCGACCGTGTGAATGGTGATGGTGTCTATGTCTCGAACCTGAAACAGGCTTTTCTGGATGATCCTCTCTATCTTCAGGAGCACATCACCCGTTATTCGCAAACCGATCAGAACGCGTTTACGGCCTTGAATACGGCTTACTTTGCCGATGGGGCGGTGATTCGAATCGGTCGGAACACGGCGGTTGAGCGGCCGCTTCATTTAGTATTCGTTGCCAGTGGTTCCGAAGAGGGCCAAACGGCGAATCCGCGCAATCTCATTGCGGTCGAGAGCGGGGCTTCGGTAACGATTGCTGAGGAGTATTTCGGCTTGGGAGAGTCGGCAACGTTCACCAATGTGGTGACCGAGTTCGTAGTGGGGGCAAACGCACGGGTGGAGCACGTAAAGGTGCAGGACGAACGCAGGCACAGTTTTCATGTCGCCGGAATCTATGCGCAGCTGGGTCGGGACTGCCGCTTTCGAAGTCATTCGTTTGCCTTGGGCGCCAAGTTATCTCGGAACAACATTCGAACGAAGCTGGACGGCGAAGGTTTGGAATGTGTGTTGAACGGTCTTTATCTCACTAAGGGCGAGCAGCTCGCAGATCACCATATGGTGGTGGAACACGCCAAGCCGCATTGTGAGAGCCATGAATATTTCAACGGGATTCTGGATGAGCAATCCCGAGGTGTTTTTCACGGGCGGATCCTGGTGCAACCGCACGCGCAGAAAACAGATGCCAAGCAGACCAACAAGAATCTGTTGCTTTCGGATGGGGCGACGGCGAATACCAAGCCGCAGCTCGAGATTTATGCCGATGACGTCAAATGCACTCATGGTGCGACGATCGGACAAATGGATGAGGAGGCGATTTTCTATCTCCGCGCCCGAGGCGTGCCGTTGGTTGTTGCCCGTAGAATGCTCATGCACGCCTTTGCCGGCGAGATTGTCGAGCGGATCGAGCACGACGCGATTCGTGAGCGTTTGGATGGAGTCACTTGGAATCGCCTGGAAGAGTGGGCTCACGGGCGATTGGATGCATTGATTTTATGAATGGGAATGAAGCGATTGCTCTGACTCGAGATGTTGAGGCCACGATCGTACCGGCCGGTGATCGAGTCACCCTCAATGCCGGTGAGCAGGCATACATCACCCAAGAGTTGGGAGGCAGCTACACGTTGGTGGTGAACGGGAATATGTTCCGCATTGAGCACGCCGATGGCGATGCCCTAGGGCGGGAGGTGAGTGACGAGACCGTCCGCTCGGCAACCGGCGCCCCGATGACAGAGGACGAGTTGGAAACGGAAATCTGGAACCAACTTAAAACCTGTTATGATCCTGAAATTCCGGTGAACATCGTGGATCTCGGTCTGATCTATGACTGCGCCGTTCAACCCATGGGAGCCACCGAGGGCAAACGGGTGGATGTCAAGATGACACTGACGGCTCCAGGCTGCGGTATGGGGCCCATGTTGCAGCAGGACGTGCAGAATAAGCTCATGTGCATTGAGGATGTCGACGAAGCGAACGTCGAATTGGTTTGGGAACCCCAGTGGAATCAGGGGATGATGACGGAAGCCGCTCGGCTACAGCTCGGGCTGATGTAGTTTTCCATGTCTGCAATTGCTCTGGAACAACCGCCAGAAACGTCTGTGGATTGGCCGGCGTTGAGAAAGGATTTCCCAATTCTCGATCAGGAGGTGAACGGTCATCCGTTGGTATTCTTGGATAGTGCCGCTTCGAGCCAACGACCACGCCAGGTGGTGGATGCGATTCGTCACTACTATGAACACGATCATGCCAATGTCCACCGAGGCATTCATGAGCTCAGCAATCGTGCCACGGCGGCTTACGAAGATGCCCGGGAGCGGGCCGCGCGATTCTTTAACGCACCGTCCGCAAATGAGATCGTTTTTACTCGGGGGACCACCGAGGCGATCAATCTCGTCGCTTCTTCCTGGGGCCGAGTCAACCTGAAGTCGGGTGATCGCATCCTGCTGACGGAGATGGAGCATCATAGCAATCTGGTGCCCTGGCAGCTCATTGCTCAAGAGACGGGTGCGGAGATTGTCTATTGGCCGGTGGTTGACACCGGGGAAGCGCTGGATTGGGAGGCGTTCGATCGCTTGTTCACGCCGGAGGTGAAGCTTCTCAGTTGCGTCCATATTTCCAACAGCTTGGGCATGCTCAATCCGGTCCGCGAGATTTGCCGGCGGGCTCGTGAGAATGGAACCATTGCCTTGGTGGATGGTGCTCAAAGCGCCGGGCATTACCCCGTGGATGTTCAGGAAATCGGTTGCGACTTTTATGCTTTTTCCGGGCACAAGATGTGCGGGCCGACCGGGATTGGCGGTCTGTTTGGTCGATTCGAATTACTTAGTGAAATGCCACCGTATCACGGCGGCGGCGAAATGATTGAAGAGGTCGACTTCTCAGGGGCGTTGTATAAGGCGCCGCCGCATCGCTTCGAAGCGGGGACGCCGAACATGGCGGGCGCCATTGGGTTGCACGCGGCGATGGATTACCTGGATGCGATCGGCCGCGCTCGGATATTCGAACACGATGCCGCGCTCGCCGCGTATGCCTACGAGCAAATCGAACAATTGGGCAACGCACGCATCTTTGGTCCTAGGAACGAGCGGGGCGCAGTGCTGAGTTTCTTGCTTGAAGATGTTCACGCTCACGACTTGGTTACTTATGTGGACCAGCGAGGAGTGGCGCTTCGCGGCGGTCATCATTGCACGCAGCCTTTGATGAAGAAGCTCGGCGTCGTGGGCACGGCACGGGCTAGTTTCTATTTCTACAATCAGCTTAGCGAGGTGGATGCGATGGTCGATGCTCTCCAACGAGCGCGGCGATTGTTTGGCGATGCGTCCTGAAATGATGCTGCTTACTGACAGAATTCTTCGATGACCGCACCTATGAAAAGGAAAGGCAATGATCTAGGCCCGAGCTCTTTAATGAGCGATTTGCTTGAGGTCTATCCCTGGGCTCAGCGTGCCTTGTTTCGGAAGTATCATATCGGAGGATGCAGTAGTTGTGCGTTTAAACCTGACGAGACTTTAGCCATGCTCTGCGAACGCAATGACAGTTTGGACCCGGCCGAGGTCTTACAGCACATTCGAGAGAGTCACGCTGAAGACACCCGAATTCAGATTTCTCCGAAAGAGACGGCCGATCGTATCCAACGCGGTGAATCGATCCGCTTGCTCGACATTCGGACCAAGGAAGAGTGGGATGTTGTTCGCCTACCGGCTGCCACACGCATGTCTCAGGAATCCATGCAAGATATTCTCACCACTTGGCCTCGTGAAGGCTTGATGGTGATTTATGACCACCTCGGGAAGAATAGTCTCAATGCGGCTACTTACTTCCAAGGCCAAGGCTTCGCCAATGTCCGCTGCCTTACCGGCGGCATCGATGCGTGGTCGCAGGAAGTCGACAGCAGCGTTCGCCGTTATCGGTTAGAAGCCAATTAGTTCTGTAGCATCAGGCTCTAACCTGATCCCCTTCCGCCTCACTGGGTCACCGACACCACCGGCTTGCCGAGTATATCCATCCTCGGTTTGATACCTAGTCCCTGTTCGCGGGATGCCTTCATTCGGCCTTGTTCCCGTTGTGGCGCGCCTTCTGCCGTGCTGACGGTGACGTAACTATTGAAGTCGGTGGACGTAAACAACAACTCTGTTGGGGTGCTATGCGCCAGATGTGAAATGGCCGCCGTCGTAATATCGCCACCCCAACTGTCTTCGATCGTCATCGCGATGCCGAGACGCGCACAAAGGTCCCTCGCCTGACGGGCTTTGGTCAGTCCGCCAAATTTGCTGATTTTGATGTTGACGACATCCATGGCAAGATCCGCGCGACCGCGCAGGAGAATATCGAGACTATCGATATTTTCATCCAGCACGAAGGGATGGTTAGCGTGCCGTCGGACGGACAGGCACTCCTCGTAGCTCAGGCACGGTTGCTCGATATAGATGTCGGTATCCCTGACTGCCTGTACCACTCGCATGGCTTCGTGCATCAGCCAGCCGGTATTGGCGTCGGCGATGAGTTTATCCCCGGGCTTCAATTCCTGAGCCACTGCCTGGATGCGGAGAATATCGACGTCAGGATCGCCACCGACCTTGAGTTGAAATCGGGAGTACCCTTCAGCGCGGTAGCTCGCGACCTTTGCGGCCATTTGCTCGGGCGCTTCTTGAGAGATGGCTCGGTACAACATGTAGGCGTCACCATAGTAACCTCCAAGGAGCGTGCAAACCGGTTGCTCACACACCTGTCCCAAGATGTCCCAGCAGGCGATGTCGATGCCGGATTTCACGTAGGGGTGTCCTTTTAGCACACGGTCCATGTGGTAGTTCAGTTTCTCGAGTTCGCATGGATTGCGGCCCAGGAGATGCGGTCCGATCTCTCGGATTCCAGCACGAACACCTTCTGCGTAGGCCGGTAGATAAAACGGCCCTAAGGGGCAGACTTCCCCATAGCCGATTGTTCCGTCATCGGTGGAGATGGCGACCACTGAAGAGTCAAATACCGAAACCGATTTGCCCCCGGACCAATTGTAGTTCCCTTCGTGTAGCGGGAGATCCACTTGATAGACGTCAATTCGACTAATCTTCATTTCGTTGAATGATACTGATAAACGGTAGTTTAGAACCGGAACCTGATTTAAGGAACCTCTGAACTCCTTTATTGTCCACCTCATCAATGGCAAGCCCTTCGCCGAACGCTTCGCAACTGCAAGGCCCGCGGGATGTAAACTGTGCTGGTGCGAGGTTCCCTAGCACCTTCCACGATGGGATGAGAGTATCGCCGTCGTCAGTTTGAACGCTACGGATAGCGGGTTATAACCCATCTTAGCGAGGTAGAAGATTTCGCCTTTCATCGAGATGAGTCTGAGGGATTCGGTGACGGTCTTTGTTCCCTCTGGGCCGATGCGGTAAGCCAACCCCTTCATAAGTCTCCCTGCTCACCAATGTTCAGTCCTCTCTTATGGTTCGAGGGCCGTTGTTCTTTCCCCATTTTCCCAGGAGCCGATTCAGGGGCTCCTGGGATGGATTTGGGGAGGCGTGTCTTGAGCGAGGGCATGTGCAGGCAGGAGAGGAGGGCGGTGCCAGAGCGTGGATTGGATGTTTCATATTTCTAGTAATTGTCGGAATGGTGACCTATATAGTACGCAGCAGTTTTGTCTGGGTCACGTCCGAACCTGAGGATTTGAATAGGAGGCAGCGGAGGGAACGGAGGTTTTTGATTTTGTGCCAAGCTGTATTCAAAAGGACTGGCCTGTATAGGGAGCTCTGCATTCTGCAAGGTCGGTTGTCTCAGCCGATCCCGCAGATTGCCCGCCGGTGGCGGACTTGCGCTGAGACAGCACACGCTTCAGTTTGATGATCGCCCGGGGCGATTGCTGCAAATACGGTGGCGGTCGAAGATACGAGGATGAGGTATGCGAGGATGGTTGTTGTCGGTGGTGTGACGTTTTTTAGTGTTGCGATGTTGGTGGGCATTTTTTCGACGATCTTTGTCCACGCTGCCTTCATGAAAGAGAGTTATCGTGAGACTGAGCAGTTTTGGCGGTCGGGGTTTTTGGGGTTGGCTGGGGAAAGGGAGCGGCTGTGTTTTGGGGTTGGCTGGCGCACAAGGTGGTTTTTGCCCTTGGTATGAGTTTATTCTATCTCTGGAGCCGGCGTTCTTTGCGCCGGGTGGCGGCGTGGTGCGAGGTATCTTTGTGGGCTTACTTTCTTGGGTGATGATGGCGGCGACCTATCTGGGTATGTGGACGGCGTTTGACTTGCCTGCGGTGATCTGGATCGCCTGGGCGGGGGATTATTTATTGAGTGCGGTGATTGCCGGGGCGGCGATGGGGTGGGTCATCGAACGGTTTGAGGGAGTGGTTGGTTCCAAGTGCTAGGTTGAGGGGGCGGGTCAAGATATAGAGAACAAAAATTGATCAGAGGTCTAAGGCGAAACTTTTAGGGGAATCTTGAATTCTCGGTTTTGACCGATCTTGCATTCGATGACGGTGATGTTTTCTGCATCGACTTTGATATTGCCAGTCCCGGTGAAGGCGCTCGGGGGGGGTCTAGGGAAACGTTGATTAACAACCGGAAACTCGGTTTTTCTCTGGAAAAATCACCGAAAACAGCAAAGTTAGGGGATTAAATCAGAGTTTCCCTAGAAGGAAGGTGATGAATCGGTTGGTCACGGGTTCGGTGGCATCGAGATATTCGAAGATTTTGCGGCCGAAGGTTCAGCCTTTTCCCATCAGGATTGGGAACGGTTGGTGAAGTCCGGTGGCGCCAAGCTCGAGTCCGCGGGCGACGGGGTTGCCGGAGACGAGGGATCGCCGGCCGCCAACAAGCGTTTCGGCCCCGGTGGAGGGGAGGCTCAAGCAGGTCGGTAGAAGGAGTATCTGCCTGATCTGTCGGGATTGTATCATGGTGGATGGCGGGAGTTTGCCGAGTTTGGGCTGAAGTTCAAAGTTTCAGGTTTTAAGTTTGGGGGCGGCTGGCGCAATTGAGTTGAACGCAGGTGAGAGAAGGAAGGGCTCTGAACGTTGTCATAAAGGACTTTCTTTACACGTGAATTTTTAGGGGCGGGGGGCTCGGCTGTTCAAAGAAAGGGGCATATTGGGCCAATGTCTTTACTATAACTCCGGTCTGTAGCCCTCCACGAGCGAGTTTGGTGACGAGTCGCTATGGCGGGGTTGGTAATTACCGACTAGATTCACCCTCGCCGGTCGCCGACCTTGGGGCTGTCACTGGATCACCTGGCTTTTCCAGAATTGCTCAACACGAATGGTTACTACATCGATCTCGTGGGAAAGTGGCATCTTGCCCGTACGGACGAATGCCACCCGAAGCAGATGGGGTTCGATTATTTCATGGGATAATGGGATGGTGGTTAGTCATCGGTGGCCCCGACGCTTGAATTTGAGGGGCAGCCGAAGAAGCTCGAGGGAGCTGACGGCCGATGTCTTGGGGGATTTTGCGGTTCAGTTTATGCGGGATCATCACTAGGAGCGTTTCTTTCTCGCCTGGCATACGTGGGCACCGCAATCGCGTTGGTTGCCGGTGTCGGACGAGGATTGGGTGCCCTGCGAGGGGTTCGGTCCCAAGTTGCCCCATCCGGACTATCCTAATCTGGATGGGGAGCAGGCCAAGCGAATGACCCGAGAGTATTTAGCGAGTATGCGGAGTGTGGATCGAAATCTCGGGTGCCGGCTCGCGGTTTTTGAAGGAATTGGAGATCACTGAAAAAAACCGTCATCCTGTTCAGCTCAGACTACGGGTACAACATAACGCACAATGGCATCTGACATAAGGAAACGGACATTGACTACTAAAGGAGCCTCCGGCGGCAGCGTAAAACATTCCCAAGGGACAGCGACCTAACAATGTATGATACTTCGATTCGCATGCCGACGGCGGTTTGGTGGCTGGGTGGATTCGTCAGGGGTTCAGGTAACGGAAACCATTAGGGAAACTCTGAACAAGTCCAGGGCATTTTTTCAGGTTATTCCGTGATTGAGGCAAAGCCTCGACTGGTGACGAGCAAATCCCAACGCTGAGTAAGGAGTAAACCGAAAGCCTCACCGGGCGTGGGCCTAGAGGGGGGCGCCTTCGTCGCGTTGCGCGCCACGCCGAGAACAACCACCCCTAGATTTCGGCTTGCGCTTTGCAATAGCAAGCCTCAGGCCGCGCTGAAACACTGACTTGTTCAGAGGTTCCTTAAATAGCACGCTAAAGCGGACCTAGACCGGACGTGAGGGTGCGCTTCAGTTTGTGTTCGATGATTCGGATTGTCGCGGCGCCTTCGCGGCTAACGGCGGTTAAGGCCATGCTGTCCAGCGCTTTATTTAGTCTCTAGTGAACTTCTGAACCAGTATCCGACGTTCAGGCTCAAGGCGCAAAATTGCCGGCACATCGGTTTGTTGGTTATGCGGAATGTGTGGATAGCCGCTCTGTCAGCGGCGCTGGCCGGGGCGTGGATCTGGCGGCGGTGCCAATCAAACGGTGATGAAGGAAATTTTCGAGGTGGACGATGGATTGTTCTCCGCAATGAGCACGGTGGATGTGTGGATGGCTTTCTTGTTGTTTTGGCATGCCTTGAGCGACAAAGTTTGATCAGTGGAACCGGGCGGACGCGTCGGTGAGGGACGAGAGAAGGCGGCGCTAGTCATTGATCCGTTCACGCTTCTGGCCGTGTGTGTTGGCGTTGCTGGGGGGAACATTTCTTAGCGGATGTTATCTCCGTGGTTGGCAACGAATGCCCCCGGATTGGCGAGGTTTAGTTTGACGAGTCATTGATTCTGGTTGGCCGTAATCGCAACCACCACTGGGGTCCTTGCTGTCCTTGACAAAGATTTCGGAGTTGGCGGTTAGGACTTCAAAGTTGGAAACCGTGCTTTTCCATGTACTGATCGCCTCGGTCGGCATGAAAATGGATGTATTGGCAATCTTCAGTCACACCGGATTATTTGTCATCGGTTTGACTTGGATCATCATTTATGAAGAGGTGTTGATTTGTTGCGGGAAGGATGGTTCGGATACCGTTTTTCCTCATCCCAGTGAGCAGGTGCGCGGCCTCCGCACCGGTGTCGAGGGAGCATTTCATCCTTCTTTGGCTCCGATCGGGGTGCTGTTGGCTGTTTTGGGATATGGAGTAGGCAACTACGGTGCTTATGCTTGTGCCTAGTTGATGCGGTGCGGATCCTCAGCGGTAGTTAGGTGTAAGCCCTGGGGAGGGAATCTACGAAGGGGAAAAGCGTTGTCGTATCCTTCGCCCCAAAAATCGATTATTCCTCCATTCGGCGATTCATTGCTATCACACTGTGCCTCAATGACGTGTGATAGGCGACATCTGGTTCCAACCATGTTGTGTCGTTTGGGTCGAGTGAGATATGCAATGTGCTCGCCGTCCGTTCAATCCATTCTAACTTAGCCGCCCACCATTCCGAGTCTTCAAATTCGGTCTCCACTTGGCGGGCCTGATGTTCGGCTTCCATCCGCTAGGCCATCAAATAGTCTGCGATGGACTGTAGTTTTCCGTGTTGAACATGTTGTCCTTGTTTGAGGCACGCATGGTCAATACCGTCTCCTTCAAGTCGTTCTTTTCGATGGTATTGAAAAGACAACCTTTGAAGTCCTCATCTCCAGGGTGCCATTGTGTCCCATCTTATCGCGGACTCGTGACTCCTTGGACTTCCTCGAGAAATTCCGATGACTCTATGAGCCTCTGGAGAATCGGAACTAGTCGATTCCGCAGAGCTAACCCGCCCACTGTTTGATTGTGTGCCAACAGCGTTCTCCAGAAGCTTGACCGTTCCGCCGAGCCAAAAAGCGCTGAGCAAGACCAACCCCACCGAAGCGGCAACAATGCCAAAGACTCTTTGCTTGGCGGGCATAAAACGCATCAGAGATTGATTGAAGATAGGTATTTAGGCAACGATGTTCTCGTAAGGATGTGGATCATGGATACAGTCTTCGTGTTGTTTATTGGCCTGGCTCAAGAATTTCATCTATGCACCCCAAGCCTCCCGCAGAAACTCACCGTAACGTCGATCCAACTCTCCTTGTGGCATTGTTGGCCGTGATGGAGCTTGTCCCATATCCGGTGGTGGTGTTTGCGGGCTGCCATTCGCAATATTGGTGCAATTTCTGGTGTGCCAGTCCCCAACAGACGTCACGGCCTTGCGGTTAGCACAGACTGTTTTGCAAGTATCAAGATGCCGTTGATAGCGCAGCATCGCCAGCAATCGTAATCTGCCGGATCAATGCGAGAATAGTCACAAATTTATACAACCAAGCTCGTCATAGCTTACGGTGATTATTGCGGTCAAGATAACCGGTTTCAACATCTTTGGTTCTTTGTTGAGTATTGAAAGCGTTTAGAAATGCATGCTGCGTCGACTTTTTTGGATAATTATAAAATATGTTAATATTATTATATAACGCAACATTCGTATATTGAGTAATTAAGGGGAGGAAGGCGACAATCTTCAATGCTGATTCCCTAGCGAGTGTGCGGCTGTTGGATTTGCGCAAATCTCTGATGGAAAGCAGCCGAACCCTTCTGCGGCCATTGAACAGTCCTGGGTTGTTGTTTGTAAATGTAGAGACTGGTACACCGGGAGGGATTCGAACCCCCAACCCTCTGATCCGAAGTCAGATGCTCTATCCAATTGAGCTACCGGTGCGTCGGTTGGGAGTGGAATGGTTAATGGTTGGAGCGGCTTCGTCAATGATGAACGGTGTCGGGTGGATGACGAAGATCTTGAAGTTACCCAAGTCTCCCAAGGCAAGGACGAACTCCAATCTGGCTGGAAGTTGATTTAGACAGGATTTGCCTGATGGCTTCTTATCCTGTGGACCCTGTTCATCCTGTCTGAACTTTTTTCGAACTCTGGGCTGAGGCTTTACCGTGCTGGGGCGGGTTGGAGGCGGTAGTAGCGTTCGAATTCGCGCCAGGGACGACTAGGAGAGGGTTGGCTTGGGCTTCGATCGCCGTCCAATGGGTGAAGTCAGTCGAGCTTTCGATGATGAAGTTGCCGGCGTCAACGGGGCTTACAGCGCGCGGTTTTGCGGGGCGTTCAGCCAAGGGCTTGCCGTTGCCGTGGCGTTGCTATGCCAGATTTTTGAAGCGTCGCCAGCGTGCCGGCAATTTTGTGTCTTGAGCCTGAACGCCGGATACCGGTTCAAAGGTTCCTTGGCAATCTGGATTGGTATCCGACTATTTTTGGATATCGCCGAGATTCCGCTCCCTCGGAACACGGTCATTCGCAGGAGGAGTTTTCTGCCGCTATTGATGGCGTCTCGATTCCCGGTTGGGATAACGGATTCTGTGCGGAGTATTCGACGAAACAGCAATCGCATATATACATAGGGACGTACTGAATGCCCCAATGGAAGTTGGTTCGAGACTTCATGAATCCGAAGCGAGATAATTTCTATCATCTGGCGGATTTGCTGGAGGCGCGGAATTTGTTGAGTGCTCCGTTGTCGTCAGAGGCGAAGTTGGTGGTGGTGAAGTTCTCGGCGGTCATTTTCTCGAAAATGGAGGCGGTAGGTGATTCTGTTCTGGATGTTGCGCGTCGTTAAGGTGCATCTCATTTTGATCTGAGACGGTTGTCGGCATGGGAAAGCGGTGATCCTTCGCCGTTTTAGATTTTCCATGATCGACAGATCACTTTGATCGAACGCTCGTTTTTCACCGTCTGCCTCATTGAGGTTTCCTGACACGGGTGCGACGTCGGCTCTTGAAGCCAATAGGCTGTCTTGCTAGCGTCCGGTGCATGCGAATTCTTTCGGGAATCCAGCCTTCTGGCGCGCTTCATCTGGGGAACTATTTTGGGATGATGCGCCCGGCGATTGAGCTGCAAGAGCAGGGTGAAGCCTTTTATTTTATTGCGGATTACCATTCGATGACGTCCGTATTCGGGGCTGAGCAACGGCGGAAGAATATTTTGGATGTTGCCTTGGATTTTTTGGCATGCGAACTGAACCCCAAGCGGTGCGTGTTCTTTAAGCAATCTGATGTGCCAGAGCATACGGAGTTGATGTGGCTTTTGGCCTCCGTTACTCCAATGGGCCTGCTTGAGCGTTGCCATAGCTACAAGGATAAGCTGGCCCGCGGGTTATCACCGAATCATGGGCTCTTTGCGTATCCGGTGCTGATGGCTGCCGATATCTTGATCTATGATTCGAATGTAGTTCCGGTGGGGAAAGATCAAAAACAACACATCGAAGTGACCCGCGACGTGGCAATCAAGTTCAACCAACTTTACGGGGAGTGCTTTGTTATTCCGGAACCGCAAATTCGGGAAGAGGCCGCAGTCGTGCCGGGCATTGACGGTCAGAAAATGAGCAAGAGCTACGGCAACACGATTGAAATCTTTGGCGAGAAGAAACCGCTCAAAAAGCGGATCATGGGGCTGGTGATGGACAGCCGTCCCATGGAAGAACCCAAACCGGATGCCGACAAGAACATCGCTGTGCAACTGTTAAAGCTTGTCGCGCCGCCAGAGGTGGCGCAGGAATGTGAGGATCATCTGCGCGCTGGCGGTTACGGCTATGGAGCGCTAAAGAAGGCACTCTTCGAACAATATTGGGAATATTTTCGCCCGATGCGGGACAAACGGGCTGACCTCGCGAACAACCTTGATTACGTTCACGGCGTTTTGAACGAAGGCGCGGAAAAGGCGCGAAACGTGGCGCGTCCCGTGTTGCAGCGAGCTCGCGCGGCCTGCGGGTTGGAGTAACTAGCCACTTTGGGTTCGAGAGATTCTCAGTGCTTTAACAGATGTTTTGGTTTGACGATGCCAATGGGGGTGATGCGGGTGATGAGACCCGGAGGCGTCACATCAAAGCCCGGATTCAACGATTGGCTCGTGGGGTTGGCTACCCAAGCGTAGGTCCGTTTGCCGGTGCGAGTGACTCCCTAGCGTTGCAGACCTCTGCGTCGCCGCGATTTTTAATGAGAATATCTGTCCTGTGTTTCAGGTCCCAATCAAGTGTTGACAGAGGAGTAGCCACATAGAATGGAATCTGCTGATTTTGTTGGCCACCTCACCCGTCCGAGAGTTCGATCGCTTCCGACGATAACTAGGTACACCATCCCGCCCGCATTGCATCAGGTGTTCCGTTGTGTTGTCGGCAATTACCTGGTGTGAAATGTTTTTTTGAGCCGGTTCTCATGCGGTGAGCGAGGCTCCTTGGGAGCGCGATCGAGTCTCATCGCAGTAAGCGTGAAAGTGTTTTCCGAGTTCTTGTATGGCATACATCGGAGCGATCGCAGTGCCATAGTTGACGAATGCCAGCTAGCCCGCGCAGTGGGTAAGGATGCGACTGCCCTCTTTGAATCAGTTTCGCTCCTTGAGCGACACTCCGCGATATTCGATTGAGCAAAGGTGTGTGCTAAATGTAAGGCTGTGGATTTCTTGCGTTCGATGTCAGGCTGTTTTACCAGCTCGCACGCCGAATCCAATTCATCGTGTTGACGGGATCAACCGCTGTTGATCGGGCAGCGGTCAGTGTTTTGTAGACTTGGCGTTCGTGTCGATTGAAGGCGGCTTTGCGGTTGCTGATGTGCTCGCGTCTCGGTGGTTTATGCGATTCGAAAGGCGTCCGACGATGGATCAAGCACCATTGCTCTCATCCTCATCTTCATCATCGGGTTTTCCTTCAAAGGTGTATTCTGAAACTCCTTTGAACAACCCGTTACTTGGATTTCGGTTCAATCGTTGTGAGTCCGATGACATCGGCAATTCAACGGCATCTTTATAATCGCTTATCCCTCCACTAAAGATGATCTCAAAAAGCAACAAGAAAGGAATATCCGGATTGCTGGAAGGGATGATGACGCCCTGGTAGGTGTTGTTTAGACTATCGCCTTTTTTATCCGTTGGTTCGAGTATGCCCGTCCCAGGCAATCCCTTCGGAGATATCCAGAGCGGTAAATGCGAAAAAGTGTTGTGAAGAGTAAAGCTGGTTTGGTCAGTACCTCTGACTCTGCCTGTGCTGTGGATGATTGTCGTGAAGGCGTGGTATTCGGATCGTAAGCGGCGTTGGAGAACTCGGTGGTGAACTTGGCCTTTAACTTCTTTGGTTTCGGCCACGTTTCCGTGCTTGACCAAAGCAAGATAGTATTAATGGTCGCGAATAGGATTTTGTGTAGGTTTATTGTATTTACTACACTATAGTTATCGGTTTTGGTTTGGGTGTGTCGAAGAATATTGTGACGCAGTGTAGAATGATGCATGCAATTGGTGGGAACTCAACTTTTCTTGAAGGATTTTTGACTTTGGGGTCTATTGGGGTGTCTTAATTCTCCGTTTCTGACGAGTGATGTCTGATATAAGAATGCCTAAAAAGTGCTTCGTGACAGGTGCATCGGGGTTTTTGGGCTCAAACCTCGTTCACGAGCTGTTGGGGCGAGGGCATGAGGTCAAGGGGTTCGTTCGAGAGAATAGTGATTTGAGGGGGCTGGAGGCAAGTGATTGCCAATTGGTCACCGGTTCGTTGGCGAACACCGAGGCCTTGAAGGCCGGATTGTCCGGGTGCGATTGGGTATTTCACGTTGCGGCTAGCTATCGTCTTTGGTTGCCGGACTATGCGCCGATGTATGAGGCCAACGTGGAGGGCACGCGGAACTTGATAACGGTGGCTTCGGCGGCGGGTTGCGAGAAAGTCCTCTACACCAGCACTGTTGGCTGCATTGGATTGCCCACGCGGAAGAATGGTTTTGCGCCCACGGACGAGAACTCACCTCTCGTCGAGCGGCAACTGACCAATCACTACAAGCGTTCCAAATGGCAGGCGGAACTTATGGCACGCCAGATGGCAGACGAGGGACACCCAGTTGTTATCGTCAATCCTAGCACCCCCATCGGTCCGAGGGACGCGAAGCCAACACCAACTGGAAAAATGATTGTTGATTTCTTGAACCGGCAAATGCCGGCGTATCTCGATACCGGCTTGAACTGGGTGCATGTTCGGGACGTGGCGCTCGGACACATTTTGGCGGCGGAGAAGGGCCGAATCGGCGAGCGATATATTCTTGGGAATCAGGAAGGCAATCTGACGATGTTAGAGGCGTTGCAGGTCCTGGCGGAGATTACTGGATTATCTGCCCCTAGAATGAGGGTTCCTTACTCCGTCGCTTGGGCTGCCGCCGTAGTCAACGAGGGAATCGCTAAACTCACGAAGCGGCCGCCGAAAGCACCGCTGGGAGGGGTTCGGATGGCAAAGTATAAGATGTGGTTTGATCCCTCGAAGGCCGTTCGTGAACTAGGGATGCCGCAGACGCCGGTTCGGACGGCATTTGCAGATGCCGTGGACTGGTTCTGCGAGAACGGTTACGCGAGGATTTCGGAAATCAAACGACCGTGAACGTCGGTGAGCCGCCGTTCAATGCCGTTGTGGTAGAAGGTGAGCTTGGTGTGGTCAATTCCCAGGATGTTCAGAACCGTGGCGTAGAAATCGTAGATGGAGGTGATATTCTCAACCGAGCGGCGACCGAAATCATCCGTCGCACCATAGCTGACGCCACTCTTGACGCCTGCGCCGAGCATCCAGAGGGTGAAGGCGTCCGGATTGTGATCTCGTCCGGCCGTACCCTCCTGATGGGTAGGCATGCGCCCGAACTCCGAGGTCCAAATAATCAAGGTGTCACCTAGCAGGCCGCGGGTCTTGAGGTCGGTGATGAGGGCGGCGGACGGTTGATCGAGAATGGGACAATGGCGTTCGTAGTCGGCCTTCAATTTCTTGTGCGCATCCCAATTCAAAAGACCGTCGACTCCGGAAGCGCGGGAGCCGCAGTAGAGGGTCACGAAGCGCACACCGCGTTCGAGAAGACGGCGCGCTAGCAGGCAGTTCTTCGCATAGGCGGCCTTGAGTGGGTTCGGATCTTCCGTGCCATAAAGTTTCCGGGTGGCGGCGGATTCGGAGCCGAAGTCAGTGGCTTCGGGAGCGGAGAGTTGCATGCGGCCGGCGAGTTCGTAGGCAGCGATGCGGGCATTGAGGTCCGACAAGCCGGGCGTGGTCGCTTCATGGCGTCGATTCATCTTGGTGAGGAATTCGCGGTATGCCTGCTCCGCTTGGTGTGAGATGGTAGCTGGACGATTGAGATTTCGGATCGACCGTTGGGCGTTGAGCGACACGCCTTGATGTTCTGCCGGGAGAAAGCCTGAGGACCAATTCGCCTTGCCGGAGGGCGGTTCGCCTCGGCTATCTGGGATGGAGACATAAGCGGGAAGATTCGCATTGGTGGAACCGAGAGCATAGCTGATCCAAGCGCCGTTAGCCGGAAAACCCTCTGCGGTAAAGCCCGTGTTCATGAAGATGCATCCCGGGCCGTGGGTGTTAGTCTTGGACGTCATGGAGTGAATGAACGCCATATTGTCAACGTGCGACGCGAGATGGGGAAGCATTTCCGTGATCATTTTACCGCTTTGGCCGGCGGGCCGGAAGGCCCAGGGGCTCTTCATCAGATTTCCATTTTTTCCTTGGAAGGAAAGGAACGCTTCTTCACCGGGCAGTGGTGTTCCGTGATGGCGTTCCAGCGCTGGCTTGTGGTCCCAGGTATCGACGTGTGAGACGGCTCCCGGGCAAAAGACCTGCAGCACCCGTTTGGCTCTGGCTTTGTGATGTCCTTGCCGTTTTGACGCTTGAAGTGCCGGCTTGGCGAGTAGCGTGGTGAGTGCGATTCCGGCGAGGCCATGGCTGAGGCCGCCTAAAAATTCCCGCCGATCGACGAGGCAATTATTGGAGGTAAATGAATTCATTGGCGTTTAAGATGGCTCGGCAAAAAAGCGGAAGTCCGTGGGCATTGACCAGAGTGACGCTGTCTTCGATCTCACTCCAGGCCGCGGTGCGTCCGAAGGCGTGTCGATAGGCTAGTCGGACTTGCTCACTGGGAGAGTCGGGTGTCAGGCGGGTGAGCCGCTCAGCAAACGCGGCGGCTTGTTGCAGGATGAAGGCGTGGTTTTGGAGCGACATGGCTTGGAGTGGCGAAGTCGTGGTGGTTCGTTGGGGCGCGGGCAGTGCCGGGTCAGGGCAGTCGAAGTCGCTCAAGAGATCGACTTTCGCAGCGCGGACGTGTTGATGATAAACCGTTCGTCGAAAGGTGCTGCTGTCGTATTCGTCGAGTGGGTAGTAGGTGGCGACGTTGTCCGTGGTGTAGCGATAGAGTCGAAATCCCGGACCGCCCATTTCCAGATCCAAAGAACCGGAAACTTGGAGGATCGCGTCCCGGATTGCTTCGGCTTCTAGTCTTCGGGGCGGGAACCGCCAGAGGTAGTGGGCGTCGCTGTCAATGGAGGCCATAGTTTCGTCGAACGCTCCGGACTGCCGATAGGTGGCGGAACAGACGATCAAACGATGAATCGCTTTCAATTGCCAATTATGATCGATCAATCTGTAGGCCAGCCAGTCTAATAAGCGGGGATGTGTGGGCTGTGAGCCGCTTGATCCGAAGTCGCTGGGGGTGGCCACGATGCCGCGCCCAAAGTGGTAGTGCCAGAGCCGGTTCACGATCACCCGACTGAAAAGTGGGTTGCGGGAATCGGTGATCCAGCGGGCTAGTTCAATGCGTCGTTGAGCCTCGGGCGCGTCCTTGACTAGTTCGTAGCCAGGATAGAGATGCGCCAAAACCTGGAGTCCGGAAGGTGCCACTTCGGGACCGACACGCATGGGATCGCCACCTAGCATCAGATAGGAGGCTTCGCTGGGTTGTTGGAATCTTCCAATCCAAGCTTGTGGTAGGTCGGGAATGGCCGCGAGGCGCTGTTCGAGTGTTCGCTGTCGGCTTTCGAGACGTTTGAGATCGCTTGCTTCATCTGCGGTGAGTGACTGTTGTAGAAGGATCTCATTGAACAGGGTTTCGTGGAATGGTTTTCGTCCTTCAGAGGTGGCGATCGTTTGCCAGGCATTGCCATCCATCGAGGATGAGATCGTGTAGTCGGTGGAAAAAGGACGAGAGTTTTCCCGGGTGAATGCCCGTACCCGATCGCTTGACCAAGTGATGCGGGAGATGGTTTCCGGCTGCGGGAATTGGACGGTGAATGTCCCTCCGGGCTGGTTGGAAATCCAGAATTCACCGTACTCGCCGTCATTCGCTTTCGCAGCGGAATAGAGGAGGGGATTGTCATTGGAATACCGCATGGAACTCGCGGTTGCGACGGTACCGTAGCTCGCAAGCGCAACGTTCTTGGAATCAGGGTCCGGTGTCCAAACCTCGAACTCGTCAATCACCGCGCCGGACCGTTTTCCGCGAGTAGTGCCAGTGATTTCGATGCGCACGTAGCGAGTGGTGACTGGCTCAAATCTCTCTTCGGTCCCATAGGGATCGACCTTCGGACGGGTGAACTGTCTTTCGAGCTCTTCTCGTTCGGGACGGATGCGATCGAGGACGCGTTTGTTTAGGTTGCTAATCTCTTCTTTTACTGTTGAGAGCGAGGTCTCCAATGGCTGTCGGCGGGCGGCATGATGGGACTGGTCGGTTAGCGTGGCCAAGACTCGGGAACCTTGGCGAACTCCGGCAAAGGTGGATTGTAGTCGGTAGTAATCCAACTGCGGAATCGGATCGAATTTATGATCGTGGCATCGCGCGCAATTTATGGTCAGACCAAGAAACGCGGTGGCGGTGGCGGTGATCATGTCGTCGATTGTATTGGCGCGAATCTGTTTTGCGGCAGCGGGATCGTTATTGGCAACATCGTCATAGGGACCGCCAACGATGAATCCGGTGCCGACCTCGACTTCAGGATTGTTGGGAGCCAACTGGTCACCGGCCAAGTGTTCTTGTACGAATCGGTTGTAGGGCTTGTCGCGGTTGAGCGAATTGATCACGTAATCCCGAAACGGCCAAGCGTTGTTGCGGATGATGTTTCGTTCGTAGCCGCTGCTTTCTCCAAAGCGAATCACGTCCAACCAGTGACGTCCCCAACGCTCGCCATAACGAGGAGAGGCAAGGAGTCGATCGACTAGCCGTTCATAAGCGTCGGGCCGGGAGTCACTCAGAAAGGCGTCAATTTGTTGGGGCGTTGGGGGAAGTCCGTGAAGGTCGAAAGTGAGTCTGCGGATCAATGTTTGCTTGTCGGCTTCGCCAGCGGGACGGAGTTTCCTTTCGCTGAGTTTGCGAAGAATGAAGTGATCGATACCGTTGCGAGTTTTGGATGCCCAATGAGGGTTAACGGGCGGTGGGGTGGTTGGCGCTAGCGGTTGCAGCGACCACCAGCTCGTGGCGGCTCGTGGCGCAGGCTTCAGTAGGAGATCCTCGGGCCAGGAAGCGCCTTGTTTGATCCAAGCGCGGAGTAATGAAACTTGTTCCACTGTCAGTGGCGAACCTTCAGCCGGCATTTCCGGTGCTTTCCCGTCCGCACCCGAGCCAACCACTTGAATGAGGAGGCTGCTATCCGGATCGTCCGGGACAATAATATTGCGATTGGTCTCCAGCCGCGAAAGATCCGCGATCGACGAGAGCGATAGGCCCCCTTTGGATTGGCTGCGATTGTGACAGGAAAGGCAGTGTTTGGTGAGGATGGGCGCGATCTCGGTGGCGAAATCAATTGGTTTCGATGATGTGGCTGCGGACAACAGCACCGTGGCGTACAGGAGCGAACCCATGGATACTAGGTTGAATGTGCTCTGTGGGCTTTGGTTCCAGCGGACGTGCGCCATCAAGTTACGACGAAACGTTCTAGACCGAATCAGCAGCATAGGTGGAACGATTTTGGGTTACGGTCTCTTAAATTAGCGGAAAGGCACCTTTTTGTATACAATTCCTTTGCGGATTATACACTCGATTTAACGGCAAAAGTCTTTGCGGGATAGAGGGCATTGTCCACTCGGTCTCTCGCTGGCGCCTCGGGGGGCGGGGTAATCGTCCAACAGCAAGCGGGATCGTTCCAATAGAGCTTCAGCAAGGCCCGATCAAGGCGACGCCGGAAAGAAAGGTCCCCAATCGGATGGCTGCTCGCATCAATGCCGCCGGCGGAACACCAAAATGCCCCTTCAATCTCGGGCGGCCAATCTCCGGCATGAACCATTGGTGACGCCGATGGCGGCGATAGCCGCCCGGCATCACTAGGATTGCGGTGGCGCAGTTCTTCCGGCACGCCCGGGTTTAAGTGCGCACACACGGCATGATTGATGCAAGGTCCCATCACGGATGGCCGCTTTGTCTCACGCACTCCAAACCAAGCCCCGAGCCGGCTGCCGATGAAACCCGAAGGGCAACGTCCAAGGCTGAGGCCCGGCGGCGAGGAATTTCTCAAGGATAACCGCTCTCGGGGCGTTTCTCTGAGGATGCGTTGGTGACCGCTCGCCTCACCAACGAGCGCGATGACGCCGATATTCTCGGTGCGGTTTCATGCTCGCCCCGCCCTTGAGGCTCGATCAAACACAGGTAACAGCGATTGCCCATTTGCGGCGCACTTTGGAAGGCTCCAAGCCGTGCGGTGCGCACGCTGAGGTCGCTCTCCGGCAATCTCTGCGGACATGGCGGTGGGAGCCTTGCGCGCGCTCGTGCCTCCGCAGTGACTGCAATGGCGGACTTTGGCTCATATTTGCGCTTCAAACCACTTGGCGGCATCCCTTTTCCCGGTGTTCTACGCCGGTAAACTCGCCTCATTTCGTGTCCGAAGTAGCAGCAAATCCAAGACAGCACGCCAAGCTGTGATATAATTCCTTTTTTCCATCCTGCATGACTCTACACCTTCACAATTCGCCGTCATTAAAGGAAGAGGATCAATCATTTACCTTGTGTTTAAATACCAAGACATGATGATTATAACCAATTTATAATTGCTTACTTTAACCTAGTGAAACCCCAAACTCAGGCGGCAATAGGCAGTGTCAGGGCAATTCGATCTGATCAGGCATCGAAGCAGATCAACGGTTTGGCAATCGGAGGGAATTGGACTATCCTATTCAAACAACCGGCAAATCCGGGCTTTCGCCTGTGGTTTCAAACCGGATTTACTGAAGCAAGTAGAACCAAAATTGATGCGAAAAAGGCGGTGCAGATACTCTGGACCGAATCAACTGCTGTTGCGATGCTTCTTAATCTCATGCGATCCCTTGCGACCGCTTTTTTTTGCCTCGTTAAGATGGTGGTTCTCTGTGTCGTACTCGTCGGCTGTCGTCAATCATCGCCTGCTGATCGAGCCATCTCAACAAATGGAGATCGCCAACCTACCATTGACAAATCTCTCGCTCAAAGCAAACCAAACGCTAAGCCAACCACCTCGCCAGCGCGCATGCCACAAAGCTACCTTGTGGCTAGGGTTTTATCTCAACCCGGTTGCTGCGATGGCTCCGCCGGCGTTGCCCTAGATGCTGATCACTTTTTGGTAGGCAACGACGAAGACAGCATCCTGCGGATTTACCCGAGAGGTGAATCTTCCACGCCCGTTCAGACGATCAACCTTCGCAAATTCCTCGATCTGAAGAAGAAGGACGACGAATCCGATCTCGAAGGCCTTGCAAGGATCGGTTCGACAGTCTACGGCATCGCTTCACATTCTCGATCCAAAGACGGTGATAAACGCAAAGGCCGGCGACGTTTCTTCGCCTTGGAATACTCCAACCAGAATAATCGCCACCAACTCATTCCCTACGGAAGTCCTTATACCGAGCTTCTAGAGGCCTTCGGAGAGAGTCCAATACTGCGAGCGATCAATCTCGAAAAGGCAGCCACTCGAGCTGGCGATGAAAAGGATGGACTCAACATCGAGGGTCTGGCATCGACACCTGAAGGCGCTCTGCTTATCGGATTTCGTACTCCTATTCTCCGAAGTAAAACGCTGCTCATTCCCCTTCTGAATCCAAGGGACGTGGTCACCGGGGAGCCCCCTCGCTTTGGCTCACCAAAGCTTATTACATTGGATGGCATGGGGATTCGAGGCATCGAGCAACATAACGGCTCCTACATCCTCACTACGGAAACCGAGAGGGGAAAAAGCTTTCCGCAACTCTATCAATGGGATGGCACCACTGAAAGACCCACTCGCCTATTTACTGCCTTACCTAAGAGCCTGAACCCGGAATCCGTCATCATTTTCCCAGATACTGGCCTGAATGAGCTCCACCTCCTGAGCGACGATGGGAACGAGAAGATCGGCAAAAAAGCCTGTAACGATATCAAGAAAGACCACGACAAACGTTTCCGACGCCTCGTCCTTCAAGCCGACACATCTTCACTTTGAGGCAAATAAGAACTCAATCGGCTTGTCGACATTAGGATGTTCTTGCCGAAAATCATGCCCCAGAAACTGGGTGGCGGTAGCAGCAATCTTACGAGAGTAGACTCGCCGGTGATGAGACCACTCGCCTTGTTTGCTCACGTCTGGACTCACCACGGTCAGCCAAGTGCTCCTCCTCACACCGTGCAGTTTGTCATTATTGATGCTGCAGTTAAATGGTGTTCGCCCGCCTCCATGATCAGTCGTGATCAATAGGGTTGGTTCGCCCAGAGTAGTCCGGATGATCCTCCCACCAACTTCAGAGCATTCGCAAATACTTGTCTGCCTGATGAATGGCGCTTATTATGCGCCCAATCGCCCATTTCCCCCAGCGACAGATATAACACGCGCGGGGTATTTTCCCGTAGATAATGCACCGCAAACCGAAAGGTGTAGGCATCCGACCAAACACTATCCCACGGAGTCTTCGTCTCAAACTGCAACTGTGACAAAACGCTGATCACAGGATCAGCTATGTCGTAAGCTGCAAAACCGCTGTTCGTAAACAAACCCCTTCTTTTTGCTGCACGATAAATTGCCTCATATTTGTTGGCAAAATGCTTCATTACGGTGTGATCCAGTCTGGCAAAAAAGTTCTTCCCATCACACGCCATCTGGGGTTACCAGGATGAGCCTCTCGGTCGGTCCGTCGAGCTGACTCAGCCGAACAATGATAAGCACCTTAAATCAACAGGAATGCCAGAAAGAGGAGACTAATGTTCATTGCTTTCCTCTCCACGATCAAAATTTCAATCGAGTTACCTCGACTTCTCAGGGACGTGTCCTGCATTGGAAACTCTACGCTTGATGTTTCTAAAATGCAGGGTGGAGGCGTGCTGCCTTCGAGTCGAGGAATGCGATCAATGACCACCATCGTGCGAACTCGCACAGCGATAGACGACGCTCGCAGGCTGTCTCAAGCATATTGAGGTAGTCCGACCGGGGGGAGGGCGCATTTTGTCCGCCGGCAGTGCGGACAAGACGCGCCACTACAGCGAGGACAGCGGCACAAGGGCTCGGCTGCAAAGGCGTTTTCCCTTGACCTTTCCCGTTTTCGGCAAGGGCGCGATTGCGGCACGGTTCATTTACCTCAACAAGACTTGTTTCAATGGGCTGTATCGGGTGAACAGTCAAGGCAGGTTCAACGTTCCAAAGGGGCGTTACACGAACCCGAAGATTTGCAACGAACAACGTCTTGGATTGCGGTAATCCCTCACCGCTTTCCCTATCACAAGACTTACATTTCTCATCGGAAACAGGCTGGCAACAACTACGATTCCCGATCATCCAATTGCCACTAAAATTCGTCTCCAAGCTAGCTTTGCAGCGGTTCTCTGCGAGCTTCCATGAGTATGGATGCCAAGCCTTCAATGCCTTGAGGTGTTGAATCAGAATTGTTGTCATCCGATAAGTGGGCAAACTTCCGCTGACAATCGATACGGCGCTGCCCATCAGCAATCTCCGGTCGAATGTAATTTCCGTCTGCCTGTAGCAGTCGGCACTTGGTATTATCCGCCAAGTTTCCGGCAACCACCTCGTTAATGATTCTGTCCCTCAACACACCATCTTCGATCGGAAACACCGTTTCGATTCGATTGAAAAAATTCCGCGGCATCCAATCGGCGCTGCCAATATAGACTTTGGGCTGGCATCCATTCTCGAAGTAGAAGATTCGGCTATGTTCAAGAAATCGGCCGACAATACTTCGAACAACGATTCGCTCGCTTAAGCCAGGCACTCCAGGTCGCAAGCAGCAAACCCCTCGCACAATCAGTTGCACCTCAACACCTGCCTTAGAGGCCCGATAAAGCGCCTCAATCATCTTGCGATCCACCAAGGCGTTCATCTTGGCAATAATCCTGGCTGGCAATCCTTTTCTAGCATTGGCAGTCTCCGCATCCACGAGTTCCAACATCTTCTGAAACAGGCTAAACGGTGCAACCAGAAGCTTCTTCATAGGTTGAAACTGACAGATTCCGGTCAGCAAATTGAATAGGCTGCCGACATCTTCTCCCAGTTCTTCACGGGCGCTCAACAGTCCGAGATCGGTATAGATGCGGGCTGTAGTCGGGTTATAGTTGCCAGTCCCCAAATGAACATACCGCCGAATACGATCATCGTCGCGCCGCACTACCAACCACATCTTGCTATGAATCTTGTACCCCACCATGCCGTAGAGCACATGCACTCCTTCCTCCTCCAGTTTGCGAGCGGATCGAATGTTGTTGTTCTCGTCAAAGCGCGCCTTTAGCTCGACCACCACAGTGACTTGTTTCCCTTTTCGAGCGGCTCGAGCCAGCGCATTGAAAATCCGTTGGTCTGAGCCCGAACGGTAAAGTGTCTGTTTGATCGCCAGGACCCGAGGATCATCAGCCGCCTTCTCGATGAACTCGATAACACTCGAAAATTTCTCGTAAGGATGATGCAACAAGACATCACGCTCACGAAGCAGCTTAAAAATGTCACTGCAGCCGTCGAGTGCCGATGCTACCGGGGCCACGAAGGGCTCGTCCTTGAGTTCAGGCGGGTGGTCGCCACCACACACTGCCATCAACGGAATGGGATCGATCGGGCCATCGATCCCATACACATCGGTGTCCGATAATCCCAGGTAACCCATCAGCTTAGTCCGCATTGCCTCCGGACAACTCGCCTCGATTTCCAACCGAACTGCGGCGCCTTTCCTTCGATTAAACAGCTCCTTTTCGACGGCTTTGATAAGGTTCGCAGCGGATTCCTCGTCAATATACAGCTCACTGTTGCGGGTCACCCGGAAACACCAATGACCCAGTATCTCCGTCCCAGGGAAAAGATGCTCGAGGTGCTTGAAAATCACTTCTTCAAGAAACACGAAATGCTGCTCGCCCTCCTCCCTCGGCAAACGCACCAGTCGAGAAAGAATTCTGGGAACCTGCACGATGGCAAGACGATGCTCCTGTTCACCCCGATGGTTCACCTTGATCTCGACAATGACATTCAAGCTTTTATTAAGCAGATCGGGAAACGGATGGGCCGGATCAATGCCCAACGGCGTTAGCACCGAAGCCACCTGATCAAAGTAAAATTCATCAATCCAACTCAAATCCTCCTGACTCAACTCGCTTACGGGACTGAAATAGATTCCCACCGCCGCCAGTGCCGGACGGATATCATCCCGCCAAACCTCATACTGAGATGCCACCATGATTCTCGTCCTTGCCGCCACCTCCCGAAAGGTCTCACTCGGCATCCGGCCATCCGGCGTCCGTTTTGTAATCTCACTCTCGATCTGCTGCTTCAACCCCGCCACCCGCACTTCAAAAAATTCATCGAGATTCAAACTCACAATACCGAGGAACTTCAGTCGCTCCAGGAGCGGGTTGGATGGATCACGCGCCTCCCCCAGCACGCGATCGTTGAATTCCAACCAACTGAGTTCTCGATTGATAAAATGGTTTGACTCGAATCCGGCCATGCTTGCTTGTGTCGAACCGATGAAAAAAGCTTTGCAAATATCGCAACGCCCCCCGAGACTCTCAACCCCAATCTTCCCGACAAAGAAAAGAGGCGCAAACATTGCCGTGAATGCACCAAGTCTTGGCCCCGAGAGTACACAGCATAAGCTCAATGAGCCAACCAGGTAACTCATGAAAAAGAAACGACCATTCTCGCCGTCCGCCTCTCCCAAAGCATTAGGCCCTTACAACCATGGCGTGCAGTTCGGCGACTTCCTCTTCACGGCTGGCCAGATTCCGCTCGATCCGGAATCCGGATCGCTCGTCGGCGATGACATTGCCGATCAAACCAAACAAGTCCTTGAGAATCTCAGGCTCATTCTTGAGTCCGAATCACTTTCTCTCGAGCACATCCTCAAAACGACGGTCTTCATGGTTCACCTGTCCGAGCTCCAACAGGTGAACGCTGTATACGCCGAATACTTCCCTCAATCTTGTCCCGCTCGATCAACCGTGCAGGTAGCCGCCCTCCCCATGAGAGCCCGGATCGAAATCGAAGCCATCGCCCACTATTAACTGTCATGCCGGAATGGGCCTACCTCATCTTGGGAATCCTCCTCGGGGCCGTCATCGGCTGGTTGTTCGGCCAGCGCCAGCGCGCCAACGCCGCAAATAAATACCTAGAAGAAGAGAGAGAGAGTCATCGTAAGAACCTCGAAAGTCTAGGTGACTCTCTACGTGACTCGTTCAGCACGCTCAGCTTCGAGGCATTCAAAAAGATACAGCCCGAATTCCTGGAACGTGCCACTGCGACCGTGAAGCCGCTTGAGGAGCATCTCAAAATCTATCAGCAACGTTTAGGCGAGAGTAAATCCGAACACGACAAAACCTTTGTCCAAATCCAAGAGCACCTCAAACAGCTTGCAACGCAGAGCCAAACCCTATCCGACGAAACCATCCATCTCCGCGAAATCCTGAGTTCCAATCAGGCGCGGGGTCGCTGGGGTGAGGAGACCTTGAGGCGAGTGGTCGAAGCCGCCGGCATGAGTGCCCATTGTGACTTCTCGGAACAAACTCAGCAAGGCGACGGCAAACCCGATCTCGTCGTTCGCTTGCCCGGAGACCGCATCATCGTCATCGATGCAAAGGTGCCGGATCTGGAACGCCTCAACGAGCAAGACGCCAACGACCTCGGCAAGCGAAAGAAAGACCTCGCACAGAAACTCAAAGGGACGATTAAAGATCTTGCCAATCGAGATTACCCGAAGCAATTCTCCATGGCGCTGGATTACGTCGTTCTTTTCGTCCCGGCCGAATCGTTGTTTAGCAGTGCTCTTGAAGGAGATCCCGACTTGATCACCTGGGCAGCGGACAAGCGCATTGTGATCTCGACACCCAGCTCGCTGATAGTGTTCTTACGCGCCGTTAGTATGGGGTGGCAGCAGCATGCCGAGACACAGAACGCACGAAAGATTGCTGTCGCAGCCAAGGAACTAGTCAACCGAATCACCAAATTTGTCGAACACCTCGAAGATATTCGCAACAGTCTGGTTCGAGCAAATAAGTCGTTCGACGCTGCCGTCGGCAGTTACGAAAAGCGGGTGAAGCCCAGCGGCAACCGGATATTGGAACTCTCGGAAATCGCTGAAAAGGAAATGCCGGAATTACCACCGACCACTGCTCACCTTCGCGAACCAAGCACCCCTGCAAAAGATTCCAAAGACGCCGATGGCGAAGAGTGAGCCTCGCCTCCCATCAACCGTCTGCTTCCGGAAACAGTTCTCTGATCCGTTGCTTCACCCTATGGATTTCGTCAATCGGTATCAACCGGCGTTGGACGCGTCGCTCCACACCGTCGAGCAGCATCTGCCAATCCTCCAAGGAAGGATGATCCAGGGCTTGCCAGGGATCGAACCGTTTCTCTCGTTCAAAGAACTGCCATTCCTTACGCACATGCTTCGCGTAAACCTGACGCTTCCGCCCATCATCAAATCGCCCCTTCCAACTGACTTCACCTTTGCCCATAGGACTTTCTCACGCTTATGAAAGATCCAACGCTTCGGGGATGGAAAGCATAAATCATTTCCGAACATCATCCAAGGGAGTTCCTGTTTCAGCATGTTTTTGGCTTGGAGAACAGTGATGCCTCACTGCTTTCCAAGAAGCTATCGCGGCATAGCCAGGATATGAAATGCCACCAGATTCTGCTCGCCACCCGAAACCTTGGTGAAGGATGGGAGTGCAGCGATCATTCGCCGCTTTGAATCCTTATCCAAAGGAGCATTGCCTACAGATTGCTCCCTTTCGAAACGTTCCGCCACCCTGGTCCAAATTTGCAGTTGTCGATCCTGCAACTCATTGGTTTCATATCCTGGGAAAACCCACCACCTACCCATGCAGAAACACTACCTAGCCTGCGATCTCGGCGCTGAAAGTGGGCGTTTGGTCCACGGGAGCATTGTCGATAATCGCCTTTTTCTGGAAGAAATCCATCGTTTCGCCAACACACCGATTCGGACAGAAAGCTCCATTCACTGGAACATTGAGTCACTTTACAACGGCCTTATTGAGGGTCTCAAAAAAGCCGCTAGCTTGAATCTACCATTTCAGAGTATCAGCTGTGATTCATGGGGCGTCGACTATCTCTTACTGGACTCTAAGGGTGAAATTCTCCAGCCCACGTTTCATTATAGGGACCCTCGTACAGCGATCGGCATGGAGCGAGTCATGAGCAAAACCGACTGGCCCACGATCTTCGCTGAAACCGGCATTCAACTCATGGCACTCAACGCCCTCATTCAACTTGCGTCCGAAAAGCCCGAACGTCTGGAAAAAGCCAAGACGGTGACGGGCATCGGGGACGGGTTCAATTACTTGCTGGGCGGCCGACCGGTCGTCGAAATCTCAATGGCGAGCACTTTCCAGCTCTACAACCCCAGAACTCAGGATTGGTCCGCCAAACTTTGCGATTTGATCGATCTCCCGCGGGATATTTTTCCCGAGGTCGTTCCGTCCGGTACCGGGTTGGGTCAACTTTCTAACGAGTTGAAAGCCGCCACCGGTCTTGGTGAGCTCGATATCGTGGCGACCTGCTCCCATGACACCGGTGCCGCCGTTGCCGCCGTGCCCGCCGAGGGTTCGGGCTGGGCTTATCTCAGCTCCGGCACTTGGTCTCTTATGGGTGTTGAGCTCCAAGAGCCCATTTTTACCGACGCATGCCGTGATCTCAATTTCACCAATGAAATCGGTTACAACACCACCATACGTCTGCTCAAGAACATCAGTGGTCTTTGGTTGCTTCAGGAGTCCCGAAGAGCTTGGGCAGCGACAGGACAGGAATTCCACTACGCCGAATTGACCCAACTGGCGTCGCAAGCAGAACCATTCCGGTCTCTCATCGATCCTACCGACCCAAGATTTGTGGCTCCTGAAGATATGCCTGCGACCATCCGGTCGTTTTGCCATGAGTCCGACCAACCAGTGCCAGACGAACCTGGCAGCATTACCCGGTGTATTCTCGAAAGCCTGGCACTGCTTTACCGCAAGACGGTTGAAGAACTTGAATCACTGACCCAACGGTCAATCATCAAGCTGCATATTGTTGGCGGTGGCTCTAAGAATTTCCTCCTCAACCAGCTGACGGCGAATGCGCTTCAACGAGAGGTCATCACTGGGCCCGTCGAAGCCACGGCGGCAGGAAACATCATTATCCAAGCACTGGTATCCAAGGATCTCACCGACCTCCAAGCGGCTCGCGCATTGGTGAGACAATCGAATACCCTACACCATTATCAGCCCGAGGGTGCCGCTGAATGGACCAAAGCAACCGTCCGCTTCACCGAGCTCCGGAGAAATGATTCTAGGAGCTAATATCGACGCTCGAGACCGCCATTGCCACGATACCCTCTTCCCGTCCCAAGAAACCAATACGTTCGTTCGTGGTTGCTTTGACGCCCACACGATCTGGACTCAATTGAAGCGCCTCCGCAATATTACGTTTCATCTCCAACACATAAGGTCCGATCTTGGGTTTCTCTGCGATGATCGTGGCATCCACATTGACGAGCGTACCTTGATGAAATTTCACCTGACGACGCGCTTCTTCCAAAAACATATGACTCGCAACACCACTCCATTGAAGATCGGTGTCCGGGAAAAATTGACCGATGTCTTTTTCGCCGATCGCTCCGAGCACTGCATCACATATGGCGTGCATCAGAACGTCGGCATCTGAATGGCCGGACAATCCCTTGCTGTGAGGAATGGTGACCCCGCCAAGGATCAATGATTCGCCCTCAACCAAAGCGTGAACATCGTAACCGATCCCAACGTGAACCATAAACTACTAAGGAAGGATATAGGTGGCTGCTTTTCCTCTACTGCTCTGGCGTCTCGAACAGCTCCGCCTGAGTCCAAGGAGTATTTCGGGTCACCACTTCAGCTCGAATGGCTGCCACTTGCTCTGCGGTGACAGCACTAGCATGGTTTCCCCATTCGGATTGCCCTCGAATATAAGTAACAATACATGCAATTTCCTCGTCGCTTAGCTCCCGCCAAGATAACATTTGTGCTGGTGGATTCCAGTCCTGACCACTCACCACGATTGGCCCCATCAGCCCATTCAAAACCACACGGATGATGCGGTTGGGGCCTTCAGCAGTCACCCAATCAGAGCCTGCCAACGGTGGAAACTGCCCCGGCCTACCGGCCCCATTATTTTGGTGACAGGGCGAACAATAAGCCGCGTAAGCCATCCGACCCTTTTCAAAACGCAGATCCAAATTCCCCTTCGGCTGAATCGCCTTCACTACATCGTAGGATGCGAACGGCTCATAGACATTGGCATCGAAACCGCCAGCATTGCTATCGAGATATAAGGTCGAAAGATAAAAGAGGACCACAAACACCACGAAAAAGACTGCGGGCACCGGCGCTCGAGAAGCCGTCGGTTCAAATTCCGGTAAATCTTGGTTAGAAGAATCCGTCATTTCAAAAACTATTGAGATTCGGCCACCTTACGCTCGCTGTTTTGAACCTCCATTGCCTCCGCTGACTCAAGGACTAACCCAGGTGCTTCAAAGATGGGCTCATCCAACCGAAGGCTCATCAGATAGGCGACCAGATCCTTAGCAGCCGCTCTCGGCATGACCTGCCTTCCCTGGTTATCCGTCACCAATTGCCCCTCATAACGCAATGCCCCAGGATCCCCTTCCCCACGAACTTCTCGCTTCTCAAAAAGATAAGCGTAACTTGGCATCACCGAATCTTCGACTACCTTGCGTGGCTGGAAAAGATGAACGAGATGCCAATTCACGTCTGATCGACGATTGCCAATATTCGACAGGTCAGGACCGATCCGCTGCGATCCGAGCATCACGGGCTGATCCAGCAAATAGTCCCTTCCAACCGTCCGTCGCACGCCCCACCCACGCGCAATATCAGCCCCGACGGGATTGAACACCAGCATGGCATCTGCTCCTGCGTCGCTCAGACGGCGGACAAACCGCTCCGCCACGCGCAAAGTAAGTCCGGAATTAACCTCGAACGGTGTCGCAGGCAATTCCTGCCCCGCTGAATACTGGCTCATCATCGAAGGCAGCAACCGGGGCACCTGCAGCGCATTGGTTCCAAAATCGACAACCTCTACCGAGAAATTATATCCCTCCTGCCGCACTTGCTGAGTATGGCAACTGGCACAGCCATTCTGCCGATAAACATCACGACCTCGCTCGGCTGCACCACTCCGAGGAACAGGGAAGGTTCGATTCGTTACCTCGTCCAATTCGGGAAGTTGGCTACCGAACTGAACCTGTGGGCTATGAACAAAACCAAACCACGATGAAATCATCGCGAGTAAAACACCAAAAAACAATAGGATTCCGTTGTTCATGACTCCCTGGCGTCCTTCTTCACCTGCTCCTTTTTAGTGACTGCAACCTTCTTTTTCACCACTGCCTTCTTCTTTGTCACTGCTTTGAAGGGTATCGCCACCGTTTTGCCGCCGGTTGTTCGTCAACCGCCTCATCCTCGGCGGCCGTGAGACAACTCAATGCCCTCTTCACCACAGCAAAGTCCCTGACAACTAATGCGTCCCACATTCACCAGGAACAGCAGACTTCCACCGGCCAAAAGCAACGAGCCCACGGTCTCCATTCGAATAAAATTCAATGCCACCTTCGTGACGACAGCAAACGGAATGGAAGCATCGTTCATGGTCTGTCCCTGAATCAAACCTCCCAATCCAAAGATACCGATCGTCAATCCCAACCCGACCACGGTGACCCAAAAATGCAAGTTCACCAAACGGTCATTCGGCCATTCCGTACCGAGAATTCGGGGCAACAAATAATAGGCGATCCCAAAGAGCCCCATTGCAATGAATCCCCCCAAAACCAACTGGTTGAATCCAGACAATACCAGCGTGAACTGCGTCAACGCCGCCACACTGCTATGAGCATTGATCGCTCCTAAAACTCCAACCAAAAGAAACGAAACTAAACTCACCAAAACAAATCGAAACTCAGGTTCCAGCAAACGATTCACCTGATCACCGACTGTAAGATAAAGATTCAAACCAATCAGCACAGTGGCAAAACAAACAAAGAAGGTCATCGTCGCACTCAAAGCAGAAATCCATGAGGGAACAGTCGTCCCGGATAGAACACCAGCGCCGTTGCCAAAGAAAAGGAGCAACCAAAACGCGAACACCGCCATGTGATGGCTATGAAGCGACCGACGAAGCAGCTTGGGAATCAGATAAAAAATCACCGACAGTCCCACACCTCCGAGCACCAACGTTTTCAATCCGGTCGCATACCAGCCGGCAACGGCCACCTGGGCCACACCCCGCACCGGGTAAAAGTGAAGCAACAGACTCGCCGTACTGAAAATCCACGGAAACCAAAGCAGCGCCACGAATAGAAACCATTGCGAAACGTATAGTTCTCGCACCTGTCGTCGCTGAAACGTCACCAATGCCAGACCACCAATGATGGCATAGGCCACAAATAGGATTGGGCTCGCATATTTGGGAATTTCAAAAAGCTCATATGCTGTCCCCTCTCCGGCCAAGATACCGACAACACCGACCAGCACGCCTACGTTCCAGAATACCGCTCCTAGCAAGACATAACCCGGTAGCACGAGCACATTTCGTCCCATCCGCACCAACAGCCAGAGTGCCACAGCAAAGGCGGACTGCAGGGCGAAGCCGTAAATAAAGATCACATTCGCGGCCGCTTGAATCCGGCCAAAGGTCAACCACGGACAGTGGGCCAAAAGGTCCGGCGCGTGAAACCGGACGGAATTCAACAAGGCAAACAATGAACTCAGAAACAGCCATCCAGCCGCCTCCCCGAACATGAACGTGACCGGTACCCGACAGGAACGATCTAATTCCTGCACCGGAATCTCGGCCTCCCAACCCGGGTTCATCGCCCCGGATTCATTCTCAATACCGTTAGGTTCACTCATGAGTCTCTCAGGCCGTCGTTACTCAAATTCGCTTGGCACTTCTGGCGCCGTCGGAGGTACCGCAGTGGCGAGATCGACGCGTTCAGCCAACATCTGCAACGCCTCTTCTGGCTGTTCCCATTCACGAATCATTATCTCCATGGCTCGAGCCACTGGGATCTGATAAATGTGCTCATCGGCGTTCACGATGGCGTAACTCGTGAGTGCGGACTCTCCGGCGGACCGCACTTCCGCCAGATTCTTGGCTCGCAGGCTGGCTCGGGCAGCGCCGACTTCCGGCGGTCTGGCCTCATCGCGCGTCAACCACAACACAACAGCCATGACAAAGAACAGTCCAACGACAAACAGAAAATAGGGGAGCACACCACCTTGACAACTGCCGTGATTCTTCACCCACTTCATGCTGTCACCAAATTTCATTCACATTCCGCCTCACACTTAGTCCTTGCCTGATTGACTCGACAATGCCGAAAGCGGCTCCACATAGACGCCCACTGTTTCAGCAACTCGTGGATCACGCTGAGGAAACGGAGGATGTCCCTTCAGTTTCCAAACAAAGTATCGCGCAAAAGCCCCGGCCATCAACGCCATGCTGCCCAGACTCAAAACGATACTCGCAAACGAAATACCTTCGCCCGCAGCGTTGTAAACGGGCTTCACATTGAACGACATATCGGCGTAGTGCATCAACCAGGCCCAAAGACACACCGGCACCATTACTGGCAAGCACAACTTAGCGTCGATGCGTAGCAGGAAAAGAAAAGGGACAAAGAAATGCCCAAACACGATCAGCATTCCCACGCTCCACCAAACACCGCTCTCACGTTTCACATACCAGAACGTTTCTTCTGGAATCGCGGCATTCCAAATCAAGAAATACTGTGAAAAGTGGATGTAAGCATAGAACACCGTGAAGGCGAAGAAAAGCGTACCGATATCCTTGAAGGTGCTTTTCTGAATGATCGGTGCCAGATGTCCCGTCTCCTTAAGCACCAAGGCGATGACATAAGTGGTCGCCAAGGTCACCCAGACACTCCCAGCAAAATAGTAAACACCATACATGGTTGAGAACCACTGGTGCTCAAGAGACTTCATCCAATAGAAAGCCGCAAGAGTCAAGGTGACGGCGAAAATGAAGATGCCGATGGCAGCATAACGACGCATCGACACGGTGCATGAAGCCGCACCCGATCGATCCTGTTCTAAAGACTGATTCCGTAACCCATTGCTCAACCACCACCAGACGGCGAAGAGAATGACCGCCATGAAATAAAACGAAACTCGGTTATACATGAACGACTTCACCTCAAGTGAATGGCTATACTCGGTGGAACTCATCCACGGATAGATCGAGCCGGGAAACAAGGCAATCGGGATGAACAACACCACCAAAACCGGAACTGAGCAGGCGATGTGTTCTAGGAATCGACGGAGCGGAACCAACCAATACGAATCAAACAAATGATGCACCAACACCAAGAACAACGACCCGAGCACCAAGCTTAAGAAGAACATGTAAGCCGTAAGATAGGAGTAAGCAAGAGTCTTGTGCCAAGAAGGAACAAGAATGCCCAAGAGCGCGAAGAACACACCGCCAGCTATCAACCCGTTAGGCAATTTTGCCCACTTCGACAGATCGAGTCGGCTCTCGTCTTTGGATCCCGTCGGCTTACTCATCATCAATTCTGCTGCAAGGCGGCACGTTCGAACTCAGGAATATCGTCCAACACGGCTAAACGTGAGCGTTGGAGCGCTCTCAAATAGGCCACAACAGCCCACCGGTCGGGAATGTCAATATTCGCTCCATAGGGTCCCATCAGATTCTTGCCGTGGGTAATGGTGTTGAAGATTTCACCAGCTGGCATCTTGACTAGGCGCGGATCATGAAAATTGGCAATGGCCACCATCCCGTACTTCGCCGTGACTCCTTTCCCATCGCCGGTGACTCCGTGGCAAGGGGCGCAATGGATATTGTATCGCTGTTGCCCCCGAGCTAGTAGCGTCTTATTGAGAGCCACCGGAATCGTGCTGACAAAATTCGTCGTGCCACTGATACGACCGGTGTTCACCGGCACATCTTGATACGGCGCGCCACGAGCAACGGTTCCCGCCACGTAGGGCTGCGATGACCGCCCATTTTCAAAGAAACCATTGCCAGACTGAGGACGCAATTTGAGCTGCCGGTCCATGTCCGGAAAGACTTCCAAAGGAGGCTTGGGCGAATGCGAGCCGCGAAAGCCCGCGATGCTCAAAACGGCAACAATGATTAAGACGTAGATGGCAAGAAAATATCGCATCGCTCTAATCCTCCACGACCTCCAAATGACTGCTTCCGGCCTCCTTCAGCAGCGAAGGCGTTTCCTCTTCGGAATACTTCGGATCCGCGCATTCGATGATAACATAAAACTTATCGTGAGTTACCTTGATGAATCGCCGATTTTTCAAAAGCGGATGATGCAGGCGCGGTAACCGATTCAAGAACAACATCCCAAAGAGCGAACCGAAGGCGGACAAGAGAATGGTCAACTCATAGCTCACCGGAAACGCGAAAAACGGACTGTAAAGCGGTTTCCCGCCAACCACGATGCCGTAGTTAAAAGAGTTCATGAACCAGACCATCAGATTGCCGCCCAAAAATCCGGCTGCCCCACCACAAAAAGCAAACCAACCGACTTTCGAGTTTTTCAGCCCCATCGCCTCGTCCATTCCGTGAACCGGAAATGGCGTGTGCACATCCCATTGTGTGTAGCCCGCGTTCCGGATTTTCTCGGCGGCTTCCATAACCTCCCCCGGGGTGTTGAACTCGGCTAGAACTCCGTATCGTCGTCCCACTGCGCTCATTAGTGTCTACCTCCCTTCACACCACCAAGCGGATGATGGGGGTCCGCTTGTGGAGTCACTCCCTTGACTTCGGAAATCGCAATCAAAGGTAAGAACCGAACGAACAAGAGGAATAGGGTCATGAAGAACCCGAAGGTTCCAACATAGGTCAACACATCGACATAAGTCGGCGAGTAATAACCCCAATTGGAGGGCAAGTAGTCTCGATGGAGCGACGTGACAACGATCACGAACCGTTCGAACCACATTCCAATGTTCACGAAAACTGAAAGGATAAAGACGTAAACCATGTTGGTCCGGATCTTCTTGAACCAGAAAAACTGCGGACTCAACACATTACAACTGATCATGATCCAATAGGCCCACCAGTAGGGACCAAAGGCCCGATTCTGAAACGCGTAAGCTTCATAAGGATTGCCTCCATACCAGGCGATGAAGACCTCCATACCGTAGGCATAACCTACGATCGAACCGGTCGCCAAGATGACCTTACACATTAACTCAACATGCCGAACCGTGATCACTTCCTCCAATTTGAAGAGCGACCGCAGCGGCAACACCAACGTGATCACCATGCCGAATCCAGAGAAAATCGCCCCGGCAACGAAGTAAGGCGGGAAGATCGTCGTATGCCATCCAGGCAGCTGTGACACCGCAAAATCAAAGGAAACGATACTATGCACCGATAAGACCAGCGGCGTCGAAAGACCGGCGAGAATGAGGTAAGCCTTCTCGTAGTTACTCCAATGCCGGTTCGATCCCGTCCAACCTAAGGAGAACAGTCCGTAAAAGAACTTGCGAGTAACGGTCTTAGCGCGATCTCGGATCGTTGCCAGATCAGGAATCAAACCCATGTACCAAAACAGCAAAGACACCGTAAAGTAGGTGGACACCGCAAACACATCCCACACAAGGGGTGAGCGGAATTGTGGCCAAATCGGTCCGTTGGAGTTAGGCAACGGAAACAGCCACCAAGCGAACCAAATACGTCCCACGTGAATGGCAGGGAATATACCGGCACACATCACTGCAAAAATCGTCATCGCCTCGGCAGCACGATTAATCGATGTTCTCCACTTTTGCCTCAAAAGGAATAGGATGGCGGAGATCAATGTTCCCGCGTGGCCGATACCGATCCACCAGACGAAGTTGACAATGGCCCAGCCCCAAGCGACTGGATGATTCAATCCCCACACACCGACACCGGTCGAGATGAGGTAGCCGATCATGATAAAGCAGAGCAACGCCGTGGGCACACTGATCAAAAACGACACCCACCACCAAGTCGGTGCCTTATTCTCGACGATCCCAGAAATCTTGTCTGACAACCACCCCAGAGAGCGACTGTTCAAGACTAACGGCTCACGTTCCAGTTCGCGCGGCGACGGAGCAACAGTGAAGCTATTATTTTTTCCGCCTGCCATCTAGTGATATCCTCCAGTTTCTCCGTTTGCGGAATCGGCCTCAACACCATGATCGTCATGCCCATCGCCATGTGCTGCTCCGTGATGATCACTAAATGGATCACCCATGCTCACTGAATATTCCTCCGTGCTTAACGGCATCTTGTGGTAATCCGGCATCGCAGGGTTCGGGTTGCGAACCTTGGCCAAATAAGTCGTTCTCGGTCGGGTGTCTAAGAATCCCAAAACCGCGTAATTTCTCGGACTCTCCTTGAGCTTGGAGACCCGGCTTTCAGGATCCAATGTGTTCCCGAAGACGATCGCGTCCGCAGGACAGGCTTGCTCACAAGCAGTCTGAATGGTCCCATCGGAAACCGCCACCTTGTCTGAATCTCGCGCGGCTACTTTCTGCTGAATCTTCGCGTTCTCGATTCGTTGAACACAGAAGGTGCATTTTTCCATCACACCCCGCATACGAACCGTCACCTCGGGATTCTTCGCCATGGCAACCAAATCCAAATCATCCTTGGGTCGCTCAGCCAAGGGACCATCGTATAAGGCCTCCAGTGGACGCTTGTTGTAATCGAAGAAATTAAAACGCCGCACCTTCCAAGCGCAGTTGTTGGAGCAGTATCGGGTGCCCACACAACGGTTGTAGGCCATCACATTCAACCCTTCATGATCATGGACCGTCGCATTCACGGGACAGACATTTTCACACGGCGCATACTCACAATGCTGGCACAGCATCGGCTGAGTCACGACCTGCGGATCATCGATCCACTCCTGATACTGCAGGTTTTCGTCGGCTTCAAGACTGCTCAAGCCGGACTTCGCTGCCACGCCGCCGCTGAAATAGCGATCGATGCGCATCCAATGCATCTCGCGGCTCTTGGCGACTTGCACCTTACCAACGATCGGAATGTTATTTTCACTCTGGCAGGCCACCACGCAGGCCGAACAACCGACGCAACGATTGAGGTCGATCGTCATGCCCCACTGATGAATGTCACTCTTGAGCGACTCCCGGACGTCGTAAGGGTGCTTATACATGGGAAGCGGTTTGCCATCTTTGTCACGGGGGATGTGCTGGCCATGCGCTTCCAAACCCATGTTACGCGCGAAATCCGGCTTCTGCTTCTCGCGGAATTGTTCAATATTGGCTTCGCGAACAATCGCCCGCCCTTCCATCGACCAATGATCCTGAGTCGTCGCCAGCTTGTGTTGGCGCCCCGTAAACGATACTGCTGCTCCGGGCGCGATATACGCTCCAGCGCTGGTCCGGATCGGATTCACATCGAACCCAACCGCCTGTCCGTTGAATCCACCGATACGCCCCGACCTGCTCCGACCATAGCCCAGTGCCAACCCAACCGAGTTGTTGGCCATACCGGGCATGACCCAAGCCGGTCCTTCAACCGAGCGACCATTAAGTTCAATCCGAACGATATCGCCGTTCGACACCCCCAAGGCACCGGCAGTCTCTCGACTCAGCAAGGCGACATTATCCCACGTCAACTTGGTCATAGGGTCCGGAAACTCCTGCATCCAGCCATTGTTGTTGAACTGACCGTCGTCCATGCTGGCGTCTCGATAGAACACCGCCTCGATAGAACTCCGACTCGGTGGCGGAGCCTTCTCGGCATTCAGAATGGCCGGTCCCACAGCCGACCAATTGAATCTCGCCGCGCCGACAGAGACGCTCGCGCTTGCGCTATCCGCAACAAACCCATCATGCAAAAATTTCTTCCACTGCTCTTCATTCGCGCCTTTAACTTCCGCATCAAAAGTCGCCCGAACCTGAGCATGCCCGCTGGGATCCTCCAATTTGAGAATCCTGGAGATCAATTCAATGTCGCTGAGTCCGCCAAATAAAGGCGCAATCAACGGCTGCACAGCTACGCGCGTGCCGTCACTAGTCGCAGCGTCCCCCCATCTCTCCAAAAAGTGCGTTTCCGGAAAGTGCCACGTGGCACCCTGAGAGGATTCGTCGACATAATAACCAAGACGGATCACCTCTCGCACCTTCTTTTGTGCTTCGGCCCAGCCTAATTCCGCAGGCGCGTCGTAAGCGGGATTGCCGCCCAGCAAGACCAGCGTTTCCACTGTTCCTGCATCCAACGCGGCTTTCAGATTCGCAATGCTATCAGTGGACGCCTCACTCCCCGGCGCAAATTCCACTGTGTGTCCAATGTTGTCCAATACCAAATTGAGCGCATGCGCCAAGAAATGGACAGCCACGGGTTGGCGATAACCGGCGACGACCAACGAATGGCCCTGATGTGCCGCCAAGTCCTTAACGGCCTCCAACACCCATTCGGATGAGACGTTCGCCGTTTCCGCGATCTGGCGGAGCGAGTTCTTCAGCGCGCTAATTTGTGAGTTCCCGCTTGCCGACTCATTCTGCTCCAAGGCCTCGGCCAACAAAGCGGCCGCCACAGCAAAAACACCACTGGTTGGCACCCGTAACCGATGATCCGCGTTGGAACCAGTCAACGTCATCAAACCTTCAACGACATACAGGCGACTCATCTCGTCGCTTGGCTTCTCAATTGAGCGCCCATCGGCAAATCCCTTGATATTGACGTAAGCATCCTCCTCATCGCCCAGAAAATCGCAATCCAACGAAACAATTCGAGATGCCCTATCAAAGTGATAGCGCGGTGATAGCGCGCGCCCAAAAGCGATCGTAGCCGCCTCCGCGGAACGACCAAAGCTGACGGGCTCGTACTCGCACCACTTGGCCTGAGGTAATCGTTCCGTCAGCAAGGCCTGCAGCCGCCTCCGAGTCGGTGAGCTGGATTCCCGGCTCAAAATGCTTAAGCCCTGTCCTCGATTCCGTGCAAACTTATCGGCGACGGTCTTGAGATGACTGAACGCCGCTTCTTCCGAACTATTCTCGCCGTCGTTCAAAAATTGTCGGGACCGGTCCGGATCATAAAGATTCAAGATGGACGCCTGAGCGAACGAGTCGGTACCACCACCGGACAACGGATGCTCCTGGTTGCCCTCAAGCTTCACCGGCCGGCCGTCCGCCGATTTCGCCAGTAACGGAATGGCGTTTCGCCGTGTCGGCATCGCGGTGGCGAAATATTTCACCACCCCATGTACATATCCCTCGGGCATCTTGGAGAAGGGGACGATGATTTCCTCCGGACGACGGCAACCGCTCAGCCCAAAACCAGCCAGGAGGAAAGAGGCAGACATCAACTTAACAAAATCGCGCCGGGTAACCTCCCTGTTAAGTTCGCTCGCTCCCTCAGGAAATTCTTGATCCACCCACTGCTTGAATTCCGGCGTATCAGCCAACTCATCCAAACTGCGCCAATACCGCGGCCCAGTTTGGGGCGTCTCTTGAATGGGAAAAACTGTATTCATCGATGACATGCCGAACAGTTCACTAAAGATTCCACTCTCCAATCATGAACAAACTGCTCACCCTTCTCACGCTGCAAAACCGCTGCTTCCTTGGGGTCGTCACTCCATGTCCAATCTAGGTCGGTGATTTTGTCCAAGGGCCGGACCTTACCGGCCGGATCCCGATGGCACTCCAGACAAAACGCCATACCAAACGGCTTTGCGTGATAAACCTTGTCCATTTTGTTCACTGGCCCGTGGCATTCCACGCAACTGACACCACGATTCACATGGACGGAATGGTTGAAATAAACGTAGTCCGGCAACTTGTGTATCTGCACCCACGGAATGGGTTCGCCGGTTTCATAGCTTTCCCGAACCAGCGCCAATTTGGGATCATCCTTCAGCACCTGATTGTGGCAGTTCATGCAAACCGAGGATGCCGGAACATTGGAATACCAAGACTTCTCAACCGCATTGTGACAGTAGCGGCAGTCGAGCCCGAGTTGATCTGCGTGAATCGCGTGCGAAAAAGCGACTGGCTGCACCGGCTGATACCCCACGCGAGTATATTTCGGAGTGGCATAATACGCCACCCCAACAACCATGGCGCCGCCGATGAGAAGCCCGCCCAAGATCACTTGGCCGGGCAGCTTATTCGTCCACTTAGGAAAAATGTCGGACATTCTCAAATATCTTTAAACTCACCACAAATCCCAACCCGAACGCCAACCGTCCGGCGATTCCAACGTCAAAAGAGTCGCCTTGATTAACGAAAAAGATTCCTGCTCTTCATCCACCAACGAAAAACACAGGAATCAAGAAAATCCACCCCTCATCCCATGGAAGGGTAATTGGAGGCGAGGGTCGGAATCGAACCGACGAATACAGCTTTTGCAGAGCCGTGCCTTACCACTTGGCTACCCCGCCACCACGATAGCGCGGATATTCTTAACAAGTTACAGTGCATTTTCGCAAGCCGAATCCCACCAAAATTGTTCGCTCGAACCCCATTCGGCGTCACGAAAACAGAGAGTATTATCCGAGAAAATCTGACGACGTCAACACGCTTGTGAAAAAAATCACAAAAGGCCGAACCCCGAAAGATTCGGCCCGTCGTGTGATTGCGCGTTTGACACTTCGGTCAGCGGATGAGCAGCGGGTCGCCAGGCTTCAATTTCTTTGTCTCTTCCGAGTGATAGAGGAAATAATACCGTCGCCCCAACTCTCTGAAACCCTCGGGCGGAATCTCGCTGATCATGCGTTCACGAAGCGCCTCCGCCTGTTCACGGGTCGGGGGCGTTTGATCCGGAAAGCCCTTCCAGGTGATGCTCCCCAAAATAGACCCCAAGATGCCTCTGTAAGAGAACTCGCTTCTTTCGCCCCAGGTTTTGTCGCCACCTTGAGGATACGGAAAAGGCGACTCAGGATCATGCTGCATTGCCTGATGATAATCCGCCAATTCACTGAAGGTTTTTCCCCAGATAATGGGGTTATAGTTGATGCCCATTTCGTCAAAGATGCGATGCATCTGCTCAAACTCCGGCGAGTAGCGATAGGGATTCTCATAGAAGCCTTTGAGAAAACCGTGGTTCTGCACCAACCGCTTCATCTCCCAATAACGCTCATCCTCAATCGGCTCAATCGGCCAGCCTTCCTCGTCCAGCTCCACAATCGGCAAGCCTTCCTCGTCCAGCTCCAGCCTCTTCTCTTCCAGCACCTCCGGGTCATAGGTGATTTCGGGATGATAGGCCGGCTCGAAGGGGAAGTTGGCAATCCACTCCTGCCGCGTTTCCCAATAGGCCGCTTCCTCGGTTTGGCGCCGTCGTTCTTCGGCAACACGTTTGTCCTGAGCCTTGATTTGCGCGACTTCCTCCGGCGTTGCCGGACGCCCGTTGACAAAGTATTCCGGAAAGGCGCTGCCCTGCGTCCGTTGTTTCTGCAACCGCCGGTAAGCGCTGTCCGCCGGTTCCGAAGTCTCCGCTTCGGCGACAGCGGGTGAAGAGAGAGAAGCGGTCTCTTCCGTGACCGGGCGACCGCCGAAGACAAGCCACAGGATGATGAGCGCCCCGCCCGCCAGCCCGGCATATAAAGAAAGGTTTGTCTTCATAGTATTCTTTCCGTGTTGAGCTTTATTCCGCCGATTTGGAAGTCTTTTGCTGCTTCCACAGCGCTGCAAAGTCCTCTTGTCCTTTCTCTGTAATCTCCGCGATCTTTCATTGCGCATCATTGAGGTCGAACGAATCACCCTGCTTCCTCCAGAATTCCGGTTTCGTCATGGCGCTGACTCGGACTGATCTTTCTCAGCTCGGGCGAGAAATGCCTCGCCTTCTAGCGTGTCCGAAGAGGCAAACCCGCTTTTTTTCCGCATCCGCCACTAGTAAGAATGAGTAGCGTGATTCAAGTGGTACAATAATCTCTTCATAAGCCTACAGCAGGTCACGGTTTTTCTATATTAAAGCAATTATCAAGATAGAGGAAATAACGAAAAACGCTCACCAGGGCAGGCTGTCCATTCGGTGCAGGTTGATGAGAATACTAATAGTTGACTTCAAAATGAACGCTAGAAATAAAAGAGATGCAATATTAGATACCCAGTCAGAAAGCGTCCATTGCGAGATGTGTATTCGCCTTTTCCACTCTTTGGCATAACATTTCCAATACTTGGTCCAAAAGCCCTCCGGCGGCTGCTCCGGCGCCGGAGCAGCCGTTTTTGAACTATTGAGTTCCGTATTTCGATCGTCCCTTACATTGCTCATAGTCTGATTCTGCCTGGATTGCATCTTGGTGCCTCTGGTTGCTGGCCACTGTGATTCGTCTATCGTACATGTCGAGACAATTCGTCCGGGCTGCCTCGAACTGATACTCCGCGCTGGCCAGGTTATCTTGATACTCGCTGTCAATCCATACGATTGCGGTCGTATATTCTGTCATTGCGGCGGCATGACATCTAAGCAACCACCACAGGGCCAAAATTTCAGCCGTTCCCGGGTCGGGAAGCGCCAGCGCCGCCGCCATTTTTCTCGTAAAACTTTGAAAACACAATGCTTCCCTAGCAGCGAGGCCAGCGATTGCCGTAGCATACGCCGCGTCTCTCCACTGCTTGGCGGAAGCCACCGCGTCATAGTAGGCCTCCGTGGGGCGGGCCATGCAGTGGTCATAAGCGTCCTCGGCGGCTGTTTTCGCGTTCTCCCAATTTTGGTTGATCCGGTTGAGATTGCGGTAATATGTCTCCATGCAATGAGCCCGCACTTCAACTTGAAAGGGGCCGACTCCGCCCAAGAGAATGCCCAGTGCCAGAAGCGGCAGCCTGACTCGGGCGGAGAGCGCCCGGGCGGTTCGGGAGGTGAGGTCGGCGAGGGCCGACAGGATGGTGTGTATTTTCTGCATTGGTATGCCTTTCTAATCGGTTAATGGTTTGCCCTTGCGCAACGAGCCGACATCCACACACGCCGGGCCGTTGTCAAACGTCTAGCAGTAAGAATGCAGGAAGTTCCTGCCTGTTCGCCTAAACGTCGGGGAAGTCGCGCGACTTCCCCGACGCCTGGAACCAGACTGTTGTATTCAGCAGGCAACCCGACTTGGGAACGACCGCTAAACGTTTGACGCGAATAATTCCGCTGGAAAACGGAGGCGGCGTCAAGGGCGAATTGCGATTTTGTTCGATTTTTTTTGTCGGGGCGGAAATGCGGGCGGAAAAGGCCGTTTCACCCTTGTTGTATCGGTGGGGTATCGGTGGGGTTGCCTATGGGTTACGGTGTTGTATCGGGGGAGGGTGGCTGTGGGGCGTTTGTTGGAGGGTCGGCGGGGCGACAATTGCGCTTGCTCTGGAGAGATTGCATCGCTATGCGGCTGCAAAGGCGTTGAGCGACGGCTTTACGAAATACACGCCGAGCCGTCAACACGCTTGTGAAAAAAATCACAAATTCGCTTGCCCGCCATTTTCCGACCGAGTAGCTTCACCGCAACTCCTTAGTAGGCGGAGAGTCGGATGCCTGGAAACCCAATCGAAATCGGTTACAACACGAAGATCGAAGGAGACGCGATCGTTACTAAGGCGGACGCTGTCCTCAATTGGTTTCGCAAGAACTCTCTCTGGCCGATGCCGATGGGATTGGCCTGCTGTGCCATCGAGCTGATGGCGTCCGGGGCCAGCCGATTCGACATCGCCCGCTTCGGGTCCGAGGTGATGCGTTTCTCTCCCCGGCAGTCCGATCTCATGATCGTGGCGGGCACTGTCACCTACAAGATGTGCCTGGCCGTCAAGCGGATCTATGACCAAATGGCGGAGCCCAAGTGGGTCATTGCCATGGGCGCTTGCGCCTCCACCGGCGGGATGTATCGCAGTTACGCGGTCATGCAGGGGATCGATAATATTCTGCCGGTGGATGTCTACGTCGCCGGATGCCCTCCCCGGCCAGAGGCCTTGTTGGATGCCCTTATGAAGCTCCAAGAGAAAGTGAGCAGGGAGCCGGTGATCAGGGCACAGAAAGCCATCTTGGCCGAAGCTTAACTGTTTTGACATCAAGAGATTACGAGATTTCATGAGTGCCGCTGCAAAGCGTCTGGCCCAAAAGCTGAGAAAGGCATTCTCCGGCATTGCGGGCAAGGAAACTGAGTTTCGGAACGAGTGGACGATCGAAATCTCTGACGGTGCTAAAATCGCCGAAGCCTGTCAATTCGCCAAGTCCGAGCTGGGTTTCGATTTCTTGGTCGATATCAGCAGTGTCGACAACTATGGCGACGATCCGCGTTTCGAGGTGGTCTACGAGCTATACGGTTACGAACATCAATCGCATCTGCGCCTGGTGACGGCCGTCTCTGAAGAAGCCGCCGAGCTTCCCACAGTGAGCACGGTCTGGCGGACGGCGGATTGGCATGAGCGTGAGGTCTACGATATGATGGGAATCCGGTTCGAGGGACACCCCGATCTCCGCCGCATCTTGATGTGGGAGGGCTACCCATACTTTCCTCTCCGTAAGGATTTTCCCTTGGCTGGCAAAGAGACCGATTTCCCGGAAGTTGCTTTTTCTCGAGAAGCCCCGCTTGAAGGTGGGCCGTTTGTCACCACGCCCGGCGCAGATGACCGAGGAGATCGGGAACCTAGAGCAAAATCTGTAATTTCTTGATATTTAACATGTTAGACTGATTAGCGAAACTTAACGCACACCTCGGACAAATGGCTGAAGTAAAAGACATTGAGATTAAGGACACCGCGGGAAGCGCTGTGGCAGCCTTGGATGTCGCCGGGCTGCAGTCCGACGAGCTCAGTGATCTTCAGGGTGAGAAGCTGACGCTAAATATGGGCCCCTCTCACCCTTCAACTCATGGCGTGCTCCGAATCGTCTTGGAATTGGACGGTGAAGTGATCACCAAAGCCGAACCGGATGTGGGTTATCTGCACCGAGGCGACGAGAAAATCGCCGAGAACATGACCTACACCCAATTTATTCCTTATACGGATCGATTGGATTACCTAGCCCCGTTGGCAAACAACGTCGCCTACGTGCTCGCGGTCGAAAAACTCATGGGCATTGACCAAGCGCTTCCGCCTCGCTGTCAATACATTCGAGTCATTTGTTGCGAATTGGCCAGAATTTCCGCTCATTTGCTCGGGCTAGGCGCCTTCGCCATGGATGTCGGCGCGATGACTGTGTTCCTCCACACGTTCACCGAGCGAGAGAAGATATACAACCTCATTGAAGCCCTCACCGGAGCCCGGTTCACTACCACTTATACACGCATCGGTGGTCTTTCGCGCGATCTGCCAAAAAACTGGGTCCGAGACTGTGAGCGTTTCCTTGACGGTGTCCTGGTCAATTTCGAAGAAACCGAGAAGCTTCTCACTCGAAACAAGATCTTTGTCGACCGCACGAAGGATGTGGGCGTGCTGCCGCTCGACGTGGCCATTGATTACGGTGTCACCGGTCCCAATCTCCGCGCCTCCGGCAGTAATCACGATCTACGCAAGAGGCACCCTTACTTGGTCTACGATCAACTGGAATTCGATGTGCCAGTAGGTTCTGTGGGTGATTGCTACGATCGGTATCTCGTCCGCATTGAAGAAATGCGGCAGAGCGTCAAGATCATCCGGCAGTGTTTCAAGCAGCTACCCGCTGGTCCGGTTTCGATTCCCGATGGCAAAACCGTACTCCCCCCGAAAGACAAGGTGCTCACCAGCATGGAGGAACTGATCCATCAGTTCATGATCGTGACCCAAGGAGTGGACGCACCGAAGGGACAGGTCTATTTTGGAGCCGAAAATCCAAAGGGTGAGCTCGGCTTTTATATCAACAGCAAGGGAGGCGGCACCCCGCACCGGCTGAAGATCCGCGCCCCGTCATTTGTGAATCTGAGTGCCCTACCCTATCTCCTCAAGGGAGCCATGATGAGTGATACGGTCGCCATCCTGGGTTCGCTTGACTTTGTGATGGGAGAAAGCGACCGATGATCTTTGAATTTCCCAAAAAGCTGGAAACTGAGATCAACAGGAGAATCAAGAATTATCCTGAGAAGCGCAGTGCATCACTCATGCTGCTTCACGCGATCCAAGAACACTTTGGATACATCTCCAGCGAGGCCATGGAATGGATCGCCCAGAAGCTCGATTTGCAGCCGATCAACGTGTACGAGTTGGTCACGTTCTATCCCATGTTTCGTCAGGAACCCGTCGGCAAGAATGTAGTCAAAGTCTGCTGCACATTGAGTTGCGCCCTAAGCGGTTCCAAGGAGTTGCACGGGCACATCTGCAAGAAGCTCGGCGTCGACGCCAAGGCGTATGGTCTCCAGACCTCAAAGGATGGTCAATTCTCCATCGAGTTTGTGGAATGTCTCGCTAGTTGCGGCACCGCCCCTGTGATGATGTGCAATGACGATTTTTACGAAGGAGTGACCCTGGAACAGGCCGACGAAATCTTGGAGAGCCAGAAGTAAGATGCCGGACATGAATGAACAGATCAGCAAGGAATGGCTGCCGGACATGGATTCGAACCATGACAAGCAGATCCAGAGACTGCTGTGCTACCGTTACACCATCCGGCAAGGATGACCGAAACTTAACCGCTCTGGAAGCAGAGTCAAGCAAGCATAGCAAGCGTTTGTGCCTGAAGAATACCGACTCATTCTCAAACATGCCGACGCGCCGGGATACAGCAATGATCTCGAGTGCTATGTGAAACATGGGGGGTATAAGGCGCTCAAGAAAGCTCTCAAGTTAAAGAAGAAAAAGATCGAGGGCAAAGAAACGGTTACGCCCCAAGAATGGATCCGCGAAGAAGTCAAGAGCAGTGGCCTGCGTGGCCGCGGTGGGGCCGGATTCTCCTGCGGACTGAAGTGGTCCTTTGTTGATCGTCGGAGTGGCAAACCCATCTACCTGATTTGCAACGCGGACGAATCGGAACCCGGAACGTTCAAGGACCGTCAGATCATCTACAAAGACCCTCATCAGCTCATCGAGAGCATGGTCATCTCTGCCTACGCCAACGACGTCAACCTCGCCTACATCTACATCCGGGGTGAGTTCGTCGAGGGGGCCAAGATTCTCGAAAAGGCATTGGCAGAAGCCCGCAAAGCCAATTACCTCGGCAAGGATATTCTCGGCAGCGGTTATAAACTGGATATCCACGTGCATCGCGGAGCTGGCGCCTACATTTGCGGCGAAGAAACCGGACTCATCGAATCGCTCGAAGGGAAACGAGCCTATCCTCGAATTAAACCCCCTTACTTTCCGGCCGTTGTGGGCCTCTACATGTGCCCCACAATCGTTAACAATGTCGAAACCCTCTGCGCAGTCAAACACATCATTGCCGACGGTAGCGAGGCCTTTGCGAAATTGGGCACCCCCAACAACACTGGCACGCGCATCGTCAGCCTCAGTGGCCACGTTAAGAAACCTGGATACTATGAAGTGGAAGTCGGCAAAGTCACCATCGGTGATCTGATCTTCCACAAGAATTTCGGTGGCGGTCTCCATGAGGGGCGAGAACTCAAAGCCATCATTCCTGGTGGTTCTTCCGCCAAAGTCTTCCGGGCAGGTGAAAAATTCAAACTGAAGAGCAAGGACAAGAAAGGGAAACTCATCAAGAAAGAAGTCGATTTGCTGAATATCCCTTACGACTTTGACTCCCTGATGCAGGCGGGAAGTATGTCGGGTTCCGGCGCGATCATCGTCATGGATGACTCCACTGATATCGTGGAAGCCCTGAGCAATATCGCCGAGTTCTACGCCCATGAAAGCTGTGGGCAGTGCACACCTTGCAGGGAAGGGTCATTGTGGATGAGCAAGGCACTGCATCGGATGACCCACGGTGACGGCCGCAGAGCAGATGCGGACTACCTCCTCCACATCGCCCAGAACATTCAGGGCCGCACGATCTGTGCGTTTGGCGAAGCCTGCGCCTGGCCGGTGCTCAGCTTTGTGAATAAATTTAAGGACGAATTCGAGGCTCGCAGCGCCGAGGACGAAAAACGAAAGGCCAGGGAGGTGCTCTCCTAAGGTGACGCAGCGCTTCATCGAGCGCAGATTCCTTTCATGCTCATGGCTAAGAAGGCGGCAGAAAAAGCAGTGCATCCCGTCGAGACTATCAATGTCAAGGTGGAGGGCAAAGAGATCGAGGTTCCGAAGACCATGCCAGACCCGATCACCGGAAAACCCGTGCCCACGACCATGATCCAGGCGTGCAAAATCGCTGGAGTCGAAATCCCTCATTACTGCTATCATCCCAAATTGCCGGTGGCGGGTAACTGCCGCATGTGTCTTGTTGAATTTGGCATGCCCGCCATGGGCCGCAACCAAAAGCTGATCCTTAACGAAGACGGCACGCCGCAGATCCGCAAGCTGACGCTCCCCTACGAGCCCGGAACGTCACGCGGCACGATCGCATGCGCCACCCCCATTTCGCCGGGCATGGAGATCTACCCGAACTCCGAAGCCACGAAGCAAATGCGTGAAGCGGTCTTAGAGTCCCTGCTGGTGAATCACCCGTTGGACTGCCCGATCTGCGATCAAGCCGGTGAGTGTAAACTCCAAGAATACTCCGTCCAACATGGCCAAGCCGTGAGCCAATTCGCTGAGACCAAAGTACACAAGCCCAAGCAGGTGGATCTCGGACCCCGGATCATGTTGGATGCCGAACGCTGCATCCTTTGCACCCGTTGCGTTCGTTTCTCTCGCGATATTGCGGACGATGACGCCCTCGGTTTCGTGAACCGAGGGTCTTACAGCACCTTAACGACATTTCCCGGCAAGCCCTTTGACAATAACTACACACTCAACACGGTGGATATCTGTCCGGTCGGGGCTCTAACCTCGAAGGATTTCCGCTTCCAAATGCGCGTCTGGTTTCTGAAGGAAACTCAGAGCATTTGCACTAGCTGCGGCACCGGATGCAATATTACCATCAGTTCGCGAGAGGAAAAGATCTATCGCTATGAGCCGCGCGAAAACGATGCGGTCAACTCCTGTTGGATGTGCGACGCCGGCCGACTCAACTACAAGTGGATCGGTCACAAAGATCGACTTACCGCGCCCAAGCGTTTCGGAAGAAGCGGCGTCACTTGGGAGCAATCGCTGGAAGCCATCGCTGAGCACTTGCGTGCTGCCGCTTCGAAAACAACCGCCATCATTGCCTCGGCGCGTCAGTCAACTGAAGAACTTTATCTGTTGCGCAAGCTGGCCGATCATTTGGAAGCAATTACCGATTCGCCGGCCAGAACCGGAGAGGCGGACAAGCTTCTCGTCAACGCGGACAAGAATCCCAATTCCAACGGAGCGCGACTTTCAGGTTTCTGCTTCACGGAAATGGGTATCAACTTGCCGAAGATTGCCTCTGGAATCCAGAGCGGCAAGATTACCAATTTGATCGTCTTTGGAGAAGACGTGACCCATCACGGCATTGATGCCGCTTTGCTGCAGAAGTTAAATTTCCTGGTGGTTTCTGACATACTGCCGAGCAACACTACGAAAAAGGCGAATTTCCTTTTGCCCGGATGCGCGCATGCCGAAAAACAAGGCACCTTCGTCAATATTAAAGGCCGCCTGCAGCGATTTTTAAAAGCGGTGGAAAGCCCCGGACAAGCGCGGCCTGAATCCGAGTTTCTCACTGATCTAGTCTCTCAAGTGACGGGCGAGAGCTATCCAGCGAGTCTGGAAAGCCTCTTCAACAAAATGGCCTCTGAGGCGAATGCCTTCAGAAATATTCAATGGTCGGATATTGGAGAACTCGGAGTCAATGTCCCCATCTAAAGTTCTAGAAACCCGAGAGTCGTAGTAAAATGAGTCAAGTTTTCAGACGGCTGCATAGGAACTCGCCGTAACTCGTCCAATGGTTGTAAGACCGCTAAAAACTGAATTTTTATACACTTACGGGATCACTTAAAAGTCACGCATCCCCAGAAAAAGAAAATGGTATGAAAAAAGAGTCCCTCACTGTCCGCTCTCGCCTTTCCGCAAAAACCTTCGTTTCATTGCCGTTATTACAGCCCTGTTACCTTTGTCAGCGCTTAGTATTGACGTCTCAAGCCAGTAATCTTACCCTTCCTCTTAGATAGCTATTACATGATGAATTTGAATTGGGATACAGATGGCAACATCTACCGTTTACACATTATTGACACGACAGAAATCGAGCATCGAATAACAGCACCAAACAAGTAACAGGCACCGAGTCATGGTGAAATCCTATACGAAAGAAAAGGAGGAATGCGATTACTCACGTCTTACATCCATCACGGTTTACGTTTTGTTATTGATTATGGACCTAACTCAACGCAGCAACAGGGTGAATAAAACAATAGACACCAAAGAGACCGTTCGGCTACAGGACTTGGAGAGGCTTACATTGTCAATTCCCAACGGTCATCCCGTCAGCAGCGCCAATACGAGTTTTTACACCTGGAGTGGATATATAGGAAGTATGGCAATTCTGTTCCGATCAACACTCTCTTTTAGCTCTGGGCCTGAAAACTTCACCCCCTTCCAACACGATGAAAAACAAAGCGATTGGGTTAACCGTTACCTATCCGCACAAGGATGATCCGCCGTATCGGCAATCGCTCATTTTGCTGCTGGAAAACGGCTATGACATTGGGGACTGTTCCTTATATTATTGACGATTTGATCTTGCGGCAATTGCCAACTTTGGTGTGGAAGGATCAGATGCTCAGGGAAGGCTTTCCCGGAGAGGAGATGGTTGTGAAGAAACGAGCGGAAAGGGAACATTGTCCCATAAGCTTTGATGGTGGCATTTACGCGCGCTGGCGTCGCAGCTACGGCATTGACGATCCTGGGTTGAACGATGCGCTGACGGCCCTGGAGTTCGATCTGCCCACCACGCCGCAACTTTCGGGGTGGGGCATACGCATGTCATTGAAAGTCGACCGCCTGTTCACGGACGAGGACTCGCTCGACGACGAACTCCGCGACGCCAAAGCCAGATATGAAGGAGAGACGAAACCGCCATTCCAACAGCACCAACAAAACGCTTTCGTGAAAAAGCGAATCACTTATTGCGATGAAAACGGAAAGGAAGTAGACGAAGGAATCGAATTTGATTTTCCCCTCTCCCGCGGACTTGATTTCCTTGATTCCGCTTCCCTTGTCCTGATGAAAAATGTTTCGTCTCTGTTGGGGGGCCAAAGGTATGAAATCTTGAGGTTGGCTCAAATGGAGGGGATGAGAGAGGTTTTGGTGGTAATTTTGGTTTGAATTCGCTCAGTCTTCGGTTAGGTTGGATATGGTTTCCGGTTCTGTCAGGGACTGCTCCTTCTCTCGGGCTGACTCGGTGGCGAGAATTGTTGCATTTGATAGCAAACTGGATGCAATTATGCGTCGGAAGCCATCAGGTCGGCGATTTGACCTAGTTTTTGAACCGGTCTGAATTTCGCTTGGTCTGAGGCGCAGTTTCCCTAGTTGTTAGTATTGAATCGATGGAAGCAATCACCCCTCCAATCCAGACAATCTTTTGGTTCGGCTGTCTCAAGGTGGTCTGTGCAGTGGCCGTCTTGCTGCCCATGATCGCCTACTCGCTCATGGCGGAACGACGGATTTCTGCTGCGATCCAAGATCGCATCGGTCCCAACCGGGTGGGACCTTGGGGATTGCTGCAACCGTTAGCGGATGGTCTGAAATTTCTCTTGAAAGAGGACTTTACCCCGAGCCACGTCCGTAAGGCCTATTTTTGGTTGGCGCCTGCTATCACCATGATCCCGGCGTTTCTGACAATTGCGGTGATTCCCTTCGGTTCAACCTTGGGTTCTCAAAATATGGTGATTGCGGATCTGAACGTCGGCATCCTTTACACCTTTAGCATTGTGTCGCTGGGTGTCTATGGCATCGTCCTTGCTGGCTACGCTTCGAACTCGAAGTATCCCTTCCTGGGTGGCATTCGCGCGGGGGCTCAAATGATTTCCTACGAAATCGCGATGGGCATGTCCGTCATACCGTTATTTATGTTGGTGGAGGATCTTAATCTCGGAGAAGTGATCAAGTATCAGGCAAACGGCGCTTGGCTGATCTTCAAACAGCCCATCGCTTTTGTGATCTTTGTTGCTGCCGCCTTTGCCGAAACCAACCGACTCCCATTTGATTTACCGGAATCCGAAACCGAGTTGGTTTCCGGCTATCACACAGAATACAGTTCGATGAAATTCGCCCTGTTCTTCCTGGGTGAATACGCGGCCATGATTGCCGTCTCAGCTCTCATGGTCACTCTTTTCCTTGGCGGCTGGACTTTACCTTTTTTTGGTCTCAACACGCCCGCAACCTCGATCTTCGGCGGGCTGATCCACATTGGCATCTTCCTGGGCAAAGTCGCCGTGTTCATGGCTCTGTTTATTTGGGTGCGTTGGATGTTGCCCCGTTTCCGTTACGATCAGTTGATGGATTTAGGCTGGCGGCGCTTTCTTCCCCTAGCGCTGGTTAATATTGTGATCACCGCAGTCCTCCTTTGGATCTTTAGATAAGCCTCGAAATGATTGTTCAACGAAAAGCGCTCAGTTGGTGGGAACGACTCTATTTTCCCGCCATCATCAACGGCTTTCAGGTCACCTTGCGTCACTTCTTCAAGCGCAAGGTGACAATGCAATATCCCGAAGAGCGCTGGGTCGTTCCGGAGGGTTATCGTGGTGCGCCCTACTTGGTCAAAGATCAGGAGGATCGCACGAAGTGCGTTTCCTGCCAACTCTGCGAGTTCGTTTGCCCGCCCAAAGCGATCCGCATCACACCTCCGGGTCCTGCCGTGAACAAAAAAACTGGCAATGTGGAGAAGGAACCCGCGGATTTTGAGATCAACATGCTACGCTGCATCTTCTGCGGCTATTGCCAAGAAGTCTGTCCCGAGGAAGCGATCTTTCTCCAAGCAGACTACTCGCTCACTGGCGAATCACGGGAGGAGATGATTTATCACAAGGATAAGCTTTTGAGTCTTGGCGGCACCCACCAGGACGGCATCAAGAAATGGGAAAAGAAGCAGAAAGAAGCCGAAGCTCAAGGCGTCGTCTGATCATGACGCGATGATTCGAAAGCTCGGTCACGATGACAGATATTTTATTCTATCTCCTGTCAGCCCTCACACTGGTCTTTGCGGTAATGGTTGTCGCCAACCCGTTCAGCCGCAATCCGGTGACGAGTGCCATGTTCTTGGTGCTCACCATCGTGTCGATGGCTGGTTTGTTTGTCTTGCTGCATGCATTCTTCTTAGCTGCGATTCAGATTATGGTTTACGCTGGTGCAGTGATCGTTCTCTTTCTCTTTGTGATCATGCTCCTTGATGTTCGTGAGGAGGAGAAACGACGTTTTCAGATCTTCGGACTCGTGACCGGTGGCATCGGATTGGTATCGATCGCTCTGGTGATGGTTCGCGCGATCATGGCATCGGACTTAGATGCAGGAAAAACACCGGAGATCGAAGGCGGCACTCGTGTCCTCGGCAGTATCCTATTCACAAATTATGTGCTCCCGTTTGAGATCATGGGGATTCTGCTGCTCGTGGCCATGGTGGGTGTGATTCTTTTGAGCAAGAAAGAGCTTCAATAGATGCAAATCGGACTCGAACATTATCTGGTCGTCAGTGCGCTGCTCTTCAGCATCGGCCTTCTCGGCGTGGTCATGCGTCGGAATCTCATTCTGATGTACATGTCGCTGGAGCTGATGCTGAATGCAGCCAATCTTGCCTTGGTGGCTTTCTCTCGTTTTAACAACGACCTCAACGGTCAGTTGATGGTGTTCTTCATCATCACCGTCGCCGCCTCCGAGGTGGCCGTCGGTTTGGCCTTGATCGTGGCGCTGTTCCGCCATCGCCAAACCACTGATGTGGAGGATCTCGCTACACTGAAACTCTGATCGTCCGGACTATGTTGACTCTTCCCTGGATCATTCTTTTCCTGCCGCTGCTGGCTGCATTGGGCATCACGTTGGCGACCAGGCAGAATCAAAAGCTCAGCGCCAATCTTTCGATTGGCGCCATTGGAATTGGCTTTGTTCTTAGCTTGTTGCTGTTCATTCGCTATCTCTTCAATGATGGTGCTGTGCCCGAACAGGTGATCACCTGGTTGGACGTGGGATCATTAAAAGTCAGCTTTGGGATCTGCCTCGATTCGCTCAGTATTCTGATGCTCTTGGTAGTTACCGGTGTCGGCGGCTTGATCCATTGGTATTCCCAAGCCTATATGGCCGGAGATAAGAGCTACTCCCGTTACTTCGCCAGCTTGAGTTTTTTTACGTTTTCCATGCTCGGGATCGTCCTCGCCACAGATTTCATGCAGATGTTTGTCTTTTGGGAATTGGTTGGCGTCTCTAGTTACCTCTTGATCGGTTTCTGGTTTGAGAAGCCTTCGGCTGCAGACGCTTCGAAAAAAGCCTTCTTGACCAATCGCATCGGTGATTTCGGTTTCCTGGTCGGGATCATCATGATTTGGGGTGTCGCGGGAACTCTGAGCTTTACCGAGCTCAAGCGTCTCATCGTGGAGAAGCCTGAAGCGTTGGGGACTTTCGCTACCATGGCCGGCCTGCTGGTTTTCTGTGGAGCTATTGGCAAGTCAGCGCAGTTTCCGTTGCATGTGTGGCTACCGGATGCAATGGAAGGGCCGACACCGGTTAGCGCCTTGATTCACGCCGCGACTATGGTTGCGGCCGGAGTTTATATGCTTTGTCGTGTCTTTCCGATCTTCACACCCGATGCCCTGATGGTCATTGCTTGGATTGGCGGCATCACCGCACTCCTCGCAGCTCTGATGGCCTTACAACAGGATGACATCAAACGCATCTTGGCCTACTCAACACTCTCGCAGCTGGGTTATATGGTGATGGCCGTCGGTGTTCATGCCCCTGCCGCGGCGATGTATCATCTCACAACGCACGCCTGCTTCAAAGCGCTCCTGTTTTTAGGAGCTGGCTCGGTCATCTACGCGCTCCATCATAAGCAAGACATCTGGCAAATGGGCGGGCTGCGAACGAAGATGCCCACGACCTACTGGACGTTCTTAGTCGGAACCTCGGCACTCTGCGGGGTCTTTCCTCTTTCCGGATTTTTCAGCAAAGACGCCATTCTGGCTTCCGCTGCAGATACCATTCACGGCGGAAACGGAATTCTTTTCGGAATTGGAATTTTGGTTGCGATGCTAACGACCTGGTACATGCTTCGACTGTTTTTGGTCACCTTCCACGGCAAGGCCAGAACCAATGCTGCGGAAAAAGCGGTTGAGTCACCAAGTGTGATGCGCGTGCCTCTCGTGATTCTGGCGGTGGCTTCCGCGATCGCCGGATTTATCGGCATTGAAGGATTCACGAGCCGCGATCTCGGAATCGAATTCCACAGCGAGCATAATCATGCAGTGCTCGCAATGGCCTTCAATCTGCTGGCGCTTATGTTTGGCGTCAGCGTTGCCTTCACTCTCTATTGGAAAGCGGAAACCGATCCCGTCGAGCGTCACCACGGCATGCTGTCCTCCGTTCTGCGGAACCGTTTTTACATCGATGAGATATATGAATTTTTCATTCTAATCACCCACGAAACGCTGTCTTACATCGCCGCCTGGGTCGATCGTTGGGTCATTTCCGGACTCATGGTTCGAGGGGCGCACGGCGCGGCAGACCTCACGGGGCGGGTGTTGAGAATGTTCCAAACGGGCAACCTGCAAACGTACGCGTTCCTATTTGTGATTGGAATCGCGCTGGTGATTTACGTCATCATCGGCCGCCACGTGCTCTAGTTATGTCACTGCTTGCTTTCATCATCGCCACACCGCTCATCGCCGCTGTTGCCATCCTTTTGTTACCCAGTAGCTATAGTCACCTGTCCAAGATCATCGCACAGGGCGCGGCTGGCATGACCTTTCTCCTCTCACTGGGCATGTTCCTGCTCTATCCGGAAATGGCCGCAGGCCCTGGAGGTTTTAAGTTTTATCAGAAAACGACTTGGGTCGAATCCATTGGCATCAATTTTCAGGTCGGTGCCGATGGGATTAATGTAGGATTGATCCTCATGGGCGCTGCCGTGGCGTTAGCGGCTAGTTTTGCCTGCTGGGGAATCAACCGCCGAAAACGAGAGTTTTACTTTCTCTTTCTGATGATGGTCGGCGGTATCTTGGGCGCCTTTGCGTCCCTAGATGTCTTCTTCTTCTACTTTTTCCATGAGCTGGCTTTGGTGCCAACCTTTATCATGATCGGTGTCTGGGGGCGGGGAGAAAACCGCAATTACGCGACCTTTAAGATCACTATTTATCTCACGATAGGTGCCATGCTTGCGCTCGTTGGGCTGGTCGCGTTGTACATTCAATCCGGCGCCAACACGTTCGACTTGGTCGAGATGACCAATCACGTCAAAGAACAGCCCATCCCGACCGGCCAACAGAACATTATCTTTCCATTGCTACTCTTCGGCTTTGGCATCCTGGTTTCGCTTTGGCCGTTTCACACTTGGGCCCCCATCGGCTACAACGCGGCGCCCACAGCGGCGGCGATGCTCCATGCCGGAGTGCTCAAGAAGTTCGGTCTTTACGGCCTCATCCGCTTGGCGATCCCCATGGTTCCGGAAGGCATCCGCACTTGGCTCGAAGTGCTCTGCGTCTTGGCCTTGGGAAATATTCTTTACTGCGGTTGGGTAGCGATGCGGCAAAGGAATCTCAATTTCCTCATCGGCAACTCCAGCGTCGCCCACATGGGAATGGCCTTCCTAGGCATCGCGAGCCTTAGCCTGATTGGGGTGACCGGAGCCGTCGCTGTCATGGTCGCCCACGGCTTACTTGCAGCACTCTCATTTGGATTGAGCGGCTATCTCCACCACCAGAAGGATACTGTCGAGATTAGCAAACTCGGCGGTCTCCTGCAGCAGCTTCCATTCATCGGTGTCTGTTTGATCATCGCCATGTTGGCCGGCTGCGGCGTCCCTGGTTTTGCAAATTTCGCCGGGGAGATCTTGGTCTTATTCGGTGCTTGGGAGTCGCTGCCTTGGTTCGTCATCGCCGGTGCTTGGGGCGCTCTGATCATCGGAGCAATCTACTGTTTGCGGGCAATCCGCAATATTCTTCACGGCGCAATCGCTGAAGAAAACTTGACGCTCACCGACGCCAACAACGGGTTGTTGAAGTTGCCCTTCGTGCTCCTGATTGTTCTGCTGGTGGTATTTGGGATCTACCCTCGACTCTTGACCAACAAGATTTCTCAAAGCGCCGAACCGTTAATCGAGCAGGCTAATAGCGGCTCCGTTCGTTTGGCGGATCAACCCAATACAACCATCTCCGGAACTGCCGCTCTGGATGCGGCCAATCTTAACTTTTGATTTGACGATTAGAGATTGATGAACATTTCGCCCGGTATACTAGAGATCGCTGTTGTGCTCTTGGGCGTGGCGTTGCTGCTGCTGGACCTCTGGACACCCGCCTCTCATAAGCGACTCCTTGGCTATCTCGCCGCTGCTGGATTGTGCTCAATCTTCGTCGGCTCCTTCATGATTTCCGTGCCCGAAACGCCTCAACCAGCGTTCGGAGGCATGTTCATTCATGATCACTTGGCGCTCTTCTTCAAACAGTTAGTCCTGCTTGCGGCGATTGCCGTTCTCTTGATCTCTGTCGAGTTTGCCCCTCGAATCACCTCAGGAATCGCGGAATTCTATACCTTAACGGTTTTCGCCCTCTCGGGAATGATGTTCGCCGCCTCGGCCAATAATTTTGTCATGGTTTTCGTTTCGCTGGAACTCGTCACCATTACGTTCTACATCCTCACGAGTTTTCTCCGAAACCGAATGCAATCCTTGGAAGCGGGCACGAAGTATCTCATTCTCGGAGCCCTCTCCTCAGCATTTCTTGTTTACGGCATCGCCTTGGTTTACGGCGTTTCCGGCAGCATGGCTTTTTCGGAAATTGCCGCCAGTTCGGAGACCACCCAAGGCTCTCTCGTCTTTAAGCTCGGCATACTCTTCATCCTCGCCGGCCTGGGTTTCAAGGTCGCCGCCTTTCCCTACCAAATTTGGGTGCCGGACGTTTACCAAGGCGCTCCAACACCCACGACGGCATTCTTGGCCATCGGCTCAAAGGCCACAGGATTTGTCTTAATCATGAGAGTGCTTTTTTCGGCAGTGCCCGAACTCGCCCACCATTGGGAAAAACTTTTTATCGGCATCGCTGCCGCAACTATCCTCTACGGCAACCTTTGCGCTCTATCACAACGCAACCTTAAGCGATTGCTGGGCTACTCGAGCATCGCCAACGCCGGATACCTCCTCCTGGGAATCGCCGCGCTCAGTCCTTCAGGATCAACCGCCATTCTATTCTACCTCGGCGCCTATTTGTTCGCCGTCATCACTGCGTTCACCGTCATCATGCTGGTGAGTCAACAGATAGGCACCGAAGACATCTCGAGTCTTGCCGGCCTCAACGAACGTTCGCCGCTGCTCGCGGCCGCCATGACCCTATCAATGATCTCGCTCGCTGGCATCCCTCCCCTAGCGGGATTCTTCGGAAAATTCCTCCTCGTTCGAGCGATCATCGAACAGGCCTCCAGCTACAGCCCCTACTACCTGCTTGCCGGGGTGGCCGTCATCGGCGTTGCCATTTCCATCTACTACTACTTCGGCGTCATTCGAGTCATTTACTGGTCAAAATATCCGGCAGACACCGCCCCACTGACCACGAGCATGCCCATTCGATTCACGATGATCGCGGGCATGGTGGGAATGATTTACCTCGGCACCATGCCCAATGGCATCGTGAAAGCGGCCGCTCTCGCCGCCGGTTCCCTGCCGCACTAGCTCCGGGTTTTCACATCATGATCGACGATCTCTCGACAGTAATCAGGAATCCAGTCCCATCCAAAAGTACGCCGCCGACCACAATCGGTTGACGCTGGAAGACGTCAAAGATGTCCAACGAAAGGGAATTAAGCATGGGGTTCCATGTTTTTGCTTCTTCGATCTTCGGGACGAGGCTCCCTTGGCCTGGGGATTTTGCCAATTTCATGGCCTTCTCGCTGAGGGCTGGATTTTCCCCGCTGCGGCTAGGCGTTGGGCCTCCCCCGAGGCAGACCTGTCAGCGCGGGGGGGGGGGCGCCAAGCCTGATTTCGTTGCAACCGCTCGCACGAATGGAATCCCCATCTTCAAGCGCGACCCAGAAATCGGGAATCCGCCCGCGAACCTCCCTGCCGCGGCGTGGCCGGGGAATTCGCGCTCGGAGTTCCTCCCCAGCCAATCACGGCTCGAAACCATCCTTCCGCAGTCCACTCAATGGGTTCCAACAAAATCAAGCGGCCTAAAGTCCGGAAGATACGTCGATACCCATGCGGAATACACCACCACCGGCCGACCTTCAAAGATCGTTCCATGCCCTTTGGATGCCCATTGTCCATTCGCCTTCCGGGTTCGAATGATTGAATTGTGTGGCGAATGCTTTTATGGACCCAGCGATGTACACGGTCGGGAGGAGACCACCATAACCGAGGTTGCCGGTCCTGCCCTGGATGCTGGTTAATTGTAATCAGCCATCACGATGTATCAGCTTCGGCGATTCCAGGCACGGACATTCGGCATCTCAGGAAAATAGATGTGGTATCTGCCTTCGTGCTTGATCAGATCCGGCGCCCAAACTGAGGAGATCAGATTCTAAGTGGCACTCGCAATAGGCTGTCAATGCTTGAGGTCCCTGAAATGCCAAATGATCAGGGCTAGCTGCCATCGAAGTGTGGCATGCGTGAGGCCGGCGCCGTCTTTTAGGATGCTGGGATACGGATCACTGCTAAGGAATAATTGGCTTGGCTTCGGTGGGGTGGAGGTGATCTCGACGATAGATCTTGATGTGGCCAGTGTCGTAATAAGAAGTATCCAAATGCCATAGGAGTATTCGAATGCAACGTGAGATTCCTATGCTTGGCTCGACGGAGTCTCACCTTACCATGGGGACGTCCGCTAGGTTATGATACGACATTAGCGTTTGTTTCAGCAATTGGATGGATAGGGGCTTATCGGAGCCATCCTGTTGAGTCTTGATCTTCCATAACGATTACAGCCCATCCGGAATCCCTCGGTGATTCGCCCTCGTTCTTGACTGTGACTTTCGCAAAGGAGGCCAATGAGCCTCGCTTCGAACCGGAGACAGGATCCACAAAATCTTCCAAATAGAAACTCGGATCATTCGACCGTAGCGTCAGCAGCCGTATCACCAAGTCTTCGGACAGACGCGATCTCCCCGGGTCACGCTGTGAATCTTGAACTAGTTCTCCTAGATTCGGATGATGCAGTATCAACCCCTTGACCGCTTGCCCCTCCAACCAATCATCCCGTAAATCAACCAGAATGAGATGATGATTGCCTAACATATCGTCATTCAAGATGCTGAATCCTCCTAATTTAACCGACATTCCGATCACGCCGACAAATTCCTCTTCGTCCGTTCCCGGATTGACGAAAACGGGAACCGAGTAGGCCACTTTGAGCGAGTTGTCCGAAGTGCTTTGGTACACGACAGAATGATGTGGCTGTTCGATGTAGGGCGGATCTCCCGGTAGCGGCTCCCCTGAGGCAGTTTCCGCAAAATCACGACCATTACCGTGGAAGTAATCACGGTGGCCATAGTTGTTCCCAATCGATCTATTGCTCACTGGAGAGCGTGCTACCTGTCGCCCCTCCGCATTGCACAGAAACCAGGAATCGGATCTAAGGGTTTTAAAAGCATTTCGATGATATTTGATTCGAGCTTGAAGCACGCTCGAAATCACCGGCTCGCTGTCGTCCTCGGCGTTCTGCAACCCGGCGAGCAGCCGGGGATCCCGGGAGGCCAAATTTAACGCCTGCCAACGATTGCTCATTTCCAACGCCACAGTTTGCGCGGCAAACTTGACGGCCGTTTCGAGCGACTCTCGGATATTCACTTTCCTCGCCGCCGCAAAACGCCATAACGAGAACGAACTGACTAGCAGCACGGAAATCAGCATGATCAACAAAATGCCGGCGATCTTTGTGGCTCCTTGATGACTTCGCTGCCAACGCAAGACCCGTTCGGCAATAGTCTCGGTATGACCGGCCACGGGTTCACCCGCCAGATACCGTTGGACATCATCCGCAACCTCACTTGCCCGTTCATAGGCATACTCCCCATCGCGGCCCAGTGCCCGGAAGCAAATACTCTCGAGCGCCGGTGGAATCGTTTTGTCCACCGAACATGGCCGTCGGATGACTAGAGTGGATGGCTCTTGGTCCCCACCCTTTGGTACCGTCACTCTCGAGTCAGTGGTAACTCGACTCGTTAGCAGGCGGTAGAGCACTGCCCCAAGGCTGTAGATATCCCAAGCTCGATTCGGCAACGCCGCTCCCGAGAGCTGGTCTGGATGACAATACCCTTCAGTACCGGCTCCATGCGCCTCTCCCCTCTCCGCAACCCCGGTGAACTTTCCCTTGGACGGCGAAACGCCCACGGCAAGCCCCCAATCGATGACATAGGTTTCACCAAACGCACCCAACAAAATATTCTGAGGCTTCAAATCGCAATGGACGACACCCCGTTCGTGCGCGTAGGCGATCGTATAAGCGACCGAGATGAAATGAGTGAGCAACTTTCGCAACCCCAGCGTTTGCTGTCGTTTCCTCTGGTTCTTTTTCTCACGGTGATAGTCGTTGATCGCCTCTTCAAAGGTGGGCCCCGAAACATACCGCATCGCGTAAAACGGCAAATTATCGGGTGTTCGCCCAAAACCATAAACCGGGAGCACTCCAGGATGGGCCATGCGTCCGGTCACTTTGGCCTCATTCAAAAACCGTTCCTGATTGACCGGGCTGTTGTTGGACGGCTTCATGAACTTCACGGCCACGTCTCGACGAAGCTCTGAATCCTTCGCGTGTCCGACGATTCCCATACCGCCAAAGTCGAACAGGGAAAGTTCATTCAGTCGCAGCGTCAGAGCGACTTCCTCGTGGGGGATCGACTCATCGGGAACCTCCGCGTCCAAGATACCACCCTCCTCTTCCAGCAAAGCCCCAATCTTCTCCAACTCAGCGATTCGCTGCTGCACATCCGAAATCAAATCAGTTCGTTCGCCACAAAGCTCCGCAACGGAAGGCGGGGCACCGCTTCGCTTAAGATCCTCCCACCGATCCAACAACTCATCGATCGCATCCTGTCGGGTCCCCTCGGCTTCTACAGACTGATGGTCGTTTGCCATGAAGATGCTTTGTTCTGAGCGACGGCGTGTTACTTCACCAATTCTGCGGCCAAGGCCAGTCGGGCGCTGCGCCAGCGCCGTCGAATCGTCCGAACATCCACATTCAACGCCTCAGCACACTCGAGTTCCTTCAACCCATGATAAAAACGAAGATTAAAGATCTCCTGATGATGAGCGGGCAGGCGCTGAATCATGCCATGGACCTCTTCCCTCATCACGTCTCGATCAGGGCTGTTGGTGTCGCAGCCTTCAAGCATGACCGATTGCGCAACATCACCGCCACGGGTATCCCGATCAGACACAGCTGCAATCTCACGAGATCCCTTGCCATTCTTTCCGTAATGTTTCCGCAACAAATCAATCAGCACATTGCGAATCAAAGTCGCCGAAAACGAAAAAAAGTGGGCGGAGTCTTTGAACTCCTTGTTGGTTAACCCCTTCAACAACTTCGGCCAAACTTGGCCCATGACATCCCCCGTCTGCTCGTACGCTACAACACCGGGAAACTTACGCCGCAGTCCTTGGCACAATCGATTCAGACGATGATAGACAGAATCCACCAACTCATCTCGCGCTACCGTACTACCATCCTTGGCACGAACAAGCAACCGGGTCACCCGATTTGCGGCTGATTCTGAAACAGCTGTCCCCCGTTTCATCTTGTTAATCCGAACACGAAGCGACTATGCATCGGAGATGGTACAATACAAACTGAATCAAGTTGATCGATTGCGGAAAATCCAAAGCGGCTACGGATGGCAAACAGCCCCTAGCAGTGACTCAGGGGTTTCCGTTCGGATAACATGGTAGCGTGCTGAAGCGCGCTGATGATTTACCACTTTTTTCACCCACCTTGGACTTCCTCAGCCTTCTCTTGTATGGTCGTGCCTCCTCCAGACGGTAAAAAAAAGAGGTTGGCGGATGCCAACCTCTTTTGAAACGTAAGAGATGATTTTCTTTGTGAGCCAGGATTAATACATGCCTGGACCAGGGCCGTGGTGATCGCCTCCGGGAACCGACTTCTCGGGTTCAGGGATTTCGGTAATCAAGCACTCAGTGGTCAGGAGCAATCCGGCGATCGAAGCAGCATTCTGCAGTGCGGTTCGCGTCACCTTCTTCGGATCCACAACACCGGCTTTCACAAGATCTTCATACTCGCCAGTAGCGACATTGTAACCGTCGTTGGCCTCGCGCTTCTTGACTTCCTGCACGATCAGTGATCCCTCTTCCCCAGCATTGGCGGAGAGAGCACGCAACGGCTCTTCAACCGCTCGCTTCACAATGGCGATACCGATCTCTTCGTCATGATTGGCACTCTCGATCTTATCGATTGCGGGGATACAACGAATCAATGCCACACCACCACCAGAGACGATACCCTCCTCGACGGCAGCTCGGGTCGCATGCAAGGCATCTTCAACTCGAGCCTTCTTCTCCTTCATCTCAGTCTCAGTTGCCGCGCCAACGTTGACGACAGCCACGCCACCGGCTAACTTGGCCAATCGCTCTTGCAACTTCTCGCGATCGTAGTCTGACGTGGTCTCTTCGATTTGCCGTCGGATCTGACCCACTCGGCCTTGGATATTGGAAGACTTGCCGCTACCCTCGACGATGGTGGTGTTCTCCTTGTCGACGACGATGGACTTGGCCTGACCCAGATCCTCGACCTGAATGTTCTCAAGCTTGATGCCCAGATCCTCGGTGATGCAACGACCACCGGTCAGGATGGCAATGTCTTCGAGCATGGCCTTGCGGCGGTCACCGAAACCAGGAGCCTTCACCGCGCAGATGTTCAAGGTGCCACGCAACTTGTTGACCACAAGCGTTGCGAGAGCTTCACCTTCGACATCTTCCGCAATGATCATGAGCGGTTTGCTAAGCTTGGCGACTTTCTCCAACAGCGGAAGCAAGTCCTTGAGATTCGAGATCTTCTTCTCGAAGATAAGGATGTAAGCATCAGCCAACCTTGCCTCCATCGACTCGGAATCCGTTACGAAATATGGAGAGAGGTAACCCTTGTCAAACTGCATACCCTCAACAACGTCTAGGGTAGTTTCGATCGACTTCGCCTCTTCCACCGTGATGGTTCCATCTTTGCCAACTTTGTCCATGGCATCAGCGATGATTTCACCGATAGCCGGATCCCAGTTCGCAGAAACAGTCGCGACCTGCTGGATTTCTTCTTTGTCTTTGACTCGCTTGGCAATCTTCGCCAACTGAGCCACACCGGCGTCTACCGCCTTTTGAATACCCCGTTGGATGCCGATCGGATTTGCGCCCGAGGTCACGTACTTCAAACCTTCACAGTAGACCGATTCAGCCAAAACGGTTGCCGTCGTGGTTCCATCACCAGCAGCGTCACTAGTCTTGCTTGCCACTTCGCGAACCATCTGAGCGCCCATGTTTTCATAGGGGTTCTCCAGCTCAATCTCCTTGGCAACAGTGACACCGTCTTTGGTGACGGTTGGTGAACCAAACTTCTTGTCGAGAACAACGTTGCGCCCTTTGGGACCGAGCGTTGCGGACACGGCACGAGCGAGCTTGCTAATGCCTCGCAACAATGTTTGACGTGCCTTCTCGTCGAATTCTAATTGTTTTGCAGCCATAGTATTCTTTCTTCGCTTAAATCTCCTTAGTCAACAATCGCAAGAATATCATCCGAATTCAGGATCTTGTATTCTTTGCCGTCGAGTTTGATTTCCGTACCGCCGTACTTGCTGACAAGCACACGATCTCCCTCCTTTACTTCGAAAGGCACCTTTTCACCCTTATCATCGGTTTTGCCTGTTCCCAGCGCGACGACGATGCTTTCGGTCGGTTTCTCTTTCGCGGAATCAGGAATGATGATTCCACCTTTCTTCTGTTCCTTTTCCTCGGCCGGTTCCACAAGAACCCGATCCCCGAGTGGTTTTACATTTGCTGCCATAATCAATGCTTTATGTTATTTATGTGATTAATGACCGCCTCAGATGCATCCTGCACTCACAGAACGACAACGAGACGCTATTTGGTTACTTAGTTTTGTGTGTGAGATTCCAATGGTTCCGGGGTTAGTCCTTCTTCTCGTCAACCACCTCGGCGTCGATGATCGACCCCTTCTTGTCTTCGGTCGACGCTTCAGCAGCCTCTGCAGATGCAGAGGACGACCCTGCCGCCCCGGCGTCCCCGTCTCCGGGAGCCGTACCGGCCGTTCCACTGCCGCTCGCAGTCTGTACTGCCTGCCGAGTTTCATTCAGCTTGTTCGCCGCCGACTGAATGGCAGCGGAGTCGGTGCTTTTTAACGCTTCTTTCACGTCGTTGACCGCACTCTTCAGCTTGGACTTGTTGTCAGCCGAAATCTTGTCTCCGTTCTCGGACAACATTTTCTCTGACTGATAGACGGCGTTGTCCGCCTTATTCCGCGTCTCAACTTCTTCGCGACGTTTCTTGTCCTCCCCGGCGTGCAATTCGGCATCCTTCTTCATTTTCTCGATCTCATCCTTATTGAGACCACTACTTGCCTTAATCGTAATCTTTTGTTCTTTGCCCGTGCCGAGATCCTTGGCACTGACGTTGATGATACCATTTGCATCAATGTCGAACGTCACCTCAATCTGAGGGGTGCCTCTCGGCGCCGGAGGAATATCCGTGAGGTTGAATCGTCCAATTGACTTGTTGTCTCGGGAAAACTCCCGCTCGCCTTGCAATACATGCACCTCGACGCCCGGTTGATTGTCGGCCGCCGTGGAAAAAATCTCCGACTTCCGAGTTGGGATAGTCGTGTTACGAGCGATCAATTTCGTGAACACGCCACCCAGAGTTTCAATGCCAAGTGACAATGGCGTCACGTCGAGCAACAACACGTCCTTCACGTCACCCTTCAAGACACCGCCTTGGATCGCAGCGCCAATGGCCACGACTTCATCCGGATTAACTCCTTGATGCGGTTTCTTTCCAACCAGGTTGCGGGCCGTTTCCACCACCCGGGGTATACGGGTCATTCCACCCACCAACACCAGCTCGTTGACATCATTCGCGGAAATGCCGGCGTCGTCCAAACAGGCCTTGGTCGGGGTAATCGTCCGCTCAAAGAGATGATCGCAAAGCTGCTCCAACCTCGATCGGGTGAGCTTCATGCTAATGTGTTTGGGACCACTCGAGTCCGCTGTGATAAACGGTAGATTAACTTCATATTCCTGGGCGCTCGACAGCGCGATCTTCGCCTTCTCGGCCTCTTCTTTAATGCGCTGAATCGCGTCGGACTGATTCCGCAAGTCCACGCCGGAATCCTTCTTAAACTCATCAATCACCCAATCAATGATTTGGTTATCCCAATCGTCACCACCCAAGTGAGTGTCACCATTGGTCGCCTTCACATCGAAGACACCGTCACCAATTTCTAGGACCGAGATATCAAATGTGCCACCACCTAGGTCATAGACAGCAATCTTCTCATCACTCTTCTTTTCCAAGCCGTAGGCCAATGAAGCCGACGTGGGCTCGTTGATGATCCGGAGCACTTCGAGGCCGGCAATTCGGCCGGCATCTTTAGTTGCCTGCCGTTGTGAGTCATTGAAATAGGCTGGGACTGTAATCACAGCCTGAGAAATGGTTTCCCCCAAACGAGTTTCCGCGTCCGACTTCAACTTACTCAAGATCATTGCGGAAATCTCAGGCGGGCTATACCGTTTCGTCTTGCCGCCGTCGTTCACCTCCACGGCCACGTCTTCGTTGGCTGCTTTGACCACTACTTGATACGGCACGCGCTTGGTTTCCTCTGCAACCTCGTCAAACTTTCGCCCCATAAACCGTTTGATGGAATAAACGGTGTTCTTGGAATTCGTCACTGCCTGGCGCTTTGCAGCCTCCCCAACCAGCCGCTCGCCAGTCTTTGTAAAGGCGACGATTGATGGTGTTGTCCGCTTTCCTTCCGAATTCTCCAACACCACTGGCTCGCTACCCTCCATGACCGACATACAGGAGTTGGTTGTGCCTAAATCTATACCGAGCACCTTTGCCATTCTAAGAAACCTTTCTAATTCGTGACGATAAGCCAGCACTTTAGATGCCATCCACCAAATAATTACATAATTCGTTGCTCATCAATAAGTTATCAATGAATGCTCATCGATCAGCCTCAATTTTCATTCGATAATCGAGTCACTTTGGCACAGTGCGCCATCAACAACCCGCACCAAATGTCTCACCTAACGTCAACCGCGCGCACCGACTCGGCTCAAGCAAAACACTGAGCCTGTCCTCAATTTTCTTCGCTGATTTCTTATACTGATTCTTTCAAGAATTTCACCGCCAGCCGCCTCTGAAGCCCAAAACCGTCCCCCCGAAACTGCCTTTAGCAAAAATCGCATAGTGTGCAACTAAATGATGATCACCAAAGGGGCATTAAGTTGTGCTGTCTGAACCTGGAAGATTTTGAAGCGCCATAGGAAGAGCAGAATGATGAACACACTGAAAGAGACATTGGCACTCGCTGCCTCGCCCGGAGTTACCGGAAGTGGGTTCACGGGCCAACACACAAGTTGTGCATATCTCGGCTGAGCTCGGACGGTCAAGCGAGGTGGATGCTCATCCAGAACTGGCGACCATGGCATGTTGGTGAACGGCAAGAGAGACGCACGCGGAGGAATCGCTATGGGTCAGAAGAGCCGTGGCCTTCGATTTAAGGTTCGACAAACAAAAACGTGCACAATCGTGAAAATGAACCTATTTTCCTCTCGCTAATCCTGTCGGTTGCGAAAGCATCAACTACGACGAGCATTTTCGCGTGATCGCATAAACAACAAACCAGCTCAGAAAATACTATGGCCAAGAAAATCGGATTTGTAGGCGTCGGAAGAATGGGTGCCAACATGGCACGCCGCCTAAAAGAATGCGGCTACAAGATAACCGCCGTTTTCGACCTGAACTCCCAAGTGGCCGGTGCTCTAGCCGAGGAACTCGACTCGACGAATTGCAGCCGGCTCGACGAGATAACCAGCTTGGCGGAGGTTGTCATCACAGTCGTTACTGACGACAAAGCGATGGACAAAATCTTCGCAGTTAAGGGCAACAGCCTTCTTAAGGGCGCCAAAGGCAATATCTTCATCAACTGCGCCACCGTCTCACCAAAAACACACATCAAGGTGGAAGCGCGAGCCAAGAAAGTCGGTGCCGCCACGATCGAGGCCTGCATGGCTTCAAGCATCACCCAGGCGCGCCAGGGCACGCTTTACCTGATGTGCGGCGGTGACAAGAAAGCCTTCCAAAAGGTGAAACCCATTCTGACCAAACTAAGCAGTTCCATGCGCTACATCGGTGCTGCCGGGTCCGCTGCGGAGGTCAAGGCACTCGTGAACATGGTGATGAACATCAACACAGCAGGCCTTGCTGAAGGACTCGGGCTAGGTGCTGCTCTCGGCCATGACCTCAATATGCTGCGGGAAGTGTTTTCTCAAACCGGTGCCAATTCTCGAGTCCTTGAAACAGACGGCAAGGATATGCAGATTCGAGATCACGACTGCTACTTCTCAGCAGCACACGCCGCCAAGGATTCCGGCATCGCCTTGGATCTGAGCAAACAACAGAAACTAGATCTCCCCTTGGCAGCGGCAACTAAAGGCCAATACGACAAGATGGTCAAAATGGGTCTGGGAGAACTCGACAAATCGGGAGTTGCCGAACTGACGTTCAAAGCACACGGTCCCAAGAAAAAATCCGCTTGGAAAAAAGGGAAGAAGAAATAAAAAGTCTCTCAACCATTTAACAACTGCTCCACCCGCCTTAGCAAGTGTGATTGAAAATGGCGAATCTCTTTCAAAAGGCGGGGCGAGAGTCTCTCGATCTGCCGTCCTTCGCAGACGGCGAAGAAGGAAGAACTCCCCGTTCCCACCGTCGGCGCTTGAGGAAATGAATCCAATCAACGCTTCCGATCCTCTTCGGCGATAGCAGCTCGACGGAGTCTCGCCCCACCTCGCTCAATTCCTGCCATCCCGTTTTCTGGCAGGGCCCTGATAGTCGCCTAACCGCTTTTTATTGCCCAGGCAGTCTTGAAGACAAGCGATCAGGCAGCACTGCAGCGCTCAACGGCAGCAAAAGATCCCCAAGCCTGGATCGCCATAGACCCATATATGCCACCCAGAAAAAACCCGGACGGCATGAGAATGATCGCGCCAAGAAAGCACATGGACGCCAAGGCCCGGTCTTTTGACGATCAGGCAGGTAAAAGCTGAGTAGTAAAAGCAAACGCTAGATTGACCAACGCCAACAACGTGCCGTGGATGTGCACCAACATCCATATTTGAAGTTTAGCACCGAGGGCAGCAATCAGCACAATCCCAACGAACGGAGTTCCCCTGAACCTCCGAAAACTTCGTGTTCATCGCGACCTTCACGGTTCAAAAGCACCGCTCAAGCCGACTGCACATACCAGGCTCGCACTAAAGTTAAGGACTACCTCGCCGTGACGGGATTGACCAACCGAGTAGTCCGGTCTTGGATCCAGATCACATCCCGATTGTTCGGCGAGCGCCCATCCTCCCGAAGGATTTCATCGTTCTTCTTCACCGGAATCACCGTCCTGTGATCTTTCCATTTGTGGATTTCCGCGTGGCCATCGACAAAGGACAAATCGGCCGCGCCATTGTGGTAGCTAGCGGGATAATCAAAGATACGAGTGGCCTGTAGATCGGGATAACCCGGCATCCAAGTCACCCAAAAACCATCGTTAATGCTATCCTCGCGCTCGTCGATAAAAACCCAGGTTTGAGCAGGCCCCGGATCGACAAAATCGCTTTGCTTCAAATACATCCGCCACTCAGTACCGCCGTACCAAGTGTGTTTGCCGTTGTTGCCACCCACCCATGAGCTCATGGACATACTTCGCACTCGGGGCAAGCGCTTTCCCTGAACCACCACGGACGATTTATCGGCGGGACATTTGAATATTCCGGGCGTATTACCCGTGTAGGGCCAAAGGGGACTTTTTGCGATATCCACGTTGAAATCCCAATTGTACGCCGCCGCGCTATAGTCAAGCTCACTGGTGCCCATCCAACCATGCGCCTCTCCATAAGCGTGAGTAATCGTGCCTTCGTTATCGTCGGCATAAAACATCCAAGCCAACATCAGTTGCTTATTATTATTCAAACACTTGATCCCTTGCGCTTTGGCCTTGGCCTTGCCCAGGGCAGGCAACAACATGCCCGCCAGGATAGCGATGATAGCGATAACCACCAGAAGCTCGATCAAAGTGAATCCTTGGGATGAGCTCCGCGAACAACGAAAAATCCTCGATTTCATATTCCAATACAGGTCTGACCGTCATTATCAATACCACCGCCGGCGAAGCGGGGAGGTTTTTCTTAGTATTCTTAATTTGCCTCGAACCGGCCTGCCTTGGCAAGTCTAGTTTCAGGGGAGCTGCAAGCGGATCACACCCGAGCGAGACACAAAGAAACTGGCTGCGGCGCCAGTTACGGCGATTCCACCGCCCAATCTTTTGCAACACCCGCTTGCGGGCTATCTGTTTGTTTTGGCAAAGCAAACAGGGGGGGCATCGCCCCACCGAATGCTCTCCAAGTAGTTAATGCAGCGCGCTTGATCGGGGAAATCTTTCCATAAGCTCAATCAAATTCATCCCCACAACAGCAATTTCATTCCAACCCATTAAAGCTTCTAAATCCTAATTGCGTTTTCAGAAGCGCTTGACACTGGCACCAACGACTTTCTTGCTGAATCACCGTTCCATCTGAATGAACTCCATATTCGGTTGAAAAACCTCGTCGAACTCTACAAACAGCAACACTAGATGGCACGGCAAAAGCAGATTCTGGAGTCGCCCTTGGAGCAGTTAAAGAAAACGGAGACTCCGCTCGCTCAGTTTCAACAATCCGCTCAATTTTGTGGAGTTGGTCATCTTTATGAGAATTACGTACATAGCTTAGCGCGCCGTCTTGGATTTGCTGCTACTTCGGACATGGAATGAGGCGAGTCTACCGGCGTAAAGCACCGGGAAAAGGGATGCCGCCGAGAGCGTCACGGTCATCGAGCTGATGAATATGTCCACCCACTTGAGGCAGCGGCCGCCAAGTGGTTTGAAGCGCAAGTATGGACCAAAGACCGCCGTTGCGGTCACTGCAGAGGCACGAGCGCGCGCAAGACTCCACCGCCAAGCCGGTGCCCTACTAATGCCCGCAGATTGCCGGAGCGACCTCAGCGTGCGCCCCGGCACGGCTTGGAGCGTTCCAAAGTGCGCCGCAAATGGGCAATCGCCGTTACCTGTGTTTGACCGAGCCTCAAGGGCGGGGCGAGCATGAAACCGCACCGAGAATATCGGCATCAGCCAAAAGACCGCCTGCTTCAGGCTTGGGCCGCACGAAAGCAAGGACGCCCCGTTCTCCGGCCCGGGCTGAGGCGGATGAAACTTACTTCAGCGGGGGAAACGGGCCAACATGAGCAACGCTCGCCGAAGGCCGCTTGAAAGCGCCGGACGCAGGCACCGTGAGCAAAAGAGAGGGCGGGGGGCGGCATGAAAGTTTTGCGCTCGGTTAGGAACCCGGAACCGCCAAGGGCGGGCGCCGTGGGCAAGCGGGCGGCGGGAAAGACCGGACGAAGGCGGCGGGGGTGCTTCACCTTGGCAGGGCTTCAAGGATTCGTCATTTGAGCACACGGCTCCGGGGGCGGCGGGCTGCATGGACGAGGCAGCGACTTATGCGGGATTCGCCCATGAAGGAGATCAAATCACTCCGAATACGTGTGCGGCACGGTGCACCCGAACGGCGTGGAATCCTTCTGGCCCATGCTGAAACGGGCATATAGGGGCACGTTTCACAAAATCTCCCCTAGGCACCTGAATCAGTGCATTCAAGAATTTTCGTCGGCAAGCTCGGGTCTTCGCCAAGCGGACACGCTGGCGCAAATGACTGCGCTGGCCGTCGGCCTTGTTGGGCGTCGGCACGGCCCTTTCATCGCTGATAACGGACTGCCTTGGGAAGCGGGGGCATGCCACCCGAGATTGAAGGGGTATTTTGGTGTTCCGCCGGGCGGCATTGATGCGAGCAGCCATCCGATTGGGAATCTTTCCGGCGCCGCCTTGATCGGGCCTTGCCGAAGCTCTAATGGAACGATCCCTCTGCCGTTGGATGATTACCCCACCCCCGAGGTGATGGCGAGAGACCGAGTGGACAATGCCCTCTATTCCACAAAGACCTTTGCCGCTAAATCAAGTGTATGGTCCGCTTTTTGCTTATGTCCTTTTGATTGCGCACTTTTCACACAGCCTGGGACTTTCGCCCTACTTGATGCGTTCGATTGGCGAATCCACTGGAATTTTTTTGAGGGAGGCATTAGGTTCAGATGGTCGCCAAGGGCGAATGCGTATGATTGAATGGCGTGTGGTGCAGTATCGCGAGGGTGTTGCTTCTGATGGAGAACAGATCAAGAGATCGGTTTTGAGTGCAGCAAAAGGTCCGGGCCTCTTGAACTATTTGATTGGAGGTCTCACCGTTTTTGCTTTTGCTATTTTTGCTGTTTTCGCCTTTGGCTTCTTTGTGGTCTTCATTCTTCCGGTGCTGCTGATCGGGGGAGCAGTGTTCTTGTGGCGGTGGCGTCGGATGATGGCAGCTCAGCAGGAGTTTCTCAAGAAGCATCAAGGCCAAACGCCAAAGGATTCCTTCTTCCGCGAATCACGCGACGATGGCGTGATCGACGTTTGATGGTACCCTACGCTCGTGTCCAAATGCGGGGTTGCTGCCGGCGGTCGAGGGTCCATGGCACCAAGGCGGCAAGAATCTCGTCCACGCGGTTTTTAATGATCATCTCACATCGAGCGATTTCTTTCTGACGTTGCTTGAGGTGATCGTTGGCGATGGCCTGGAGGTCATCGACGTTATAGAGATAGACGTTATCTAGGAAGCCGACGGACGGATCGATATCTCGGGGGACAGCGATGTCGATCAAGAGTAAGGGACGTGCCGGTCGATTCTTGAGGAGGGCCATGAGCTGTGTGCGGTCGAGCAGGTAATGAGGGGCTGAAGTGCTGCTGATGACGATATCGATCTCAGGGAACTCTGCCACCAACTCTTTAAAGTGGATCGCGCGCCCTTCAAGTTCAGTCGCGAGCCTGACGGCTTTCTCATGAGAGCGGTTTGAGACAATAACGCTGCTCGCGCCTCTCGAAGACAGCGCTCGAGCGACCTTTTCACTGGTGCCGCCGGCTCCTAGGACCATGACTTGATGGTTTTTGAGGCCATCGAAGATTCTCTCCGCCAACTCAACGGCGGCGGAAGCGACCGATGTTGGACCTCGCTGAATATTCGTCTTCGAGCGGATTTGTTTGGCGACTTGGAATGCTTTCTGAAAGGTTTTGTTTAGTCGGCGCCCGGTGTGACGGTGGTGCAGCGCCGTTTGGTAGGCTTGCTTTAATTGGCCGAGTATTTCGGTTTCGCCCAGTACCATGGAATCTAATCCACTGGCGACGCGAAACAGGTGTTCGACGCCTTGGCGACCGATGTGAGTGTAGATGGCATCACCGAGTTCACCGTTGAAATTACGATTATCCGCGAATTTTTGAATCAACGCTGCCGCGAGTTCGGTATCCGGATTGTCGTGGGCGACGTAGAGTTCCACGCGGTTGCAGGTGGAGAGAACGACCATTTCTTCGATCTCAACCTCGCTGCGAAGATCCTCCATCGCCTCCGGCAGCTGATGCTCGGTAATCGCGAGTTGCTCCCGTAGACTGACTGGGGAGGTGTGATGGCTGAGTCCTATGACTAACAACGACATCAAGACTTAAGAAACTAGTGCCGACCGTCACACGGCCAAGAGCGGATCCCTGCCTGTATCGTGTTGGCAAGCCGTGCTGAGAAGTAAACGCGCATTATTGATGGGTTGCCGACATGAGATTAGTTCCCCAGAACGTGAGGATCAGAAATGCGAACGCCAGCGCGGTGCCGAGGGCGAATCGATGTCCTTGGAGCTTCAGTTTCCAATGGGCCACCAGCAAGGTGACGTACATCAACCAAACAATGACCGACCAAATGATTTTGGCGTCGAACTGGAAAGAGGTGTTGGTGTCGGGATAAATAAACGGTGCCATGCCTAGTCCAGTCGTCAGCAATATAACGCCGATGACGAGTAAGGCGCCCGTAATCCGCTCGAGCCGTTGGATCGGTGGGAGAAGCGAAAGAATCGCCCGGATCTTATTGAATTTAAGGTCATGTTCATGGGAGAGGAACATGGCGCCAGCAATGGCACTAAGGCCAAAAGCGCCATAGGACAGCAAAATGAGTGCGGCGTGAAAGCTGACCGCGCCGTTGATAAACTGCGGGTTTTCCGACTGCTGATCAAGTCTTGGCGTCAGGGCAAACACCCCGGAAGCAAACAGTAGGGGCGAGGAGAAGGCTCCCAAAAACTGTATGCGCGACCAAAGGCCAAGGATTAGGTAGGAGACTGTCATTGTCCACAGGACAAAGGCTGTCGCTTCGTAAAGGTTTGTGACCGGGCACTGGTTAAGGGAAAAACCGCGAGAAACCAGGGCAAGCGTGTGAGGGACAAAGGCCGCGAGCATTACAAAGTAAGTCACTCGGTTGTCTTGACGAAACCCGCGTCGCCAAAGGAAAACCGAGTAGAACATGCTGGCGCCGTAGAGGGCAACCGCAACGCCAAACCACTGCCTGTCGCTGAGCCAACTCACGGGGAGAGGTTAGGTAGTTTTTGGGGCGAGGGGAAGAGGCAATGTTGAGCGGGCCGTCTCTCGGCTAGGGTTAAGCCAGGGACCTCTAAACTTGGGAGGCGGGTCTATAATGCGGATCCTCTCCCAACGAGCTGCTGCCTCTCGAATGAGCGACTAGGGAGTGATTGGACCCCGAGCAAAACATTGCCGGTCAGTGTTTGAAGGGTAATCGCGTTCATGATGTGGGAGTAGGTGGTTGTTTGGTTGGCAGCGCCTTGACCGCCGAAAGGAAGTCCTGTGCGGTCTTTGAGGTATTTCGGGGAGAGCATGTGCGATTCAGGGAGCCGTTGAGTGTCATGAGGATTGTCGCTTTGTTTCGGATCTTTCTTGTTGAGCAGCAGGGCGGATGTCGCAGCGCAAGGGACACTGGCAGGTAGTGGTTTGAGATCGCGTAATGGGTGGAGTGAGGCTAGGTATGCCCTCGAGTTACATTTTCCAGATAGGGAGGCATGTCCTTGAATAGCTTGAGCGCATCGACGAGGTGTGACCTGATTGTCAGGTTGTTGGGCGAGTTCAGCTAGCAGACGAGGTGGGGTACCACGGGCGCGCGCAACGCTCTTTTCCTTCGAGCTTGCGAGTCCTTCTCCGGGTGTATAACGAATGCCCAGCGGATTTGTCGGGGCCATCGCTCGTTCTCCAGAGTCTCGACGGCTCTCTTAATTGTTTTAGGCGTTGATTTTGAGGAGATCAGGGTGACCGTGGCGGCCCCGAGCCGTGAAGCAGGCAACCCGGATTTCCAGTGCTGTTCTGATAATACATAGGGGCGGCTGACTGCCTGTGGATATGTTTCGATTTGCGGGCTGCAGATCAGAATGGTTTGTCAGCCTTGTGGGTCGAAAATAGAGAAAATGCGGGCAAGGAGGGCTCTTGCAAGCATCGACCATTCTTAGTCCACGGCGATGCTTGTGTTCGGATATATTGCGATAGGCAGTGCTGTCTTTTTTGTGAATTCGCAGCAAGATGTCCTAGGATAAACCGCCTTTAAGAGAAGGGATAGCGGTGTGTCGAGTTTGTCTTGATAGCGGGCTTTGTGAGTCGTTAAGAGTTGATCCAAGGCGGATAACAGGGATTTTAGATCCTCCGAGTCGTTTCTTTAGATTCGCAGTGTCGTTTTCCGTATCTAAATTAATCAGGAGTGCAGTGAAGGCACTTTGTAATGAGGGGAGAAGCAGACCTGCCCTCCGATTGGCTTTTGATTTGGTAGATAATCGGTGATCTCCCGGGAGAATAGGCTGTTGGTGGTGCATCCTTTGGGATAGGCAGGCAGTCCAGAGGAGAAGATGTTGACCGCCGAAGGTTCTGAGACTTGTTTGGTGGTTGTATTACAGATGTTGCGAATCCATTCGATGCAAGATGCCTTTCCCCTGGTCTGCAGAAGATCAAGCTTTTGTGAAAACTCTTCATGGGGCGGTTGTTCGCATGAAGTTTTTCAATCTCGCTGTCACTGAGACAGATTGTGAATCGAGCAGCGTGCCCTATCCATGAGATGGGGTGTAAACATAGCAGGGGCAACCGAAATGACCGACACCATGGGGTTGCGCACCGCGACGATGCCGAGGAAAGAGGCCGATCCGATGAACGGGCGAGCGCGGCGCGGGATTTTGAAAGCGGGGCTGGGCGCGATGAGTGGAGGAGCCGCTGTCCACGAAATGCGTTAGGCTACGGACACGCCGAAAAATGGATTTTCATCCAAAGGAAATGATGTTAGTTGTTACACACTGCTGGAGTTCGTCGAGTCCGCAAGCGACCTGTGAATCGGTCCATGAATCCTAATGATCTCAGAGGCATTCTGAATTATATTCCGCGGTTTCGCGGAGAGATATTCATGATCAGCCTTGATGGGGCGATTGTGTCAGAGGATAACTTCGCCAATGTGCTTCTTGATATTGCGGTACTGCGATCCTTGAATATCCGAGTAGTCGTGGCTCATGGTGCGGCTCAGCAAATAGAGAATCTAGCGGAAACGCAGGGTCTGGTGGCATCGGATCTCAATGGTGATGGGATCACGGATGATGCTACCTTGGAATTGGCGATGACTGCGGGCAATCGTTTGGCACACGAGATCCTTGAAGGGTTTGCGACTCACGATCTTCGCGCAGCGGTAAGCAATGCCATCAAAGCACAACCTGTAGGGATCATCCGCGGGGTCGATCAGCAAAACACAGGTAAGGTGGAGAAGATTGATTTGGAGCTGCTGACAGCTCTCCTCGAACGAGGCGTGGTTCCGGTGGTGCCGCCGTTTGGATTTGATGGCAATGGCCGCACGTTCCGGGTGAATTCAGATTCGGTTGCTGTTTCGGTGGCCGAAACGTTGAAGGCGGTGAAGCTCATTTTTATTACTTCGCAGGATGGGATTCTGGATGATGGTGAGTTGATTCGGGAGATTCCTTCATCGCGATTGGCGGAAAGATTAGGTTCCAAAGAAGATGAGTCCGGTTTGTCCAATCCGTCTAAGGCGAAACACGCCGTCCATGCCTGTTCAGCTGGTGTGCCGCGGGTTCATGTGATCAACGGGCGAACCAATGAAGGTTTGTTGACTGAGGTCTTTTCCAATGAGGGCATCGGGACTTTAATCTATGCGAATGATTATCAGCAAATCCGCAGGGCTAAGAAAAAGGATGTTCGTGTGTTGGTTCAGCTGACCCGTGACTCGATGGTCGCTGAGGAGTTGTCCAATCGAACGCGGCCGCAGATTACCAGAGACCTGGACGATTACTACATCTTTGAGATCGACCGGCATGCGATCGGGTGTGTGGCTTTGCATGTTTATCCCGATGAAAAGAAAGGCGAGTTGGCGTTCCTCTGTGTTTTGCGTTCCCATGAGAATCAGGGGGTCGGCCGGAAGCTGATTCAGTTTGTTGAGGAGCGGGCGCGACAAGCGGGGATTGAAGTGTTGTTCCTGCTGTCGACTCAGTCCTATGCGTATTTTCAAGCCAAGGCTGATTTTGTTGAGGGGAGCCTTGAGGATCTGCCGAAGGCAAGGCGAGAGAGTCATATACGGAGTGGTCGGAACTCGAAAATCCTGGTGAAGTCGCTTACTGACGTAGCGCGCACAACCGCCCGTGGTGAGATCTGCGCGGAGTAGGTCCGGAGTGGAATTGGAAGGACACGTTAATGAATACCGCGGTTCACAGCTATCTCAGCTAGAACTAGGGGGCGAGCTTTTTTTGACTGACGGAGGGATTGAGACAACCCTCTTGTTCCCGTAGAAAATAGATTTGCCTCACTTTGCCGCTTTGCATCTTCTGCAGGAGTCTCGGCATGAAGCAGTCATTCGACGTTACTATCATTTTTATTTCGATATTCTCGGCGCTTCGAGATGGGTTTTATTCAAACTTAAGAGTATCACGTGGGGAGTAAACGCGCGGATTGGGGGCGTCGGCTCGGTTATTCCAAGCAAACTTTGGCGGATGTGAAGCGTCAGGCCGTTTCCCTTTGCCAGTCTCTGAAAGAGGAGCGGCGGGATTTCCAGAGACCAATCGGTGTTAGCGGTTGCTTGGGCGGGCGGACTTGCAGATGCCGGTTTGTTCTTTCGTTTACCGTGGAGACTGACGGTTGTCTGCCGACCGGACAACAATTGGCCGGCACCGGTCAAGCGCTTGATGACGTGACATCGGGATATGTCAGCTACTTTGGCATCAACTGTGCCCACCCAACACATTTCGAGTAATTGTTGAAGGAGGATGAAGCCTGGACGAAGGGGTTTGGTGCGACGCATGGCAATGCTTCGAGAAAAAGCCACGCGGAGTCGGGGCAAGCAACGGAATTGGACATCGGTAATCCGCAGGAGTTTGGTGAGGACTATTCTCGACTGAAGTCGAGCTTGCCGCTGCTAAACGTTTTTGGGCGGGTGCTGCGGCACAGACCACCGGCACATCAAACAGATTGCGATTGCTTGTGTCCCTCTGTTTTGAGCAGAGAGCAAGGTCTTTCATTCCCAAGGGTGCACCCTGTTCTCAGTCAGGTTGATAATCGTTGAGCGATCGGAATTCGACGCCCCACTCCAAATGCCTTACTCGTCACTTTGAGACCTGGAGCAGCCTGCCGCCGTTTGTACTCGTTGCGTTCAATTAAGGTGACGACCTGCTTCACTGCATCTGCTGGGAGTCCCTCAGCAATGATTTCTTTGGGAGATTTGAGTTCCACGACATAGGCGTTGAGAATGGCGTCAAGGGTTTCATAGTCAGGTAAGGAGTCTTGATCTTTTTGGCCGGGACGCAACTCGGCGGAGGGGGACTTCTCAATCGTGCTGGTCGGAATGATCTCTTGGTTGCGATTGATCCATCGGGCCAATCGAAATACCATGGTCTTCGGTACGTCGCTAATGGCTGCGAGACCGCCGCACATATCACCGTAGAGGGTGCAGTAACCAACAGCAAGTTCACTTTTGTTGCCGGTCGTCAAGAGGAGGGAGCCAAACTTATTCGATAGAGCCATCAATAGAACACCGCGCAGACGAGCTTGAATGTTCTCCTCCGTGATGTCTTCTTGAGTGTCGCGAAAAGCGCCAGCTAAGGATTGTTTCATCGTCTCAAAGGCAGGCTCGATTCCGATGACGTCGTATTGGATGCCGAGATTGACGGCCAGCTGAGCCGCATCATCGAGGCTTCCTTGAGAGGAGTATTGCGAGGGCATCGCCACACCGCGGACGCTTTCCTTGCCTAGGGCGGCTCTGGCCAATACGGCGGTTACAGCGGAATCGATGCCACCGCTGAGTCCGATCACGGCGGAACGGAAACCGCATTTGTTCAGGTAATCTCGGATCCCCAATACCAGGGCTTGGTAGATCCGCTCCTCGTCTGAGGAATGGACGGGAGCAACCGTCTGCGAACTGTCGAGATCGACAATTTGGAAGTCTTCCGAGAATGACTTGGCGCGGCACAGCAGGGAGCCATCTTTTCCGAAGGCCAGGCTGGTGCCATCGAACACGAGATCATCATTGCCTCCAACGAGATTGCAATAAACGAGATGAGCATTCCTGCCCCGAATCAACGCCTTGAGCATGGACGAGCGGCAATCAAGTTTGCCGAGATGCCATGGCGAAGCGGCAATGTTGATGAGGATATCGCATGGGCTTGAAAGCAGCGGCTCGATCGGATCTTTCGAATAGCGTCGATGAAACCAAAACTCCGGATCATTCCAAGCGTCTTCGCAAATCGTTAGACCGAGGGCGCGTCCCTTGAATTGGATGGGTGTATTTTCTAGGGCCGGCTCAAAATAGCGGTCCTCGTCGAAAACGTCGTACGTGGGGAGCAGCATTTTGCTGCGGCTGGTAATTTGGGCGCCCTGATGCAGGAGGGCGGCGGCGTTACGGATGGGCCGCCCCATCGGATCGTTTCTTCGCTCAACATAGCCAACGATCAATCCGGTTTCTCTGACTTCCTTGGTGATCCGAGCCAGCGAAGCGAGGTTCTCCTCGATGAATTGCGGTTTTAACAAAAGGTCTCGAGGGGGGTAGCCCGTGACCGCGAGTTCAGGGGTGATGACGAGATCGACCCCTTCGGCCAGGCCCCTCTGGTAGGCCTCAAGAATCTTGGCTTCATTTCCCCGGAAGTCGCCGACAGTCGTATTCATCTGGGCGATGGCTATTCGCATCAAGTGTTTACGGTATTAACGCCAGTCCGACGTTTGGGGGGGATATTTGTATATGGCTTAAAGGAGTAAGGTGAGGCGAGACTCCGGCGAGCCGCCGTCTCGCCGCGAGAGCCAGAATTCCAGATTAGCGCAGGGCATCCCGCCTGTAACATCCATCCTCTGTAGCCCAGTGAAGGCGGATGGCTCGAGAGACTCTCGCCCCACCTTTCTGCGATGTGGCCTCACTACGCTTAACTGCACCCGGGACATGGGCTGCTTTCCTGAGCGGAATGGGTAGAGATTTCGATGAGATTCAACGTCATCGACCAAAGAAAATCTGGTCGAGCGATCCCTTTTCGGTAGTGACCACCGTTCCTATTTTGACACCGTGGCGATCGAACCAACCTTGGTTGACTTCCAATACGTATCGGACCTGATCCGTTGAGGCCACAATGGGAGTTTCATCCAACGGCTTCATATCGTGAATCTCGAGGATGGTGCCGTCACGGTCGATGTAGGCGCACGAAAGCGGGAGCACTGTGTTTCTCATGTAGAACGACGCGCGAAACGGCCGGGGAAAGACAAAGATCATTGCTTCGTTCTCCGCCATTTTGGTGCGATACATCATACCGGTGGCGATCTCCGTGCGGGACCTTGCTGTCTCGGAGATGAGTTCGTTGGCGCCTAGCCAGAGCTTGACCGTGCGCAGTTTCGGCAGTGCTTGATCCAGGTAGTCTTGATCGGGAACGCGGCGTGGTGTTTGCTCAGCAGGTTGGCGGAATCTTGCGACCGATTGTTCAGTGGAATCACAGCCAGCCGTCAGCAACAGGCTTGCTGCCAAAAGGCTTAAAAGCCATTCCATTTTCACCGGTAAAAGAGGGACGGTTTGTAGAGATGTCCGCTTCTAGCTGAGGTGGATGGTGTTCCCGTTTTGAATCGAGTCATAGATGGCTTCGATGGCCCACAGATCGCGGAGGCCCTCTTCACCCGAAACTCTGGACCGCCGATTGTTCTTAATGCAGAGAGCGAAGTCATCCATCTCGGCCGCGAATTGATCGATGGCCGGAAAGCTGATGGCATCATGCTTGCTGGTCGTGCCGGTAATACCGTTGTAGGCGTAGGCGGGATTCAACCCGAACCAGCCTTGGTTCCCATACGCGGTGAACCGATTGATCCCGTTGAAGGCATAGGTGGTGCTGCAGTAGGCGTTTAAGCCGTTCTTGAACTTCATCGACCAAGTGATCGATTCATCCACTTCGCTAAATTTAACCGGGTCAGTCTTGGTCTCAGTGGCGGAGATTTCGATCGGTTCTTCTCCGGCAAGGTAACGACAGGCCTGGATGGCATAGATGCCGACATCCATGAGAGCGCCGCCGCCAGCGTAGGATTTCTTGAGCCGCCATTGATTGGGGTTGCCGATTTTGAATCCGAAGCCGGCCTCAATCATCTTGATCGAGCCAAAGGTTTCTTCTTGGGCGAAGCGAATGCATTGATGGTGATGGGGTTCAAATTGGCAACGATAGCCGATCGCCAGTTTTCGGTCTGCCTGCTCGCAAGCCGCGATCATGGCCTCACAATCCGCGGCTGAATTGGCCATGGGCTTTTCACAAAGAACGTGCTTCCCAAGTTGAGCGGCTCGAATGGTGTACTCCGCGTGCATGGAGTTCGGGAGCACGATGTAGATCACGTCGATGTCCGGATTGTCAGCGATCTGATCGTAAGTGTCGTAGGCGTAGCAATTCTTGGCAGGGAGGTGGTATTGCTTTTGCCATCGCTCGATTTTCGCGGGCGTGCCGCTAACGACTCCCGAAAGGCGGCAATGCTTGGTCTTGGCAAAGGCGGGCGCAAGCTGGTTCGTTGCTAGGCCGCCGAGGCCGACTAGGGCAAAACCGAGTCTGCTCTCATTATGATGATCGGCTGCGGCCCGGTTGATGAAAAACGGGGCCTGTGCAATCGCGGCAACCGCAGTGATCCCGGTCGTCGTTTTTTGCAGAAACTGGCGGCGATTGGTTGACGAGGCGTGTCGATTCATCGGATCGTTGTTCATAATCAGAGAGAAAGGAGTTCACTTGGTTTGTGAGTAGTCCGTCGGATTCATGAAGACCGATTTGACTCCGCCGCGCATGGTGAGGCTCCCGCCGGCTTTTTCTTCAGATGCTTTGTGCGCTGCCTTCCATTTTGGGTCTTTCCGGAATCCGTCAAAGGATTCTTTCGCGGCTTTGCGGCTCTTGTGAGCGAGAAGATACATCAGGGTGTTCTCTGCTCCTTCTTGGCCTTCCGTCAGGTGAAAATAGGCGAAGTTGGTCATACCGTGTTTGGCGAAGAGGTCTACGGTGTGATCCCGAAAGCGAGCGTCCAAAAGGGAGAGGTTGTTGGGCGTGGCGGTGTAGGTTCGGAGTTCAAAGGCGCGATTCGGTTCGGTGATGGATGATCTGATGGGAGGCGAGTAGTCCGTTGGGCTAAGAAACACGCTCTCGATCTTCTTGACCAAGCAGCCGTTTGCGATGGAGGCGGCGTAGGCCTCCTTCCAATCAGCATCCCCGAAGAAGTCCTCCCACGCCTTGTCCCGTGCTTTGCGGGAGGGGTAGCCGAGCAGGTAGATTAGTTGATGATTGTCGTTTTGTTGGGGAACCCAATAGCCGATGTTGGTCATGCCGTGACGTTCAAAAATGCCGATCGTGTGATCACGGAAGCGGCTGTGCAAAGCCTCGAGTTTCCCCTCATTAGCGGTGTAAGTGCGGAGTTCGAAGCAGCTTAGCCCCTCAGCGGCAATCGGGGCAGTGCCGGTAGCGACAAGGAACGTTCCTAAGAATAAGAAGGCGTGGCGTTTCATAATTTTGATTGGCATTTCCGATAGGTTGTGAATGGACCTATCGCACCGGCAATGAGAGGCGAAGTCAAAGAAAAAAAAGCAGGAGGCGGGTTTGCCGGGAGTGATTGGCCCGGGGAAAGATCGGGCAGATTTGCCAAGGCTAACGGGTAATGTCTTGGGGTGCGCTGATTCCTCGCCGCTTTTGGTTTGCTCACCGCTACCGGCGCTGTCGATCCCGCCGCTTCTTTTTCCCGAGGCGCTCGGCCTCAAAGTCTTCCTCCATTGCCCGAATACCATCGATATCTTCCCGCTCACGAGTCGCCACGATCGCCGCCTCCTCCGGGGTCTTCAGCACTGTGGCTCGGAGCAGGATGATTAATTCCGTGCGCTCGCTATCGTTCGATTTGCTGCGGAATACGGCGCCCAAGAGAGGGATGTCCTTGAGGATGGGGACGCCGGATTTGGACTTGTTCTTCGATTGCTTAATGAAGCCGCCCAGCATGATCGTGTCCCCGTCCCGGACCGAGAGCGTCGCTTGGGCTTGCCGCTGATTGACCACCGGAATCGGATTACCATCGATGATGACGTCCTGGCCCCGCTGATCGACGTTCTGGATGATGTCCATCACGATATAGCCCTCCGGGGTGATGTAGGGAATGACTTCGAGATCGATGCCGATGCGGATTTGCTGCACGAAACTCTGCGAGGTCGTAGAAAAGCCGCTGGTAAAACCGCCCGAAACGTAGGGAACGGTTTCACCGAGGAAGAAATAGCCGGGCACGGCGTGGGAAGTTTGAATCCGCGGGCGCGAAACGACCCGGACGGACGACTCCGAGGCGATAGTATTCACGGCCACGTTGAGCGTGCCGTCGAAGCGGCCGAAGTAGTTGAAGCCGCTCGGCACGGCATTCGTGAGGATGCCGGTCAGGAAGTCATTGCCGGTTCCCAGCAGATTGGCGTTGGCACTGCTCGGATTGTTGATGGCACCGCCGTAGAGCCACTGGCCTCTGTTAGTCTTAGTCTCAATCCCAGTCCCAGTAAGATAATCCTTAGTCGTAATCTCAGAGTTTTGGCGGCTCATGCTGACGCCGACGTTCAGCTTGTCACCCAGTCCGATTTCCAGAACGATGGCTTCGATCAGCACTTGCGCCAGGAGGTGATCGACCTTGCTCACCATGTTGGTGATCAGTGTTAAGTCCTGTTTGTTTGCGAAGATCAAGAGCGAGTTTGAGCGTTCATCGGGAACGATTCGGGCTTGGCTCAGCAGCTCGACTTCTTCATCCGAAGCGGCTTTGTCGATGACTTGCCGCAAGCGGTCCTGAAAATTGCTTCGGTTGGCAGATGTTGAGGTGGGAGTTCGAGAAGATTGGTAGGGGCGATAGCCGCCGCCGCCATAATAGCCGCCGGAACCTCCGTAGCCCCCATAACCGCCTCCATAGCCGCCTCTCCCGAAGCTGTTGAAACTGCCCCGCCCGCCGCGGCTGCCGCCAAATCCACCGCCGCCGCCGCCGAAGGCTCCAAAGTTTCCGGCGCTTCCCGCATTGCCGGCGCCTCCTGCGAAGCCGCCGGCAGCAGCCGAGCCCGAGATAAGGCTGCTCATGGTATTAAAGAGGTCGGTGACTTTGCTATAGCGAATCGGAATGACCTCCAGCGAGTAGTCAAATTCGGGAACGACATCGACCGACTTTAGGACTTCGAGCAACTGCTTCATGGTGGCGGTGTCGCTGTGAATCAGCAGTGTCTGGCTGGAGTCAATGGGGATCAGGCCATCGGGCATTTTGGTGAGGGGCCTGAGAAACTCGACGGCCTCACTGGGTTTGACTTGTTCCAATTTGACGGTGCGGGTGATGAATTCTCCAGAATCCGGCAATTGATTGGGGTCCATGTTGTCAAAGCGCGGGGCGTGTTGGATGGCTTCCTCAGCCGGGACGGCTTTGACAAATTTCTCGCCCAGAGGAATCAGGATGATGCCACTGAGGGCTAAACTGGAGGTGATCGCTTCGATCGCCTCTGCGCGGTCTAGGTCGACTGAGCCGCTGACCAAGTTGACGGTGCCCATGACGTTTGGAGAGTAGAGGACCATCTTTCCGGTGAGTTCGCTAAACATCTCGAAAATCGGCTCTAGCGGTGAGTTCGGGAAATTGAAGGTGTGGGGAATGGAATCCGCCAAGGGCAAGGGCTCCGCTTGAGGTAAGATTCTCAATCCGGCGGCCGGATTCGTCGGTGCCGGAATCTGGGGCGTGTTGTTCTCTGGGGCTGGCGAATCCTCGGCACCCGCAGCCGAAGCCGCACTAGAACCGGCACCGAATGGGGAGGGTGGCGAGCCGGCGGTAAGCGACTCGTTGGCTGCGTTGTCTTGGGGCGAGGCGGATATGATTTGACTGGGGCGAGCCGCTGAAGGTTTTTGTCTCTGCGGTGTCCCGGTTTGCTGTGAAGAGGTGCTGCCGCCTCCTGTTGGCGGCGCTGGGGCCGGGGTGTTCGAGACCGTGGTGTGTGTGGGTTTCGAGGCATTCTCTTGATTTTGGAGATCGCTTGCCTGTCGGAGCAGTTTGCGCATGAGGGCATCTCGATCCGAGCTGGTTTGCGGCGTTGGCGAGGATGGCTCGGCGTCATTGTCTGCGCCTTGGACCAGCCCGACCATCAGCGCCGTGAAAACTCCCAGGCTAACCCAGATTCCAATGTGGTGTGTTTTTAGTTGTCTCATCCGATTTGTCGCTTCGGCTGGCTTGCTTGGTGTGTCTAAAAATTCACTTGCTCCTCGCCTCTACCTCTTCCGTTTAACCCCTGAATCCTCCGATGGTTGCAGTTGATAGTTGGCAACCAGCGTCATATTACAAATCAGTCGATGGTTCTTTGGCGGTTCCGGTTTGAGATCAAAGTCTCTCACCCGAATCACCGAATCGTCACTGCCGACCGCAACCAGGAAGGCAATGAGTTCTTCGGGGTCCGTGGTGACGGTCAAGCTATATGCCTTTTGTTCGAAGAACTTCTCCTTGCCATCGTCGGCCAATCTGGTGCGTACCGGGCGGATGTTGGGGAAGGGCAGTTTGCTGTCGCGAGCTTTCTGCTGAATGACAGTGATGAGCTGGTTGGCGCGTTCGGCTGGGATCACGTCAGAGCCGGCGTCTTCGAGCTCGGCGAGGCGTTTCTTCAGGGCGGGGCCTTTCGTCAGCTGTGCCTGATAGGTTCGGAGCTTTTGGTTGGCCCGATCTATCTTGACGCGAATTTCTCCCCATTCGTTAAAGCGGGGCCAGACAAAAACCGTATTGATCACCAGGAAAACCGCCATGACGACGACGACCGCGAGGCGTCGCTCGAAGGCACTGAGATTGTAGCGATCAAAAAATGAGTTCATCAGAAGCCAGATCGTTCGAGTTCGCAGGTAAAACTCCAGCGCGAGTCTGTGCTCAGGGTGCGGCTCTGCCCCCGGGCGGCGGTAATGGACGGATCACTGACGTTGCTGAAGAGTTTGGCGTCACCCAATTCCGCATTGATCAAAGCGCGGTGATAATCGATGACCTTTTCGGTGTCGGCGGTCGAGACTTTGCCATAGAGACTTAAGGTCTTGCCCATGTAAAACTTGAAGGAATCGAGCCTCAGTTCTGTGGGCAGCTGTTCGGAAATGACCCGCAGACATTCCAAAGCGGAGAATTTCAGGTCGACCTGCTCCTGCAGCACGTCGATACGGGCCTGCATTTTGAGGACATTGGTATATTGCTGAGCAGTGGTCCGACCTTGCATCTGGAGATCGGAATACTCCCGCTGTATCCACTCCAGCATGGCAAAGTAAATCAGAACGCCAAAGATGTACATGAGCATGATCGTGCCGATCCCTTTCATCCACATCCCGTCGATGTATTGCTGTCGATAGCGGGTTCGATGGCCTTCGGGCAAAAGATTAGCCCGGGAATCGCTTCGCGTGGCGCGCTGGGCGCTGATGGTTGCCAGTTCTTGAGGCAATCGCGCCCTCTGAGTTTCAAGGGGATGGGCCGACCACGATTCCAGCCTCTCTTGCCATAGGACGTCAGCCTCTGAGTCGCTACAAAGTTGCACTGCGGGGATATCAGAGAGCCATCCCTCCAATTCACCCGTCCAGGCGGTCCGATCCAGCTGTTCGGTCAGGCTCTGGGCGCCCTCATCCGTGTTCGGGAGTTTGGCGAGAGTGACGTGCTGCACGGTTTGATCAATAATCCATGCCGTTAACGCAACGATGTCGTCACCTTGCTGTCCCAAGCGGACCCAAAGTTGATCGGTCGCCCGGTCGACCAAGACGAGCTCGTGGCACCAAGGGACTTCTAGTCGGTCGGGTTGACAACCAGCGCTTTCGAATCTTTCTAATTCGGATTCAACGATCGTGGCTTCCACGATGATGAGCAGGACCGTGACTTGGCCCTCAGCAGAAGACGGAATGATTTCGTAGCTCCAAACGATTTGGCTGATTGGTGCGGGAGACAATTTTTCCAATTGAAACTCGAGCATCTGGCGGAGTTCCTCCTCCCGCTCACACTCGGGCAGTTGGATGGTGCGCAGGAAGACTTGATTCTCGGGCAACCAGGCGATGTTGAGCTTCCCTTGGATCAGATTCTGCCACGTTTTGCCGACGGTTTTTGGGGGTAGAGGACTGCCTCCCGTTTCCGTCCGCTCAGACTTGAGCGCGAAGTTTCGATCGGAAGCGTTGAATTGCCAAAGATGCACGGCGGCTTCGTCGGCTTGCACGACGTTGCACTCGTGCCATTTTCTCTTCCGCTTGCTCATTTGGATCGAGCCTTAGTGAATCACGATTCCTCCATCAATGCTCCGAGATGCTCTTCTGATTGCGTCACGCGGAGAACTTCCTCAATCGTTGTGATACCGGCTTTCACCTTCTCCCAACCGTCGACCCGGAGCGTCCGCATCCCCATCTCAATGGCGCGCTGAGAAATAGTGGAGGCTGCGACCCTACCGAGAATGAGAGGCCGGATGGCCTCATTCATCACCAAAAGCTCGTAGATGGCGAGTCGCCCCTGATAGCCCAACTGACGGCACTCCTCGCAACCAGCCCCGTGGAAGAAGCCGGCGGAGCCAATCTCCTCTTCTGGGAAACCAATCTTGCGCAGATAGTCTGGCTCTACTTTCTGTTCTGTTTTGCAGCATTGGCAAATCGTGCGGACGAGACGTTGCGCCATCACAGCTTCAACAGAGGAGGCGACCAAAAACGGTTCGATCCCCATGTCAATGAGACGGGTGAAGGCGCTGGGCGCGTCGTTGGTGTGAAGCGTGCTAAAGACCAAATGCCCCGTGAGCGAAGCGCGAATCGCAATCTCCGCTGTCTCCATATCACGAATCTCACCAACCATAACGACGTTGGGGTCCTGCCGAAGGATGTGGCGCAGCCCCATCGCAAAGGTCAATCCGATGTCCGAACGAACGGCGATTTGGTTGATCCCTTTCAACTCGTATTCCACCGGTTCCTCGATGGTGATGATTCGTTTTTGCACCGAGTTGATGGAACTCAAGAAGGCGTAGAGGGACGTGGATTTTCCAGAGCCCGTCGGCCCGGTGACCAGCATGATCCCGTGGGGCTTGACGATGATCTCTCGGAGTTGCTCCTCGTCCTCCGGTTGGAACCCGAGTTTGTCGAGGCTCAGAAAAATCTTGCCACGGGTGAGCAGACGGAGGGAGACACTCTCGCCGTAAACCGTCGGAACGGTCGATACGCGGATATCCAGTTCTTCACCCTTGATGCGGACATTGATGCGGCCGTCTTGCGGCAGGCGCTTTTCCGCAATGTCCATACCGGACATCACTTTGACACGGGAAATGAGTGCCGACTGAAATCGCTTCAACTGAGGGGGCATCGGTGCTTGGTGCAGAATGCCGTCAACGCGATACCGGATGCGGAGGTCATCTTCTTCCGGTTCGAAGTGGATATCGGTGGCACGATCTTGGAAGGCCTCCCAGATGATCTGATTCACGAACTTGATCACACTGGCCTCTTGATCGCCTTCAGTGATCTCCTTGTCTTCACTGATCAGGAGCTCGATGGGTTCGCCGTCGTCCTCCAACTCATCCAACGTCTCGGCGCCGACGCCGTAATATTTCTTGAGGGCTTTCTCGATTTCAACTTTCGGTGAGAGCGCAAATTCGACCGGGCCGCCCGCATCGTATTGAATGGCGTTCAACAAACCCGAATCAAAGGGATTGCTCACGGCGACTTGGAGGCCTTTGCCATTTTGGCTGACGGGGATGACGGTGTATTGAAAGGCCACTTTGGTGGAAATGCGTTTACGAACCTCAGCCGGGACACCGATGCTTCGCAGGTTCACGAAGGGCCATTCCAGTTTTTTGGCGAGGGTTTGCAGGAATTGATCTTCTGACAAGCCCCGTTCTCGACTGAAGAACGCCAGAAGAGTCTCTTCCGAACCGGCGTCCGCAGCGACGCGCCATTGCTTGCTCCAATCGTCAAATCGGTCGACGGCGACCAGTTCGGCTTCCGCAAGCAAGGTTTTGATTGATGTCATTCGATTCCAGGTTCCGTGCCAACTTGCTGGTAAAACGTCAGGACCTAGGGAAAGTTGCGGACCGGATCAAAAGAATTACAGGTTGCGAGCCAATTAGAGGGCAATTAGATGTGATCAATTCCAATAGCAAAGAGGTAGGGCGAGAGTTTCTCGAGCCGTCCGCCTTCGCTGGGCTACGGAGAATAGATAACGCAAAGGAGATGATACTGGAATTCCATCTCGCATTGCGAGACAGCGGCTTGACGGAGTCACGCCCCACCTCACCACTTTAATCACGTCCGCTATATTAGGAAGATAACGCGCTTTCCCAGGCGATTAGGGCGCGTTTGCGCCCCACTCCCCAGCGATAGCCCTGAACCAGACCAGTGGATTGGATGACTCGATGGCAAGGAATCAAGACGGCGATAGGGTTGGCGCCCAGAGCCGAACCCACAGCTCGGGCAGCCGTGGGCCGTCCGAGATGACTGGCAAGCGATCCGTAGGTCGTGAGCTGACTTGGCTTCAGGCGGAGGAGTGCTTGCCAGACCTGGAATTGAAAGGGGGTTCCTCGGAGCCAGAGATGGAGGGTCTGTTTGATTTGCCTCTTAAGGCTGGCCCCAAAGATTTGGTCGACCAATATCTTTGCTCGGCGATCATCTCTCTTGAGATTGGCCTCTGGCCATTCTTCTCGAACCATGTGTTCAAGATCAGCGGTTCGTCCTGTCTCAAACTGGAAACGGTTAAGCCCTCGTTCGGATTCCGCGTAGCAACAGAGACCGAAAGGACTGGGAGCGCTCCCAATGTGGAAGGTCAAGCCTTTGCCTCGCAATTTGACCTCTCCTGGGGTGACGCCCTCAAGAGACACACACAGATCGTGCAGACGTCCAGGTCCAGACAAGCCCGAGGTCAGGGCTGTGTCTAGCGCGCTGGTTCCTTGTTGCAACATTGCCTTGGCGTAGACGTGGGTGAGGCCTTGAACAAAGTCTTTCGGGGTGACGCCGACCCATCGCTTGAATTCGCGATGAAAATGCGCTGGGCTAAGCTGAGCCTTCTCGGCGAGCATCGCAAGCGACGGCTGATCGCGGAAATGCTCGTCGAGATAGCGGATGATTTGGGCCATGCGTTCGTAGCTATTCATGACGGCATCGTGGCAAGAATGCTGAATGCCTTCCACCCGATTCTTGCCGCCAGAACGTTTGCCTGCTCTTTCGCTATTGGTCTTCCAGAGTCCCAAGGGGTCCCTCTCCCCTGGGGGCTGTCAAACACTGCTTCAGCCAGCGGGATTCCCTCCTCGACTTGGCCCTTCCCGCGGGAGGACGTCCGCCGTTTGAGACTTTGACGGTCTTGCGATGTTCCCGGAATCAATCGCATGGACCTTCCACGTATCGCATTGATTACCCAGCCGCCGTGCGCCATCTCACCTTCCTCTTTTTGAACCGCGGCTCTCCCGAACCCATAAAGTCTTGGGCTCCGACTCGCCTCCGCTGGACTATGGTGATCATTAACCTAGGGAAATTCTGATTAAATTAACCGGAAACTCAGTTCTTCTCTGGAAAACCACCGAAAACAGCAAAGTTCAGGGGTTGAATCGGAGTTTCCCTAGTCCGTATGAACACTAAGAAACTCAACAACTGCCACCGACATTCACTTGAGTCGCTAAATACTCTATCCGTTTTCACAATAGCTCTTTTGTCAGGAATCGATGGCTCACAGCTACTGCAGAAGTCGTCTCAAAATCTTCCGAGGGAATTCGTTTGGCTCCATCCCGCCACCATATACTCGTCAGACTCAAAACTGTCACTTGACCGAGTGAAATAATCGATACTGGCACGATCATCCTCCAGGACGGCGTTATCCCAGGTCTCGAACCGTCGCCACATCCCCGAAGGCTCACGGATTTGGGACCTGAAAGGGAAGACAGCCTACGCAGGATTCATCAATGCCTACGGAGAAGCCGAAATATCGGCGGCCAACACCAGCAGAGCCTAATACTGGAATTCTCAAATTCGATCCAGCCGCAAAGCCATCAGCAATTTGAAACCGGACAAAGACTTGGAGCGCACCCTCAGACAACAAGGCATTCTACTCCGGTTGATCGCGCCCAAACCAGGAATCACCAAAGGGCAAAGCGCACTCGTCAGTACAGTCTCCGGCCTCGGGAAAACCTCCTCTGTCACCCCCACCACAGAGCCATTCACGACCACGAAAACCGAGACACCAACGCTAAGCCAATCAGCCGTCCTGCAACTCGACGGCTGGACCTGCGAAGACCTCACCCCAAAAAGCTCCTACCATCCCCCACAATCAACTGGCCAAGAATCCGCTGGCAAGACGATGAGAATTCCAAAAACCACGGCTCCGCCAAAGCCATACAAAGACTCCGCAACTTCCCCTACCAAGCCGCCCACGTCGAGGCCTTCAGCCTCCCTTACACTGAAGCCGCCAATGCCATCACCCTCTACTCCGATAAATCCTAGGAATCGCCACCCGAGTCAGCTCCCTAGAACCGGGAAAAGACGCCACGCCAATCATCACCAACGGCGATCCACTAGAAACCACCACCCAAATCACACAAACCTACGTCCAAGGCCGCACCATAGACCTCTCTAATCGTCAAAAACGCCTCTGGCAAAAATACCGCGAACGCCTCTGAACAAGAGGATATCTTTCCTCACGAATAGGTTTCTCATTTCCCCGCAATTTTAGTCGTCCCTAAAAAACCCGTTGGGATTTTAGTGCGGCTTCCCTCAGATTCCAATCTGGCAAACTGAGAAACGAAGGATTTAGCAGTGACCAATTTCGGCTATCATCATGTGACTAGAGAAACTCCGATAGCATCGAATCTAAGCAAAAAACAACCTCATCCATTGCGTAGGTTCTATGCCGTCACTAGCTTCACGTTGATGCTATCCCCAAGGTGTCAAATAACAGCGTGACATTCTGAAGTCATGTTTGAGATGGCCGATAATTAGTCCGAACGCTGATCGTCGCCGAAATCGCTTCCGCATCCTTGTCTTACGCGATCGGCTTTGGTTCACCATCCCCCCGTTGGAGACTCGAAACTTCTCTCTCGCCGATCTTCTTTCACCCCCGATAGCCCCGGTCAACGATGGCATTCGTGGGCATGTGACCCATAATTGTATCTGCTAGTTCCAACACCTCGGGCAACGTCTGGCCGTCATACTAATTCTCGCAACACGCCACCGCTCAAACGATGATACCGCTGTCCTTAGTCATAAAGATCGATGCCTTGCACCCGAACTTTTACCTCTTGCGCTCCTTGCCCTTGGCAACGCAATAAACCTCGGGTTAGTGGAGCGAATACACTTTCTCTTTGTCCTTCTGGCCAATACTCGGCGTACAATTTGCAGCTTTCACTTTAGCTCCCGAATCAATACGCCGCCGATCATCTTCAATCGCCTCTATCCTTTACTTGCCAGTTTTCGCTTCTGAGGGTTCTTGCGCCAACGTTGTGCCACAAAATGATTCCGTACTTCTTTTCTAAATTGATGCCGTAACTGCAACTCATGTTTATCTGCTATTCGCTAGCAGTTCTGAATGATTTTGCGGTAGAACTTTGTGTCAGTGGGATAGGTGATGTCTTTTTCCTACACCGTGGTATCTGCAACCTCTTCGCTCTCCTTCAATTCCCATCATGTATTGCGAACGTTGACGGTGAGTATCCAAGCTTATTGCCTCTTCTCCGATTCGACGGCGAAAAGTAGCCCAGATCCGTTGGATCATAGAGCAATTCCCAATGAAACTTCCTCCATGGCAATTTATCGATGAGTTTCTTCAAGGGCTGCCAGGGGTCCAGTTACTCGGAGAGAACTGGCATCAAAAAGGATCACTGAGAACTTTAGTCCTTTGTGGATTTCATGCATGATGCATTTCGACCGGATTTTGATGGTAATCTCGTCTAACCCGATCGAAATCACAAGTATTAATCTCACCGCTTCCCAATTTTTACAGGGTGATATTCGTTTTTCAGAGCCGACCAAATAGCAGCAATCATCGATCCACAACTTAACTCGCTGTGCATTTCTTTGATCCTATCTTTATCTCCTCAAATGCTGACCCTTAAATGTAACCACCCTACATTTTTGCACTAATGCATCCAACCCCTAAAGCGCATCATGAAGTTAAAGCATACCAGCATCACTGGAATCTTACATCATTACCCTGAGTTAGCTCAACCGCCTCGGGATTCCTATGCTCAACCACAAAAGCGATAAACTAGAGGTAGATGTGATCGGGCATCCGAACATATTCACCCTTAGATTCAAAAAATCATCAAGGTTGGCTTTGCTCTGGAGAAACGGAGAATGCAACCAAGCATCTTTGCATTCTTACGTTGATCAAGTCTCCCGTTTCTTAGTTTTAAGTGTTGGTGGCTAAATTCAACACTTTGAAGAATAACAGTAACAAGCAGTCCTTCAAAAGCAAGACCTGAAAATACTGTGTTCGTAATCCCAGCAGCCTGAACGAAGTCTGTAGTCTGATTGGCATTATTCACAGACCAAAAAACAGTGAAAACCGATCCAGACCAGATGCAAAGCATAGCGAAGAAAGCACTCAAAAACATTTTGCCAATATGTGGACTGGTCAACTGAGGTTTGTCGGAATACATGCCTGGCGAAGCATCCAAAAATCTAGAAGCAAGCATTTTTCAAGTAATAACTATAAATTATCACCTGATTCCCCGGCGGCTGTAAATTTGTCATAACGATCAACTAAAAAATTCAACCCGATGATCGGAATCAAGGTCGCTAAAATCGCCACATAGCCCATAGCATCCGGAGGACCGAAAGCCCCACGTTCCAAGGATGGGACGCCAAAACTACTCACCGGTCACCAGTAGCACAAGCAACCCCATCGGAATATAGCAAAACACGGTCGCTCCTAGACTCGACTTTAACCACTGAGGTGCAATCGGGCCAGTTGCCGCTCAAGACAAACGAGACCATGGGCAACAAGACGATGGCATAGAACGGTACCACCATGTCCCGCAACTAACCCCAGCCAAAGGCCACATCAGGCTCGGTGGCATCCAATTCCTCCCCGTGAATCGTGGCTAAAACGATCTCGCGAAACATCAAAATCATAAAAGACACCCGCAATGATAAATTATGGGCCGATCGGCAGCGGGCGATGCTTCACCTCGGGCGTGCGGATGAGGGGCGCGCTTGTGAATCTGTTGACCATATTCCAACTCCGGTTACTGGCGCTGTAGAACGGGGCGGAAGGGGTTGTCGCCCGAGTTGCCGAGTCTTTGTCCGGTAAGGGCATTCTCCGTTTCCTGCCA
>JAMASS010000018.1 GCA_024761205.1 Limisphaerales bacterium
GGCGGCCCATAGGTTGAAACGCCGCCGGATCGGAAGCGACATCGCCATCCACGCCATCAAGCGGGTGGCTAGGGCTCGGCTGCATGATCGGCTCGGATTGAAGGAAGGGGTTGACTTCACCATTGATGGCGTGCCAAGCACGCTTGAAGGCGCCATTGATTTATGGAAGCGAGACGCATATCACTTCCAGAAATGGGTGGTAGAGGAGGTGGACGGCTTCGTCACGACGAAGCGAGGCAGGGACGGCGGCATTGACGGACGCATCTACTTCGGGCGGTCAAGGAAGAAGTTGCGCTCGATGGTGTTGGAGGTGAAGGGCGGCGAGAATGTCAATATCAGCGTGGTGCGCCAGTTGCGAAGCGTCTTGGAACGTGAAGAGGCCGATATGGCCGGCCTGATCCTATGCGCAATTTGAAGCCGCAGCAGAAAGCCGCCTTCAGCCGAGAGATGGCAATGGCCGGAGAGATGAAGGGCAAACACTGCCCCCGTCTGCAACTGCTGTGCGTGCCGGACATTTTGGCGGGACGCCGCTTCACATTGCCGGAGGCGCCCGCCGCACGCGGGTCCAAGCAGGGGCAGCTCCCCTTCCCCACCGAAGGCACGCAATGACCCTGACTTATCATTGCGCAACTCTTTGCGGGATAGCGGGCATTGTCCACTCGGTTTCTCGCCGTCGCTTCGGGGATGGGGGGTAATCATCCGACGGCAAGCGGGATCGTTCCATTAGAGCTCCGGCAAGGCCCGATCAAGCCGACGCCGGAAAGAAAGGTCCCCAATCGGATGGCTGCTCGCATCAATGCCGCCGGCGGAACACCAAAATGCCCCTTCAATCTCGGGCGGCCAATCTCCGGCATGAACCATTGGTGACGCCGATGGCGGCGATAGCCGCCCGGCATCACTAGGATTGCGGTGGCGCAGTTCTTCCGGCACGCCCGGGTTTAAGTGCGCACACACGGCATGATTGATGCAAGGTCCCATCACGGATGGCCGCTTTGTCTCACGCACTCCAAACCAAGCCCCGAGCCGGCTGCCGATGAAACCCGAAGGGCAACGTCCAAGGCTGAGGCCCGGCGGCGAGGAATTTCTCAAGGATAACCGCTCTCGGGGCGTTTCTCTGAGGATGCGTTGGTGACCCCTCGCCTCATCACCAAGCGCGATGACGCTCAGAAACTTGATCGCCCGAAGCCAGGCTCGGGCCAATGACTCGGGCGTCACGCCCTTGAAGCGTGGACTCCGCTCATGCCTCCGCTTCCCGAGAGGCAGTCCGTTATCAGCGATGAAAGGGCCGTGCCGACGGCCAACAAGGCCGACGGCCAGCGCAGTCATTTGCGCCAGCGTGTCCGCTTGGCGAAGACCCGAGCTTGCCGACGAAAATTCTTGAATGCACTGATTCAGGTCCCTAGGGGAGATTTTGTGAAACGTGCCCCTATATGCCCGTTTCAGCATGGGCCAGAAGGATTCCACGCCGTTCGGGTGCATCGTGCCGCGCACGTATTTGGAGTGATTGATCTCCTTCATGGGCGAATCCCGCATAAGCCGCTGCCTCGTCCGTGCAGCCCGCCGCCCCCGGAGCCGTGTGCTCAAATGACGAATCCTTGAAGCGCTGCCGAGGTGAAGCACCCCGCCGCCTTCGTCCGGTCTTTCCCGCCGCCCTCTTGCCCACGGCGCCCGCCCTTGGCGGTTCCGGGTTCCTAACCGAGCGCAAAACTTTCATGCCGCCCCCCTCCCGCTTTTGCCCACGGTGCCCGCATCCGGTGCCTTTAAGCGGCCTTCGGCGAGCGTTGCTCATGTTGGCCCGTTTCCCGCTAAAGTAAGTTTCATCCGCCTCAGCCCGGGTCGGAGGACGGGGCGTCCTTGCCTTCGCGCAGCCCAAGCTTGACTCAGGCGGTCTTTTGGCTGACGCCGATATTCTCGGTGCGGTTTCATGCTCACCCCGCCCTTGAGGCTCGGTCAAACACAGGTAACGGCGATTGCCCATTTGCGGCGCACTTTGGAAGGCTCCAAGGCCGTGCCGGTGCGCACGCTGAGGTCGCTTCGGCAATCTGCGGGCATTAGTAGGGCACCGGCTTGGCGATGGGAGTCTTGCGCTTCAAACACACTTGGCGGCCGCTGCCTCAAGTGGGTAGACATATTCATCAGCTCGATGACCGTGACGCTGTCGGCGGCATCCCTTTTCCCGGTGTTCTACGCCGGTGGACTCGCCTCATTCCATGTCCGAAGTAGCAGCAAATCCAAGACGGCACGCCAAGCTATGTACGTAATTCCCTTTCCTTTGGTGGTTTAATCCTGTCTTGTGGGGTGATTGTCGGGGAGACGCTGAAAGTGAGAATTTGCCAGATGTCGCTTTGGTCGTGGCAGGCAATCCGTCATACGAGAAGGACCTACCCTGCTTGGCGAATTCGCTCAATTTGATTTCGATTGCCAGAGGAGGTTTGAGCCGATTTATCAGGCTGTGCAGAAAGGTAAAAGCGGTAAAAGATTACTGCGCTCCAAAACGGGTGCGATTGAATGTGGTGAGTTCCAACTGCAGAGAGATGGCTCGAGAAACTCTCGCCCCACCTCACCACTTTAACCATCCGGCCAAAAACTTGGCGGCGCGTGTTTGGGTAACGGTCGGTAGCGTCCTTGGGGTACGGTGATCCTTCACTGCTTTCAACCGCTGGGTGCTTTCGCTGGGGTTGTAGAGTCGTCAGGCGAGGCGTTTCGCACAGCCTGTTGCATTGACTGCTACTCGTCTTTTTTGGCGGCTTGATCGACCCGCAACGTGGGAGGAATGTCTCGTGCTTGTGTCAGAGCAGTCACGGTTTTGTTCCAATTCTTTGCGCAAAGCTTTTGCGCTCGACGGGTGGTAGGGTCTTGAAGTAAGGAGAGAGTAATCATGAGAGTTTCAAGGCGAGGCTTCATTCAGAGCGCCGGCGCGGTGGCGACCGGGTTTGTCGGCCTTCACCGTTTGCTGAGTGTGACTGTCCCGAAAGGGTCCCAGCCCTATCAGAGCGAGGTCGATGCGTACGGCAAGCTGCAGAGCGATCCCAACCGGATTCTCGATTTGCCGGAGGGATTTGAATATACGGTGTTGTGCAAGACCGGGGACCCCATGAGCGACGGCTTTCGAACTCCGGGAGCACCCGATGGGATGGCCGCTTTCATGCTCGACAAGGAGCGGGCCGTTATTGTTTGCAATCATGAGTTGACAAACGCGTACACGTTTACCGGCCCCTTTGGCTTGATGAACGAGTTGGTGGCGAAAGTGCCGAAGGGGAAACTCTATGACAAGGGAAAAGGGGGCCGACCACCGTTAGGGGGAACGACCAACATTGTTTATCATCTCAAACGCCGCGAAGTGGAGTCCCATTTCCTGAGCTTGGCGGGGACGGTGCGGAATTGCGCCGGTGGGCCGACACCGTGGGGAACGTGGATCACGTGTGAAGAGACCAAGATCAAAGCGGACGACGATCACGACCACAACCACGGATATAATTTTGAAGTGCCGGCCTCGGACCAGATCGGGCTGTGCGCCCCGGTGCCATTGAAGTCCATGGGGCGGTTCAATCACGAGGCGGTAGCCGTCAACCCGGCGACTGGCATCGTGTATCAGACCGAGGATGAAGCGGATGGTTTGGTTACGCGCTTCATTCCCAACGAATCGGGAAATCTGCAGGCTGGGGGGCGGCTGGAAGCGCTGGTGGTCAAGGATTTGGAATCTTGCGATACCCGAAATTGGCCGGACACCGGGGCGGCTACTTTTCCTTCCGGCACACCAATTGAGGTGAGCTGGATGCTGATTGAGGATACGGAGAATCTGGAGGACAAGCTGCGTTCGGAATCGTTCAAAGCCGGTGCTGCGATTTTTGCGCGAGGAGAGGGGATGTGGTATGGTTCCGGGCAAATCTACTTTGCTTGCACGAGCGGCGGCATCGCCAAGTCGGGTCAGGTGTTCATTTATCAACCGAGCGTTTATGAAGGAACCGATTGGGAGTCGAAACAGCCGGGGACGCTGACGCTTTATTTGGAGCCGAACAACACGCGTCTGTTGCAGTACGGGGATAATCTAACGGTGGCGCCGTGGGGTGATGTGATTCTTTGTGAGGACGGTGCGCAGGATCAGTATCTTCGAGGAGTGACCCCGGAAGGGAAGATCTACACGCTGGCGCGCAACAGTTATTTCGGGAAGTCGGAGCTTTGCGGAGTTTGCTTTGCGCCGGAGCAGTCGACCTTGTTTGTGAATATTCAGTTTCCCGGCATCACGCTGGCGGTGACGGGGCCTTGGGAGCGGATGGCACACGGTTGAGGTGTTTTTAGATCTCACGCAGAGGCGTTGAGATTTTTTGAGGAAAATACTTTTTGGAAGGGCTTTCTGAGAAGACGTTTTTTGCTCCCACAGTAGGCTATTTTTTGTGCTCGACTCCATCTCAGGTTTGTGCTAGCGATGGGGGGCGAGTGATGAGGATTTCGAGGCGCGGTTTTTTGCGGCAGAGCGGGGGAGTGGCTGCTGGGTTTGTGGGCTTGCAGCGTTTGTTGGATGGTCCCTTGGTAGCGGCCGCCGCTCCGACCGTGCAGGCGTATCAGAGCGAGGTTGAGGCCTATGGGAAGTTGGTTCGGGATCCAAAGCGGATTTTAGATCTACCCAAAGGCTTTGAATATACTGTGGTCTCGGTGATGGGAGATCCGATGAGTGACGGGTTTCGGACACCGGGAGCACCGGACGGGATGGCAGCATTTCCTTTGGATGATGATCGAGTGGTGGTGGTCCGCAATCACGAGCTCGAGGATGACGTGACGCTGATGGGGCCTTTTGGATTGGAGAACCAGTTGGTCTCTCGAGTGCCGGAGGACAAGTTGTACGATGCGGGCAAAGGCGTGCAGCCGCAGCTCGGCGGGACTTCAACTTTTGTCTATGACGTTCAGCGGCGGAAGGTGAAGTCCCATTTCCTGAGCTTGGCAGGAACCGTGCGGAATTGTGCGGGAGGACTGACGCCGTGGGGATCCTGGATCTCGTGCGAGGAGACGCTTCAGTTGGAGGATGAGTTCCGCGAGCGGCATCACGGTTACAACTTCGAAGTGCCGGCAAGCGATAAGATGGGATTGGTCGTCCCGGTGCCTCTTAAGGCCATGGGACGTTTTAATCATGAGGCGGTTGCGGTGGATCCGGCTACCGGGATCGTGTATCAGACTGAGGATGAGCATAACGGCCTGATCACCCGGTTTATCCCGAACGAGCCGGGCAAACTTCAGGTGGGGGGACGACTGGAAGCGTTGGTGGTAAGAGGGAACGCAGCCTGTGACACGCGCAACTGGCCGGATGTTGGGGCGCCGGCAATTCCGATCGGGGAGATGCTGGAGGTATCCTGGATGCCGATTGAGGATACGGAGAATTTGGATGGCAAGCTGCGGCTGAATAGTTTTCGGGCCGGCGCCGCGATTTTTGCTCGGGGCGAAGGGATGTGGTATGGCTCGGGTAAGATTTATTTTGCTTGCACGAGCGGTGGGCGGGCGAAGTCGGGTCAGGTGTTCGTTTATTCGCCTAGTCCGCATGAAGGGACGGTGTTGGAGGACCGGAGTCCTGGAAGGTTGACACTATATCTTGAACCGAATAATACGAATCTTCTGGAGTTTGGTGATAATTTAACCGTCGCTCCGTGGGGCGATGTGATTCTATGCGAGGATGGGGCCAAGGATCAGTATCTCAGAGGGATTACTTCTGCGGGAAAGATATATACTTTGGCGAGGAGTGGTTACCATGGGAATTCTGAGATGTGCGGTGTTTGTTTCGCGCCGAACCATCCGACTCTGTTTGTCAATATCCAAGTTCCGGGAATCACGTTGGCGATCACCGGGCCATGGGGGGAAGGTTGTGGTGGTATCTGATTTTTTTGAACAGGAGGAGACGGATCGAGTGGAGTTTTGTTGGGGTTTTGGAGGCCGAGTAGGCGGTATTGGATGAGGTTTAGACGGTAGTGGTGAGGGGGGGATGGTGTCGATCGAACCTGTCGTAGTGTTCGGCGGCGGATTTCGGAGAGGACGGTTCCTGTACAAGGATCACGACGGGTCGCTTGGAGGTGCGTTGAGGCAATGAGCCTTGTTATCCTCATTGTCAAGGACTAGCATTGCTCGAAAGGCTGATACCGGGCGCATTGTTCGGTGGAACAGTCATCATTGCAAATCCAGCTTTAACGTGCTTTCCGGCATCATGTTTGAAAAAATGAGAATGACTGGGCAGCGTTTGTTTCCGGGTGTTTTGCATGAATAAGCTCTATTATGGAGATTGTCTGATGATCATGCAGGAGATGAAACAGGACGCCCCTTGCTGGGTCAAGACGAGGCTTTCTGTGATCTTTGGAGGTTGGACGAAGAGCGCAAGCGGATAATTCGTCAAATGCCGGGGTCGACAATGAGGTTGCGGAGTTTTGGAGGATATGGACGGATGCGCTGTGTAAAACCTAACCGCAGTTGCTCGCTTATCTCAGCTACATGGTTCAACGCAGCTTCTGCCCATGCGAGGCATTCTGAAGCCCACTGGCTCCATCTATTTGCATTGCGCCCCCACCCGAGAGCCAACTATATCAAGGTGATAATGGACGGAATATTCGGGCATGAAAATTTCAAAAACGAGATCGTATGGAAGCATAATACCAGCCACAACTCCGGATCGCAATTTGGTCGAATACACGATATTATATCCTTTTTTATTCGCGCAGCAAAAATCGGATGTGAAATAAGACTTGCGCAGCAAGATATATTGAAGCCCAAGTTTCACGATTCAAGAAAGACGAGGAAGGATGCCTCTACAAAGGAGACAATTTGGCTGCCGCACGCCCTAATAGCGATTCCGGTAAATTCAACTGGAGAGATACCAAGCCGGGATCTTCACGCGGATGGGTTTATATAAAAGAATAATTGGAAAAGTTTTGGAACAGTGGCTGCATTTTGAAGAAAGCAGATGGACACCCCGGCTGGATGACTATAAAGTATATGGATGAGCTTCCTGGACCAAGGACTCAATCCATATGGGATGACATTCCTAGAATTGCGAACACATACGGAGAACGTCTCGGCTATGCCACGCAGAAACTGGTGGTGTTGCTTGAGCGCATCATCAAGGTCAGCAGCAATGAAGGAGATGTTGTATTTGATCCATTTTATGGTTGCGCCACGACGTTTGAAGTCTGCGCACAAACTAAAGTGTCGCTGGATCGGGATTGATATTGCGATTCACGCCATTAAACGTGTAGCCAAAGTAAGGCTTCAAGATCGATGGGGGCTTGTGGAAAAAAGAGATTTTGAAATTTCCGGCGTGCCAAGAACCATTGAGGGAGCACGTGATTTGTGGAAGCGGGATAAATGCCAATTTCAAAAATGGGCGGTCGAGCAGATCAATGGATTCGTACCCGCGCGCTGAACGAACGACGGCGGAATAGATGGTAGACTTTACTTCGGGACATCCGCTGGCAAGAACCTTGAAAGCATGGCATTGGAAGTCGAAGGGGGAAGAACGTGAACATATCCACGGTTCGCAATCTCCGGGGTGTTCTTGAGCGCGATGACGCAGTAATGGCAGGGCTAATAATCCTGGAAGAATTGGGTGGTCTCAAATCCCAGAACTTTCATAAAGAAATGGCGTTGGCGGATGATTTTGGAGGTGACCGGAATACCTTACCCGAGAATGCGACTTCTGACAGTCGCGGAGATTTTGGAAGGAAAGCGATTCACAACAGCGGCGGCGGTCGGCCAAGGATTAGCTCCACCTGTCTTGCCCTTAGGATAAGCCCGTAACTTGTCTCGTTCCGTTCTTTTTTGCCCGGCGCCCTATTGTTCGCAGATGGATCATGAGGGTCTGAGGCGCGAGCTACTCACTGGAGGCAGCCTTCGAGAAGGGGCTAGACGAGTGGTTGCCGGAGGTTTGCGAATGTCGGCGCAGCTTGAACCCTGAACGAGCTGAGGGGCTCTAGCATCAATATACTAGAAACTCAGGAATTGAGTTTTTTGTACGTTTAACTGGCAGTGGTGGGAAATCTGCAAGGAGTTTGAATTGCTCGATCGATTCCTGACCCATCAGAAAGCTCACGGACCTGGCGTGCCGCTGCCGAAGTCACTAGAGCATTTGGTGGGGACCTGCCTCGGGGGGATTGATTCGGCAGTTGCAGGGTTTGTTGTCGATGCGGGCAGACGAGAGTTTTTAGGTGAGATGAATTGTAGCGTGGATTTCCGAATTCGTGATTATGCCTGCGGTGATGAGGCGGTGGCCTTCTATGTTTGTATGAAGACCGGAGATCACGGAGGGCGGATGGGGAGGCGTTCTTTCAAGAAGATCCGGATGCGCTGGGATGGCTCTGTGTGGGCCCTTATCTTCAATCGAAGCTGGCATTAATGTTGGAGGATACGAATGGGGTTTGCGGTTATGCTTTGGCCGTCTTGGATACTAGGCGATTCTATGATCGTTATGAAAGGAGGTGTGGCCGGGGCTGTGTGTCAGGTTTCCGTACCCGGCGGGGAGTCCGACGGATTGGGATCGTGTTCAGGAGACGTATCATCTTTATCACAGGCGTTAGAAAAAAGGGCCGCTCTTGTGCCCTAAATTGAATGCTGTGGGAGGAGACTGTGTCATGGCTTTGCGAAAGGCTGGCGCGCCGAACTTGAATGGGATCGTTCGGCGGTTGGAGAAAGAGCGATTATGAGTTTGGCACTGCGTTACTTGAGACAGGTAAGGGAACAATTGGATCAGGTTGCTGAGTCTCAAGGGGTGGCGCTCCCTGAGGCTGTCAGCCTAATCAGCCAGGTGTTGTGTGACGCCCGGTGGATATTTTGCCTTTGGCACCGGACATTCTCATATTCTCGGCGGAGGAGCTCTTCCATTGAGCTAGCGGATTGGCGCGCGTGTGGCCCATGTTGTATGAGCCGTTGATCTGCATGTGTCGGCGAGCTAGTCTATCGATGTGGAGCGGGGTCTGGAGGTGGTGGCTACCTTGTTGGAACGCTATCCGATGACCGACGGTGATGTCTTGTTGATGGCTTCGAACTCTGGGGGGTGTAATCCGATCTCGGTTGGGTCAGTCATTCAATCGCGGGCGTGTGGTGTTTCGGTGATTGCCATCATCGGCACAGCGAGGTCTTTGAATCGCGGCATTCATCGGGGCGAAAGCTGGGAGAGTCGCCGAACTGCTGATCGATAGTTGTGGAGGACGTCTGCGTTCCGCTTGGAGAAGCGGATTGGTCGATGGGGGTGGCCTCAATGGTGAATGGTGCGGCAATTGTGCGGATGATGGTTTGTGAGGCTGTTGAACAGGCCATGGCAAAGGAAAGGGCTGGAGAACGGAGTTATTTTGTAGTAGCAATGCCAGTAGCGAGGCGCGGAACGACGTCTTGTTGCAAAAGCGCCCGTTCGTAGGTGCGGCATCTTTGGAGTGAAGCGATCGAATGAGGGACCAAGAATGGAAAGATCAGTTCGCAGATATCTATCAGCGCGTAATGGCCGCCTATGGCCAGGGCAGAATGAGCCCTGACACCATGTTTGAGACCTCAGATCGTGAGTTTCTAGCTTCGATCGGGGCGACGGCGCAGGAGATTTTCGACTACGTGGAAGACTCGTTCTATGGGGAGGACCCATCCTATGACGATGTATTGGAGGTCACAGCAATGCGTCGTGGCTATTTTCTCGGCGTGATGGATGGGAAGTTTCCTGAGCGACTCAAACAGGAGGGCGAGTTCCCGCGCAAGATGGACGCCGTTGATGGCATTCGTTGGTTGCCACGGATTATTGCCAAGGCACGGGCAAAACTGCGGGGAGAGTTGCCGCCAGATCTGATGTACGGTTGTGGCGGTGACCGACTGTTCCTTCGGCGTGTGGGGGTTCGCTTGCCGGAATTCTTGAAGGTCGTCCGGGACACCGGGCCTGATGATGCGTCGATCGTGGCCTTCTATAAGTCCAAAGCGGGTTAGATCTGAGGCAGCTTATTGGGAATCTCATCGGTTTTTTCTTCCTCATCCTTTGCATCTGACGCCTGCTGCGCCGCAATTTTTATATCCGCCACTAGTGATTCCGGTGTCCAGGTGTTGCCGATGTAGATTTTATGGATTCTACCTTGGGGATCGATGATGACCGTTCGGAGCGTGTGATCCCAATTGATGGCCGATTCCCGCGAGCGACTGAACATGAGCCCGAACTGTTCGGTGATCGCATCAATCTTAATCATTTCCCCCGTGAGGAAACTCCATTTCTCGGGATCGGAGGAGAAGGCTTTAGCGTAGTTCCGGAGGACCTCAGGGATGTCGAAGGCCGGGTCAAACGTGATCGAAAGGAGATGCCAGTTATCCGGGGCTTCGGGATCTTTCTTGAGGGTCTCGTAGGCGGTTCGGAAATGCATGGACATCCGAGGACAGAAGTCGGGCAGCGGGCAGCGCGTATAAATGAAAGTAAAGACGAGCACCTTTCCTTTGAAATCCGCCAGCCGAACGGCTTTGTTGTCTTGGTTGGTGAAGGGGTAATTCGGTAACGGATCGCCAACTTTCAAGGTTTCCACTTCCCGAACTTGACGGAAGGAGTTGATCGATGGCATTTGATCGGGGAATAAACCACTTTCCGCTGTCTTGATTTGGTCGATCCAGCTCTTGGTGCTCGTGACGTGAAGCGTAAAGGAAACGGTGTCACCGACTTGCACATCGGCGAATTCCGCTCGGTCCTTGACATTGAATGGCATGGTCATCGCCGGCATGTATTCGGGAATGGCTTCGTGCTGGATCCGGATTTTTGTCCCTGCATCCGGGATCTCTTTAATCACGCCACGAACTTGGAATTCTCGCGAGGCCTCGGAGGCGGTTTCTTCGGGTGGGACGACTGGTTGCTCGGCTACCTCGGACAGTGCGCAACCAGCGATGAGGAAGATGGTGGCCAGTGTAATGATGCTGATCAGACCGGATTTCATATTCTGGGAAGAGCGTAACGCGTTGTGTTTTCGGATCAAGAGGGATTTGTGCGTGTTCGGTTTGCCGTGTGTGATTAAATACGGTGATTCGCGACTGAGATGAGGTGGGGCAAACCCTGAGATGATCTGTCGAGCGATCAATTTGAACGAGGCTTCATGGTGCGGCCGGGATTTTTCCAAAGGGCGCGCCGGGGCGGCTAGGGGTGCTGCATTCGCGGCCTGAACCAACGAGCAAACGGGTGGGTCCGTCCGCTAGTTTGAGCCTTGATGGCGAGGACCGAGCTAGCGGGAGCGGCGGGGTTCGCCGTTGTCGAGGAAGCGCTGTTAATTTCCATCATTAGCCCTTGGAGATTTGGAGGCGAGGGAGTCACGTTTGGGATCAGCAAGCGCGGTTCCTCGGTCAAGAGACCCTGGGGATTGGCAAGCGCAACTTAAGGAAAGGCAACGGCCGGAGCAGGCGCCCTGAATTCGTCAAGCCAAGAGGAGTCTTGAGAGACGCCGTCCCTCGCGCTGGACCGTGGAGGGAGGATGAAGAGCACAGTCGGGATGCCTCTCGCCCGAATCCGGAGGCCGCCTCGTGTTGCGAGGCGGCGGCTCAAGGGAGTCTCGCCCCACCTCACTCATTGCTTTGAATCAGGCTCTACCAGACATTAAAATTTCCGGATCGCTTGACGCCCCCCTGTCGCCCTCCTAGATTCTTCTTGTAACTTGGGGGAGCTCACTATCCCTTCATTGGGACACGGCTGAGAGTTTCAGATGTGAATCTGAAAGACCCTGAACCTGATCCGGATAATGCTGGCGTAGGGACTATTGGTGGACATCAGCCACCCGACTCCCGCTGCCAATCCAAAGAAAGGCAATGTAACATGATTGCATCGAAAGACTCACTGCAACCGAGCAGTATTGATCCCTTACCGAATTCCACCAAGGCGTATAATAACGGCAAGCAACATGCCAATCTTCGCGTTCCCTTGCGGGAAATCTCACAAGCGCCTACTAAAGCTTTCAACGGCAAGCTGGAATCTAACGAACCTCTACGTGTCTACGACACGAGTGGTCCTTGGGGTGACCCCAGTTTCGACGGCAATATTGAGAACGGACTCCCCGCTCTGCGCCGCGACTGGATCCTTGCGCGTGGGGACGTGGAAGAATACCAAGGTCGCGAAGTCAAACCGGAAGATGACGGCTACCTCTCCGCTCAACACGTAGGATTAGCTGGGATCAAGAAGCCGTCTGATCGCCTGAAACCGTTCCAGGGCCTGCGGCGTGCGCCACTCCGAGCCTCCGCCGGACATCCGGTCACTCAACTTTGGTACGCTCGCCAAGGCATTGTGACTCCGGAAATGGAGTTTATTGCGATTCGCGAGAACTTGGGGCGCGAGGAAGCGATGCGGACTGAGGCCGACCGTAACGGGGCACGAAACGCACTCAACCAGCAGCATCCCGGACAACCCTGGGGTGCGAATATCCCCGACTTCATCACTCCTGAGTTTGTCCGTGACGAAGTCGCTCGCGGTCGGGCCATTATCCCGGCAAACATCAATCACCCTGAATCCGAGCCGATGATCATCGGTCGCAATTTCCTGGTCAAAATCAACGCCAACATCGGTAATTCGGCTGTCGCCTCCAGCATTGAAGAGGAAGTGGAAAAAATGCGTTGGGCCACCAAGTGGGGTGCGGATACGGTCATGGATTTATCCACTGGCAAGAACATCCACGCCACTCGGGAGTGGATCATTCGCAATTCGCCCGTGCCCATCGGCACCGTACCGATTTACCAAGCTTTGGAAAAAGTGAACGGCAAAGCTGAGGATTTGAACTGGGAGGTGTTCCGCGACACCCTGATCGAGCAAGCTGAACAGGGGGTTGACTATTTCACCATTCATGCGGGCGTTCTGCTCCGGTTCGTCCCGATGACAGCCCAACGCGCCACGGGAATCGTTTCCCGAGGCGGTTCCATCATGGCCAAGTGGTGCCTTCACCATCACACCGAAAGTTTTCTCTACACGCACTGGGACGACATCTGCGAGATCATGTCCGCTTATGATATCAGCTTCTCGATCGGCGACGGGCTCCGCCCGGGTTCCATTGCCGATGCCAACGACGAAGCGCAGTTTGCCGAACTCAAGGTGCAAGGCGATCTTACGCGTTGCGCCTGGAAACACGACGTTCAGGTCATGAACGAAGGCCCAGGACATATTCCCATGCACATGATTCATGAGAACATGGAGAAACAACTCGAATGGTGCGATGAAGCGCCGTTTTACACTTTGGGGCCCCTCACGACTGATATCGCCCCGGGCTATGATCACATCACCAGTGGGATCGGCGCAGCAATGATCGGTTGGTATGGTTGCGCGATGCTCTGCTACGTCACACCCAAGGAACATCTAGGGCTGCCGAACAAGCAAGATGTCAAGGAAGGCGTAATCACCTACAAGATCGCCGCTCACGCAGCTGATCTCGCCAAAGGACATCCCGGTGCCCAGTACCGTGACAATGCCCTGAGCAAAGCACGCTTTGAATTCCGTTGGGAGGATCAGTTCAATCTCGGACTCGATCCGGAGCGCGCCTGTGAATTCCATGATGAAACACTCCCACAGGAAGGTGCCAAGAGCGCTCATTTCTGCAGTATGTGCGGACCCCACTTCTGTTCAATGAAGATCACGGAAGACGTTCGGCGATTTGCTCAAGAACGCGGCATCACCGCCGAGAAGGCCCTGGAAGCCGGCATGGCGGAAAAGTCCAAGGAATTCATGGAAGCCGGCGGAGATGTTTACTCGAAAGTGTAGAGAAATAGGAAGGTTTTGAGATCACAAGGGAAAAGCGGCGATCTCTCGCCGCTTTTCCCTTGACTACCGCCCTGCTCCAAAATCAAAAAGTTGAGATCAGAAATGATCCCGACTTTTCTTTCACCCGTCAACAATCCCGCTTAGGAACACCCTAAACTCTCACCACAATTCAGGCATTTGTGGCAAGCCCCGCTTCTCACCGTGAGCGACCCGCAATTCGGACAAGGCGGCGCATCTTGCTGAAAGTGTGCGATGACATTGCTTAACGATTCGATGGGCTCGGATCCGTGCCTATGCACTTGCGTCACCGTGACGGGGCGAGTCGCATCGCTCTTCTGAATGATCTCGGTCTCCTCAGCCAAGGGGAGATCGGTCACCGTCCGGTTAGTTTTTTTTTTACTTCCTCCTCAAGGCCTGGCATGGTTAGTTCAGCCTGCGCCAATTTCGGATCCTCATCCTGTGCATCATCACCGAACTCATTATCCAGCCAACGGAACACATAATCCGTGATCGACGAAGCATTACGGATAGCCGGATTCTTCGTGAATCCGGACGGCTCAAAACGCTGGTGCGCGAATTTCTTGGCCAGGACGGGCAGAGGGACGCCATACTGGAGGGCCATACTCGTGAGAGTCCCAATAGTATCCATCAACCCCCCGATAGTTGACCCCTCCTTCGCCATCGTCACAAACAACTCACCGGGCGAACCATCCTCGAACAACCCCACCGTCAGATACCCTTCGTGCCCGGCCACATCGAACTTGTGCGTCTTAGCCTTCCGAGTGTCCGGCAATCTTCTGCGCTGAAGCACCGGCGCGTCATCATCCTCTGACGTGCTCAGAGGCTGCGACCGTTTCGATCCGTCGCGATAGATGGCCACGCACTTTAGCTCCTGCTCCCACGCCTTCACGTAAGCGTCCTCTATTTCCTTGACCGTGGACTCCTTCGGCATATTCACCGTCTTTGAGATTGCCCCGCTGATGAACGGCTGCACCGCCGCCATCATATTCAGATGCCCCATATAATGAATACTGCGCTTCCCCTTTGCCGGTCTGAACGCACAATCAAAGACTGGCAAATGCTCGGATTTCAGTTCGGGACACCCTTCGATAGTGTCGTGCTCCTCGATATACCCTACGATCTTTTCAATATCCTCATGCAGGTAACCGAATCTTTTCAACGCCTTAGGCACCGTCTGATTGACGATCTTGAGCGTCCCGCCTCCGGCCAGCAACTTATACTTCACCAGCGCAATATCCGGCTCGATCCCTGTCGTATCGCAATCCATCATGAACGCAATCGTTCCCGTGGGCGCGATCACCGTCACCTGCGAATTACGAAACCCGTGAGACTCTCCCAATGCCCTGGCATTGGTCCAGATCAAGTCTGCCCTTTCCTTGAGATTGCTGAAGCTTTTAGACTCCTTCAACCAGTTCCTGTGAGCCATGTGCAAGTCGATCACCTCCAGCATAGCCTCTCCGTTAGTCCTCAGTCCTTTATCATAGAAACCTTTGAACGCCCCTAATTTCTGTGCTAATACCGCTGACTGTTCATAAGCCGTGCCCGTCATCAGTGAGGTGATACATCCCGAGAACTCCCTTGCCTCCGGCGAATCATAAGGCAATCCGTAGTGCATCAGTAGCGCACCTAGATTAGCGTAGCCAAGACCGAGCGGCCGGAACCGGTGAGAGTTCTCGGCAATCTTCGCCGTAGGATAACTAGCGTTATCCACCAGAATATCCTGCGCCGTGATGAGAATCCGCACCGCTGCCTGAAACCTGTCCACGTCGAAGAGAGAATCTTCTTTCATGAACTTCATTAGGTTCAACGAAGCCAAGTTACAAGCCGTGTCATTCAGAAAGACGAACTCCGAACAAGGATTCGTGGAGTGAATGTCGTCCGTGGCCTTGCATGTGTGCCATTTCTGAATGGTCTTGTCGAATTGTAACCCGGGGTCGCCGCACAACCAGGTGCCTTCGGCGATCTTGCGGAGCAGCGTTGCGGCATCCTTCTGCTCCAGACAACCCCCTGTGACTCCCCTCGTCCACCATTCCTTCTTATCTCGGGCAGCCTGCATAAACTCATCGCTCACGCGCACCGAGAGATTCTCGTTCTGGTACATCACACTGCCATAAGCAGTCCCGTTGTAAGAACCGTCATAGCCCTTATCAATCAAAGCCCACGCCTTCTTTTCCTCCAACTGCTTAGCCTCGATAAATTCCTCAATATCCCCGTGCCAATCCCGCAGCGTATTCATCTTGGCTGCACGCCGAGTCTTCCCTCCGGACTTCACCACATTCGCCACCTGATCGTAGACCTTCAGAAAAGATAATGGCCCTGACGGTTTTCCCCCGCCGCTCAACTTCTCCCTGCTCGACCGGATAGTCGTCAAATCCGTCCCCGTGCCGGACCCGTGCTTGAACAACATGGCCTCACTCCGTGCCAAGTCCATGATCGACTCCATATTATCCTCCACCGACTGGATAAAACAGGCGCTGCACTGAGGACGTTCATATTGCGTGGAGCACCTCTCAGCTTTCCATGTCTCCCGATTAACCGCCCAATTACCGATCCCTGAATTCTTACCGGCATCATAAAACTCATGCACACCCACATTGAACCACACCGGAGAATTGAACGAGGCATATTGATTCAGACACAACCACTCCAATTCATCCTGGAAAACCAAAAAATCCTCATCTTTGAAATAACCGTCCTTGCTGCCCCAATCAGTAATCGTACGGCACACACGTTTGATCAGGTGCTGCACCGAGTTCTCACGCTCATCTGCACCGAGTTCACCATAGAAGTACTTGGAAGCCACCACGTTCGTAGCCAGCACGGACCATGACTTGGGTGCATACACGTTATCCTGTTTGAAGATGACATTCCCCTCGGCGTCCTTGATCTCCGCCGTCCGTCTCTCCCATTTCACCTCATCAAAAGGTGATATCCCCTCCTTACTGAAAATCCGTTCCATAGGTTAAAACACTTGACTAGAGGGGGATGTCAAGGGTAGTTTCAGGGGCATGGATGGTGTCTTGTTTCACAAAGATATCTTTGGCTATCAACAGTCCTAGCCCAATAAGTCCCACAATACATAGCTTCCAGAATGTATCACTTATCCTTTTTTCAAGTTGCCCTGGCGTGGCGTAATGGTCTTTTTCTACTAGACCTTCTATTTTTGCTAGACGGCTTGGAATATTTTCATCAATTAGCTTGCTAATCAGGAAACGTTGGTGTTCCATTAAAGCTTGGATGTGTGCAACATTCGGATTCTCCGGGGTGATGGGAGGTGTCATTTTGATTTCTTGGGCCCTTCATCAGCTAATTTTTTATAGTATCGCTTAATGACATCATTGGGGATAATGCAGCCGGTTCCGAATTCTCGGCGAGCGATATCCCAGGGTGTTCCGGGCTGATGGGTAATAGCGGACAGCGTAATTGCACTATACCCTTGGTAAGCATTGACAACCTCCTGAATATGTTCGGATTGTTCCTTTGTGAAATCCTTGGTTTGGTCAACCGGATTGCTCGTTATCTCATCTCCTCCGAATGATTTGTAGCGATGATATGTGCTCGGAATAACAGGGCCGTATGTCCATGCTTCAACATCTTCACAGATCAAAGAGCAATCATACCGCCCTAACATCCAACCATGGGCAATATAGACTAGCTTGACGAGGTGCATTGGCGTCGTGCCAACATCTTTTCGCAGCCACAAAATCTGATCTTCAATCAATTCCGCTGATTTGATGTCGCTCATCGTTGTCTCCTTTTATTTTTAATTTATGATAGTTCATTAGATGAAACTCGCCAGTGACTGAAAGTTCCAGGTTTTTAATCTAATCCTTCAACCAGGGTGCGATGCCCTTGAGAAACACGGGTTCGTCCTGGTCAGATTTGCCCCGTTCCTTGCGAGGCATGGGCGGCGGCGGCGGGATTTTACCGGGCCATTTGTTCGTGAGGGATTTCACGACATATTGAACCTGCCATAGAGTGGGTTGTCCTGCTGTTCCTGATCTGTCTTTTGTGTAGTCTTCATGGTTGAGTTGTAAAGCCGGTTGAGTCAATTGCTTCCAAGTGAGCTGCTTTCCGATCATCCCTTGCAGCAATGTATTCGTAATAGACATGGTGTCTTCTCCCAGATTCAACCGCCCGGTAAATTCTCTCACATAACTGGCCATATGCTTCGGGCTAAACCAATGATAGGTGCCATGATATGCTCGTTTGAGCACCGCCCAGAAGGATTCAAGGGAGTTGGTATGGGCTGCTCCACGGACGTATTCACCTTGCTTGTGATTCACCGATTCATGGTTGTAACCTGCATTTGCCAATCCTTGATAGGATCGGTGTTCATCGGTGTAAATCGTGGAACCCGGACGGACGTGCTTCTTGATGAGCCGCTGCAAATACTCCTTGCTGGTGTTCGGGACGGGGAAAGCCTTGACCTTTCCTCCTCGCTCGCGCATTCCCAAGACGGCAGTTTTCCCTACCGGACCTCTGCCTTCCCTTGCTTTTTGGCGAGCGTGTTTGTTCTTTTCTTTGCCGCCCATATAGGTCTCGTCAATCTCCACCTCGGGTCCCAGCAACATGTCTCCCACTGCAAAAGACAATCTGATCCTATGCGCTAGAAACCAAGCAGATGTTTGTGATATACCCAGACATTTTGACAACTGAATGCTTGAAATGCCTTTTCTCCAAGTTACCAGAAGATAGGATGCTGTCAACCATTTCAAAATGGGAATGTGACTCCGAGCCATGATGGTCTCTGTCCGAACGCTGAAGTATTTTTCGCATTTGCGACAACGCCACGGCATTGGCTTGCGGCTTTTCACCCTTGATGTCCGCTCAGATTCGCAATGAGGGCAAGTCACCTTCCCTTGCCACCGATTGTTTTCCACATGAGCCTCCGCTGCCCGTTCATCCGGGAACAATCGGAAAAATTGAAACGCACTCAGCACCGTGGGCTTATCCCCAACATCAGAAATCTCTACCATCCATGCCCCTAAATCTCCCCTTGACCCCCCCCTCTAGTCAAGTTAATAGGTCCCGGAAAAAACGATGGCAAGAGGCCACGTATTATTATTGACATGTACTCTCGCTGAAGGGTTGGCGGCGCATGGGGTTTTTACTGCGGAGGATGATCCCGAGGAGAGGCGCGATTCGGAGGCCAAGGCAATGGGCGAGGCTATCAGGGCGCAAGAGCTTTGGGTTCGCTGGGGGTTGGTGTGACGGGCGATATGCTCTTTGGTGTGAACGCGAAGTTTTCGGGTCCGGGGAATCAGCCGGTGTCGCCACCTCAGCCGCGGACTCAGGATTGGGACCATCCAATACGACGTGGGAAACTGCACGCTTGCTTTGTCGGTGTCCGACAGTCTCGTCTCAATGGTCGGGTGAAGGAGTCGGACAGCTTGGCGGGAGGATTCAGTTTCTTCGGGATGTATATGATATGACGGCATCGGATTTCGAGAAATCCGTGCGATGGGGATTGTCGGGAGGGTTTTTCCCATCACTAAATCGGCATCCGAAGCTTGGCGAGGGTCATGTCCGACATTGGGCAAAGGACGGATACGTTCGAGGAGCCCTCCTCATACGGCACCCTATGCCGGTACCGAATCTGCTCCTGTTGGCAGCTAGTCCGTTTTGCCGTTGAACGCTCCGGCCACAAGCACTCAGACCGTTTCCTCCGGGGTGACGGTAGCGGGGTGGCGCGATTTGGATACGGACCTAATGCTGTTTGCGGTGGGCTTTATCTGGAGGTGTCGCTTTCCAGGAAATTTTCGGTGCTTGCGGACGTCGGGTTGAATATTGATATTGGAAACAGTGATTACTCGTTCGATTCGACCATCACAATTTCAGGCGCGGCAAATTCTCTGGGTAACGTCACCGGCAAGGCCGAAACAGTTGTCGGCGTGAGTGTCGGGTTTGGATGGGCTTATCGTTTTTCCGAGCGATGGGGCTTGTTTTCGACGATCCGTTATCGATATTTGGACTCAATTGAGTTGAGGGCGAATGGTATGAGGGTCAAGTTGGATCTTGGCGAATCGTTTCTGTTAAATCTCGGTGCCCTTTATCGGTTTTGATGCCCCTTGCTGCTCAAGCACAGTGATTCGTGTTTAAGCAGAGCTCGCGTTGCGAGCCTTTTTTGTGTCTTGACTCGGAAGATGCCGATTTTGTCATGAGACTAGACAGGGCCCGTGCGCTGTGGCACGGTGGCGACGGTGACTAACGAGAAGCTGGAACGGATTAAATCACTGCTTCGTTCCCTTGAATCGTGCGTGGTTGCGTATTCGGGTGGGGTGGATTCGGTGTTTTTGGCAGTGGTGGCGCACCAGGAATTGGGCAGACGCGCCTTGGCAGTCATCGCAGATTCGCCGAGTCTTCCGCGTCATGAATTGGCTGAGGCGCAGGCGATTGCTAAGGGGTTTGGTTTTCGGTTGGAGGTGGTGTTGACCGAAGAGTTTGAGGATGAGGAATATCTCTCCAATCCTGCAACTCGCTGCTATCACTGCAAATCAGCGTTGTTCCAGAAGCTAGTTCCGTTTGCCAAGCAGTGGGGATTTGCGACAGTTGTCTATGGTGAGAATGCCAGTGATTCGAGAGACTATCGTCCAGGGCGAGTGGCTGCTGATGAGTTTGCCATTCGGGCACCGCTGCGTGAGGCGGGATTGACCAAGGACGAAATCCGTCGTCTGAGTCGGGCGATGGGATTGCCGACGGCGGAAAAGCCTGCGCAACCGTGCTTGAGTTCCAGGGTTCCGTATGGGGAGCGGGTGACGCTGGAGAAGCTGAGGTTGATTGAGGCTGGAGAAGCTGCTGTTCGAAGGTTGGGGATTCGAGATCTTCGGGTGCGGTTGCATGAGTTAGGGCAGGGATTTCTGGCGAGAGTGGAGGTGCCTCGAGGGGAATGGTCGCAGTTCGTTGAGCGTGAGTTTGCGGAGAATGTGGGGCCCGCTTTACTGAAGATTGGTTTTCAGTATGTGACTCTGGACTTATTGGGTTACCGGAGGGGGAGCCTCAATGAAACAGTAGTCCCAAGTGCCAAGCGGAATGTGCCAAGCAGCCAATAAGTCTTTTGTTGATGCCGTTGCGGTGTGCGGGTCGAAACTTTTCTGTTATCTGGTTGTTCAATAGGTTGGTAGATAGCGATGGCGCAGTTTGCTTATAAGGCCCGGCGGCGGTCGGGTGAATTGGTTCAAGGAATGCTCGATGTGAATGATCGGGGAGCCGCTCTGATACAGATCGAACGGCTAGGGTTGTTGCCGGTCACATTGGAGGCGGTCAAGGGAGGGAAGGGCGGCAAGGGTGCCGCTGGCAAGCCGGCAGGGGGTGATCGGGCAGGTTCCTTGCCGCCGTTTTTGCGTGATTTGATGAATCGCAAGCGGAGGCCGAAGCTGCAGGAATTGGCGACCTATACCCAACAGATGGCGAATCTGTTGCGTTCGGGGATGCCGCTTGCCATGGCTCTGAATAGCATGAGCCATTTGGAGTCGAAGGGGATTTCACGGGAGGTGAGCAAGCAGCTGCGGCAGGATGTGATGGAGGGGAAGAGTCTTTCCGACTCTATGAGCAAACAGTCGCGCATTTTTTCCGACCTGTATGTCCAGATGGTTCGAGCTGGAGAGCAGAGCGGGGCTTTGGAGGAGGTCTTGCGTCGCCTGGCGGCCCACTTTGAGCGATTTGCGGAGGTGCAGCAGAAGTTTGTTTCGGCGCTGATTTACCCGGTGATCGTTGTAGGTGTTGGAGTGTCGATCATCGTGCTGTTCATGACGGTGATCTTGCCGAGGTTTACCTCCATTTTTACTGATATGAATATTCCGCTGCCGGCGTCGACCCAGATGTTGATTTCGGGCAGCAATCTTTTCGCTAGTTATTGGTGGCTGTTGCCGTTGGTGGGCGTGTTGTTAGTCGTATTCTATAAACGATTCGCAGCGACGGAATCCGGGCGGCGGAGTATCGACAAATGGAAGATTTCATTGCCAGTGTTGGGGAAGGTGATGAAGCTGAATCTCTTCGGGCAGTTCGCACGCACCTTGTCCACGTTGTTGCACAACGGGGTTCCGGTGCTGACAGCCTTGAAGATTATGGAGAAGATCATTCCGAATGTCATTTTGCGTGAAGCGATTGAGCGAACTCGGGAGGGTGTCACGGACGGCAAGACAATTGCGCAACCGTTGGCGAGGAGTCAGGTGTTTCCGCAGTTAATGATCGACCTGATTAAGATCGGTGAGGAGACGGGTGAGGTGCCGGGCTCGCTCCAGAGCGTAGCGGAAACCTATGAGAATGAGTTGACCATCGCGCTGCGTGTGATGGAGGATCTTATTGATCCGGCGATGGTGATTTTGATGGCTGTCGGTGTGGGTGGGTTGCTGTTTAGTATCTTGTCCGCAATGTTTCAAATTACTTCTTCGATCGGACGCGGATGAGGTTCCGGGTTTTCAGAGAAGGAGGGTTTACCCTCATTGAGTTGATGCTGGTGGTGTCGATTACTCTGTTGGTGCTCGGCTGGGGCCTGCCCAATATGCTGCAGACGATCGAGAAGCAAGGAATCAACAGAGCAGTATCGGATCTTATGGAAGGCTGCAAGCAGGCGCGAGCGTATGCGATTTTGACTGGGGGACCAGCGGAGTTTGTGATTCAAGCGGAGGACGGAATGATGACCGTTCGTAAAGCTCAGGGGCCACGGCTATTGCGTCAATCTGGCGGGGAGACTGTTGGGGTGAATTCGTTGGGGAAGGCACCTAAAGGAAAGTTGGCAAGCTTTCGGAGGGTGCTAGAGGATGATGTGGCGGTGGAATTGCTCGACGTTAATTTTATCGATCAAATGCAGTTTCCAGAGGGCATTGTTCGGTTTTATCCCAACGGGATCAGCGATGAATTCACCATCGTGCTGCGGGTAGATGATGATTGGCGCAAGGTGTCGTTGGACCCCATCACTGCCATCGCCTCGATGGAGGATTTGGATGATTATCGATGAAGATTTCATGTCCGATTCTATCCAAGGTGCCGGAGCGTGCGTTTAGCATGCTGGAGGTCATGATAGCGATTGGGATCTTCTTCACATTTATCATTGTCATTCTTCAGCTGACAGCACAACAGCTACGGACGGCGCGAACGTTACAGACGTTGGATGTGGATACAGGGACATTGCCGTCGTTGATTGCGATGACGAATATGCTGGAGGAAGGCCCGTTGCCGATTGAGATCAAGACCGTCTTTGAAGAATCGAATCCTGGTTTTACTTGCGATGGGATGATTACGGAATATGCAACCAACGGACTGTTTCAGGTGGATTATGTGATCTATTGGCGGCACGAAGGGCGGCTCAAGGAAGCCCGAAACAGTATGCTCATGTGGCGGCCGGCGGGAAATGCGCGAGCACGTCGATTGCGACGATGAGAATTCGGGCTTCAGTTCAGACGCACGCCTTCACGCTCTTGGAGATCATGTTGGCCATTGGGATTCTCTCGGGGTTGATTGCGGCTATTTATGCGAGTTGGAGTGCCATTCTGCGGAGTTCTCAGGTGGGCTTGGACGCGGCGATCGAGGCGCATCGACTCAGAGTGACGACGCGGTCGATTGAGGAATCGATTAAGTCGGCTGTCATCTTCGAGTTGAATCTTCCCTACTATTCGTTTTTGACTGACACCGAGTCGGAATTTGCGGCCTTCAGTTTGGTCAGTCGGTTGTCGGATTCGTTTCTGGGTAGTGGTTTGTTTTATGATCAACCGCTGCGCCGTGTGACCTTTACCGTGGAGCATTCCAATCAAGTGAACCAGCTCATGATGCGGCAACATCCGTTGCTTGCGCCATTGGAGGAGGGGCAGGAGCCGTATCCGTTAGTCCTCGCTGAAAATATCGGGATCTTTGCATTGGAATTTTGGGATGTTCAGTTGAACGATTGGGCTCCGGAGTGGAGTTACACCAACCAATTTCCCTCGATGATTCGCTATTCCCTGGGGATTCTGGCTCCGGGTCAACAAGCGGTACCCGAGGATGAGGTTATTCGAAGAATCGTGCATGTTCCAGCGGCAACCGTGCGGGAAAGGTGGCAACGGCCTGCCGTTGATGGGGCGCCGTTGGCGCAAGGAGAGTCGGCGGCCAATACGCGGCGGTTGCAAAGCCGTTAGGAAAGTGATCAAATGAGAATCCGAGCAGGCAAGAATCATCAACGACGAGCCATCGCCTTGGTGATGGTGATGGTGGTGATTTTGGCCTTTGGTGTGCTGGCAGCCAGCTTTGCGTTCTCGATGAAAGTGGAGATGTGTTTGGCGGGCAACACAACCAGAGATCCGGATATGGAGTGGCTCGGTCGTTCAGGGATCGAGCTCGCGAGTTTTGTTTTGGTGGAAAAGATGCAGATTCCGGTGGAGGGACAGTTTGATGCGTTGAGTCAGATGTGGGCCGGAGGGCCTTTGGGTACCAACGAGGTGTTGATGGCGATTTCACTCACTGACGTGCCACTTGGTGAGGGAATGATTAACGTTCGGATCCGTGACCTCGAACGGAAGATCAATATCAATATTGCCGATGAGCCGTTGCTGCAGCATACCATGCAAGTGATGGGGGTCGATCCCTTTGCGGCGGATGTCATCGTCGATTCGATTTTGGACTGGATGGATCCGGATCCTAATCCTAGGCTCAATGGTGCGGATGGCGAGGCGTATTTGGCGGAACCAAACCCGCCGTTCCCACCCTATCGGGCAAAGAGTGGGCCTATTGATCACATCTCGGAACTGCTGTTGATCCGGGGCATTGAGCCTAGTCTGTATTATGGACTAGGCGCTGGACCTGGACCCGGTGATGGTGCGCCTCCGGATATTTCAGGTGTGGGGATCGGCGAATTGGGAAACATGGGGTTGCGAGATTTGTTCACTCCTATTGGGGGGCCTCGAGTCAATGTCAACACAGCGTCCGTCGCTGTGTTGAGTCTGATCCCTGGCTTGGGTTTGAATCTTGCCCGGGATATTGTTCAAACGCGAAGGGGATTTGATGGATTGGACAGTACGGAAGATGATCTGCCGTTCATTCGTATCCAAGATCTTGGCGTCGTCCCAGGAATGGTGCCGGAGCTGATTACGATTCTGAATCGATTCTGCACGGTGCGAAGCAGCATGTTTGAAGTTGAGATCGAAACCCGGTTAGGCGACCACACTAAGACCTACTTGGCGACCTTGGTGCGGCGGGGTTCTAGGGATGTTTTGGTGATCAATTTTTATCCAATATAAGATTTGGATTTCTTGCTGAACCACGTTTGGACGTATCGTGACCCGAGTTCCTCTATTCATTACGGGCACTGGCACCGGCGTGGGGAAAACCACGCTGGCAGCCTTAATAACTCTTCATTTGCGCCGCAGGGGTATTCGGGCGTTGGCGATCAAACCGTATTGTTCTGGTAGCCGGCACGACACAGAACTGCTCGCGGCGGTTAACGATCATGAATTGAGCGTGGAAGTCGTGACGCCGGTATTCTGTCACGAACCGCTGGCGCCGTTGGCTGCATTGGATGCCGAGGCATCGGCACTTGGATTCAAGAAAGCTGTCGAAGCGATTGAGACAATTTCGAAAGATGCGGAGATACTCCTGGTTGAGGGGATTGGAGGCCTTGAAGTGCCGTTGGCAACGGGATTTGCGGTCAGCAATCTGATTACAGAAACAAATAGTCGAGCAGTGGTTGTCGGGCAGAATCGACTAGGGATGATCAACGAGGTCGCCTTGACGCAGTATCGTCTGCGGGAGGTGACGGGATCGATTGGGCAGTTGGTTCTGATGGGGGTTGGGACGCCAGATGCTTCAGCGAGTCGTAACGTCGAACTGGTGTCGTCAATGTTTGTTGATTGTGAACCGGTGGAGCTTCCATACTTGGGCCCGGATGCCGATCAGATTGGCTGTTTGAGGGTCATGGAAAAAAAGTTAGAAAAACCCCTTGCACAGATTCTGGAATCAATTATTGTTTCGTCCAGCTGATTGAGGTTGTGAATAAAACTTCTGAGATTAAGCTTTGACATACAACGGGTCGCGAAATTAATTTGGGTCTGTTACGGAGGCTAGTAAATTGCCATTTCATTTAGGATGAAACGGACCTTTGGGGTTTTTAGCCTTTAATATAAAAGAGTTTGGCGTGGAAAAACGCGGGGTTCTTTGAAATTTGAATTGTGCGATAAGTTAGAGCCTCTTTCGATGTGCCCTGAGTTAGTTGGGGTGCTAAGGAAGTTTTAATTAGATACCGTTTGGGTCGCGAGGTCCAAACAGAATTCAAACTAACGTAAAGATATAACGGAGAGTTTGATTCTGGCTCAGAACGAACGCTGGCGACGTGGATGAGACATGCAAGTCGAACGGTGACTAAACAGTAGCAATATTGTTTGGTTGTAGTGGCGAAAGGGTGCGTAACACGTGGGTAATCTGCCGTGATGTTGGGAATAATTTGCCGAAAGGTAAGCTAATACCTAATATGAATCTCTTGGGTATCTTGAGAGGTTCAAAGCTGGGGACTGTAAGGCCTAGCGCATTATGATGAGCCCGCGTCCTATCAGCTTGTTGGTGAGGTAATAGCTCACCAAGGCGAAGACGGGTAGCTGGTCTGAGAGGATGGTCGGCCACACTGGAACTGAGACACGGTCCAGACACCTACGGGTGGCAGCAGTCGAGAATCATTCACAATGGGGGAAACCCTGATGGTGCGACGTCGCGTGGGGGATGAAGGGCTTCGGCCCGTAAACCCCTGTCATTTGTGAACAAACCTTTTCGGAGTAAAATTTCGGAAGCTGATAGTAGCAAAAGAGGAAGAGACGGCTAACTCTGTGCCAGCAGCCGCGGTAATACAGAGGTCTCAAGCGTTGTTCGGATTCACTGGGCGTAAAGAGTGCGTAGGTGGCTAGGTAAGTTCGATGTGAAAGCTCTGAGCTCAACTCAGAAATTGCATTGAAAACTGCTTGGCTAGAGGGTCGGAGGGGGGATTGGAATTCTCGGTGTAGCAGTGAAATGCGTAGATATCGAGAGGAACATCAGTAGCGAAGGCGAATCTCTGGACGATACCTGACACTGAGGTACGAAAGCTAGGGTAGCAAACAGGATTAGATACCCTGGTAGTCCTAGCCGTAAACGATGCACACTTGCTATGGGCGGATTACCTAGCAATAGGAAACTCCGTCTGTGGCGTAGCTAACGTGTTAAGTGTGCCGCCTGGGGAGTACGGTCGCAAGATTAAAACTCAAAGAAATTGACGGGGGCCTGCACAAGCGGTGGAGTATGTGGCTTAATTCGATGCAACGCGAAGAACCTTACCTGGCCTTGACATGCAAGTGGTAAAAGTCTGAAAGGGCGATGACCTAGCAATAGGAACTTGCACAGGTGCTGCATGGCTGTCGTCAGCTCGTGTCGTGAGATGTTGGGTTAAGTCCCGCAACGAGCGCAACCCTTGTGTCCTGTTGCCACCTGAACGAGAGTTCGGAGCACTCTGGACAGACTGCCTCGCTTAAACGAGGAGGAAGGTGGGGATGACGTCAAGTCAGTATGGCCCTTATGGCCAGGGCTGCACACGTACTACAATGCCTGATACAATGGGAAGCAATACTGTAAAGTGGAGTAAATCCATAAAATTAGGCCTAGTTCGGATTGTAGTCTGCAACTCGACTACATGAAGCCGGAATCGCTAGTAATGGCGCATCAGCTACGGCGCCGTGAATACGTTCCCAGGCCTTGTACACACCGCCCGTCACATCATGAAAGCCGGTTGTACCCGAAGTCGCTGAGCTAACCCGTAGAGGGAGGCAGGTGCCGAAGGAATGGCTGGTGATTGGGATGAAGTCGTAACAAGGTAGCCGTAGGGGAACCTGTGGCTGGATCACCTCCTTTCTAAGGAGATAAACAGGAGCTTGCCTACGGGCAGTATCCATTAAGGTTTCACTTATCGCACAATTCAGCTTTCAAGAGCCTGAAATTGACATTGGCTTTGCATTACTCACTACCGGGTTTTGAATTTAGAGTGGGGCTGTAGCTCAGTTGGAAGAGCATCTGCTTTGCAAGTAGAATGTCAGGAGTTCGAATCTCCTCAGCTCCACCAAGCTAGGGTACTGAGATAATCTTGACTTAGAGCCGGGTGTTGTTGGGCCTGTAGCTCAGGTGGTTAGAGCACACGCTTGATAAGCGTGGGGTCACTGGTTCGAGTCCAGTCAGGCCCACCATGATTTTGCTAGGTGAGAACTTAGCTTGTTCTTTGAAAACTACACATAGGGTAAATTAAACCAAATTGGCGACTATAATTCGCTGAGTTCTACGATCGTTCGCAAGGGCGTGAGTAGGTAACTTTGTGATCAAGCTACTAAGTGCAATTGGTGGATGCCTTGGTGCCAAGAGGCGATGAAGGACGTAGCAAGTTGCGATAAGCCACGGCTAGCCACAAGCAGGCTTTGACCCGTGGATTTCCGAATAGGATAACCTGGCTGCCCCTCAAAGGCAGTCATCTGCAGATGAATGCATAGTCTGTAGAGGCGATACGGGGTGAAGTGAAACATCTCAGTAACTCCAGGAAAAGAAAATGAAATGATTCCGTAAGTAGTGGCGAGCGAAAGCGGAGGAGCCCAAACCAGAGAAACTTGTTTCTCTGGGGTTGCGGGACCTTGATAAGGGACCACAAAGGCGAGCGTAATGTTATGGAAAGAACAACCAGAGACTGTGACAGTCGGGTGCGCGAAGTCGGAGTGGCTCTAGGGGTATCCCAAGTAATGCGGAACACGTGAAACTCTGCATGAATCTGTCCAGACCACTGGATAAGGCTAAATACTCCTTGGCAACCGATAGTGGACTAGTACCGTGAGGGAAAGGTGAAAAGAACCCCTGTAGGGGAGTGAAATAGTACCTGAAGCCAATTGCATACAAAGTGTCGGAGCTTGATTTCGGTCAAGTGACGGCGTGCCTTTTGCATAATGAGTCTGCGAGTTATTGTCTGTGGCAAGCCTAAGTTTCTCTGAAATGGAGGCGAAGCGAAAGCGAGTGTGAAATGCGCGTTGAGTGGCAGGCAATAGACCCGAAGCGGAGGTGATCTACTCATGAGCAGGTTGAAACTGCGGTAACACGCAGTGAAGGACCGAACCGGTGTATGTTGAAAAATGCTCGGATGACTTGTGAGTAGGAGCGAAAGACTAATCAAACCCCGTAATAGCTGGTTCTCTCCGAAATAGCTTGAGGGCTAGCGTCGGATTAGTACTCCGAGGAGATAGAGCACTGAATGGACTAGGGCCCATACCCGGGTACCAAAACCAATCAAACTCCGAATGCCTTGGATCTCATTATTCCGGCAGTCAGTCGGCGAGGGATAAGCTTCGCCGGCGTGAGGGAAACATCCCAGACCGCCAGCTAAGGTGCCTAAATATGGTTAAGTGGAAAGGATGTAACGTTGCTTAGACAGTGAGGATGTTGGCTTAGAGGCAGCCATCATTTAAACAATGCGTAATAGCTGACTCATTGAGCGATGTTGCGCCGAAAATGATTGGCGATTAAACCATATACCGAAGCTGCGGATTTATCAGGAATTCGTTTTTGATAAGTGGTAGGAGAGCGTAATCAACGCTGTGAAGCTCAACGGTAACGGAAAGTGGAGCGTTGATTAGTGAGAATGCAGACATGAGTAGCGATTAGCCAGATGAGAATTCTGGCCGCCGTATACCCAAGGTTTCCTGGGCCAGGTTCGTCCTCCCAGGGTTAGTCGGGACCTAAGGCGAGGCCGTAAGGCGTAGTCGATGGACAGCAGTTCAATATTCCTGCACCGGCTTGGGGTTAGTTAGCAGTGACGCGGTGAGAAAGGTGGCTAAGTCATCGAAAGACAGAGCCTAGGCTTCGGTCGAAGCGCACCACTGGACGATCCGTCGAGAAAAGCTAGTTAACAAGTGCCCCTGGTCGCCCGTACCGTAAACCAACACAGGTGGGTGAGTCGAATAGACTAAGGCGTGCGAGAGAAATCACTCTAAGGAACTCGGCAAAATAGCCCCGTAACTTCGGGAGAAGGGGTGCCTACTTCGGTAGGCCACAGTAAATTGGATCTGGCGACTGTTTAACAAAAACACAGCACTCTGCTAAGTCGTGAAGATGATGTATAGGGTGTGACACGTGACCAATGCCGAAAGATTAAGGTGACTTGTTAGCCGTGAGGCGAAGCTCGGAGCCAAAGTCCCGGTGAATGTCGGCCGTAACTATAACGGTCCTAAGGTAGCGAAATTCCTTGTCGGGTAAGTTCCGACCTGCACGAATCGTGTAACGACCGGATCGCTGTCTCGGAGTGATTCTCGGCGAAATTGTAGTGGCGGTGAAGATGCCGCCTGCCCGCAGTAGGACGGAAAGACCCTATGCACCTTTACTGTAAGCTGGTATTGGGTTTTGGTTTTTGATGCGTAGCATAGGTGGGAGACGTTGAATCAGCGGTTTCGGTCGCTGTGGAGTCATCAGTGAAATACCACTCTTTAATAATTAGAATTCTAACCCCGATCCTGTTAACCAGGCGGGGGACAGTGCCTGCGGGTCAGTTTGACTGGGGCGGTTTCCTCCTAAAAAGTAACGGAGGAGTGCGAAGGTACTCTCAGCACGGTTGGCAACCGTGCGTCGAGCATATGGGTAAAAGAGTGCTTAACTGTGAGACCTACAAGTCGAGCAGATGCGAAAGCAGGCCCAAGTGATCCGATGGTTGAATGTGGAATTGCCATCGCTCAACGGACAAAAGGTACGCTAGGGATAACAGGCTGATCGCGCCCAAGAGTTCATATCGACGGCGCGGTTTGGCACCTCGATGTCGGCTCATCGCATCCTGGGGCTGGAGAAGGTCCCAAGGGTCCGGCTGTTCGCCGGTTAAAGCGGTACGCGAGCTGGGTTCAGAACGTCGTGAGACAGTTCGGTCCTTATCCACTGTGGGCGTAGGAAACTTGAGGGGTTCATTCTTTAGTACGAGAGGACCGAGAATGACGCACTTCTGGTGTGGCAGTTGTTCCGTCAGGAGCAGCGCTGCGTAGCTATGTGCGGAAGAGATAAGCGCTGAAAGCATCTAAGCGCCAAGCTCATCCCAAGATAAGGTTTCCCGGACGCAAGTCCCTTAAGACCCCCGGCAGACTACCGGGTTGATAGGTCAGGCGTGTAAGCGTGGTAACATGCTCAGCGGACTGATACTAATCGGTCGTGAGGCTTGATCGCTTTTTTTAAAGCGATTTTACTTGGCGAATTGGTTGCCGAGCCCTGTGTGTAGTTTTCAGAGAACGCGCGTTCTCAATGATTTTTGGTGGCCATAAAGCTGTGGTCCGACCCGATCCCATTCCGAACTCGGCCGTCAAACGCAGCATTGCCGATGGTAGTGCGGGTATAGCCCGTGTGAGAGTAGGTAGCCGCCAATTTTTTTTTGATTAACGGAATTGTTAATTTATTTATGAAAATCCCACAAATGAGTGCCCTCGTTGTGTTGGCATTTTTTTTCACAAGTTGTGCGGCTTTAGACAAAGCCTTGAAAATGACTTCCCCGAAAAAAATGAATCACTTAAACATTGGCATGACCAAGCAAGAGGTTATCTCAGTTTTAGGATCACCCGACAGCACGGCTGCCCCTGGTAATGGAGTGGAATTTCTTCGCTATACTTTGGACCCTTGGAATGGATTTTGGGATCCGTCGGCAACGGAGGCTTATTTTGTTCGATTAGTGGATGGAAGAGTGGATAGCTATGGAAGAGTGGGGGACTTTGATTCAACAAAAGACCCTACTTTGAACTTAAACATCAAGAACAGGTAAAGGATAGCAAGGTGAAAACCTACAACTTATTTATCAGCCATTCTTGGTCCTATTTCGACGAATACGACAGGTTAATAGATTTATTGGAAAAGAGGAGTTACTTTAAGTTTAAGGATTATTCCGTGCCGAAAGATGATCCAATACATACGAATGGAACCGACAAGGACTTGTATGCTGCTATTTTTCAGCAAATGCAGCCTTGTAGTGTGGTTCTCATATTGGCGGGTGTCTACGCAACTTACAGCAAGTGGATTGAAAAAGAAATCGGAATTGCAAAGAGAGAATTTGATACACCAAAACCAATTATCGCCATAGAACCTTGGGGTAGCGAGAAAACATCCTCAGTTGTCAAAGACAATGCCGACCAGATTGTTAAGTGGAATACGGAGAGCGTTGTTTCAGCCATCAGAAAGTTGGCGTGATGGAAACCAAGCAGGAGCTATTGGAAATCTACAAGCTCCACGCTGAGCTTGCCGACAGGGTGAGCCAGAGGAGGGAAGGAGCCAATAGGCTTTATGTCAGCCTGTTATCAGTAATGGTTGTTTTTCTTGCCGCTTTTCTTAGGTATAGAACGGGGACGATTTCTGTTCAGGGCATTTTGATAGCGGCAGGCGTTTTAGGAATGGTGTTGAGTGCTTCGTGGTTTTTCATTATTCGGTCCTACTGTCAGCTAAATGCGGGAAAATTTAAAGCTCTGCAGAAGTTGGAGGAAATGCTTGTTTTTGCGTTTTTCAAGTGCGAGTGGGAAATATTGGAAAGAGGCAAAAACAAAAATCGCTATTGGAGACTCACGGGTGTGGAAAAAATACTTCCCATCGGTTTCTTTGTCGCATCCCTTCTTTTAATCCTACTTGCTATTGTCAATGGGCAGTTGTCGGGTTTGGCATTGTCGGCGGCATGATTAAGGATTCCGGTGCGAAGTAGAGTTTTAGCAGTAATAAATTGAAAGTTATGTCGCAGCATCAAAGTTTGAGAGGGCCGAGCGGTTTGGGGACAAAGCGGAGTGTGTTGAAGCGTTTTGAGCGGGTTGAGCTGCTTAAGAAGCGTGGCTTGTGGAAGCCGGGTGATAGTGTGTTCGGTTTGCGGAAAACCAAGCCTGAGGTTTGATCTTGGGATGAGGCTGTGTTCTTCTCTCTGGTGCTTAGTTGGCTGTGAGCGAGGAGGAGGCAATTCGGCTGCAGAAGTTCATTGCTCAATCAGGATTTGCGTCGCGTCGTCGTGCTGAGCGCCTGATTACTTCCGGGCTTGTTAGGGTGAACGGTGCGGTTACTTCAAAACTTGGCGTCAAGGTGCTGCCGTGTGATCGGGTGGAGGTTGGAGGCAGATTTCTTAAGCCGTGTGTCAGAAAGCTTTATCTGGCTTTGCATAAGCCCAGGGGTTTTGTGTGTTCTCGCGTTTCTTCCGAGAAATTTCCTTCATATTTGTCGCTTCTTCCGGACGAGCTGAGAGAGGTCCACAATGTCGGACGTCTTGATGTGGCTAGTGAGGGTTTGTTGTTGGCAACCAACGATGGTGAATTTACTCACTTCATCACTCATCCGAGGTTCGAGGTGCGGAAGGAATATGAGGTGGATACTCGTGGTCGTTTCTCCCCGCTGTTTTTGAAACGATTATGTGAGGGTGTCTCGGTGGATGGCGAGTTGCTTAGGTTTGTTGACTTACGGGTTGTCCGGGATGATCCTGCTCAAGGTCGTCTTTCTGTTCAGTTGATTGGCGGAAAGAATCGGGAGATACGCCGTTTGTTGGATTATTTCGATCTCCAAGTTGTCCGGCTGAGACGGGTTCGAATTGGAGAGGTGCGGTTGGGTGGCTTAGGGGCCGGAGCGTGGAGGCATTTGCGAGCGGATGAAGTTAAAGGCTTTGCGTTTAGATATGGTGAGTCTCGATAGCAAAGAAAACTTCGGTGGGGCGAGATTCCGTCAAGCTGTTATGTGGTTACGCACTTAATTGAGATCGTAGAAAGGGCCGAATTAGGGTCGTATGAAACGAGGCGTTTGGCCGAAGTTAGGCTGTGATGGTCGTTTTCTATTAGCCACGCGCAAGGCAAAGGTTGCTAGTTCGCCGCAAGGAGACCTTCTCTGGATCGGATGATGAGGCCAAGGACTCGTCGGTGAAGGTGCTGTTTCGTTTGGGGAAAAGCGGTGAAGAATCGTCGCACTCTCATCTTTCGCCAGGGCTTGCGAATGACGAGTAGGACGCTATGTAGTGGAGGGCATTTGTGAAAGGCTGCTAGGTTTTGGAGTGAGGGATCATTCGCCGTTACGGTGCTTCCTTAGCCTCCCGCTACCTGATGGTGAGCTGTTTCACCCAATAAACGCATCGTGTGCGGCTTTGAGGGCACGTTCGCCTTGGGCGAGAGAGACCACCACGGAGAGTTTGATTTCGCTGGTGGAGATCATGTCGATGTTGATTTCTTCTTCAGCCAAGACTTCAAAGAGTTTGGCAGCGATGCCGGAGTGACTCTTCATGCCGACGCCGACGACGGAGAGTTTGCCCATTTCTTCTTGGGTCACGATGTCGGTGAATCCGACTTCGGTGGCAAGCGCGTCAATCACTTCGCGGGATTTAGGTAGGTCGGTGCGCTCCACTGTGAAGGAGAGATCGGTCGTTGGGTTCGTGCCGTGGCCGACGTTTTGGACGATCATGTCGACGTTTACGGCGGCTTCGTTGAGTGCTTTGAAGATTTGCGAGGCGACGCCCGGTCGATCAGGCACACCGATCAGGGTGGCTTTGGCTTGGTGCTTGTCGAGGGAGACGCCACGGACGACGATGTGTTCCATGTTGGCGGTTTCTTCTTTCACAATGGTTCCCGGATTTTGATTCAGGCTCGAGCGCACTTCAAAGGTGACCCTAAACTTTTTCGCAAATTCGACGGATCGACTTTGCATGACTTTGGCTCCGGAGCTAGCGAGTTCAAGCATCTCATCATAGGAAATTTCATCAAGTTTCTTGGCATGTGGCACAATCCGCGGGTCGGTAGTGTAGACGCCATCGACGTCGGTATAAATCTGGCAAAGGTCGGCTTTGACGGCGGCAGCGATAGCGATGGCGGTCAGGTCGGACCCACCTCGTCCCAAGGTGGTGATGTGGCCTTCCCGTGTCTGTCCTTGAAATCCGGCGACGATCACAACGTGGCCCTGATCCAGGATTTGGTGCACTTGTTTTGGGGTGATGTTTTTGATTTTGGCCTTGGTGTGCATGCCATCGGTTTCAATCCCGGCTTGTGCGCCTGTGAGTGAGATCGCAGAGATGTTGAGGGCGTGGAGGGCCATGGCTGTGAGGGCGATGGTAGTCTGTTCGCCGGTCGCGAGCAGCATGTCCATCTCACGTTCCGTGGGCACGGGCATGATATCGTGTGCCAGACTGATGAGGCGATCGGTAACGCCTCCCATGGCCGAGACGACGACGATCACCTGATCGCCGCGACGGCGGTATTCGGCGACTCGTTGAGCAACGTTTTTGATGCGGTCGGTATTAACGACGGAACTGCCACCATATTTTTGGACGATGAGCGCCATGCTGAGGGAAGGCGACGGGCTGGGTGGATTAGATGCCGATTGCTTTGATAACCGAAGCAGTATCCGGATCGACGAGGGTGGGTTCTTTACCGGCGGTCAAGAGTGCTCGGTCGGGATCCTTAAGTCCATGCCCGGTCATGGTGGCCGTGATCACACTCCCCTCCGGGATGAGGCGGGTGTGGATGTTTTTGATGAGACCGGCCAACGGTGCCGCACTAGCTGGTTCAGCGAAAATTCCATCGGTTTGAGCAATCGTCTTGTAAGCGTGGAGGATCTCCTCGTCGGTAACTTTGCCGATCAGTCCTTTGGATTCTCTGGCGGCCTGGATCGCTCCACTCCAGCTGGCGGGGTTGCCGATCCGTATTGCAGTGGCGGCAGTTTTGGGGTTTTCCACTGGATGGCCATCTACGAGCGGGGCGGCCCCGGCGGCTTGAAAGCCGCACATGCGTGGTTTTCGATCTGTGCGTTGGCGATCGAAGAATTCCTTGAAGCCCCGCCAGTAGGCCGTGATGTTACCAGCGTTGCCGACCGGTAGGAAATGAAAGTCTGGCGCTTGGCCCAGCTGGTCGCAGATTTCAAAGGCGGCTGTTTTTTGCCCTTCGATACGAACTAGGTTGATGCTATTAACGACCTCCACGCGGACGGTGGCACCGAGTTCACGGACGATGCGCAGCGCGTCATCGAAATTGCCGTTGATGGCGATGGTCTCGGCACCGTAGATGAGAGATTGGGAGAGTTTGCCCATAGCAATGTTCCCGTGGGGTAGGATCACGATACATTTGAGATTGGCCTTGGCGGCATAGGCAGCTGCGGAGGCGGAGGTGTTTCCCGTGCTGGCACAGGCCACGACCTCGGCGCCTTTCTCGCAGGCCTTGCTGATCGCCAGGGTCATCCCGCGGTCCTTGAATGACGCGGTTGGGTTGAGTCCTTCGTATTTTAGGTAAAGCTTGAACTTGCCACCAATGGCTTCCACGAAATTCTGAGCTGGCACCAACGGCGTGTTGCCTTCGCACAACGAGACAATGGGTGTCGCATCCGTTACCGGCAAATAATCCGCGTAGTGTCGAATCACGCCTTGCCAGTGGGCTGAAGTCTCGGTTGAAGCTGACATCGTTAATGGAAGTGTTCGACGCGGATCATCTTCGAGGGAGATTTGACGACATTTAAGCGACTGATTTGATTCAATGCCTTCTGCATCGCACTGGTGGCGGCGTCGTGGATCATTAGGATCAGCGGCACTGAGGCGCCTTTGTGTCCTTCCGGTTGAACGATGGACGAGATTCCGATGCCGCTTTCGGCGAGCACTTTGGTGATCTTGGCCATGGTGCCGGGTTTATCCGCGACTGTCAGGCGCATATAGTATTCGCTGATGATATCTTCCCAGGGAATCACCTGGCCTTCTGAGGTGTGGCGCGTGAATGGCCGAACGCGAACGGTTTGATGATTGATGTGATCGAGAGCGGCGTCGGCAATGTCACTCAGCACTGCGCTGGCGGTGGCGCCATGTCCGGCGCCATGTCCGTAGTAAAGGGTTTCGCCCACGACATCGCCATTGATGTAGATTGCATTGAAAACGCCGCTGACACTGGCGAGGATATGCGATTGTGGAATGAGTGTCGGGCAGACAGACACCTGAATCTGATGCTCTTTGGCCGAATGTCGCGATCCTGTCGTGGAGAGACGGCAGATGGACGCGAGGAGTTTGATTTTGTATCCTAGCTTACCGGCGAACTCGATGTCCATCTGAGAAATCTGCCGAATCCCGTCCACGTGAATTTGGTCCGGTGAGACCCAGAAGCCATGGGCGAGGGAAGCTAGCAGACCCGTTTTGTGCATCGCATCCAATCCATCCACATCAAGCGATGCTTTGGCTTCGGCATAGCCTTTTTTCTGAGCGTCCGCCAGGACATCGGCGAAATCGCCACCTTCGGCTTCCATCCGGGTCAGGATGTAGTTACAGGTTCCGTTGAGAATGCCGTAGATGTAATTGAGCCGATTGCCGACCAGACCTTCCCGAAGCACCTTGATGATCGGAATGCCCCCGGCGACGCTGGCTTCGTAATAGAGACCGGCTCCGTTTTCGGCAGCCAGGGCGAAGAGCGATTCGCCATGCTCGGACAGGAGGGCCTTGTTGGCGGTGACGACGGGTTTGCCAAGCTTAAGGGCGGTTTCTACGATGGTTTTTGCCGTTGTCGTTCCGCCGATCAATTCGCCGACGATGTCGGTCTTGGGATCGCGGATTGCCGCCTTCCAATCGGTGCTGACCAGACGCTCGGAGAATCGAACCGGCCTTTGTTTGCGCCGGTTACGGACGACGACATGATTGATTTGGAGATGGGTACCAGTCCGTGCGACGAGCAGTCCGCTATTGCGGCGGAGTGCTTGGTACACACCACAGCCTACCGTTCCGCCGCCGATAATTGCCACGTTCAGTCGCCGCATAAAGGGAGAGAGGATGCCTGGATTGGCAAGTGTCGACAAATCAAAAGTGTGTCGCGATTTATAGGATCAGCGACGCTGTGAAACGGCGACTCTGAATGGTCTCCGATCGACATTTGCTGATCTCTGGCGGGGATATCAGCAGGGTGGTTGATTGAACCGTCGATGCTACTGGATTTTGAGATAGACCTTTCATTCACATTGCCACTTAGAGGCTGGACTGGCTAATAATCGAAAACTCGGTTTTCTCCGGAAAAATCACCGAAAACAGCAAAGTTCAGGGATTAAATCAGAGTTTTCCTAGACTTTATCGATGAAGGTTAGTCACTACAGCCTTTCCGGTTGTCCCATGAGTTCCCCGATTCGCGAGAGCAAACGACTGGCCGGACCGCCATCGATGGCTCGGTGATCGAAACTGAGCGTGAGAAAGGCTTCGGTTTGGGGCACGAATGTTTGGGCGGCCTCGTCCCAAACGGGCTGCTTGCGTCCGGCCCCCATGCCTAAGACTAGGGTTTGTTCGGGGAGAGGAATCGGAGTCGCCCAGGTCAGCCCAAAGGTGCCGTAATTGGTGACCGTTGCGATTGATTTGCCCGTGGCGTCTGCTGGGAGGCGTCGTTCTCGTGCTTGAGTGACCATCTCTTGATAACGCGGGATCATCTCCGCTAGGGACTGTTTATCCGCCTCTCGCAATACCGGAACTAAAACACCGTCTTCGGCCTCGACAGCGAAACCCACATCAATCGAGGCGGGATGGGCGATATTGCGTCCGATAAGGCGACCGGCCGGCGTGCTGTCTTCGCTCAGGGCGAGGGCGAGCGCCCGAATGACGTAGAGAGCCGGGCCCGGTGTGAGTTCAAGCGTCTTGCGGTGCCGAAGCAGCGGATCCAGAATCACCGGGAGCCCCGCAGTTGCAAGTGGTCGGGTCCAGCTGCGGCACATCGCGTCGGCGACGGTAACACGCATGGAGGACGCTTGGCTGAGTTTGGTTTGGTTGAGTTCGGCGATGAAGGATTCAAAGTCCTGAATCGTGATGCGACCACCGGCCCCGGAACCGGCGATTCCAGCTAGATCAGCGCTACGAAGCCCGAGCTCATGCATCCGTGCTTTGAGGCGCGGTGACAAGTACGAGACACCTAGTCCATCGGCGGGAATGGGAAGGTTTTCCACGATCGGTTTGACTGCCGGGGTGCTTGACGTTGAGGACCGCTTGATTTTCGCTTCTAGCGTGCGGGATTGGTCAGGGGAGCGCGATTTGTTGTCGTTGTGCTGGATGGCGGTTTCGTTTGTTTCGATGTAACCCAAAACAGCTCCCACGAGGTAGCTTTCGTCAATGACGCTGGTAAACTCCTTGATGGTCCCGGCCGCGGGTGCGGTGACGTTCATCGCTGCTTTGTTAGTCTCGACTTCGATGATGTCCTGGTCGATGGTAACAGGGTCTCCCTCTTGCACGAGAAAGTCGATGATGGTCGCCTCGGAGATCGACTCACCAAGTTGCGGCATGATGATGGGGATGTCTGGCATACAGTAGGCGATGGTTGGCAGGCTAGATTCGCATCAGGTCCCGGACGGCAACGAGAATACTTTGAGCTGTGGGGCGATGAACGGACCAAAGATCAGGGTGGTAAGGAATCGGCGTATCTTTGGCGTTCACCCGCCTCGGTGGAGCGTCGAGGAGATGAAATCCCTCAGCGGTGACCCGGGCGATGACTTCAGCTGAGACACCCCCCCAAGGCCAGGCCTCAGCCACGCAAAGCAGACGTCCGGTTCGGGCGATGGATGCCATAATGGTGTTCGTATCGATGGGTTTTACTGTGCGAAGGTCAACGATTTCGAGTTCGATATTCTCGGTGGCGAGTTCATCCGCTGCCTTGAGTACTTCGTGGAGCATGGCACTGTAGGTCGCGATGGTCATGTCTCGTCCGACGCGTGCGATCCGAGCCTTTTCGGGGGGCAGGGCCTCGGTGGGAAGCGCCTCAGCTTTGAGATGATAATAAAGATACTTGTGTTCACAAAAGACTACCGGATCATCAATATTCACGGCGTCCACCAGCATGGTGTAGGCGTCTTCGACTGTGGCCGGAGTCATGACGATGAGTCCTGGGTAATGGGCGTAGAGGGCCTCAAGGCTTTGGGAATGAAAAGGACCGCCACCCGAGGTGCCGCCGCTTGGTAGGCGGACGGTGATTGGGATCGGCACTGAGGTTCGCCAAGAGAAAGCGCCAGCATGGTTAACGATTTGATTGAAACCAACCGTTGAGAAATCTGCAAACTGCATCTCCACGATGGGACGCAGGCCTTCGATCGCTGCGCCGATGGCCGTTCCAACTATGGCGTCCTCACTGATCGGCGCATCAAGAACCCGGTCCGGAAATAAGTTGGCCAGTCCCTTGGTCGCTTTGAAGGCGCCGCCGAATTTGCCGACGTCCTGACCGTAAACAAGGACGCGGGGATCCGTCTCCAGCAGATGGTGTTGGGCCTCGCGAATGGCGTTGAGATAGGTAATCGACATGTCAATCTGGCGATCGCTAAGGTCCTCTCTTGAAAACTCACAGGGGAGGGTCTGCCAGGCGTCGGGTCGCCAGGGCCTGCCAATCGTGGGTAAACGGGTCTGGTTCGCCTTCGCTAGCGACGGCCTGAACCGCGGCTTCAATTTTCTGGAAAATGGTGCCCTTCAGCTCCCGAACACTTGACCGTTTAATAAGGTTCATTTTCACGAGCTGTTCTTCGGCGACGGCGAGGCAGTCTCGCCCAACCGGTGAGGTCTTCAATCGCTCCTCGATATAGTGGGCATCGTCATGTTCCCCGTGGCCGCAGAGCCTTAGAAGCTCCGCCACCACGAGCTGAGGTCCGTTTCCTCCACGAGCGCGTTCAATTGCTTCGCCGATGACTTTGTGGCAGGCAATGAGATCGGTACCGTCGACGGTATGGCCGTCAATGCCGTAACCGATAGCTCTGTCGACCAGAGATTTACAGGCGAATTGCTTCTCGGCGGGTGTTGAGTAGGCGTAGTGGTTATTCGCGATGACAATGACCAAGGGCAAGCGTTCGACGGCCGCTAGGTTCACGGCTTCGTGAAAGGCGCCGGTTGAGGTGCCGCCATCGCCGATGCACGTTCCGCCTACGACCTCTCTCTGTCCCTGGATTCGTTTGGCCAAGAGAATACCGCCAACTACGGAAATCATCGCCCCAAGATGGCTAATCATCGGAAGGTAGCCATCTCGTGGGCGGCCGCGGTGAACGTTCCCGTCTCGGGCTTGCATGGGGCCGCTTGGGGAACCGAGCCAGGCTCTCAGGGCTTCTGTGATCGTTTCGCCGAAGGCGAGCCGCCCGGCACTGTCGCGGATAAGCGGTGCATAGATATCGGTGGAGCGGAGGGCTTGTCCAAGAGCGACGCTCAGTGCCTCCTGACCCTTGCCGAGAAAGACACTGCCGTGGATTTTGCCGGCACGGTACATGGCCGCAAGTTTATCATCGAGCATGCGGGCCGTGAGCATCCATCGAAACGCGTTGAGCAGCGGATGCGAGGCTTCGGACGACGATGCCATTGTCTCGGTGTGCACTGCCTCTTGCCGAACCATTTGCCTACTCTAGGGCGGGGTTGAGAATGGGCGCAAACGTTTCTTGTCTGGCGGCCGTTTGTGTTTCAAGGTTTGCTGGAAAAAGGTGGTGAAAATCATTCACCTTTTGCTGATAGAACCGCATTTTAACTAGTTTGACTGAATCATTGACCCTGGCAACTCCAATCGACCCCAGAAATTCCCCAGCAGTCTCCCATCATTCAGCAAATGGAACTAGGCACCTATTTATCGGTGCGCCTGAAACATTCCGGCAACGCGCCCTTCTGCGATGGGCCGCACAGCCGCCTCGCCCTTACGCGCCTGCCGCACGGAAACGATCCCCTTCCTCACTGAAATAATCGCCTCCTTCGGCGGAACGATCCCGCTCCCGAGTGAAAACTTTCTGTTCCTGAAAAAATCTTGCTCACCCTCGGTGACACTGCCCTGAATCCCAGGCAAGCCACTCCTTTTCAAGGAGTTAACCATTTCAGGGCGATAATGAAGCCTTTCCCGTCCGCCTCGACGGATGCTGTCGAAGTCGACTCCATTGACACTTGGGCTGAAGTCTCTATGCTTCCGAGACTTCATTGAGCAAACCCTAGTAATCAATCAACTCTGGAAGGGCATGACGAAATGAATCCTCTCACGAAATCGGAAAAACTGGCTACGAATCATCATCGCCTTCACCTTATTGGCAGCGTTTTCCGTTCGCGTGGGTGCGGCGGAAGACGGCGTCGGCCCGTCGCTTCCCAAACCCGGCGCAAATCATCGCCGATGAAATCAAGCAAGGACTCATCGCCAAGGCCAAGCGCATGCTCTTCGGCGACCGCTCCGGCGTCTCGACTGCGCAGCAATCTGGCATCTCCAATCACGAAAACCGCGTCCGCCTGGGAATCTTCGTGATGGTGCACGGCTTTCTCAAGGGGTTCTACGAGAATCCGGCCCGATTCAGCCGGCAATTCGAGCGGATGTAGCGCACCCTGGAGGAATACGACCGTCACGATAACCCCTACGTGTTGGGAGGGATCTTTCGGAACCTCCGGGATTACCACGAGGAATCGTGTTACGATCCTGATTCTCTATACCAGGGTGGGGCCGCGTCCCGAGACCGGCGAAGTCTATCCGCCCGAACCCGTGCCCGTGGACGGCAAAACCACTTGGGGGCTGGAAACCCTTCGTTCCTACGAAAGCATTGCCTATAATCTCCAAGCGCCTCGAAAGTGGCCGGGCAAGGAAGAGTTGCCGAACGAGGAGGTGGAGGCGATTCGGGATCGGCTGGTCGCTGAGATCGACGGGATGGCCGACCGGGATTATCCCCCCTTCGCCTACATGTACGACTACGAAATAGCTATGCAGGCTGGTGATCGGATGCTGATTCCTCGGGAAGGTTGGCTGGAGGATTACCGCGCCTGGCAGAAAGCTACCTTCGGCTACGAACCGCCCAAAGGCGAGGGGCCTTAGCAGGCTTGCCCTGGTGCCTTTTCCGGAGTGTGCAACAGGACCCAAATGGTGCCGTGGCAGTTGGCGTCTTTAACGCTGTTTTTGGTGAGGCCGAAAGTTGACTAACTTTGGTCCACTCTCTTGGTTGAAAAGAATGCTGCCTTGTTTGATGTCTCGGTGGGGGAGGTTTTTCGGCAAGGCCTAGTCGAGATTGTCGACGATCTTTTTGATAAGGTTGGGAACGTAGGAGCGATAACGTTGTGGCACGGAAGGATCCTTTGTCGGCAGGGCGCGGATTTGGGGGAGCAATGAGATCGCCTTTTGATCCATTTCGTCGATGGCGTTGAGCGAAAGCATGGCGACCCAGACGTTGTTATGCTTCAGATTTGCGGCATCGATCAGGACTTTCAGGGTCGCTGGCCGATCCGCTCGGTTCCCGAATTTCCCGAGTGCTTCGGCGGCGAGAACACGGACGCTGGCGGAATTATCCGTGAGGGATTCACGCAGGATTGTCGCGTCCTCACGAACGGCTTGTTTGCCCCGATTGATGTAGCCCATCACACCCCAGTATCGGATTGCGCTGTCCGGGTGTTTCAGGGCTTTACGCAACTTTGGAAGATCTTTCTTGCCACGCTTGGAAGCGATCATAGCGACTCGGCGAATGGCTTTGAGCGGATATCGATTGGGATCGTGGCCGACTTCGTAGGGAGAGGATTCTGCGGCCCGGGAATGGATTTCCTCTTCGGGAAGAAACCCCACATCACGAATTTCCAGCTGGAACTTTCTGAGCGCTTTCCGAAACCGTTGGACGACTTGCTTGTGCTCGTCTGACTTGGCAAGGTTGTCCACCTCATCCCGGTCCGTTCTGAGGTCGTAAAGTTCCTCGACGGGTTTCCGTCGCCAGAAATGTGCCTGGGCGGGGGACAATTGGTTCGCCTGAAAAAGTTCGTGCCATTTCGTCGTGGTGGGGGTTTTGAACATGTAGTCAATGTACTGGCCGTAGATCTTGTGCGGCATGAAATGGCGGATGTAGACAAAATTCTCATCGCGCACGGTGCGGACCAGATCATAACGCTCGTCCATTCGACCGCGGAATCCAAAGGCGTATTCGGGTGCTGGGGTTTCAAATGTGCCCATGAAGGCATGACCTTGGAAGGCATCCGGTGGTTGCTGGCCAATCAGGCTGAGAAGCGTTGGTGCCAAATCAATGAATCCAACCAAGCGATTGCTTTCGCCTCCGATTCTGTAGTCACTGGGGGCTAAGTGCTCGAACTTTTCGGGTACTGAGACAATCAGTGGAATGTTGAGTCCAGAATTGTAAGGCCAACGTTTGCTCCGCGGCATGCCAGAACCATGATCACCGTAGTAAAAAATGATCGTGTCATCGGCGAGCCCCACTTCGTTCAGTTCCTTTAGAACTTTCCCAGACATCGTGTCCATCTCCGTCAGTTTGTCATAGTACTGTGCCCAGTCTTGTCGAACCTCCGGGGTATCCGGGTGATAAGCCGGAACGCGGACCTTGGCCGGATCATGGACAGGTTCGTGAGGTCGCCTTCGAATTTGGCTTTCGTGGGAGACCGTGAAATTGAAGATCGCGAAGAACGGCTGTCCGGGTTTCCGATTCTTCCAATGGGCCTTGCGCGAAGACTCATCCCACACTTGCCCGGGTTCCTTCAGGTTGTAGTCCTTCTTGCTGTTGTTGGTGCAGTAGTAGCCTGCGTCCCGAAGGTGCTGGGGATACATCTTCATCCCAGTGGGCAGATTGGTTTCGCTCCGCATGTGTTCCGAACCCGTTGCCGGTGGGTAGAGGCCCGATATAATGGTCGTTCTGGCTGGAGCGCAGACGGGGGCGGTGGACCACGCATTACGATAGATCATCCCACGTTTCGCGAGGCCATCGAGATGGGGCGTGGTTGCGTAGTCGTCCCCGTAACAGCCTAAGTGGGGGCCGTTGTCTTCGCTGGTGATCCAAAGGATATTGGGGCGATCGCCTGCTGCGGCAAATGATGTGGCGTAAATGCAGGCAATGAACGTGGCGATTCGAAATCGACTCATGACGAAACCGAATATGAGCTGTGACTCTGCACTATGCAAGTTTTACCAAGGTAATGTGAGGGTGAAGCGTTTGAGCCAAGACGGGCGCTCTCGAGAGGGAAGTCAGCCATCATGACGAGATCAGAGCGGCAAAAAATCGCCGCTTTCCAGAACCTAGCGGCGGTGGGTAAGATGACTTTTAGCGCGATAGGCGTCTTGAAGTGCGATGATTCTTCACCGCTTTCTCCCGAGGCTGGTTCTCTGGACGTAAGCGGTGCTGGTTGGTCACTTTTGCCGCCAGTCACACCAGGCCTTAAACACGGATTCGAGTGCGGTCTTTTGTTCGCGACTTCATCCATGTCCGTGAACTTTATTATCGTTCGGACCAGCTTGGCATCCTCTTCGACTGAAGGATGTCTGCCGGGGATCTCGGCATCACGGGGGAACGTAAGGTTGGCGAATTTTTTTGTGTTGGGCTGAATGCTAACTAGATCACCCTTCGTAGGTGAAGGCAGGTGTTTTCCATTTTGAGGTATTCGGACATGAGGGAGTCTGCCTTGCGTATCACACTTCGGATGGTGAGCATGGTTTCTTTTTGTGGGTGGCTTAAGTTTGAAAACCATTCATCGACTTCGTTGCTCATTTCAGCACCGACGCATGGGGGGAGGTCAGAGCTGGTTCACATAGGCTGCGACATCTTTTGGAGCGTGTTCCTAACGTCTAGGTGTTGTACATCGAGATCAGGAGTTGGCTTCGAGCGCTTTCGAGGGCCATGATGAATTCGCTGTAATTTTGATAGCGATGGGCAGGATCTTTGGCCATGGCGCGATAGATGGCGTCACTCGTGTTTTGAGTGGTGGATGGGACTACGTGGTTGGGTGGTGTCAACGGAGTATGGATTTGTGCGGCAACCACTTCTTCAATGGTAGGGGCTTCGAACGGTACATGCCCGGTGAGTCCGTGATAAAGAGTTCCAGCGAGGCTATACATGTCGGAGAGAAATGTCTCGGCCTCTCGATTCACTTTTTCCGGAGCGATGTAGTAGGGCGTGCCCCAAATGGTTCCGTGGTAATTGGTATCTTCGAGGGAATTCGTGGCGAGACCGAAGTCGACTAACTTTGGTTCGCCTTCTTGGTTGAAGAGAATGTTGCTGGGTTTGATATCTCGGTGGAGGAGGCCCTTCTGCAGGGCCGAGTCGAGGGCGGCGGCGACTTTGATGCCCATATCTAGGATGTCGAGTTCCGTGACCATGCCTTCCTTTTCGATGAGGCTGTCGAGACAGCCGTTGTCGGCGATCTCCATGACCAGATACCGTTTGCCTTGATGTTCGTCGAAGGTATAGATGTGAATGATATTGGTGTGGCTGAGCGAGGCGCAGGCGCGGGCTTCGACGGAGAAGCTTTCGACCGCTTCCTCGTCGTTCAGCAGCTCATCCTTCATTAATTTGACCGCCACTTCCCGATTGAGGCTAGTGTCCAGCGCTCGGTAAACCGTACCCATGCCACCGGAAGCGATGGGGCGGATCAGTTTAAATTGCCGGAGCATCATGGGCATCATGATGTCGGCTTCGCACTTTGTGCACGGTGTGAACTCGAGTGGCGCGAGATCTGACGGAATGAATGCCTTCGACCCACAGGTGCCACAGTCCACCATGGTGAGCGATTTTTTGGGCACTGGCTGTTCCGCCGTCATTACTGATAAATCAGCATATTCTGTTCCTTGAACCTGGGTAGAAATAGGTTTTCCGGTTTTGGCTTTCGATTGTCAAATCTTTGTTGCAGGTTGGGCGCAAAGTCCAAATTGGTAGCTGCAATTGTAGAGCTTTTAACGGTTTGTATTTGACCTGTTTTCGATTGAGGCTTTAGTTATTCGGTGCTATGGTTGGTGTGGCGGTCGATCCTAATCCATTGATGATCATCCCCTTTGGGTTGCTTTTGGCGACGATTGCCTTGGCTCCGCTATTTTTTCTTCATTGGTGGGAGAAGCATTACCCGAAAGTGACTTTTGCTTTGGGTGGTATTACGTTGGCGTATTATCTTTTTGGTATTCACGACTACCACACGGTGCAGCACACTGCTGAGGAGTATGTGAGTTTCATTTGCTTGATGGGATCGCTCTTTGTGGTTTCAGGCGGCATCCATATCAAGGTTAAGGGTGAGGCGACGCCATTGGCGAATGTGATGCTTTTGTTGTTTGGCGCCGTGATCGCCAATGTATTGGGCACGACCGGGGCGTCGATGTTGTTGATTCGACCTTGGATCCGAATGAACAAATATCGCATTACCGCCCACCATATCGTCTTCTTTATTTTCATTGTTTCCAATGTGGGCGGCTGTTTGACGCCGATCGGTGATCCGCCGCTGTTCTTGGGCTATTTGAAAGGGATTCCCTTTTGGTGGGTTTTGGAGAATTGTTGGCCCATGTGGCTGTCGGGCATCGGTCTCTTGCTTGGCATCTTCTACGTGGTGGACGTGATTAACTATCGCAAAGCACCTAAGGAAGTTCGCGAGGAGTTAGCTGAACCGCCGGGTGAGTGGCACTTTGAGGGAGCGGTGAATTTGTTCTTCTTGGGAATGATTCTGGTGTCGGTTTTCATCACCTCGCCCAAGTTTCTTCGTGAAGCCTTGATGGCGACGGCGGCCGTGGGGTCTTATTTTTCGACGAAGGGTCATATTCACGAAGCCAACCATTTCAACTTTGAACCCATCAGGGAAGTGGCCATCTTGTTTATTGGAATCTTTGCCACGATGATGCCGGCGCTTGCGTGGTTGCAGTCCAGTGCCGGGGCGATGGACGGTGTGACTCCGGGCTTCTTCTATTGGGGCACGGGCTTGCTGTCCGGGGTCTTGGACAACGCACCGACCTATCTGAGTTTTCTCAGTGCCAGTGTTGGTGTGTTTGTCACGCCGGAGGTCATGGAAGGCGTCCGGGCACTCGTTGCCGATAACGGCGCCAGTTTGGTCACCGTGACGGGACCCAATGCTGAAGTGATTAAGAATGCCTATGCCGGGCTCGGCCAGATTCTAAAAGTCACAGGCAGCGAGGTCACGGACTCGCAGATCGAATTGGCGGTACTCCTGGGCAACTCAGATTTCAACAAATACATCATCGCCATCAGTGTTGCCGCGGTTTTCTTTGGAGCGAACACTTACATCGGTAATGGGCCCAATTTCATGGTCAAGTCCATCGCGGATCAACAGAAGGTTCACGCGCCTACGTTTCTTGGCTATGTCTTTAAGTTCACGATTCCGGTGATGATTCCGGTGGTGGCCGTGATTTGGTTGATCTTCTTTCGTTGATTTACACAGAATCGATTTGTGCGGAGTTTCGGTAGAGACGGAATGCGCTTTCTATACAATACTGTCTTCACTGTCTTTTTCCTTCTCTTGTTGCCTTACTATGGACTGAGGCTTTGGCGTCGGAGCAACTGGAAGTCAGGTTTCGGCCAGCGTTTCGGGTTTTACTCTAAAACGGTGGTCGAGCACCTTCGCGGGAATCGGGTGATTTGGTTCCATGCGGTCAGTGTGGGAGAGGTCAATCTCTGCGCTCTGTTGGTTAAAAGGTTGGGTGAACGATTCGGCGGTTGGGCCATTGTTGTTTCGACCACTACAACGACCGGGATGGGCGAACTGCAGCGCAAACTGCCGGAAGAAATCGTCAAGGTCTATTATCCCATCGATTTTTCCTTATCCGTTAACCGAGCCTTGAGGGTGATTCACCCCGAGATTGTTGTGCTTGTCGAGGCGGAAATTTGGCCCAATTTGCTCTGGCGATTGGCGGACCAGAAGATTCCTTGTTTTTTGATCAATGCGCGACTGTCTGATCGGTCAGCAAAACGATACCAAGAGTTTAGCGCCCTCTTTCAATCGGTGTTCTCGACGTTCGCGGGTGTTGGTGTTCAGGATGAACAAGATGCCAAGACGTTGGAGTTAGTCGGATGTCGTCCGGATTCCGTTCGGGTAACGGGAAATCTAAAGTTTGATGCGGTGGACCTGCCGACTGCTCACGCGATCGATTCGCGGGCGCTGGTTCGGTGGGCGGGTGCCAAGGAAAATGCTATCATTCTATTGGGGAGTAGCACTCATGCGGGGGAGGAGCGCTGGTTTGGGGAAATCTTTTTGCGCCTTCGCCATCGTTTTGAAGACCTGTTTCTCGTGATGGTGCCGCGCCACTTTGAGCGAGCTGCTGCGGTGGCGCGAGAGCTTGGGGCTCTGAGGATCAAAACTCGGTTGCGATCCCGGTTCGGGGCGGAACCGGCGGCGGCATTCGGAGCCGGCGATTGTCTTATCGTCGACTCGACAGGTGAGTTGTGCTTCTTCTATAATCTGGCGTCCGTCGTAGTCATTGGAAAGAGTTTTCTGGCCCATGGAGGGCAGAACCCCATCGAAGCCGCCTCAGTCGGTTGTCCGATTGTCACGGGTCCTTTCATGGAGAATTTCCGCGTGATCATGAAGATGTTTTTGGACAAGGACGGGCTGGTTCAGGTTGAGAATGTCGATGATCTGGAATCGACCTTGGCTGAGTTGTTGTCAGACCGGGGGCGACGGTCGGATTTGGGGCGACGCGCCCAAGCGGTGGTGGATGAAAACCGCGGCGGCATTGAGCGAAGTATCGCAATGATTGAGCCGTATTTGAGAGATGCTTCTTGAGGTGGGGTAAGGCCCCGTCGAGCTGGTGTCCGAGCGTTTGACGTATGCGGTTGTAAGTTTGGAGTTCCGTCCTTCTTCGTGCGGCTACGGAGGATGTGGTTTGATGGAGTCTCTCCCCGCCTTTTCGGTTCTGTTTGTGAGTTGATTTGGCGCATGTTGCGTTTTAGCCTGCCTGCGTTCACAAGCATGTCTGACGTGGAACTATTTCGAAAGGCGATCGAGCTTACGGAGACTGGGCAAGCGTTTGCCTTTGCGTCGGTGATTCGTGCCTTTGGCTCCACCCCGCAAAAAGCGGGTGCCAATGCCATTTTCGCAGCCGACGGAAGAATGTGGGGTACGTTGGGCGGCGGCTGTTTGGAGGCGGAATGCCGACAGCGGGCCTTGCAATCGCTTGATGTCGGTGCAGCTGAAGTATTTGACCTCAGGCTCGATGATATTCAGGGTTGGGATGATGGTCTCATCTGCGGGGGGAGGGTGAGGGTCATGGTGGATCCGAAGGCGGCTTCCCAATGTTCGGCTTATCGACGTCTGGTCGCTGCTGCGGAAAGTGGCGAGCCGGGATCGCTGGTGATGACCATCGCACATCCGGAATCTCCCGCCGGGAAATGTGAGTTTCGATTGTCGACAAGCGTAGATGCGTTTCCGGAAATTGGGAATTTTCCTCGGTTGGCAGAGTTGATTGAAAATGGCCAAGCGGGAAGTGTTGATGGCGAGGTGGGCGGGGAGAAAGCAGAGCTTTATTACGAGCCCTGTTTTTGCAAACCCATGCTAGTAATCGCTGGTGCCGGACATGTTGGCAAGGCGACCGCGCACTTAGGTAATCTAATGGGATTTGAGGTAGCAGTTGTCGATGATCGCCCGTCATTGGCGAATGCGGAGAATATTCCCGATGCCCATCAGACGATCTGCGGTGATATCCCGAAGGAAGTGGCGGCGTTGAAAACAAACATGAATACTTATGTCGTGATTGTCACTCGTGGACACCGTCATGATGGTAAGGTGCTGGCTGCGACGGTGAAGAAACCGGCAGCATTTATCGGCATGATCGGCAGTCGACGTAAGGGGCTGATGATTCGACGCGGCTTGGTAGAGGAAGGATTGGCAACGGAGGCGGAGTTGGAGCGAGTTTGTTCGCCCATCGGTGTGGATATCGGGGCGATTACAGTGCAGGAGATTGCCTTGAGCATTATCACTCAGATTGTGGCTGTGAGACGTAAAAGGACCTGGGGTGCGCTCGCGATGAACTATGGACTTGAAGATCACGGCAATCGTCCTTGCGGCGGGGCGGTCGACCCGGATGGGGCGGCAGAAATTGTTGCTCCCGTGGGGCGGTAAGCCAGTGATTCGTCATATCGTTGACGAGCTTTTGGCCAGTATCGTGGATCAGGTCGACGTCGTCAGCGGTGAGGATTACGAGCAGGTCGGTGATTGTTTGATCGATTGCTCGGTGCGGCTCGTACAGAATCCGATCTCTCATGCGGGGATGTTGACGTCAGTACGGGCCGGGCTAAACGCCGCGGACCGAAGGGCCGATGGATTCATGATCGTCCTCGGAGATCAGCCGAGTTTGAACGCAGCGTTGATTGATTCTCTGGTCGCGTTCTGGCGTTCCGCTCCCTCTAGTCTGGTGCGACCTGTTTTCGGCGACCGGCATGGCCATCCATTGATTGTTCCCGCGGAATTTCGTCGAGTCGTCCTGGAATGCTTTGATGAGGTGGGTTTGAAGGGGTTGTTGCGTGAGTATCCTGAGCGGATTCGTGAGTGGTCGACAGAAGATGTTGGTGTGATCACGGATATTGACACACCGGAGGACTATGAGCGGGAACTCAGGCGCTTGATGATCTCGAGTAGAGTTTGAACGAGCGTGTCGATGTCACGCTGGGTGGTTGAGGAACCTAGGCTGATTCGGATCGCGGCTTGAGCTTCTTCGTGAGACTGGCCCATTGCCAAAAGAACGTGTGAAGTATCCGGCGACCCTGAACTGCAAGCCGAGCCGGTGCCAATGGCGATGCCTTCGGCGTCGAGAGCCATCATGATGGCTTCCCCTTCGAGTCCTTGGAATCCTAGGTTGGAGATGTGGGGTAGTCGCGGTGCATTGCCGCCATTGATCCATGCCCCAGAAATTCGCTGGAGGATTTCCTGCTCCAAGTGATCTCTCAAGGCGACTGTCTGAAGGACGAAGTCCCCTAAATTCCTCGCTGCCAGTTCACAGGCCATACCAAAGCCAACAATACCGGCGACGTTTTCCGTTCCCGCTCGGCGCCTTCTTTCTTGGGCGCCGCCGACGAGAAGGGGATCCACCCGAGCCTGACTGCGTAGATATAGGGCGCCGATTCCTTTGGGGCCCTGCAGTTTGTGGGCGGAAAGGGTGAGTGCATCGATTGGAAGCGACTTGACATTGAGGGGAATCCTTCCTGCAGACTGCACTGCGTCAGAGTGGAGGTGGACACCGCGATCTCGGCAGATGGGCACGATTTCCTCTATGGGTTGCTCAACTCCCGTTTCGTTGTTCGCGTGCATGATGGAGACGAGGCGGATGTTCGGGGTCAGCATGGATGCAGCAACCTCGGCCGAGATCTGTCCGTCGCTAGCGGTTGGAATGAGCGCCAAACCGTTGTTTCCGGGGGCTCGCTGTGCCTTGACGACATCGAGGACTGAGTGGTGTTCAATGGCCGAGCACAAGATGGCGCCCTCAGGTTCTTGCGCTTTGTGATGCAATCCGCGGATGATCATGTTGTTGGCTTCGGTGCCGCCGGAGGTGAAGATGATCTCGTTGGGATCGGCGTGGATGAGCTGCGCGACCTGTTCGCGTGCATGATCGATGGCACGGCGGGCTGTTCGACCAAACCGATGCAGCGAGCCCGCGTTGCCATGATCTTTCGTAAAGTAAGGCAACATTGCTTCAACGACCTCCGGATGGACTGGAGTGGTGGCACTGTGGTCTAGGTAAATGGGGGTGTTCACGTTGATCGTGGTGTTTGGGAAATTATTGACTGGAACAGTGGTTGGCCAGCTTGGAATGGGACGTATTTATTGCCTTGACGGAAATCAGGCTAGCTTCAGGGGGGGCTCAACGATGTGGAGCGTCTACCGCCGATGTCTTGCCAGCCCCGACCAACACGACAGCTTGACGGTGTCGTGCGGGGTGGAACCTCGGGGATTGCCCCCAGATTCTGGAGAGCGATGATTCTTCGCTGCTTTGGACCGGTAGGTTCGATGAAATACCATTGGGACGGTTGAAAAGTTTTGATTTCCGGAAGGCAGCATCAGCTGGATGGAAAAATTTCTTAAGAACCGCTATGGACCAGCACTATGAGACTGGCACTGCTTTTTGCGATCATCATCCATCTAACCAGCCCTCAACCACTCGCGGCCGAACGCTTTGCGGAAGTGCAATGGTTCCGTTCCACTGATGCCTACCAAGGAATCGCTGTCGGTTCAAAGTTTGTCTATGTCATCGGTTCCCGAACCGTCTCAGTGCATGACAAATTGACCGGAACACTCATCAATCAGTGGCTGCCGGAGCAACCGGGCGAGATCATTCATCTCGATAGCAGAGTGGTCAAAGACGGCAAGTTGTACTCTGGACACTCGAACTACCCGATGCTGCCGATGAGGGGTTCGGTAGAGATTTTTGATGCGCACGTCTTCACATGGTTGGAGCGTCATGCGTTTGATTCGCCACCAGGTTCCTGCATCTGGGTGGATTGGCATCAAGGCAGTTGGTGGGCTTGTTTTGCTCACTACAATGGGTTTGGCGACTATCCGAATAAGGATAATTCGTGGACAACCTTGGTCAACTGGCAAGAACAACAACGATGGCGCTTTCCAAAAGCCGTCTTGGAACGATTTGGAAGGTATAGCTGTTCGGGAGGCAGCCGGGGTTGCGACGGATTTCCTCTATTGCACGGGGCATGATTTGAGCGAGGTGTATCAAATGAAAGTCCCCGAATCCGGGGATGAGCTTGGCCTCGGCAACGTCTTGCCTCTTAACTGTCTTGGGCAAGGTATTGCCTAAGATCGAAATCCCGGGCACCAAATGTTCATCTACTCGATCAAGCGGCGCTCGAGAGAAGTGATTGTCAGTGAGTGGCTCTCTGACTGAATAGTCAATGCAAGGCAACGCTTGGCGTTGCCCAGTGTCGGTGCGGCGACCACTCGAAAAACAAAACGTCCAGCGATGTTGTTGCGAGAGGCAGCCCCAAACATCGTCCCTGCCAAAGCGAGTTGCCACCGTGTTCCAACGTTCCGAATCAAGGTGATTTCTTTGTTGGATTTTGTAGCTCGCTCCAAAGAACGTCGCGATTTCAGGCGGACTTCGCCCGATGCGCTTCTTCCGATTGAGATCGTGGGGATTTGAACTGGCGCCGTCAGTGTCCATTCCGCGATTGGCTGGTAAAATCTGTCGATTGCCCGACTGTTTGGCTCCCAGCAGGATCGGGGCAAAACCTGTCAGATTGAGTTTCTCGCCCTCAATCTCGGCAGGGCCGGAGAGCACCGAATGAGTCACTGGCAAACCTTGATCGCTGGTGGCTCGTAGATTCACGAGGAAATCGGCGAACTTTGCCGAATGAATCTGATCGCCGAATAGGGTTTGAACATGACGATGATCGAGGTGGAGGATATCTAAATCACCCAGGGGGCTGATTGGGGTGTTTCCACTCGCACCGTTTCTACAGGTAAGCGAAATCGTCGACGATTTTGGATGCTTAAATTCCATTTGCTGGACTCATAGATGGTTACCTGCGCCGGATTCCACGGGTCGGTCCGATCCCTCATACTCCATCATAGAAGTGGACGGCCATCTCCGCTTACCCAGTAATTTAGTCGCTCTCGATATCATCGATGTCAGCAATCCGCAGATTCAGACTTCGTAGGTGGCATTACCTCCAACGAGATCATTGCTGGCGTGGAAGTGGTGGAACATCTTGCCTATATCGTCACAAAGGAAAGGGGTGTTTGGATAATCGCGACATCACCGATCCGATTTGTAGGTGCCCACTCTCATAAAGTTGGCTGAATCCTAATATCGAAAATTCCCAGTTCATTGAGTCCGTAGCCGAGTTAAGCAAACGAGTCTGTGGCGTGCGCACTTGGACGGAGATATTATCTCCGTAGGTGCTCAATCGTGTCACCGCTGCATTGCTTTGATTCAATAATTTTGTGGATGGCACGGGTTCGTAGCTGACGCCACCCTGCTGTATGGCCCTCAATACAACTGTGCTGAGATTTGTTACCGCAATAAAAGATCCGCATCACTGCGGGACCGTTTTCCACCATGAAAGTTACAGGTTGTCCGCTGCTCGCACGCGCATCCGGCTGGCTGGTCAAGCAACAGGAGCAGATCCGTCTCTGGCGAATTCCAGATCAGTGTTTGGGGTGGACGGGCGTAGACCTCGCCCACCATCGTCAGACAGATCGCAAGGAGGGTCGAAAGTGGCGAGAATGAATTGTGGAGTTCTCCCTCGCCCCCGGTAGATAATCTAAGTTTGTGGCCTCATTTTCTATGTATGCGATTTGCTATCTCCTCGGTTCAAAGTTTGCGTTCGACGGAATTCCTAACGGATAGGGCGCCCCTTCTGAACGTTGGCTTCATATCAACTCCTTACGGCGATCTCCCCTCGCGACGTTACATAAAAATGTCGTGAACGAGCACTTTGATCGGTGTTTGCCGCCCTTCTATTCGCTGTCACTTAGGGCTTCGTAGTAGCGCCGAACGAGCTCAGAGTATTTTTGGGGCACCGGATCTCGATCGATGGGGACAACCGCTTCTTGCGACAATCGGCGGGCGAGTTCTTCACCTACTTGTTGCCTGATTTCAGCAAGCGGTTTTTCGATCTTCATTTGAACCAAATCCCATTGGGGTTCTTTCCCGTGGCGTTTGTAGTCGATGCGCATGGCGCGAGCGCGATCACGAACCACGGCAACCTCGTTTTGCAAATCTGGGACGTCGATCATTTCTTCAACTTCTCTCAAGCGATCGGAGAATTCGGAGAAGTCTCGTCCTGTAAGCGGGCCATCCCCACTGCTGCCTCCGGTAAGATTGCTTTCGCTGACGCCAATGTTCCAGGCCGTGCGCAGACTTTGTCGTTGCCCTCCCCCGCCGCCTTGACGTTGCTGCGGGTTACCGGATTGTTCACCGGATCCCCGTTGTGCTAGGTGAGGGCTTTCTTCCTGTTCGACGTTCTCGGTCGAGCGTCCCTTACCTTGGCTTGTAGGGCTTTCGGATTGTGACTCACCGGGCTGGTGATCGTTTTCTGCTTGTCCCGGCTGCTGGCCATCCGACTGATTGGAAGCCATTTGGCGTTCTTGCTTGGTTGGGGATCCTTGGCCCGGGTGTGTCTCATTCTCGGAAGGCTCTCCGTAACCCTGCGGGGACGTTTGTTCGTCGGAAGGGAGGTGGCTTGCGATTTCGTTTTCAACATCCTCTAACAACTCGTCCAATGCCAGTCGGGCGCGGCGAAGAGATTCCACGCCATCGCCTAGGACGCTCTCGGCGGCTCGGTCGATTCGATCTTTCAGTTCATCGATTGACTCATGAGTTTGCGCTTCGAATTCTTGGGCCTTGTCGATCAAGTTGAGCCGCGCGAGCTGTGAGGTGTAGTCTAGTTGTTCACTGATCTTGGTGGGATCGGTGGCACGGTAGGTTTCATAGAGCTGCCGAGACAGGAGAGGTTCGGCGGTTTCGGAGTCTTCACTGATGGATCGCACGTCGTCGAGGAGCGACTGCAGTTCCTCCTTTTGCTGTTCGACGTTTTCCATGACCCGTGATGCCTCTTCGGATTCGGCCAAAGATTTTTGGTCGTTCTGTGTGGCGGCGCTGAGGTCGTCCCGAATTTCATCCTGGCGCTCCGTCAACTGATGGGCACGGGTTCGGAGGTCTTGCATCGCTTGCGAGAACTGGCCGGAGTTTTCACGGCGATAATCGTCGCGCAATTCCTCCAAGTCTTGTTGCGTGCGAGTTCCGGAAGCGAGCGCCTGAGAGACTTGTCGGTCTTCGAGAGACTCGGCGGCTTCCTGAGCCTGATTGCGGATTTGATCTAGTTGGGAGAGAGACTCGGCGGTCTCGGGTGTGTTTTGGTTGGCAACGCGTTGGCGGAGTTCGTCCATGTCTTCCAACATCTCCCGCTGTTGGTCGCGGAGTCGTTTGAGTTGTTGCTCGATGTCTTCCTTTTCCTCCTCTGTTTCGGTTTCGTTGAGTGCGGTCTGAAGCTCCTGCAGGCGACGGTTCAGATCTTGTTGCCGGCGAGCGAGTTCCTTGAGGCGATTGAGGATTTGAAGTTGTTCATTCTGTTGCTGGTCCTGTTGTGATGCGGCTTCGCTCTGAGTTTCATAGCGATCGGCGTCATTGGTCATTTCCAACTGGTTGAGCTGTTGTTGCGAGCGGCCGCCGCCGCCGCTGCTGCCTTGGCTCTGGGATAGTTGGAACTCTTCGGGTTGAACTTGAAGGAGGTAATGATAGGCGGATCTCGCCGTGGCGATCGACAGCGGAAGGCGCTGCGGTGATTTTGCTTCCATCGCGTCGCTGAGGTTGTTCAGCGTCTGTTCCATGGCGGCTTTGGCCTGTTGCAATATCGCCTGTTCCCTTTCTCCGGGAATTTCTTGGGCGACTTGCTCGAGTTGGGTGATATTGGCGCTTTGGGATTTGAGAACGACGTGGACATCGTCCACAAACTGGGTGGAAGGCTTGCGACCGGATTCTCGTCTCTGAATATTCCAGGTCGCGTTGATAATCTCTTTCTGAAGCTCGGCTAACTCCATGGCCGGTGAATTGCCCTGGATGCCACTCTGTTGGTTCTGTTGCTGCCCGCTTTGGTTTTCGCGGAAGATTTCCTCGAAGGGCCGGATTTCAGCGAAAAACATGTCACTGTAGTTGCGGCGAACTTCGCCATCCGGTCCGATATCGTCCGCCCAGAGGTAGTAGGTGATGAGCGACTTGGGGGCGATGTCGAAGTCCTCAATTTCGAGGAGGTGCGTGAGATGGTGTTTCTCTTTCGCAGCGGACGCTTGTCCGTGCTCGATCAAAACGGGCTCTTCGGCGCCGATGGCATAGGCAAATCCGTAAGCACCCATTCCATAGTCATCCCAGACCTCACCCTCGAATTCGACTTCCTCCACGGCTGAGAAACGCTGGTCCCCAACCGGAGACTTGAGCTTGAGATTCGCCATCTGGTTTTGCTTCACCCGGATCACGAAATCGGCCGACAGTTTGTTGGTGCGGCTGTCGGCGTCCTTAAGACTGAGCTCGTAGGTGTTGCTCTTCTCCAGAGAGAACTTGGCCAGGTAGGTATTTGTTCGTGTGGTGTCCGGTTTCAGGTCCACGACGGCTCCGTCTCGACCGACTAGGCTTCCGGCGGTGATGGGTTTGTTGAGAAACATCGTGTAAGTCAGTTTGGTGCCTTCGACGGCCGTGACGCGATGGGTGTCTTTGATCACTCGATTCGGCAGCTTGGTGTAGGCCGGGTAATCGAGTTCCGCATCCGACTTCATGAGTGCCGGATAGTCGAATACTTGAAGGCGATAATCTTTGGTGCGATCGTCGCCATACTCGATGTAGTAGAGAGTATCGGTGTCGACCGACATCAGGCTGGTGCCGAAGACGGGATCCTGCAGGTTTCGCTTCAGTGGCAGTCGGCGGGTGCCGCCGTTGGACGGGAGGAGAACGAGGGTGGCCTCATTAGGGACGCGGTTGCCGAAGGTGGCGGTGACGACGACGCTGCTGCCGCGTTCCAAGGTCGTATCGCCAGGCTTAACATCAATCTCTCCGGCGAACAGTTTACGAGTCGGCTGGCCAGGAATCGGTTTGATGCTTCCCAAGGCCAAGGCCACGATGATGAACGCGACGACAGACAATAGGTGGAAGGCTTGGGTGAAGAAAAGGCGTTCGTTGCCGCGTTGGTCCCAAGGATCGCGAAGGTTTTTGGAAAGCGCTTCGCGAATCACTCGCTTCTGCAGGTAGCTGAAATCCTTGGTTTCCGCGTCCGGTTCGGCATCCATCGCTGTGAGCAGGAGGGCGTGGAGGTCGGGATGTTCGTGCTCGATATTGCGGGCGAGCGTGTGCAGGTCTGTGCGTTGGCCGCGGGCTCGAATACGAAGGAATAGCCCATAGCCAAACGCTGCGACAATCAGGAGCGGCAGTTGCCAGGGGATTGAAATATTGAATTGGCGGTTGACTAGCAGGAGCAGAACGCCGACAACAGTTGCACAGAGCCAACCAAATGCCTGGGACCGGCGGAGTTGATATCGGTCGTGCGCATATGCAATCGGCGCTAGTTTGGCGGTGAGGATAGGGTTAGCCATGTTGATACTCTTTTTAACTTTCCTATGGCATACCTGTTTCATCGCAAGTTGCAAAGTGTTTACGACAAGCGCTCGGACGGGATTCAAGGTTTATGAGGTGGGGCAAACCCTGAGCCGGTTTGTCGAGCGATCAATTTGAACGAGGCTTCATGGCGCAGCCGGGGTTGAGCGCGGCTGATGGAGAAGCTGGGACCTCGGAATCATTGCATGGCGCAGGCCGCCAGCGAGAGCACCGGAGTCTGCTATTGTCGAGAAAGCGCTGCTAATGTTAAAGAGAAAACGTGATGTCGAGGCTTATGATTCAAAGGCTTATCAGTCCGCTTATCGGAATTTCCGCTGGTGATGTGGGTGTTCATCGCTGCCACTGGCGCCCCTTCTCTCTCCCACGATCTCGCCGCCATCGACGCCGAAGGACTAAGTGCGGTCGGACGACGAAGTAACCGTGGTCAACTTCATCGACATTGGGCAGGCCACAGAAGCCGATGGAGAGGAGACCCATCCGACAATCGTGGTCTCCAGCTCCCAAGCCCAAGAGCAATTCAGAAACATGCGTTCACGATTTCAGTGAGGAGAACAAGGTTCCCGTCCGAGAACTGAGCCAGCCCGTCAATCAATTCCCCAAGGCAAGAAATGGCAGGCGCGGACTGATCGTCCCGACCGCTATCAAGAGCTGATCACCTCCTCTAAAGTCTCCATCGCTTTGCCCTCGTCCTCCTAACGGACTCGATTGCCGCCGTCCCAACCCAAGTCCGTGGATATGCATCGCGATCAGCACACTGGCACTCCTCACCCTCGGGGGCGTGGCTTTCGCCTGGCAGAGCGCTGGCCGTTCTTCGCGACTCCAACTCCATTTGGTTCGGGCTAATGAGATGAATGCGTATCTCCAGGAAATGAATCTGGCTGCCACAGGACGGCCCATGAAACGCGGAACCCGCTCAATCTGATTCGTGGCATAGCTCAAATGATCTCGAAAAACGTCAATGCCTACGCCGATATTCGCGAACGCGCCCAGCAAATCACTCAGAGAGCCGACCGCTTTACAAATTAACTCAACGACTTCATCAATTATTCCAAAACACGGGAAACCAAAATCACTCCTGTAGCCCTGAAAGAATCTGTCACGACGTCATGCGAACCCTCTCGCTTATCTTTCAATGAACTTATCTAGCCATGCCTCAGTCTGCCGCTTGGGCACGATACCAAGAATCTCGACAAAATTTTCGCGAATATCGTCCACCCTGAGGCGATATTCTGGGTGATCGATTCCGCGCAGCTTTTTGATTCGGTTCTTGCTGACACGGGTCAGGCTCGAGGCGCAGGTGCGTTTCCAAAGCCGATCACAGCGGAATTGCCACCGAGCGTCGAGTTTCTTGAAATCAGCAAGTGCACTTTCGAAGAATTCGATTTCGAACGGCACACCTTACACTAGCCACCGTTCTGGCCAGAACCAGCCCGCTAGTCGATCCCAGAAATCCGCGAACTCAACTTGGTGCCGCTCATCAATCTACCTCCATATATCCTGCCTCCCCGGGCGGTTGGGAACTCAAGCAATATCCTTAAGGAGTGGACTAGCACATTATGCGGTGTGAATTGAAATGTTCGATCACCTCCACCTCCTTTTTTCAAAAGAACCAACTGAAGTTCACTAACCTTCAATTCCCGAGCAGTGGCCAACCCCTCGCCGCGTTTCCCGGCAGACAGCCATCACTTGGCTCTCCCCACTTCAATGTCTCAGTCACAGGCTCAATGCCCCGGATTTCATGAGTGACCTTGAAAATCAGCTCCCTGAGCTCCATAGGCCTTTTTCTGACCTCACCCAGGATAGCGGCGAAACGTCGCCTTGCCGTTCGTTTCGAAGAATTAGTCATGCATCAAAGCCAATTGTCGAGGTCACATAATCGTCAATTACCCCAAAAGGCATGTCCAATGCTATCGACAATATCAATCTGCCACGCCCTCGGAACCGTGCAGCATGCCGTGAGACTCGTCGATTTACCCGGCGATTGAACCACTTTGACACACTCCTTCGCATTCGTGAGGCTTCAAGCCGTCTGACGCGTTTGGCGCAGATGCTTTTCACAAGCGGCAATCGTTAGCTTGGAGCGGACGCAACATTCATCAAGACTGCGCGCCCCCCCAGTGCATCGGCACCAAAAGCATCAAAGCGATATGCACACACTTACACACTTCTTCAAACCGTCGATCGCAAGCACAGCGTTGAATGCCGCAAACCAATCACGAAACGCGGGACCTCATCCATCGACAGTTTGCTCACTGCCGATTCGATCTGGTCAACCGAGCTCATGAAAAAACAGTAATGCACCCGTTCAGTCGGGCAAGCAAGGAAGTCTGCGAACATCCCACGACACCCGTGAATACAGCGAACGTGGTTTCCGTTGAGCTCAGGCACTCGCACTAGAGGTTCCTTCGTTACCCCCCCGACATCTTAACACGCTTCTCCAGCGTATTCCGAGTATTCAGCAGTTCTATAGAAGTCTCTCAAGAGTTTGAGAACTCACGGGAGTATTGCGCCAGCCATATTGATCTGCTATACCCTCGACACTCAGAATTCAAAGCCTCCGCCCAACCCTGCAACGATGCCCATGCCTCCGCTAATGCTCACCAAAGTCCACATTGACCTCCCACGCCCCCGCCTGAAGGAAATCGCCTCTACCGTTCGCTCTCAACTCGAATCAATCGATCTTGCTCTGAGCACCTCACCCAAAATCGCCGTCGCCGTCGGCAGCCGAGGCATCGCCAATCTGTCGACCATCGTTCGGGCAACCATCGAACAACTCAAGGCTCAAGGCGCTCAACCGTTCATCGTCCCCGCGATGGGGAGCCACGGTGGCGCCACCGCAGAAGGACAACGTGAAGTCCTCGATAGCTACAGTATCAACCAGACAACGATGCGCTGCCCCGTCCTATCCTCCATGGAAGTGATTGAACTGGACCTCACAGGACTTCCCAATCCAGCGTTCATGGATCGCCATGCCTACGCCGCCGATGGGATAATCCTCATCAACCGCATCAAACCTCATACCGACTTTCACGGACCCTACGAAAGCGGTCTCATTAAAATGGCGGTCATCGGACTGGGTAAAGAGAAGCAGGCCTTCGAAATGCACCGTCACGGTGTCTACGGACTCAAAGAACTCATTCCAAAAACCGCCGAACGCATCTTCAACATTGGCAAGATCAAAGCCGGCATCGGCATCATCGAAAACGCCTACGACGAAACGGCCAAGATCGAAGTCCTTCCAGGCAGTGAAATCATGCAGCGTGAACCGGAACTCCTCAAAGAAGCCTACGCCAATATGCCGCGCCTTCCGGTCGATGACATCGATATCCTGAGCGTCGACCTTCTCGGTAAAGACATTAGCGGTACAGGACTCGATACCAATGTCATCGGCCGCATTCGCATTCCCACAGAGCCTGAACCCTCATGCCCTCGAATCAAAGCGATCTGGGTCAGCGATCTGACGTCGGATTCCCACGGAAACGCCACAGGCATGGGATTGGCGGACGTAGTCACGGAGTTGTTTCGCTCCCGCGTCGATTTCGACGCAACCTACACCAACATTGTAACAAGCGGGTTTCTAGAACGCGCCAAATTTCCGATCGTCGCCCCCAGCGATCGGGCAGCCTTTGAATTGTGTCATCGCTCGGCCGGCTCCATCCCCATGGACGAACTTCGAGTCATCCGAATCCGCGACACACTCCATGTCAACGAGCCGTACGTTTCGGATGCGATCCTGAAGGAGATTAAGCCCCAACCCAACGTTTCCATTCTTGGTCCAGCGCAAGAAGCCTTCGACCAAGACGGACGCTCGACACCCTTTGAAGCGGTAGAGCGAGACTCCGTCGAGCCGCTTTTGTCGAAATCGAAGGCAGGGAATCATCAGAGGCATTAAGTCAGGGCTGCCGCAACGCGTGGGGTTTCGTCCCCCTTCGCAGAGCTACGGAGGGCAGCGGCTCGACGGAGTCTCGCCCCACCGCCTAATTGCCAACCAGCGCTTGAATCAGCCCGAGTCGACCTGCCTCACGCACCAAACCCATCGCCACGGGCAACGCCGCGGTGGACCCGTAACCTCCATTCTCCACCATCACACAAACCACGAACTGTGGCAGCTCAAAGGGTACGTAGCCGACAAACCACGAATGCGATAGCCCTCGGCTATTTTCCGCGGTCCCAGTCTTTCCTGCCAGCGCCCACGGAAGCCCCTTGGCCTTGGAGGCCGTCCCATCCGTGACCACCCGGCGAAGCATGACCCCAAGTTTGTTCGCCGTGGCGCTCGACACAAATCGTCCCATCGCTGTCGCCGACTGTTCGGATAGCAGCCGAGGCGAAGGAGCGACGCCATCATTAGCGACCGCAGCGGTCAGCAAAGCCATTTGCAACGGAGTCACCACCAATTTTCCCTGTCCGATTCCCATCTGCGCCAACCCATACTGGTCACCCGAACGCAACTCCGGAATCTGGCTTGCCGCCGCCTTCATCGGGCCATCCGCGCCACCGACCAAGGTGATCGGCACATTAAAAGCCATCTGTTTGGCGATCCAACGAAACCCTTGGTGTCCCGCCTGCACACCGAGCTTGGCAAAGTAAACATTCGACGAATCCGCAATCGCCTTGCTCAAACCGATCTTCCCGTAACCACCCCAGCGGCGGCCGCGGCGCTGTCGATCATAGTAAACGTGATCTCGAATCGGCTTGACTCCGCTCGAAGTCGCAAAGCCACTCCCGCACTCGATCAGATCCGGCATGCCTCTCTCCAAAGCGAGCGCTGCCAACGCGATCTTAAACGTCGAACCCGGCGGATAGAGCCCATGAATCGCCCGATTCAGTAAAGGGGCCTCCAATCCGGAACCCAGAAATGTCTTCGCATTCAAACGATTCGGATCAATTGCGGGACGACTACACACCACATACAAAGCGCCGGATCGAATCCCCATGACGATCACCGCTCCCTGACGCGGTCCCAACAAATCATAAGCGGCCGATTGCAATCGAGCATCCAAGGTCAAGCGGAGGTCCTTGCCGGCGGGCGACTTCTCCTGTGTCAGTATGTTCTTCCCCAGCTGCTCCCAGTCCTCCAGTGATTCGGCTCGCGTCCCCGCAAGAGTTCCATCAGCCGTGCGCTCCAAGCCGCTTAGACCATACACTGGATGAAAATACCCAACAATATGCGCCGCTCGAGGTCCGAGGGGATACGTCCTGCCGACCGCCTCCTTGGTTTGCTTGTTCTCTGCCAAAACCACCTGATTCCGGTCCAGAATCTTTCCTCGATTGAGCTGGCGGGCCGGGTTGAAGAGGCGACGATCATAACGCTGCATGAAGGTGACAAACTCCGGACGCAGCAGCCCCATCAAATGCCACGTGGCCTGGTAGGCAAGCACACTGACAAAAAGGAAGCAAACAGCCGTGTAAAGAAGGCCAACATAGTGGAGAGTCGCCTTCAGTTTCTTTTTCGGCGCGAAACGAATGCGTCCCGTCAGGAACTGCAACCAAAGAACACGGACAGCCGCAATAAAGAATAACACCTGCAAGCCCAACAGCAGATATGATTGCGTTTTCGGGTCCAGACCACTGAGGCCATCACCTACCAGGCTTTCCATTGATCATTCTTTACCAAAGAAGCCTGTCAGCGTGGAGAAAATTCCCGGCAGAAACAGGAGCAATCAAAGTGAATTCGCTCCCCCCAAGAATGAGCTCGTCCTGAATGCAAGCCTGAACCAACTCACCAGACTGCTACTTTTATGCGCCTTGCAACCCAAGGCGCAGCCGCTCCTTCATTAGCACTCCCACGAAGCAGAGACAGATAATCGCCCCCAAGATTAATGTCAGTGGCGCCCCGAGCCCTCGCGCCATCGTTCCGGAAAGGAAGGCGCCAAAGGGAGCAAGGCCAATGAAACAAAACGTATATAGCCCCATAATCCGTCCTCGATACTGATCCTCGACTTGCCCCTGAACCAAGGTGTTCGTCGTGGTAAAAAAAGGATCATGAACCAGCCAGTGACCACCAACGCACCCATCGCCAAGTGGACATCATTGCACAGCGCAAAGCCAACTGTCGAAATACTGTAACCCACGGCCCCCGAACTTCACGCACAGATGACGCCGAAGCGAATGACTCAGCAAGGCAAGCGTGACCAAACCTAAGAAAGCACCCACCCCGTTCGCAGCCAACAAAGCACCCAGTCCTCTCGGACCAACAAACCAAATATCCTCAGCAAAAATCGGCATCAGCGTCGTATAGGACATTCCGAAGACACTGTTGATCGGAACCATTCCCATGAGGACCCGCAATGACGGCGTTGAGCAAACGATCCACACCACGCTAAGAATGTCACTTAAATATCCTTCTCCCGAGTCCCCCGTCCCGTGTTGACGCAAACGCAAAGACCAATAGCCGAGGATCACAAAAGAAACGAAATTGCGTTCAGCAGAAAACAATACCCTACCTCCAACCGTAATAATCACCAATCCGACAATCGTCGGCCCTAGGATTCTCGAGGTATTGAAAACCGAAAAATTGAGTGCGACCGCATTCATCAAATCCCGCTTGCCGACCAAGTTGACGATGAAACTCTGCCGGGCCGGGATATCAAAAGCATTCGCTACACCGAGCGCCAACGCAAGAACCCCCACATGCCATAACCTCACCTGATCGGTAATCATCAATCCAAACAAAATCAATGCCACCATCATCGAAGCCGTTTGAGCCACCAAGAGCAGGCGGCGTTTATCATACCGACCCGCCATCCCACCTGCGAACACAGAAAACAGGGTCACCGGAATAGTATGCAGGAAGCGGATCAATCCCAGAGCGAACGCCGAACCAGTGAGCTGATAAACCAGCCACTCTTCGGCAACCAACTGCATCCAAGTCCCCGGAAGACTCAGAATTTGAGAACCAAAGAAAATGCGGAAATTTCAGTGCGCGAGCGCGCTGAACACCTTGGGCACGCGGTTAGATTCACCGACTTCAGAGGCGCCGTCCAGGGGCTGATCAAGATTGCGATTGCGGCTCAAGACGCAGGCTCCCAACTGCCGGCGTCAACGCTCCCATTGTGAATCCAGGTCGGTATGCATCCCTTAACCACGCTGCCAATGATAAGCATGACCGAATCTGGGCCTGCTGACTATCTCAAACTGCCCCCGAGTTTTGAAGTTTTGAGTTGACGTCAGGAAATCCCAAACGTTTCTTAGGAGCGGTAGCAATGATGAGTGACGATTTTCAAAAGCGCGTTGAGGAATCGATCCGGAATCCCAGAAACATGGGCGAAATGACCGATGCCGACGCCGTGGGGACAGTCGGCAATCCGGGCTGCGGCGACATGGTCCGCATGTGGCTGAAATACAAGGTCGAAAACGGCCAGAAGGTTATCGACAAGGCCTCCTTTCAATCCTTCGGCTGTGAAACCGCAATCGCCGCCGCTAGTCTTGCCACCGAACTCATCCGCGGTAAAACCCCGGAAGAAGCGGCCAATATGTCCGGCTCCGAACTCGCTGCCGACCTCGGCCCGCTGCCGCCTACCAAGATTCACTGCACTCAACTCATTGAAGAAGCCCTTCGGTCAGCCCTGATAACCAAGAAACCCGAGGTTGTACCCGGGGCCGAAACTTCGGCCCCGGCAAGCCTCATTGACAGTCTGGACAATGAAACTTCAAAGGACTCGAGCCTCAAACTGGTGTTCCTAGACTCTGACGAACAGAAGAGGTAATCGAATTTTTTGAAAAAGAGCGAGTAAAGCACCGGACACAGAACTAGCGTCAGGAGCATGGCAAATCCTAGTCCGAACATCATCGCCTAAGCCGTTGATCTCCCCATCCGCCACCAAGCCCAGTGGCATTAACCCAATGATCGTCGAGAGATGATGGTCATGAGGATGAGTCGCAACCGGGATTTCGCGGCGGCCACGATGTCTTCCTGTAATTTAAAACCCTCTGCCAGTTGGAGATCGGTTTCATCGATCCGAAGAATCGCATTGTTTCCAATGATTCCCAAAAATTGTTTCATCAATGATTATGTAAATAAACCATTTTGGGCGAGACCAATCGTTGAATCAGTTCGAGGTCGGCCCTGACTCGCTGAGGGTTGGTGATAAACGTATAATTGGGCACGTCAGACGCCCCCTCAGGCGTGATCGCCATCCATTTGATATCCATCATCTGTAGTGCACCCCCGATCACCGGCTTGAGCCGCTGACTCGTGGGCAGCGTTGTCACCGCCCCGCCTGCATACATCAAATCAATACCTGGATCCTCCATGACCTGTTGGCTCAAAGCAGGAAGGGCACCAAGCCCCCTTTCACATTAAACCGATCATCAATCGTGAATCGGCAGTTTTCCTTCACCAGCGGTTTGAGTTCGTCGGTAAAGTCGGAAACGGTCGTGTCGAAGTAGCAGGAATCATCCTCACAAACCACAGCAATCCAAAACTTCAACTGCGGCTGCTGCGCGAAACCAAAGTCTGAAGCGGCCAAGAAGCCCAACCAGACCCAATCAGGAGACAACCCTGCAATCAGGCGTAAGTAACCGGCAGACTGCCGTGCCGGTTGGTTCGATTTCCTCCCTCTGACATGATTGTCTGAGAATTACCAGCCATAGAGAAAATCGTCATCACAAATCCAAACCAAAGGGCACCGACCTGACGAAACACCTGCTGCAAACCTCAGCCCACCCACCAGTTAGTCAAGATTCATCCTTGAAATCGCCTAAGCATAACTTCAGATTCTTTGCCCATGAGTCTCATGTATCGTGCTAAAAATCATGTGTTCGGAATTCTTGGTGTTGGCCTTGCCATCCTCCTGTCCGCAACCCACACCAGTTCAGCAGCGAGCCAGCCACAGCTGCTGATGCAAACCACTCTCGGGGATATTACCCTGGAGCTAGATGCCGAGAAAGCGCCGATTTCCACCTTGAATTTCATTCAGTATGCCCAATCCAAATTCTACGACGGCACCGTGTTTCACCGTGTGATGCCCAACTTCATGATTCAAGGCGGCGGCTACTTCAAAACCATCGAACAGAAAATCGACGGCCTCCGTGCCGCCATTAAGAATGAGTGGAAGAACGGTCTCAAGAATGTCAAGGGATCCATAGCAATGGCACGAACGAGGGCAGCAGATTCGGCCACATCTCAATTCTTCATTAACGTGGTTGACAATCCAGGCCTCGATCAACCTCGAGACGGCGCCGCCTATGCCGTTTTCGGCAGAGTGATTAAAGGAATGGATACAGTCGAAAAAATTCGTAATACCGAAACCAAGTCCCATCCAAATTTAGCCCGCATGGGCAAAGTCGTTCCCATCGTTCCCGTGATTATTGACTCGGTTCGCGTGATCGGCAAATACGACGTCGCGACCCTCGAAAAGAAAGTCAACGACCAACAGAAAAAAGCTGCGGAAACAAAAGACTCCGCCGCTAAAGGGAAGGCCTTTCTCGCAGAGAACGCCAAAAAACCGGACGTTAACACCACCCCCTCCGGCCTTCAATACCGGATCATCAAGACAGGCAACGGTGTGAAACCCAAAGCAACCGACCAAGTCACCGTTCACTACCGCGGCAGACTCATCAACGGCACCGAGTTTGACAGCTCTTACTCCCGCAACGCACCAGCGACCTTTAGCTTGAACCGCGTGATTCCGGGGTGGACCGAGGGCTTGCAGTTGATCTCCGTCGGCGGCAAAGCCGAACTGTTCATTCCCTCAGAACTCGGTTACGGCAAACTCGGCGCCGGGAATGTCATTCCGCCCAATTCAACACTCATCTATAAAGTGGAGCTCATCAAGATTAATTAACTTCAACCGATGTAGCGGTCCTTTTGAACCCGATTTAATATGCAGTTGCGGCCTACCAGAGAAGAGCCAGGTAGTCCGTTCTGGATCCTCCCTGTCTTCGCCTTAGCAAGGGCACTCGGATGGTTCGGTTACGTCAATCTCTCTTGGCAACCAGTTACGATAATTCCCGAGCGCCCGACGGACTCAAACCCAACGCAGTTTCCGACGCAGCCTGATATTTCCGCAATCATAACGATGCTCAACGAGACAGTATGGACCCCGAAATTCCTAGGATAACGATTCACCTCATTGATCGAACAAATGTAAGACGAGCTTCAGACGATCTGTTTTCCGTCCTGCTGGCGATTCCCTTTGAGAACCTAGTACTGAGTGAACTCGGTGATTCACAAAGCATCGAACACGGGATCACCATTCGAACCATGCAGGCTTCGATCCAGTCCTTTGTCCGCGGCCCGAGCCTCCAAGCTACTTTGCTTTCCTTGAGGAACAAGGTCTCCAGTTGGAACAATCCGAGCGGCGACATGCCCTATTCTGGCCGGATCTCAACGGCAAACCTCAATCCCGATTCTACTTCTCTTTAAATGTGCTTAAGCCAACTCTGGAACCCCGCTATCAATTACAGAACCATCTTCAGACCCAATGGAAAACTGAATCAAAAACCAGAACCCCGGCCATCAAAACTATACAAGTAGTCGATGCTGAACTCCTGTCGCGTGAAGGCCAACACCATTCGCCCATGTCGTTTCGGCAGACGTGACTCCAGACCAGGAAACCCTTGTCTTCGAACCCAATTCGCAAGTCCATGACCTCGACCACAACGGGTTGGCCCTCTTCCGAGGGGACGGTCGAGGGGAAATTCCCAACGCCCCTAGAGCCCAATCCGTTTATCATGACCGCAGGGCGATATTGAAAACGATGGCGATCTCAACATCTGGTTGGCACAATATCGTAATCCGTTTCAAGAAGACCAATGCCCACCCCGGTCTACGATGCCAACGATCGCCATCCATCGTAACTCCTGATAAACGACATAACGGTCGCTTCGCTGACGCTACCAACTAGGCGGGTTTAGATGCCAAGCGATTTCATGGGCATCGATTTCTACACGAGCGACGACACCGGACATTTCCGAGACACTAGCGTCGTCCTTGCGTCCGGTTGCTACGGCTTTGGTATGGCTCACACCTTCGGTGACTTTGATGAGAACAGCCGACTCAATGTGCTCATGATCAGTATGAACGCCTACATGGCGGACTAACTTGATCAGCTCTCGGAGTCGTGGTGTGTCAGACTCCCGACTACGCCCAAATGCATTCCGCCACGGCCTTCGGCAACCATCTGGCTCTCGCCAAAGATCAACGCTTCGTCCAATCAAATCTCGGGATCGCCATGACCAAGACAGGATGGTCTCATCCGGAAATTTCGACAAAGAAAGGCGACGAAGATCTCTACATCGTCAACGGGCACCTCACCAGCGCCTCAGTCCGCGATTACAAAAGCCATTTCTGGCGCTACGATATTTACTTGGGAAACTCAGATGAGGTCCCGATCTCGATGCGCTTTTCCAATCCAAATAAAACGCAATCCAGGAAAGCGATGCTCTCTTCGGCGGGCACGATCAGAATCGTTTTTTTCTGGATCGGGATGAACAAAGATTCTTGGAAGTCGGCTACTTCATGGAGCTCTCGCTGGAGATCAACTGCCACAATCTTATCAATACGGATATCAACGGCAATGACAAGCTGGAGTGGCTGACGGCTAGTTCGAGAGTTGGCCAAGGCCCAAACAATCCCCCCACCTCTTTCCAAATTTCTCCAAATCCGTGGGGAAATGGATCGGCCTTCACGTTAGAGCAGTGCCCACAACCCCAGCGATCGGCGCAATCACTAGGCTCAAGAACGTCAACGGAACACAGACACACCGCATCATCACCGGCGACTCCTACCGCAGTCAGTGCTCAACAACACTGCATTTCGGCATCGAAAACTCCAGCGAGGTTCGATCGCTCGAAATACGTTGGACTAACGGGCTTATCGCGATACTGAAGAACCCAGCCATCAAATATCTATCATTCGGTGATGCCGAAGCAGCCAAGCCCTGCTTCAAACTGATACATTCGAGACAATCGAACCGTATGCCCATCACAGCTGACGCGAGGAAATATCCACCCCTTTACCGATGAGTCGCGGTTGATAAAGCCTGTTTAGACGTGATCTAAAACCGCTCAAAACACTTCCGAGATTTCGCACTTCAAACTCGAATTGATACCCACTCTGCCCGGGTTTCTTAAGAAACGAAGTGCCAAAACCGTTCCGAAATTCAGAGATCCCACCAATTACCCAAACTTGATTTGCCAGGTTACCGTTTTATATGCTTGATCTCGCATCCATCTGCCCGAGGCCGTTTGGTGATCTTTGGTCGCAATGACGTCTTGGATTTTCTGCTCTGAATAGCCTGCAATGCATCGCAGGCATGTTGTTTATTCTCAGGATGCCAACAACTTCCCTCCATTCTTCGACGTCATAACCATACTCAAGTAACAGCTTCATAATTTTGCGGAATTTAGGATTGCTTCGTCGCGATGATAACAGATATAACTTGATTTGCCCATAGTAGATAAAATTTGACAGATAGACAGGGTTCTTGTTCTTGGGATCGTAGTAATCGTTCGGCTTCTCTCTGATCAGACGTTCCTTTTCCAAGGCTGATTGGGATATTTGATGTGCCGATGGCAATCCAATTGATTGATACTGTGGTGATAGTCCTGTAAACTCAACCCGCTCGCTGCGATTTGAGACAGTATTTTCCGTTAGACTACTAAAATCGCCTGAGTCTCCTCTTTGGGCGACTAGCCAGCCGCCACCCACAATAATTACGATGAGGGTCATTGGAAAAATGAGCATCGCATTCATAAGCAAATTAATATCAAGGAAGACTCCCAAAATACGCCGAACTTCCTAGTCAAATCCACAGTCATTTTTACGGTTTTCGGAGGTCCCGAGAAATGATCTCCCGAGATTCCGTTAGCTGTACTCAACACGACGTCTGAAATATCCATGCAACTTGCTTACTTGCCAGTCATACGGCTGAGACTATTGTAATCATACCGCGTACTGTCTTTGAAAATGATAACACAACGATAATACTCGGTTTTGTCAGAACCACTTGACATCCGACTGCGAGCCAGGATATACAACACATAATCATAGCTAAACTTATTGACCAGGCGATTGTGATAGGTGATGCGGTAATGAAAAGCCCAGGCAGCGACATATGGGTGAGATCTATCAGTTTTATAATTGATGACCTGCCCATAACATGTTTAACGATGATACTAAATGTTAATAGAGAGATGAGCTCGACAGACATCGATTTCAACATAAAAAATCCTTTTCGATTGTTTTCCTCTTTGCGACAGTTTTAAATCGGAGGCAGCGATCCTTTCGAGTTAACTATTTTTCGATAAGAACAAAGTGTCCAAGTAATAAACTTCTCTAAATCGGTCAATATTAATTCTGAAAAACTCAGCAGAGAAATCAAATTAGAGATCGCATCAATGCCGAGAATTCAGCACGGGATCCCCTACGCGCCCCACGATCTCTATGCTAGAAACCGATAAAGACACACAGAGCAGATACATCGCAGCATCACCCTCGACTCCCACGGTGCTCAGTAATCAATCCTTCTATACTTATGTATCAGTAGCATGGTATGAGATCATTTAGACGATGAATAGGACCAACATCAGAGACTTACTCTTTGATGCTGCCTGATCAACTAAGCCCTAACTCAAATTGATAGAGCCGCGACAATCGAGCCGCGTGCTCATCATAAGCGGCCTCAAACAGATCCTTCGCACGCTCTGTGCCCACAAGGGCCCCGGCAGTCAGAACTTTCGGTGGCGAGCCAGCCGCCACCAGCCGTTGAGCGATTTCCGCTTTCAAGGCATTGATGACCAGACAGCCTCCCACCGTGGAACCCGGGGCCACCGGTGTGTCGAGTCCGGGAACGGAAATCATCGCGTCACCCGTCGGAGCGCCAGTATCCAAAATCAAGTCCGCACAGTCGTGGAGCTTTCGTCCTTGGGGATGGCGACTCGCTGACTCTGCCGCATGGACTTTACTCACCAAAGCCACGACTTTGATCCCCTGTTTTTGGAACGCCTCCGCCATCTCGACTGGCACCACATTACAGCCGCTTGACGAAACAACCAGGGCACCGTCATCCGCACTCAAGGTATAGTTGCGCAGAATCCGGCCTGCTAATCCCGTGGTATTTTCCAAAAACATCGCCTGGCGTTGGCCGTTCGCACCCACCACGCCGTTGTGAAAGGTCAATGAAAGCTCCACGATGGGATTGAATCCGGGGAAAGATCCATAGCGTGGCCACATCTCCTCGACCATGATCCGACTGTGCCCCGACCCAAACAAATGCACCATCCGACCCGCCAAAATAGACGCGGCAAACCATTCCGCCGCCCGCTGAATCTCACCCTCCTGCTTGGCAACCACTTCAATCAACTGCCGTATCCTCTCGATGTAAGCTCCTGTAATGCTCATGACTTCCTCATATCCGGTGCCTAGGCTACGGCTTGCGACGGTATCTTAGGAACTACTCGTTAGAGTTCGGGATTCGCATAAGTCTCGGTCCAAGAATCATGGTCCGCATCCGGATAGATCGTCAGCTTCACTTACTGGTTGACTCGTCGAAAAAGTCGAACCAAACGTTCCGATTCCAAGACGTCCACGCCCCGATCCTTACCCCTGTAAAACACCGGGTAACGACGCCAATGCTACTTTCTCAGCTGGTGAACCAATCACAAACTTGATAAAATTCCCACCGTTGTTGCAAATCGGCGTTGCCGCGGCAAAATGACCTAGTGCCTTGCCGATCGAGCGCTAGGTCCCAAACCCTCCCATACTCAATCCCGTCACATAGACCCGGATCAACAAGGTATCGCTCCTCAATGGAATCAATCAACGCAAGCAAGATTTCAGTATCCCAAGTCCTGTCCTTTGGACATTGCGGTAAAACTAGAATAAAGGGAAAGGTCCGTTTGCTCACCAACTTCAGCAGACTATGCTTCTTCACCAGCTCCAGATTAACCTTGTTCACCCATGCCATGAAAAAAGAGCATCAACGGTCATCGTTTCTTGATCTCCCCATACGCCTTGGGCAGCCGCAATAAATAGTCATACCCAATCGCCTTCTTAATTTCCGTTCGGAACGAAGCTGCTGATTACCTGCTCAGCATTATTGCGACGGCGACTTTTACAACCACCACCAACCAGAACCCCCCAGCATCCAACTCCGTTCCAACAACAACACTGTGGACCGCCATGCCTAATTCTTCGCCGATGCCCCCGAATGTCAAGCGGCACAGTCGAAGCATGACAGCGCCAGAACGCAATAGCAATGCACAACCAAACCCTCCTCAATGACGAACCAGCCAGATACCCAAGCCCAAAAGAACGACAAACCACTCGCTCGGCAACTTGAATCAGGAACATCGAACCTCCATGAAACTTTGATATCTGAAACTTGAAACTCCTCCATCCCAGTGCTAGCATTCTCCGCAATGCAACCATGATCGCGTCGCGCAGGAAGAAAAACACCGACACCCCTACCGGATTCAGGGTCGGCGATGAGCGCCTCATCAAACTAACCGAGAGTGCCGGTAAGAAAGTGGGTTCATTACTCACCAGACAGGGACGGCCTCAGGGTGTGCTGCGAGTGGCGGTGATTGGTGGGGGATGCTCCGGACTTCAATATAAAATGGATCTTCAAGACGCACCCGCGAATCGTGATATCCTGGTGGAGTCCGCTGGAATCAAGGTGATTGTCGACCCGAAAAGCGCCCTCTACGTCACCGGCTCGGAACTTGATTTCGTGGAAGCCCTTCAGAATGGCGGCTTCAAGGTCAACAATCCCAACGCAGCCACCAGCTGTTCCTGCGGCGAAAGTTTCAGTGCTTAGTCGGTCGTAAAACTAAGCCAGCCAACGCCGCTGTCATTACCCATTCCGCAATGCAATCGCAATCCAAACGCATCTCTTCAGTGGATTTCTTTGCTGTTTTAGGATTGCCACGAACACCCTGGATCGATGCTGATCGTTTGAAAGCGCACTATCTGGAAATAGCCCGGCAATCTCATCCCGATCAAGCGGAGGAACCGGAATCAAAACAAGCGCCAAATCAGCCGGATTCAGCGACCGTCAACGAAGCCTATCAAGTGCTCGGCAATGATGTGACCCGCCTCGTCCACTTCCTGGCTCTAGAAACTGGACACGACACCGCGCAAGAACGAGATGTTCCAAAACAGTTAGTGGATGTCTTTATGGGCCTCAGCCCGCTCTTTCACGAAGCGGACCAGACGATTCAATTGCTCAGGGTAGAGCAAACGCCTATCCTCAGGGCTAATCACTACCTGTCAGCAACTCCTTTGTTGACAAGTCTTTCCGACGCCTCAACCAAACTTTCAGCACTCGCTGGCGTAGCGAGAACTCACCTTCAAACGGTTGCTCAGGCCTGGTTAGATCTTCCTGTATCTGAGAACGGTCAACAACGCGATGCCATCCTCACGGACCTCAGAGACACTTACCGTACCCTCTCGTTTCTGCAGCGTTGGCAAAACAATATCGCTGAACGGAGCTTTGAACTCACGCCCAGTTGAGCCATCCGCCCACTTTGTGGCAGCACACCTGGCCAAAAATGTCCTATTGAGGTCACCAAACGCTGCAAAAACAGTTCTACCTAACACTTTTTCCAACTTACTTACTATCGAGACAGCTTTTGTCTGCGAAGATTGAACAGACTTCGAAGGTCGGCTTGCTCGAGGAAAATCCAAATAACTTCGCAACTTCCTTGTTATGAAGCGGTTAAGATCATCAACTACTGATTTAAGGAAAAATAACACCCAAAATCTCTCGTTCAGATATCCTTTGGCATTAGTATTGCTTCCTCAACTATGGACAACGTGCTAAAAGATGATTCGAGAAGAGATCATGTTGGAGCATGCCAGCCTTCGGTGCCCTCAGTGCGCTGAACACAAAGGCCTATCTATGTCCCATTTCGCACTGGTCCAAAGGTCCAGTGTCCTGCTTGAGATAAGAAATATCGTCCTGCGATCTGCATGTCCAACAGATCGCAGGATCTTCTTTTCAACAATCTACAACAACTAATTCATTGGTTTTAACTCCACTTTCCCGCAAAGTGGGTGCTCTTGGTAGGCTTCATCGTCAGACTTCTAATGATATGCTAGGCTCATCGGTTTGGAAAAGTGCCCGGCGAAATCCATACTCCAAAGCCCAAGGCAAGCTTAGACCCTAGCTTGGCGTGTCGGCTTTGGGCACCGCTCTCTAGTCATCAACCGGTAGGAAAATCAGCCTCGAAAAAATCTGTCATTGCCAGGATCAAAGGGAGACCAATCGGTCAGTCAGCAAAATATAGTAGACGGCTCAAGGTCGGCATTCTGGTTGTGATCGTGGTGGGGTGCACGCAATTGCCTAGCGGACGTTGGTAACATGAACCAGAAAACAACTCTCTGTCTTGCCATCGCTGTTCACCCCAACGGTTCCACCATGTACCTACGGCAAGCTTACAAAACATTAGCTTCAACCCTGTGGATAACGATTGGCTACCCTTGCGAGGGTTGATTTACTTAAACTTTTCAAAACTTTCTTTTGACAATCCAGCGATATGCCCGGTCTTAAATCAATGCCCCTGACCTTCAGATCCTCGCCGAAGGCTCGACATTTTAATTCTGCTGTGCTCTCAGGAGGGGGAAAGTAGCGCATTCGTCAATAGGTTCATCACCACTCGTCGGGTCAATTTTCATCACAGTGAAATTCGAGAGAATCGTTTTCGACCCTAAGAGTCATGCGATCTTTATTGCCCGAATTCACAAAGAGCTTGGCCCATTCCCTCAACAGTGCAACGATGCCGGTCAGTTTGAGGGGCGCACAAGATCAGCAAAGTGCCGACCATCATGGAAAGCCAATTCCAGCTACAAAGGTTCCTTAGTTGTTCTTTAGAAATTTGGCGCTGGCTTCTGCACGTGAGCCGACTTGAAGTTTCTCGTGGATTGAGCGCAAGTGGTTGCGGACTTTACTCTCGCTGACCAAGAGTTGGTCGGCGTCGTAGGCAGCGCGACAGTCCCTCGAGAACCTCTCGCTCCTGTTCGCTGATTTTAGCGATGGAATCGGCGCTGCTTTCTTGCCGGTGAAAATATTGAACAACCATCAGGGTGAGTTTTCCGGTCATATGGATTCACCTCTGTGCATGGCTTCAACTGCCTTAAGAATCTCAGCGGGTGGTGTTCGCTTCAGCAAGTAACCCATCGCACCGGCTCGCAGGGAATTGAAGGGCATATCTTTGTCCTCTAGATGGTTAGTATGAGGACCTTCAAATCTGGCAGGTAGGTTCGCAGTTGTTGGACGCACTCAATACTAGTCATGCGGGGCATTTGAATATCCATGAGAACCACACATCCGGTTGAACGATGAGGACTTGATCTAGGGCTTCCCAAGCACGCGTAAAGGTATAGGGACAATGGAATCCCGGTGTCCCACTGATCAAGGGCGGTAAGCATAGCACACACCCCCGGTATTGTCATCGATGACGCAAACTGATATCGGGGGCGAATTGGTTTCAGACATGGTCTAAGAATGGACATTCCTAGTCTTGCCTCATGCGGTGGACAACGGTAGTCGAATTTGAATCTCCGCAACCTCTCTGAGCTTGCTCTGGAAAAGCACTTCACCTCGCGATGACTAGATCCTACTTCTTATACTATCTGCCGAAAAATCATTTTTGGAGAGTACAGATGGAGACGGTTTGTTGGGGGGGCGTTCATAAAGGGCCGAAGCGCTAGGCCGGGGGCCGCCGGACGGAATCCTTGGCGCACCAGAGCGCTTCCGGTGGGAGGAGCGCCTTTTTGCCGCGTCTGCATTCGTTGTCGAACTACGGTGTCGCCTGCGAATCGCCGAGTGGCATCCCCGTTCGCTCGCCAGCTTCTCACTTGAGTCCGCCGCTAGCCCTAGAACCGGGGCGCCGCAGGTAACCCAAAGCAGGAAAACAAAACCTAGCACAGCCTAAGTTTCCGGAAACTTATCAGGGCAGATGCTCTATCTGATTCGTTGCCAAATGCCAGCTGTTCCTTTGGTGTCAAATCCGCTTCTGTTTTCGGCGATTGTGACGATCAGAATATTTTTGGCCACTGCGAGTCCGAAGCGGACCTTTGATGCATCAGCATGTTTGACAATGTTGTTGAGTGCCTCTTTGACGCAAAGAATGACATGATGGCGAGATTCGCCCTTCAACGGAACATGAGGTAACTCCATCGGGACTTCGGTCTCTAGTTCGAGTCTACCGCTTCGCAGAATTATCGGGCATATTGAGATGAGTAGGCCGACAGTCGATCAATACTGTCGTTCTTCGGATTGACTGCCCAGACGATCTCGTCTCGCACCGATGTTGTTTCTCACGCCTTACCCGTAATCTTTGCGACATTTTGGTCCAGTTCACTCGTTGGGGGGAGGTCCCTCTGGATCAATTCGCCTTGCAGAGCAATGTGTGTCAATCGTGCGTTCAGATCGTTGTGCATGTCATGAGTAGTGATCCGGGCTTGTTTGTGCGTGGTGGCATGCTTGAGTTCCAGGTGGAGCATTTTCCCAACGCAATCGTCTTTGTGAAATATATCGAATGCCAAGGATGAGGCCCATCAATCCGAGGGCTGCGGTCCCCAAGATGAAAGACTTTGTCTGCCAAATGAGGGGAAGAGAAGTGAGCATTAGCGTGACAGCGCTATCGTTCCAAGCACCGTCGCTGTTAGTCGCAGTCACCTGAAAACGGTAGGTTCCCGGCAGAATGCCGGTGTAGTAAGGGCCACACGATGAGTGTCTGCGTGAGTCCAGTGCAATTAATTTCGAGGCGGTGCATTCATTCCGGGTGGAATCCGAATCTCCTCGGGCAGCCTGGACAAAAGGGCGGTTGGGGTGGTGGAGCGACTCACCACGCTATGGTCGGCGATTCCGGCGTGGGCGCAGGGATTCCGAATTGCTGCTTGCGATGATTGCTGCTCCCGAGGCTGGGAGTCGGTTGGTGGGTTAGGGGGGCTTCAATTTGCGGCGTTGAGCCGGTGAAACGTTTCCGACTCGTGTTTCATCGATTCGGATGATTTCGATTACAACAATCTGTGGATACTCGTTTCTTGGGAGAGATACGGTGTCAATACGAGCTTTCACATTCATCTGCCCCCACACAAACCATGCCGTCCCGGCTGGGTGCTATTGTATCAACCCTGGGGCGATGATAATCGGGTAACAGGGTGGCGATTCCGTTACTCTCGAGCCCGTGAGAGGTTTCGGGGCGAAAAACTTCGAAATAGACGCTGTCGAAACGTATCAGACCGACTTCCGTGCCCAACCAGAAATACTCTTCCAGTGTTTGCGGGATGCTGATAATTCGACTCTGAGGCAGGCTCTATTCCGCCATTCAGACCCTGAGGCTTTCCGCTTGCTGCCGACATTTTCCAGGCTAGGAGGAGCGCTGCTAAGCCTGTCAATGCCAGTCTGAAACACGGGCTTGCTATCGGCTGATGCCAAGCTTCTCTGTGGTCATAGGTTGCGTGTTTAGTGATTGCGGAATCCAGTTTAGCACGATGAAACTGGTTCTTTGCCCGATCCAAAGCTTGGGTGCGAATGGTTGCTCCGTGCAAGCAGAATGGAGGATTCGGTCTGTGGTTAAAAGGGGGGTTCGGCCCTCAAGCCTTAACCCGGGTAGTCCGCCACATAGACAGCTTTAACCTGAGTGTAATCCAAGAAGGTGTCCTCGCAGTTCACCCCGCCGCCGGGGCCGCCCGAGATCCCCTGTCCTCCGTATGGCAAGCCATAAGCGATTGAGTTGTGGCAGTTCACCTGGCCAGTGCCGTCACGGAATTTCTTGGCCAAGGCGACGCCACGTTCGATGTCTTGTGTCCAAACACTGGCACCCAAACCATAGGGAGAACGGTTGGCCAACTGAAGAGCTTCTTCGGCCGAATCAACGGGGCAGACGGTCGCAAAGGTGTGAAAGACTTCCTGGGGATTGCAATCCACCTCCGGGGATGTGCGATACAGAGCGGGTTTCAGATAGAATCCGTCCTTGCCGCTTACCTCGGCGACTCCTCCTGATAGGATGGCTTGGCCACCCCGCGCGGCGGTTTCTTTTTGGGCTTGGAGAATTCGGTGGTGTTGGGTCGAATTAATGACGGAACCCAACTGCGTGCCTTCGTCCGTTTGATAACCGATTTTCAAACCTTCGAGGAAGGATCGTTGGGCGTCGATAAACGGATCCGCAATCTTCCGATCGACGAATACTCGATGAACCGTGCAGCAAGTTTGTCCGTAGTGCTGGTTGACGTATCGTCCGACCATGCGGGCCACTAGTTCGGGATCAGCATCACTGAGGACAATCGCGGATCCGTTGCCACCCATTTCACGCTTCATGCGCGTGCCGTGTCGGTCACACGTTCGTAAGATCGCTTGGCCGACACCGGGGGAACCCGTGAAGGAGATGTATCGAACGCCTGGATGTTTGGCGATGCATTGGCCGGTGATTTCGCCACGGCCGGGCAGGACGTTGATGACACCAGGAGGAAAGCCGGCCTCGGCGGCCAACTTGGCAATGTATAGAGCAGATATCGGCGTGTCTTCGGCTGGCTTGATCAACACCGTGTTTCCGGCTAGCAGCGCAGGGAACATGAACCAAGATGTTAAGACAATGGGATAATTCCATGGAATAATGCCTGCGACGACGCCCCAAGGCTCACGATAGGTGAATCCTTTGACTCTGGGGGCCACCGATCTTTCGGGGCCCTCACCCATGGCAATCCGTCGTGCCACGCCGCTGAAGTATTCGGCACATTCGCGAATTTGCGTGAAGTCGCCAGTGGCCAACTCCGACACCTTGCCCCCGTCCCGAATCTCACAGGCTAGCAGGATATCACGATCGCGACCGCACAGTTCGACTAGCTTGTTCACCAAGGCAATACGTTTCTCCACCAATACATCCTTCCAGCCGTTGCCATTGTCTCCTATGAAGGCCTTGTGTGCTGTTTCGACGGCTAAGGCGACTTCGGCCTCGCCCATTTCACAAATGGTCGCGAGAACTTCCTGGGACCCGGGGTCGGTGGTTTGAAACGTGGCGTTCATCGATCCTGAAACGCTTTTTCCGCCGATGATGCCGCCTAATGGTGCACCGCCATTGCTACAGAATTGGGAGAATTTGTCCGGCGTCGTAAAAGTCGTCGCGGTAAATGCCTGAATATCGATCGATGCAGTCGCCATATCGAGTTGTGGTCTAGATAAATTTGGATGAATGAATTGTTGGCCACAATAAAGGGCCCATTGCTGAATGCAACTAAATTAACGCTCTCGTTGCGAGGATGGAGTGAAAATCTCGGATCGCGAACTCGGGATCGGATGATTGAAAAGAAGTGCTCGCGAGCGTCTGGATATTGACTTCCGCATTGCCGAATGGCTGCGATGCGAAAAAGAGTGGAAGGGACTTCATTCCCTTTTCCCGTGTTGCCTGGGGCAAAGCGGCGGCAGACTGTCGCAGTCTAGGAGGATTTTCCGGTAGGGCAACATTTGTCGAATCGTGCCGAAAACTAATCGCCCCAGACGCTAGCTGCTATCTCAGCAGCGGCATTGGGCAGGCCCTTGGCGCCCGGTGGTATGTTGTGATAATCGGATCGTGATCCGCTTTGCGCTGGTAGTGGTTGGGCTGATTCGTGATTCCGATCAATTTATCGATCCATCGGCCCCTATGAAGCGTGTCCCGTTTAAAGGCGGTCGATTTGTCGTCAACCGTGAGATAAATCGGGCTCGTGTGGGCTCGCCACAGCTGCCCATCCGGAGATTTAAAGAGAGCCAGGGCAACGTGCCACCCATTGCGGGCGGGAACGTGTGCGAATGGATGCTCTGAGCTTAGGATTGGTTGAGGCGATTGGTCTTTCAAGGAGAACTGCCGGATGACTTGACCGGTGTGGATCACCTCTCCAGTGATTGAATCTTATCAATCGATTACAGATTGACTTTCAGGTTCGGCGGATCGGTTATGTCATTTGGAAGAGAGGTTTCTTGCTCTGTCAAGGTGCCGATCATTCCCTAGCTGCCGGGCAGGGTTTGGCTCCGATGATAGTGGTTGTGAAAGATCTGTATGGTATCATAAGCCCCGATAATGGCGCCCAAGAGACGGTTTGTCCGTGTCGATCACGGCCTGTGGTGAAAAGGCTTGGGCAAGAAGGCAAAGTTCTGTGTCCGTTAGAAATCAGGTATCGCCAGAAGGAACAACCCCAAAAACCAAGGCAAGAGCAAAAACCCGGCAAGGAAACCCGAGAGAATCAACAAAAACCACCCTTGATGGACACCCAGGCATATCGATAAAACTTGGGATTCACTCAGGGGATGAGCAACCCAGAGGTCAAACTCATTCGGAAAATCACCCGCAAGCGCCCGGTCCATTGCCCGGAACGAAGCACCATTGATTGCTAGACCGTTTCCGCTCAAATGGCGGAAGAGATTGACCGATTCACCACCATGGGCAACAGAGCCGACACAATTCGGAAATGGCTTCAAGAGATCCTTGACCGAAAGACGGGCGAGACCAAATGAACGATTCCGAACCCAGTTATGAACTCACCAGACGGAACGTTGAACTGGGCAGGAAAGCTGAGACCAGAGACGGGAAAGAGATCGAGATATCCAAGGATTAAACAACGGATACGGAAAGCCTGATTTCGAAAGTCTTAGAGCCTTTAGAAAATAAAAAAGCCGAAGTCCAAGGAAGACAATCCGAAAAGCTCCGACTCTCAAATGCACGAGAGCAACGCATATTTCGTTTTAATCCACGCCCCCGAGCAAGAGAGCGAAATCGACTGACCGAGCTATAGGGTATGCGTTTAAGGTGATTTGTTCAATTTCAAGATTGTTGCGTGAAATCTATTTAGGTCCGGCTGTGTTGGTAACTTTGAGGCGATTCGTGCCTGGTTCAGTAGCTAGTCTCAAATATATGGCGATAAGGACGAGAGAGAGCTAAATAAAGTTGCGGGTTCTGAGGTAATGTCACGGCAATTGGAGGGGCGTCAAGAGAATCTCAACGCTGAGACAGGTTTTGGGTGTGGTTCAAAGTGGTGAGGTTGGGCGAGAGTCTCGCCCAACCTGCTTGCTATCGGGGCTCCCATTTTCGTTGAATCGGGCCGCCGATGGCTCTCCTGCCGTCACGCTCACTGGGAAGTTGACTTACAGTCCATCGGCCGTGATCGCGACTAGGAACGGTGCCAATTCTGACATGGTGGATCGAAAATCCAGCGACTTGATCACTTGTTCCGGTTGGGGATTTTTCTAGGCGAGATGATAGAGCTGAACCGTGCTGTTTGCCCTTGCCATGGCCCCGTTGCTGCCGATCCACGCGATGTCGCCGTCGGGAACTTTGGCCTTCGAGTTAGGCGTCCACCAGTCGCGAACATGGGTCTCGTATTCAATCGGGATGTCGATGGATTCTCCATCTTCGTAGCGTACGATATAAGTTGCGATGTGTTTTCCTTCGGCGTCGGCTCACCCCGTGCCGTGTAAGAAGTATAGCGCGTTTGCCGGCTGATCAATCGGGATTCCGTCAACTGATTTGGGAAACGAAACCGAGAGCGCCTTTTGGGCTCCCTTGCCGTTTGAGTTGAATGAGACCTCGGATATCGTAATCAATGCCACCGCGGTGGCCAATCCGGTCGGTAGTGCCTTGAGGTCGTTGTCAGGGACGCCACCGATGTGTCAGCTGTACGAAAGAAAAGCGTTATAGAGTCCGGCGAGGTCAATTTTTCTCTTTAGAGTCTGCCTTATCTCGTTCTTCGATCGGGGATTGGCGGTACAGATTCTGCTTGCCAATCGCGCTTGGGCCGTGGTTTGGACATTTGGATTTGATCCAGGAAACTCCAGTTTGGATTCCGGGCGATGACTTGCTCGAGCCGTGCCGGATCAAAATCGCGCTTGTTCATCACGAGTTTTAGGATGGCTTGTTTGCCATCCGGCACCGTGATGTACTCTTCGAATATGGCGTTGCCGACAGACTTGATCAGTCCGGAGAGGCCTTCGGTATTCAATATGAGCGTCCACTCCTTGGTCCCGGGAAGGGTTCTTGAATACGCGACTAGCCCACCCTTCTTTGAGGCAGAGCGATTGAAGTCTTCAAAGAGCCGTCCAATCGCCGGCGTGATTTTCTCTCGCGGGAAGGTGAGGTTTCCGGGAAGGAGGCAGTAAAACTGTCCGGAGTCATCTTGATTGATCGAAGCCACGACTGGTGAATAAGTCAACGCTTTGATCTCATCGGCCAGGGATTCTCCGACGGACAACGCCTGGGCACGTCGCTCGACTCGAGCTAGGTATTCTTGAATATCCCGGTGGACGAGGGATTCGGCGTCCTGGAGACATTGAACCAGAGCCGTGACTCCGTGCAGCATTCGATGAGCTGAGAAGTAATTGACGTCCTTAGGCAGGCGATTGATCAGGTGTTCCAAGTTAGAGGAGGCTCGATCAGCGTGGGAATCTGGCGCCAGTTTTCCTAGCCAGGTGGCATCGCCAGATGCCTTATGGAATGTCAGGTAATCGCCCACCTCTTTGGCATAGTAAATCTTCCGGTTGATGAACTCGTGCTGATTGTAACCGAAGAGGCCGATCTGGCTGATATAGGCATTTTCAATCGTGAATTGAGCAACATTTCCGGGCAGCGTTTCCTCCATTAGGCGATGTTTGTTGAGAATCAGTTTGGGAGCGCGTCGTTGTTGAAAGAGGCGTTCGGCGAGCTGGCGATTGTTCTTGCGAGCGTCCATCTCATTTTGAAAGTGCGCGCGAAGGAATTCGGTATCCTTCTTAGGGATGACGGTGACATTGCGGCTCGCAGGAATAAAAGAGTGATCTTGCTGAGCGGTAATGAAGGTCTCAATGGTGTCGTAGGAGGAGAGCGGTGGCTTTGGATTCACCATCGCTCTGATGTGAGCGGTCCAGGGCGTGTGAGCGTTGATTGGTGACGGACGCACGGTGTCCTCATGGAACGATTGAATGGCATTGATGACCTTGAGGTCGAGTCCTTTGTTGGTGATCAGCGTTCGGACCCGGCCCAACCACTTCGAGACCCAGGGGGATGGTTTCGCCATCGGCTTTTTGCCACTCACCGTGAGGTGATTGCTTCCGGGGCTGAGCCTGGCGATAAATTTACGCACCGCCGCCAAAGGAATGGGCGCCGCATGGTTCTTGACATCAATTTGTTCGTGGTGGGCGTAGGCTGAGAGTTCGGGATAGGCATGGTCGAAACTCAGTGCCAGAGTAGCACCTCGCATGCCGTTAATATTCTCATACAGGAAGTCGAAGACTTGCTCATAAGTTGCCGAAACGAAACATTCGGCGTAGTCAACGACCTCTTCAAGACTTTCGACGCCCAGTTTTTGCCATAGCTCTTGTTCGATCGCTTTTTTCTGATCTTCGGGAATTTCATTCAGAAACTGGTTTCTCGCTTGAGCCAGAAATGTCAGTGGGACGTATTTAAAAAAGGAAAGCTGCGTCAGCAGCGGCTTCACCAACTCGGAATTGAAAGTCAGCACCAGATCTTTTCCCTTCGTCAGATGCAGCACTTGGCCTAGGTGAGCGTCATCTTTAAGCCGGGTGATGCCTTCGGTGTTGAAGAGGTGCAGCAGCAGTGAAGGTTCGCCGGTTACATAGGCCCGATTCTCGGAGCAACCCAGGTATAAGTCACGCATTGGTAATTGGTTGGAGCGGATTCTGGTGATCGTTCGACCGCCGATGGAGGAGTCTTCCGCAATCTCGGGCCGCAACACCATGTCCAAGGATTGAGTCAAGACCGTGGGATCGGCCATGCCGAGGCTCAGGATGAAAAACCGCGTGGGATCACCGGGATAGAGGGTCAGACTGATAGCCGACTCAGAATCGATGCCAAACTTCTCCGCAATGGTGTCGGATGTCAGCGGAGCACCGACGGTTGGCATCCCCAGAAGCGTTAGCAGGGGATGGTTGGATTGGAAGACATGCTGTAAGGGCGTGGGTAGCGCCTTGTCGGGCAGGGTATCAACTGCTAGTTGCTCGATGTTTTCGAGAACGCTTTGAACATTCCTAATTTGCGCGTGAATGATCGCCTTGCTGGGGAGGACCGCTTCTAAGAGCCCGTTAGCGATCCCATGGTTTTTCAGAGCTGATTGCTGTTGGCCTGAGCTCGCCATTGTGGCACTCACAGACGCGAGGCAGACTGTCAAGAGCAGGGCAAACGAGTATCTATTCTTCATAGGGATCCTTTGAGTTCCGTAGTTCTTTACCAAGTAGGTTAGACGATTGTTTCAGAATTCTTGGTGCGCATGGTGTACTAGGAAGCCCAAGAGCGTGGATTGTAAATTGGGGGGTGGTTTGTAGTGGGATAGGTAGGGGGAAAGTGGCGAAGAATCGCCACACTCCAAAACCTGGTGGCATCTTGTGGCTTCGGGATAGCGCGACAGCATCCTGGAGTGCGATTGATCTGCCATTGCTTTCCCCTTCTGAGAGATTCCGAAAAGTACTCAAGCAAAGCTCTCGCTTGCATTCTCACGGAAAATTCGTTGGGAAAAGCGATTTTCAGACAAGCCGCAGCTGTCGCGAACCTGAGGCAAGGGCGAAGAAGACGATTAATTGTTACCCTGACTGGGGTTTGAAGTCGTCTCGGCTTTCTCGGCGAGTGGGAAATCCCATTCAGGTCTCTGAGGGCGCTCACTATCCCCTCGTTGCGGAAAGGATCGCCTCCCGTTCCCTCGCATACCGCCTCTGGGACCGCGTTCTCCCGGATCATGCCGTGGACGCATCCCGCGATGCCGGAATACCTTATCAAATTTCTCCATTTGTTCTTCGGATAAAAGCGCTTCGATTTGCTCTCGCATGGTTTTCGACTCCGCTTCCAACTGAGGCTTCACTTCGTGCATGAGCGAGCGCATCCGATCCTGACTGGCTTGGAGGATTGTGTTGACCTGTTCCCGTTGCTCATCGGTAAGGTCTAGCCGTGACTCCATTCTGCGCATGATGTCGCGCGTGTGGGGTGGGCTGGGCATCTGCATTTCGGGTTTGGGCACTTTCGCCCGGTAGCCTGCTACAAAGGTTCCGGTCACAATGCCGGCGACGTAGAGGATAAAAGCAGCTAGAATAACCTTCCAAACATTCACCAAAGATACTCAACGTCAAGCTCGTCGAAGGGCTGAATCATGGTTAGCTCTAAATCTGTGGCGAGCGGATCGATAGATGGCACGCGTCCGGTCGCGACCATACTCCAGGCACTGATCGCGAACATCAAGGTCAGGCAAGGAATCGTCGCTTGCCAAAGGCCACGAGCCCACAGGTCCAGAGAATCCGGCTGACTTTGTGACGTGAGACGGGCCATGATCCGCTTTTCAAACGCGTAAGGGACGCGAGTATCATCAGGGAGTTTCCGGGCGGCTCGCAGGATGGTCTCATGTAGATTGTGATTTTTCATAAAACCTCAACAGTAGACGCAATCTTCCGTCTGCTAGTTACAAATACTGAGTTTTGTCTATTTTTTCGAGCAGTTTTCGCATTTTTTTGCGCGCTCGAAAGGCTCGCACTTTGACCAGAGAGGTCGACCATCCGGTCAAGGCAGCGATTTCCTTGACGGATTTGCCCTCAATTTCTTGCAGCGTAATAACCATTCGAGTGGGTGTGTCGAGTTGGTCCAGGATTTGATGGATGAGGACTTTGGCGGCATCGGCGTGATCCGTGGTGGGGTTCGGGTCGCTGACATACCGGTCCAGAAAGGAAGCGTCTTCATCCGTGATCTCGGAGAAATGAGATTCACGATTTTTTTGGTGTGATCGGAGAAAGTCGTAGCAGGTTCGGACAGCTAGTCGCATGAGCCAGTGCTCGAAAGGGGCTTCACCCCGAAAGGTATGCAGCTTTTGGAATGCTTTAATGAAGACTTCCTGAACGATGTCTTCGATTACGCTTTCTCGGCGGGCGTACTTCCGCGCGGTTGCAAAGATTCTCGGCTGATATTTTTCAATGAGCGTTTCAAAACACTCGGTTTGCCCATCTTTCACTTGCTGGATGAGCTTGGTCTCCTCGGGATCTAGGCGAGGCTTTAGCTTGCTTCCACTCATCGCGAACTCGGGCCAACCGGCGAGGCAGGACTGGAAGAGGGCCGTGGCCTCTGAGTGATCAATCTGTCGCAGGCGAGATGCCGATAATTAGTCATCAAGGGATTGAATCGCAGAATCCCGGTTCCTTGCTCTTTTCATCGCCGGATGCGCCAGGTCCGGCGATGAAACTACTTCCTACTGCGTTCATCAACATATTCTTTTGATTGGGATTGTCCGTCGTTCGGTTGGGGTCACGCCTGTGAATGAAGGTCTCATGTCGCGTCTCTCATATGCTTTCTTAGTGTATCGATTCCTGTTTTCGGTTACGTTCCATGCACCATCAGTACGAAACCGCAGAAAGCGTCGGTATTCTATTTGATCTGGTGTATGACATACTTTGAACAGTTATTGGAGGCGACCATCCGCCAGGTTGAGCGATTGCGTCAGCAGCAGGTCCGCTATCTTCCTGTCAGCCCGGAGTTGGTTCGGGCTCTGGAACAGCCTCTAAGCCAACCAGAGAGAAAGTTCGTCAGGAAAGATCCTCCGATGGTTCCAGTGAAGGCGACACCTGCCGCCGCTCCTTCGGTGGCGGTGGAGCGATTCACTGAGGAGCCATTTTCCTCGACCGACAAGGTGGCCGCGATCGACCATTTGAGGGAGAGGGCGTTGGCCTGTGTCAAGTGTCCTCATCTGGTGCGGAGTCGGCGGAGTGTTGTCTTTGGCGTGGGGAGCATTGACGCGGTTCTCATGTTTGTGGGTGAAGCGCCTGGAGTGGATGAGGACGCTCAAGGAGAACCTTTTGTTGGCAAGGCGGGACAGTTGTTGACTCGGATCATTGAGACCATGGGATTGAGCAGGGAAACGGTTTATATTGCCAATGTGCTCAAATGCCGTCCGGACACCCCGGGAAGAAAATTTGGGAATCGCAAGCCCACGCCTCAGGAAATGGTCACCTGTCGGCCCTATTTGATGGAGCAGATTCGAATGATTCAGCCCAAGGTGATCGTGGCCTTGGGTGCGACGGCGGTGGAAGGTCTGATGGGATTGTCGTCGGTTGGCATTACCAAATACCGGGGGCAGTTCCGGGAATTTGGCGGGATTCCTATGATGCCAACTTATCACCCATCGTATGTGTTGCGAAATCAAAGCCACCGGATCAAGCGGCAAATTTGGGAGGATATGCTTCAGGTGATGGAACGTTTGAGTCTCCCGGTCTCTGAAAAGCAGCGGGGATATTTCGCCAAAGGGGTATCGTAGATGCGTCGTTTCTGAGGTGATCGATTGTAGGGTGGAGCATTCGAATTTTTAATGAACGGAAAAACATGCTTGGGTTGCAATTGCCTGAACTATGGGTAATTTGCGTTCAAGTCTTTAATAGATAAAAAGATATTACTTCAATGGTATCCGATGCGACGAATTTTCCTCCGTTCAGCCTGGCTCGGCTGTTGCGCACTGTGTTTGGTCCAAAGTCCGATGAGAAAGTGGCCATTCTCATTGACCTCGATGATCCTAGTCGAGTCACTGGTTTTGGATTCTTGAAGGATGAGTCGCTGACCATTCAGCGCCTGGCTCATGACGTCTTTTATCAAGGGTTAAAAAACGGTGGACTGGAAGAACTCGGTTGGTCGGGCGGCGAGCTCTATGCCTATCAGCTTACCGGTGGCAGTAATTTGGATATGGCGGATTTGATCGTCGACATTGATGGCAACCACAAGAGTTTCGAGGCCGATATTTATCCTCACTACGATATTGTCCTTTGCATTTCTACGTATTCAGCGACCGCCCCGTTGACAGCCTTTGCCAAAAAGTATGGATTCCGGGGGGCGACGTTGCATGGGCTAAATGAGATCATCCTCTCTTCGGGTTTATCGGTAGATTACAACGAAGTGGGTGAACAAGCTGAGAAACTGAGGCTCGCTTTGACTGCCGCGGACTTTTTTGAGGTGGACTTTGTTGTCGGAGAGGAAAGTTGTACCCTGAAGATTCATTGTGATCGTCAGGAAGCGCAGAAGAGCCACGGTTTGTGTCGGGGACCGGAACCGGACGTGGCGAACTTACCTGCCGGGGAAGTTTATTTTGTGCCAACGGATGCTGAGGGGATGTTCCCGATGAAATATAGCGATGGGACCATTGGGAAAATGAGTGTTTCCGGCGGGAAGATCGCTGAGGCGAGCCTTTTGACCGGTTCCCAGGATACGGTTGACGCGCACAATCGGAAGTTGGCGGCTGACCCGGTGACGGGAGAGTTAGGGGAACTTGGTTTTGGGACGCAAGTATTGCCTGTGTCAGGTCGTGATATTCAGGACGAGAAAATTCTTGGCACCATGCACGTTGCGACCGGGAGGAGCGATCACCTAGGAGGCCACTTGACGCCGGACTTGTTTGCTGAGGCGCAAAACGCGACCCACGACGATATCCTTTTTTCACCAACCAAGACACCGGAGATTCGTGTCGCCCAAGTCCGCATGACGCGCAACGGAACGGAGACTTCAGTCATTGAGGATTTCGAGCCAACCGATTACCTCCTCGCGGCTTTGAATGAGTAGCGGCGATCGTTCCGAGTGTTTCCTATGGTCCGCAGCGTCGAGTAACTTGACAATGTCCACCTTTTACGAATCCGACCGTGCGGTTAGTGAATACCTTCTGTTTCACTATGGTAAGGCCGAGGAAATTCTTCCTTATCCCGATGGACCGGTGTCAGCTTTGAATTATCCGATACGATGTGTTATGCGGTTTTCGGACGATATCGGTTATTCTCCGAAGATGCGAGTACTGGACCTAGGGTGTGCCGTTGGGCGATCCACTTTTGAGTTCGCTCGTCACTGCGGCGAGGTGGTCGGGATTGATTACTCCAATCGATTTATTGATTGTGCCAATCAACTCCGTGACGAGGGCGCTGTTAGTTATCGTTATGTGGAACAGGGTGAACTGACGCGAGAGGCGGTGGCGCGCGTGCCTGATGAGATTGACCGGGATCGAGTTCGCTTTGAGCAGGGCGATGCAATGTTCCTTCGCGAAGGCCTTGGGAGATTTGATGTGATTCTCCTGGCTAATTTGATTGATCGATTGGTGGACCCTGCCAAGTGCCTTGCCTCGTTGGTGGATTTGGTGAAGCCGGGTGGTTTCACGGTGATTACTTCTCCGTACACGTGGTTAGAGGAATTCACTCCTCGAGAACACTGGGTGGGGGCTAAGGTTTCACCGGCGGGAGAGATGACCACTTTTGGGGCCTTGGGGCAGCTCATGAATCCACGGTTTGAATTGCGTGGCTCGGCGGACCTTCCATTCTTGATTCGAGAGCATGCACGGAAGTTCCAGTGGAGTGTGGCGCAAGGTACGCTATGGTGCCGGCGGGACTAGAGGCAGACGTCATCGTGTTCTGACCGGATGGTTGAAACTCTACGCTCTCCGATTGCGAAACGGACTTGTCAGGGTGGCAGAATCTAGTACTGCCTCAGCTGTGAAAACACCCAGGATTTTCCGAATGCGCAGCGTTGATATTGGCATGGATCTCTCCATCTTTTCCCGAATTCGAACTCTGAACTTGTCATTGGTTTGTTGCGTTCTTCTTGTTTCGGAGGGAATGTTGTTCGGAGCAAATATCCTCTGCATTGATGTGAACAAAGGGATACCCTCTACCATCCGTAAGCCTTTGATTACTTTCGATCAAATATTCACCCCATCTCAACAGAAAGCCATAGGGCTATCAAAGCTTTCAGCAGTCGAAAAGGAGGCGCTCCATGTTCACGTGGAGTCAATGCTGGTTCAAGTAGTTACAGCGCAAAAACAAAATGGAAGTCGGCTTCGGTCTAACAGAAAGGCAGACAAAATCTACGCGGGAGTCAGCGGCGGCCATTGGGTGAAAAAGAATATTGATAAAGGGGCTTACATACTTCTTAGAGGATGGCTCGCTTTGGCAGATTGACTCGCTAGATAAAATTGATGCGATGCTTTGGCTGCCAACATCAAATATCCGCATTATTCAATTTCCGGCTAGATCTCCGGGATATGATTATCTCCTGATAAACACCGATGACGGAGAGAGCGTTCATGCAAAATATCTCGGACGTCAATGAAAGTGTCCAGTTGTGATCGAAAGATGTGTGCTGCGTGGCGACGGCCCTGCCTTTATTCCGTCTTCGGTCTGCTGGTCCTCGCTGCCGCTTTGGCGGCAGGGCTTCGGTGATCATTGCGTCAGTTGCACTGGCCCGCGGATCCAATAGTTCCTTGCTGTTGCTAAGATTTTAGTCTCATTATGAATATCGAACCCTTGCAGTTTAGCAGTCTGGAATGATTATGCATGGCATCTATCCGTCCATCTTTGCGCCCCCTTGCTTTCACGCTAACAAATTTTGTGATCATCTCCATCATCGTGATCCTAGCCGGAATGCTCCTTCCCACCCTGGGGTGGGCCAAAGAAACCGCCAAACGAACGCAGTGCCTGAACAACACCCGGCAGCTTGGCTTGGCGCATGTGATGTACGGCTATGACCAGAACAACCTTTTTTATTCCCTGCGGGCGTCGAAAAATCGATGGTCCGCCCAGATTCATCCATACTATCGGGAAATCAAGTTGCTAAAGTGTCCGAGTGACAAGCGTATACCCGTAAGGACCATCACTCAAAATAACTCCAACCGGGTTCGGGAAATCCATCTGGATGAGGCACCCCGAAGTTATATTATCAATGGTTGGAATGATTACTTTGAACAGATGCTGAGCTCATGATTCAATATGAGTGCCATTGCTGAGGAATCCATGAGAGAGTGGCATTTTCAGTCCGCCGCAAACTTATTATCGTGGGCGAGAAGAAGATAACTTCAGATCATTTCTACATGGACTTTCTGGAGAGACAGGGGCATATTGAGTGCGTTCGGCACTCCACGACGGAGCGAGACTTCAAGGCGACTGGATCTGTGTATACCTTTGCGAATGGAAGCTCTCGGTATATTAAGTATCGTGGCGTATTATATCCACTCAATCTATAGTTAGTGGCTGAGTATTTTCGCCGAATCGGGCTATGAGTAACTGACGGAACTTAGCGCCATCCTCAGTGGATGGTACTTTCCTGTATTGGGGTGGGAAACACTTTGCTAATCCTGAGTGATCACCCTAGCTTCTTGCTGTGGAGCGCATCTATCTGGATCATCATACGACGACGCGTCCTCTTCCTGAGGTGGTTGAGTCGATGGCACCGTATTGGAGGGACAGTTTCGCTTCACCTTCAGGAATCCATGTGGAATCAAAGCGGGTTCGGGATGCAATTGAGAAGGCTCGGAATCAGGTACTTTCCTTGCTAGGGGTCACTGAGACTGGCGGACAGATTATCTTTACGGGCAATGGGACGGAGGCTGTCAATCTTGCGGTATTGGGCCACGCGAGAGCGAACCGACGATTCGGAACTCATATCCTTTGTTCTGCCATTGAGCATCCCGCTGTTTTGAATGCGGTCGTCGCACTGGAACGGGAGGGGTTTTCTAATGGCACAATTCCGGTCGATGCCGCAGGGCATTTGAAGTTTGATACAATTGGCGATCTTCTTACGTCCGATACGATCCTCCTCTGCTGCCACCTGGCGAATTCTGATATCGGTATCATCCAATCGTTGGCGCGAATCGGTGAACTCACCCGTTCACACGGCATTGCTCTCTTCGTCGATGCCACATCTGCTGCCGGGTGGACCGAGGTGGCGGTTGATGCCATTTGCGCGGATTTGATGGCGATTTCGCCTCATCGCTTTGGAGGACCGAAGGGCGTGGGGTGTTTGTTCAAACGGCAGCCTATCGTCATTGACCCGTTGACTTACGGCGGTGAACAGGAGAGAGGTTTACGGGCGGGAATGGAAAATGTGCCGGCGATTGTCGGTGCTGGAACCGTCGCCGAAATGGCGCAGCGGCAGTTACGTCAGAATCGTCTTGTATTAGGAACGCTACAAAAACGATTGCTTGATGGTTTATTGGATGCTGTGCCACGCATTCGGCTCAATGGTCCGGCATTGGGTCAGGACCGCTTATGCCATCAGTTGAGTCTCACCATTGATTGCGTCGAAGCAGAAGGACTAGTTCTGTTTGCGGACATGCGAGGCCTCGTGATCGCGATGGGCGGCGGGTGTCTCAGCCGGGCGTTGGAGACCCATCATGTTCTCACAGCGGTGGGGCTTAGTCAGCTACAGGCAAAGCAAACAATCTCACTGGGCATTGGGCTTGAAACGACTAAGGCCGACGTCGATGCCGCCACGGAGATTCTCAAGGCGGGCGTTGAACGTCTCAGATCAATGTCACCGTCCTGGAGTGACGAGATTTAGCCCGGATTTCTCACCCATAGAGATGTCCGCCATGAGGTGGTCGAGATTTTGAGGGTTTCTTGAGGACAGGGCGACGGCGGACGGCTTGAGCCGCTGCTCGCCTGCTGGGGCCGCAAAGTCCATCTCTTGGTCGTGAGATGCCCCCGTCCGCACCTCTGCCAGCGAGCGACGGCCTTTGCCAAAGCGCCTGTTTTGAATGCTGGGGCGGTGAAGCGTGCTCTAGCTCGCCCGCGTCCGTTGGTCTCCTTGGCATCCGGTCTCTCGGAGGCCGCTGGACTCAGCGGTCGGCCAAGGCCGAGAACCGCGGGGCGCTCTGTGCTCTCCGCTGGCGGGAGGCACAGAGACGGAGGGGCTGGAGTGGCCATGGGGAGACAAATCCCCCATGCTTCCCCCACCTCTTTCCGTTGGACAATCTTTATTGGTGAGAAATCCGGGTTAGGCCAGAACCGCCCTTGAGTTAGCATAATCCAGACAGTCTTCCAGACTGGAACAGTCTCAAGATGAAGAAACTAGAAGCACGTCTCACCCTCCATTGCCACCTCGAGCCTAAACCTTTATGAGTACGATTACTCTATCTAGGCATGGGTTGAGCCAACCAATCAAGCAACGCTGAGTTCCCGAACTGGAGGCGATAGAAACCAGTATGAATCGCTCGGCAACTGGATTCTAGTGTCCTACTACTCGCTCCGTGAATATCTGTCATAATGCCGCACACGAGGGTATCATGAGAAAATAGAAGATTTATTATTGACATCCGTATATTTATCATAATATAAACTATAGGGCGTCAAACTTCTGTTAGGATGTTCTATTACCGGATCAAATCACAGCTAAATGTGATCAACCCTGATATTCCAAAATATTTTTGCAAAGAAATGAATAACTATGATAACAGGGACGCTGTCACTCGGCGTTGAAATGATGGTGACAATGGTAGATTACTAGTACAGCTTAGATACGCTCGAAAGACGGAGGAATACACAGTTCGGATTCAGTCTGTTGGAACTCCTAGCCACACTTGCTATCATCACATTTCTCTCATTTCCGTGGGGTTCATAGAGTTTCTTGCCTCACTGTCCGCTACAGAAACAATGCTGTTCCGAAGACTCCTAAGCTTCAAAACCCGATTTTTTGAGATCAACGAAGAAACTGAAACGCTCGTCGTAGACCTGAAATTAGGCAAGCTACGATTAACGGAAAAGAATAATCGCTCCGCAGATCTTCGGATACTGCGTCACTTACCGAATCAACACTTCATCATTCAGAAGGTTGATAGCCCAACAACGTGTAGGCAAAATAACCCGAACAAAGCCATTTGTCAGTCGTGACCAAGACGGATGATTAGGTTCCACGCCAAAGGAGTGAAAACGACAGATGCTCACGATGGAATCTATCTCAACCAGAACGGTCTTAATCAAAAGTTTTTGCCAACAATATATCAAATGGCCATGAAGCCTCTTCGTTTTGGAATGTATCACCTTGATTTACAAACTTTTGCCATCGACAACAATTCTGTAAGGGACACGGCAAGACAGATTTTATTGCGCTAAAGAGCGAAGAATATGGTCGAAAAAACTCAAGGGAACACTAGCGACCGAAAGTGGCCTCGTAAAAAAGATCGAATATACTCTTGCACAGCCAAACGAACAGCGAATTCAAGGCCGACTTATTGAGCTAGATCATCGGGATGAAATCCTCAGGCAAATCAAAGTCGCGAATTGCGACAACGGGCATTCGCAATATTCCCATCTCACTACTTGCGAAATACTGCAATGGCGCCAGCCCCCACTCTCGAAGGCTTCTATAGTCACAAACCATTCCTAGCCAATTCGGATACTTGGTCCCACTCCAAATCCAACGGTGAAATCTTCACTATAAGATTAAATTCAAAGAATCCAGAATAAGTCTCAACGCTAATGATTGGTTCAAAACCTTCAAAAATCCATCCTGTACTCCGCTTTGGTGTTAATCACCTTCGTATTCTTGGTGTTTCTCGCGACGAAATGGTGCTCATCTAGCAACTAAACATAACGACTTAAGTAATGCCGCATAATCGTTGCAGAACACGGTTCGGTTTTCGCCATTGGTCGAAGCAGGCCTCCACAGCGGCCGACAACTCCTCCAGGCTGCTGAAGTAGAGATTGTGAAGCGCCAGCCGCCGCGTCGGTTTCCAAACTCTCTTGATCGGCGCGAGCTGTGGGCTGTAAGGCGGCAGAAACAACAGGTCGAGATGCCTTCGGTGGGCTCTCAACAGTGGTTCGAGCAGCTTGGCGTGGTGGTAGCGTGCGTTGTCCGAGAATGACGACCATTTTCTGGTTGCGCGAGCGGCGTCGGAGCAGCACCCTCAGGAACGCCTCGAAGGTGGCGGCGTTGAACACCGGCGAAAGGGTGTGAACGAACTTGCCGCTGCGTAGACTGACAGCGCCAAAGCAGGCGACGGACTGGCGCGTGGGCGACGACCGGATCTTTTTCCTCGGGCGGAACCCAGACCCGACAGCGGGTTCCGTGTCGTTGAAAGTGGCATTCATCCTGACTCCACAGCTCAATGTCC
>JAMASS010000019.1 GCA_024761205.1 Limisphaerales bacterium
GTGGGGAATTTCCGAAGAAACTGGAACAAACTCAGTTCCTGTGGCTTAGCCAAATCATGGGAATCTTTATCGGTCATACCCCTAAAATATACTTGACGCCCGCTGTCTAGTCAAGTCATTAGTTCCCGTTTTTTTCTATTGCGGAAGGACTGCTCTCAGAAGGGCGGCGTTGGTGGGATTGTGATGTGATTTCAAGAATGAAAATGAGTAACATAGATGAGGATGATGCCGCTAACAGCCTATGAAAATGACGCATCCTTGATCACGCTATGCAACTCTGCTTGGATAGTTTAGGTGGTCGTAGTCACCGACCGGTTTCTCTGGCTTGACTGGCCGTCAATGAGAATCTTGTCCGGCAGGTTGGCGATGACATTATCACCCGCATGCTTCCATGCGGGTGATAGGTGCAAGGTATTTCATCGCTCGGTGCCTTGATTTGTGCCTCGGTATCAGATGGTTTATTTTGAGGCTATGATGTGGGACAGTTCCTCCTTAAATACCCTGGCCTTCTTGGAAAGGAAATTCTTGCTGTCTTCTTCCATGATCAACCTATGAAAATCATAGACCGCGCTTTTAATCATAAATAGATCGATAGGAGCGATTCTCTATCCGCAAAACCCGCTTAAGATCCATCCGCACATACACACGGCAGACTGCGGAAATATAGTCTCTCATGGCAGAGAGGGTATTATCGTTTGTGGTAGTCTTGTCAGACATCAAAGTATTTTACTCGAACTTGCGGTGGCTGGACTTGTTTGCTGTGGGGAAGTCAGCAGGAATTTCGGTTTGGGTGACCTGACCAGTGGCGGCCCATTCTGCGCCACGTTGGAAAGTGATCATGAAGCCGACGCATTCGATGGAGTAATCGGCGTGTCCCATGGGAGTATGGAAGATGCGGCCTTTGCCGTAGGTGAGGGTCATCATCATCGGTTCGTGGCGGCCGGTGCCGTTTTGCTCTTTGGCGGCGTAGGTGGTCGCGAGGATGTGCATGTTTTCGGCTGGGCCACGGAGACGGTCGTAAAGCTCATCTTTGGTGTGGAGCCATTGTTTGGGCATGCCCTTGGTGATGGGGTGCATGGCGTTGCGGATGGTGATTTGGAATTCATGTTGGGGGCCGTGGGACCCGCCGCGGCCAGGGGAAGTATCCCTGATCAATTCGCCTTGATCGTTGTAGTAGACGTAGGGGCCGTGTTTTTCGTTGCGGCCACCCCAGCCGCCGAGGCCGATCATCTGATTGTAGGCTTCCCATTCCGTCCAACAGTTGTTTGCGGCATGGACGATGACCACGCCGCCTCCGTTACTGACGTAATCTTCAAAGGCCTTTTGGGTGGTTTCCGGCCAAGGTGTGGCGCGCCAACCGTTGTTGTTGACCACGATGTCGTAGTCGAAAAAATTGGGGGAGAAATTCGGATCGGGGATGGGTTGTCGGGTGGCGGTGGTTTCTTTGCTGCTCGCTAGGGGATACGTGCTCAGATATTGCGCTCCTTGCCAGGTGAACTGCGTCCGTTCGATATGGACGGTGAAGAGACCGGTGTCTTCCAAGTAGCGTTTCATCATGGCTGTAATCTTCGGCCACATTGCGTGGTTGTTTTGGCCGTCGACAATGAGCGTCTTGAGTTTAGGGGCGGCAGCACTGGTAGTGAATGAGAGTCCGAGGACGAGAGCGGCTAACTTTTTCATCATAACTACGATCTCTATAACTACGATCTCTAACGTTTTAGTTTGCTCGAGCGGCGAGGGCGCCGATCGGACCGTGAGTGGTACTGGCGGGGATCATGAGTTTCGGGGGGATTGGTTTCAAGTTTGAAGTGTCAGGCGCCAAGTTCCAAGTTGAAGGATGATTCTTTTTGACAGGGGGATTAAAGGTAGATGGTGTTCTCTATGAAAACTCCGGTGAGGCGGTGATTGCCGTTTACGCTGATTGAGTTGCTCGGCGTGATTGCCATTGTTGCCATCTTAGTCGGTATGTTGCTTCCGGTGTTGTAGTAGGCGAAGGATAAGGCTGGCAGTATTGGCGGCATTGCCATCTTGGGCGAGTGGTCGGGTTTGTTGCGAGCGGTGCCGATGGCGAGGTGGTTTTTACCGCAGTCCAGTATTTGGCCGCAACACTCAATCCTGATGGGCCTAACGATGCGTGGCACAATCCGGTCTCCCGAAAAACGGGGTGTTCTAAGGGAGCGGTGAGATAGGAAGTTTTCGACGCCATGCACCCTGGGGCCTGGATGATTGTCCTGGGGTGTGTCCTGTTGCTTGGGTGTGAGGATTTCCCGCCGGAACAAGCTGAGTCGGCGGTCGCCTCTCAGGCGATAGTGATCGGGCGGCGCAAAGGCACAGTAAGATCAAGTGTGGGCTATCTGTGATTGACAGGTTGGCGGAGGGCGGAGATGTCGATGAGCAGCGGCTCGCTTGGTGAAAATGCGAATGAAGGGAACGAAGTTTTCGAGGGATGAGTCGGCGGCTTATCGTAATTCGTTGTCGTTTGTTTATGATCGGGCGCTTGAAGTGGCCGATTCACCGAAGGGCAAGATGAAGATTCTGCAGTCGAGCAGTAACTTTTGGGGTGCTTTCCAAAAAATCGTCCGCTTTGGGTGAGCGGGTGGTCGGCTCGACGGAGTCTCGCTCCACCTGGATGTTGGTGGAGTATGGTTTGATCGATTCATTGTTTTTCCTGTATGTCCGCGGCTTCGTTATCCGAGAAAAGTTCCGTGTAACAGTTATCCTGCTGGCATGGTCATCGAAGTTGTTGCTACGGCCGAAATTTATGCGAATTGTTTGTTTGGGCCTTATATTCGTCTTTCAGGGGTGCGCCTTATTCCCTTCTGAGCGCCCTGTGCGTGAGGGCAGTAAGCAACTCGAACTTCCGGAAATGTGGTACAATAGTGGCGCCGGGACGGAGGGACAGATCTCAACTGGGTGGTTGAATACTTTCGACGATCCCGAAATGTTGGCGCTGGTCTTCGAGGCGTTGGAGCGAAATCAGGGTATTCGAATTTCTGAGGCGCAGCTCAAATTAGCTCAGGAGGCTTTGGTTTTTGGTCGGTCGCCGCTTCTGCCGCGATTTTCTTTTTCTAGGTCCGCTTCGGGCTCGGGTACGCGGGTTCGTGAGGAGGGGGGTAATCTTTCGCCTTGGCGAAGTTCTGAGAGCCACGGACTGACCGTCAACGCGTCGTGGGAGGTGGATTTGTGGGGACGGCTCCGCAATCTGAACCGAGCGGCCGAGTATGACTACGAAGCGCAGAAGGCGGACTTTAGAGGGGCTCGACTTGCTCTGGCAGCGACGACCGCCAAGGCCTGGTGCAATCTGATTGCGTCTAAACAACAGCTGGCGCTGGCGCACCAAACAAGAGAGAGTTTTGAGCGCAATTTTCGAATCACGGAGCGTAACTATAAAGCAGGCGATTCGACAGCCAGTCCTTTGAGTGTTCAGTTTGCGGGAAATAACGTTGCCTCGGCTAAGCGATCTGTGATCTCGCGACAGTTGGCATTGGACGAAGCGAAGCGCGCGTTGGAAATTCTGCTGGGGCGCTACCCGGCGACCGCGATTGAAGCCCGAGATGAGTTGCCCCGGCTCGCGGAATCCGTGCCTTCTGGCTTGCCCTCTGAATTGCTCATGCGCCGTCCGGATTTGGCGGCGGCGGCTAATGATCTATTGGCTTCGGCGGAGAGAGCGACAGCCTCTCGGAAAAACCTGCTGCCAGCGATTAATCTTTCCGGATCAGGCCGCGTCAACAGCGAGCGGATTGCGGATTTGTTCGTTGATCCGACGTCGATTGCTCGGAGTGCCGCGGCTTCCTTATCCCAGCCGGTATTCCAAGGAGGGAGTCTGCAAGCGCAGGTTCGTCAGGCGATGATTCGCAATGAACTGCAGCTCGAGTCGTTTGTGTCCACGGCTCTCCGTGCGTTCCGCGAGGTGGAATCGGCTTTGGCGAGGGATCTGTCTTTGGCGGCTCAGGAGGAATTCCTCGAGGTTGAGTTGTCGCAGGCCAGCCTTGCGGAAACCCAGGCGAATCGCGATTATTCAGAAGGGATCGTTAATATTATTCAGGTACTCGAGGCGCAGCGCCGCGCGTTCAACGCCCGTAATGCGGCGATTTCATTGAAGAACCAGCGGCTGCAAAATCGGATTGATCTGCATTTGGCACTCGGGGGTGACTTTGCGACGCAGCCGGAAGAATTTAGTGATGAAGTGGGTGAGTAGAAGCATAAGCGCCGTTAGGTGAACGAGTGGAAGGGATTTACAGTCTCTTTTCTGTCGGGCTAGCGGTATGCGATTGGAAATGGTAAGGTTTTTGGACCAGTGGGGGTAGGGAAAGCGGTGAAAGATCACCGCACTCCAGGAGTGCTGCCGCGTGATTGGAATGCTCTGAGATGCTGTCGGGTTCTGGAGGGTGTGATGAAATGTGGTGAGTCCCGATAGCAAAGAGGTGGGGCGAGGGTCTCTTGAGCCGAGCGTCCACGGGTTGAGCGCTTGGGGGTTGTCTTCAAGAGGGTCTTTGTCTTCGTTAGCTGGGCTGCGGCTGCCGCCGCCGGGGGACTCTCGCCCCACTTTGAAGCACGAGTTCAGACTTCCCAATGGTTGCGAATAACGATAAGCTGTTTGGTTCAGTTCGGGGCAGAATCAGGTCTTAAAATTGTCGGAATAGAAAAATGGAAGAGAGTAATAAGGACAACGAATCTTGCGGTGGAGATGTGTCGCCCCTAAGTCCAAAGCTGATCCGGCTGGCATTGCCAGTAGTGATTCTCGTCTTCGGGTTTGCGGTGTATGCCATTCTTTCTCGGGAACCGGAGGAGAAGAAACGTCCCAAGGCGCTACCGCGGGCGATTAAGACACGGGTGGCCGAGTTAGCGTTGCAAGACTATGAGACGGTGGTGCGAACCCAAGGCATCGTGCGACCGTACAATGAGGTGACCTTGACGGCTCAGGTGTCAGGTCGCATCGTGAAGATCATGCCGGAGTTTGAGGACGGTGCGTTTTTCAATGAAGGTGACGTTTTGTTGGAGCTCGACGAGACGGATTTTCAGACGGCGGTGATTGCTGCGAGAGCGGCATTGGCTCGATCAAAGACGGTCTTTGCCCAGGAACAAACGCGGGCCAATCAAGCGCGTTTGAATTGGGAGGATTTGGGCTATGATGAGGAGCCCAATGAATTGGTATTGCGGCTGCCGCAGCTGCGCGAGGCTGAAGCGAATGTCAAATCGTCCGAAGCCCAGTTGGCTCGGGCGGAGACAGACCTAAAACGGGCCAAAGTGCGAGCGCCGTATTCCGGTCGTGTGCGGCAGAGGATCGTCGGCTTGGGGCAGACGATTGGTGGGGCCACTCCGTTGGGCACCATTTTTGCCATTGACTTTGCCGAGGTGCGGTTGCCGATTGCCGGTCGGGATATGGCATTCTTAACCCTTCCGGAAGAAACGGGAGATCCAGCCGTGGAGGTCAGACTCAGAGATGCGCTGAACGAAGCGAATGATACAGTTTGGAAAGCGCAGATTATCCGCACCGAGGGGGTGCTGGATGAGATTACCCTCGAGTTATTTGCGATTGCTCGGATCGTTGATCCTTTTGGTCGTCAATCAGGGCAGCCTCCGCTACGGATTGGGCACCCGGTCGTTGGGTTCATTCCCGGCAAGGTGCTGAAAGATGTTTATGCCATTCCGCGGGTGGCAGTTCGTAAGCTTGAGAACATTTTCCTGGTCGACAAGAGTGATTTGACCCTCAGCCAGTTGACGATTAGCCCTATCTTTTCGGATGAGGATTATTTGATTGTCCGGCATCCTGCCATTACGCTGGACAAGTATCTGGCGACGACCCATCTGATTTATGCGCCTGATGGCGCCAAGGCGGAGATCTTGCCTGAGGTTGGCGATGAACCAGTGGCTCAAGCCACGGAAGTGGCGCCGAAGGCGGGGGCGAAGAAGAGCACCTAATCCCGCGGAGGATGCCTGATTCGTTGGTTCGCCCATAACGGCATTGCGGCCAGTTTTCTCATGGTGGGGATTTTGTTGGCGGGGGCCTGTAGGGTATTCTTCAAGATTCCCCTCGAAGAGAGGCCTTTGCGTACGTTTGACAGGGGCTATATGTCGATGATCTACTGAGGGGTGATCGCGAAGGATGTTGAAAAGGCGGTTCTCATTTCGGTGGAGGAATCCCTAGTGTCTCAACGGGGTCAAAATGGTCCAGACCGATGGTCATTGCGGGGAGGGCCGTGTCTATGTCAACGCAAAGGATGGGTATGGTCTTCGTGTCTTGTTGGAGGATGTCAAAAGTCGGGTCGTCGGCATCACGTTCTTCCCGTGTGAAACCAAACAGCCGAGAATCTACATTGCGGATTCGTCCCGGTATTTGGAGGTCTTAGCCGTTGCTGTGATCGGGAGACTGGATGTCCATGATTTGCGCCGAGTTGCCGAGCGCGTGCGGGAGGATCTGCTGGAGATTGACGATATTAGCATCGTCAATCTGGCAGGGGAGAAGAACTACGAGATTGCGATTGAGGCGGGTCTGAACCGGTTGCGGCCTTTAACCTAGGCTTTGAGGATTCAGCCAACGCCGTGCGGTGGCAGTTCATTGATTTGCTTGGCGGGTTTGATTTGGCAACCTCTTCGTGCGAACCCGTATAACAAGGAAGCGTTCTCCCTGATTCCTGTGCGAGCGTCCAATCAATGACGACCTTTGTTGGTTTAATTCCGCTGCTTATGGATCGCTTAATTTAGGCGCAGTTCTTGGTTCCGATGGCCGTCTCTCTTGGTTATGGTGTGTTTTCGCAACGGCGACTCCTCTGATTTTGGTGCCGTGCGCTTTGATGCTGGGACAGGATGCTGGACGGGTTATGGCGCGGCTCCGAAACTGGTATTTGGAGCCGTTCCGTATGTCTGGAGGGAACCCGCTCTGTTGAATCGACAACCTGAATCTCATCGCTGCTTCGAATCAGAGCGCTAAAATTCTTTTTCCGGTGGGGGCTTCTTGCGTAGCCGAATGTCGATGCTGGTAGTCTCTAGTGGTGGAGCGTAGCCCTTGCATAGAATTTTATGATCCGCTGGTTTGCAAATAACGATATCGCCGCGAATTTCCTCATGGCGGGGATATTGTTGACGGGCGTTTACACGGCTTTTTTTCGGATTCCTTTGGAGGTGAGTCCTCAGAGAACTTTCGACGGGATTTATTTCTCCATGGCCTATCGCGGCGGAACTGCGAAGGATGTTGAGCGGGCTATTTTGATCCCTGTGGAGGAAGCGTTGGAGGGCTTGAACGGGGTGAAGATGATCAATGCCGACGGCTATCGGGGACGCGCTCGGATTTGGATTGAGGCGGAACCGGGCTACGATTTGAGAATTCTGCTAGAGGATATTCAAAGCCGGGTCGACGGCATCACCACATTCCCCAACGAGACAGAAAGACCGGAGATCCGGATTCCTGATTCCACTCATTTTTACGATGTGTTGTCAGTGGCTGTAACGGGTCGTTTGGGTTCTCATGAGTTGCGAGGGGTGGCGCGGCGGGTTCAGGAAGATCTGTTGGAAATTGACGGGATCAGCTTGGTGGATCTATCTGGAACGCGAAACTATGAGATTGCCATCGAGGCCGATCCTGAGCGCTTGCAATCTTATAACATCGGGTTGGGAGAGTTGGCGAATGCGGTGCGCCGATCGTCAATCGATCTTCCGGCGGGATCGATCCAAAGTCAAAGTGGCAATCTCGTTGTGCGAACCCGCGGGCAAGCCTACTCACGGGAGGAGTTTGAGCGGATCCCCCTTCGTGCCAGCAATGGTGCGGAAGTCCGGCTCGGTGAAGTGGCGACTGTGATCGACGGATTCGAGGAGGGCGACAAGGTTGTTGAGTTCAATGGCAAGCCGGCCCTCTTTGTTGAGATCATGCGGACCGGAAATGAGAGCGCGATTGATGTTTCTAACAAGGTGACGGAATACGTGCGAACATCGGCTAGTCGGTTTCCGGACGGGATCGAATTATTCATCTTTGATGATGAATCGATCTCGATCCGCGGTCGGTTGAACGCCCTGACCTCATCCCTGCTGCAAGGAAGCCTCTTGGTGTTTCTGGTCCTCGGCCTCTTTCTTCGACCGCAGCTCGCGTTTTGGGTGGTGGTGGGGATTCCTGTTTGCTTTGCCGGCGGTGTCATGTTGATGCCGACCTTTGGGGTCACCGCCAATGTGATGAGTATCTTTGGATTCATCATCGTGGTCGGGGTGGTCGTCGATGATGCCATCGTTACCGGCGAAAATATTTACTCAAAGATGCGGCAAGGGATGGATCCTTTGGAGGCGTCCATTACTGGCGCTCGCGAGGTGGCCGTGCCGGTGACGTTTGGCGTGCTCACAACGGTGGTCGCGTTCCTGCCATTGATGTTTTTCGAAGGGCGCTGGGGAAGTTTTGCCAAACAGATTCCACCGGTGGTTGGTCCGGTGCTGCTGTTTTCGCTGGTCGAATCAAAGCTGATTTTGCCCGCACATTTGAAGCACCTCAAAACGGGCGTTGTGGGGCGGAATCCGTTCCTGCGGATTCAACAACGATTGGCCGACGGATTGGAGCGTTTTGTGGAGAGGATCTACCAACCGCTCTTGGAGTACTCTGTGCGTCACCGGGGCGTTGTGATGGCAGTCTTCGCCGCCTCGGCTCTCGCGATGGCGGGTTACTGTCAAGGGGGGCGCTTGGGATTCCAATCGTTGCCATCGGTGGATCGCTTGAAGGTGTCGGCGTATCTCGGTTTGCCGAATGATGCGACGATCGAGAACACTCACCGTTGCGTGGACCGCATTGTTACCGCAGCCGAGAAGCTGAGGGGTGAGTTTGTGGATCAGGGAACGGGTAAGTCGCTGATCAAAAGCATTTTGACGGTCAGTGGAGCTCGGCATATCAGCAGCTCCTATAACAAGTCGCGTGCTTACGTTGCGGTGGAGGTGGTGCCGCCGAGTGTGCGGTCGGAGCCCGGGCCACGGAACAGTGTGATTGCCAACCGATGGACGGAGTTAGTCGGGCCGATTCCCGAGGCGACGTATTTTCGAATTCGGGGAGAGGAGTCTCGGGGGAGGGATGAAGATCGCGAGACTGAGGCGCTGGAGTTGGAACTGCGAGGCCCATCATCGGAAATCAAGAATGCGATCGCCGAGCGGATTGCCGACGAGTTGAAGGCTTTTGAGGGAATCAATAATGCTCAAGCAGAGGTGAATCACGGCCAGGACGAATTGGAGTTTACCTTAAAGCCACGCGCTGCGGAACTGGGTCTCACCCAGCAGATGCTGGCGCAGCAGATTCGGCGGGCGTTTTTCGGAGAGGAGGCGCAGCGCTTGATGCGAGGCGTAGATGATATTCGCGTCATGGTTCGGTTGCCGCAGCAGGAGCGGGAGTCTTTGCATACCATTGATCGCCTTAAGATACGTACTCCAGATGGTGGTAGTGAGGTGCCGTTGGCGACTGTGGCCGATTTAACCTTTGTCCAGGCCCCTTCATCGATCGAGCGGAACGCAGGCGCGGAAATCATTCGGATTGGGGCACAGCCAGTCGACGAAAATGTCGACATTATTGGTATCGCTCGCGAAATCACGCCGCGCTTGCAGGAAATATGCAACGAGGGAGAAGACCTGTCCTTTGTCTTCACTGGCTATGTTGCAGAAGCGGCGGAATCACGCAAGCGGACGATTGTTGGCTCCATTGCGCTGTTCTTCGCCTTGTTTGCGTTGTTGGCTATTCCCTTTAAATCTATGATCCAGCCGTTCTATGTCCTGATCGCGGTGCCGTTTGGCGTGATTGGGGCGCTGCTGGGCCATGTTGTGATGGGCATCACGCCGTCCTACCTTTCAGTTTTTGGCATGTTGGCATTGGCTGGAGTGGTCGTGAATGACTCGCTAGTGCTGATGGATTTTGTGAATCGCCAGGTGCGTGAGGGTATGCCATTGCGCGAGGCGGTATTGATTGCCGGTGGACGCCGTTTTCGTCCGATCTTGCTCACATCCGTGACCACCTTCGTGGGATTGATCCCGCTGCTTATGGATCGCTCGATTCAGGCGCAGTTTTTGATCCCCATGGCGGTGTCGCTTGGCTTTGGCGTTTTGTTTGCGACGGCTATCACCTTGATCTTGGTCCCTTGCTCGCTGCTGGTCGGGCAAGATATTGGCCGTCTTCTAGCTCAAGTGCGTGAATGGTATTTGGGGCCGTTTCGAGCGTCCGAAGTTCGCGTTCCCCATCCTTAGGTGGTGATTCTTCTTGTAGGTTGAAGTTTCTGTGATTCTCGCCAGAATTTTTGGCATTTTTCGGGTGCGTTTTGCTTTTCGGTAAGATTGTTCGGAAAAGTGCTGAAACAAGAGCGAGCTAGCGTCAGTCTTTTGCCGATGGTTGTTCATGGGGGGGTGCCGGATTTAGGAGTTGATTGCGGTCTTTCCTTTGGGCTCAAAGCTTCGGCCGGTTTCCACTATTCGTTTTTGATGATCCATATATTTCGGAACTGAGGAGGATTCCAATGCCCTTGGAGTTTGATCGACCCCGGCGTGTTTTCCGGCTCTGAGCGGCTTCTTCCGGTCTTGCCTGTGATTTCCAGTTTGTCGTGAATCTTGCCGCCGTTGTGCCGGACGGTCAGAATGGCGTTCTTCACTTTCTTGCCTTCCTTACGAACTGCGTTCGAAACTGCATGTCGTAGGTTTGCCATGTCAGTGGCGGAAAGCATATGTTCACGGGGGAGAGTGGCCTTCGTGCAAACGTCGCTACATTCGTTGTTCAGGCCTTTGAGACTGAATGAATCGAGAATTTGTACCTCGTGGTGATCGACTTGATAAAAGCCGCTGTTGTCGCAGTTCTGCCTCGCGTGCTTCCGGGCGGCGGAACGGGGACATGAATTTATATATGCATGGTGTAGGTTCTGAAACGGCTGTGATCTCGGATGTCGTTGCCGTCCGTGTTGAGTAGTTGGGTTTCTTGGTCGAGTCGTTCGCTCATGAAGGTCGTATCCGATCCGTCGAACAGAGATCGTGGCGATGACTGAAGGAGTGAGGCCTAGGATCGGGCTTTTCGGTGTGCTCATGTCCCGCTGATCATCAATTGGCCGGCCCGAGTGCCTTTCGGTCAAGTAAACAAGGTTCTGATTTGCTTTTCGGATTTTTTCTCAACCTTTGCGAAGCCGATCTGTGAGGATGATGGTTGGAGTTTTTGGCCACAGTGCCTAGGAAGGCTGTCTGCCTACAGCTTGCGGGGCCTATTTCTCACGCGGCATTGCCCGGGGGTGCGAGGAGGGTCTTGATTCATGGCGGTGACGGGTCTTCAGCGGACCACCCCATCAGTGACTTTCACAATCGTCATTTTGCGGCGCTCTGGGGTCTGTTTGGCCAGGTTCTGACGCTGTGCCGGGAAGCAGGTCTAGCGGAGCTAGGCCATGTGATGCTGGATGGCATCAAGGTCAAAGCCAATGCATCGAAGCACAAGGCGATGTCGTATACCCGGGTGGTTAAGGCGGAGGTGCTCTGGAAGCTGAGATTGCAACGTGGCTATAGCGGGTGCAGGTGTCGGATGCGGCTGAGGATGCCGAGCACGATGGTGATCTGGTGGCGACGAGATGCCGGAGTGGGATGGCCGATAAGCAACGGCGACTGATGCGGATCAAGGAGGCTAAGGCGGAAGCCCGGAAACCGGTGTCGAGGAAGTCCGAAGCTGCGCCCGAGACGCCCTGCCGCGGCCGGCCGCTGGACAAGGCACAACGCAACTTCACCAATTCGCAAACAACGCTCAGGCTGCGGCCGATGCCAAACATCAGGTGATCGTCGCCTGCGGGGTAGGTGATAGCGGCAGTGATCAAACCTAATTGCAACCCATGATCAAGACTATCGAGACGGCAGTGGGGAGGTTGCCGGATGAACTCTCCGCCGATGTCAGCTATTATAGCGAGGACAACCTCGAGATCCTGGAGGCGCACGGCATCCGCGGGACTGCCTCGCCACCGGGCGCCAGAAGCACGGCACGGTGGAGCAAGACCGCTGCGGCGGGAAGCCGGCAGGCGATCATGGCGTGGCGCTTGAAACAGGGTGAGCGGCGGAGCTGCTACCTCTCCTGGGCAAGGTGAGCATCGATCTCGTCTTTGGCCCGGTCAAGCAGGTCCAAGGCTTCCGACAGTTCCTACTGTTCGCCTCGATCAGGTGCATCACGAATGGGTAATCGTGTGCATTGCCCACAACCTCAACAAGCTGGCCGCCACCAAGGCGTGACGCCAATATCACACGCGACCCTACACCGGTCCCTGCAAACAGCTTCCACTGGCCCGGATCATCCGCGATGATTCAGGTCAACATCGCGCATGGCGACGCCATACCGCCCCTCGAAAACCCGCAGCACAGTTCAGCATCTCAAAAACCATGACCCAATCCACCGGGTCATCACAAAACAACCCCGTCCATGACAATACTTGGACAGGTTCTTGGGGAGTGAAGGGAAGAAGTGGGAATGGATTTGCGGTTGTTACTTTCTCCGGCCGTTTGTGCCGGTGTTTGGTGACGAGTATCAGTATTGGGGGTGCGGTACGTGTGGGACAGGCGATTCAGGCTCTGCAATAATGGGGATTTTCATGCCGTCTTGGAAGAGCTGCCTCTTGCTCCGGACGATGTTCACACCAAGGTGATGAGGGCTTGGCGTGAATCTCGGGTGGTTTTGGATTCGTTTCCAAAAGGCGGCAATCGAATTGACTATAATCGTGTGGCTGGAAGGTTGAAAGAGCCTGAGGGTAAGTAATTGAGGCAATGAAAACTCGAATGGTTCTATTGTTAATCGCAGGTTTGTAATGCATCTTTCGGTGGATTTTATGGCATAGCGGAGGCCAATCGTCCCAATGTCGTTATCGTGATGACCGATGATCAAGGGGTATCCTGAGTTGTCCGTTCGTGAAAATCCCGTGCTGAAGCACTCCATCTCGATCGCCTCCATAGTCAGAGCCTCCGTTTGACGGATTATTATGCTTCTCTCACAGGCACACCAGCGCGTGGCTCATTGATGACCGGGTTGGGTCCAGCGTGCCATGGGCGATCAATGTGAGTAGCGGACGAGCATTGTTACGAGCTGGATTGCCTACGATGGCAAATATTTTGCCGCCAATGGGTATCGGACGGGAATCTTTGGAAAGTGGCGATTGGAGAAGACAGCTATCCTTACCGGCTGGGAGATCATGGCTTTGAAGAAGTGCTGTGGCTTCTGTCTTCGTCTGTTAATTTGGTTCCCGATTTCTGGAGCAACGATGAGTTTCAACGATACCTGAGGCGATGATTGGATACAGGGCCTGTCGCGATTAGCGACGAACGGTTTTACTTTCCCTCCAATGTGCTGCACGGACCGTTTTGGGCACCCCAATGAGGATTTGGCGATCATGGAGAACAGGCGGTGGCTAAAATTGTAGACCTGCCTGCATTGGCACCCGGTATCAGGCAAAATCTTGCCGCCTACCTCGCGATGATTCGGAACGTTGATACCAACATGGGGTGTTTGGATGACTTTCTGCGTTGCGAGCAACTGTGGGATAATGCGGTGTTGATCTTTGCTATGGGCAACGGCAGCACCTTTGTCGATCAACAGGGGCAGATCCGGCGCGGTATCTGCAAGAATGGCTATTGGCATCTGGAGTCGCTGAGGCTGGAGAGTATGAGTTCGAGTTGCGTCGTTGGCTTGGGGAAGCGGAAACGCCGCTTGTAGCGGGGCTTCCGCCAGCGACACTAACGACGGGAACCCGAGGGGTGGGGGCTGCGTCGTCGATCACTTGGGCACGTCTCTTGATATTAAGGGTGTTTCTTTGAACCAAGCGGTGACTGAGGGAGATGTAAAGACCGTGTTTGCAAACCATTTGAAAGCAGGGACGGCGCGCTTGTAGGCCTGGTTCGACAATGCCAACGGAGCCATCTGTGGCACCTGCTATAATTTATGTCCGGCGGAAGTAGCCTGTTGGCGCAGAAAAATAATCGCCAAGCCTAGGGCTAGCCTCGTAAAATGAGTCTCACTATGAAACTCCGAGTCTTTTGTGTTGCCGTTATCGCACTGTGGTTTATTTCACCGACCGTCCTCGGTGAAAAGGCAAAGATCGTTTTCATCTCTGGGAAGCCCAGTCACGGGCCGATGTCGCACGAGCATCGGGCGGGTAATATGATTCTGGCGAAACGCCTGAATCAATCAGGACTGGATGTCGAAGCAATTGTATTGGAGGACGTGGGGTACCCTAAGAATCCGTCTGTTCTTGATGATGCCGCCACGATCGTCATTTTCTGCACCGGACACGGAGGGCATGTGCTAAATCCGCATCTCGAAGCCTTTGATGCTTTGATGAAGCAAGGCAAGGGGGTCGTGATGATCCACTGGGCGACTGAAGCCGTCGCCGGGGAGCCAGGGGATAAATTCCTGGAGTGGATGGGTGGGTTTTGTGACCTCAACTGGTCGGTGAATCCACACTGGACCCCAACCTTCGATCCATTGCCAGATCATCCTATCTGCAACGGAGTGGAACCTTTTACGGTCAATGATGAGTGGTATTACCACATGCGGTTCGTGAATGGACTTAAGGGGGTGACGCCGATTCTTACAGATCTGCCCGGGCCAGAGACCTTAGTGCGGAAAGATGGCCCTAGAAGTGGTAATCCCTATGTCAGAAAGGCAATTGCCAATGGAGAGCCACAGCATGTTGCCTGGGCTTACGAGCGTGAAGGCGGAGGGCGCGGGTTTGGCTTTACTGGAGGGCACGTGCACGAGAACTGGCAGCATGATGAATACAGGAAGGTCATGCTAAATGCGATCCTTTGGACGGCTAAGGTGAAGATACCCGAGAATGGCGTGGAATCGGTGAAGGTCTCCGATGTAGAGATCCGCTCGAACCTGGATCCGAAGTAAGATCAGTCAGATATTGCTTCCAGCGGATAGCGGATCAAGTCCCGGAGCTCGGCCCGTATCATGACGGCAGTAAGGATGGTGGGCATGACGACGCTGCCTGCTTTGCTGGCGTGTTCAATCTGTACCGTCGCGATCTTGATGGATTTCATACGTAGCTGTGTCCTGGAGATGAAGCTCGGTAGCGGTTTCGCCGTGGCGGTAGCTAGAAGATCTCTCCTTCTTTGGTGTCAACATTGACAGCTATGTAACCTTCCCGAATCTGGCGATTCGGCCTGCGCCGACGATGGCGAGGTTTGGCCCGACATCGCTTCCCATGTTCCCAACTTTGTGGAGGGCTGTGCAGCTGGCCAAAGCGGAGAAGAATAGCTCTTTGCCGTGCTGCTCGACCTCAGCTGCCAGTGCGTCGACGAACGCTTTGGAGTGCTTTGGCACCTGCGGGTGCCCGCCCGATTGCTTGATTGACGACCGGGATCAGCATTTTGGCGTTCCGTCCACTGGCCTTAGTGCTTGATGTATCAGAATCACTGCGCTAGCAGAAAGCCCTAGGTGGTCTAGGACCTAAGCTAGGGTCGCCGTGTTCCCATCCGGGTGATTGAGAAACGGAGAGAGGAGATTGCTTGTGTGCTTGCTCCTCGCACTCTGGTTGGTTAGCTGAGCCGACAAATTCGCGGCCGCTGCAAGATCGAGCTTACCGACGGCTCGGATGGCTGCACTTTGGATTGAGGGAACAGCGGTCGATATGACGTGGGCTCGGATGGTGGTCTAGGCTTTGGAACCGAGAAGTCCTCTGAGCGCTTCGATTGCGTCTGCGTGGATGTTCACTGGAGCCAAGGCATCTTCCAAATGTGTTTTGAGTGAGTGTTGAGCCGCTTTGATTCTCCATACTCCTGCCAGGCAGATGCCTGCCGCAACAATATCGAGAGTTGAGCTAGCTAGTGCTTGCTCGACGTATAGTAGCGTGCTGATTCCCGGCTGGTTGCCGTGCAGTTTGGCGACTGTGGCGAGTTTGTTGTGAGGATAGCTGGGCGTTGATTGTCGAGTCTTAGGACGAAATCTAGATCGTCTTGGTTGCCAATCCTGATCAGGAGCGAAAGTAAAGGGTCTTGTTCGTCGTTTGTGGTCCCGGCGCGGAGGACAAGTGGACGAAGGGGGTCAGCGACTGCTTCACTACCGTCGGTTTTCAAAACGTAGCGGAGACGTTCGAAGCTCCCGTCAAAGTCAATCGACCTTTGCTGTAGTGCCGGAAGCCAATAGGGTTTCAGCGTATTGATGCAGTGTGCCAGGGTATATCTCTTGGGTTTCTAGGACACCGATCGTCCGCATGAGCAGATGTTCGGTGCGTTTCGATCGAGCTGATGAATCCAAGCGAGGGTGGCCTTGACGGCGGTGTCGGCGGGGAGATCAAGGAGGCGTTGTTTGGCATTGTAGCGAGTGAGTCGTTCCGGAGAGTGGAGCGCGTCGAGGAGTTCCTCGAGTGAGCGATCAACGAGATTGATTGGGACGGCGGCGGATCGGTCGGTGGATGTGCACGCGCTAGATTCTACCGTGAGTACAATCGCGCTTTGGATCACGGCTAGCTCTGATAGTGCCCGATGACCGAGTTGTACCAGTCGCACATGTAGATGGCGACGTCGGGGTTAACCCGGACATTGGCGGGCCGAAAGTCGCGTCGGGGCGACGTGATGATGTCTGGGAGAGCCTCTGCCGTGTAGCCACTGCTCTCATCAATGAAGCGATGGGCATGGAGGTTGTTGGGCATGAATCCACCCTGCACGACCGTACCTTGGAGCGATTCAGGGAAGTGTTCGGTGTGTAAAACTCGATGCCCGTATTGCGCCGATCGAGAACTGTAGGTGACATATATCGCGATTGGTGATCGGTTGGGATCATTCCCGGTAACGTGTAGAAGCCGCCGCTCTACGCCGCCGAGTTGTGGAAGATTTGATTCTATTCATCGTACATGATTTGAACGATGCATACTCAGCTTCGGGTGAGTGATTTTGCTCGTCAGGAGAGTCGCCCGGCGATGATGCCGGTGGGCGTGGCAGCGGTGGGAGATCAAGTGTGCCGGAAGCGATTCTTTGTATCCGCTGATCGGCCGACTGCATCAACGGTTTGAAATCTTCGAGTTCGACTCGGAGTTCCGGTCTCCCTCCCCGAATCGCTGATTCGGGCGGTCGCCGAAGGCAAAGCTTTAGTTTATGGGCCGCCAAGTTTTGAACCAAAGTTTGTTCTTTCGCTGAATTTCTAACCGGAGTTGACGAAGATTGGCTGGTTTCGGTCCATGGATTCCGAGTCGGCTAGCGATTGCCTTTGCGACCTTCGGGTGCGACTCAGCCAAGAGATGGAGGCTGTTGGCTGTCAGAGCTTGGTTCACGCTTTTTGGGGTGAGATAGACGCAGGGATAGCCGCCGAGGATACGGATATTTTACGAAACGACACTGGAGTAGGATCGGAGGGTATCGTTGAAGTCGTGGCGATCCGGATGATGCGGCAACTCCGGCTTCTCAAAGAGTCCGAAGCTGACTAGCACATACGGTGTCATGGCGCTCTCCAATCACGCGCGCTTTATCCATCAACCCGTTGAGGAATTTCTGTCGGAGGTGAAGGACAAGGGTACGGAGTTGGTCTTGGAAGACGAACCTCCCGATGTAAGCCTGTTTTTCGAGCCGCAGCGTTTATCCCATATTTTCTCAAATCCCATCAATAACGCGCTTGATGAAATGCTGTCCGACATGTCGTTACTTTGCGATTTCGGTTGGAAGACGATCAACTCATCACTGAGATGGAAGATCAAAGGGAAGGGTGTCGCCAAAAATCGCACCGCAACTTTTCGAGGCTTTCGCTACCTTTGGCAAAAAACAGGGCACGGGACTCGGTTTCTCCATCTGCAGACGGATCATCAACGATCACGGCGACGACATCTTTTCCTTCAATTTGCCGATTCGAGACGAACCAAAGGAGCCCGTGCCGTCACTCAAGGGAGCGTTTTCGAGTTGATTGGTCGTGGCCACCGCTCGCCATTTTTGTTCGGACTTGAGCGACACTACCTCACCGGATTGCCAGGGATGCTCTTCAAAGTTGAGGATCAGCGTCCGGCTCATGATTTCAACTTCATGGCCGAATAAGTCGAACGTGACTGTTCCGGGTAAATACGTGGTATCGAAGAAGAGTATCTTACCATAGGGGATATCAACACCGGGACCAGTGAACCGGATCAGCGCCGGTTTCTGTTGTACCGCTTCCCCTTCTAAGCGCACCGTTACGTTGGCAATCCCCAGTTTGGGTTGATTGATGATCAGCTTTGGTGTGCCGTCGGTCTCGCTCGAAAAGTTCAATTCCCACGGTCCTTTGCGGAGCCGCAAATGATGATCGCAACTGTAGAACAAGATGTAGCAGAGAAGAGCCAAGCCAAAAGCAATTCCGAAATGCCTCAAAATCCCTTCAGACTTATACTCTGTGAACCGTTCACCCATACCGTTTGGAATGTGACACGAAGGATGGGGCATCGCAAGTTCCGACCATTGAAATTGGTCGCAGGAGGGTGTGGTTCACAGTAGAGAGTGAATTTCAAAAAAAGGTGGGGCAAATCCTGAGCCGGTCTGTCGAGCGATCAATTTGAACGAGGCTTCATGACGCGGGCGGGATTGAGCACGCTGACGGCGGGGTTGAGGTGCCGCGTTCGCGGCCTGAACCGGCGAGCAGACGGCCCTCGCTAGGCCGCGGAGGATGGAGAGCACAGTCGGGATGCCTTGCCCGAATCCGAAATGCCGCCTCGCGTTGTGAGACGGCGGCTCAAAAAAGTCTCGCCCTACCGGTCTACGTGGGCGTTCGAGGGGAGTTCAGAAATCTGGAGGTATCCGCTTTGAAATAGATCATGATTACCACGCTAGCCCGGATTTCTCGCCAACAAGGATGGTCGCCATGAGACGGTCGAGATTTTGAGTCTTCCCGAGGGATGGGGCAGCAGCGGGCGGCTTGAGCCCCGGCTCGCCTGCGCCCGTTAGGTTCCTTGGCAGCTGGTCTCTCGGAAGCCACTGGACACTGTGGCTGTCTAAGGCCGAGAACCACGGTGCTCTTTGCCCTCGCTGGCGGCGTGCTTCCTCCGTGGGGACCGCTGGGCTTCCGGAGCGGGCCAGCCCCGAAGGAACAACGCCTTGATCGCGGTGACGTCCGGCGGGGCGTCACTCCCCAAGCGCGAGCTAGCCGCCCTCGTCGGCGCAGCTGGCCCAAACCGGCCGCAAAAACGGCGTTTGCTTGATGGTGGGAGGCACAACGGCGAGAAGGGGTTGGGGCGGACATGGGGGCAATCTTCATGCTTCGCGAACTTCTTGCCGTCGGACAACCTTTATTGACGAAAAATCCAGGATAGGAGACAGCTACCGCATTGACAATTTTGATCGCTCTGCTACGAGTTGCACAACTTACAGATTGACTATGATCAAGAGCAAAAACGCTGCATCCGCATTCCTCGACTCATTGGAGAAGACCGGAATCCAATGGCTTGTGATTGCAGGGCTTTCCCTTTCGTCAATCGTCTTTGCTCAAAACAATGATGCCAATGACATTGAGGCCGGATCTGTCAGCGTCCGCGCCATCGCCATTGATCCGATCACGGGCGAAGAGATTGAAATTGATCCCAGCGAGATTCAGGAAATCCTTAAGTCCGTCCGGGGTGCGGGTATGGCTTCGGGACAGGCACTGATCCTCAACTCAGAAACCAGCACCTTTGAAAGCTTCGAACTCAATCCAGAGGATATTCAAAATCTTTTTGGAAGCGACCTGATCATCGGCGGTCCCCAGCAAACCCTGAGCAGACGTCCTGGTGAATCCGAAGAGGCATTTCAGGAACGCATTGCTTCGATACTCGGCCAGCCCTTAAGCGACCGAGTCCAACAAGCCATCGGGCAAACCCGCACCTTGAAGGACTATCGCGAGCTGTTAGAAATCGAGAGCGATGAAGAATGGCAAGTCATCAAGCTTCGCCTAGAACCTGTCTTGAAACTCCGAACGAAGGCTCGTCCCGGATTCCTCGGCTCCACCGTCCGAATTAGTGGCAGCGTTCGGTCCAAACTTCAGCGCGCCATTCAAATGAACAACAGCGATAGACTGAGAAAAGCGATCGCGGCTTACCGAAACAACCAAAAAGAGCGCCAAACAAAGCTACAACAAGCACGGGAAGCCCTGCGGACGCTGCTGACCGTGAAACAAGAAGCACTCCTTGTTGTGGCGGGCGTGCTGGACTAGCAGCGGACGCAAAACCAACGCAGACTTCGGAGCAATAATGGAGTGCAACGCCTATACACTGCGCTATGTGGCCAAAAGCGAAGACCGATTTGAATAAAAAGTCGGGCGAGAGACTCTCGAGCCGCCCTTCTCCGTAGCGCAACGAAAGAGGGCGGTAGCGTCATCGCTTGAGGCTATGAATCCATGCGGACACCCTCCATTCTCCTCGGCGATAGCAGCTCGACGGAGACTCGCTCCACCTGACCGCTTTCAATCGCACCCATTTACCTGCCATCCGGAGCCTTGGCGAGAGCAGGGAATACGCAATAGCCTCATCCCCACAAACCGATAATGATTCGGTTCCTTTTCACCGACATCCTCTATTTCCTAGAGATCGGCTACACGCCAGGATGTCGCTCAGACTCGCGAAACACGGAATCGTAGGAACAAGGCGAACTGAGCTTTATACAGTGTGATTGACGGCAATAGCAAACCCATACCACCCATCAAACTGACAGATTCTCACGGTAAAATTGTCGTCCTTGAATTCTTCCAATCCTTGGTGTCCAGGATGTCACTCGCATGACCTTCCCACCCTGAAAGTTGATCAAAGAGAAACTGAAGAACGAACCAACCTACATTCGCTCCCTATTGGTCACTAGAAACCTAAAGCCGACAGCGATTGAACACCAGAGGCATCACCAGCGAAACCAAAAGCCCGGTTACCAGACCATACAAATAGTCAACGGAGAGCGCTGCCGCAAAGGGAAGAACAACGATATCTTCCCCCCGCATTAGTCGGCGACTAACCAATACGTAGGGTCCCACCAGCGCTCCTCCGAGCAGGAACCGCAAGATCCGAGCCCGCCCATCCCGAGCGTTTCGATCCTGCTTCCAGACGACCAAGACGCGGTATCCTCCCAAAACACCCAAGGTCATCCCCGCCAACATGATCGGCGAATGCAGGCTGAAGGGATTGATGATCCCGTCCTCTGGACGCTTTTCCAATGCCATCGCAACCCATTCCTGAGGCAACTCAACATCGGAAACCAGCCAACGAGTCAGCAAAGCCACGCCACACGCCAAAACAGAACAGCTCAACAGCACCAACAACTGCCGCCTCAGGTCAAGCCGGAGAAAACCAGGTTTGATCTTTGACTCTAGATGTGGATAAAACGCGAGAAATCCCAACCCCAAGCTGATGCCTACGACAACCTGAGCAACAGAATGCACTCCCAAGTAAATCCTTGAAATCCCCACGCCCGCAATGAGGCCGCCACACAATATCCACACCTTCAATCGATGCCAATGTCGCCCGAGCTCACCCCATACTGCAGCCGCGACCAGAGAATGCCCGGAGGGCATACCAAAACCACTCGCGTGGGTAAGCCCTTTGATTTCGGGCTCGATCCAGTAAGGCCGCAGCGTGTGAAAACTCAGCTTCAGAATTCCCGTGAGCCATGAGCACGTGAGGTTCACAAACCAAACCCGACTCATCGCCGAGTAATCCCAGCACCAATAGAGGCCGGACAACAGCACCCCGAAGCCCGTAGAGGGTCCGAATTCACTCAACGCCCGCAACAACCAATGCACCGGCGCCCCAGTGCGTTGAAACCAAATGATGAATTCCGTTTCCATTAAACCTTCTTCCCAAGCTCGGATGATCTGCCCCCGAGGGAGTCTCGCCCCATCTCGCAATCACCCCCTGACCGCCCCTTAGTCCAGCCGCTCCAGCGTTCCCGTGATTTGCTCTCCCACTCGACAACGCACCAAGGCAGTGTCAATCCGTGCGGCTAATCGATGCAGCAAGTAAGTCAATCCCAGCTCTGCTCGGGACGCGAAAACGTACTCTGGGTTGGCAATCCGTTCTCGCAACGCCTCATCCCACATGGACGTAAGTCCAGTTAAGAAATCCTTATTACCAAAATCCACCTTGGCCGTGCCCGGAGTGGCAGATGGGAACAGCTTTTCGAAGCGCGCGATTCCCGTCTTCGCCAAACGTTGTCCGCCTGCTGAGGCTGCCAACTTGTCGTTGCCGCAAACAAAGCGCGCGATTCTTCGAAAGCCGCCCGGTTGATTTTTCCACCCTCCATCGATCAAGGTGTCGACCAATGCACACAAATCCTTCGAACATCGTTTGATGCAGCCGAAGTCCACCAATCCAATGGTCCCGTCGTCATTAAGCAAATAATTGCCTGGGTGAGGATCGGCATGAAACGCGCGCGTCGCCCTCAGTTCAAAGTGATAGATCTCCATGAGCCGTTGCCCGATCAGATTTCGCAGCTTCTTTTTGGGCCTCGCAGCCAAGAATTCGTCGACCGATTTTCCGGACAAAAGCGACATCGTCAGCACACGATCTGTGGAGAGCTCAGGCCTGACATGTGGAATTCGCAAATAAGTCAAAGGCGCCAAAGCCCCTCGAAATGCCTCCAGATTCCGGGCCTCATTCACATAATCGGTTTCCTGGAGAAAGCCCCATTCGGCTTCAGCAATCAAATCCGAAGCGACATGACCAAACACCTGAACGGGCAGCGTTGCCGAACGGATGAGTTTGAAATCGTTTTCGATTGCGCTGCGGATTCCAGGGTACTGAATCTTCACGGCCAATAGTTCGCCATCTTTAGCCCGGGCGCGGTGCACCTGGCCGAGCGATGCAGCGGCAAACGGGACGTCATCAAATTCGGCGAACATTTCCTCTGGGGGCCGACCAAAGGATCCCTTGAACTGGGCTCGCGCGAGCGTCGGATGCATTGCCGGCGCCTGACCTTGCAGCTGGGCCAATTCCTTAATCGCCTCTTTGGGAAAGGCATGCCCCATCATACTCAGCACCTGCCCGATTTTCATGGCCGGCCCCTTGAGATTTCCGAGCTCGGATCGAGCCCTGCGCGATGCCCGGGCGTGAAACGCCTTCCGCCGTTCGTCGGCAAGCTCTGACCCTTTGATGAGATTCTGAACCTGGTAAGCCAAATAGCTGCCGGTCAAGCTAAAGCCCAATCGCCCCAGCTTCAATCCGCGCCGCACCAGATCATTGTCCGTTTTCACCATTCCCAAGATTCTTGAGTCCGCGCCAGTTTTTCGCCAGCCTGGAGCGAACGGTCCAATAAAGCCAACGTGTTTTCTTTCCCCGAGGATTGGTCATGCAGCCAATACGAAATCATCGCCAAGTGAAAGACGCCAAAGGCGTAGGCGCCGAAGTCTCCCACCCGAGGAATCTCCTCCCGCGCCTCGGCAGCGGCAAAGATTTCCTTGATAAACCGTAGATACCGCAAGTTGAGATGCTGGCTCTCCAAACTCAGCGGGCTAAACTTCGATACCGGCTGCAACGCCCGCAGATACACCGCACCGATGAAATCCTCATACGGGCTGATTTGCTCCAGATGATGGTAAATGACTGCGAACAGCCGCTCTGCCAAGCTGGCATCGCGCAATCTCTCTTCGCCTTCGAACCAGGCAATCAGGCCGTCAATTTCGCTTTCAAAAAAAACAGCGCCAAATCCTCCTTGGTGCGGAAGTAATTGAACAAGGTGCCTTCTGCGATGCGTGCCTTTTCAGATATCTCCTTGGTAGTCGTTTTGTAAAATCCCTTCTCACGCAACAAGGCCAAGGCCGCCTGAAGGATTTCACGCTTAATGCGTTCTTTACTCTCGGCTCGCTTCCCCGGTTTCTTCTTGCGTGCTGCCGGCCGAGCGCTAGTGGGCTTCTTTTTCTTCTCTGCCATAAAATCTGAGTTGACGGATGTTGCCTCAATCGAATGAATCCATCGCTTCCGGTTTCCGCTACCACGTTTCTCCAGGTATGTCGGGGCCGCTCCCGACGCTCTAATTTGAGAAAATCCTTCCTAGCCGCCGAGCTCACTCAAGGCGCGGGTCCTCAAGAGCGAGGGAACACATGACCTGATCATAACCATACCGAGGCGTGGAAACTTTCGCTGCGGAAAAAGTTGTTGAATAAGTCCCTTCGCGAAATAAACCACCCGCCCATTGTCTCTCCCAAAGAGCGGATGGTAGAAACAATATTGATCATGGGTGGCCATCCGCCTCGCATTCACCCCTAGACCTTCGAGTTCCTCGGATTCGGCATACCAAATATCACCCAAAAAGGAGCGACCACTTCCAATTTGTCCGGCGGTCATAGTCCACTTCTCACGATACTCATTGCAGTGAACACTTACGGAGTCGACGTAGCTCATCCCCTCGTCAGCACGTAGCGATAACGCGATATCCCTCCCTTCAATAAAGCCGCCGGCAATCAATTCAGGCATTCGCTTGGCCAACAAAACACTGCGTTTTGACATGTTGTCAACAATCTGTATCCCGAGGCATCCATCCGAAAAATCGCCTTTGTCCCCTCGTGGATTCGACGGCACATAACGCCGCGACTCCAAACAATCCGAACTGAAGGCATCTCGAAATGGGCACTTTCACAAAAATGAGTCTACTCATGAAACATTCATGAAACTTCGCACGTCAACACTGAACATGAGTTTGCTCATTTTTAAAATTGCCAACAGGCAACTCCCGACCGAGAACCCCGGTAACGCCAAAACCACCAATTTTGCTTCGCCCCAAATAGACGAGCCCCTTCCCATCAGACTGAAAGCCAATTGATGCAAATCATCCACCCCTCCTAGTGGAGGGCGAGTTTGGAACAGTGCAAACTCGGCGCAGCCCGCTCACAACGAGTAGGCCACAAAGCGGCGATTCTTCACCGCTTTCCCTCGGCTCAAAACTTCCGAATGGTCCAATTACACATCTCCTCAATCACCCTTCCCTGTGCCAACAAATACACAGTGGCGGTATCCTAGCGTGTCATTATACTAGGTCAAATTGCACCCTCAATCACCGCATTGACTCGTGCACGGTCACTGCATAAACTAACGATAATTTCATGAAAGCATTCAATGCCAACGTCACAAATCATCGGCCTGCCCCTGCTGCTGTATATGTACCCCCCCCCCCCCCCGAGCGAACCGGGCCTTCACCCTCATCGAACTATTGGTCGTCATCGCCATCATCGCCATTCTGGCGGGAATGCTGCTCCCGGCACTCTCCAAGGCAAAAGCCAAGGCCCATGAGGCGGCCTGCATTAATAATCTGAAACAGATTGGCATCGCCTTCGCCATGTATCTCGATGATAACGAGGACACTTTCCCGGGCGTTGCCTCACGTGGTGCATTCGACCCCCAACGCGAGGATTGGATTTTTTGGAACCTCAATCGTCCCGCCGCCAACGGCATGACCAAAGAGTATATCAACAATCCCCAAAACAGCGCCATTGCCCCCTACATCGGCAGTTTCACGACGAACCTTTTTCGCTGCGGCTCCGACAAGGATTGGGAGGCTCGCCGCAAAAAGAGACCGGTAGACGCCAACATCTATTCCTACTCCATGATGAGCTACTTCATTTCCAGCACAAAGAACCATGGCCCCGGCTCAGTTCTGTACCCGCCTCACATTTCTCCCTTCAAACAGAGCGCTATTAAATTGCCGACGCAAAAGATGGTGATCGTCGATGAAAACGGCGACCCCGAAATTGGTATTCCGAATATTTCGTTCATTGACGACGGACGCTTTACCCAGCACAACTGGCTTGCCGCTCGGCATCGCATTCCGCGTGGTAAAAAGCCGGCCAACGAGCAAGATTACCGCAATCGCGGGCGTGGCAATGTGTTGCTCGCAGATTGGCATGTTGAGTCCTTTTCACCCGGACAAGCCAAACAGCAGAAGCACTACGACACCCAATGGGTCGAATAGCCGCGTCGGCTTTAGGGCGGTCCCGCTTTCCTTTCCAAGCCCGGATGCAGTCGGCATTCCGGGCTTTTTGTTTGCCAACCTATCCCAACCTTTTTAGCGTCTGCCCATGTTCCAGCGATCAATTGTGACACTTGTGCTGCTCGCGGCCTTGGGTGCCGTTTCGACTCTCTCAACCGCGGACGCCGACTCATCTTGGCATGGCGTCCGCATCCTGCCCGACAAGGGAAAGCTCCGCATCGAGATCAACGGCGAATTCTTTTCGAACTATATCTACGAGGACGTGACCCGCCCTTTCCTGCATCCCGTCATTGGGCCCGCCAAGCTTCCGGTCACCCGAAACTGGCCCATGGGATTCAAGGAAGGCGAGGCCAAGGATCATCCCCATCACCGTTCCTTTTGGTATGCCCACGGGGAGATCAATGGATACGATTTTTGGTCGGAGTCGGATCAGGCCGGGACCACTCAGCATATTTACTTCAAAGAAATCACTTCAGGCCCTGATTTCGGGAAAATCGTTTCCCTTAATGAACTGGTCGCCAAGGACGGTTCCGTGGTGGGCACGGACACAAGGGAAATCACGATTCACAATCGACCTAGCTCCGAGCGCGTCATTGACTTTAACATCACCATTCATGCATCACACGGTGGCCTCGTATTGGGAGACACCAAGGAAGGCTCCATGGCCATCCGCCTCGCCCCAACCATGCGACTGAAAGGCGCTGTGGGCCAAGGTCATATCATCAACAGTGAAGGACAGTCGGACGATGAGACGTGGGGCAAGCGCGCCAAGTGGGTCGATTATTATGGTCCGGTTCAGGATCAAACCGTTGGTGTCGCCATCTTTGATCATCCCGAAAACCCGCGCCACCCGACATGGTGGCACGTTCGGAACTACGGCTTGTTTGCGGCCAACCCCTTCGGCATTCACGATTTCGAACGGAAGCGGAAGGGCGTTGGAGATTATCCGGTCACGGAAGGCGCGAACGTCACATGGAAGTACCGGTTTTTCATGCACCTCGGTGACGAGCGAGCCGCCGACGTTGCTACGAGGTATGACGAATTTGCCCGCACACGATAGGCCGTTATCACTACATGGCCGGAAATACAATGAATCGTCTTTTTTGCTATCACCCCTACTCGCCGCAATGGTGTTTCAGCTAAAAGCCGAGGCCCAACCTCTGGCACCGCAGCTGCTCGAGAATTATCGGCTAGCCTGTTCCCAGAACTTTGAAGGGGAACACTGGCGCAGAGCCAATTCGACGTTACCGACAACAACGCGTGGTGAACGGGCACGCTCCATCAGGATGATCGGTCAAACCAAACCTGCGAACTTCACCAACAAAGCCAAAGCCACCGCACCGGTTGCCTTTGAACATGGCCTACATCCGATCGACGAAGGTGGGCGTTTCATTCTCAATGTCGATCTCCTTCATTATACAATCAAGCAAGCACAGCAGTGGAATTGACGATTGACGATGCGTCTGCGGATTGTGAGGTGAAGCCCTATTAGTTGACGAACGCTTAGGGAGCATACTTGGCATCGCAACGAGATTAACTCTATGATAAAAAGAAGAATATAGATGGCAATTTTTGATCTTTCTAAGTTCTCGGCGCGACTTAAGGAGTTCGACGCGCTACGTGACAGGGATACGGTAAAAACCGGCATCGTTGACTGCATTCGGCCAGAATACGCGAATGAATGGCCGTTGCAGTTGCTCCCGTCAGTTCGTGATGCGTTAACCGGTTCTGGCATCTCGCGTCCCTACCGGCATCAAGTCGATGCGATCGTCAAATCGCTGAGCGGCGCCGACGTAGTCATGGAATCGCCTACTGCCAGCGGGAAAACGCTGGCGTTCGCTGCCCCCATGCTTGATTCACTGGTGAGAAATAAAGGCTCTCATGCGCTGATGATTTACCCAAGGAAGTCGCTGGCTTTTGATCAAAGGATGCAAATCCTGCCACTCTGCAAGCCGCTTTCCATCGAATCTTGGCCATATGATGGTGATACGGACAAAGAGCACAAAAAGGTTATCCGCACACAACCTCCCGACATTCTGTTGACCAACCCTGAGTATCTGAACGATTCCTTCCTAGGTCATCGCGAAAAGTGGGATGATTTTCTGCGCAACCTGCGCTACGTCGTCATTGATGAAATGCATGAGTACCGCGGATTTTTCGGCAGCAACATGGCCCTCCTGCTACGCCGGTTCTTTCTGTATTTGAACCGCATTGGCGCTGAGCCGCAGGTGTTTCTATCAACGGCAACTTGCGCTAATCCCCAAGAGCACGCCAAAGCGCTTATTGGCCGCGACGTTGCGGTTGTGTCTGCCCGAAACGCTCTGCGGCCAAAGCGGCATTTTATGTTTATCCAGCCGGAGATTCCTGATTACCGATACTGGGAATTTTTGCGGGTGCGCGTTGAGAAAGCGTCACTGGCAACCCTTGCCGAAGGGCTGCAAACGCTGGTGTTCTGCCCCACCAAACGCTTCCTCGAAGAGGCTTTCGGCAAGTGTCAAGGTAAAGCAGAGGAATATGGGCTAGACCCCGAGCAGATTTCGGCATTTCACGCCGATCTGAAAGAAGATGACCGACAGGATATACAACAGAAAATCAAATCGGGTAGCCTTCGCGTCATCTTCACAACCAACGCACTGGAATTGGGGCTCGATATCGGCGGGCTGGATGCCGTCATCCTGGCAGGATTTCCAACTAGCGTTATGTCAGCATGGCAGCAAATTGGGCGCGCCGGACGTGGTTGGGATAAGGATGCCCTGGTGCTGTTCTATGCAATGAACGACCCGATTGACCGCTTCTTTGTCGGCAATCTGGATGCTTTTCTGCACAAACCATTTGACCAACTGGTCATTGACCCCGACAACGAAAAATTGATTGACAACCACCTGGCCTCGCTCATTCAGGAGACGGGGGGTGAGTTCCGTCCTGACGACAAGCCGATACTCGGCAGTGCGTTTTATGATGCCGCCATAAAGGATGGAGGAAAGCCGCCGAAAGGCTACCGCCCGCAGCCCCAGCTGAAGATGCGCGGCGGTACCGGGCAATCCTTCGAATTGCGGTTGGGAAGAAAGGAAAACGATCGCATCGGCCGCATTTCCGCAGAGCGGAGATTCAGGGAAGCCTACCTCGGCGCCAGATTTACCTTTTTCGGGCGGCGCTATCGGGTGCGCTCTCACGAGACGGGCGCTGTGGTTCTCGAAGATGCCGACCCCAACTTGAGGACGGAACCTGGTTTTTACACCGTGCTGAACACATCACCATCGAAGATTTTCGACGGTTTCAGCTATGGCAATGACGACATTGCGGTCTACTGCGGTGCCGTGAACGTAGTGACCAACTTCACCGGATATAAGCTCGTGAACGAGCGAACCGGGGACGTCGTCGAAGAAACTCGCGGCGCGGCGGAGGCACATTACCAAAATGAATTGCACGCTTTCTGGATCGACGTTCCGGAAAGCGATGCAGTCAACGCCGGGATTGGCGCGGTGGAACATATGATTCGCGTCGGCGCGATGTTCGTGATTCCGGCAGATCGGTTTGACACCAGCACCTTTTCCAAAGCCAAAGGCGAACCGGCGGCTTACTATTACGAAAATTATTCCGGCGGCATTGGCGTTGCCAAAAAGTTGTTCGAGGTGTGGAAAACCACCCTGCAAAAGGGCATGGAAATCGCCAAGGCTTGTAGTTGTCGTTCGGGATGCCAAAACTGCATTGAACCGGCCAAGTCACATAACATCAGCAATGCCGAGATTAACAAAACAAGCGGCATTGAATTGGCTCAGACGTTATTGTCGGCAGCGGAAGAGGGCCCGAACCGCAAATTCCGCAATGGGCGCATGGTGCCAGTTTGAATACGGTAGGTTGGCGGATGATGCAGCAGAGCGGAAGCACGCGCGAGAATCAACGGCGCGACGTTGTTAGCTTGTGGACAGCCCTTGGTCGTTTCGCCAATATGCACAAGAGTGGCGCATGGGGCAGCAGGTTATTCCCCGGAGTTGCTAGTCGTGCCGATGACCTCGCCTTTATCAAAGGCGGTCCACGGCTCGAGCGGAGCCTATGGAGGCGCTTTGCTCAAAATCCACACGGGGATCGGCCCCGTTCGTAGTGAGCCAACCTAGGCACCGAGAACGCCGATTTGCCAAGTTTTCTCACACTAGGCCACCCGCATCGGCAAACACAATCAGTCTGTCAAAGAAATCAAATCGCGATTGAAAACCTCAACAACCAACATGTCACACGGACAACTCGACGCGTCCAACTCAATTTTCTTCGTCAAATCAATCAACAACAACTAACACACACCGGGCCCGCACCCGAACTAGCCGCCCGTTCGGAAGCCTTTGATTTAAAGCCCACCAAATGCAAGCCAGAGCACCCGGCGACATCATGCTTAGTGCTGAAACAGCCGCACCCGCAAACAAGCCCAAAGAGTCGTTTCAACAAGTGCCGCATGAAGCCTCTATCCTCAATTTCAACTAACGAAAAATCTCAGAGCTATGATCCCGCAACCAAGATTTGGATTTAGCCAAGTTGTTGATCATAATGCTTCAGGCGGTTGCTTCTGCGACGGCGGGCGGAAGGTGCGGGCGTCGATGCGCTGCGGGATGTTCTCCGTGGCCAGCTCGAATCCCGGGTCTCCACAAAGATAGTTATCAATCTCTATTATGCAGTCGTCGTTGCGCAAGCCCTTGTCCGAAACGCCCTCCCATACATAAAGGCCATCACCGCCGACAGGCCAGTAGATGATCGGCCAGTAACCTAACGATGTTATATCGGGATCGCCTCCAGCCAGGTTCACTCGCTCTTCGAATTCCACCCAGGTCTCAGTGAGATACCAGTAAATCATGGCATCACTACGATGTTTGTTGTGACTTATTTCAGAGAAGGGATCCCGGTCCGGGGTCATGTCGTTGCGCCGTCCGTCTATCACGGCGTTGAGGGCGTTGAACGCCGGGCACGCCCAGAGTTCGGCATCCAAATGAAAAACCCCGAAACCGATGACTTTCTCGTCTTTCGAGTAGATCGTCCCAACCATTAAATGACTCTTAAGGACATATACTCGCTCCCGATAGTAGAACTCGTATTTGTCCGGGGGATACGGAACAGAAGCCGCCTTCATCCGCCGGGAGGACGGGTCGTAAAAGGTTGCCAAAACCGAGTATTCATCCGCCATCGTCTCTCCTTTGCTTACGGCGAGAGGGCTTCCCAGACGTAGCCCCAGACGGGGAAGTGCACCCCCGTCAATTTGGCGCAGGCCCAGGCCAGGGTCTGCGCCCCGAACTCCTGATTGATTCGAACGGCGTTCATGAAGTTTCAGGCGGGGCGCGACAAACGAGCGGGAACGCCCCGCACATCCTTGACCGCCAAAAGATTGAACGCATGGCGGCAACGCACATCCGCCCGCAACCCCCACGCCAAAGCCGCGTCTAACACCGCCACGCCCGAAAAACGCCACCGAAACTCACCGGCGTAACCATGTAAATACTTCAGCCCCGTCGTGCCGAACACCTCGTAGCCCAACCCCATGAAATCATGCGCAAACCAGCCCGACAAATGCCGCTGATGTTCATTGCCAAATTCCGGACCCTGCGGCACAAAACCATTCAGCGTTTCCAGCAACACGAACCGCCGCGTAATCGCCTCGCATTGTTCCAGCAACGCGAACCCCTGCCGCTTGGGCAAATGTTCAATCACCCCATACAACGTCACCAAATCAAACGGCTCCCCGCCCAACCGCGCCACAATCTCAGCCGGTTCGACGGCCAGCACATCCGCCGCCAGATACGCATCATGCAGCCCCCGCGCCTTCGCCCGCGCCACCGCCGCTTCGCACACATCCACTCCCGCCGTCCAAACTCCCGGTCGGAACCCGCTCAAATGAGACCATTCCCCACAACCGACATCCAGAGCGCGGGCGACCTCCCCGCTCGCAATCAGCCGCGCGGTATGCTCCCGCGCTGCGGGCAAACCAAACACCCGCTTCAACCAGTGGCGCATCCCAAAGCGTTCTTTCATGGCCGTAAAGGTAACGCCTCCGCACCATGATCCCGAACCCAATTCTTGGATTCAGTCAGTGCTGCAGCGGACGGAAGGCGCGGACGTTTGCCGCAAGTCAGCGGAGTGTATCGAGTCTGAGTCCAAAGATCACGAGACATAAACCAATCCAAAGATAAACCAGGATTCTTTGCCATCGGCTCCCCGACCAAACGACAACAGGGAAAAGCATTGCCAGGGTGATTGCGAAAAAAGCGGCAAATGCGTAGTTCTCGACGGCATCGAAGTTTTTATACACTAGGGGAAGTATTTATATCCATAGCACCATGATGGGCAGAGACACTGCATACGCCATAACAAGCCGCCAATTGGCGGTGCGGAATGGTCTGCTGAAACATTGCTTTTTCCAAGGTTGTTTGCTCATCGCAAGGTTTTCCTCATTAGTTTATTGTTTAGTTCTCCGGAGGTTCTTACACCCACAAATCTGCCAGCTTTTCATCCCGTCGGCAACAAACAAAAAACCCGCCCCGTCCGCCAAAGGCAGAGCGAGGCGGGCGCAGCGGAAAAGGCGGTTGCTGCAGGTTATTGGGCGAGGTTCAATAAACCACGGACACTCACCCCGACAAGAAACAACAGGAACGCCACTCCCAACAGGGCCGGAACCCTTTGCCGCCAACTGCCCCACACCGCCACCGGAAGCAACATCAACGCACCTGAGAGCCACAGAAACATAAAGACCAAATCAAAGCATACCCTTACAAGTTCCATTGCGTTACCCATCAGTACGCCATAGATCATGCTAAGGGGCGGAACAACTATAAAGACAGCAGCAAATATAACAGTGCCCATAACGATCGTCAGTCCGCCCTTCAGCCGCTTGGTCAAAGCGGACTCATCCGGTATGAAGTAGCTTTTCAAGTTCATGCTCGCACATCTTTTCGTCAGCGTCGTTCGTTGCGCCCGTCTCTCGTCAAATCTTCACAGCCGTAAATGTTAAAGCTATCCATCCCGTCGGCAACAAACAAAAAACCCGCTCCGTCCGCCAAAGGCGGGCGAAGCGGGCGCAGGGGAAAAGGCGGTTGGATTAAATAGGTCCGAAGAAATACTCGATAATCATCACCAACAGCACCCCAAGGGGCAGGGCGGACAGCAACCAAGCCACAACTTTTTGCCAAAGTTTTCCCCACACCATGACGGGAAGCATGACCATCGGAATGGTGAAAAACAAAACATCTAATATCACATCATAAAAGTCTCTCGGGCTGAGAGCGGGATTAGAAGCAAGTAATAGATAGCTTAGTAGCACCCAAGAGAAGCGCCATATCGGACGATTGAAGCGTCTCCCGATAAAACCAGCCTTGTCCAAGATTTTCACAGTTCTCTTCACCTCCTGCATCAGTTGCCTCCGCTTTCGGTTATGGGCCGTTTCTTCTCAAGTCCTCGCAGCCGTAAATCTTAAAGCTATCCATCCCGTCGGCAACAAACAAAAAACCCGCCCCGGAAATTCCGAGGCGGGCGAAGCGGGCGCAGAGGAAAAGGCGGTTGCCGCAAGGCAAGCCGTCAGCCGATGCCGCCTGACGCCCCGCTAACCTGCGGCACGGTCCAATAAATTAAGGACGACCATCAATAAAACAAACAACAAGAATCCCGCTCCTAGCAGTCCCGGAATCCTTTGCTTCCACCAGCTACTGCCCCACACAGCCAACGGAAGCAATATGACAGAGAGTGAGATCAACAAAACCGTAATGAAAAACCCGGCCAATGCCTCTACACGTTCCATTCCGGTAGTAGCAGGAACACATAATAGATAAAGAAGAATAGTTATGTAAGTGGCCACAAAGAGCCACTTGGCCACCTTCATCCGCTTGGTCAAAGCGGACTGCTTCGGTATGAAGTAGTGTCTGATTTTGTCTTTGTCCATTTTCTCCGGTCCTTTCTCTCAGGGTCAGGGATCGGTCCGTCTCAGATCCCGGCAACCGTAAATGTTAAAGCTATCCATCCCGTCGGCAACAAACAAAAACCCGCCCCGTCCGCCAAAGGCGGGCGAAGCGGGCGCAGGGGAAAAGGCGGTTGGATTAAATAGTTCCGAAGAACAGTTTGAAATACGCGATAAGCATCACCAACATTACCCCAAATGACAGGGAGGACAGCAACCAAGCCACAACTTTCTGCCAAAGTTTTCCCCACACCATGACGGGAAGTAAAAAAAGGGGAATAGCAAAAAAAACAACTGCCTCAACTATCCTTCGAAAAGATAGCCAAAGAGTGGGATGGTGATCCATTCCATCATCGGAAAAAAATACCGTGTAGAGATAAATTATCAGCGCGATTGCTATTCGCCAGCCTGTGCTTCTGAATTGCCTGCCACAGAAGTAATTTTTACAATCCGGTTTCATTGGTTTCTTTCCTCCTCTTGACTTCTAAGGGCCGTTTCTTCTCAAGTCCTCGCAGCCGTAAATCTGCCAAGTGTCCATTTCCGTGAACCCATGCTCCAATGCCTTCTCGGCGAACAAGCGCATACACTCATTCAGAGGTTTATTTTGCATCCAGTTGGAAAAGAGAACAGCCAAAGCCTCAGCCATTTCATTATGTTGGCGTCCCGCATAAACAATATTATTTAGATGAGCCCCTTGAGGCACCTTAATTTCACCATGCCAGAGAACGATGGCGCGGGGTTTGCGTCCCAAATCCAGATACTTCTGTACGGTGCTGGTCTCCGGGCTGATGCCGAAGACGTTGGGCCAAGTGCTGGTAACGGTTTCGCACCCCATCAAAATCACCAAGCGATAGGGATGTTTGATCCGGATATCCGGGTCGGTCCTGAAATCCCACACGATCTTCGTCGAATTGCCGAGGGTTTCCGCTATTTCTTGAGTGTAAATCGCATCGTCCGGAGGATTATTGGGGTCATACGCTCCTCGTTTAGGTTCCCAAAACCACGGCGTCCGCGGCGCAATAAACTCGGCATGACCGTGGCCGAACCAAAAGAAGTTGCGGCTGTTTGGCAGGGCCAGGGTGTCGAGCAGGGTTCGTTTGTTGGCGCCGGTTCGAAATTGAAAGGTGGTTCCGACATCGTAGCCGTTGGGCGAGGGAAGCACCCGATACTCCCGGTTGTCCGGAAAAGCGGGGTTGGCGATGATGTTGATGATGCCGTTCTGAATCATGCGGTGTTTGTGCTCAAATTCTTGCCGCCACAGGCCGCCCCATTTTATGGCTTCCGAATCCCATCCCCAAGCGACGACGAAGTCGTCTCCGTTCCAGGATTCTTCCTTGGTGAAGGCCGTTTCTTGGACGGGGTTCCCGATATCCGGGCGATCTTCCGGTCCAGAAGCGGCGGCCACGGTCACGGCGCCGCCCAGAGCTGCCAGCGGTTGAACGAGGAAGAATTCGGCGCGGATGTTCTTGTCGTCGGGTAGGGGAGTGTCGGGGCCGATGTCCACCCGAATAGCAATGCGCGAGTTTTGCGGGCGCGTCGCCAGGGACGCGAGATAGGTGTCGTCTTCGTCGTAGAAGTCGATGAGGACATCAAAGGGGTCGGCGGGGTTGTAACCGTTCACGTCAGCGATGATGTTGAGGTATTCGTCGAACTGACTGGCGAGAGGATCAAAGGTAAAACGGTTGTTGACGGTGATGGAGCGGGCTTCGCCCCGGACAAGGCGGTAATCGCCGGGGATTCCCGGGTATTGGGTTTGGAGTTGCAAGGACCTGGAGCCGTTAGGGGTGTGGCGGGTGTTCCAGTGAAGTTTCCATTGATTGCCGTCTTTCTCGATGAAGGCGTCGCCGGTCACTTCGCCATCGACAACGAGGCTGAAGTCGGTGCCGGCGGGCACTTGGGATGAGATGTTGAGGTTGACGGTGAGGATGCCGGAGGCTTGCACCGGAAGGCCGGAAAGCCTCAGGGGGTGGGCATCGGCAACACCGGGCCGGGTGTGGAGTTTGAGTTCGGCGGCGTGGGGCAGGCCGTCATTGTCGTTGTCCGAGTAGGGATCGATTTCCTCGTCGGGCACGTCGGTGACGGTGACGCGGAAGAAGCAGATTGCGTCGCTGTGGTTGAAGCATTCCCTGATTCGTCCGGTGCTGGCGGCGGTGACGGTTTTCAGGGTCGTCCATTGCGGGGCGATTAGGGAGAGGGCCGCCTCAATCTTGTAGGTGCTGCCTTCCACTCCGTCCCAGAGGAGGCAGAGGTTGTTGGGCGGATTGTACTCGATGGCCAATCGGTCTCCCACGCTTTGCGCATTGGCTATGAATCGGGAAGCGAGAGGTTGGGCTTTCTCGAATAGTTGACTAGGTTCATCCACGCTTTGCTCTCTGGCTATGGGAGCGGGAGCGGGAGGCGTCGGTGGAGGGGTAGATGGCCGGCTGGGAATCTGGGTTGGGGTGGTGTCCGGGGTGAAGCCGTAGCGGAGGGTGTAACTGCCGGTGTCGATGGAACAATAGTGGCGAACCCCGGTCTCGAAGCGCTGTATCGGTGGCGACTCTGTCTCCGTGCTTCCACTCCGCTCCAATGGCTCCGCAGGTCGTTTCTGGTAGCGCTGTCTCGATGGCGGGTAGTGTACGCTGTTACGACTAGTGTCGATGGAACAATAGTGGTTCACTTTGACGTAGTAGGTGCCGGCGGTGACTTCGTGGGAAATGTTGAAGTTGCGGCCGGTGCCGCCGTCGTCGTTCCGGGTCAATTCGTTACCGTTGTTGTCATATAAGCGGCCGTAGGTGTCGGTCTCGTCGCCGGTGTATTCGGTGTAGGCCCAGATGGTGCCGGCGCACTGCACGGTGAGGTAATAGTTTTCGGAATCGCCGCTGTAGCTAATGGAACCGCTGCGCATTAATGAGAGCTCTCTGCATTGCGCATTGGCGGCGGCGGGCGCGGGAGCGGGAGGCGCCGGTGGAGAGGTGGATGGCCGGCTGGGAATCTGGGTTGGGGTGGTGTCCGGGGTGAAGCCGTAGCGGAGGGTGTAACTGCCGGTGTCGATGGAACAATAGTGGTTCACTTTGACGTAGTAGGTGCCGGCGGTGACTTCGTGGGAAATGTTGAAGTTGCGGCCGGTGCCGCCGTCGTCGTTCCGGGTCAATTCGTTACCGTTGTCGTCGTATAAGCGGCCGTGCCGTAGGTGTCGGTCTCGTCGCCGGTGTATTCGGTGTAGGCCCAGATGGTGCCGGCACACTGCACGGTGAGGTAATAGTTGTCGGAATCGCCGCTGTTGCTGATGGAACCGCTGCGCATTAATGAGCGCTCTTTGCATTGCGCATTGGCGGCGGCGGGCGCGGCGATGAGGACCGCCGCAATAATGAAAAGTTTGGTGATTTGTTGTCTGAGGCTGAACGTTTTCACATTACTCTGATGATAGCTTGGTCCTTATTGTCGCACTCCGGTAAGGCGATGGCAAACGTAACCCGCACCGGGCCGTTTGCAAACATTATCAGTAAAGCACTGAAGTAGTTCCCGCTTATTCGTTCCGCCACTGCCGAGAGCGGCGTCCATTGTTCGCTTGTTGGGAGACAATCCCCGAGGGGACGAATTGAAGTGTCAAGTGGTGGGCGATGAGGGACTCGAACCCCCGACCTGCTGTGTGTAAAACAGCTGCGCTAGCCTCTGCGCCAATCACCCCTGCCACACTTGACCGGCACCCGGAACGTCACCGGACGGCATTGTGCGGCATTGTGCGGCATTTGAGTTCCGGCGCAAGCTCATTTACTGAAATCTTCCCGAGGCCAAAGGCGCTGATTTTAGGCAGAAATTTTTAAGACGGGGATTCACTGGAGCAATATAATGAGGAAAATCCTGCCGATCCGGTTCAAATGCCTTCCGTGACAACAGTCCTCTACTCGCTCCTGTTGCTCACGGCTTCAATGCCGGTCATGCAGAGCCACCATAGCAATAAAATCATTGTCACGCCCATAGCCGTCTGGTAGAAACTTTTGCGTCTAAATTCCATGAGTGTCGACGGTGAAATCTGTAATCCCGAGGCGGTGTTTTTATATCGCAGCGGGTGTTCGCAGCCGCTCGGCAACCGCGAACTTCAATTCTTAAAACACCATGTCAACTAACCACAATCCTTCGGATGACAGCGGCGTGTCGAGGCGTGGGTTCTTGAAAGGCTTGGGCGTCGGAACCGTCACCACGGGGGTTCTCTCAGACGCCAGCCTGCACGAGGCCCAAGCGGCACAGTCGGGGGTCAAGGGACCGGGAGAGACGGCAGTCGTTCTCAAGGTCAACGGGAAAAACCAACAACTCAATGTCGAGCCCCGGGTCACGCTCCTTGATGCGCTGCGTAATCGCTTGGATCTCACGGGTCCGAAAAAGGTCTGTGACCGCGGGACCTGCGGCGCCTGCACTGTGCTCGTAGACGGCGATCCCTTGTATGCCTGCTTGATGCTGGCCATTGAGGCCCAAGGACGAGAGATTACCACGGTGGAAGGCCTCGGCACTCCCGATAAAATGAACGCGGTCCAGGAGGCTTTTGTCGAGCGCGACGCCCAGCAATGCGGTTTTTGCACGCCCGGTTTTGTCACTGCGTGCTCCGCCTTTGTTCGTGACAACCCCAACGCAACGACCGACGGGATTTGTAAAGGTCTGGGGGGCAATCTCTGCCGCTGTGGCACTTACGCCGGTATGTTACTCGCCGCGGCGGACGCAGCCAAGAAAGGAGGCGTGTAATGGCTAAAGTCGCATGGCCCGCAGAAAACGATCGCAAGATCATCGGCTCACGTATCTCGCGCGCCGATGGCCCGGTCAAAGCAACTGGTGCCGCAAAATACTCTTATGACATCAATCGGCCCGGAATGCTCTGGGCAAAACTCGTCACCTCACCGAAGGCGCACGCCAAGCTAATCTCAGTCAATACCTCGATCGCTTCCGCCCTGCCGGGCGTCCAAGCCGTCTGGGTCGACAACGACATGATCGGCGAGGAACTCCGCTACGTCGGTCAAGTCATTGGCGCGGTGGCCGCGGAGACGGAGGAAGCCGCCAGCGAGGGCGCCGAAAAGGTGGAGTTGCTGCTCAAGGTCCTCGAACATCAAGTCGACGATAAGGATCCCTCTCTTACCATCGGCCGGCCCTCCAATAGGGAAAACGGCAACCTTGATGAAGGTTTCGCTAGCGCCGACGTGATCGTGGAAGGCAATTACGGTATCCCCGTCATCACCCATTGCTGCCTGGAACCGCACGGTCAGGTCACTGAGGTCAAGGATGGCGAACTTTATGTCTGGCCCTCGACCCAAAACGTCTCACGCTACAGCAATCAGTTTGGTGACGAGATCGAAATTCCCCAGAATAAGATCCATGTGGAAACCCAATACATGGGCGGCGGCTTTGGATCAAAGTTCAATATCGACAAGTGGGGCATCATCGGTGCCAAACTCTCACAGGAAACCGGCCGGCCAGTAAAGATCATGCTCGACCGCCGGGAGGAACTGATGATCGGTGGCAATCGACCCTCCGGTTTCGCCAAAGTCAAGGTCGGCCTCCGACAGGACGGCACAATCACCGCCGTTGACGCCGAAGTGTGGGGTTCCGGTGGCCAAGGCGCCTTCCGTCCGCCGCCAGTCCCCTATGTCTTTACCAAAGTGCCAAATACACGCTTGGTGGGTAGAGGCATACGGACGAACCGCGGCGGAATCCGTGCTTGGCGCGCGCCGAATCATCCCCAAGGTTGCTTGATTACCATGTCCGTCCTAGATGATGCCGCCGCCGCACTGGGAATGGATTCGCTGGAATTCTTCATGCGCAACGCCGCTCTCACGGATCGTCCCGAGACCTATCGCGAGGAGCTACAAATCGCCGCCAACATGATCGGCTATCGCCAAAAAGCGCATGCCCGAGGCGACAGTGGGTCCGGACCGGTCAAGCGGGGACTCGGCATCGCCATCCACACTTGGGGCGGTCGCGGCCATCCTTCGGAATGTGATGTCACGATCCATTCCGACGGGTCGGTTGAATCCAAGATCGGCAGCCAAGACCTCGGCACCGGAACGCGAACCTGTATTGGGATGGTGATTGCAGAGACCTTGGGGCTTCCCTATGAGGCGATCACCGTGCATCTAGGTCGCAATGCATATCCACCATCCGGCGCTTCGGGTGGCAGCACCACCATCGGCGGCATCTCGGTCTCGGCCCGGCGAGCGGCAACCGATGCGCTCAATGACCTTCTGGCAACGGTAGCCGGTCACCTCGGCACCGCCGCAGATAGTCTTGAAGCCAGTGGCGGACGCATCCACCATACCGACAAGCTGGGCGGAGGCGTTTCCTGGAGGGAGGCCTGCTCCATGTTGGGCCCGAATTCGATCACGAAACGCGGCATTAATAACCCCGGCGAATCACAGCAAGAAGGTCTAATCAGCGCCGGTGTCGGCGGGGTCCAGATCGCTGATGTTTCGGTGGATGTCGAGACGGGTGTCGTCACCATGAACGAGATGGTAGCCGTGCAAGACTGCGGCTTGATCGTCAACATGAAGTTGGCGGAAAGTCAGTTCTACGGCTCCCTCATCATGGGGATCACCTATGCGCTCTACGAAGAATCGATCTATGATTTGAGGACTGGCATCATGTTGAATCCGGACATGGAATTCTATCGCTTGGCCGGAATCAAAGACGTCGGCAACCTCAAAGTGCACATGATGACCGGGCAAGGTTATGATGATCGCGGCATCATCGGACTCGGCGAGCCTCCCGTCATTTCACCCGGCGCCGCAATTTCGAACGCCGTCGCCAATGCCTGCGGCGTTCGAGTGCCCAACCTACCGTTAACACCCGAAAAGGTCCTTGCCGCCCTGCAGAAAGGGGGCGATATCGCATGAACTCATTCGAATACTCCGCTCCGTCCGATCTAAGAGAAGCGTCCTCACTCCTTGGCAACCGCTGGGGACAAACGGAAATCCTTGCCGGCGGCACCGATCTGGTGACGTCACTCAAACAAGGGATCACGAAACCCAAACGAGTGGTCAGCCTGCGAAACATTCCCGAGTTGGGACGCATCCGGGTGAAGAAGAACAGCGTCAAAATCGGTTCGATGGTCACGCTTAGCGTCCTCACCGCGAACTCGACCGTTCAGGAGGAGTTTCCCTCCCTGATCACCGCGATCGAAGGTATCGGCGCCCCTCAGATTATCAATGCCGGCACCGTCGCCGGAGATCTCTGTCAGCGGCCCCGTTGCTGGTATTTTCGCAACGGCTTCGGCTTATTGGGCGAAGAGAACGGTGAGTCGTTGGTGCGGTCGGGCGACAATCGTTACCACGCAATCTTCGGCAACAGTGGACGCGCCCTTTTTGTGAGCGCCTCTAGTTTGGCACCAGCGCTCATCGCGCTGCAGGCGGAAATCGAGATCGCTGATCCGACCGGCAGCAAGCGTTGGATCAATGCCGACGGCTTGTTCCAAGTGCCGTCAAACGCAGAGGAACGGGAGGTGAGCTTGCGCGCCAACGAGATTGTGACCGAGGTTAAGATCCCGAGAGAAAATATGCGCAACGCTACCTATGAGGTGCGGCATCGGCACGGCTTGGATTGGCCCTACGCCACCGCTTCGGTGGCCTTCAAGCTGAAGTCTGGCATAGCCAGTGACGCGACTGTGGTTTTGGGCCACGTAGCCCCAACGCCTTGGGCCGCCGTGTCCGCCTCGAATCTCCTTAACGGAGGCCGAGTGACCGATGATCTCGCCGCCGCAGCCGGTCAAGCCGCCATCCAGGGCGCCTCGCTCCTCAGCGGCAACGGCTACAAGGTTCAAATGGTCAAAACCGCGGTCAAGCGGGCCGTCCTGGCGGCGGCCAACGCTTAATCATCCAAACGTAATTTAACCATCATGAGTGACAGCGCGAACGAATTGACCAGTTTCGTCATTCCCTGCCGTTACTTGCGAACTAATAAGATGTTTCACGGTGCGCCCGATGAACAGCTCGACGACTCGGACGCTGGCTATTGGTGCGAAAAAACCCGTGAAACGTTCGGTCCGGACGGTGAATGCGTCGGGAAAAGTGATTGCGGGAGCGACCGTTCGTGCTATTTATCCTATTAGCAGGTGTTTGTGCCGATCTTCGCTGTTCGCGGCCATTCACCGAAACGGAGTTCCCATTGAGAAGACAGCTTGGAAAATGAATTCGATGAAAAATGTATCAGCTCTGACGGCGGCCGTGTTGCTCGCCTTTGCCGTCACCAACGCGCAAGCGATTACGGGTGACTACCTCGAGGTTCGCTCCTGCGATATCTACACCGGCCCTTGCTTCGCGAATGCGGAAATGGGGCTTACCGGCAAGGAAGGCATGATGGTTTGGTCCATCCGCCAAGGGGAATGGAACGGCGTTTGCCTCGACGGTCTCAAAGTCATTGTGGTGGTTGCCACCGATGCGACGCTCGGAGACCTGCGTTACGAGCCCCAGAGTGGAAAAGCCGTGGTGATCGTTGACTCCGCCGCTGAGAGCAAGCAACAAGACGCCTTGTTGAACTTTGCCTGTGCCATGGCGGGCGACCTGATCAAGGAAGTCACGGAAGTAAAACAAATCACGATCGAGTCTAGCTTGGGTGTTTGCAAGGAAGCCGGCTGCGCGAATATCAAGGCTGGCGATCTGATCGACATCACGACCCGCTGCATCAGCGATCAAGATCACCTTTGCGGCAACGAACGAACCTTCTATCCCCCGCTCATCAAAGTCCACGGCGCCTATCCTGCCGTCACGGAATTGGCGAGTTATCGGGGCACGGGTCTTAACCGAACCTGGCAATTAACGGACTATCGCTCCGCTTTTTTGGCCAAGTTTGAATACTAAGAGCCGGTTCTCAGTCATTATGGGTCGGAAGCAATTGCGTTTCCGGCCCTTTCCCTTTAAAGTCCGCCCCTTGCAACGTTGCGCAACATGATGATCTTATTTGCGAACTTTCGATCTGGTTGGATGAATCTCCTGACTTGCTGCTCTTTTGCTCTAGCCGAGTTTGTCTGTCTCTCGCTGGCTGCCGATGCCTTCAGCGTTAAATCCATCAAAAAATCTCCCCCCAGTTCTTTCAGCGAATCGATCAAGTCAGAACTCGGCAAGACTGCGGTCCAAGTCGCCAAAGATGGCAAGCCCATCTACGAGGTCTGGCTTCGCAAGGAACTCCCACTCAAAGGCGCAATCGATTCTCCGCCAAGGGCGCTCAATGCCGTCGGCCAGACTAGCCTCCTAGGCGCGATTTCCGTTCTGACCGACGAGCGCGACTATCGCGACGACGAGTTATTTAGTGGCGACTACACGATTCGGTTCGGCCTCCGTCCCGAGGACGGCAACCATTTAGGCACTTCCGAACATCTCTATTTCGCCGTCCTCATCGAAGCCAAGCATGATCAGGAACTCGGAAAGATCACAAAATCCAAACAGTTGGTTAAAGCCAGCAGCAAGAGCTCCGCCAACGATCATCCGGTGGTCCTCAGCCTCTATCCGGTCGGCACCGGCGAGGCTGCCGGACCGAGCCTTCACGAGCCGGCGCCGGAACACAAAGCCCTGCGCCTGTCCCTCCCCACGAAAAGCAAAGACGGCGGTGCATCCCCGCCGATCGTCTTCGACCTCGTCATCGAAGGCACGGCGGATTTCTGATTGCCCGGCGCCTGGCAAATGGTCAATCCACATCAGACCGAAGGCAGCGCAAACCACGCGCTCGGGCGGCTTCTCGCCCGCGTCATGCCCGGCCGGCAGACGCAAGCCGAGTGTACCAACATGATTGCGGGCGCAAACAACGCCGGCTTACGCCCGGACATCATTATCACGGCATCGGGCCGGGCGCCGGTCATCATTGAAGCGGAATACCTGCCCGCGCAAGGAGTGGAAAGGGAAGCCGTTGATAGAATCGGACTCAAAGTCAGCGACGAACCGCACCCCATCGAAGCCGTCATTGCCTTGCGCTATCCGGAGGCGATTGCCGAAGCCGATGACCTGGAAGCTGCGCTCGGCAGTTGCCGCCTCTCCTACTGTGTGCGGTATGCCGACCAAACGCGCTTTCCCAAATCCGGTTGGCTGGAAGGCAGCGTCAGCGACCTAGCGGACTTGGTGGACATTGTGGCCGTTCCAGAGGGCGCGATTGATGAGGCCACGGAGATACTCAAAAGCGCCATTGAGTCAGCCGTCAGTGTTGTCACGAACGAGAGAGAAAATCGGCCGGGAATCATCCAAAACATTGCCGAGATGCTGGAGATGACCGACCTCCTGCACGCCCGCCGCATGGCCTGCTGCATGATGGCCAACGCCCTCATCTTCCAAAACCGCCTCGTTGGTATCCACAAGAAAGAAGGCATTCGGCCCCCCTCAATGATTTGCGGGAAAGGAGCCAGCAATCTGCAATCAGAAACGATCGAAGAGTGGACGAAAATTCTCGAAATCAACTACTGGCCCATCTTTGCCGTCAGCAAGGATATATTGGGAGTATTTCCGCCCAGCATGGCCGCGCCCATCTTGAGGCGCCTGACGCGCGCCGCCGAGAAGATAGAAGAATGCGGCATGACTTACGCCCACGATGTCACCGGAAAATTCTTCCAACGCCTCACGGCGGACCGCAAATACCTAGCCGCCTTCTACACCCTGCCGCAAAGCGCTTCCCTGTTGGCTCGGCTGGCGATTGCCAAAATGAGGGACGTGGTTTGGAGTGACCCCGACGCCATCGGACGGCTGCGCGTTGCGGACTTCGCCTGCGGCACCGGCGCGCTGCTATCCGCCGTTTACGGGCAGATGGCCTGCCGCCATGAACGAGCCAGCGGCAAGGCGAGCGCCCTGCATCAAGCCATGATGGAGAACGTCCTTTGGGGCTTCGACATCCTTCCCAGCGCCGTTCACATCACTAGCTCCACCTTGTCCGGCGTGCAACCCGACGTTGGCTACGACCAATCCCGCCTTTACAAAATGGACAGCGGCCGAGATGACGACGGCAACGTCAAAATCGGCTCCCTGGAACTACTCGACACCAGCGAGCAATCTCTGATGAAGCTCAACCTGAGTGACCCGGCCAGACGCATCAGCAGCGGGGGAGAAAAAGGTGCCGGACACATCACCGTGGACGTTCGGAACGAAAGCTACGACCTCGTGATCATGAACCCGCCGTTCACGAGAGCCACCAACCACGAAGGCAAGCACATCAATGTCGTCAATCCTGCCTTTGCCGCTTTCAACGCCAAACCGGACGAACAAACGGCCATGGGCGCGCGCTTGAACAATCTGGGCAAAAAAACTTGTTACCACGGCAACGCCGGCATTGCTTCCGCCTTTGCCGCCATTGCCGACAAAAAACTCAAGCCCGGCGGTGTCCTCGCGCTGGTGCTGCCCTTGTCCGTTGCCGGCGGTTTGTCCTGGCAGAAGCTCCGCGCACTCCTCGCTGAGAGCTACACAGACGTTGAAGTCGTCAGCATTGCCGCCAACGGCGGTGACATGTCCTTCTCCGATGAAACGGGAATGGCGGAATGCCTGATCGTGGGGCGCAAACTCAATCCCGACGAACCGCCCGATCACAAAATTCGCTTTACTTCCCTGCTCCGCCGCCCTGCCGGTTTCGTTCAAGCGGCGGAAATCGCAAAAGAACTCATCGTCGCCGATTCCATCCGTGACGTGGCCGACGGACCTTTCGGCGGCACGCCTGTGTTTTGCGGCGGCGAGAAAATGGGCGAAACCATCACGGCAACCGTTCACGAAACCAGCCCAACATGGAATCCCGTCCGTATCCGGGATTACTCGCTGGCGCAAACCGCCCATGCGCTGACACAAGGAAAACTCTGGCTGCCAGGCGAGCCCAAGGCATTGGAATTAAAAACCATGCCTGTGGGCGAAATCGGAAAATTGGGCTTGGTGCATCGAGACATCACTGGCACGCCAAATCGCGGTCCGTTTAAGAAAATGCCTCCAAGTCGAACGGCCACCTATCCCGCCTTGTGGAACCACAACGCCAAAGCAGAAACGAGAATTATTTGCGAACCGGATTCACAGTTACAGGTAAGGATTGGAATGGAATCAAAAGCGCCGGCGGTGTGGAAAACTCGCAGCCGAGCTCATCTGAACAGCGATTTTCGGTTTAATTCACAGCCGTTAGCCGTGGCGTTTACCGAGACGAAAAGTCTCGGTGGCACTGCTTGGCCCAATGTCCGTTTCCGCAAAGCCGGATTTGATTACACATTTGCAGTTTGGGGAAACAGCACCCTCGGGTTGCTGAGTCAATGGTGGCACGCCAACCTTCAACAGACGGGACGCGGGCGCATCACCATCCGCTCCGCCGAAACCCTTTCCGTCCTGGACTTCCGCGCCTTGAGCGACGAGCAACTGAAAATAGCCCAAGACATCTTCGAGGATTTTCGCCGGCGCGACCTGAAGCCTGCCTACCAAGCCGACACCGATCCCAACCGCGAACATCTGGACCGCCGCATCCTCTGCGATTGCCTCGGCTTGGGCGAATCCACCTTCGAAGCCGTCCGCCGGCTCGCCGTCAAATGGTGCGCCGAACCCAGCGTTCACGGCGGCAAGGCGAAAATTAAACATCCGGCATAAAGCGTTCGGCCCGCTCGCCGAGCGAAACCCACCGCACCACTCACACCGTCGGGAGGCGTTTTCAACTGGGCATCCAGAGCGGCGAGCTCGGGGGAGCGGAAGCGTCGCGCAGCGCCTTGATGGCGATGTAGGGCGGCACGAAATGACTGCGCTCCCGAAAGCTGCCCTTCGGCGCTGAGGGGTCGGCATGTCTCGGCTCTCTCACATCGTGAATCGTAAATCCCTGTGCGCACAGCCCGCCGAGAATCGCTTCGAGCGTGTGCAGGAACTCCTGCGCACCGGCCTCGCGATGTTCCGAGCCGGACACCGGTGGCAGCGGTCCGGACCGATAGTAGGGTTCCCGAATCTGATAAGCACCGTTAGCTCCAGGCATTGCACCCGCTTGAAGCGAAATGGGCTGCTTGTGCTGTGAGACATAGATCCCGCCCGCCTTCATTACCCGCGAGACTTCCTGAAACATCGGGCGCAGGTTTTCAACGTAGCAGGTACTCACCGGTTGCAAGACCACATCAAACGAGCAGTCCCCCAGATCGCTGAGATCACACATTGAGGTTTGGAGCGTCATCACTGACAGCCCTTCCCGCTGAGCCACCTCACGGTCGAGCGCCAGCATGGCTTCGCTCAAATCGACAATTGTGGCTTCTGCTCCTTGAGCGGCAAAGACCGGGCCATGCCTCCCGCCTCCCGCCGCCAGACAGAGCACTCGTTGTCCGGCAATCGGTTCCGGAATCCAGCCAAACGGATTGATCACCCGGTCCGGATGTGTGAAGTCTTCGGCCGTTGCGGGATTCGCGAAACTGGAGCCGCTTCGAACCAAATCGTCCCAAGCCTGTTGGTTCTGTTTTTCCGGTGAGGTCATCAATCTGTGCTCGACCATAGGGAATCATCCACTGATATCCAAGGCGGGTGTGATTTCAAGAGAGCGCACGGCGGGCTGCTTGAAGTCAGGTTTGACGCCGGTTGCGCCAAGGGAAATGGGGAAAGTGGTGAAGAATCACTGTCCCCCAAGACGCTGTCGCGCTAAGGCTCATCTGATGTTGCCCGCCAGGTTTCACTCGTGTCGGCTAGAGGTTTGGCGTCGGCGGAGAGTGCGGTAATCCTTCGCCGCTTTGGTCTCATCACAACAGACAGAATCACTTCAAAGTTGTTCACATATCGAATCATGCTCGCCATGTCCTCCTCAACAATTTCCTATTTTAAAACCTCTCAATCGCCCCTAGGATATCCCGCATGTTGTTGCAGGAACAAATGACTGAGATCGCCCGCCGGGCGAAGATCGCCTCGCGAGGGTTGTTGCGGCTGTCCGCCGATCAGCGGAACGCTTGCCTCAATAGCATGGCGGACGCGATTGACACCCAGAGCGGAGCCATCCAAACTGAAAACCAGAAGGACTTGGAGTTTGGAAGAGAGTGGAACCTCTCCAGCGCGCTCCTTGATCGGCTGAAGCTTACCGACAAACGAATCGCCGGTATGAGCCAAGGCCTGCGAGAGGTTGCTGATCTGCCTGATCCGGTCGGCCGCGTCCTGAATGAACGCATACGACCGAATGGCCTTAAGCTGCAAAAGGTTTCCACGCCCATCGGCGTGGTCGTCATCATCTATGAATCACGGCCAAACGTCACGGCTGATGCCGCCGGACTCTGCCTCAAATCTGGCAACGCCACCATCCTTCGAGGCGGCAAGGAAGCCGTTCACTCCAACCAGATCATCGCCAAGACCATGGTGGAAGCTGCCCATCAACAGTGTTCGGAGTTTCCGCTTGACGTCATTCAAGTGATTCCCACAACCGATCGGCAAGCGATCCCCGTCCTTCTCTCGCTAACTGAATACATCGATCTATGCCTGCCGCGAGGTGGCGAAGGTCTCATCCGAGTGGTGGCCGAATGCTCGCGAGTTCCGGTCATCAAACACTACAAGGGAATCTGTCATGTCTACGTCGATCGCGACGCTGATCTCAATCAAGCCGCCGCAATCGCCGTAAACGCGAAAACGCAGCGAGCTGGTGTCTGCAACGCGATCGAAACTCTCCTCATTGACGATTCGATCAAAGAGACGTTTGCGCCAAGAGTGGTCCAAAATCTCTGGGAACAGGGCGTGGAAATCCGCGGTGATGAAAGTCTGCACCAAGTGATCAATAGCCAACCCCGGCCCGAAGGTGCCAAATTCGAAATGGCATCCGAGGATGATTGGAAGTCCGAATATCTCGATCTGATTCTTTCAGTAAGAATTGTCGAGGACGTTAATGCCGCCATTGAGCACATTAACACTTACGGCTCTGGACATTCCGATGCGATCGTCACCAAAAACGAAGAGACGGCCAAACTGTTCATGAGTGAAGTCGATGCGTCAGCGGTTTACTGGAATGCTTCCACACGCTTCACCGACGGTGCTGAATTCGGGATGGGTGCTGAAATCGGGATCAGCACGGACAAGATCGGCGCTCGCGGGCCCATGGGTTTGGAGGAGCTCACGAGTTACAAGTGGCTAGGATATGGTGAAGGTCAGATTCGGAACTGATCCAGGGCTTCGCCGTTTTTCATGTCAACCGCTGACCGCCACTGCGGGAAAGGAAGCCCATTGACGATCGACGAATCAATGTCCCTGGAAACGGCTCGCAGACGTACGGCGTTCATTCGATCTCGTCTTCCAGAGAGTGGTCTTTTCGCCGGGCAACAGTGGAAAATTTCGCCGACGCCCTTTGAACTGGAATCGCGCCTGGCTAAGGATCTCCAAAAATTCGGTCGAGTACTTCTCCAATTCTATCGGGCAAGCGATCTCCTTTATCGCAAAAGCGTAGAAGGCACACTACCAAGCTGGATCGCAGACTTGCTTGATCAAGGCAAGCCCAACTCGCTGATCAAGCTCCAACGAAGCGAGGCTTTCAAACTCCAAACGCCGAGAGTCATCCGTCCCGATATTCTGCTAACAGAAGAGGGTTTCTCCATCACGGAACTCGACAGTGTTCCCGGCGGCATTGGTCTCATCGGATGGCTCAACCAAACCTATGATCAACTCAAACAGAATTTCGGAGATACTGAACCGCCGATTCCAGGTGAATCTGTTTCATCATCTCGAAAAAAACGACCGCAATCGCTAGTCGGCGGCCCGAAAGGACCAATCGAAGGTTTTCGTGGCATCTTCGGCAATTACCAGCGGATACACTTAGTCGTCTCAGATGAATCAGAGACCTACCGGCCGGAGATGGAGTGGTTGGCCGCGCAGATGTCCACGGACGACTTCTGCTCGGTGCGCTCTCAGACATTTGATCAATTTCAGGAAGGCGATGCCGTCTATCGGTTCTTTGAGCTATTCGATCTGGAAAACGTTAGTAACGCCTCCCAAGTATTCGACCTGGCCTCTCGTCAATTGATTCAACTCACGCCGCCTCCGAAGTATGTCGTTGAGGAGAAAATGCTGTTCGCTCTGCTGTGGAACCGGAATCTGCGCAAGTTCTGGCGACAAGAGATTGGCGAAGGATTCCTGCGCAAGCTTCAGACTCACATTCCTTATTCCTGGGTGGTCGACCCTTCACCCTTGCCACCACACGCAGCCTACCCGGAGCTCGGCCTCACAGACTGGCATCAACTCAAATCCCTTTCACAGAAAGAACGCCGCCTTATTTTAAAAATCTCCGGTTTTGCTTCGGAAGCCTGGGGGTCGCGCGGAGTTTACTTAGGCAGCGATCTTTCTACGGAAGATTGGAGCCAAGCCGTGGACCAGGCGATCCAACGCTTTGCCAACAACCCCTATATCCTCCAGCGATTTGCCAAACCGAAAACTGTCGCAAGCCATTGGTTTGATTTTGAGGCTCAGCGTTTACAACCAATGACCGGAAGAGTGCGCCTTTGCCCTTACTATTTCGTCCATGGCAAAGGCGACCAAGCCCGAGCCGAACTCGGTGGCTGCTTGGCAACCGTCTGCCCTGCGGACAAGAAAATCATTCATGGGATGCGGGATGCGATCTTGACACCTTGTGTTGGTTGAGAACGATGGGGCGAGAGCCTCTCAAGCCGCCGTCCGACGTAGCGTAGCGAAAGGGGGGGCGGAATTCAAACATGCAGCACCAACGTAGGACAAAACAAAGCTGTCTCATCACTGCGAACCTTCATCGGCAGTAACGGCTCGGACAGAATCTCGCCCCACATAAAACAACCTTCCCGGTTCCGGACCGTCCACGGGTAACAAACAATCATCTTGAAAAAGGTGAGGGAACCTCCAGTGGCGAATAAATCTCCACCTTCCTGGTAGGGGTTTGGAGAGAATTTTTAACAAAATGACCAAGGAATTTCTCCTCAGCACGCGCCATCTGCTTCATTCGCCGGCCAACGCACTTCTTCACCCGCGAATCGCTGTAAATTGAACCCCTCAATCTTCACAAAGATATCCCGTCGACAAAACAAGAACGAACCGGCGGCCTAGTGAAGACAAGAATGAATCCGGTTCCATAACCCCATGAGCACCGCCATAGCCACTCCCTAGGCATCACAAGGTGCCACGTGCCAGCTGCCACCGATGACCCGGCCCGCCGCAACCGTCTGACAAAGATCGCGGAGCGAGTCCTTGGAAACCAGCAAATCGGCGTCCACAAACATCAGTCACTCCCCACTAGCAACGGAAGCACCCGTTTTCGTGCCCGCCCGATTTGATTTTGCGGTTCAAAGATCACACGAGCGCCCTCAGTCGCGGCGACCTGAGCGGTTCGGCCGCTTGAGTTGTTGTCGCAGACAATCACTTCCCAGTTCCAGCCTCCGTTCATAAACACCGTCGCCACCCGACGGATCGACTCAAGGCAAAATTAAACGCGGGAATGACAAACAATATCTTCATTTCGCTCGCTCGCTGAACTTAGACACTCTCACCACTGAGCAGCGCATCTTCCAGCGTGATGACCTTTGAGCCAGACGCACCCGTGTGAAGGGGCTGCCCGCCGTGACCACGCCCACCATTCCCTTCCCCGATAGGATGAACATGTGAACGGCGTTTTCACCGTGTTATCCGAAGAAGGCGCCCTTGTCAAAAGAGCCTGTCAGATTCGTCTTCTTAACGACGCCCCCTTGCTGTAATCCTTCCTTCAGATAGTCATTTCTGCAATGGACCGGCAAAGCCCGGCATGCGGTCCGCATTCACATATTGCTGGTTATTGTCCACCAGCAAGACACTGATCTCCCCGTCGTGCAATGACTTGGCAACGGATCGAACCAGCGGAGCGGCGCCCACAAAGAGATTTCCTGAGGGTTGAAATCCCCAGCCATCCGGCCAGGGCACCGGCGGTATAAGGCCATAGATGGATATCGTCCCCACTATCACAATGAAGATGACCGGAACCAGCTGCTCTGCCTCGGACATTCCATGATCCTGACCTACCGCTTTGACCCCGATGATCTCGCCTACGACCCAGATCGGCAGCCGACTTGCAGGTGGCATCGTCCAACACGAAGGCACGGCCTTCTCAAACGCCTCGCCGGCATACAATGGCCCTTCAGCTTCTCTCTTTTCAGTCAAGTCGAAATTAGCGGACAAGTCACCACGCAAGATGACGCGACCAACAGCGCGGTCGTGCTTCCGGGCGTAGCATTCGTCTCGGGGAGCCGCCACGGAAACGGTCACTGATGCCAACAAAATGATCAGGTAGGCAACTTTGATCCTCAGTCCATCTACGTCGATATTAATCAATGTGGCGAGCACGATCAAGCTGTATCCCTTCATCGCCGTAGTCGAATGGCTAAACGCGCAGTCCCTGCCGCTTGAATCCACCGTTAGCTTTTTTCGCGCCGAGGTGATGACGGCCGATGGATTCTAGACTGCGCTCGGACGGTTCCCTCAAATGGTGGCGAGGTCTTCCGTCGCTCGTCAAATGAAGACTATACCCTGCTGCTGCGAACGTTGGGCATCGTCTACATTAATACGAAACTTCTCACTCTGACAATGAAGCAAAGACATCCGTCGATCGCCACAGCTCCAGCTCGGATTTCTTGCCAATAGAGGTTGTTCGACGGCAGGAAGGTTGGCGAAGCATGTGGATTGCAACTATGGCTGTCCCAACCCTTCCCGGCGGCAATCTCGCGCTTGGGGCCCTGACTAGCATTTCGGCTAGGCCGTTGCCAATCCCTCTTTGGGGGAAGAACGCTCCGCCCCTCCGGGCAGCTAGCAGGGTGAGGTGCCCTGCAGGCGGGGGGTGACTCGCGGCTAAGAGATGGCCTTGCGACCCCCAGCCGGCAAAGCCGGGGCTCAAGAGCCGCCCGCCGCCGCCCTATCTTCGAGAAGTCCTCAAAATCTCGGCTGCCTCATGGCGGTCATCTTTATTGGCGAGAAATCCAAGCGAGGGGGGCGGAGGTGAGATGCGTGGAAGAAAAATCAGCCCGCCCATTTCCGAAGAAAGGCATGAAGCGGAGAATAGAGATAATTGACCTCGGCTGCTATTTTGGTTGGTGGGAGAGACCTAGGTGGGTACGGACCAAGGAGCGAATCTCACTGACGAGTGCCCGATCTCGGATTAGGTCCGCAAAGCGAAACTGAGGTAGACCGCTTTGCTGTTTGCCGAGAAATTCGCCAGGGCCACGAAGTTTCATGTCGTGTTCCGCAATAGCAAATCCGTCCCGGGTGGATTCTAGGATCTTGAGGCGTTTCTGCGCCGCTTCATTTTTCTCATGCGAAACGAGAATGCATTGCGAGTCGTGACGACCACGGCCAATTCGACCGCGGATCTGGTGAAGCTGGGCGAGCCCGAATCTCTCGGCGTTTTCGATAAGCATGACCGTTGCGTTGGCTACGTCCACACCTACTTCAATGACGGTCGTCGACACTAGCACTTGGATTTGATTGGCCCGGAAGTCGGCCATCACCTGGGCGGCTTCGTCGCGAGGTAGCTGTCCGTGAATCCAGTGAGCCGTGAATGGGGCGATTTGTTCTTTGATTTTATCGAGTTCCGATTGGAGGGATTTGATATCGTCGTCTTCCGTTCCTTCGATTCTCGGATAAACCACATAGATCTGCCGGCCTTCCTCGAGTTTTTGTCGGACGAATTTCCAGATGCGGTCCAGTCGATTGGTGTGCCTCACATAGGTCTTGATATCGCCGCGGTGACGCGGCAATTCGTCGATGACAGAATGTTCGAGATCGCCGTAGACGGTGAGGCCAAGCGATCTTGGGATCGGCGTGGCTGTCATTGTTAAAAGGTGTGGGTAATGCCCTTTTTTGAGCAGCCGGTCTCGCTGGCTGACACCGAAGCGGTGCTGTTCGTCAATGATGACAAGTCCGAGCTGGTTGGGTTGGTAGTTGTCTTCCAGTAGCGCGTGCGTGCCGATTGTTAGGCCCGGTTCCGAATCGTGCGCCGGTGGTTTCGTATTACCGGTAAGGAGGCCGAGATTGATGGACAGCGGACCGAACCACCTTTCAAATGTATGGAAATGTTGTTTTGCTAGGAGTTCGGTTGGGGCCATGAGGGCTGCGTCATAGCCGCTTTCGATGACTATGACAGCAGCCATGGCGGCGACGGCTGTTTTACCGGAGCCCACATCGCCTTGGAGGAGGCGGCGCATTGGGCTCGGACGGTTGAGATCGTGGCGGATCTCTTTCATCACCCTCAGTTGCGCTTTGGTGAGGGTGAAGGGCAGCTGTTTCAGGAATGGCTGAATCAATTGGTTGCTGTTTTCACATGGTGGCGCTTTGGCCTTTTGTGTGAAACGTAAGCGGCGGGTTTGGAGCTTCAACTGAAAGGTGAGGAGTTCCTCCTGTGAAAAGTATTCGCGCGCGGCGATTGTTTGCGCCATCTCTTGAGGGAAGTGAAGTTGCTGGACGGCTTCACGACGATTGAGCGAGGAGGAAAATGGAATGCCGAGGTCAAGATCGGTGATGTGATGGCCATACTTTTCAAGTGTGTTCCAGATAAAGTCCCTTAGCCAACGTTGGTGGAGCCCTTTCGTAAGAGGATAGATGGGCACAATGCGGTTTAGATGAACGGTGATATCTTCCGCCTCGTCGATCAATTCGGTCTCGGGCTGATCAACGGTGACTTTTTTCGAAATTGAAGGCTTACCGTAGACTAGGAGTTCCATGTTGGCCTGAAACTGTTGGGCAAGGTACGGCTGGTTCCACCAGCGGCAGATCAACTCACCGGTTTCATCGCCAAGCAAGACTTCAACGAGTGAGAGTCGGCGGCGGTGAGTTTTTTTCAGTGAAACGGATTGAACAGTTCCTCTGAAGACCGTCGGCAAGTCGGGAATGGCCTCGTTGATGCGGGAAAATCTCCGGCGGTCCTCATAGCGCTTTGGTCGGTGAAGCAGTAGATCCTCCAACGTATGGAGCTTTAGTTTTTGGAATTGTTCTGCGCGTTGAGAGCCGACGACTCCGGGGAGGGCAGATAGAGGGATTGCAGTGGGTGCGTCAGCGAGAGTGTCGTTCGCTGCCTCATTCATCAATCGTGACGTGGCCTTTTTAGGCGGAGTGGAATGCCTTTCGAAGCATTGCGATGCTTTTGGGAACCGCAATACTTGCAGGTTCCTTGCCTTCCATCTCGAGCGAGACATAGCCGGAATAGTTGACACGCTTCAAGATTCGGGCGATGCGAACATAGTCGAGATCGAGCGTGTACCATTCACCTCCGCCGCAATACGTTTTTGCCTGAACAAAGATGGTCTGTGGCGCGATGGCTTCCAGTTTGGTGTAGGGGTCTTCAAGAAAGTTTCCAGTGTCCATGAGCACGCCCAGCCAGGGAGATTCGATTGCGTTCACAATTCGCAGCAGACCTTCTGGCGTTCTGGTTAGTCCCCAGTGGTTCTCTAGTGCCAGGGCGACGCCGAGCTCTTCCGCTTTGGGAAGACAGCGTTCGATGGAATCGCTGCACCACTGAAACCCTTCATCTTTGGTATGGCCGGGGAGGATCGGTTCCTCGCCGCGCGCGGCCATGAGATCGTCAAAGGATCGAATCGTGTTCCACCGCCCTGAGTTGAGCCGGATGCAGGGGATGCCCATTTCGTGAGCCAATTCCATGCAGTGGATTGTGTGATCGATATTCTTCTGACGGACCTTGGGGTCGGGGTCAACAAAATCTTGGTGAATCGACAGAGCGATGAGATCAACGCCATTGAAGAAGGCTTCCCGTTTGAGTCCTTGGAGGTAGCTGAGCGTTTCATTCGCCATTTGTCGGTGGAGGATATCGACACCCTCCACGCCGAGATCGGCAGCATGGTGGATGACTTGCTCGATGGGATATTTCTCCGTTCTGAAGTGCCAGTAGGAATAGGTGGAGATGCCCAGTTTGAGCGAATCTCTTGATGCGGTTTGGCGGGGAGTTGAGACACAGCCTACGGTTGTCGCTGCAGTTGCTGTGGCGGCTGCGGCGAGAAACTTGCGGCGAGAGAGTGGGCGACTGTGCATAGGCGGACGAGTTTTGGGAGAGGAATCAGCCATTGAGTCGGGATTTTGAGATGTGTCGTTCATGCCATTGAGGATTGGATTTGTTAAGTCGGGAGCTCAGGATATAGCAGGTTTTATCTGCGGTGACGAGACTTAGTGAGAAAATAGTTGCTAGGTGAAAGCAGTGAAAAATCACCGCATTCCAGGAGTGCCATCGCCCGATAATTAGAAAAGGTGAGATGCCGGCAGGCACTGCCAGCCATCCGAAACGTCGGGGAGGGATGGGGTGGGTTTACGGTTTTTCTCCGCTTTGGATTTTCGTAGATCCAAATTTGCCCGAGAGAACTGCTTAAGAGAAAAGACGAGCGGGCCTTGATGCACACACGGTTTCTATTCAACATCAAGACCCGCCACCTCCTCACTCAAGGAGGTAGGTATTCATTAGCTAGATTCGGACCAAACTCTCGGGTATTGATAAAAACAGAAGGCGGTTGGGATTTTAGTCCCAGTTTTTTGGATCAGGAGCTGAAGTCTCTACCGATTTCGCCGGAACGATCAAAATAAATGCTGGCTCGGATCTGCCTATTTCGAACACAGTGGCGTGCGTGGTACGACGGTTCCGATTTTGATGAAGGCGAAGATTACGATTACTCCGAAGAAGGCTGTTCTGGATCCTCAGGGAAAAGCGGTGAAGAACGCACTGGAGCACTTGGGTTATGGGGGAGTCAGCAATGTGCGAGTGGGCAAATACCTGGAATTGGAGGTGGAGGCGGACAGCCCTGAGCTCCGGACCAAGGTGGATGAGGCTTGCTATCGTTTCCTGAGCAATCCTGTGATCGAAGATTACGAAGTTGAATTTGAGTGAATTCGGCTTTTGTAAGCTTTGATTGATCGTTTTCCTCCGAATAGCTCATGAAATTTTCCGTCCTTCAGTTTCCTGGCTCTAATAGCGATCAGGATTGCGTCCATGCGGTTCGGACCTTGGGGCATGAGGCTCGTTATCTCTGGCACAAGGAATCTGCGGTATCCGACTGTGACGCCGTTTTGGTGCCGGGAGGATTCTCCTACGGTGATTATCTGCGGGCCGGGGCGATTGCTCAATTCAGTCCTATCATGCCAGCGGTCGTTGATTTCGCCCAATCTGGCGGTCTGGTTCTCGGGATCTGCAACGGGTTTCAAATCCTCTGTGAAGTGGGTTTGTTGCCGGGAGCGCTGGTGCGGAATCAGGGGCTGACCTTCCGTTGCGAGCATGTTTATCTCCGCACCGCCAACCGAGAGACCCCTTTCACACGAGCAACACCCGTTGAAACTCAAATACGAGTGCCGATCGCCCACGGCGAGGGGTGCTTTGTGGTGGAAGAGACCACCCTGGAGCAGGTTGAGTCCAATGGCCAGATCCTATGGCAATACTGTGATGCCGGCGGGAATGTTACCGACGCTGCCAATCCGAACGGATCCCTCCGAAACATCGCTGGCGTGTGCAACGACAAGCTGAATGTCGCCGGTCTGATGCCTCATCCCGAACGAGCCTGCGAGGCGGTTATTGGCAGCGAGGAGGGGAAATGGATACTGAAGAGTATGATTGAAGCGCTCAAAGAGAGAAATGACGGTTGATCGGTAACATGGATTTGCAACCACATCCCATTCATGGTAGAGCCTGAAATCACTGCGGATATAATCAAGAATCATGGCTTGACCGAAGAGGAGTTTGAGCGAATCAAGCAACGGCTCGGTCGGTCGCCAAATTATACAGAGCTCGGAGTTTTCTCCGTGATGTGGAGCGAACATTGCTCCTACAAAAATACGCGTCCGCTCCTCAAACAATTTCCCACCAAATCGAAGAGTGTGCTGGTTGGGGCAGGGGAGGAAAATGCGGGCATTCTGGACATTGGCGATGGATTAGCCGTGGCCTTCAAAATCGAATCGCACAATCATCCCAGCGCCGTCGAACCCTTTCAAGGCGCGGCGACTGGCGTTGGTGGGATTTTGCGGGATATTTTTACCATGGGCGCCCGCCCGATCTGCGCAGCCAATTCCTTGCGGTTCGGCCCTTTGAGTTCTCCCGAGGTGCAGCGATTGCTTAAAGGAGTCGTCGCCGGTATCGGTCACTACGGGAACTGTTTCGGGGTGCCGATGGTTGCCGGTGAGGTTTATTTTGATCCGTCATATGAGGGCAATCCTTTGGTCAATGCCTTTGCGCTTGGGGTGCTGCGCCACGCTCAGATTGCGCGCGGTGCGGCGAAGGGGATTGGGAATCCGGTCTTCTACGTGGGACCGGCGACTGGCCGGGACGGTCTAGCGGGTGCCGCCTTTGCGTCTCAGGATCTGACCGAGGAATCCGCTGAGCAACAACGAGGAGCGGTGCAGGTAGGCGATCCGTTTATGGAGAAACTTCTGCTTGAGGCGTGTTTGGAGCTGTTGGGCACTGGCGCGGTAGCCGGAATTCAGGACATGGGCGCCGCTGGCTTGACTTGCTCCGCTTGTGAGACAGCCGCTCGTGGGGGCACGGGGATCGAGATCAATCTCAACAAAGTGCCTCAGCGGGCGCCCAACATGACCCCCTGCGAAATCATGCTGAGTGAGTCTCAGGAGCGAATGTTGATCATCGTTCACAAGGGGCGCGAAGCAGAGGTGAAACGAATTTTTGACAAGTGGGATCTTCCCTGGGCAGAGATCGGGTTCGTTACGGATACCGGTCGCATGGTCGTCCGCCATGAGGGTGAGGTGGTCGTCGATCTGCCGGCTCGGGAACTGACCGATGAGGCGCCGATTTATCATCGCGACAGTCGGCGGCCGGCCTATCTCGACGAATATCAACAGCTTACCCTGGATCAGGTCCCGTTCAGTGAGGGACCACAGGAGGCCCTTCTGAGACTGTTAGCTTGGCCGACTATTGCATCAAAGAACTGGGTCTACCGGCAATATGACTACACGGTGCGTAGCAGCACCGTGCTCTTCCCTGGTTCGGATGCGGCGGTGGTGCGCGTGAAAGAAGATTCGTTGCCGGAGATCTCGAAGGGTTCCAAGGGAGACGAGTTCTTTGTAGAGAAATATCTGGCCCTTACGGTCGATTGCAATGCAACTTATGTGTATTTAGATCCTTATGAAGGAGGACGCTTGGCGGTGGCGGAGTCGGCTAGAAATCTTGCTTGTTCTGGCGCTCTGCCTTTGGGAGTGACGAACAACTTGAATTATGGAAATCCCCATGATCCGGAGTTGTTCTGGCAGCTGAAGGAATCGGTTCGAGGGATTGCCGAGGCGTGTGCCTTTTTCGACACGCCGGTAACGGGCGGGAATGTCAGTCTCTACAATCAGAACCCGAATGGTGCGATCGATCCGACGCCGGTCATCGCCATGGTGGGGCAGATCGAGGATGAAGACTTTATTACGAGCCAGTGGTTCAAGGAGGAGGGCGACGTCATTGTGCTGTTGGGGAATCCGGTCGACATTCAGGACCCGCTGCTCGGTTTGGGTGGTTCGGCTTATCTCCAAGTCATTGAGGGGCGGAAAACGGGACATCCCCCGAGGGTCGATTTCGCCCGGGAAAAGCAACTGGCCGATGCGCTACGCGGTTGGATTGGGTCGGGAGTTATCAAGAGCGCCCATGATTGTAGCGAGGGTGGGCTCGCGGTGGCATTGAGTGAATGTTGTGTTTCTCGCGATGTGGCCCGACAAACTCCCAGTTTGGTGGGAGCGGGGATCCGGCTGGAAGCACAGCCGGATATTTGCGCGGAGGCGATGCTTTTTGGTGAATCGCAGTCCAGAATCATTGTGACGGTCAGTAAGGCATTTCTGCCGAAGGTGATCGGGCAAGCTGAAATCCTCAAAATTCCGGTTGCGGAAATTGGGGTGGTTGGCGGCGATCGATTATGTATTCAGTACGGGACGTCGGATTTTTCGTGGAAATTGGACGAATTATATGATGCCTGGTGGTCGGCTCTCAAACGCCAACTAGCGTAGCACACTTGGCTGTGGACTCGGGACATAAGGGGACTGTGCCATGAGGACCCCGCGGCAGTCCTCAAGAAGGCACAAATTGTTGCTTCCCTTTAGAATTCAAGATAACGTCTTGGCCTTGGTCATTTCCAACGACGAGAACGAAGGAAAAGAGGCGCTCAGTCCACGGAGTGCTTCCACGAGGTGGTCATCGCATCTTTCGACACTCGGGTTCTTGCTCTTTCTTCCACAAACCAAACTGACCTGCCGAATCTGATACCGTGAGATTCAACTAATGCAAGATTACCCCAAGCACTATTGTGGCGTTTTCGGTATTTACGGGCATCCCCAAGCGGCTGAATTGGCCTACTACGGTCTTTACGCCTTGCAGCATCGGGGCCAGGAGAGTGCGGGAATCGTTTCCTGTGAGGAAGGTGAGTTTTTTCATCGGCGTGCGATGGGACTCGTGCCTCAGGTTTTCAGGCCCGATGATTTGGAGCGGCTCAAAGGGAGTATGGCTATTGGGCATACTCGTTATTCTACCACGGGTTCTTCATTGGCGAGTAATGCCCAGCCGATCATCGTTGACTGCAATCGCGGCAAAATCGCCATTGCACACAACGGCAATCTGACCAACGCGGCCCAGTTACGGGACGAGTTGGAAGCGAAGGGCAATATTTTCCAAACTACGGTTGATAGTGAAATCATTCTGCATCTTTTGGCCCAACCCGTCGATCCAGGGTGTCGCAATAGTCTGGTAGAGACCGGTCGTCGTATCAAAGGCGCTTATTCCCTCGTGATCATGACACCGGAGGAGTTGATCGGAGTGCGCGATCCACACGGGTTTCGTCCTTTGTCGATTGGGAAGGTAGATGGTGCCCACGTGTTGTCTAGTGAAACCTGCGCCTTTGATTTGATCCACGCCAAGTTCGTTAGGGATGTCAAGCCCGGGGAGATCGTAATCATCGACAAGAATGGTCTAAGAAGTATTGACGCTTTTCCTTTGCATCGTCACCGCGCGCTGTGCGTGTTTGAATTTGTCTACTTTGCCCGACCGGACAGCAATCTTGCCGGTCGCAATGTCTACGACGCCCGAGTGAAGATGGGACGGCAACTAGCCCGGGAACACCCGATCGAGGCGGATATGGTCGTGCCCGTGCCTGACAGCGGAAACTATGCGGCGCTGGGTTACTCACTTGAATCCGGGATTCCGTTCCAGATGGCCTTTGTTCGGAACCACTATGTGGGGCGCAGTTTCTTGCAACCGTCTCAGTTAATTCGGGACTTTAATGTTCGGGTGAAGCTGAATTTGGTTTCCGATTTGGTTCGGGGAAAACGGGTAGTCACTGTGGATGACTCCATTGTTCGCGGGACGACTAGTAAAGCCCGCGTTAACAATTTGAAAGAGGCGGGAGCAAAGGAGGTTCATGTATTGGTCAGCTGCCCGCCGCACATGCACCCCTGTGTCTATGGCATCGATTTTCCCGATCGTTCCAAACTCATGGCGGCGAATTCCACGAACGAACAGATCTGTAAGTATTTGAACGCTGATTCCCTGGCGTACCTTTCTCAGGAAGGTATGGTCGGCGCCACCGGGCTGCCGGCTCAGTCCTTTTGCACCGCCTGTTACGATGGCAATTATCCGGTACCCTACGATCCCGCTGTAGACAAGCACATCATGGAACGGCGCCGAAGTGAGGTTCAGAGTCTGGGGCAGGTCGTTACTGAAGAAGAGCGGCAATCACATTTTATATAAATGACGAAGGTGGGGCAGGCTAGCCGAATCTAAAGCGGACACCCAGTCTCTTCAGTTAAAGTGAAGCTGCTATTGGCGACAACGTGATTGGATTGATCTGGGGGCAGTGGGTAAGAAGCGGTATTTAGCTTGGCGACAATTCAATCAGTGCTGAGATACGCCCGTTCGTGAACGGATGCGGATATGGGAACTCTCTTTGAGGAATCCGAGCATCTATAAGCGTGGGTTTACCTTTCAGGGTGCTGATCGACTAATATTGGTTGCAGTTATTTTTACTATAGCATGGGTAGTCTTTTTCTTGCTCGACCGCCCTTATATAGGGTGCGGGTTATGTTGAGGAAGATTTGCGCCTGTTGTTCATTCCTTTTTCACTAGCATTTCACAGAATTTTGTGAGAAATGTTAAAAAATAGGAAGGGTTGGCGCGCTTGAACCTTATAGGGAGGGGTGATGCGGTTTCTTACACATTGAGTCGGTGAAGAAGTGCCGGGAGCTCAGCAAAGTTGAAGTTCTCGATGACGGATACTAAGAGATGCTACTTTCTTTTCTTGGCCCTTGTTGCCGCTATCGCGTTCCATATAGGGTATCGCTCAGTGTTCGCTCAAGAGGAGAGACCTAAGGATAGGTAGGTGTCTGGAGGTCCAATGCGGCGGATAGAGGAAAGAGTGATGATTGCGGTTGCGTTTGATGAACGAGATTGCTTTGTCTGTGTATCGACGGGTCAATTCTGCAGGGGCTACTGAACGCTTGACGATTTCCTCATTGGGCAATAAAGAAACGCCGCCCGTTTCTTGAAAATAAACGGTTTGGACCGGATCAAGGTTGTGAAGCAACCCAAGGTATTCATGGGATCCCTGGTTTCGAGGGAGAAAGGGCTTGTGAAATTCGAGATGTCACATTTTGCCGATGCAAGCGGTCCGATAACCTTCTTGCTGAACCCATGTCGCAAGCCCGACGCGGCGAGTAGCATCCGGGTTAAAAGACCCGCATGTGAGGGGTTAACGAATCGGTGCTTGCGGCATAATAATAGTCCGTGAGTCGGATACCTTGGCTGGCTAGGTCGTCGATGCGAAGTGTCTTGACTTCCGACGTACCATGATATCCGAGGTCGTAGTAACCCTGGTCGTCGACCAGGAGGAACACAATATTCGGGGAGCTGGTTTGTTAGGCTGGGGCATTGAGCAAGAGGCAACAGAGGTGCAGAGCGTGGTTAGCTTGGTTTTCATCGTGACTTGAACTGCGTTTCCCCAAAATTGTTGAGGAATGATTTCTTGGGTTCGGTTCTTAATCAATGTGAAAGATATTGGTAATGAGTTTTGCCTTCGGGCTGTTGCCGGGATTTGAGGGCATGGGGGCTGGCAAAGAGTCCGCCAGCGTTGGCAGACTTCGGTTTGGGTGATGGCCTCCCGGTGGGCTTCGCTCTCGATTTCGGCGTGGGCAAAGAGCTGGTTGGTTTTTCGATGAAGAAAGATGGAGTAGTTGTGGACTCCGTGCTCCTTGAAAGTTTGCTCAGGGTCGGGCCAGATGGGATTGTGGCGTTTGATCTATTGTTCGTGAGAGTGCGGATAGAGGGCTATAACGAAAGCTTTGCGGATCATTCTTGAAGATTCTCCTGCAGGTTTAACCAGCTCTTGATGGTTTGGGTAATTCTTTGTGATGCGTCTTGTTGAACGAAGTGACCGACGTTGGGAATGGTCACCAGGGTGAGGTCTTTTTCTAGCCACTCCCAAGTGTCATTGAGGCCCGGCGGCAGCAGTGCCCAGTCGTCGAGCCCGTGAAATATCAACACGGGACACTGCACCTTGATGACCGGGGTGGTGGATTCTCGATACGGTTCCCGAGGGTAGTTGCACTTGTAGTAGTTCAGCATGGCCTCGAAATCGGACCGCTCGAAGGCGGCGATGTATCGTTCCTTGGCCGAAGGATCGGCTACCCAATTGGCGAGTCCCTTGGCGGTCAAAGTCAGGTGGGCACCTTCTTGCTGAAAGCCGCGGGCGTAGGCGCTGTTTTCTTGTTGTTTTGGATTGTTGGCCAATTCTCGGGTGAGACCGCGAGGATGAGGCAAGTTGAGAATGATCAGGTATTTGGTGAGATCAGGGTGCTGCATGGCGAAATGCCACGCAACGAAGCCGCCCCAGTCGTGGCCGACGATAATGGCGTTCTTCTCGTCCAGACTTTCGATCACCTTTTTGACATCTTTGACCAGGTGATTGATGTCATAGGCAGCTACCCCCTTTGGTTTGCTGCTCCTGTTGTATCCCCGTTGGTCCATGGCGACCGTGCGGTAGTGAGGGGAGAGTCCGCTCATTTGCTTTCGCCATGTGTACCAATAGTCGGGGAATCCGTGGATCATGATCATCAACGGACCTTGGCCCAGGCTGGCATAGTGGATGGTGACATCGCCGTTTTTCGCATAGCCGTGTTCGACTTGATCGTGGATTTCGGCGTCGGCGGCATTCGTCCGAGCCACAATGAGGATGAAGCTGGAAAACAGAAAGTGGCTGACTCGTAGGAATCGAATGAGGCGGATCATAAGCGGAGGCTAAGTCCCGCTCGCTGGGAAGGAAAGCACTTCTCGGAAAAACTGAACTCGGGCTGGTTCGATTCATTTACTACTCAGGGCGGCGACTTTTTCAACTAGTTCATTGAGCACGGCATCCGCTTCCTTTTTGATCGCTGCTAAAGCTTGTTTGATGCTGCTGGGCGATGTCAGTTCGGCGCTCTCAAGCTGCAAACAATGAGCGGCCAGCCGTCGGGCGCCAATATTGTTGGCGCTGCCCTTGAAGGTGTGGGCGATTCGGTTCAGTTCCTTTTGATTGCCGGCGTCTATGGCTGCTTGGATGGCTTGTACCTGTCGAGGTATTTCCTTACTGAACAGTTCGGCAAGTCCGCCAAGAGGGGCATAGCTGGAATTCGGATCCAGTTTTCGGAAGTTGGCGAGCACCTTGGGATCGAGTCGAGGGACATCGGCCTCTGGTGGGGCGTCGTTCACCGGTGCGGGTCGCTCCAACGTGATGGCGGAAAGCGCGGCTTCGACATCGGGCAACATGACCGGTTTACTGATGTAGTCATCCATCCCAGCACCGAGGCATTTCTGGCGGTCGCCTTCCATGTCGTTGGCCGTCATGGCGATGATTCGTGTCCGTTTGCGATTGGGCGTTTTCGCCTCCATTTCTCGAATGCGTTTAGTGGTTTCGTAGCCGTCCAACTCGGGCATCTGGCAATCCATGAGGATCACCGGGAAGCTGGATTGATTGAGTATGGCAATGGCTTCTAATCCGTTGCTTATGGCGATCCCTTCGTAGCCTAGCTGCCGCAGGACGTGAATGGCGACGCTTTGATTGACCGGGTTGTCCTCGACCACGAGAATTTTGAAGCTGCTGGTTGTGTGTTCCTGGATGGGTGGCTGACTTTCTGGGTGGATGCCATATGTGGATCCGTTGCCGGCCTTCTCGCCGAGGCGGGCCCGTTCGAGGCATTGGAGCAGTTGATGACGCCGGACGGGTTTGGTGATGAGGCAGTTGATCCCGCATTCGGCCAGCCTCTGGTTGGGTATTTTCTTTCCGACTGGTGTGAGGAGGAGTTTCCGAATGCGCCGTCCTTGGGGTAGGGAATGCACGGTGGAACAGAGCTTGAGCCCGCGATTTCCGGAGATATCCCAGTCGATGATCATATAGTCAATGGGGGGGGCATCAGGCTGGCGTTTCTCCATCAGTCGTCGTGTTTGGCTGGCGGAGTTGAGAATCGTGGCGTGGACGCCGTAGGGCGTGAGCATATGTTTGATGACTTTGCAGACCGTTTTGTTGTCGTCGACGATAAGGATACGGGCGCCGTCAAGTTTGTTGACTGGAGGGCGGGATTCCTCGACTGAGGATTTGCAAGGGGTCAAGGGGAGCGTGAACCAAAAACGGGATCCGGTTCCGGGCTCGCTTTCAACCTGAAGTCTCCCGCCCATGAGTTCGATCAACTGTCGGCTGATAGCCAATCCTAGCCCCGTGCCGCCAAATTTCCGAGTGGTTGACTCGTCGGCTTGAGTAAACGCCTTGAAGACATGTCGCTTGGCTTCCGGAGCAATTCCGATCCCGGTATCTCGGACCTCAATCCGAAGGGGGGCTTTCTTTCCCTTGGAACGTCCGGGACGGACGATGATCTGTACTTCCCCTTCCGAAGTGAACTTGATGGCGTTTCCCGTAAGGTTGTTCAAGATTTGTCGCAGTCGGGTTGCGTCGCCCACGAGCTGCCGCGGAGTTGAGGGATCGATCCAAAGGATGAGCTCGATGCCTTTTTTCTGGGCATTTTCGGCCAACAGTTCGGCAACACTTTCGACGACCATCGTGGGATCGAACGCTGCCTTTTCCAATGTCATCTTACCGGACTCCATTTTGGAGAAGTCGAGGATGTCGTTGATTAGTCGCAGCAGGGTGAGGCCGCTTTCTTCGATCGTCTTGGCAAAGTGCAGTTGCTCTTCGTTCAATTTGGTTCGCCGCAGCAGTCCGGTCATCCCGATAATGCCGTTCATCGGGGTGCGGATCTCGTGGCTCATGTTCGCCAAAAAGATGGATTTTAGTCGGGTAGATTCCAGGGCGGCGTCGCGAGCCATTTGAAGCGCAGCTTCGGCACGCTTCCTCTCCGAGATATTCTCTACAATGCCCTCGTAGTATTTGACTTGGTTCGATTCATCCCGGACTGCCCGCGCGGTTTCGGCGATCCATATTTTGGTGCCATCGCGGCGATATATCTCCGACTCGAATTCGTGAACTTCCCCTTTTTTATCCATGAGTCGTTGGAATTCCTTACGACGTCTTTGGTCGACGTATAATTGGTTTCCGATGTCGGTCACCTGGGTGAGGAGATCATGAGCCGAGTCGTAACCATAGATCCTGGCGAGTGCCGGATTGGCCTCGAGGTAACGTCCATCCGGTGTGGTTTGGAAGATGCCTTCGACCGCTTTCTCAAAGATGTCTTGATATTTCTTTTGAGCTTGCTCGAGTTCCTGTCGGGTTTTGACCAGAGAGGTGATATCCTTTGAAACTCCGAAGGTGCCGATGATGGCGCCACCGGCGCTTCGAAAGGGCATCTTGCTCGTCAGGACCCAATTTTCCCTCCCGTCCAAGAGGATTTCTTTCTCAATTTTTGAAATGACGGGTTTGCCAGTGCTGATGATTGTCTGCTCGTCATCGTAGGCGGGCTGAGCATGTTCCTTGGAGAAAAAGTCGAAATCAGTTTTGCCGATGGCTTCTTCGGGAGATTTGAGGCCTAAGCGGTCGGAGAGTTCCTTACTGCAGATGATGAATCGGGAGGATTGATCCTTAAAGTAAACATGATCCGGGATAGAATCTAACAGTGAGCGAAGTAAATCTCGTTCAAATGCGAGATCCTTCTCGGTCTTCCGCTGTTCGGTGACGTCCCAAAAAATCGCTTGGATGCCGACGATTTGCCCATCAGTATTGTAAACCGGGGTTTTCATGACTTGGACAAAGCTTTGCTCCCGGCTGGCTGTCTGGTGTTCTTCCACGGTTTCAAAGCGTTGGCCGGTCTCCACGACGGTGCGATCGTCTTTCTGATACTTTTTCGCAAGTTTGAAAGGGAAGAAGTCGAAATCGGTTTTACCGATGATTTCTTCGAGCGGTTTGCCTAGAGCTTGGCAGAAATTCTGGTTGGCAAAAGTAAAGCGGCCTTCGAGGTCTTTGCGGATGATATTCTGTGGCAGGCTCTCGACGAGTGAATGATAGAAGGCCTCAGACTTGTTGTGGGCTTCCCGGAAATTGTTCAGTTCCCTTTCGGTTCGGGAGAGGGTGTCGGTTTTCTTGGTGGATTCAATGATTCTGACGGCTAGGGAGGACAGCGTCATGAGTGATTGTCGCTGCTCGGCTGAGAATTCTTTGGCTGCTTGATCCATAACGGCAAGGACGCCGATGGGCTGGCCGTGGCCGTTCAGTAAGGGCACGCCCGCATAGGACTTGATGGCTTCTGGCCCGGTGACGAGCGGATGATTGGACCACTCCGGCAACTCGGTGAGATTGTGAAACGTCAACATCTGGCGCTGTTCCAAAGTGTGAAAACATAGGGTGTTGTTGGCGACGGCCTTTTGAAGAGAGTCGCCGACTCTGACACAGAGGATGAGTTGGTCGTCGTCAAGGGTTTTGACGAACGCAGTACTCGTGTTGGTCGAGAGTGTGGCGAGTGCGGCTATTTGATCGAGAGCGGATAGTGCCACCGTCGGCGATAGTGCGCTTTCGGTCACTTTGAATGGTCTCTTTTCTTCAAGAAACCGCCTGGATTTTTCCGATGACTTCATTTCTGTGGTTTCCGGATTCTTCAGTTGACAGCAATCTAGTCTTATCCGTGACGACGATCAACCGTGGGTATCATCCGTTGGATGTGTGGGATCCGAAAGGGCAGGGGGTGGCTGGAAAGGTTGCTGGGGGTAGGCTTAGGTGTCAATTTTCAGAATTCAGAGGTGGGGGTTTGCTGCGTATTTGAGTATTTGGATGCTTGGGGCTCTAGTGTCCTCCGGTCACGGTGTAACCTTGTTGTCGGAGCTCTTCTGCCAGCTCAGCTTCCATGACACAGGCGGCCTCGTAGGGCATGGGGTTTAGGAAGGCAAAGAGTTTGGGAAGTAGTTTGATGCCGTAGTGCTTCACATAGAATGAGCTCTTGAGTCCTTGAAGATGATTCTGGAGTCGTTCCTCGGGGGCGAGGCCGGTCATCCCGACATAGACGCAGGGAAGGTCTGGATTGCGGTTCGGGTTTTCGGCTTGGACCCGTCGGAGGTGTGCCACCTCAGGCTTCAGCTCAACGACATAGACGTGATGATGTAGGCTGTTCTGGCGCTTGGCGGTATAAATGCTTCTCTTTCGACGCTGCCGACTCTTCATGCCTGGGCGATTCGATTCAGAGTCCACCGGCCATAGAGCCAAGTGACAATGCCGGCGCTCCAGGTCACAAAAAAGATGCCCCACCAAATCCCAAAGAGTTTCCAGTTCAGGACAAATGCGAGAAGATAGAAGATCAGGCACGGTGCCAAAATCTGGCGGTAGATGCCGATCCAGATCGCATACATGGGTCGCTTTAACCCTTGGAGCATGAAAACGGTCTGAAACAGAATAACATAAGAACAAAGGGTAATCGCGGCGATTTTCAGGTAATCGGTTCCAATCGTGATCACTTCCCGATCTTCGGTGAAGAATCTCATGAGCGGTTCGCGCAACCCGAAGAGGATGATCCCGCCGGCGATCATCATGGCCATTCCGTAGGTCACGCTCTTGATCCAAATCTCCCTGACTCGATCCCATCGTTTGGCGCCGTTGTTCTGACTGGTTAGGGTCAAAACGGCGATGTTGAGCCCGATCGTCGGTAGGAGAATGATTTGTTCCACTCGAGTGGCGATCCCATAGGCGGCCACGCCGGCTGTGCTGAAACAGCTGATAAACCAGGTGATGACGAAGATGCCCAGGGCAACGGACATCATATTGATACTTGCAGGAAAACCTTGTTTGGCGATGTCAATAAAGTGCCTTTTCTGGGGAATGAGTGCCGACCAATGCCATCCATTCCAAAGTTTGGATTTTTTCATGGCCATAATGAGATGGATGCCGCCGACGAATTGAATGATGATCGTAGCCAAGGCAACTCCCTTGATTCCCAAGGCTGGAACGCCTAGACCGCCGAGCATGAGCCAGGGATCAAGAATGCAGTTCATCACGAATCCGACGATCAATACATTGCGAAAGGTGGTTGTGTTCCCCTGAGCGTTGAGCGCCGCGTTGATGATGGATTGCAAGAGGATAAAGATCGTCCCCAGGAGGATGATGTTCATATAGTCCAGGCACAGCTGGAGATAGGTGCCGCTCGCACTCAGCATAGTAAACAGGCGCGGTGTAATGACGAGGCCAACGATGGTGAGACCGATTGCCAGAAAAACGCCAAAAGAAACCGATTGAAAGAAGTAGCGGCAAGCTTCATCGGAGTCATCCTCACCCAAAGCATTCGAGATGAGGGCAGTCGCTCCCTGGGAGACACCGGTGCCGACCGCAATCAGGACAAAGAAAATCGGAAAGGAAAGAGACAGCGCCGCCAAACCTTCGGTCGAGATCAAACCGGCAAAGTAGGTATCGACCACGTTGTACATAGTGTTGAAGAAAAACCCGACGCTTGCCGGAAAGGCGATCTTCCGGATTAACCGGGGTATGGGGTCAGCAACCAGATCCATGTTTGAAGTCTCGGAGTCAATTTATTCCACCCCGATACCAAGAATCAACACGGGGATATCAATATTGGAAATGCCTCTAATCTTCAAATCCCAGACGAATTGTTCAAAATAAGAAACACCCGTGCTCATATAGTCTGCGAATTTCTTAATCGGCACGATTTCTATACCTGTATCTATATGCTTCAAGTTTTTGAAAATAGTCATTTTCGCACATACGTTGTAAACCATGAATGCATATTTCCCGAATTGAATCTCAACGCCCAGGTTCTCTTTGAGAAAATCCATTTCCCGAAATGCTTTCTGACACTGTTTTTGATGTATATAGTCATCTGTATAATATTCTGTTGGATACTCGCAAGGCACACGAATTTTTTTCCACCCCAAAGGCATCAATATTCCTTCAAATGCTTTGGTTAGTGATGAAGGGCTGTATAACATGCGTCCAGGCATTGTCTTTTTCCTGCTTCTCTTGGAACGATGCGCATTAGCATTTATGTTTTTTATTGCCGTGTGTACTTCATCTAACAAATGAGGATATTGCTCCCTTACAACCTCGGCTCCGTTGTTAAAAGAGTATTTTCCTAAGATTTTCATCGTTCTTGCGTCCACTCCAAAGGCGTCTGAGATACTTTTTCTTTTCCGGTCGGTTGGTGAATTGGCTTTCCCAACGGACGATAACGAAGCCGACCTTCCCATAGCGAATTGATCCGTTCATGTGCCAATGCAACATATTTCTTTTCCCATTCACAACCGAAAGCTCGTCTGCCATTTTTGAGAGCCGCCAGAAGAGATGAACCCACGCCTGAAAACGGGTCTAAAACCCAGTCATCTTCTTTGGTAAGGGCTAAAACGCATCGCTCTACTAACTCAATGGGAAATTGGCAGAGATGGATCGTTTTTTCCGGATGATTTGACTTGACATTCGGGATATTCCACAAAGAGGTTTCCCAGTCTCGGATAACAATATTCCAAATATCGGAAGGGTTTTTTCCAAGGGGATTTCCCGAAGGCTGCCCGTATTTTTCCCCTTTGAAATGGCGTTTTCCGGGATATTTCGATGGCACGCGGATGGAATCCAAATTAAATGTGTAATGATTGCTTTTCGTGAACCAAAGCAATGTTTCATAGCGTCCAGAGAAGCGATTAGAAGCATGAAGGCCATGATTGAAGTGCCAGATGACACGATTCCGCATCTTCATTCCCCGTTCCTTGAACATTTTATAGTAAAAAACGTCCAAAGGAAACACTTCTCCTTTCTCAACGTAGTTTCCCACTTGCCAGCAAAGAGACCCCGAACGGGATAAAACTCTCGCTAACTCATCTAAGACCGGCTCAATGGAAGTTAGGTATTTTTCCAATTTCACCGACTTCTCATATACTTTACCGATGTTGTAAGGTGGAGATGTGATGATTAGTTTGAAAGTGTTTGAAGGAATATCTTTTAATGTCGAAAGGCAATCACCTTCCACGATGACTGCTTTTTTGTCAGGACTATAAGCCGAGGCAATTTTTTCTTTAGTTGAAAAAAGATCAAAGGTGGAGTTCATGTGAGTTGTTCACGTTGGCTCGGTTAAAAAGATAACGAGCATTAAAATCCCTCCCGAACGCTGTTCGAGAGGGATTTGCAAAAGCCGTAAGCAGCGTAATTTTAGACCACCATGGATTGCCCGGGAACGGGTGTCGGATACATGCCATCCGGACCGGGGAGCGACTTCATTGGAGCGTCCCAAGTGAAGACATCTGGCATGATCGAAATCTTTGAAGCAATCGCCTTATCCCATTCGACCTCTTTACCCGAATAGGTGGCCATGCGACCGAGAATCGAGGTCATCGAGCTTTTGGCACCATATTCGGCCTCGTTGTACGCTTCATTGTGGCGAATCGCGTGGAACAGGTCATCGAGCTCTTGCTGGTAGGGATTCTTTCCTTTGCCTCGGAAACGCCAGGTGTTGTCGCCGGTAATGGTGTACCGATCGATTCGGGCAGCGCCTTTGCTTCCGTGAGCGTGTTCGGAAACGCTATTCCAACAGCCTACCTGATGGCGGCATTGGCTGAACATTCGGGAGCCGTCGGCGTATTCGAATTCGACACAATGATGATCGAAGATTTCCCCGTAGTCCTTGCCCACACGAACTTCGGCACCACCCATTCCGTTGGCCTTTACCGGATAGTCGTCTTTGAGCCAGTTGATCACGTCAATGTTGTGGATATGCTGTTCTGTGATGTGGTCGCCGCAGATCCAGTTGAAGTAGTACCAATTGCGCATTTGGTACTCCATCTCGGTGAGTTTTCGACCGTACTGCTTTTCAAGATTTTCGCGTTTGAGAACCCAAGGGGTGTTCCCGTTCCAATAGGCGCGCATGGCGATGATGTCACCGATCGCGCCATCTTGGAGTCGGTTAATGGTCTCGATGTAACCGGCTTGGTGATGGCGCTGTAGTCCGACGCCAACTTTAAGATGCTTGTTTTCGGCGACCTTGGCCGCGGCTAGAACCTTGCGGACCCCGGGGGCGTCCGTCGCCACGGGCTTCTCCATGAAGACATGTTTACCTTGCTTGACGGCCTCCTCAAAGTGGATCGGACGAAATCCGGGAGGTGTCGCCAGAATAATGACGTCAGCGAGGGCGATGGCTTTTTTGTAAGCGTCAAATCCGACGAATTTTTGACTCTCCGGGACGTCTACGTGATCTCCATGTTTCTGTGCCAAGTTGCTGAAGCTGCCGTCCAAACGATCTCGAAACGCATCGGCCATAGCGACGAGCTTCACCGGACCCTGATCATTAGTCGCCAGGGCCTGGTCCGCGGCACCGGAGCCGCGTCCGCCACAGCCGATGAGGGCCAGCTTGAGTTCGTCGTGATGATCGGCGAAGACCCCTTGGGGGGGGACGCTTAACGAACTGAGGATACTGCCGCCGAGGACGGCTGTTGAGGTTGACTTGAGGAACTTCCGCCGAGAGACGGATTCATCCTTCCGTTGATTGGTGTTGCTGCTTTTCTCGTTCATTTTGTTACTGGTTTTTTCTGTCTATCTGTTGCGTTTCCCAGCCACACGCCACAGCGCCATGTCTTAGGCTCTCTCAAATAGTCAAGACAAGAGTACTCTGTGGTACTCAACTAGGTGATGGAAAACAGTTAATCTCTTTCGACCTCGTTTGTCCAATACTTGCTCAGTTCAACCGGAGAGGCGACATGGAGTGGCCGAACGACTCGAAAACCGAGGAATTGGGCATCAGTCAGATACCAGATGCTCTTGGGCAGTTGTGGGTCTTGCATCTTCCACAGCGGGTCAGAGCCCCGTCTTGCGGCGCTTCGCAGATACTCGGGGAAATCATCCCATGAACCGCCTCGAACACTGTGAGGATAGGGGGTCGTGGATTTGACCCAGGGGTCCACTACTGAATCTAGCTTGGAATAATTGAGATACGTTTCGGCCGCATATTGATCAATGACCCATTCGGCGACATTGCCGTGCATATCATGCAGACCCCAGGGGTTGGGTTTCTTCTTGCCGACTTTCTGATATTTGAAATCGCTGTTGTCTGCGTGCCAGGCGTAATCGTCGATATCGTCTGCAGAATTGCCGAATGAATAGGCGGTTTTGGTTCCAGCGCGACAAGCGTATTCCCATTCCGCTTCAGTGGGCAATCGATAGAAGTGTCCCGTTTTGGCACTTAGCCACTCGCAGTATTTATTGGCCGCGTGATGGGTCATGCTGATGGCCGGGTAACCGTCTTTGCCCATACCGAAACTCATCTCGACGTAGGGTTTGGTGGGCTTCGTCACTGCATCCGCCAGAGGATTCTCGACCATGTTGCCACTGACTTTTTGGAAGCGTTTCATTTCCTCGGGATAGGTGAAGAGATCATACTCATTCCAGGTCACCTCGCATTTCCCTATCCAAAAAGGGGACAGCTGGATTTCGACTTGAGGGCCTTCACCGTCTTTTCGATTCACCTCTCCTGAGGGACTGCCCATGACGAAGCTGCCGGAGGGGATGGGGATCATCTCGAACTGAACCTTAGTCCCGGAGATGACTTCGGTATAGCGTTTCATTTCCGCTTCCGTTTTCTCTGCGGTATTGGCGACAATCATGGCGTGAATCTGGGTTACGAGTTCCATATCGACGACTGAGGGGCCATTATCAGCTTTCTTTGGTTTCAAGGTGATCCCGGAAGGCCATTTGGCTCCTTGATCGATCCAGTGTCGGAGAAGGTCGGTGAGCGATTTGTCAAGTGGGCCTCCTTTCTTGGCGGGCGGCATAATGTCGTCGTGGTCGTCAGGCAGAATCGTCGAGGTGTAGATCAAGCTGGCACTCGACTTGCCGGGAACGATGCTGTGCCCGGAATTGCCTCCGGCAAATGCGGACTCCTGGTTGTTGAGTTGAAGACCGCCTTTTGCATGACCCTCGCGGTGGCAGGCGACACAGTTAAATTCAAGGATTGGCTGAATGTCTTGAATGAAATCGATTCGTTGGGTTTGCTCCAATTCCACCTCGATCGGCCACTCCGCACCTGCTTCGATCCAGCGGCGAAGGATTTCGGTCTGCACCTTGGACAGTGGGTCTCCTTTTGGCGGCATGATGTCGTCATCGTCGGGCGGGAGGATCGTCAGCGTGTAGAGCAGACTTTCTTCGGGGTCTCCCGGGACTAGGGAAGTGCCGCTGTCGCCTCCTTTGATGGCTGCGGTGCGGGTGTGGAGGCTGAGATCGCCTTTCGGCTTTTCGGGACCGTGGCAGCTGAGGCAGGCGCTCTCTAGAATCGGTTTCACTTCCCGCGTGAAATCAACCGGATCCGCCGCTTGGCTGGCGCTGATTGCCAGGGTGAGACTGGCGGCGATAATCAGTAAGGTTTTGGAAAGCGTTTTGTTCATGTCTGATGGGCTATTGTGTGCGCTAAAGCGAGGGCTTGTCAATTCGCCTTCGATGTCTGGGGAGAGGGCTTTTCGTTGCGAAGGTTGCTTAGGGCGATGACCTATCTGGCTGCTTGGAGGTCGAGTGTTGTGCTTTGATTTGGCTTAAGGTGTGAGTAGGGCTGCGGGTTTGATGTCTTGTGGCTGAGAGACTTCGGGCGGCGACGTCATCTTCCGGGGCGACAATGGCAGATTTCTTGCCTTTTTTTGATCGCAAAAACGGCGCGATGCTTGCTTGCCATCGGGCAGAATGGTATTTTCCAAAAGGGTAGTGGAATGCATGGCCTTCGAAGTTCAGACTGAAAAACCGAGCTACATGTCCTTGTGGTGTTGGACTTGGTTTTTGATCGTTGGACTTGAGGTGATCAGCGGCGGTTCCCACGTCGCCGCTGGAGCGGATCTTGAGCACCCATCATTGGAGGCGGTTGAGTCCTTGCGAGGGATGGCGGTCCATCCTGGTTTTCAAGCGCAGGTATTTGCTTCCGAGCCCTTTTTTGCCAACCCGGTATGCTTCGCGTTCGACGATCAAGGCCGTTGTTTCGTGGTGGAAACCCATAGACGACGGACCTCGGTTTTCGATATCCGAAGCTTTCGGGACTGGCTGGACGACGATTTTTCTTTCCGTACCGTAGATGATCGCCGAGCTTTTTTTCAGCGTTATGTCACTCCCAATAACTCTTCAATTGCTGAACGATACCGGGTCGACCGCAATAAGGACGGAATTTTCGACGTCAAAGATCTCGCGGTCGAGTCCGAGAGGATTCGCTTGCTGGTCGATGAGGATCGGGATGGGATAGCAGAGTCGGCCACGACCTTTGCTGAGGGATTCGATAGTTCTGTATCCGGGGTGGCGGCTGGTGTTTTGCCCTTTGGCGATGCGGTTTGGTTCACTTGCATTCCCGACCTTTGGCGGCTTCGCGACCGGAACAATGACGGAACCGCCGATGAACGAGAGGTCCTTCACTCGGGTTTTGGGGTGCACATTGCCTTTGGCGGGCATGATTTTCACGGGGTGATCATGGGGCCTGACGGGAGGCTTTACTTTTCGATCGCGGATCGCGGGACGCATGTGGTGAAGGATGGAAAGGTCTTGGTTGATTTGCCGGATACTGGCGCGGTGTTTCGATGTGATCCGGATGGGAGTCATTTGGCAGTTTTTGCCACGGGATTGCGGAATCCGCAGGAACTGGCCTTTGATGACCACGGGAATTTATGGACCGTCGATAACAATGGCGACGGCGGTGATCAGGCGAGGTTGGTGCAGGTTGTTGAGGGTGGCAATTCAGGTTGGCACATCGGCTGGCAGTGGCTGCCGGATATGGGACCTTGGAAGGCGGAGAAACTTTGGCGCATCGCCTCGGAGAATACGGGGGCCTACTTGCTGCCGCCCATTGCTTACGTCGGGCATGGTCCTTCCGGTTTCGCTTATTATCCAGGAACGGGGATGCCCGAGCGATTTCGCGGCCATTTCTTTTTGGCGGATTTTCCCGGCGGTGTCCGCTCATTTACGGTGGAGCCGCGAGGGGCGAGTTTCACGGTGCCTCACTCTCGCGAGTATCTTCAAGACAACTCGCAGGAATTGATGGACGGGAAGTTGATCTGGGGTTTGTCGCCGGTTGATGTAGGTTTTGGTTTGGCCGGAGGTCTCTATGTAGCGGATTGGACCAAAGGCTGGGAAAAGACCGGCAAGGGCCGGATTTTTCGTGTTTTCGATGAATCTGCCATGGCCGCGCCTTTGGTGGCGGAGGTAAGACAGCTTTTGTCAATGGGGTTCAAAGATCTATCGGTCAAAGAGCTCGGGGATCTTTTGGGCCATGCCGATCAACGGGTGCGCTTAAGAGCGCAGTTCGAGTTGGCCGCGCGATATGAGCCGTCACGAACTGCGGTCGGCGAAGTGATTACCGGTGCTTTGGGGTTGAATCCATTGACAGCATTGAAACGGACGTTGGAGGAGAGCGAAAACCCGTTGGCTCGACTCCACGGACTTTGGGGCCTCGGGCAGATTCTAGCCAAGCATCGGGACGTCAGCAGTCATTTGATCCCTTTCCTCAGCGATCATGACGCTGAAATCCGCGCTCAGGCGGCAAAGGCGTTAGCAGACCGCGGTGTGGTGGGATTTTACTCGGATTATGTGTCGCTGCTTAATGATCCCAATCTGCGAGTGAGGTTTTATGGGGCTCTGTGGTTGGGGAAGACAGTGCGGCGCGGTTACCATGAAGTTCAGGCCTCCGATGCCTCCGATCAATTGGTCAATCTCCGCGACACGAAACCTATATTCGACCTCCTCCGGCAGAATGCCGATACGGATTTGTATTTGCGGCATGCCGGGGTGATGGCTTTGACTTGGATCAATGACTTGCCGAGCCTGGTTCAGGCTAATGCTGATGTGTCACGGGCGGTGAGATTGGGCGCGGTCCTGGCACTGCGGCGCCTTAAGCGTCCGGAGGTCACAGCTTTTCTGAACGATAAGGATCCTCAAATTGTATTGGAGACCGCCCGTGCTATTCATGACGAAAACATTGAAGCTGCCTTTCCTCAACTAGCGGACCTCTCCCGACAACCAAATCTGCCCGAACCCGTGCTGCGGCGTGCGCTCAATGCGCAGTTTTGCTTAGGCAAGACCGAGAATGCGGCCTTCTTGCTCGCTTTTGCTGCGAATTCAATGGCTCTGGAATCGCTTCGAGTGGAAGCGTTGGAGTTGCTTGGGTCCTGGGCCAATCCGCCGAAGCGGGATCGGGTGATTGGTCTCTGGCAACCAACGATTGAGCGGGACAATCGCTCGGCCATCGTGCCGCTCCGCCTGGCTTTGGGGAATTTGCTCAGTGATCCGTCGGATTTAATCAAGATTGCCACTCTGAACGCGATCAGTGCGTTGGGAATGACGACGGAGGGCGATCGTTTGCGGGATTTGATCCTAAGCGATCAGGTGGGGGAAGTTGTGCAGGTCGCCGCCTTTGAGGTGCTGAGTAAGGTGGGTGGTTCGGCGTTCCTGGAAGTCATCAGGGAGGTGCGCAACAGTGGGCGTGAACAACTCAAGGAGCTGGCGATTCAATCCCAAGCTCAACTGCCGATTGATGAATTGATTAAGCTCTACCGTTTGTATTTCGAAGAGGAATCGATCCCGCTTCATCGGGAGGCACTTCGGGGATTAGGTGCCCTTTCCGATCCCCGGGCGGGTCGATTGATCAAAGATTGGATGGACAGACTCTTGTCTGGTGATGTGCCCAAGGAGCTGGTGTTGGATGTTTTGGATGCGGCGAAGGCGTCCGGTTATGAGGCTTTGGAAGCGAAAATCTCGGCTTATGAGCAGAAGCGTCCTTCTGATGACCGTCTGGCACTTTACCGTGAGACTTTGTATGGCGGCGACAGCGGCCGAGGGCGGAAACTATTCCAAGAACGCCAAGATATCGCCTGTGCCCGCTGCCACAAAGCCGGCGGTCTGGGTGGTGATATTGGCCCCAATCTTTCTGGTGTTGGTCTGCGCCTCTCCCGCGAGAAGATTCTCGAATCCATCGTGCATCCGAACGAAGAGATGACTCCGGGTTTTGAATCTGTGGCCATCGAACTTCTCGGCGGTGGCTTCTATGTGGGAATCCTGAAGGAAGAGACCGAGACGGAGTTGGTGATCAGCTCGTTGGAGGGCGGGGAAACTCGCCTCGCCAAGGCTGACGTTGCTTCACGATCCGCTGGTCCGTCGGCGATGTCGAAGGAGCTGGTTGGCATGCTTTCTAAACAGGAGATTCGCGACTTGATCGAGTTTTTGGCTTCCTTGAGATAGTTTTCAGGGAAGCGGGTTTTTCAATTGTTTGCTGGAATTGTCTGCTGCTGATCGATTTTATTTCGAACGTACCTTAGTCGCCGAGGGGAAGCAGTGTATTGCGGGCGTGGATGAGGCCGGGCGGGGGCCTTTGGCCGGTCCGGTGGTGATTGCGTCTGTCATTCTTCCGTCTTCATGGATTACTGGCAGGATGCCGGAGGAATTTTATGAGCTTAACGATTCAAAGGTTCTGACCGAGAGGCGGCGCGAAATTTTTTTTGCCCGATTGAGCGGATGCCCAGAAGTCACTAAAGCCATTGTATCGGTGCATTCGGAGGAGATTGACCGGCTTAACATTCTCCGAGCTACTCACCAGGGAATGGTTCGTTCGCTGAGCCAGCTGGGAGCTGCAGTCACTCATGTTTTGGTCGATGGATTGCCAGTGAATGCCATTGAGATTGAGCAAACGGCGCTGGTGAAGGGGGATTCGAGGAGTTATTCAATTGCTGCCGCAGGTATTCTGGCTAAGGTGACCCGTGATCGCATCATGCGGGAATACGACGACGAATTTCCGGGTTATGGGTTTGCGCAACATAAAGGCTATCCCACGAAGGCGCATATTGAGGTGCTGAGGCGGCTGGGGCCTTGCCGTATTCATCGGCGTAGTTTTGGGCCGGTTCGGACCCGGCAGGTAGAGTTATTGTGAAAACGCTGCTCGCGAGGATTTGTTCATGGTGGGGCCGCAACGAAGACCAACCGGTTCATCTCGTCCGAGGTCGCTTGGGTGAAGATGCAGCGGCAGATTATCTGAGGGGTCGAGGAATGAGGTTGCTGGCGCGTAATTTCCGCTCGAAGCGCCGCGGTGAAATCGATCTCGTGCTGCGGGATGGTGATTGCCTGGTATTCGCCGAAGTCAAAGCGCGAACCGACGAACGATGGACACGGCCGGCCGCTGCCGTGAATCAAAAGAAGCGCCGCTTGTTGAGTGTGGCTGCCCTGGAGTATCTTCGTTCAGTGAATAACCCTCCCATGAGGGTCCGTTTTGATATTGTTGAAGTCATGCTCGAAGGAGAGCGCATCCTCAACGTGCGCCACTTGCCGAATTGCTTCGAGATGGAAGAACCCTTTCGCTATGGCTAGCGGTTGTCAGCCTTGCACTGCCACCAATGATTCACCGAGATGCCGGAACTCCCTGAAGTTGAGGTCTTAGTGCGACATCTGCAACAAGTGCTCCCGGGCCGGCGCGTTGCGAAGGTTAGTGTGATTCGTGAAAAATCAGTTCGACCAAACAAGGCAGCCGAATTTGCGCAGGCGCTGCTGAGGCACCGTTTCGACACCGTTCAACGGCGCGCCAAGTTCTTGATCTTCACCTTGTCAGCGAAATCTTTCGAGCTGAGTTTGATCGGCCATTTGGGGATGACGGGGCGTATATATGTTCAGAAGAAGACTGCGCCGTTGCCGAAACATGCGGCCGTTGTCATAGAACTCGATCGCGGTCGCTTTGTCTTTGAAGACACCCGATACTTTGGCCGTATGACCCTGGATCGGACCTGTCTAAACAACCTCGGGCCGGAACCCTTGTCCAATGAGTTTGAATGGAAGACGTTCCATCGGGGACTTCAACATTCTGGGCAAGCCATCAAGGTCAGGTTGCTAGCACAAGACCTTGTCGTCGGTGTGGGCAATATCTATGCCTGCGAGGCATTGTTTCGGGCCGGCATTGATCCCCGAGCGACGTCATCCCAGCTCACTCGCGAGCAAGTCCGCCACCTCCAGCGATGCATCCAAGAAACCATGGCCGAGGCCATCGCACTCGGCAGTACTCTGCCGCTGGACTTGGCAGGAACCGAAAGCACAGACGGTCTATTCTACTTCGGACAGAAAAGGGGTGTAAACACCTACGAAGAACGATTGCTAGTGTATGGCCGCAAGGGAGAACCCTGCTATCGTTGTCAGGCGAAGATCCAACGAATCGTTCAAGCCGCAAGAGGCACCTTTTTTTGCCCTCGGTGTCAAACTCGCCGAATTCGGAACCGTCCTCAATCCCGGGGTTGACGCCGCGCACGACGCTCAGTAAAGTCTCACCCTCTTTGGGGTTCCAGAGTAGCTCAATGGTAGAGCAGCTGGCTGTTAACCAGCGGGTTGTAGGTTCGAGTCCTACCTCTGGAGCCAGCTGCTAACTCATTGCTTATCAAGAAGTTCGCTTCGGAGATGGATCAAAAATCATCCAATAGCGCAGTTGACTGCTCTATCCTCGATAGTGCATCACTAGCCGAGGCATTTACTACCTCATAGGTTCGGAGACTAATCACGAACAAGAACCTTGGAACCCGCGACAGTCGCCAAGGCAAGGCTGTTCTCAATGCGAAACTGGGAGACGGTCGCAAATCCACAGATGAATCTGATGCTGGCTCAGGCCTATTTTTTGGGCCATGACCCCAAGATGAACAAACGCACCTGGCGTTAATTGATAGGTGTTTTCGCAATCAACTGTTGAACGAAGCCGCTACCTCAGCGTGTTTTTTGAAAATTGGCGATAAGGCCTGGCTGAGCGAAGAAAAGAGGCATTGAGTTTTTGAGTTAAGTGTCATGATGAGGGTGGGCGAGCCCGACAAACGCCTAAGCCTGGATTGCTCGTCAACAGAGGTTGTCCAACAGCAGGAAGGTTGGGGAAGCATGGGGATTGCACCCATCACGCCAACTCCGCCGCCTCGACCGAGGCGTTGTTCCTTCGGGAGCTGGGCCGGTAATCCGCCGCCGTCGCAATGAACGTGCCCAAGCCCTGAGCCCGGCGGGGGTGCTTTGATCTCGAGGCCAAGAGATGGCCTTGCGGTCTCAGCCGGGCGAGCAGCGGCTCAAGCTGTCCGCTGCCACCCCATCCTCGAGAAGTCCGCAAAATCTCGGCTGCCTCATGGCGGCCATCTCTATGGACGAGGATATTCGGGCGAGGTGTCTAACATAATTCATGGTCACGAGTCCAAGAGTGCGTCTTCACAATTGGATCGAACGCAAAGTTGCCGATTCGCCGGTTGCCTTTCTGTTGCGGGGAGCTCTCTTTGTCGATAAATGGCTTTTATTGTCTTTTGCTGCTTTGTGGCCTCGGGGATGGAGAGCTATGTTTTGTCGGCAGCCAAGTTGTGGCGCACGGCGCCGGATGGGGTTGAATAACGGAGCTAGGGGCGTTTTCCCTGATGCAGGCACCTTGCGCGATCGCCGGTTTGACCGATGAAGTTATCAGCGCTACTCAGCAAATGGTCTGGAAGTTCGGAATCTCTTATTACGGACTTTGGTTGGATCTTGGGCGGATGCTCCAACACAATGAGCGGTGGCAGGAACTTAACACCCTCGCCCGGGAGCTCAGCGAGAGCAAGGGGTTGCGGTGCTTGAGTCGATGGCTCGATTTTGGTCCGGGCTCACGGCTTGGCATCATCAGAAATCAGATCGGACGTGTGACGCCTTTTTGCAGATTACGAATTGTCTGCCGGACTTGGCCAAGATTTGTTTGGATATTGCTGCTCAACTGCTAGCACAGGGAGAGGACAGTCCGCAAACAGAGTCATGTCTACTCTTGGATGGTAAGGCAATGGATTTTGTCCGCTATATGTCGGAAACCGGTGCTTGGATCAAACCGTCGATCCCGGACTTGGGATCGGTTGAGGCAGCTGCAGTTGAGTTGAATGTCCTAGTACTCAATCGTGGCCCGTGTGGGAGAATTTTCTGAAAAGATCGCAGTGGAAAGGGGGCTAAGATCATTCACTCACGGTGGCAGATGGTGTTATGAGAGCTTTGAATCTTTTGCGATGCGCTCAATATGTCTCCTTCGTTTTGTTGGCTGGTTGGTCGCTTGGTGCGGCAATGTGATGGTTGCTGTTCCTGATGTGCTGTGTGCGATGAACACCGCCGAGCAGTGCGGCGCCGGGGGGGGATCCTACGGCATGTGGATTTTCGGTTGATGTGACCTTCTCCGGTCAAGCAGAAAACCCACCGGAGGGGAGACCCAAGGGACTGATTGATCCGAGGTGTTATGTGCCGGACACATCCGAGTGATTTTGCTATGAGATTTTTAGTGGTACTCTGATGAGATTGGAGGGCGGTGGTTACGAAGGGGCGGTGCTTCGCGTCTCTCATGGCAAGAAAAGGCCTTTCAAGTAGGTGTTGGCGCCAATTATCAAACCAACGATTTCGGAGTAGTGGCTGGTTTGATTGGGAGCGAACGCAAGCAAACCAACACCGGGGTCAATCTTCACGAAGAGGCATCGGTGATTCCAACCATAAACTGATCGAGGGCGATCCCATGCTCCCTCAGGTGGTGATTAAAGGGCCCGAGGTCCTGGAGTGTGAAAGCCCGGCTGCCTAGCCTGTGTCAGTCCGGTTGACGTGGTGGTGAGTTTTGAGGCTCGAGACGGAACGGCGGCGGCTCCGTCCGACTATCAATCGAATAGCGGTCGGTTGACCATTCCTGTCGGGTGCCGGTGCGGCCGGATCGAGGTTCGAGCGGTTGAGGTGAGGTTTGAAACCGGCGCCGTCCATCACTGGAGAAGGCCACGAGGCCCGCCGGGTTACGCTGGCTATTCGGCGAGCGTTGCGGTGAGATTCGGGTCATCGAGGGTAAGTTGCTTGAGTGAAACGAACCCTTCTCCGTGGTTCTTGCCGGAGCGACTAGCGCGATCATCGACGTGGATGAGGGAGCCGAGACGATCAAGGATTGTTTGTCCAAGAAGACGGACGGCTCGGTGATGGTGGACTACACCACCCGAGGATGTCACCTCGACGGCAGGGCGGGACTGTGTGGCACGGAGCGGCCCCCGGGCGTTTGCGGCGAATACCTTGAAACAAACGGTTGTCATCGATTTGATCGATGCCTCTTTCTTCAAAGCGCCCGAACAGTTTCAAGTGGCTTTGAATAACCCGAAGAAAGCGACCATCAAAGATGGGGTTGTCACGATGCGGGATTGCGAGGATGACTCAACTGTGGTCGAGTTGGGAGGTTTGGCTGTGGAACAGGATGGGAGCGGCGATGTTCTCTTGAAGTGGGAAACGCACAGTGAATTTGATACTGCCGGGATCGAGTTGCGTCGGGCGAGTATGGGCTACTCGGAGTCGGTGGAACTGGAGAAAGTAATACCCAAGATGATCGTCTCGCGAGGGAACAAGCGGCGATGGCGATGGCTGCAGTTTGGCGATCGGCCTGGATTTGGATGCTTTTTCTATCAACTGGAGGAGATAGAACTTGATGGGCATCGTGAGAGTGTGGCAACGGTATTGATTGGAGTGGGGTCGATGATTGACGAGCTCCGTCCAATGGAGAGTAGGATGGTGATCACCCGCCCCGTGCTGGAAGGATGGGATTACACGGTTGAGTATCGCAATCAACTTGCTGGGGATGTTGCGTGGACGCCCATTACCGGTGCGCCGCACAATGAGGGCGAGATTCTGGATAGGGGCATCTCCGGCGGGGCGTGCGGATATGGAGGTCGCAGATTGACGGAGACTCGCCCCACCATTCGAAGGCGGGTTCACCGTGTTGAGGCGTATCGCAAGTATTTTGCAGCCATTCCTAGCTCAGAATCTTTTTGGCGATGTGGGTTTCTTCCGCACCGGTGAGGTGTTGGTCTAAGCTCCAGGAAGGGGACGGTCAGGCGTTTGTGGTCGATGCTCAGTTGATGAAGAATTGTGGCGTTGAAGTCGCGCACGTGAGCATTGAACACGACCAAGGTGTCTTCCGGTAGGCCGCGTTGTTTGAAATCGGCCAGCAGTGCGGACGGCGGTTGATCGACGTCGCAGGCTTGCATGCGTAGTTTTTTGGGCGAATGGTTGTGGTGATTCCAGCTGCGGTGGAAGAGTTGAACAAAACGTATGTCGAGCTCAAACCATCCGGCGGGTGAGGAGGCAGTTTCTCGCAAAATCACCGAACTCTCATCCTTCGCCAAGGCTTCGGATGATGAACCGGACGCTTCTGCATAATGGGAAGTCCATGGGAGTGCGTCAGGTTTTGGAGTGCGGTGATTCTTCGCCACTTTGGATTTCTGCGATGGAGGGATTGCTTTGGCTCTGGCCTTAGAGTTTCAAATCTTGCCCCATCTCTGATTGAAGATGCCTAAGGGAAGTTGGCTTGGGTGCGTCCTCCGTAAATCTCGTAGAGGATGGTGCGGGTGTAGCCGGCGTTGTGGTCGAGTGCGATTTTATTGGAAGGGAAATCTTGTCGGTCGTCGGTGTAGGAAGCGCCGTCGTTGGCTTGTCAGGGACCGCTGATCAGGGCGCCATAGAGAACGTGGCGGTTGTTGAGCGGATCGGTAATGTTGAAGGTGGTGTATCCGTGAGCGCTTCGGTGATGCGGATTAACCGGCTGGTCTGCGACAGACCGAGGTTCCAGTAGCGGCTCTCATAATCGCGGAGAGCATCGGTATGTCATGGCGAAAGAAAGGCGGTGGTTCGCCGAGTAACGTAGCGAACCCTAGTGATTAAGAAATGCTTGGCCACCCGGCGAATAATGGATTCGTTGGCCGTTGAAGCTGACGTTCCAAGAGTCAATCCACTTCCCCGCGTAGACCTTATATTTCTCTTTGCCGGCTAATGCGGTCTGGCGGACGACCGCACCGTATTTCTTATCATCCCTTACGATGGTCCAGGGAAAACTGCCGGGATGGTTGTTTTAAAGAGTCGGGCTCGTGATACGACGCAAAGCAATTCTCCTTGTTTTAGCCAAGTAATCGACTTCACCGGCCGCGCGATGGAGCCAGAGGGCGCCCCATGCGAGTTCGTTCTCAAAATGTGAGGATGGATAGAATCCGCTGGCGTCGATAATCGTGTCCGAGTGCTTGCCGCGATAGACATCAGCAAAGTCATATAGCACGCGCGCGTGGTCGAGAAGTTCGACGGCATAGGCCGAATCAATCTCTGCGAATGCCATTGAGGTCACTGCCAAGGTCGAGGCAGCCTCTGCCGTCAGGTCGCTGCCAGATTGGGTTGGAGTGACGGCGTACGCAAGACGCGGCATGGTCTGAATTACCGCCGTCCCCCAGAAGTCGTGATCGATACTGCCGCTACCGGCTTGGCCGTAAAGCGTGACCGTTTGGCCTGTTGCATCTCGAATGTGTGATCGAGTTAAGTAGTCGGCTTTCCAGCACAACAGATCCTGCAGCTCGCCGAGTTGCTCGATTTCTGTCCAGGAATTGCGCTGGTCCACCGCACTCCAACCCAAGAAGGTGGAAGGAAAAGGCGGCAGGGAGTCCAAACTTGACATGACTGCCTGCCTGCATCGTAAAAGCCGCCACTCTCAGATTGACGCCGGCATCCGAACCGTCGTTCAAAGCAGAGTCGTCGCGCCAAGACCCGCGGAAATCATTAAGGAGATCGCCGATCATTGGGCGTTGTAGAAGAAGAATCTCTTTTGCATGGCTTCGGCGTAGTTGAAGTCGTCCAGTTGGTCAGAGCCATCGCCAGGTATTTACTGGTTCCGGGTCCAGGACGCCGCCTTCGGTGTCTTCCGGGGCGGGATATTGAGAGCACCGCTGCTTCCGGGATCGGTCCCACCCGGCGCCCCGTTCAGCAAGACATTGCTGGAATATAGCGTTTGTCCGGAAGCTACTCTTGCGGTCGAGGCGGTGAATCCGAATTGGTCTTTTCACCTCGCGGGCGCTGCTGCGTTGTAGCCGGCACCTCGAATGGTGTAGCGGCCGGCTGCGTGCGCGACCACTTGAGCGTTTCAGATATGGTTAATGGTATGTTGCAGTGAACCTTTCGCGGGCATTGAACGATTCTCTTTCGGACGGCTGCCGTTCCCCCTGGAAAACCAATGACATCACGACAACAGCTAGCGCGGCCCCGCCCGCCGCAAACCACAATTCCCGGCGCTTCATTCCGCCCCTCCTGGCCACACGCCTCTGGCATCCACCGAGGAAGTGAACGTTTGCAAGGGCGGCTGCCAAGTGAGCCGGCCGAGGGGCGTGTCCTTCATTTTGAATGTTGCTTTTATGTTCATAGGCTTGATTTCCTCTAAGGATTTTCTTTTGCCAATGTAAAAGACAAAGACGATGTCCTTGTGGTTAACCACAATTACGGTTTCTTATCGTCGAACGGACGCGAAACTAGCGCGGGCCTCGGGGAGGCATCAGCGGGGTTGCCTTGTTGCCGGCTTGGCAAGGCGGGCGTTCAGCCTTTGTTCTCGAGCAACTCGCGGCCGGCGCCGCCGAGGAAGTTCTCAACAAAGTTGGTGGAGTAGACGCCGCGTTTGAAGTCGGGGTCCTGGAGAATCGCGAGTTGAAAGGGGGGGTGACGCCGGTGAACGCTCAGAAGAGGGCCGGGTTCAGTTTGTTGGCGGAGCCTCTCATCGGTTTTTCATTTTGGTTGATGTTGTTTGTGTCCGGCCTGAGATTATTCGGAAGTTTCCGCCGCGTTGAACTCCGGGTCAAAATCCGGCAACTGAACTCCCTCCGGCAAGGCCATCTTCGGAAACTCCGCCCGCATCAGGTGATACGACATCCGCTCGCGCGGCGGCCCGGTGTAGCGCGCTCGCGCCGCCCGGAATTCGTCCGTCAACCAGTCCTCTTCCGTCAGCAGCTTGTCGCCCCACACCGTCTTGTGCCGCTCGTGGCCGAAAGAGCCGTCGCCCGGCTCAATCAAGCCCACATCCACCTCCCACAGAGTCCGAATCAATTCCGGGTCCGTGATGTTCGCGGTGAACTTCAACTGCCGGGGCAGCCGGCGGAACCTCTCCTCCTGCTGCTCCTTCACCCACCGCAACTCCTCCTCGATTTCCTCCGGCGAAAACAGGTTGGAGCTCTCCAAGGCGCGCCGCTGCCAAGCCACATCTTGCTGCCAGTTGCCGAGGACACCCGTCACGATGCGCCACTCCTCCAGGCCGTAGCCGTTCGCCAGCAACAAAACCATAACGCGCCGAAAGGCCAGATCGTCCTTCCGCTTCGAATGCAGATAACTCACCACCCGATTATGATAATGCACCTTCTTGCGATAGGCCTCGTCCCCGCCGTTTCGGAAAGCGGCTTTGACCCGCTCGAAATCGTAATAGTCATCCGGCGACTCCTGCATCAAACGCTCCCGCTCCGCCCGGTTGGCGGCAAATCGCGCCCGCGAAGCGCTGATCTCCCCGGCATCGGGAATGGCCAGCTTCGGCTTTCTCGCCGCGCCCGAAGAACCGCCCGGCGGCGGCGGCGAATCCACCGCCCCGGATGCCTCAGCCGCCTTGCTCGCTTCCTCGACCGCGCCCCGCTGACTGCGGAAAACGCCCAGCATCACAATCACCGCCAGCAAAGCCCCGCCCGCCGCAAACAACAACTCTCTCTGCCTCATTTCACGCCTCCCTGTTCCTTAATTCCACTGGGCGCTAGCATTCACCGAGGAAGTGAAGGTCTGAAAGGGCGGCTGCCAGGTGAGCCGGCCGCAGCTTTCATAGCCCATCGGCGTCGTGTGTTTCTCTCTCAAGGAAATGCCCCCGGCGTCTTCTCCTTCCTCGTTAACTCTCCGATACCACGCCTCAGCAACGGCCTCAAACGGCCCATACCCATCCTCTGCCCGATAGCTGTTCCCCCAGTCCACCGCCAGGCGCGACCAGTGAAGCTTCGTATCGATGTACAACTGCTGGTAGGCTCCCGATTCCTTGTGGCTGGAGTAGTTGTCGTACGTCTCCACCAGTTCCAGCCAGTGCGTGTCGAAAATACTCCTAATCCTGGAGGATGCAGGCGCATTACGATTGTAGTAGATCTCCCATGTGAAACCAGTCGCCGAAGCATTGGATTCACTGGCCTGAGTGCTCACGCTGAGGGTCCACTTGCTCAGATGCAACTCATCTTCAGTGCTGTGGGTTACGTATTTTTGCCAGAGTTCGGTCAGCGCCCAGGCGGAAGAGTAGTAACTCGAGACCCCGAAGGTCGGGGAGGCAAAGGCAAACGGCGCCAGGAAGGCGGCCGCCAGCAAGGCCGCCAAGCAAAGCCTGAGGGCCGATTTTCGCCGGTTAAGGCAAGCAATGAAGGCGCGGAAGCGCCTCCAGTCCAATGGGATTTCTTTGTGTCTCATATCAATCAACAATTACGGATATTTCTAGTTTGTTCAATTTTCGCGTTTGGCAACGCAGGGCCGCCAAGCCCTTATGTCACACTCGAACAGCATTGAAGCAGTCCCCATTATTTACCCCGCGAGTATCGGGAAAAACTCCCGGCGCCTCAGCGAAACTTTTGTATTCACGAGCAATCCGACAAACGGGCTATTCGAGTGGACATAGGAGCGAAACTAAGCGGGGCCGGCGGGGCCGCCAACCGTTTTTTTGACTTTTTTGATCTTTTTTGCTGCCGCCGCAATTCGGCCGAAAAAGCCGCCCCAAACCGCCCTTCACCCTATGGGTATCGGTGGGGTATTGGATGGGTATTGGTGGGGTTCCCTTGTGGTTGCGGTGCGGAAGGGGAGATTGAGCGGCGGGGTTAGCTGGCGGGCGTTCAGCCTTTGTTTTCGAGTAATTCTCGCCCTGCGCCGCCGAGGAAGTTCTCAACAGAGTTGGTCGAGTACACGCCCCGTTTGAAGTCGGGGTCCTGCAGGATTGCGAGCTGTAAGGGAATGGTGGTTTTTACACCGGTAATCATCAGCTCATTTAAAGCGCGGATCATTATGTTCATGGCTTCCGGACGATTCTTGCCGTAGGTGATCAGTTTGCCGATCATGGAGTCGTAGTGTGGCGGGATGTTGTATCCTGCGTAGGCGTGGGATTCGAAGCGCACGCCACGTCCCCCAGGAGCATAGAACATTTCGATTCGGCCGGGTGAGGGGCGAAAACCATCGAAGGGATCTTCGGCGTTGATGCGGCATTCGATGGCGTGGCCTGTTGTACGGATGTCGCTCTGGGCGATTCCGAGCGGCTCACCCATCGCAACCAGGATCTGGAGCTTGATGAGGTCGTGGCCGGTTACTTCCTCCGTTACGGGATGCTCCACTTGAATTCGCTTGTTGACTTCCAGGAAGTAGAAGTTGCCTTTCTCATCAACGATGAACTCCACGGTTCCCGCGTTAGTGTACTGGGCAAGTTCACAGAGTTTGACTGCAGCTCGGCTGGTCTTTTTGCGAATGTCCTTGAAGGGTTTGTTGTTCAGCAGTGGAGAGGGCGACTCCTCGATGAGTTTCTGGTTGCGGCGTTGAATGGAGCAGTCGCGTTCGCCAAGATGGATGATTTTGCCTTTGCCGTCGCCCAAGATTTGCACCTCGATGTGGTGCGGGTTTTCAATGAATTTCTCAATGTAGACGTTGGAATTGCCGAAGCATTGTTCGGCCTCGCCTCGGGCAGTGTAGTATGCCTTGAGGAGGGAGATGTCGTTGTGGACAACGCGCATGCCCCGGCCACCGCCGCCGGCGACAGCTTTGATCATTACCGGATAGCCGATGTCCTTGGTCGTCGCGAGGGCGTCTTCTTCCGATTCGATCGATCCTACCGAACCGGGTGGAATGGGGACGCCTGCTTTTTTAGCTAGCTCACGGCTCACGGCCTTATCTTTCAGCGCATTCATGGCCGCGGCGCTCGGACCGATAAATTTGATGTTGCAGCTTTCGCAGACCTCGGTGAAGTGAGCGTTTTCGGAAAGAAAACCGTAGCCCGGATGAATGGCATCGACATCAGCGATCTCAGCGGCGGAGACGAGCCGATCGATACGGAGATAGCTTTCGGGACTTGGCCCTTTGCCGATGCAGATGGCTTCATCCGCCATCTGAACATGCATGGAATTGCGATCGGCTTCAGAATAGGCGGCGACCGTGCGGATATTCAGTTCTTTGCAGGCTCGTATGATACGAACCGCGATTTCGCCGCGATTGGCGACCAGAATCTTCTCAAACATTGTGTGAACGCATTGATGGGGGGGCGGCCGGTGAGGGGAGGCGGGCCGCTAGAGTGGTTTCGCCTTGAACAGTGTTTGACCGAACTCTACCGGTTTGGCGTTTTCCACGAGAATCTCCGAAATAACTCCCTTGGTTTCCGCCTTGATTTCGTTCATGACCTTCATCGCCTCGATGATACAGACGACGGTTTCAGGATCGACCTCTGTCCCGACTTCGACATAGGGTGCCGCTTCCGGTGAAGGCGCGGCATAGAAGGTGCCGATCATGGGCGAAGTGATGTCTGTGTCGTTGCTTGTTTGCGAGGTTATCGGTTCGGAGGCAGCGGGCTGTAAGGCGGCGGAATCGCTGGGAAGGGCTTGCGGCGGCGGAGTGAGGAGATAGGGGCCGCCCTCTGAGGTGGTGGCCGTGTAGCCTCCGACACCTCGCCTGAGCTTTATTTTGAAGTCTTCTTTCTCCATTTCGAATTCCGAAATGGAGTTTTTGTTCATTAGTTCGATGATCGACTTAATGTCTTCGAAATCCACTGTGGGCTCCTGGTTAAATTCGCTCTTCAGTCTTTGGACCGCTTTGCGGCTGGAAATAAACAGTAGTCGCTTAAAGACACTGCTTTGGGCTTGAGTCCATTGTTTCGAGGGCGACACTAATTTGCAATCTAGTAGGCGTCAAGGAGAGAAACGAATTGGGACTCGCCGGGGGGCGTGTTTGAAAAAGAGAGCTAAGGTGCTGTTAATCGTTGTTGTGGAGTGTGGCAGCTGCTGGTCTTTAATGCTCTGGCACAGCCGGCAGCGGCTCTGGCAGGAAAGGAGTAAAGTCCCTTCTACGCTTGCTCTAGGCGTTGGCGGAGCTTGGTTTTCAAGATTTTTCCGGTGGCGTTGCGAGGCAAGGCGTCGCAGATTTGAATCTCCCGGGGAGATTTGAAGGCCGCAAGGCGTTCCTTTAGGAATTCTCTGATTTGGTCGGTGGTGAGCTCGGCTCCTTCATCGGTGACAACGAAGGCGACTGGCTGTTCGCCTTTCTGAGGATGGGCTTTGCCGACCACGGCAGCTTCTTTGATCCCGGGGATCTGGTAGATTGTTTCTTCGATTTCTCTGGGATAGACGTTAACGCCGTTGACGAGGAGCATATCTTTTTTGCGATCGGTGATGAAGAAATAGCCTTCTTCGTCTTGATAGCCGATATCCCCGGTTCGCAGCCAGTCGTTGACTAGGGTGCGGGCGGATTCGTCAGGGCGGTTCCAGTAGCCGGACATGACATTCCCGCCGCGAACACAAACTTCTCCGATTTCACCGGCCGGGAGGGAGTTGCCCTGTTCGTCTTGGATCGATACTTCGACGTCTTTGATGGGGCGACCGATGGAACCTGGCTTCCGGGTTCCTCGAATCGGGTTGAGTGAAACGACGGGGCTGGCTTCACTGAGTCCGTAACCTTCGATCAACGGGATCCCGACGCGATCGGTAAATTGATTCAGCACCTCCACCGGCAAGGGTGCGGCCCCGCTGATGCAGAGCCTTAAAGGCAGTGGCGGTAGTTTTGTATTGGCCAAGGTTCGAAAAAGTTGGGGTATCGCTGGGAGAATAGTGGCCTGGTGTTTGATAATCTCCATCACGATATTTTTTGGCGGATGAAGTGATCGAATTAGTACGAGCGAACCGCCGACGAGCGTCGGGAGTAGGACTCCGACGGTCAGCATGAAGCTATGGAACATAGGAAGCAGGATGGCCATACGATCGAGTTCGACGGCCTCTAGTTCGTGTTGGCAGCTAGCCACGTTGTGCAGGAGGTTCCCGTGCGACAGCATTGCGCCTTTGGGGCTTCCGGTGGTGCCGGAGGTATAGATAATGACTGCGAGATCCGATTCGTGGCGGGAGGATGAAGGCGGCTGCTCACCGCTTGCTGCCTTCAAATCAGCGAATTCGCTGGTTTTGATGATCCGGAGATCAGGGTGATCCGGCAAGATCTCCGCTAGCTTCTCCGCCAACTCGTTGTCTGTAATGATGATATTTGCTCCGGCGTCTTTCAAGATGTAGGAGACTTCCGGGGGCTTGAGAAAGTTGTTAATGGGCACCCCAACGCCACTGGCCTGGAGGATCCCATAGAATGCGGAGATGAATTCGGGGCAGTTTTTGAGCCAGATGGCAACACGAGCGCCCGGTTGGAGGGCGTTTTTTTGCAGGAGATGGGCTGCGAGCGCGGTGCTCTCCCGTTTAAAATGTTTGTAACTGAAATTGTCTTCACCAAAGAAAACAGCGATTTTCTCGGCGTTGGTCGCAGCCGAATCCGCAAATTGCGTGGCGATGTTCATAGGAAGGAGTCTGGGTCAATCTCCATGACTGGAAAAGTGAATTTTGAGGCGATTTAGTGATTTCAGCCAAACGTTTCGCTTTTTATTTCATGGTCGATTCCCTTAATTTTGGTGCGTGATTTGTTCGAACGAAGCTCTAGCTCCGTGGTTAGAGAAGATTGAGGCATGTCCGGTTATTGGACTGGATACGGAGGCTGACAGTCTCTATTCCTATCCCGAACGCCTGTGTTTGATTCAGTTGGCGCTGCCGGGCACGTTGTTGTTGGTGGACCCCCTTTCCGAAGTGAATCTTGAACCGTTGTGGCAATGCATGAAGGGGGCTGAGGTCGTGATTCACGCTTCGGCCTACGATTTGCGATTGTTGGCGCGTCATTATGATTTTGTGCCGGGTCGCTTGTTCGATACCATGTGGGCCGCGCGATTACTAGGGTTTCGAGAATTCGGACTCCAGCATTTGGTGCGCCATTTCCACGACGTTCAATTGAAGAAGGGGTCGCAGAAGGCTGATTGGGGTAAACGACCGTTGAAGGATAAGATGACGGAATATGCCTTGAACGATGTTCGCTATCTTCTCTCTCTTTACGAGGTGTTAAAGCGACGGCTTGAGGAGGTAGACCGGCTTGATTGGTTGCACGAATTAGCCGTTCGATTGGGCGAAGAGGCGGTTCGGAGCGTGTCCTCTCCGAGCGATGATGCCTGGCGAATCAAGGGCAGCAGTCGGCTCAACCGGAAAGCCTTGGCGTGTTTACAGGCTCTGTGGTGGTGGCGGGAGAAGGAGGCATGCGGGGCGAACAAACCACCGTATTTCGTCTTAAGTCATCAGTTGCTCCTACAGGTTGCGACCCTCGCTGTCGAAAGGAAAAATTGGGAAGCTTGCCTGCCTTTGCGATTTTCCAGCCGGCGACGGCGTGAAATCCGTGGATGTCTCCGTCGAGTCAGCGCATTGCCGGCCAATGAGTGGCCGGAGAAGAAGAGATCTCAGCAGGTGGTAGTGGCCAAGGCGGAGAAGAATCGTATCGAGGAACTGAAGTTACGCCGGGATACCAAGGCCGATACATTAGGGCTGGATCCGGCACTGATTGCCAGCAAAGCGACCTTGGTGGGGTTGGCTCGGGATTGGGAGAATCAAGCGGCACGACTCATGGGGTGGCAGCGAAAGCTGATTGAGGGTTGATTGAGAAATCTCGCGCAGAGCTGCAGAATTTTTTCTTTTTTCTCTGCGATGCTGCACTGCGTTGGTCGTCACAGAGCTCAATCGCGTTGTCCTTAAGGCTGTGTTTGATGCGGGCACCTTGGTTGCGGCTCCGCCTCGCTAGGGCTCGGCAGCTCTGGCCGACGTTTGCTTTCAGTTGCCCGAACTGCGTTGCTCGGCTGCCCTGACTTTGTCTGTAAGTTTGGTGGAGCAATGATGATGGCGCTCAGTTGAAAGGAGAGGAGCCATCCGACCGACCAATCCAACCGGTGTTGTCGGGTTCATCGGCGCTGATGGGGATGGTGATCTTGAATTGTATGTGGCGAATTATCAGGGGGTCACTTGGAAGGATTTTCCTTTGGGAGTGGAGCCCAAGGTGGTTTGGGTGGGAGGGGAGCCGGTTGCCCTGCCGAGCG
>JAMASS010000002.1 GCA_024761205.1 Limisphaerales bacterium
GGGAATCATGGCTGATAGAGAGGGCCAAGGAGATTGTATTGTTTTGGGATAGAGTCGAGTGGATGAGCCCGGCGGATATTCTGCGGCGTCGGATTTTTGTCGGGCCGGGGGTCTTGGGGCTGTTCGGGCTGGGGAGGGGATACCTCGGAGGGGGGAGCGGAGCGCGGTTGAACCGCGGCACCCTTGCGGCCCGCGCGCGGGGCATTATCACAGCCCCAGAGCCGATCCAGAATCGGCGAGAGAGAGACTGTGCCGGGAGCGAAACCCGGCGATGAGACAGATATAGAAGGGGCAATCAGCGGCCCTTGAGGATGAAGGCGCGCTATTGGAGTGGAGGAAGCTGTGATTCAATCAGCAAAAGGGGCCATGGGCGAAGGCAGCTTGACTATCGGGAGGATGGGGTGTTGGCGATTGGCATTGGGAATTTTGCTAACGAAATGACGGCGCTTTACGTTGAGCAGGATCGGGCGATGATCTTTGTCGATGAGGCTGTGCCGGCTGGCATAGGATCGGCGAGTCGTCAGTTGTTGACGTTTGGATTATTTTTTTTCGACTATGATTTGGATGGTTGGCAGGATTTGTTGACGGCGAACGGGCATTTGGAGGAAGAGATTTTTCGGGTGCAGAAGAGTCGGCGTTACGAGCAGCCCGCCCAGTTATTTTGGCATAGCGGTCCGGAGCATGGGTGTCGATTTTATGAAGTAGGGGTAGAGCAATCTGGGGGGGATCTTTGGGAGCCGATAGTTGGTCGGGGATCGGCGTTTGCGGATATTGCTTGCATTCTCTTCCTATTGTGTTTGGCGGGTTCAAGGTTTTTTTTGCGGTGATGGGGGTCGTTGACGATCCAAGGGGCAAAAGGCGATTGGGCTTTCAACGGTCATGCCGCAGACCTTGATCGGCC
>JAMASS010000020.1 GCA_024761205.1 Limisphaerales bacterium
GCGAGCTCGAATGAGGGTGATGTGGTGTTCGACCCCTTCTGTGGTTGCGCCACCACCTTGGAGGCGGCGCATAGCTTGAAACGCCGCCGGATCGGAAGCGACATCGCCATCCACGCCATCAAGCGCGTGGCTACGGCTCGTCTGCATGATCGGCTCGGATTGAAGGAAGGGGTTGACTTCACCATTGATAGCGTGCCAAGCACGCTTGAAGGCGCCATTGATTTATGGAAGCGAGACGCATATCACTTCCAGAAATGGGTGGTAGAGAGGAGGTGGACGGTTTCGTCACGACGAAACGGGGCATTGACGGACGCATCTACTTCGGGCGGTCAAGGAAGAAGTTGCGCTCGATGGTGTTGGAGGTGAAGGGCGGCGAGAATGTCAATATCAGCGTGGTGCGCCAGTTGCGAAGCGTCTTGGAACGTGAAGAGGCCGATATGGCCGGCCTGATCCTATGCGCAATTTGAAGCCGCAGCAGAAAGCCGCCTTCAGCCGAGAGATGGCAATGGCCGGAGAGATGAAGGGCAAACACTGCCCCCGTCTGCAACTGCTGTGCGTGCCGGACATTTTGGCGGGACGCCGCTTCACATTGCCGGAGGCGCCCGCCGCACGTGGGTCCAAGCAGGGGCAGCTCCCCTTCCCCACCGAAGTCTCTCTATGCCCAGAATTTATCGTTGCGTTCGATTTTTCGTGTTTTACGTAGATTCTCGTTTTTGATTTCTTTGACGCACTTTTGTTTCACCAGATGATCCTGGACCAATTTTGCGCCTTGTAGTTTCCTATGAAATCTAAAACCTGAGCACGATCTTTACCGGGGCAAGTCGTAAACCTCGACCAAGCTGCTGTACAAAAACCGTCTTAGACTCTGTGAGTTTAATAAAGAGAAAAACCTGCACAGTTAAAAAATCAACACTCTCATTAAACAAGTCCACCATAAAAGCTACGGCTAGTTCATTATTGCGGAACTTCTCTATCAAATCGTCATGATTAGGCTGTTCCAAATGAATTACGGCAGCGGGAATTTCGTTGTCCTGAAAAACGATGCTATTCTTTCGGCATGTTTGATCGAGACGAGAGTCCGATTGCTTTATCGCCGCCTCCTTTCGCAAGATACTTTCTGAGTATTGCCTCATTGCGTTCTGGAACAATCAGATGCCGTTCAAAGTCTTTTACTCTATAGCGATTTCCACGAAATCGGATATTCAAATAGTCAATATCATCCGTTAGACTATAGTAGGTGTAGAAAATCAAAAACACTGGCCTATGATCTTGTGGTCGGGTATTTTTATAGGCCTTATTGTAGTCAAAAGATTAAAAATATCTCTTTTGCCGAGTCTATTAGGTATTGCCATCTTCCCCAATATGAATTCGGGTTTAAAATATTCCAGAATATTTAGGTATGTGGAGCTTTGCCCATGATGCACCTCATTAACGATTATATAACCAAAATGATCCGTAGAAAATTTTGACAAAATCACTTGTTGTTTGAGTGTGTCTTTGGATACGAATAGCATGTCACAATCCGGCTCGTTTTCTCGGATTTTTCCAGTGAAATAGCTATACTTTATTGTAGGCCATACAGTTTATTAGACTTTCAGTCCCTGCGAAAGAATATTTAGGAAGTGAACCAGAAAAGGCCTTTCCACCCTCCCGTCGAGGATCAAGGGCTGACATGAAAGTCTTGCCTGTTCCTGTGGGCATGACAACAACAGCCTTCTGTCTTAAGGTAGAACTGCAATACATTAAGCGCCTCTGTCTGAATTTTATTCGGATCAACGGAGTATTCCGAAAGCAATTCAGGAGCTGTATTCGCAACCATTTGACGTACCGAACACATTATGATGTGTCGTCATTTTGAGTTCGCTGTAAGAATAACAGGCAAGTCGATAGTGTGCTCTTAATATTTCATTTTGTCGAAATAGATTATCGTCAAATATTTCGTTTAGAATTATGCCTTCGGCATGATAGATTTCGCCACTAATTTCTAATGCCAGCTTGCCCTTTGTTCCATTGCAAACAAAGTCTATGCGCCGAGATTATCCTTTGCTGTCAATAAAAGAATATTGGGGTTAAATATGCTCGATGTTACTTCCGAGTATCGGATTAAAGAAATTTCTCAACAAAGAGTCGTTCAGAATCCTGAGTTGTTTTGTTTTTATGTATCTTACCTAATAGCCATAGGTAAGCGCACCAACAGCCTTTTCTGTCCGGATATTGCCAGATTGTTCTCGGCATGTGGTACTCCGTGGCCATGCTGAACTACTCCCCTGGTGATGCCTGTCGGCGGAACGGTGTTCTTGCAGCAGCATCTGCTTTAGTGGCGTAGCGGTTACGGTTTCCCGGATCGGGCAGGATCAATCTCCTTGATTGCGTCATCGCAAGCCTTGATTTTCGTGGACGATGAGCACAGTAGGGCTTTGCCACCCAGGGAACTCGGTGTTATGAGATAGCTCTTCGACCCCGCACCATGCCAGCCGACGTTGAGAGCTTTTTGAATTGGGCCTTAAATGTCTGGGTCATTGAACGAGGCTTGCTCCGCATTGGCATAGTTCGGCACCAAACTGGTCAACAGGACATTCATGCTGAAACCGGCAGCGGTCAAGGTGCCAAGGCTCGCCATGAACGTCCGTTGATTGATGATGCCGTGGACACTAGCTCGAGAGATTCTCGTCATTTGTTTGGCCGTCCGAATATCATGGCAGTGAGTGCAACGCCCTGCGGTTACTCCCCTGATTACCTCCTTGGCCAACGCGGACGCTACGACCTCGTCGTCCGACTCCGGTCGAGGGAGAAAACGTTTAGAGTGGGATACAGGGGAGCCGTCGCTTGCCGGCGAAGAGGGTTTTAGTCGTTGTGCGCATGAGCGCTGCTTGCATCGCTTTTTGGAGTCCTCGATTGTTGATCTTGCGATCGGTTTAAAGAAAGGTCGCTACGGCTGTTAAAGCAACCGTAGACCGTTTTATCGATGTTTATGAAGGACATGGCGGAGGAGAGGTCGGGGTCGAATTGGAAACAGCGGAAGGTCCAAGTTTTCGGCTCGAACTTAGTCAGCCTAGGGCAAATTGCTCCAGAATGTCCGCTAACAACTTGTGGTGACGGACAACCTACCCATTGGATTCTCGGCAAGACGTTCAAGGGGGGGCAGTGGAGAAGGACGATCAATGGCTTGCCGGTTTCACAACCCTTGGCTAATCCGACCTTAAAATCATGATCCAGCCGTTCTCCAGGGCCGCCTGTCGGTTCTATTCGGATGGAAAGTTCGCTTGGGAACGGTAGCGGCAGCCCGCCAATCAAAGACAAACAGATTCGAACGATCAGTCTGCTATGTCTTTTTGGGGGCGTTATTCTTGAGACAATTTTCCAGGGAGACTTGACGGTGAGAGGGTTGGTCATATTCGCCGTGGGAAAAATGTTGTCGGCCAGCTTACTTCGCGATTAGCGGATGGATAACGGTGTGTTCTCGGTAGACGGTTGGTTGGGGGGGCAATAGTAGTGTTGCTAGGCCAGAATTCCTTTGGTTTCGATGTGCTTGCACCCCGTTGACCGAGTTTTTGACCCCGAACTCCGCACTTGAAACGGACTTCAATTCGTCGCTGGAGGAGATCGCGGGTTTGGCGCACAACATTGATCTTTTCGCTCGTTGGCAGGAGCGCATTGGAGAGGTAGACACAGATTTCGGGATGGTGAGCGCAGTAGAAGGCAAATATATGGTGCCCATTCGTAAGCCTGACAGGAATCTGCGCCTTGACCCGGAGTTTTTCTATTCCTTCCGCGAGTGCCTGAGAACTTGGCACTGTAGCCCCCAAGAACTCTGAATCATGAAGTTCGTCGTCGAGCAAAAGGGTGCAGTCCTCAAGTAGTGATCGCGCGTAATCGTCACCTTCTCCTTGGCTGATGACGCCATTCTTGTCGGTGTCAACCCAACTGAGGAATTCTGGCAGCACGGCGACCCCCGGCGTGACATCGATATCAAGAATAATGGCAGCGGTCATGATGTCGATTCGAGATGCGAGAAGGCACTCGTCAAGTCGATGCGCCCAAGCGTTCGGCGCACTGCAACAAAAAGCCAGTGCCAAAACCGTTTTGTTCAGAAAGAGGAAAGATTTCATTGCAAAAGTTTGGCGCCGTAGTCGTTGGTTGGATCGCGATAGATTGAATGGAGATGCTCCCTCGGGTCGCCTCCCATGCTTTGGGGGACGAGTTCAATGTGCAAGGTGGCACTTTGGATGCGGAAATAAGCGGTGCCGCCCCCGGTGATGGGCCCTGCCTAGGCGAACCAGGTTCGTTGAGATTTTCTCGGATCTCGTTCATTCATGTTTCCGCGGCATCGCCGTGGACAATCCGCGCCCATTCGCTGATGAGATCGAGCAGCATTTCGTGTTATCTGGTCATAAACGTGAATACCTTCACACCCTCCCGGGACGGTTATGCGTCCATCTGCGCTAGCGTCAAGTAACAGGTCACGAAATCGGGATCCGTAGGTGGCCTCCTGTTGTTGGGTTGCATTGAGCGATTGCATGAGCGCCAAGGCTTTGTTGCCTTCATTAGCCATGGGCGCATGGTCTCGCCATTTGAGGTGCAGGTGGCCGGTTGCACGGCGATGAGTGAGGGCGTCAGCGCGCCCTCGTTGTCTTTCATCGTCAGGTTGACCACGAGGTGATGCCTGCCGAACTGGACGATTCCAGGGTTCGGTCACGGACGGCGTGCCAAGAAATGAAAGATAGTACTCGTCTTCACTGAACCTCAGACGTTCCCGTCCGCCGTCTTGGGTTCGAAGGAGTTCGTCGCCATCAAAGATTGCTTTGATTTTCTCGAATCCTCCGAAATTAAGGAGTGCTTGCAAGAGGTTCCACATCACATCAGTTCAGATCGCTCACGTGCAGCTCATTGTGCTGAAAGAGGCTGGTGGGGAGGTTCGACCATTTTCTCAACTGCCTGGTATCATCAATAGGATAGATGAGGTCTTGCCATTGCGTGTCATCCAGAGTTTCGAGGGTCTCAGCCGCGGACAGGATATTATCCGTGGTGCTCGCGCCATCGGTCCTTTCAACGGCCCGAAAGAACCTCTGATTGTTTCAGGGACATCATCTGCAATGATGGTTGGCTCGCTGCCAAGGGTTAGATTGGTCACTGGCGTTCAATCCCGAAGGTTGTCGCTTCTTTTTAGCTGAGCGTCTTGATTGGAGTTACCGCTCAGACTGCTCTCAGCTCGATCTTGAAGATCAAGCCTAATGGTGATGACAGTGGCTGCGATGCCAACGGCTGGTAGGGTCGGCCAAGCGTCAGGGGGTGCATTAGTGCGGCAATATCTGGTCGGTGTCTGTGCATAAAACTCTTTCTGCGTTTCTCTGTCGGCCAAGCTAGCCATTGGGCGCCCGCAATGTCATGTTAAGGAGTGTTAAGGACAAGCGTCCGTCTGGAGCAGTCGCAGCATTAGTCATCCTTGATTCGCCCACCCTAAGGCCACTGACTCCCCCTTGCACGCAACGAGAAGGGAGACATTGAAGGTGACCGACAAAGCCTTCAACCCTCGCTAGTCCTGGTCAACTTAGATTCTGAAACAGTAGCCCTCGCCCCAAACGGTCTGAATGTGTTTTGGGATATTCGGACATTCCTCTAGTTTCTTTCGAAGCCACGCGATGTGCACATCCACCGTGCGGATAGTGATGTGCGTTTGCTTGGGCCAAACTAGTTTGAGTAATCTTTCTCGGGACATCACTTGGCCCCGATGATTGACGAGTTGTCGAAGGAACTCCGCCTCCTTGCTGGTCAGCCGAAGCTCCTCGCCGTCACGCTGAAAACTGGTCGTGCCGAAGTCAGCCGTAATTCGTCCGAACTTTAGCTGTGTTACCGGCGTCAATCCGGCCTTCTGAGTCCGTCGGAGCAGGGCCTCGACCCGAGCCAAGAGCTCTTCTGGATCAAAAGGTTTGGCAAGATAGTCGTCCGCCCCCCGTGCGAAGGCCAACCACCCGGTCGGCAACCTGTCCCCGAGCGGCAATATCCACTCGGAAAACACGCTGACTGTCGCCGACCTCTTCTTGTCTCACGCTGATACCTATCCAACCACCGGACGCTCCGTGTTTCGCCGCATTGATCACAAGATTGCAGAAGGCTCGGGTCAGTGCCGCCGCATCACCAACGACGAAAATCTCTGAAAGACTCGGGTGCGACATCCATTCTAACGTGCACCCTGCCTGTTCCACTTCGCGGCCACTTGACTCGACAGCAGCATCAAGCACAGCGTAAAGAGGGAGTCGTTCGCCCTGGCTAGGCGCTGCAGTTGTGCCTCCCCGCCGTGCGAACGCCAACACATGTTCCACTAACTCCGAGAGTTCCTGAACATGTTTGTCGATGAGTCCCGCATAGCGCCTCACTCGGTCGGGATGTTTGACAATGCCCGTCTTCAAGTTATGAGCTGCCCCACTGATCACCGCAAGCGGAGTTCTCAACTCGTGGGAGACGGTGGCAACGAATCGCATCTGTTCCGCCGCGAGTTGTCGGCGACGTCGGGTCACTTGGACGAGGAAGACGCCGGTGGCAAGAATGAGCGCGTTCAGAAATAGGGGAAAGGATAAAATTACGCCAACGAGCATGACCAACCATTTCCACAGCCATAAACGGTCGTCTCCATACTTCCAATAACCATAGCGGCTTGCCTTTCTGTCCGCCCCGGCCACTTATATTGGCCAGTGGTTTAGCTCTCATTTTTGGCCGGGACGAGTACTATATCTCTATTCTAGGCGAGCCATCTCCTATAGATCCCTGGATGTTACAGTTTGGAGGACACCATTTAGCCATTAACGTAATGATCAAAGGAAGCGAAGGCATTCTCACGCCCTCGCTCATCGCGGTTCAGCCGGCGCGATTTTCTTGGAATGGGAAAACGGTTGAGCCAATGGCCGACGAAGTGGACAAGGCACTTGCCCTGATGCAATCGCTAGATGCGGAACAACGCGAGGCCGCAATTCTTAGTTCTCGCTTTCGTGATCTCGTCCTGGGTGCAGGAGAAGACGGAAGAAAGATCGCCTCGGAGGGAGTGAAAGTATCCACATTTACAACCAAACAGCGTGACATGTTGCTTGATCTCATTGGTGAATGGGCGAGAATTGTGCACGAAGACGCAGCCAAAAAGAGAATGAATGAGATCCGCGAAAAGCTGGATGAAAGCTGGTTTGCATGGGCAGGCCCGGTGGCTGAGGGCAGGGCGGCCTACTATCGGATTCAGGGCCCAACGCTGCATATTGAGTCGCTCCTCAAAACATGGGCGGCGACGGGCAACACATTCATTCCATTTACCGAGATCCGACCAATGATTACGGGGTCAAACTGATGCGTTGACATTGATCCGAGCAACGGTTGCCCACGGCTGGGGCCTGTGTGGTTAGCGATCGAGGAAGACCAGCTGCTCTAGTAGTGGATTGACCATCGCGAAACACCTATTTTAGCAGTAGGTGTCAGCTCAAATTTCATTGCTCCCTGATCGGAATACCGTAAGGGACGGCGACTCTCGAGCACGCTCGACCAACCGTATCAACGTTGTCTGCGAGTGCGGTTTTCGATGAAGGCGTGGTATTGTTTCTTTGTCGTCGTTTTGGTGGTTAGGGCCGCTGTCGGCCCAACGGTCAAGGCGGACCGTGAATTGGGTGCAATCCTGTGTTGGGAACTCGCGATTTCGGAATCGCTGGTGACGGGTATCGGTTTGGAGGCGATCTTCGAATAGGTGATTTGAACGGGGATGGCCGCTGCGATTTTCTTGTCTACCGCTGTGTGCATGGCACTTCCGAGCAACACGCATCGGGGAGGGTTAATCTTTTTGGGTGCCTTTGATTTGGACGGCAACGTCTTGTGGCAGACAGGGACGGGTAGTCGGCCGGCATCCGTGTCGGTGGGCGATGCTCTCGGGGACGGGGCAGCGAACATGGGTTGCTTTTGGCATCGGCCCTCTGGCTAGGTGTCTGCCGATTGGAAAAGCCTAGCGGACGTGGTGATACAGATTCGCGACGGACAGACCGTGGCGGTAGTGCGGGAATCGACGATTAAGGGAGACCGCGTCGCTTGCGAGAGCCCTAGGGCAGGGACGGGGTTTATCAACGGTTGTCGATCGCTAATTTTCGAGGCACGCCTTAACCACTCAATGTGGTGATCAAGTTGGGAGATCAGGCCCGCCCGGATGACGTTGAGTCGTCGGATCATCGTCTTGGTTCGGCCGTTTCTTTGCTTTTTGTTTCTGAGATTTCCTTTGAGGGCCCTATCCTGGGTGTTTTTGAAGTTATCTCCGTTGGTCCCGAAGGGAATGATGGTGCAGGGCGTGTCGGTTTGTTTGATCACCATGAATTCATCTAGCCGACACTGAAGCCGTCGTCGAGCATTCCCGTATCACTCGGAATCGCTGACTACGCTCATGCTGTCGCGAGATTTATTGCTGACGATCGGGGCATCATAAAAGCGGCCGTCCGCGTGCAAGCAAAACTGCGTTTGCCGTCGCGCAGGTAAAAATCCCCCAATTGATTGACCAAGCTCCCCGCGGTTCCATTGTTTCCGGTGAAAATCACCAGTGTGGTTTCGTCGAGTCCGAGTTCTTCGAGTTTGCCTAACAGCCTACCGACTATCGCATCCATATAGTGGACCATTTGCCCGGCGATGCGCCTTTTCTTTCCAAGGCCTTTTGGGTATTGCGCTTCAGCCGCTTTCTAATCACCGGGAGGCATGATCAACGGGCTGTGAATCAGGTCCATGGGCAAAGTAGGCAAAGAACGGACGCTTTCGATTGCGCTCCATGAAATACAATCAGAAAATCGCAATAGTAATTCGGACCAAAGATTTCTTCGCTTTGCTTCTTGTATTTCCCAGTTTGAGCCCTTCAGCAGCTACGCGATCCAGGTGCGGCGTCGAGTAGACCGCATTGCCGTAGCAAGCTAGGTTTTCTGCGCTCAGATCATCGGCCATGATGATGAGGATGTTTGGCTGCTTCCCCGGATCGATCCGGTCAAAGCGAACGAACCCGGAAGAATCAACCCGAGAAAGCAAATTGCCGTGCTAGTTTCCTTTTGCTCGGGACAGATGCCTGGCCGCCTATTGTTCCGCCAGCCGCTTCTCTGTTTCTCGGTAATTTGGTCGAGTGTGAGATTTCCGGTCCTGGGGCTCCTGCTTCTGTTGGGAAGTGTTCAGTTTCCGATTTCTGCCTAGCACTGTCGATCCGAAGCAATTCTGTTGGCAAACGAAGTTGCTTCGTAGTAGGCACTCTAAAAGCACCATTCCATGGGTGCAAATCGAGTAATCGGTGAGTGCCTGCGGGCGGTTGATTGGCGCTCTCGTTCCGACGTGAGAGACCTTGGCCATTGGTAGTTGTGTGCCAAAGTGAAGCTGAATCAGCGGCTTTGGGATAAATCGAGAGAGGTCGCTCCGGGCCATTGTGGGAGGTCAAATCTCGGCAGATGGGACATAAAGCGTTCGACCGGGTGCCTCAGGTCTCTAGTCGGCCTACGGACGTTGGAGGCGTTCTCGGCGGTCGGTACGCTCACGGCTGCTGGGTTGGGCACCAATTCGGACCACCATAACTTCTGTCGCGACCCGGGAGGAATCCCTGAAAACCGCTGGGCTATTGCTTCAGCTTCCTTCTTGTCGATGGCATCATCTTGGTTGGTGTCGGCTCGGTCTAAGATTCGCCGCATGAACTGAGGGGAGATCGTCTTGGATCACCTTGCCGTCTTCGTTGGCATATTGCCCATGATGCGCAACTAGATTGAATCCACCACCCGTACTCATTGCCGGCAATCTCCTGCTTGAGCATCGCTTGGATTTCGGCCTTATGGCGACCCATTGTTGCCGGCATCCGCTCGCTTCGTCAAACTCATGAATTGCCCCGGCAACTCGCGGGTCGTCGGATGCTGACCTTGATTTCTGTCCAGGCTAGGCCTCGAGAAAACGCTGTTTGTGAGCGGTGTTATTCGATGCTCCCTCTTTGGCTAGCGACGGGACGGTCGTGAGGGCAATCGCCACGGCAGCAACGACGAGTTGTTTCGGGTTCATAAGCTTTCTCTCTCGCTTCTTATCATTCAATTTCCTGCCTAGTGTCGATTGTCAAAGCCACTCATCTGGAGTTTCGCAATCCTGCCTTGGATCGTGCCGTTCTTCAATTCTTCGGCAGTTCTTCCGAGAACGGCGTCGAATTTGGCGTTGAGGACATCAATCTTTGATCCGAGGATCGATTCCCAAGCTAACAGGTTACTCACCTACCAACAGAGGCCATCGCAAAGATTATCCTTGTGGCCGTTAATGAGCATTTGGGTGGTGAAAATTCATTGGCCGTTTTTGCTTACCGCAAAATGAATGTGAGGCGTCCGCAATACTCCGAGAATGGGTTTAATCGTGCGGAAGTAATAGTGACTCTGCGAATCGGTCAGGAAACGGTCATAGCCTTGGAAATTGGTGTTGTGTCCCTCGGGATTGCATCCGTTGGCGTGCAGTAGGAGGCGGTGCCGTCCACTTGCCAGATTTCGACGAACGCATTGCGGATGAGAGCATCGCTGGTGCTAAACACGTGGCTATGGAGATAGGTCACTTCGTCAACAGCAGGCATAATGGAGTCGTTGACGATCAGCAGGTCGTTGTCGGTGTTGAGCAGCATTTTGTCTGGAGAGAGCGGCCCTTCAGCGGTGTCCGGCGTTTGCACGAGATGCTCTGCAAAGAGACCTAGTGTGGTGAACAGGGTAAAGCCAAGTGCGCTTTGCCCCAGGAAGTTCCGTCGATCACAGATCGGACTGAGCTGGTTCATGGTATCTTTTGAATCGTTTTAGTTGGGCTTGTGAAACAGTTTAAGGGATCACTTGCATCAAGGCTTTCAAATCAGCCGCTTCTGATTCCGCTTACTTAAATGTCTCAAGGGTCGCTTCCGCTAGTTGCTTTCTGACCGCTTCTGATTTCGCTATAAGATTATCGCTGACCCGAAGGTTATTCGTCGATTGGAACAGCATTACTTTTCTCCAAATCCCTGGGCTTGAGGTTGACGCATTCTTTCTTCTAGTTAATTCCGTTCTTCGTCGGTCATTTCCTGTGCCAGTTGCTCAATCGACCTTTGTATTAGAGTCTGTGAATGCGTTTCTACTCTTGCCAACCCTATCTCATCCAATGAATCCAAATAGCTATTGACGTTATCCTCTATTTATTCATAAACAATGCGAACGTCATCAAGCATTCAGACCAGTGCGGCCGCTTTAGCAGTTTCCCAGTCAAACAAAGCTCGATGCTGTAGATTTGTTGACCTTTGCTTAGGCAAAGCAGCTGGCTTTTGGGCTTCCGTTGGCTTAGCTAGCGGGAAATTATGCCCACGTCCCATCAAGCCTCTGCTTGGCTATTTGATCCACTTTTTCACCGTTTACTGTGCTTTCCGGTCGATTGTTCTTTTTCTTTCCAAACTGTAAAATCCCGAGAACCGACCCCTATGTGAATAATGACATAAGATCCGATTTATAATTTATTTATTGAAGCATCCCGTCACCGAGCCAAATCACTGACGAATTGATTTCTATTTATATAGCACATTCTTCTCTTTTCCTCGTTAATCACCCAACGCCATTCTTCAAAACCTGAACGTAAAACGTCCAATACGCCGTTTGTTCTGCCAATGCGACTGCAAAGCATAACGGAGGGGTTTTAGATGCTATTACTAGCCTAAGAGCCGAAAGAGGGAGAACAAGCACCGACCAAGACAGTATGCCACCAATCCTTCGGGAATCATGGCTGATAGTGAGGGCCAAGGAGATTGTATTGTTTTGGGATAGAGTCGAGTGGATGAGCCCGGCGGATATTCTGCGGCGTCGGATTTTTGCCGGGCCGGGGGTCTTGGGGCTGTTCGGGCTGGGGAGGGGATGCCTCGGAGGGGGGAGCGGAGCGCGGTTGAACCGCGGCACCCTTGCGGCCCGCGCGCGGGGCATTATCACAGCCCCAGAGCCGATCCAGAATCGGCGAGAGAGAGACGGTGCCGGGAGCGAAACCCGGCGATGAGACAGATATAGAAGGGGCAATCAGCGGCCCTTGAGGATGAAGGCGCGCTATTGGAGTGGAGGAAGTTGTGATTCAATCAGCAAAAGGGGCCATGGGCGAAGGCAGCTGACTTCACGGAGGGAAGACTCGAATGTGGGGCCTATGCAGCAGGCGCGGCTAGCTCGAATGATGCCTTGCGCAGGCGAAGGGGTCGCAGTATCGGTTTTTGACGTCGCTTCGAGTGGCTCCGTAACCGAACGAAGTCGAGCAGGCAGCGCGCGTGTGCAGGGTCATCAAGCGTCGGTCCGGCTACTCGAAAGTTTGCTATCGGGGCTTGAGGGAGAATGTGCATTGACCGTGAGTGGCGCGCGCTCCGGCTAACCTTGTGATGGCGGAAAAGGCGCTCTTGTCGGCGTTATGCGGGGAGAGCGGCGGGTCGTAGTGCGTTTGAAACGCGCAAATTATCCCCAACCGACCCCTTCGCCCACCCCTCCCAAGCGTCGCAAACCGACAAGTTCGACGCTTTTCCCCTGACAATGCGTCTTGGGCTCCAGAGTCTGACCACAGACAATGATCGACCGGGCTATCCCTAATGTACAAAAGTCTATCGACTTTCTCGACCGTGATTGTTTCCGTGGTTTCAGTGCAATACAAGGATTGTCAGAGCTGCTTGCGGACGGGATCATCAGATTGTTTTCGCCGTGGTTGCTTCGCCAAAAATGCACGCCACTTGGCATTGATGCCCTCAAGTGTTTCCACATAAGGTCCACCACATCGGCCATCGACTCCATGGACTTCCCTGCGAAGGTTTCCATCAATAGGGAATTTGAGAAAGGGTCATCGCGAAATCCCTAGATCACCGCATTCGCGGCGAGTCATTCCTGAGACAACGCCCCCCCAATTGTTGCCACAGACCGAAAACCAGATCATTCCTGAATCTCGACTTCAAATATTCGCGCTACCGCCGAACACCGCCTGAGCCATAGGCCAGAGATCTCGTGAATCAGCTCTCGCCTCGTCCGCAATTCCGGTTGACTTTGAGTGCGATGCTCCGGTGTGGTCAAGCCATCAACACCTAGGCGGCTACCAGCGGAGCCGTCAGCAGACTTCGAGACTTTTGATCATCAGACTGAAACATCGCTGAGCAGTTGAAATACTCACTCCGCCATGTCGTAGAATCAAACCCCGAGCAAACTTGCATTCGATAAGTGAGGCGAGACTTTGTGTCGAGCCCTTCTCTCCTAGATCAGAACAATGGAATGAGCGGGTGAATATCGCCGGGGATGCGGCGCACGGAATTCCGGCCCCAGAGACTCTCCCATCTTGCAACAGCGACTCACCAGAACAAATCGGCACCACCAAACCACAGGCACTTGTGAACCAAGTCTCCAATCGTCGATCGATCGACGACCGCAACTAAAGGGTAACTTCATTCCCTTATTCCAAAAGCTGCCGAGTCTTCGGTAGCTCTTTGAAATATTTGAACTACTAAATACACGGAACGAAGATACGGCTTCCTCTCTTTCTGCACATTCAGCGTATTCAGTAGTCCACCTCCTCGCCACTCTTGCCTGGTTTACCGGTATCCGGTGTAGATTACTGTCAACAGCAATCAAGTTATTACGGAATCGTGCAACTCTTGACATCAATGCAGGCTACAATTCCAAAGAATCTCGACGGCTCTACCTAGCAACTAACATGACAAAGCGCGAATCAAACTAGCACATCTTCATGCGGCGGACTCATTGAGCGATCTAACAACACTCAAGGGAAGTCGCCTCGATGCCCTGAAGGAGAACAGAAAAGATCAGTTTAGTATCCGTATCAATGATCAGTGTAATATATGTTTCGAATAGCGTGAAAATGCGGCCCGTGAAGTTGACATTCTCGACTATCATTAGCCAAAGACTATTATCTATGTCTCACACCAGTCCCTTACATCTAGGTTGTATCGTTCAAGATGAAATCGCCGAGTTGAATATCACTCAAGCCTCCCTCGTCCGGTATATTTACCGAAAATAATCAACAACGAGATATGTCGAGGGAATCGGGGACTAAGATATACGTCAAACTCCCCCGCGTGCTGGACGCTTCGACGGAATTCTGGATGAGTCTTCAAAAGAACTGTGAACTCGGGCAAATGGGCCCGCGGCGACTCAGGAAAATCTCGCCAATCGTCGCGTAGCCCCCCTACTAGCAACCCCTCCGCGTCTTCCGCAGTTCACCATCTCTCCGACCTCATTACCCATTCCGGGAACCCGCCATCCCGCATCCGAGCTCAATCGCTCCGAAAGCGCCCCTCACCACCTCGGAACCCACCCAAAACCAACAGGTTGCGATCGACATCCGAAACCGGTAGCTAATCTGGATCAAGCTGTGCAAAATCCGCCCCGCAGATGTCTAAGGTCAATCGTTCTCCACCAGCATCATCCAACCTTATGGCGAGGTGTCTGCAAGCCAGCCCAACACACCAGGGAATTTTGGTCACCTACGCCCCCATCCAACCGAAGCTACGGTTGCCCGACGGACTGAAAATGCTCAACGCCGAGATCGTCTCCGAAAATTGCTTTGCCTTGCTAGGGAGGGGAGCCCTCTCGTCTTAGTCACGGACTTCAACGTCACCAATCTCCCACTAGCATGTTCGTTGCAGCGCCGAAAAGAGATGGCGACCCCTCTCGCCGTAAGCGCCATCCACGGCCGCCTCGTCCAGCAAACTCATGGTTGAAAGTCTCCTGTTGGCGGAGCCGGTTCCGCCTGCGGTTTGCTGATCATGCAGTGGGGAGACAGCGCGTTCCGTTACCCGTTTTCCCGACCGACCCTTCGCTCAAGACGAGCACAGAGCACATCTGCGTGAATTGAAGCGTGCGGTTGCGAAACGTTCGGCGAAGGAGAGGCGCTGCATGTGCCAGACTTTTGAGGCACCACCAGCGTTGCCGGCAAATTTTGCGCCTTGAGCCTGCACGCCGGATACTGGTTCAGAGGTTCTCTAGAAGCGCGAGCTCCAACAGCCCTTCGAAGAAAGCTTTTTTGGGCTCAAGCCTCAATTCAATGCCATTGGTGCCTGATTCTCCGCACTGGCTGTGCGCAGCAGCTCAGCACCTGCAGCATCGGCGAAGCGGAAGCCTTCGGCAGTCAGCCGAAAAAAGTTCTCGTGACGTTCAGCCCACCCTCTAACCACCAAAGCCTCCTGCTCCTTAGCCCAATTCTGTTCAAAGTCAAACCCGGTGCGGCGTCGAAAGGCATCCAGATCGACCCCTCGATTCATCCGCAACCAGAATGCCGCCGTCTCCGACGCCTTTGCCAGCGGACTCAACCGCTCCCCGGGGTCACGAGGCAACTTCCCCTCTTCTACCGCATCACAATAAAGATCCACATTGGACCAATTCTGATAGCGCTGACCATCAATATGGCCTGCCGCCGCCGGCCCCAGCGCAAGATACTCCCCACCCACCCAATAATTGATGTTATGATGACAAGCGTACTGCGGCAATCCATCAGCAGGAACGCTCGATGAGCGGACAAAATTGGCAATTTCGTACTGCTTGAAACCTGCTGCGTTCAGCCTCTCAACCAGCAACCGATACATTTCATCCGCCAAATCCTCATCAATCACAAATTCTCCCGCCTTCAGGCGCTCAAAGAGTAGTGTATCCTCCTCGTAAATCACTTCGTAACACGAAAGATGTTCGCTTCCCATCTCCAGAATCTCGGTCAAGGTCGAGTCCCAAACCGCCAAGGTTTGGCCGGGAAGCGCGAACATGAGATCCAGATTAATGTTGTTAAAACCCGCGTCTCGAAGAATCTGAAAGGAACGAAACACCATCGCTCGGGAATGCACTCGTCCCAGTTGATCGAGAAGGTGCTCGTCCATGGACTGCACGCCCATCGAAATTCGGTTCACACCGCAATCTCGAAGAAGCCTTGCTTTTTCGGCGGACACGGTCGCCGGATTACACTCGACCGTGAACTCCTCAATCGAGCCCCAGCCCACGGCCGCAAAGCTCTTGAAGATGCGCCGCCACTGGGACAAGGTTAAAAGAGACGGAGTTCCCCCTCCGAAGAAGACGGTCTTTGGTGCCACCAACTGGGCCTGTGATTCGATTTCCTGAATCAACGCCAAGACATACCGATCCATCTGCCCGCCTTTGACCGGTTCGGAGTAAAAAGCACAATACTCGCACCTTTTGGCACAAAACGGAACGTGTATGTAGAGCGAAGTGATCATTCGGTCGGGAAACTCCAGCGAATAACCCGCTTCCAATGTTGCCTGTTTGCCACTAATCACTCAGCCTGTTCATTGAGAATCTGCTCTCAACACGCGACCTATTGAACGAAACCGCGTTGAACATTTTGCGCCTTCAATCCCTTGTCGCTTTGAATGATCTCGAAATTCACTACCTCACCCTCGTTGAGAGTCTTAAAGCCATCACCGTTAATTGCAGAGTGATGCACAAAAATATCCGCTCTGGATTCCTCCTGAATGATAAATCCAAATCCCTTCTTATTGTCGAACCATTTTACTTTTCCGCTGGACATAACACATGTCTCCTAAACGGCACTACTGAAGCCCTACGCTCGATTCGGCGAGAAATTTTACAACTCTGAAAATTGGCCGATGTCCCTAAACCACATAGATAACTTGGGCAAAAATCTTGTGAATTCATGTGCGAGCGTAACCATTTCCCAATGTTAACGCCAAGCCCCTGTTAGTGCTCAATGCCAAACTTGCTCGACATTAAGCACTTCACTGCCCCAAAAATTTTTCATAGCTTCAAATGCTCCCAAGCACCGCCGAGATCCATCCTCAGATTCACATAAAACGGACCAAACTCTCCATACCGAGCACTCACTTCATCAAAGCGCATCTCATAGACAATCTCCTTCAAGGCATCCACTTGATGCGCCATCAAGGTCACCCCCCATTCCCAGTCATCAAGCCCCGTCGATCCCGTGATCAGCTGCGAAATGCGCCCTGCATATTGACGGCCTACCTTGGCGTGGCCCGTCATTAATTTCTTGCGCGTATCAAAATCCAACGCATACCAATTATCGACACCGCTTCGCCGCTTGGACATGGGATAAAATCCCATTACCTCCCAATCAGGAAGCTCCGGATACAGCCGATAATGCTGATATTCCTTCTGCTTTTTCTTGTAACCGTCGAATCGCGCGGCAAATTCGTCCGTCCCTTCCTCCAGGTTCTCCTCGCCGATGATCATCCGCTTCAAATCATCCTCGGTCGTCACGTACTCCGGAAGCTCCGTCACGCTGAGATAGCTATACACCAAATCAATGGCGTCCGGAGGAAAACAACCCTCCAATTCACGGTGCAGCTCGCTGAGTTTAGCAAGCTCCTCAGCGTAAATCATGAACACCAGATCCGCCTTGCCTCCGACGTTCACAAAGGAAACAATTCGCGGCTGACACGGATTAGCATTGGCTGCCACCAAAGCCTCCAATTTCTCTCGGACATTGGCCGAAACACCTTCCATTTGATCGGCCCAAACCGTCCGATCCATCCGATAAAACAGATGCATCACGTGAATGCCCTGATCTAACCTGACTACCGGTACTGCCATGCCCTATCGGCCACTTTCTTCACTCTTTTAACTCCAAAACATGCCCTAAAAGCGACGGAAGCTGATCAAGAATCGCCTCTTCCACAGCTACCAAATCCGCTCCTGCCGAGCGAGCCGCCGCTTGCGCTTCCTCATCCTCATTGGCCGCAAACGCAAGCACCGGAATATGCGATGTCTCGTCCGTCTCCCGCAGCACCCTGATAGAGGACGCCACATCGCCCGACTCCGAGACCATATCAACCAAAACCACAATCGGCCTCACCCTTTGCGCTACACTCAGAAGCTGCTTGGCGTCATTCAAAACCTCAACGCGATACGCCAAATCCTCAAGGCGAGCGACCATCTGACTACCGGGGAGAAGCTTTTCATAACACAAAACCGCAAGGGGCGATGTCATGGCCCAATCATTGAAACAGCCCCCGGGAAAAAGCAAAAGAAAACCACATCAAAATTGTTCCCGACGCACCCATTCCATCTGTACGATACCTTCGGCACCAGATGTGACTTTGAAACGCTCTCCAATCCGCATCCCTTCCACCCAAAACAAACCTCTCTCCTGACTCTCGCCAACCACTCGACGGCGGCGTTCCTCCACTGGCACCTTCTCATTAACGAACCAGTCCTGCAGCTTGATGCTTCCGCTCATACCGATCGGTTGGAAACGATCCCCGGGATGCCAATGACGCAAGCGAATCGCCGCACCCAAGGCGCCTGCATCAAAAGACTCCAGCGCCGCTCCCGAATCCTTTCTAAGCGAGCCATCACCCGCCGCCCGAAGAGCAAACCAAAGCTCTAAACCGCTAAACGATACTGCCCGATCACCAATCGAAAGATCAACCAATGTCTCTGCATCTGAGAATGAAAAATCTTCATCAACCACATCAACCAACACGCCTTTGGCATCCCGGCACAAGCGCCTGCCTCCCGGAGCCATGACGGATAGGTTTACATCGGCCACCCGAAGGTCTTCGATTAGTCGAAAACTCGGCTTGATGCCGAGTCTGAGCAATTCCAGACGCAACACTTCTCGTTGAAGAGCTAACGGCAATTCCGGGAAACCACCAGCCATCTCTCCCTCCAGCCACGCGCGACTTCGATCCTCCACGAACTGATGATCATCCGCAAGGACCTGCATCGACCGCAATATATTCTCCAACACCATAGGCGAATAATCCTTCGCAAGCTGAGGCAACAACTGATGCCGAACCCGATTCCGCAAAACATCCGTGCTTTGATTCGTCTCATCCTCACGAAAATTCAAACCCCGCTCTTCGGCATACGCCAACAACACCCCCTTACTCTGCTCCAAGAGCGGCCGAATCAAAGCAACCGATGGCACAAACGGCGACCGACCAATTCCCTTCATTCCCCCAAGGCCGGCGGAACCCGCTCCCCGAAGAATTCGAAGAAAAAACAACTCCGCCTGATCATCGGAATGATGCGCCAACGCCACCTTGCCAATTCCCCGCTCCTCGGCAGCTCGGCCAAGAAACCGATGCCGCACATCCCGCGCAGCCATCTCAACAGAGATTCCCTTCTCACGCCCCCCGGCCTGGACATCAACCCGCTCGCAAACAAAATCCCGCTGCATTCGCTCTGCCGCCTCCTGAACAAACCTCTCGTCCCCCTCACTCGCCTTCCCCCGAAGCTGATGATTGCAATGCCCGACCGTAAGCTTCCATCCATGCTTTGAAGCCAACCTCCCCAGCAAATCAAGCAGCACCACTGAGTCTACTCCACCCGACACCGCCACCAAAACGGCATCGCCATCCGACAAAAGCTGCTGCCGACAAATAGTCGCTTCGACTGACTCAATCAAGCCCATGAAAACCAATCACCTTAAACGCATAACCTTTGACGCTGCCACCAATTTGTCAATCGCGCGAATATCCCCGAATCACCCGAGAAATCGTTGAGGCAGGATTTACAGGATCGCCAGGATAAGAGAAATCATGTTGATTCTGTGAATCCTGTCCACTCATCCACTCGCATACCAAAAAATGTTGAAAAACCATCAACGCCGTCTAATATGTGCACCGTGGTTCCCACATGGTTCGGGGCGTAGCGTAGCCTGGCTAGCGCGTCTGAATGGGGTTCAGAAGGTCGCCGGTTCGAGTCCGGCCGCCCCGACCATTTTCCTTCTTCATGGCAAATGCCAAACCCCACTGGCAAACACCCTCTGCGTTCGACAGGAAAACCGAGAGCCGGTCACGAGCGAGTATAGCAACGTTCATCATTCAAGTGCTCAAGCACAGATTCACATTGACTATTTGACCAACTGTAACAACCTGCATTATACCTAAGCGGTATACCATCGAAGCTAAAAAGAAATCCTGAGAACACAACCTTCACGGTATCAATGAACACACGAAGAACGAAGAGAGATTTCTCGGCTAAAATACTTTATACCTCGACTCCTCTCCAACTCTAAAAAGAGGAGCCACAAATCAACGTCCGACACGCACTGACTTTCAGCGCCTCAACAAAAAGATAATAGGCTTCAACAGCGATGATCTTTTTATTACGATATAGCAGTTGGAATTGACGATCCCGCTCAACCACCGTTCGCAGTAGGTAATTCGGGCCAACATCTCCTTCGCCAACCAAACGGAACATATATATACCACATTCCTTTCCAAAACAATTTAACGCTCATCTTCACTGTTCTTTTTACCGACCCAATTCCAAAATCGACCAAATTTCGTAAAGCCTTCTGTAGGAGTATCCGTAAGATCTAGGGCGATCTTTTGAGGCGGGGGAGACTTTTGGGATTTTTTGCGGGATACGGGAATGATTTTCCCTAGCCGAGCCTTCCTAAACCTAAAGGTTTATTTATGAACAATGTGGGACACAGCTGCGTTTGATCACGCACAGGGCTCCGTCGCTATTGGGTTAGTAATGCCTCTTTTCCAATCTAGGGCATCCTCGCCTTTTGATTACTAGCGCAAACATGCGTTGCTCTGTTCTCCCTGCGGATTATCTTTCGGCTAGGCCATAATCTTCGAGCTAGGTCCCAAAACCAAGCACTAATGGCAATACTGCATTTGCAAATACTAACCCCGAAATACCGCAAACTTCACTCTTCCTTTTTGCAGAAGTGGAGGAGCATTTTGGCTCGGTAATTCCTCAATATTTTGGCCATTCTCTCAAGTTTGCTTGGTCAATAAACCTGTTTATAGAGCAAAAGCTCTACAGACAGTAAACATAACGAAGGCATAACTGCGTTAGCAATACTGCTGTCGCTGGTTATAATAACGTTTATCGTAGCTCACATGGTTACAGGGGCACCCGGCATGGTCGGAGATATTAAACAAAAGGTACGGAGAGGAAGATCTCCAGTCTCCCCTCCGAATGATCAATCCTTCTTATCACCGGATGTGGGAAAACTAGGAAAATGAAAAATGGATAAGGAAATACTCGTTAGAGAAGGCCGTAAGGGGCCTGGGGTCTGGTTCACCGTTACAAACTAGACCCAAAAAAGTCATTCTCAGCACTGCCGTGCTAGGACTGAGGCTCGCCGAGAATGATCTGAACGTTTTCCATTGGCTCATGGAGAACTGTAGCCAAAATAGAGGCTAGAAGCCGGTTACTATTTGACAAGCCTCGATTAGCGTTTTGCTTTGGCCCAGGAGTGGCGCAGTTTAATTTTTGGAAAGCGATGATTTGGAGCGAGGCGGGAAAAGAGGGGATACCGGCGGCTGACCTCGCTCACCCTCTAGGATCAAGTCTGAGGGGTCACGGGCCGGCCACACGGAACGTGTGATTGAAGCTTCCCGGCGTCCCAAGAGATTCTCCACTAGAGCCATCGAACCCTACTTTAGCGGCCTCCCGCTTGGCTCTTCCCGCGGGGAGGACAGACACCGGCTGAGACCTTGGCGACCTCGCGATGCTCCCGGAATCAATCGCATAGACCTTCCACGTATCGCATCGATTGCCCAACCGCGCGCTACCTTCCTCTTTTTCAACCGCGGAAGATCGTCACCAAGGAAAAAAATCCATCATCTGAGCTGCGGTTCCACCATTCGCATAGGGGCTGCTAAATATACACCTCAACTGAAGGTTTTATGAAGGGCGATGTTAGCAGATATGCGCGGAGAATTAGGAACTACGGAATACCTCAAAATACCGTGAAAGAGGCTGTGATTGAAAAAGGTAAGGATAAGGAGCATTGGAAGTCGCGAGCGTGGGGAAAGCAGTGGATGATCATTACTTTGGCATGTCCGTTGTGAGGGAACCGTGCTGAGCGGACACCCTTCGCTAGCCTCATCCCACGGAAGGCATCACCAACCGCCTCCCTGCCCTCGTTGGGAACTTAAACAATTTTTGTAATCAATCAGTCATACAGATGACTAGTCTCCTAATTAAATACGACCCGAAGCAACGGCACCTGCTCGTGATCTTCACGCCGGATGCCAAAAACAATATGCTAAACCAATTTATCGACAGCCTCCGGAGGCTGGAACGGAAGAAGTCATTATCGGTATTGCTGCTCTCGTTTGGGGGTCTATTGATGGTTGGCGCAATCGCCATGTTGAGCAGGAGGTGGGCAGCGGAGATCAGAATCTCATTTAGCATACTGTCCGAAAAGGAGATCTTCCGATCAAAGTCACCGAACGCGGCAATCGGAAGAGTCAAGAGAATGTGGATGTACTCTGCATAGTGGATGGCGTTTTCGGGGATGGGATCCACGGAACGCCCATCGTCTGGATCATCCCAAATGGCTCAGCGGTCAAGAAAGACGACCTTCTCGTCGAGATCGATTCAGCTTCACAGGCCGAACGCCTTGATCGTCAGATATTGGAGACCAATCGAGTGCTCGCGGCGGAAATCAAGGCAAATATCCATAGACAACCGGATCACTCAGAACGAAACTTTCTACTAGGAAGGCCATCTGCAAGATGTTGAGTTTCTCATTCAGGAAGCAGAAGCGAGCCGCCTAATCAAGGAAACAAATCTGGAGGGCATGAAACAACTCTACAATCTCGGCTACCGAAGTCATGGAGAATTGGCCGAGGCCAGACTTCAATCCATGCGATCGAATCGCCAACTGGCATCGGCAATTATCAAACGCCGCGAGTTGTTGGAATACGAATACAAGAAGCAAAAGATGAAACTCGAAGGCAAACTCGCCTCTGCAAAACGTACTCTGAAACAAATCGAACTCGACAACAAAACCCTCCTCAAACAAGCCCAGACTGAATTGGGCGAAGCTAACGAAGATTTCACGAGAGAAAGCGAACACTGGAGCGTTGCAAGACTATGATCGAGAACTGCAAGATCGACACTTCGCAAGACGGCTTGGTCGATTATGCCAATCGTGGCCGCTATACCTACACCGAGATCCGTCCGGGTTCCAACCTGTGCTACCGGCAAAAGATATTTACTCTGCCCAGCCTCTCCAAAATGCGGATCAAGACCGCTATTCATGAATCCGTGCTCGATCAGATCCAACCCGATCAAAGCGTTACCATCCGCATCGATACCCTGCCCAACACCGTCTAACATCATCCGGTCGTTCGCCATGCTGCCGGATCAACGTAATTTTGAGCCGTATCCCGTCCAACCTGTAAATCCATGTTTCATTTTCTCACAACCTCACTCACTTCCACGGCAACACCAGGCAACGGCCCCTTCATCATCTGCCTCAGCATCTTTGAAACCTTGAGAAACGGTGGAATATCTCCGTAACTCGCTCCGGCAGAGATAGATCAAGTTTCGTGCATGTTTAACTCAGGATCATTGATGTGCGGCCAAAATCCAACTTCATCCAATTCCCTGGATTCCAAAACCACCGCAAATCGAGCATCAGCCACAATACAGCGAATCCTGAAGGGCATCCAATAAATCCGTGCCACGAACTCCCGGGACACCCAGAGTCAATTGGAGACAGATACTCGTACCTACTTGATTGCCAATGCAGCGCGAGTCACACCAATCAGATATTGGAGCCGCGTTTCCGCCATGTTCCTCATTCGGTTCCGAATATTGAGCTTGATATTGATCCTTAAACGCCATCAGTCCGCGTCGGCTCGCCTAGTAGTTGAATCAAACTATTCCGAAAATTGTTCCGCTGTTGTAACCGATTCAAGGAAGGCCAACCGCCCGCCTCAGCCGCGGATCTGACTCTCATCCACCGTGAAATCGAACGGCTGATTATCCTTCGTACGAATGTATTGATGGGGTCTCGGTGGGGATTCCCAAAGCGATTTTTGGCCCATTGAGGTTCTGTTCCAAATTATTCCACATCGAGATGAGACTCGAACGCCCGGAAAACATGCTTTGCTCCAACTGATCCACCGCGGTCTGATTGAGCGCATTCTTGACAGCAGATCACACCTCAGCTCGCGTTTGTCCAAATGTCCGTACCAGGGAAAAAAGTTTGGGGACTCGATCTCAATATAGTACTACGAAGCTCGAAGAACTACTTCCTAAAACGTGCGTAATCTCTCGCCGCATAAACGATGGTCTCGTTTCGGTCTGAATGAGCGGGTTGAGCCCGAACGTTGCGCTAGAGGAGAGACTGATTGAGGCCAAAAAGAAAATCCGAATCCAAAGCACAGCAGATTGAACCACACAGCAGCCTCGCGCAAAGACTCGAATGACGAAGACACGACACGCCGATACCCCGCAGAGGCATGAACTCGACATAGATGGGCACCATGATCCCCGCCTCTCTTGGACAGGTTAATCTCCCCTCTTAATTACGAAACAAGGAAAACGCGAGCCAGACATGGAATAGACTGAGACAGGATGAACAAAAGGATTGACTCACGCTAGAGCACCCAGCTCACGCGTGAGTGAGCCAAGTCACTCAAGGGAACAGGGGCATGTCCGCCGGCATCGTCTCCGGCGATATGGTAATAGGCTTGGCCATCGAAGTCGGTTTCCGCCTCTTCCATAAAGGTAAACCCGGCGTTATCACCCAGACGTCGGCAACAAGATCGGCCGCTGATCGCCCAATGCCCACTCTCCTCATGCCGACGCACCTCCCACTGATTCAAGCTCTCAACGAATCGATCACCTTGCCCGAGATCCTGTAAGTAACGCACAAAAATATTGTAGCACTCCAAATTTTCATAAACCTCCGGCGAAATCCGTTCTCCGGCCATCGCGGTCAGTTCTGCGATGGTATCGATTCTCAAGCTCCGAAAGACCGTCGCTCGCGCGATCAATCCGGCTAGCCAGTCGAGTTTTGTCGGCAGATGGCCTCTGATAAAATCCTCGCCCGTGGCGATCAATAGCTCATCTTTCTTGGTCTGTGAATAGGACTCCCAATCCTCGATTTTAACCGACAGATAGCCTTTCAACACATGCCAAAATTCGGCGAACAAGAGTTCCCGGTCACGAAGCTGGGTCATCACCAAAGGCAGAATGTCCTGAAGATGGGGATACGCCTTCCAAACATCCTTGATCTGCGAGTCCCGAAACAAGTAAATCTCAGCTTCATCCAGAATCGCATCAGCCGTTTCCGGAGCGATCGACAGTCTCGACTCGCGGGTTACCATCTCAAAGAGAGCCACACCGGCGGCAAAAATATCCGTAGCCTCAGTCAAAGCCACACCACTCTCCACATTCGATGAGTCAATTAACAACTCAGCATAGTCCGGAGTCGCGGAATACACGTATTCTTTGGTCTTACCAACGTGACGCGGGGTAAAGAACGCTCCTAGATCCACGAAACGCACACTGCCATCCGAAAGCCTCAAGACGTTCTCCGGCTTAAAGTCAATCACAACGATGTTGTTGTCATGAAATCGTTCCAGTATCCCCAGCGTTTCAAAAACAACCCGACGAAACTCATGCACCCATTCATCCGTATACCCTCCTTTCATCGCAGCGTCACACCATTCCTGAAGGTCCTGACCTTCCAGGAATTCCATACCGACATAAGCAAACTTGCGTTCGAAATCAAGACTGGCGCCATAGTACTTCGGCACGGATTCACGCAAGGCTCGATAAGGGGCAATCTCCTCGAAATTGGCCACCTCCAACTCGTACGCCACGTACGGGCCGTAACTCACCTCCTCAGGATTCCCACACCCAAGATCAAAGATCTTAACCACGATTTCCGGATGGTCCGTTCGGTAAACCGCCGTTTCCGAGCCAGCCCGCAATGCAGTGCTTAACGTCACAGAACCCACCTCAGCAAACCGAAGTTCAATGCCTGAATACTTGATCCCTAACGCCCCGGCCTGTTCCGTTACCGACATAACTTGGGGAAGGTTAAGAAACACTAGAGACGTTTTACTGGAAAATAAAGCGCAAAAGAAATCGGCAGCAAAGAGGTGGGGCGAGAGTCTCTCGAGCCGTCCTCCTTCGCTGGACTCCAAAGGATGGAAAGCCCTTGCCATGGCGTGATTGGCGAAAGGCACCCCTTAATACCAGGGCTTTGATCTAGGCGGTAACGGCTCGCCGAGTCTCGCCACACCTCAACAGCAATCACATCCAGCAACAAAACGCACCTCAATAACAACGCGACATGAGTCACCAAAGGCGACTCCCATCGACCTCTTCAGGCTCTGATCTGGATATATAGCCGTTCTCTCTACCGCTCGGCATACAATCCCTTATGAATCTCAGCAATCCGTTCGTCAGCACAAACACCGCACGCCCTTCCTGTGCCACAGGATCCTTGTACACCTTGATCATGGCAACTGGGCTTCTTGCTTGAACCCATGGCCAAGCAAGTGCCAACGCCTCGTTGAAGTCATCTAAGAACAAACCTATCTATCTAAACGTTCCTTGGCCAGCGATCCCGGATCGGTCGTTTTGCGGCGTCTCACGAGTGCCGAGTACAACTACCTGACCTAAAACCTTACTGGTCTCAACCTCAATCTAGATCGATTGATTGTGAGTGATGCAATTAGCGGAGAGGGATATTCAAACGTAGGCGAAGTCCAATTCGTACAAGATGCAACAGTCGAACACTATCTTGAAGCCGCCAAAACCGTGGCGTCCCACACCCCATCCGGGCAAAACCGACCAAGAACTCGCCGCTATCGTCGCATCCAAGATATCTATCGAATCAATGGTTTTCGCAAAGGTGTGAAAGCCTTTGGGCTGGAACAATATCCCAAGGCTTCTACAAGGGGCCTGGCGGCACCGACATCTCAAAGCCCTTGAGGAAGATCATCTCAGTCCCGAAACGCTAGCGGACCAAGAATATCTCGAGCCCCTTTTCCTCCAACATGTCCGGTCCGTTTTGAACGCCCCTGCATTGCCGTTTCCGATTACCGAAATCGTCATCCCAGGCGGATCACATGCCCGTTCTCATCGCTGAAGGCAGCGAGAGTGCCTTACAGCCCGGTCGGATTCTCAACTACCACGACCAGAGTGACAAAAACCGCTACGCTTGCAGTCTCTACCTCTCCCTCCTCAATAAGATGGGCGTTACTCTTCTCAGCTTCGGCGATATCGACCACCGTCTGCAGTGGATCCAGTGCTCGGAAATCAGTCCCCCCCGAATTCAGCGCGACGTCGAACTCCGAGTCTTGGGGCTCCGCTAGACCCGTGGGCAACGCCTTGGGGGGAACCGCCACACTCTCCAAGACACGCTACCGCACCACTTAAGATTTCCGATAATCCATCAGTTCCCTCAACCCCACAATCGGTTTAAAACGAGCCATATGACTCCATGTCCATCACTCGCTTCAGATACGAGCGATCTCCCAGGGTGCTGACAAAATAGGACCGTTCGGCTTCGCTCCAGGTGAAAGTCGCCCAGCGGTCTACTTGTTCAAATTTCGGAATCACCGACGTCGGAGCATCCTCCGCATCCATCGGACCCAGAATAAAAAGGTGCACCACTTCTTGCTCGATATCGAAACAAATGAGCGCCACCTCCTGATCGTGCCAATCAATCATCTGGCATCCAATTCCCGGATGCTTCGCTAGGGCAGCAGGAATCTTAAAGTTTGCAAACCCATGTTTGCTCTTCAGGTATTCGCGAATTTCATCGGGATCTTCACTCTGCATTTCGAGAACAAAAAACCGAGAAAGGTAGTTCCCCATATCAAGCTTGAGTGCTGCATAGGTTTTCGGTCCGGCCGGTTCAAAACGGTTGAGGTAAAAAGCGATGGGCGTGAGCAACAGCAGGACAGCCACAGCGATGGCTAGAGTATGCTTGAAGGCCCAACGGTGTTGAACTTGGTGTTCGAGTTTTCCCATCAGGATCCGAGCTTTCAGATCTTTGGGAACGGGTATTTCCTGAAATTTCTCGCTCAAGGCTTTGGAACCTTCTTGCTGGCGGAAGAACCATGATTGAAGCTCAGGATCAATTCTGGCTAAAGACAATGCCTCCGCAAAGTGCGGGTCCTCTGCATCCCTTCCGCTCGGCCGATAGGATTGCAGCAAATATTTTGCTTCTTCTTTGTCCATACTACAGGCCTTGATTCTTTTGTTGCGGGGAGAGCGGAACGATCTTGGCTTTGCTCTCGCCTTCGCATTCGGTCAACAACTTCAACAATTGGTTGCGACCCCGGGATATTCGGGACATCACCGTCCCAATGGGGATCTCAAGGATTTCGGCGATTTCTTTATAGGAGTAATCTTCGAGATGAAATAAGACTAATGGTACCCGGAAAAGTTCGTCGATTCTTTCCAAGGCGGCGACCGCCACACTGGCGTCAATTCGGTTCACTACGTCCGCCGTCACGGTCGGGATCTCGGACTCCGCAATATCGACTCCGTAGTGAGGATGACTCTTCTCAAACCGCCTCGTGCTGAGAAACTCCCGATGAAGCGTCGTGAAGAGCCAGGCTTTTAGTTTCTTCGGATCACGGAGTTGGTGCCCCTTGATGGCCCACTTGTAAAATGTTTGTTGCGTCAGATCAGAGGCGTTCGCCACGTTGTGAGTCAGCGTGAGGGCAAAGCGGTACAGCATGGTGTAGTGCTTATCGACGATCTCTTCGAAGTCCAGCTCTGCCATGCGTTGTTTTCTTTTCCTGTGGTGTATTCAGTATCGCGTGCCGCTCACCACTGATTCAAATGCCGAATGCTTGCCTACTCGATTCGTGTGAATACGAACTGTCCCAACGGCGGAAGCCCCAGCGACCCATCAAGCGGCGGGTTCTCGAGACGCGTGATCACTCCCTGAGGCAGTGTATCCTGATCCTCTGACGTATAAGTCACCCCACTGTCGGTACCTGCATCATAGGCAAACAAATCCACACTGAGTTCATTCACCCAATCACCGTTGACAAGGAGACTCAGTCCGTGAACACCAACAAACCAATCAGGGCTCGGGGCCACCATGGACACCAAACTCACCAGCGGATGACTCTGGGTAGCCTCAAACTCCAGAGACACACTACCAGGTGACTGCCCGATCCCACCACCCGAAAGCAAGTTCTGAGCAGTCCCCATAGCCGTATAGGTTTGAATCTCTGAGTCGAGTAGGGATTTGCCGCCGGTTTCCGCCATGTTCTCGATGCCAGGCGTGGCCGTTCCGCCGGGTTCCCAGAAGACCAAATCCTCATTGTGAGTCGCTCCGATCAACCCGGAAAAGTGAGGGTTACTCGGAAAATCCGTCGGATGCAGAGAGGGACTCCACATCGCGTTGAAGACGACGGAAAACCGCGCCGTTTCAGATGGGAATGCGGAGCCTTCAATGATTCTCAGAAACTGCTGATCGCCCGAGCTCTCAAACGTGGCCGTTCGATCGCTGGTGCTCAAAAGACTTTCCCATGTATCTCCGGCCACCTCCGAGCGACCCTGCACCGTAAACGGTGCTCGCCCTCCGGACCACGTCAGCGTGATATTATTACCGTCTATGGAAATGCTTTCAATCCGGATGCCCTCGCCTAGCGATAGCTGCAAGGGTTGGTTTCCCGGGGCGTTGATACTGGCATCGGCAAACCCCTCCTGATCGACAACGCCCCCAGTCCCGGACTCATTGAAGCCGGGATGAACAGACACCGTGCCGTTTTCGGTGGTCCCTGTATTGGGTGCGCTCTGAGCAAGAAACGCCGTGTTCTCCGGAACCTCGTCGTTAACCTCGGTGCCCGCGTCGTAGACTCGAAGATTGGCAATGATGATCCGCTCTCGGAGAAGATTCCCTCGATTGTCGAAGATAGGATAAGCCTTTGGATCGCTGTTCCCAACAAAGGCATCGTTACTTGGAATCACCATGGAGGCGAAGCTGAGATAGCGATCCTTGGAATCATTCGCATCCAGCATCAACGTGATGGAAGCGGATTCTCCCGGTGCGAATGGCGGAATCATGCCCCCACTGATTACCGTCGTTTCGGTAGATCCGGCGCCACTTTCTTGGAAAAGTCGGCTAATCGGTGCGGTATCTCCGTCTTCCGCCAATCGTTCGAGTTCCGGAGAGGCAGCTTCCCCGATGTCAAACAAATCAAAGGAACCATTGTGAACACCAATCCAAACCGGCGTTTGAAAAGTGCCACTTTCCGAAGAGCCGTTCCGAAAAGTGATCGACACCAAAGTCGGTCTTGGCTCGACCTTGCGCACGGTGATACGTGCAATGTTATACCCCGCCACCGTGAAGTCTGCGCCGCTGAACTGATCATCCGCAAGAATGCCACCCTCAGACACGGGCTTGAATCCCGGGTGGTCAGTGTTGACTCCGTTCTCATCGTCACCGGTGTTCGGAGCCGCTTGACCAAAGAAGGCGGTGTTCGCCGACAATTCGTCATTGATCTCAGTGCCTGCGTCATTGACCTCACTGCCTGTGACCGTAATTTCAGCACCCACAAACTCGCCATTTTCATCAAACAACGGATGCGCCATCGGATTGCCGTTGGCCACATAGGCATCGTTACTCGGAATGACCATGGCGGCGTAGCTGAAGTGCTGATTCAAAGAAGTATTGGCATCAAGGGTGAATCGCTTACTCGTGCTAGCGCCTGGAGCGATGGGGCCAATGGCAGCGAGTGTGCCCTCAATGGCACCACTGCCTGAAGCAAAGAATTCTTCAGCTAAGACGGTCGGATCCCCGTCTTCTGCGATGCGTTCAATTCCTGGTGATGAAGGCGACCCACTGTCGTAGGAATCAAAACCGCCATTGTGAAAACCCACCCAGAGCGGAGTCAGATAGGTGCCATTTTCCGGGGCCAGGTTTTCGACAATCACTTCGACATTGATGGGTTCGGGCGCAACGCGTCCGACCTTGATGCGGGCGACTCCATATCCCTCGGCCGTGAAATCGGCATTGGTAAATCGAGCATCGGCGAGAATGCCGCCTTCGCTGGCTGGTTTGAAGCCCTGGTGATCTTGATTGACACCATTCTCAGCGGTTCCGGTATTGGGCGCGATTTGACCGAAAAAGGCGGTGTTCTCAGGGAGCTCGTCGTTCACCTCGGTCCCTGCATCGTTGATCGCACTACCAAGAATCTCGAACTCCGCGCCCAAGAAATTGCCCTGACTATCAAATACGGCGTGCGCCATGGGATTGCCATTAGCAATATAGGCGTCGTTGCTCGGAATCACCATTGAGGCATACGAAAAGTAGCGACTCGACAAAGAATTTGCATCGACGATAAACCGTTTTGACGTGCTGGCCCCCGGAGCGATTGGGCCGATGGCGTTCAAGATCCCTTCGACCGTACCAGCGGCACTGGACAGAAACTCCTGTGCCAGCACTGCCGGATTCCCGTCCTCGGCGAGGCGTTCGATGCCTTCAGAGGATGCCGAGCCTCTATCGTAGGAATCAAAGCCACCGTCGTGAAAACCTACCCACAGTGGGGTGAGAAAGGTGCCAGTCTCAGGCGCGAGGCTCTCGATGGTGACTTCAACCTCAACCGGCCGTGGAATCACCTGTTCAACCCGAATTCGTGCGATCTGGTAACCGCTTGCAGTAAAATCTGCGTTTGCGAACATTGGATCGGCAAGAATCCCACCCTCACTCGCGGGCTTGAAGCCGGGATGGTTTCGAGTGACACCGTTTTCAGGCGTTCCCGTATTAGGTGCGGCTTGACCGAGGAAAGCCGTGTTCGCCAGTGTTTCATCATTGACCTCCGTACCAGCATCGTTCACTGCCGTTCCCAAGATCACGAAATCTTGCTCAATGAAATTGCCGTTCTCGTCAAACAATGGATGAGCCACGGGATTCCCATTGGCCACATAAGCGTCATTGCTCGGGATCACCATTGAGGCATAGCTAAAATAACGATGACCGGCGGACGTCGAATCCAGATGAACCCGAGCCGAAGCGACTGCTCCAGGGGCAATCGGGCCCAACTCGTTCAGCACAGACTCAATCGATCCTCCCGCCACTTGAAACTCTTCTGCCAGCACTCCCGGATTCCCATCCTCGGCAATCCGTTCAATTCCAGGCGAGGACGGGCTCCCGCTGTCATAGGAATCGAAACTTCCGTCATGAATGCCTACCCACAGAGGGGTTAGAAAATGACCATTTTCAGGGGCAAGATTCTCGATCGTGATTCGCACCTCCAACGATGGCGCCGAGGCCGCTCCGAAGCTGCCGAAGACAGGAGTCTGCGCCATCCCGGCAACGCTAGTCGCCAGATTCGGCCAAATGCCGGCATTCGCGGCAATCCTACCCGCACCGCCCCGGGTCGCCGCACCATAGCGCAGTCCGCTGATGATCGAATCGGTGTTGGTGAATCTGAAATTCCGATAAAGAAAAAGATCGGAATCATCAGCATTTAAGTCTGCCAAAGTAGACGCCCTTGATCTCCCGGGCGCGAACGTTGTACCGACAGGAATGCGATTGCTATAATTAAACCGGTGGCAGAACGGGAATTCGTTGGGCAGCGTGATAGCTTCATCCCCGACGTTTGTCACCTCGACCTCTCCGGTTGATGGCAGAACCTCGGTGATCCAAAGCTGATTGATGCCAGCGCGAACGTGATAGCCGAGAGTCAGGCATAATAGGAGCAGCAGCGATGTCGCTCGATAGTATAATGAGGAGTGATAATGGTTCATTGGGTTCAAATTTGATTTCTACTAGGTTGCATTAAAATCTATATCCGAGTGCGGTCAACTAGACTTGGCCCGTATGACGACCGCTCATAGGCTTTATTCCCCGCAGATGAAAAATTTCTTGCCCCGCTCCCGATGCTGTTCGCATCCGCTCTAGGCAAAGACGTGATGAGGACAGGAAGAGGCTGACAGGATGAACAGATAACTGAGCTCATGTTGATTCTGTAAAATTCCTGTCAACGCCCTCAGAATCACATCCTTATGGCAGAAGCTTGACGCTCTCTTATCTCCTGCCTAACGTCACGCTTGGCTGGTGGCCGTAGCTCAGTTGGTAGAGCCCCAGATTGTGGTTCTGGTTGTCGCGGGTTCGAGTCCCGTCGGTCACCCCATCCTTCGCCCTTGTTCCGAGCTACGGATGACAGGCCATCCAATAGTGAGAGAATCTCCACCAAAGACCGGGCCAAGGATGCCCTTCGTAGCTTTAGCGTAGAAGGATTCAAGGGAGACGGCCGTCTCACAGCTCTTTGTCCTGCTCATAAATATGTAGCACAATTGGATGACCTTAATTGAAGGGACGGCCTGCGGCATCCCCATAGAGACAAGGCGACATACTCGGACTGACAATCTTTAAGGCAGGCAGGGAATCTATGGGCAAATGAGGGAATCCGGCAGATTCTATCGACCAGCCAAACACCGGCCTATCAACACGAGGGACACCAGTTAGGCCAAACGGCTTGGCAGTGCGCTAGCTCAGGCTGGAGTGACTTCCAATTCGATTTCAATGGCAGGATGATTGCAAGAACCCGCGCCGGCGGCGCCTTCGCGCTGACCTCCATTTAATCCGATAACGCCAGGCATTGGTGAGCCGCAGGTGCCATTTTAATCCAAGTCCCGCCTGATGGCTAACATGCTTGATGGCATGGTAGCCCTCGAGACCCAATCGGCATCTGCGGCGGCTGAACTCTATAACAAGATTCCGGATCGCATCGCCGACGTTAGCACTCTGATCGGCCTCAGATACGAACCGGAGGTCAAGTCGCATTCGAGTGGGGCGGACTGCCTTGCGGTCTTTGTGGCATACGTTCGCGCAATGGGGAAGGTCACCGGTGTACACCAGGAGTTCTGTGGACCACTCGCAAAACCACAGCGGATAGTTCCTAGCCAATTAGCCTATATCACCTCCCAGGGTAATGCTCAGTTACTCCAGCGCTCTTCAAGAATTAACTGAATGTTGCTTTGCTACGCTGAGCCACGCCAGCGGCGTGCCCTTCTAAACGAGTGCTTACTACGTAAAAGGACTTGGTAATATCCCAAAACAGGTTATTTTGTGCGTATGGAAACAATTAACACAGCAAACACCGCCAAGGCTTTAAAAAACAAAGCAATACCGACTAGCACTGTCGGGCGTGGTCGTGCAGTAAAGGAAGAATTCACACCTGACTCTGCTGTCTGGAGCGATGACCTGCTACACATTTCTTTGGGCAATAGTCTCGATCTATATGATTCATGGGATACACCAACCGCCATCATTTCTGATGGAGGCTACGGTATATTGGGATTTGACGGCGACACTTCAGATCATCTTGGTTTGCCAGAATGGTACGAACCACATGTTGCCGCATGGTCAAGACATGCGACGCCCCGCACCGTTCTTTGGTTCTGGAACTCTGAAATCGGATGGACTGCCGTCCACCCGATTCTTGAGAAGCACGGCTGGCGGTACGTCAATGCGAATATTTGGAACAAGGGAAGAGGGCACATTGCAGGGAACGTAAACACAAAGAAGATTCGCCGTTTTCCTGTCGTAACAGAGGTCTGCGTTCAGTACGTATTTGAGGCGCGAGTCGGTGGTGTCGTGCTCAAGGAGTGGCTGTACGATGAATGGAAGCGCACCGGCTTACCCATGAAGCGAGCCAACGATGCGTGTGGCGTGAAGGATGTAGCTGTTCGTAAGTATCTCGATCAGGGTCATTTGTGGTACTGCCCCCCACCTGAAATGTTTGAGAAGATGCAACGCTATGCTAACGAACACGGCATCCCGGGTGGAAAACCCTACTTTTCCCTTGATGGAGGAAAGACGGGCGGCACGGCGGCACAATGGGCAAGCTACAGAAGTAAATTTGAATGCCCTCACGGCGTTACCAATGTTTGGGAGAGACCAGCTCTGCGCGGGTCCGAGCGATACAAAACCAATGGTTTCAATGGCAAGGCACTACACTTGAATCAAAAGCCGCTAGATTTAGTGTCAAGGACAATCGAAGCGACAAGTGATGTTGGCGATGTTGTTTGGGAACCTTTCGGAGGTCTATTCACCGCATGTATTGCGGCGCGTGACTTGGGCCGTCGTGCATTTGGCGGTGAGATTGATCCAACGTATTACTATTTCGGGCAGAAACGAGTTACCGAACAACGCCCTCAGACCCGACTTCTGTGATCTCAAGGTTTTCTTCGAGTGCCTTTTGAAGGTTGGCTTCATTCCCTTTCCCGAATAGTCTTGTCCACTGCCTGATCGTTTTGCCGTGGTGTTCTATGCTCAGTACTCTATCCTTAAATCGGCTAATTCCATCATGACCAATGCGATTCATTTTGGCAAAGTTCGTATCCAGCCGATACGGGTATTCTGCGATTAGTTCTCTTAGTTTTGCTTGATATTCAGGTGTTGGCTGATATTTCCTGGCATTGTCACCCCATTCATTTACTAAGGAGGTTGCCTCAAAGAACTCTTCGTGAGTTCCCTGCCATTTGTAACCGTTGGTATTAGTTTGCTGGAGATTTCGAGTTCTCGCTGTTGTGTCCTCTGGCTCGATAACCAAATAATCCGGTGGATTGTGGGAGTGTTGCATGTCATCGACCAGCTAGCGGGTCCGAGACACTGGTAGGTCGCTCCGGATCATGGCGAAGCATTGGGATCATGGTATCATCGCGGACCATGATTTCGGCGCTGGCACTGTTATCTGAAAGGAAGAAAATCAACGTGTTTTCGAACTCTCCCATCATAGGAAAACGATACCTCGCCTCCTTTAGACGGATACGGCAGTAATTTTGCCCAAACGGATCACTTGCCACCGCCACTTCGGACTCCAGGAATCTTGTCCCGCCGACACGTGAGGAAATCGACTCCTTTGTCAGCGTCCCTCGTTCGGAAGCCTACGAAGCCTGTGCCGATCAACTCCTCGAGACCCCGAGCTTCGGTGTGAACGCTGAGCGCGATTCTGGCTGGACTTGGCGCGCTGCGCCGGGACATGAAGGCGATCCGGATCTCCCATACGCCTGGCAATATCGTGACTACATGATTGATTCCTCCAACCAGGACAAGCCTTACGACTTATTCATCAAGGAGCAGATCGCCGGAGATGAGTTTGAAGAGATCATGGGTGCCGGGGATCATCCCAAAACTCCAGCGTAACGAACGGTCGCCATGACCTTCCTTCGGCTCGCGCCGTTCACCAAACCGTGCGGTGACGAAACCCGACACAAGATGCTGAGTGAGATGACGTCAACAGTGAGTTCCACTTCTCTTGCTCTAACGATCGGCTGTGCGCAATGTCAAAGTCCCAATGAAATCCAGTCACTCAGCGACCACAACAAGGGGCATTGGTTTAGCTCCTTGACCAACCCCGATGCGATCAACATCGGACAATGCCGGCGGTGACGCACCCGAGGGCAACGCGCATCAAGCCCAGATCGCAGAGGTTCTGATTTAGGATCACCCGCTCCCTCCGTCCGAATGACTTCTCGTCGATGCCTATGTGAAATCCAAGTATCGAATCGGCTCCAGCGCGACCTTGAATCCCCCCCCGACCGACAGACTTTCGTTTTGGCTCGATGCCACAGATCCTGCCGCCGATCCGAAAATCCCGTGCCGAGCGAGCCTCGGCCATTAGCAAAATGGGGCGATAAAATCAACGGCATTACCTTGGTTACACCGATTCCTGACCAACAGCCCAAGCTAGTGCGTACGGAAATTCCGGTAGCGCCAACCATTCGATTCAACAACGACTCCCTCGTTGGTCCGGCCGCTGAGACGCTATTCCTGACTGACTCCGAGAGGGCTTCAGTGAACATCTATTCGATTGATCACACGGACGAAGGTTACGGATTCAATGTCAGCGGCAATGGGTTATTCTTGAGCACCGTCAGCTATCCCAGCAGGAGGAAGGCGGTGATCTTCAGCAGACATTGGCGGATGAAACCAACACTCTGTTTTCCGCCGAAGAACAGGAACGTTACGACTATCTCTCCAATCGGAAACGGTTTCTCAAGCAATATCTGAAACGGCTCGAACCTATGGCAATGTCGCTCAGACATTCTCACCGCCCGTCTTTTGGACCTAGCCTTCCCGTTTCGCGGGTCATGACCTGCGGCAAATATGACAATCTAGGCGAGAGTGGTAGAGGCTGACTTCCCCAACTGCGTCACCGGCCATCAAGACCCATCGACCATTCGGCTCGCCCCTTTCAAGTGATGGCCGATCCGCAGCCGTCGCATGACTCTCGCGAGTTGGATCGCGAGCCCGGAAAACCCTCTCACCGCCCGTGTCATCGTCAATCGCCTGTGGCAATGATAACTTCGGCCAAGGAATCCTGAACACACCTAACGACTTCGGCAAACTGAGCGGCGGTCCGTCTCACCCGGAGTTGCTCGATTGGCTGACCGAGCAACTGATAGAAGAAAAATGGCGATTGAAAGCCATTCACCGATTAATCCTCACCTCACGCACCTACCGCCAAGCCTCCCAAGTTACCGATCCAAAAGCGGAACAGACGGATCCCAACAATCATCCTCTCTGGTGATTCAGTCCCAAACGTCTGGAAGTAGAAGCCATTCGCCACGCCATGCTGTCCCTCAGCGGAAGGCTGAACCCCGAACAGCATAGACCGCCGATCTTTCCGAAACTTCCTGACGGCATCGAGGGACAAGTCAAATACAGCGAAGGCAAATGAGACACCGATCTTGGCGATGAGGCGAGGAAGCGACGTATCTACATCTATCAACAGGGAACCTTAAGCCATGCCATTCCTCCAGAACTTCGACTCTCTGGTGTGCGAAGACACTCGGCTGATTCGCCGTAATTCCACCACTCCAGTCCTTGGCCGCTACAACGGAGATTTGGTCAATGAGGAATCCGTGTGCTTCGCGAAACGCATTCAGCAGCGGGCGGGGAACGATCCAGAAACTCGGGTTCGCTGAGCGTTCCAAACTGCCCTTGGCCAACGCCCACGGCAGATGAGATTTCCCAACTAGCCACTTTGGCCGATGAAGCGAAGCTCTCCCGGCTGGGACGCATCCTTCTCAACACCAACAAATTCGTCTATATTAATCAATGTCTGCTCATGCCAAACCATCCGAAATTAAACGAGCGCTATTTCACGCGCCGTGATTTTCTTGGTCGCGCCTGGAACAGGATTGGTGCGCTGGGCCTCGCCGGACTTCTGGGAGATGATCTTTTGCCCCATGTCCGGGATCAGCCAACCCCTCTCACCGAAGCAACCGCATCCCCCCCCCCCGCAAGGTCAAACACTGCATCTTCCTTTTTACGTAAGACAGGGTGAGCCAAAATGGATTCCTTCGAATATCGGTCTCGACTTCGAACCCCACAGCAGCCCATCCCGAAACCACCAACCATCCACGGAGAATTGCAAGGCCGCCTTTCCTTTCCGCATGTTTGCATCGGCAGCCGATTTGAATTCCAACGGCACGGACAAACTAGACGCTACCTTTGACTTGTTCACCCACCTAGCCCCTTGTGTGGACGATTTGGCCGTTATCCACGGAATCAAAACGGACAACCAAAACCACGGACCTTCGACATATCACGTCGACACCGGCAGCCAATTCCCCAATAGTCCCTCAATAGTCTCCTGGATCCAACACAGCCTCGGCAGCCTCAACCGGAATATATCGGGTTACGTCGTGATCCAATATCCACGGGGCGCTCCCTTAAACGGTGCCGCCGTCTGGGCGCCAATGATTTCTTCCGGCGGCTCACCAAAGGCCCCCTTGTTGCGCCCCCAAGTCGTTCCCATACTTAATCTCCAAACAGCCAAAGATATTTCAAGCCGCAGAGCAAAGAGCGGAATTCGATATTCTCAATGGTCTCAATCAACATTATCAATCCGATCCGCGCATCGGATTCCGAGCTGGAAGCATGGAGTACCGCCTACGAATTAGCTTTCCGTATGCAGACGGCCGCATCGGAGATCGTTGATATCGCCGACGAGCCCGAACCCGTCCGCCCGCCTAAGGTTTGGATGATAAGCAGACCGCGGGTTTCGGTGGACAGTGCCTTCTGGCAAGACGCCTCGTCGAACTCAGTGTGTGCTACAGTCCCCTCATCCACGGAGCCCAAATCGGCAAACACAGTTAGAATGACCACGGTGACGTCGGCGGCGGGATGATCAAGCCCTGCAGAGAAGTGGATCGCCCAATTGTCGGACTCCTTGAATATCTGAAGCAGAACGGCTTGCTGGACACATCCGAAAAATTGACGGATATCGGGAGCGAAGCTCTTCGTAAGCTGATCACCTAGTCAAGACCACGAAGGCGAAAGCGGTGATGCATCACTGCTTTCGCCAGCCCATTCCTCTACACCAAGATCCGCTTCGCTACATTCCCATGGACATCCGTCAACCGAAAATCCCGTCCCTGAAACCGATAGGTCAACTGCTTATGATCGACTCCAAACAAATGCAGCATCGTCGCGTGGAGATCGTGGACATGGAACGGGTCAACCACCGCTTTGTAGCCGAGCTCATCGGTTTCCCCATACCTAATCCCTCCCTTGACGCCGCCGCCGGCCATCCACAACGAAAAACCACGGATGTGATGATCACGGCCTGTTCCTTGGGCCATGGGTGTGCGGCCAAACTCACCGCCCCAGATCACCAAGGTATCCTCAAGCATCCCTCGCTGCTTCAAGTCGGTGATAAGCGCGGCCGAAGCCTGATCGACCTCGCTTGCGGTGATTCTCATATTCTTCTTAATATCCCCGTGGTGATCCCAAGAGCGATGATAGAGATGGATAAACCGAACACCGCGCTCGGCCAAGCGTCGCGCTAGCAGGCAATTGGAAGCGAAGGACCCATCACCGCCCTCCGTACCATAGAGATCCAGCACATGCTGCGGCTCGTTGCTGATATCCATCAGCTCCGGCACACTGGCTTGCATCCGGAAGGCCATTTCGTTTTGACTGATCCGCGTGGCAACCTCCGGATCAGCCATCACGCTGTCTAACTGCTGGTTCAACGCGTTGACGGCTGACACCAAACGCCGTTGATCGGACTCAGAAACTCCGGGCGGCCGTTTGACATAATGAACGGGATCACCGGACGCATGAAACTGAACTCCCTGAAAGTTGCTCGGCAAGAATCCACTGTGCCATTGGCGAGAAGAGATTGGTTGGCCCTGCCCTCCCTTTCCTAGCGATGTCAATACGACAAAACCAGGCAAATTCTCGCTGTCGCTCCCCAAGCCATACCACAACCACGAGCCCATGCTTGGCCGCCCCGAAATCGAGGTCCCGGTATTGATGAACGTATGGGCGGGATCATGGTTGATTTGTTCCGTGTGAAATGAACGAACAATACAGATTTCATCAGAGATCCCACCGATCTTCGGAAACAACGCACAGATGTGTTGGCCGGATTGTCCAAAGTTTTGAAACTCATGCTGCGGGGCCAAACACTTCAATTCCCGCCCCTGCAGCTGGGCAATCGGTTGCCCCTTGGTGTAGGATTCCGGCATGGGCTGACCATCCATCGCCGCTAGTTTGGGTTTGTGATCCAGCGTCTCCAGATGCGAGGGACCACCGGCCATACAGAGGTAGATGACGCGCTTGGCCTTCTGCACCTGTGGCATCGGCTGAATCACGCCCGGCCACTTCGCGCTCACCGGCGCAGCGGCACCCCGAGATCTCCAAGGCTCCAGCACGGAAGCCAGTACCAACGAACCAATACCAACCGTGCTTCGATTTAGAAAGGACCGGCGATTCTGCCGTTGAGCAAAAATATCGTAAGGACTCATTCGTTTTCCTTCTTCTTTAGTAACGGGTAATCAATTCATGTAGATTCAAGATCGCCCGACTCACCATGGTCCAGGCGGCAAGTTCACCCGGATGGCAATCGGGACTCACCGGCGCCTCTCCGACGGCGGTTAACTTTTGAGCAGCCTCTTCGTCTTCAGCAAATCGGTCCAGGCTCTCGGTGAAGAGGTCCGTCAGGATTTTAACTTCTGCAGAACGAGGCTTCCGGCACACCGCTTCCTTGAAGGCCCAACGCACTCTGGCCTCAATATCATAGTTGTCACAACTCATGATGCGCTCTGCGAACACTCTCGCCGCCTCTACGTAGCTAGGGTCGTTCAACAGGGCCAGGGACTGGAGCGGCGTATTGGAACGCGTCCGCTCGGATGTACATTCCTCACGGCTCGGCGCATCAAACGCCTTCAAACTCGGGTGGAGAAACGTTCGCTGCCAATGCGTGTACACACCGCGCCGATATTGGTTAGCGCCTGAATCCGCTTCATATTTTCGTTTCGGGAAATTAAGCTGCGCATAGTATCCCTCCGGCTGATACGGTTTCACACTCGGGCCGCCAATCTGATCGATCCGCAGCCCACTGACGCTCAACGCCACATCTCTCACAACTTCGGCATCCAGGCGGAAGGGCGATTGACGAGCATAGAGCCGATTGAACGGATCCCGTTCCTTTAAATAATCACTGGCCACGGAGCTTTGCTGATAAGTCTGCGACGTCACCAAGAGCCTCACCAGGTGCTTCACATCCCAACCACTCTCCATGAACTCGACCGCCAACCAATCCAACAATTCTGGATGCGTCGGCCACTCGCCCTGAGATCCTATGTCATCAAGCACTTTGGATAGCCCGTTTCCAAAATAGAGTTTCCACAACCGATTGACAAAGGTCCGAGCGGTCAACGGATTGTTTTCCGAAGTCATCCATTCGGCGAGATCCAAGCGAGACAAGGGTTTCTCGAGGGCAATATCTCCGGTCAAAAAGGCCGGGAGACTAGCTTGCACCACCTCTCCCGAATCATCCATCCAGTTTCCGCGAGGAAGCACGCGCATTTGACGCGGCTTGACACTCTGAGACACCAGCATGGTGGGAATCTCTTTGTTGAGACGGTCTCGGGCCGACTTCATGGAAGCCAACCAAGATCGCGTGTTATCCAACAGAGGTGTGCGTTCCCGATAGTAATTCGTTAACCGCTGTTGCTCCATTTGTCCGCGATCAGCCCACGGCGCTAAAACCACGCGATAAATATCCGTGGGCAACCCAATTTCTTGGATCCCCGGATGTTCGATCGAAATCACAGACAATCGGAAGCGGCCGATATTGTGTTGTTTGTGCTTCGACCGCTGAGCCAGTGTGATTTTCAGCGTGTCGCCTTCACCTAATGAAACAGGCGGGGAAAACGTGAACACGGCTGTCCGATTCTCTTTCTTCTTGCTACCGTCTACAGCCCAGCCGGATTCCTCATCCGAATCAATCGCTTTGGCCACCTCAAAGCCGCCTTGGGAGAAATCAGCCTCGGCTCTCGAAATCATCACCTCCTCACTTACCTGACCGTCCTTGGTCAACTTCTCGATCTGAAAATCCGTGAGCACAAAATTGCCCCCACCTCGTGACAAACTTTCTTCATCCAAAGAAGGGTGGGTAAGCGCCTCCAACCGAATTCCAGTGACGCGATTCCGGTCCACAGATAAGGTTACCTCGTAGCTATCAGATTCCGGATTTTTCCCGGAAACCAGCACCGAACGATCCGCGAGCACTCGCAGCGAAGCACCCTCGATAGATTTCACTTCCCTCGGCACCACCGGTTCCCAAATCAGTCGTCCGGCCTGCTCTTCCTCTCGAATATGAGCTTCCCAATCGAGTTGCCCATTGACCAACGATTCTGTCGAGGTCGTCAGGGTGGTCTCCAATCTCGCAATCTCCGCCGTCAGTGACGCCATCTCACGCTCCTGCGACTCGGACGGAAGGGGGAGTTGGGGCTCCCATTGATTTCCCCCATAGAAACCCTTTTCTTTCAGGTCCGAAAAGAACGCAGCAAAACTGTAAAAGTCCTTGGTGGTGAAGGGATCAAATTTATGATCATGACATTCCGCACAGCCCATGGTGGATCCCAACCAGACACTGGAAGTCGTCCGAACCCGATCCGCAGCATACTTTGCCAGATACTCCTTAGCTTGAGCGCCGCCCTCAGCCGTGATCATATGCAGTCGATTGTAACCCGACGCCACCGTTTGCTCCCGAGTCGCATTGTCCAACAAATCCCCAGCCAACTGCTCGCGCGTGAATTGATCGAAAGGCATGTTTCGGTTAAAAGCATCGATGCTATAATCTCGGTACGGCCACACACTGTAAGGTTGATCTCCATGATAACCGACGGTGTCAGCGTAGCGAACGAGATCCAACCAGTAGACTGCCATTCGTTCCCCGAATCGCGGTGACGCCAACAACTGGTCGACTACATGCTCAAACGCAAACCGATCCCGATCCTGAACAAACCGTTCCACTACGTCCGCCGATGGTGGCAGCCCCGTCAGATCCAGATACGCTCGGCGGATCAAAGTGCGTCGATCCGCAGGTGCTGAGGGCTCCAGCTCTTCCCGTTCCAAACGCGCGCCGATAAATCGATCGATCGGGCTCCGCCACCAATTGGGATTCTTGACCTCCGGCACCGGCGCCTTTACCGGCGGCAGATACGCCCAGTGACCTTCCCATTCGGCGCCGGATCCAATCCATTGGATCAACAGTTGGATTTCTTCCCCACTCAACGATTTTCCTGATGCCCCAGGAGGCATCCGGTCATTTGGATCAGTCGCCGTAATTCGCGCCAAAAGTTCACTCTTCGCAGGATGATCCGAATCAATCACCCGGTAGCCACCCCGATCTGCTTTCGCCTCGGATTCGATGTCCAATCGGAGTTTCGCTTTGCGGGCGTTTTTGTCCGGGCCATGACAGCGATAACACTTATCCGAGAGAATTGCCCGAATATCGCGGTTGAAGCGAATTTCCGTCTCTGCGTATGCGGAAAATGCAGCAACAAATACGAGTGCGAGGAATGGGAAGCTAACCCAAAAAGAAAAACGAAAACGATTACTCATAGGCACGAAACTGAGTTCAGTGAAAATCTTCCCTCAACGGTGCCTTGAACCCTGTACAAGATTCAAGAAAGAAACGGAAATCTGGTTTAGCGTTGGAGCAAGACGTCGTCGAGCCGGCTTCTCTCAATCCCCAACCCAAGGATTCAGTCCAGTCCAGACTGACAGCGTCGCCTATCCCAGCCGAATCGCCCTTCTCAAATGAGTAAAGCATGCGAGGGAGACTGCGCCCCGCGCCACAAGCACTAGCTTTCGACACTAGTTAAGGACACCTCTTGCGCAGGGACAATCGTAAAATCTTCACTAACAGGTATGCGGGCCGAAGAGGCCGCAACATTAGCTCCTGATCTAGTTCAATTCCGGATCGGCTAGGCTGTCGCTCTGGCGGTAAAGCTCCGTAGGGATCAGGATCTCGGACTCCACTTTCTCACCGTTCAGATACGCGATGATGGCCTGCATGGTCATCTTCCCAATCCGGTCTGGAAACTGAATCGGATCTGCGTAGATCTTCCCCTCTTTGATCGCCTGCTTCCCTTCGGGTTGGCCGTCAAATCCGATGATCTTCACCTGATCTTCTTTGCCAGCCTTTTCTAGGGCCGCCCGAGCACCCAGCGCCGAAGGATCGTTAATCGCAAAAATGCCTGCAAGATCGGGATGCGCTTGAATGGCATCTTCGGCTGCTTTGTAGCCCCGATCCTTCATCCCCTCTCCGGGAAGTTCCATGACAATCGATATCTTCTGATCCGGGTTCTCCTTGTTGTGCGCTTCAATCACTTCTTTAAAACCTTGAACCCGCATCAAGCACGACTCGACTGATTTATAATCAAGAATGACCACCTTACCGCCCGACTCTCCCAACGCCTCAATCATGCCTTTGCCAGCCTCACGTCCGCCGCCCAAATTATCGGTCCCCACATGCGTAACCACCTTGGCCTCGGGAGATTGGCAAGCAATGTCCGCAGTGAAAACGGGAATTCCCGCCTCGTTGGCTTCCACGATCGCCGGGCCGATGGATTGGGAATTGCAAGGGCACAACACAATGGCCGTCACCCTCTTCACGATGAAATCCTTGACCTGATTCTGTTGACGCGCCACATCGAACTCACCACTCGTTGCCAAGACCTCATAGCCGTGCTTGGCGGCCTCCTCCCTCAGGCTATCAATGATCACATTAAAGAAGGGATTGCCGGTCGTTAGCACGGAAATAGCAACTGTCCCCTTGGAAGTGCTTTCAACTTCACTGACGCTCTCACCTTCGGAGCAGCCTACAAATAACAGGCCGCCCAAACTCAGGGAAATCAACACATTGCCAAACTTTTTCATATCGAATCCTTATCCACCTGACATCAGACGCAGCACAAGCACCAAGCATGGGATAACACGACAATTAACTCTGGATTCCGCCGTCCGTCAAGCCATTCACACCGAGACTCGGTTATCCGCAGGCAGTGCAAGGCACGGGTGAAGGTCGCTAATGATAAGCATGTTTGGTGACAAGAGAAATCGGAGGACACATGGGAAAGCAGCGAAAGAGCCACACAAACACCCAAACTTCCAATCACCCCTTCTCAATTCCGCCCGATTCGGAAGAGGCGCCTAATAGCAACCGCCCATCAATAGCCTCCCGCCATCTCGCCAGCTCCGGCACACGTCGACGATCAACCCTAGCTGGCAATCTCACTCTCAGCAAATTGGCGCACAGATGCCAACGTAGCCGGCCTCAAGTCCTTCTGGTTGATGAAGCTCGTCAGAACTCAGGTTTTGTCACCGCCTACATGGATCGAACGAACCTTATCAAAACCGCCAAATGCAGCGCCTCATCATCCGGACATTGCTTGATAGAGCAGAGCAAGACACTCGATTTATCCCCATCAAAAAAAATCTCCACGGCGACGCTCAAGGCCTTTCGAAAGACTTCATCCGATAGGTTGGCACGCTGGAACAACTCGACCAGCACACGCTTTCGATCTCCAGATAAGTGGATGGTTTGCATGGCGCCAAGATAGGCGCCACAAACCGCATCAGCCGTCGAAAGAAGACGACCAGCCCGCACCAAAACGGAGGTCTTATCGCCATCGGAGGGAATGCGCGAGAAACCATCGCCAAGTAACCCATCTGAACGCTACAGTCCATTCTGCGATCTTTCAGCAAAGCACTCAACGCCCCGGTGGGGGTCGCCGCTAGACGCCGTTGTATCAATGACTTCAAAGAGAGCAACCGCGAAAGCGCTGCTCTCCGGGTCAACTGTTCCCGATCCAGCCCGCCACTCTCGAAAAATTCTTGGAAGCGGATGCGCTTCGGGCTATTGCTTCGTATCAACGAAATTTCGCTGAGGACGCCCTCAACGCCACCTTCACGTCGAATCCGCTGGCCTCGATAGCCGTCTCCCGAATGACGGTCAGAAAAATCTCCCGCTGCCAAGTGATGGCCGCTTCATACACTTCCCCTCTTTCCTTGGCCCAAACCAAAAGCGGATTATACACTTGATTTAGCGGCAAAAGTCTTTGTGGAATAGCGGGCATTGTCCACTCGGTCTCTCGCCATCGCTTCGGGGGTGGGGTAATCATCCAACGGCAAGCGGGATCGTTCCATAGAGCTTCGGCAAGACCCGATCAAGCTGGCGCCGGAAAGAAAGGATCCCAATCAGATGGCTGCTCGCATCAATGACTTCGGGCGTCGCGCCCTTGAAGCGTGGACTCCGCTCATGCCCCCGCTTCCCGAGGCAGTCCGTTATCAGAAATGACGAATCCTTGAAGCCCTGCCGAGGTGAAGCCTCCCCCGCCTTCGCCCCAAATCTGATGCGTCGCCCGGTCTTTCCCGCCGCCCTCTTGCCCACGGCGCCCGCCCTTGGCGGTTCCGGGTTCCTAACCGAGCGCAAAACTTTCATGCCGCCCCCCTCCCGCTTTTGCCCACGGTGCCCGCATCCGGCGTCTTTAAGCGGCCTTCGGCGAGCGTTGCTCATGTTGGCCCGTTTCCCCCGCTGAAGTAAGTTTCATCCGCCTCAGCCCGGGCCGGAGAACGGGGCGTCCTTGCCTTCGCGCAGCCCAAGCCTGAAGCAGGCGATGGAGCATGAAGCAGGCGGTCTTTTGGCCTATACTTGCGCTTCAAACACACTTGGCGGCCGCTGCTTCAAGTGGGGACATATTCATCAGCTCGATGACTGTGACACTGTCGGCGGCATCCCTTTTCCCGGTGCTTTACGCCGGTGGACTCGCCTCATTCCGTGTCCAAAGTAGCAGCAAATCCAAGACGGCGCGCCAAGTATCAACATAATTTCCCACAAAAGGCGGACAAGGAGATCTATCAAATCATCGAAGAAGTGGAGGGACGGGTATTCGGTCAAAGTAGCCCCTTTACGATCAACACCCCGTATTTGGATCACGCCGCCGAGGAGATCAAACCCGAAGAAATTATCAGCCAGTGCCAAGAGACGCTAGAGAAGACCTTGAGCATCGAGGAGGCATTTGACTAGCGGTCCAGAACAGTCGGCAAACCAGAGAGAAAAGAACGACTTTATCTCACTGTGTTAACGCTCACGGGTGAACGATTCGAATTCAGTCCCCAGTTCCTCGTGCGATCGGTCATCGCGAGAAATCGCATTTGCCAACGGCGATTAAACAGGCGGTATTAACAGTCTCGCCTCACGGTGGGCCAAGTCCTGACGCCCCGCGCCACTCTCGCTAATGAGGTCCTCCGCTTTTACACCGGTAATCCGCGTCACTCGGCAGTCAGTTCCCTTTCTGTCAACATCGTTCACCCCTCTACTCCGCAAGTGCCGGACGTACGATTGCGGCGAAAAATCTCAAACAAGCCGAACGCAATGTCATTTACGCCGTCCGCAGCCTCAGCGAATTTCAAAAGAGTTTTCCGTGAGCATCGTTTCTGGGCTCTTCAACCTCCTGCAACAAAAGGACATCATCCGCAACCGCTTCGCAGACTTCCCTCGAACAAAGGCGCCATCTCGCTAAACGTCACAAACGCATCCGCGCCAGCCTGAGGACGCCCCCATCCTAAAATCCGTAATACCCCCTCCAAGAGCAACACCCCCAGAACACCGGCAGTGACTGCGCCCAGCCAAAAAAGAAATCCTTTCATGCAGACCCTCGAACGCGGAAAACTGTTTCAACTGCTGAGTCATCGCCAGTTGCGCCCTAGCGTCGATTCATTCCCATCAGCAAGGGTTACCAACGAAAGAAAGCAGCAGCGAAGGGCATTTTGCTGAGATCAGGACATACGCCCCCGACAAAGTCATGGCCGATTCACCGGACCGCGTGATTACTCATCTCTTGATGAAACTGCCATTTACAATCAGACCAACAGCTACGCTACGATCTGCACTACCGGCAGGCATCCTTTCTATGTGCGATGCGGATCACAACGACGAGAAGCATTCGGTCAACAATTTCATAGACAACATGATAGCCGTCGATCCTGATTCGGTAGGGTTGGTCGGCGCCTTCCAATTTCTTAACACCCTTTGGACGAGGACTATCGGTGAGGAATTCCAGCGTGGCGAAAATTTCAAGCAACCGAAACCGACCTGGATACCGAAGATATTTCTCCTCAGAACAGGCGAGCTCAACTCGGTAGGAGCCATCAGCAATCAGCCATTCCTTGACCTCTTCCAAAGGCACTCGCAGCTCGTGACCCTCTCGGCAATGGCCGGCAAGTCCACAACATCCCCCATCAGAGATTCATATCCCTCGACAGGTAGTCACCTCGGCAACCTTATCGCCGTCTTCATTGGTAAGAAACTGACGACTCATTACCGAAGCATGTGTATGGTGGTCTAGGCGATACAATACGTCTCTCGAAAACGAGTCCGCTTCAAACCATGAAGGAGCAACGCTTCGGGTCGTGGTTTTTACATCTGCCCAGATAAATTTCCAAAAACTTAGGCTGAGCTAAGTTCTGTTTTTCTGCTTTGGGTCGCCTTTGTAGCAGCGCCACGGCTTCCGCTTGTCACTCGGTGATCTGTAGACGCCACTGTGGTTCGGCGGCGAATGCGGAGCGCCGAGGGGTATCCCCTCCCCTCTATCGGAGGCACTTTGGCACGCTGAGGATCTCGTCCGACAGCCCTCGGTCGGGAAGGAGGCCACACCCTCATTGCCGCCGCCGGGCTCCCGGACGGAACGGGCGGCGAGAGGCCGGGCGCCGTATCCGTGTCCAACACCAACAACGACGAATAAGCTGATAAACGCCATGCCCAGCCAACCCACCAAATCCCTGCAAACACAACCACCGGCACAATGAGAACGGCGACAAATTCCAAGGCAGCAACGCTGAGTAAGTCCGTGAGAAAATGCCGCTCCCCAAACCATCCACAAGGATCGCCGAAAGCCACCACGAATGGCATTAGACACGATCACCAAATTTGTTGCCCACGAAATTAAAATCAGCAACGTCGCGGCCACAATGATGACCAAGCAGTCTCCATCAAGCATTAACTTATATCGTCACTGCAGGTTGTTTCCAATTTGTACTATCGAGACCGCCGCACACGTTGCGGTGATACTTGATCCAACCTGACCCGCATAGCAATCACAGCAGGCATCTCTTAATTGATTCCTCCAATCCCTCTTCCTACTAGTCCGTTCCCCGGGTATTGAGCACGACCCACGCGTGAAACAGCTTGTCATGCAGCGCTAAAACGATCCTTGGTAAAAATATTACTCGGCTTGATATCCCCGTGAACGATGTCACGCCGCAACATATACTGAAGTGCTCCTGCAATCCAAAGCCCGACCCGCACGACATCACTGAAGAGAAGCTGCCCGTCTCCCAAAAGCTCTTTGAGCCTTGGCCCATTGATGAGTTCCATGGCGAAAAAGGACATGCCCTGTGATTTGTCGGCAAAGTAAATGCGAATGACATTCGGATGATCCACCCGGGCCCGGGCTTCTTGAAAAAGTTGCTGCACTCCGGTGAACCGTCGATGGCGGCACCCTAGATCACTTTCAAGGCCATATAGCTTTGCAGAGACTCGTCTAACGCGCGACACCCCTTTGTCCATGCCCCGCTCCTCAGCCATTCAAAAATGCGAAAATGCCCCCATTTCTGACCTAACAGAGAATCCTCCTCACCGGGAATAGCCACCATCCTGGTACGCCGTTCACAGAGTGTCGCCAATGTGGTTTTTTCACCCTCTTGATCAGCTAGCAACAACGCACTGTAGTTTTGTCTGCATTCCAAGCATTCGACACCCTCTGTCGGATCGATCTTCAGCAGCATTCCGCAGGCGCACCGATAGACCGAATCCGAAAAGGAGAGGCCTGGAGGAGAAGTGAGATTTTCAGGATCTTCAGACGGGGCCATCGTTCTGAGCAAAAGGGGTCCCGTAGTCGCTGAGCATCTTGGGTTGTAGCCTTTTCAACCTCAATTCCAAAGTCCCAGCAAAATCCAACTCTCCAGCTGACAAGCGTGCGCCAGAGCAAAGTACGCGATCGTGCGAAAGGCCCATACACCAAAAACCACCCTACCCAAGAAGCTAAAAAATCACTCTCACCGTTGCATTCAACGCGAAAGCGTCCTGTAGCATTATCCCATCCAGAAACCCTTGCGATGGAAAACACCAAGGACTTCTCGGCAGTGGTGACAAAAGTAAATGAAGCAGACTCCAAGCATACTTTTGATCTTCCGGGCCAAGACCTAAGAAATCCCGTTCTCGCAATGGGGGCAGACATAACTCTGATTAGTATTGTCAATGATCTTTATCACCGTCCCTCGGCGAGCTGCTCATCCTTTTCCTTGTGTTCATGCAACTTGATTTGAGACTTTGCTCTGAATTACAGAGTTCTCTGCATCTCAACCGGATTTCGAGAGTTGATATGAAGACAATCATTTTTGTCGCATTCTTGGTGGTGGGCTTCAGGCCTGTGCACAACTCCTGAATCAAAACCCAATCCCGGGATCCAAAAGCTCTAGCCTCCCTCATCAGCAACTGGAAAAGCACTGAATGGATCGAGCGGCCAGGGAAAACCTAGAAGCTCATTCTCCGCAGCAAGAGAGTCGTCTTCAAAGCAGGAAAGAACGCAATATCGGTCGGAGGTCTCCACAAGGTCAAGATCCCGTCTCAGAGTCGAGAGGTAAAAGTCCACAATGCCTCTGCGGTCGTCTCCTGATATAATCGTTGAGGCAAGGCAATTAGCGGTTAATCCCCGCAAGGAGACGTAGCACAAGGCAAAGACGCAACAGCTAGAACTGGGCCGCTCTTAGGGCTAAGGGCGGCCCCGGCATGCAAAAATGACAACAACAAATCTTGAGCCGCGCATTCGAACGGTCCTGGATGATGCCCTATTCATTTCCAACAGCCATAGCTGGAGCCGAAGTTGAGAGGGCAGAAACAGCCGTAGCTGCGGATGGACACGTAGCTGGAGCATATTGGTAACAACAGGGTTAAACAGTAAATATATCGATTCCAATTTTGGCTGACCTCCTGCTATAGCTGCAATTACGAGATCATACTGAAAGATGGCGCCTTCACCTGGGGTTAAGAGAATCCACGGCAGGGTCAAGTTCGGTATACAATCCGAGCGAACTCGAAACGGTGCTTGGCATGAAATCGGCGAATCATGAATCATCTAAGGACGGTAAAATATAGACACAGTTCTTTGAAATGACTCTGAGAAAGGCATTATGAAACCGACTCCGGAAGAGGCAAAGGCTGCATTGTCTGAGATATCGAACGTTATTCAAGTCATGCGGCGATCCATCAGTCATAGGGCTACCTGCTCCCTTGTTGATTCTTGGGGCTGCGTGTGGATCAGGGGCTATAGTTTTAGCCATTTCCGTCCTGAAGCCGCCGGTTTCATCTAGCCGGCACTTTATGTCGGGGCACAGGGGTCGCCTTATGGATATTGAGCGCCGTGATCAAAATTCCGATTCGGGATCACTCGGATGCGAAATTCGATTTGGTAGTCCTTTTTGCCTTTGCCGGACTCTGGTTGACTTTCCTTTTCCTTGCCGGGATTCCTAAGGAGTGATAGAAGCGAGTTGGGGGTGCTTTCCACCCGAAAGGTGGGTGCTTCTTTCGCCACGGTCCCAATGTTTTCCTACATCATCAACGGCCTTTGGCTCGTCTGTTTTTTGACGTGGATCGGGATCTAATTATCACTGTGGTGCTCGCACTCGGTTACTTTCTTTTGCCAGCATGGTCACTTTTGACCACTGGATTTATTGACGGAGGGATCATGCTCGTTTCCGGAGTGTTTATTCGCTAAATCTGGAAATAGAATTGGAAATGGATCGCATCAGAATCATGGCGTCACTAACGACACGGCTGAGATGGAGGTAGACTTTCCCTCGCTAGCAAAGGTCCTGAAGCTCACAGACGGAACCCTCGGGGCGCACCCAGCCAAACTTGAGCAGGCAGGCTACATCGATATCAAGAAAACCTTCGTCAACCGAAAACCCAAAACTTATGTTCAAGCCACCATGCGTGGTCATACGGCCTTTGATGATCACGTCGTCGCCCTTCGCCAGATATTGGATGGGGAGAGGTTTAGTGGCCCCTCGACAGCAAGAAACGGCATCATGACAAACGGCTCCCTTTCGGAACACCGCACTATTTCTAGATTGAATTCATCACCGGTTGAGACAATTGGCGGATTCACAAAATGCTGATAGCTTCCCTCCGTGAAGACATTCAGCGGCGTCATTGAACGTTCGACGCAAGGAAATTGCCAATTACTCGATATCACTAAAGATGTCCAATCTCTGGTCTCGGAAAGCGGGGTCAAAACCGGTCAGATGACTGCCATGGTGGTGGGCTCAACGGCATCGCTATCCACTGTTGAATTTGAATCAGGATTGGTGAACACGGACATTGCGGCAGCTTTAGAGCGCCTCGCTCCAGCAAATGATCAGTATGAACATGAGGCCATCTGGCACGATGACAACGGCCACAGCCACATCCGAGCAACGCTCGTCGGCTTCCTATCGTCAACGGCCAAGTCCCGCTTGGCACATGGCAACAAGTCGTGCTTATCGACTTTGACACCCGTCCTCGATCCCGTGAAATTATCGCCACCATAGTAGGGACCGAATGAGACCAAGAGCACATGCTGAATGAAGGCACCATCTCAAGTCATAACCTTCCAAGTATTCCAACGCCATGGAACCGATTATTGAAACCCTGCAAAAGGGGCTTGAGCAGTTGGTGAACATTGTGATCAACACAGGCGCTGACACGGAAACGATTCTCATTATGGCGGCTGGCGGTGTCCTGCTGCTCTTTGGCCGTAAGCTCTACTGGTTTATCATTGCCGCCGCGGGCTTTGTGGCAGGCACAGTGATCGGCCACGAAGTTTTTCCTCCAGATCCTCAATGGCTCGTGGTCGTCGCTTCGTTGCTTGTAGGCGTCGTGGCGGCGATTCTCAGTATCTTCCTTCAGCGCTTGGCTCTTCGGTTGGCCGGCATGATGGCAGGTGGGTTCCTCGGTTATACGGTGTTTGCTGCCTTTTTTGCCAAGCCGTGGCCATTGGTGGGACTCGCCCTCGGATGCCTTCTCGGATTTTGGCTGATGATGCGGCTCTTCGACTGGGCCCTCATTATTCTCTCATCCCTTTCTGGCATGGCACTCATCGTCGAGCGGCTTCCTCTCGAGCGAGAACCGCTTTTGATCCTCGGGCTCGTCCTGGCGGTCCTCGGGATTGCCATCCAATCCAGCATGCAGAACAAAAGCGCAGCCGGAAAACGAGAGCCGAAACCTGCTTGACGCGGACTCGCCCCACCTCTCACACTTGCTGTATGTATGTCCTTCGGGAAATCGTAGATCTGGCATTACGAGTTTTCGCCCTCGGACTCTTTGTATCGGTCATCCTCAATTGGATCGCTTCAAAGCCACCGAATGGGTTCCGAAAACAGCTAAACGGATTCTATGATATATTTTTGAATCCTCTTCGTCGTTACCTAAAACCCGTCAAACTCTCCCCTTCTGCGCCAGCGGGGCTCGATCTCAGTCCTCTGGTGCTTTTACTCATTGTCTGGTGGGCCATTTATCCCTTCCTCATGTGGGTTTTCGGACGGTAATCGACTAAAAACACCGCTTTGGAAATCACCTGGTGCCAACGGGGCGATCATTAGCTTTTGAATGCCTCAAAGAAATGAAATGGTTTCATCGCCCCAACACTCTCCATTGGTCAGCCTAGGGAGAACTAACGGAAGAATCCGGAGCATATAATTCTGCTCATGGATTCAAAAGGGACCATGCTCGCTTGTTGAATCATTATCGCTGACTTAACGTCTAACAACTGCTACTCTCGTTATAGACGCGGATGATCCACACACGAATATGTCTGAAGAAGGTTCACCAGATGGAAAACGCCGCAAAAAGCGTCGGCGTTCATCGAAAAGCTACAAACCCATGAGAGAGAGCGTGATTATCTTTACGATGTTTATCACGCTTACCGGTGTGATTGTCGTTTGCCTGTGGGTGATTATTCCCAACGCTCTTCGTTACCTGCGCCATAGCTTAGGGTGGTAATGCGGGACTAAAGATAATCCGCGAAGAACTGCCCCGCCGCCTGCTGCATCTCAGCACTCAGGACGTGCCCTGCTTCAAATTCGCGAAGAATCAAACGGTCGGAGTGATTGGCTTTCTCGTACGATTTCTTAAGCTTTTGATAGCCCTCGAAGACGCCCTCGGCATTGAAAATTCCATCTTGCTTCCCCATCATAATCAAGAGTGGGTTCGGAGCATTCATCGCCGCGACATCGGGATAGTCAAGATAACGATGCAATCCAGGTACCAACATCGAATAGCCAATCGAAAATTTGATATCCGACCGCAGCTGGTACGGAATGGAGCTCATCCAGCCCGCCACCACAGCAGCTTTGACGCGCTGATCCAGGGCGCCCAAATAGCACGCACGAATGCCCCCCAAAGAAAAACCAATCGCCCCGATCCGATTGCGGTCCACCTCTGAGCGGGTGAGCAAATAATCCACTGTTCGGATATCATCCCAGAAGATTAACCCTGGCCAAGTCACTCCAGCGGCCATCAGCGTGCGGCTCACAAGGGGTTCATACTGTGAACTCCGAACGTTGAAAGCGCTGACGCGGTCGACCTCTATATTCGCCGGCCGCGTCCGCCAATCGTCGGGGTCATCATCCAACACCATCCGGCGTTCGCCCCAATACATCAAATCAATCACGATGACCAGGTATCCTTGCCGAACCAAACCTGTCGCCAAACTCCGACCGGCATAGTAGCGCTGTTTGAACTCTCGCAGCACCGGACTCTCATCCTCATCCTCCACGAGCTTCTCCTTACCCCACAGATAAAAGCCCGAGTGATCATGGAGAGCGATGACAGCTGGAGTTTGGCGTCGGGCGGCATCCTTCGGCACCAAGACGTACGCTGGCACCCGAAAATAGGGCGATGTGTTGAACTGCACCTTTTCCAGAACATAGTCGCCTCTATCGGTCGTTTTGATTGTCTGCCCTTGAGTCGACCACTTCGGCGGTGTGTACTGCAACAAATCCAGCACTTTCATCCGCGCCACCTGCTTCCAATGTTTCAAGGTGCGAAACTGCGGCTGGGTAAAAGCCAGAGGAAAGTACGATCGAGCGGCCAATTTCTCAATGAATGGCCATAACGTGCCCACATCTGACCCCGTCTCCAATTTCGGCAATGGCGCCGTAGACGGCACCACAAAAGGAGCACCGGCCCCCTGGGCCAACAATGTTTCCGAAGCCATCGCACTAGCACCGGTTCCGGCCAACAACATCTTCAAGAAATCCCGCCTCGGTCTCGCGAGCGGATCGGTCAAGCCCGATGTTCCAGCTTCTGCTGGCTTGTCGTCATTCATTCCCATCACAGAAAAAACCTCCCCTCTTGCCGTTCGCCAAGTGGGCGGGCGGTATGCTTGATCCTATCGCTCACCGCCGGCACCGGCGATCTGGTCGGTGCCTTTGATTCGAGAACACGCTTGACTTCCTTCATCTGTTCCGGCGATAGCAATCTGACGAGATTGGCCATTAAACTCACGGTCTGCTTGCTCGCTAGCTTCCCGTATCGGCACATCTTCCAACCCTCGTTTTCCGCATCCAATTTGATACCGAGGGCGGCGGCAGATTCTTCGAGGAAGGCGATCTGGTCAGCGTGCCATGGTTGGGCGGTCAGTCCGATGTTGCCTTGCCCACGGGTTTCAACCGATTTGCTCCGTTCCTCGCTCAAGTAGGCGGCTACTCGCCGGAAGTGCTCGAGCTCGGCCAGTCTTGGATAACGAAGTTTCCCTAAGGCATCCCTCGTGCGTTTCTCCCGCACCATTTCGTAGCGGTCGGATCTAGCCGACTTCTGCCGGACGCTCAGGTCGTACAAGTCCTCAATCGCCTTCTCCCTCGGCAGCATCGTGTCGTAGGCGGTGAGTCTGGACTCATCGACCACTTTATCAGCCGCCCTCCAATTTCCTTCGGAGTATTCCATAACGTCTCCTACACTGTCGGTATTCTCAATACTTAGCAGGATGCTCTCCCGTCCGGCTCCCTTGGGGTTGTCACGTAGGCTTGCCATCGCTCTTGTTTTTAAGATGGCTTCCTTCTCCGTCTGTCCTTCGGTTTTCCATTTTGCCTTCAGTTCGGCGTAGGCGGACTCCAACTCCTTCCGAGTCGGCGTCTTCGTCGTTTCGCTCGTCTCGGTGGCTCGGACGGTCTTCAAGTCCGGTTTCGCCGTCGTCTCCTCTTCTGGCGTTGCATCGCGGTGGCCGAGCGGGTGCCGATTCCCAGTCGTTTCATTTCTGCTGTCATCATCGTTCCTTTTTAGCTTATCGGTTATTCAGTCAGGCATCCAAGATCAACTTGCCCCCGAACGATATCCTAATGTTTCAAAAGGTTTTTGAGGGTGCCCAGGTCTCGCATTCGATCGTTCACTCGGTCGTCGTCGTCGTAGAGAGCGTCGATCTTGTCGTTCAAATCTTCGATTGCATCCTTGTGGTTCTCAATCGTAACGTACAAGTCTTTGATGACCGTGCCCTAAGGGAAAGTGATGTAGTTCCACACATCAAGCGGGTTGTCACTAGGGGGTGTAATTGTTGTTCTTGCTCAGCTTCCCCTTATTTATTGGCTCGCTGCCTTTCAATCCAATGATCTACCTGCCATGTTGAATGACCTAATTCTACAATCAAATAATTGCAGTTGCAGCTACATTTTTTTTCAGGAAAAAATCGTTTCTTGCCTTCGCAAACGATTGGACTCCCTGCTCGCCATGCCTTGGCCGCCTGCCGCCAAGACCCAAGATCGAAAATAAGGCTTGTCACCCGCAGCCAAGTCCCATTTACTTGAATCTCTTTCTATGAAAAAATCTCTGAGCCGTCGCCAATTTGTTAACTTTTCCGGCAGCCTTGCTGCAGCGGCGACCCTCACTCCGTCCATTCTTCACGCGATGAGCCCCTTCTCACGACCGGGCAAACCTCGGCTCTCGACCAGCATCGCAGCCTACTCTTTTCGGGAGTATTTCGTCGATTCCACCCGCCGTCGCCAAGAGATTATCTCGGAGCAGCACATCTCCCTCTTCGATTTTATCGATTACTGCGCGGACCAGGGATGCGCCGGAACCGAGCTTACGGGTTACTATTTTCCCAAGGGTATCGATGGCAACTTTCTTCTCAGGATCAAACGGCACGCCTTCCTCCGAGGTGTTGCGATCAGCGGCACTGCCGTTGGAAACACATTTACCCATGCCCCCGGCGAGAAAAGGGCTGAACAGTTGGCTTATGTCAATCGATGGATTGATCACGCCAGTATCATGGGAGCTCCGCACCTTCGCGTCTTCGCCGGCAATCAAGGAAACCAGCCATTCGAAACTGCCAAGAAACACTGCATTGAAGGGCTCCAAGAATGCGGTAAGTACGCAGCGAAGAAGGGCGTCTTCCTAGGCATCGAGAACCACGGCGGCATTGTCGCCGAGGCGGATCCACTCATTAGCATCGTCCAAGCGGTCGACAATCCCTGGGTCGGCATCAACTTGGATACGGGCAACTTCCACACTGACGACGTTTACGGAGACATCGCGAAATGTGCACCGTACGCGGTTAACGTCCAATTGAAAGTAGAGGTCCGCCCGCGAGGTCAGAAGAGAAAGTCCAAGGCCGATCTCGGACGCCTGATTCGAATCCTAAAAAACGCCAATTACCAAGGCTACGTCGCGCTTGAACATGAAGCGGCGGAAGATCCGTGGAAAACCATCCCCGTCTATCTCGCGGAACTAGACCGGCTTATCCAAGGCTAGTTTATCCCACCTCTCCTGTCAGGTGGCAGAGATGAATAATGGCTGGAAGGAAGAAGACATTCCCCTGCGGACACGTTGGCAAAGGCAAGTTTTGCCATCGGTGCGTGCAGGAAGAAGAGCGCCGACGGAACGAGGAAAAGCGAAAACAAGAGCAGGCGCGGGCAAAGAGCGAGTGGAATGACAGGCTGACAGCCCCCTCCGTTCGCCACCTGCGTCTGAATCAACTGCCAACGGAAGCAGCGAGGCGGATGCTTGACGTGATCGGTGAATTGAAGAATGGCAAGAATTATCAAGCTTTCAAAGGCAAGCGACTGAAGCTGATGAGGAAGCGGGATATTATTTCCATCCCCATAGGGCGGGACCATCGCTTGATCTGCCGTGTGCGGCGCGGCCAGCCGCTGGAATTCATCGCAGCCCTGACGCATGAGGCATATAGTCAACGCTTGTCTTCTGGCGGATGGGAGGCTTGAGTCTAGCTGCCCCGTTCACGGCGGCTGACTCGGCGCATTCCGGCTTGTCCAAATCCTTCTCGCTGATAAGTTCGCCTGCCTTGGTGAGTTTAACCGAAGAAATCAACAAGCGGCGAACCTTCGCCATCATCTCCCATCCGGACGCAGGGAAGACCACGTTGACGGAAAAACTGCTCCTCTACGGCGGCGGCGTGCAACTCGCCGGGTCGGTCACTGCCCGCAAGAACCAACGTGCGTCAACTTCGGACTGGATGGAGCTGGAACGGAAGCGCGGCATTTCCGTCAGCTCCACCGTGCTTCAGTTTCAATACGAAGGCTTCTCGATCAATCTCCTCGACACGCCCGGTCACAAAGATTTCTCCGAGGACACCTATCGGGTCCTCACTGCGGTCGACGCAGCCGTCATGGTGATCGACGCGGGCAAAGGGATCGAGAGCCAGACAAAGAAACTGTTCGAGGTCTGTCGCCAACGCAGCATTCCCATTTTTACCTTTATGAATAAGTGTGATCGGCCAGTTCGCGATCCTCTCAGCCTCCTGGACGAACTCGAGAGTGTGCTTGGCATTCAGTCATACCCCGTGAACTGGCCAATTGGTAACGGCATAGACTTCAAAGGGGTGTACGATCGTCTCACCTCCACCGTGAATCTCTTCGAGCGTACCGCCGGAGGGGTCTATCGGGCGCCCGTTTCGCTCGGCAACTTTTCCGACCCCTTCATTCGCGAGCGGCTGGATGATGCCCTTTACGAGACGGTTAGCGAGGAACTGGAAATGCTGGAAATGGCTGGCGCTGAATTCTCGGAACAAGCCGTTCTGGCAGGCGAGACAACGCCGGTGTTTTATGGTAGCGCGATGAACAATTTCGGCGTGAAATTACTTCTCGATGGCTTCCTTAATTACTCTCCCCCGCCGCAAGCGAGAAACAGTGAAAGTCAAGCAGTGGCTCCAGACAGTCCAAATTTTTCTGCCTTCATTTTCAAGATTCAAGCCAACATGGATCCACGACACCGAGATCGTATCGCCTTTATTCGCATCTGTTCCGGTAAGTTTGAACGCGACATGACCGTCACTCATCCTCGCAGCGGCAAAAAGGTCCGCCTCTCGAGTTCCCACAAACTTTTTGGAAATGATCGCGAGACCGTCAATGAAGCCTATGCCGGGGATATTGTAGGGCTCGTGGGTCTCAATGACTTTGGTATCGGTGATACCTTAACCAATGATCCCTCCGTCCAGTATTCCGAGATCCCGCGATTTACTCCGGAAACTTTCGCTTACTTACACAACGCCAATACTGGCAAATTCAAGCAATTCCGCCAGGGTCTCGATCAGCTACTTCAAGAAGGCGTGATTCAAGTGCTCCACCTCAATGACACCGCGGTCCGCGTCCCCCTCTTAGCAGCGGTGGGACAGCTGCAGTTTGAAGTAGTGCAGTATCGATTAGAAACGGAATACAACGCCGAATCCCGCCTAGAGACAACACCCTGGGAAGCCGTTCGTTGGCTGCCTTCGGAATTCAAAGAAAAAGACGTCGAGTCTCTTCAATTACCGACTGGAAGCCGCATCGCCTGGGACGTTGACGACCAAGCGGTCGTGTTATTTCCTACCGAATGGACCATCAACTACTTCACGGAAACCAATAAAGGCATTCGGCTCTCGCAGCTCCCCCACGCCAGCGAAGCCATTCTCGATCGCTAATTGAGTACACGCCCCCCATAAGAGGGTCACGGGGAAGCAAATCTAGATGAAATCCTACGCGCCGTCTTCGCCGATGGCTTCGACGGGACAACCTTCCATGGCCTCCTGACACAATGCCTCTTGCGTTTCGTTCTCGGGCTGGGCTTTCACATAGGAATAACCGCCTTCCTCAGAACGCGTAAAATTGTCCGGGGCGGTTTCCCGACACAGATCACAATCGATGCATTGATCGTCTACGTAAAACTTGCCAGCAGCGTTTTCAGGATATTTGTTTTCGACTTCAGCCATAATTGGCCTATTGGACGCAGGCTCGATTAATTTTTCAAGCCAATTTTTGCCAGCTTCCAAAGTGTGAATTCGGGGAGGCGCGGAAAATGTCCGATTGGCTGCTTTCAAGGCGTCAGTCGCCTCTAGGCAAGGGCGGTGTTGCCGCTTGATCAACCGTCAAGAAAAAGGGTGAGACCCCAAAGAGATCGGTCTGCAAGGATGTGGAATAGCGCGGAAGGTCATTCGTCAAACTCGGCGTCCATCTCCGCATCTAGATGAAATCCTACTACGCACCGTCGTCGCCGATGGCTTCGACGGGACAACCTTCCATGGCATCCCGACACAATGCCTCTTGCGTTTCGTTCTCGGGCTGGGCTTTCACATAGGAATAACCGCCTTCCTCAGAACGCGTAAAATTGTCCGGGGCGGTTTCCCGACACAGATCACAATCCATGCATTGACCGTCTACGTAAAACTTGCCAGCAGCGTTTTCAGGGTATTTGTCTTCGACTTCAGCCATAATTGGCCTATTGGACTCAGGCTCGATTAATTTTTCAAGCCAATTTTTGCCAGCTTCCAAAGTGTGAATTCGGGGAGGCGCGGAAAATGTCCGATTGGCTGCTTTCAAGGCGTCAGGCGCCTCTAGGCAAGGGCGGTGTTGCCGCTTGATCAACCGTCAAGAAAAAGGCCGAGCCCCCAAAGAGATCGGTCCGCAAGGATGTGGAATAGCGCGGAAGGTCATTCGTCAAACTCGGCGTCCATCTCCGCAATTTGAACTGCGATGACGCGCTTCTTGGCGGCTTCGACTTCCTCAGTCGTAGCCTGGCCCATGGCGCGCAGCTGCCCCAATCGGTAGACCTCGTATTCCGCTTCCGCCAGTTCCTGCTGGTCCTTGCCGAAGAAGTAGCTCATCTGCCGAGCTTCGGACATCGGCGGGGTATCTTTCAAAATCTCCATGTGCTCGTCGTGCCACAGCAGAATTTCGGGGTCGTCCAGGGCTTCATTGCTGGGAGGTCGCCGTTGAAATGGCGGTCGAGGAAGTCGTTGATGCCTTCCTGTCTGGCGAACAGGGACAGGAATTCACCCTCGGTCGGTTGAAACCATTCCGGTTCTTTTCGCAAAGTGCGGCCTAGAAAGGAATGTTCCATGCAATATTTCCGCAATTCGTAGGGCGAAAAGATAGGCGATCATCCGCGCCCATTGCTCTCGCTCCAAATCACGAATGGCTTTCTCAGCCAATCCCAACTTCTTGTGGTATGATTCCAGGGTCTCAATGTAAGGCTGATTCGCGGCCTTCCATTTTCTCGCCATTCACCTCCTGCGAAACGTTTGGATCCTTCCACCCAAGATGCACTTGCGGGCCGACTTCAAGAATCGCTTCCCGCTGGCGTTCCAAGGCGGCAATCTCCGGGGCGTATTCCCCTGCGATTTTGGCGCCGCCGCCGGTGTGCTGGGCGGTGAGCAACATGGCGGTGTGCCAAGTGTGAACGACTTTTCTAGGATGCCACGACCCAGAGTAAGTGATTTCTTCACCCACAATGTGTTCCTTTGCATTCAAGTTGATCACGCCATAATCCTGATGCAGATAATCAACCTTTCCTCCCAACTGCTCAGGACGATTGGTGAAATATGAGATGTTCTTGAATGAATGATCGTGCCCTTCCACATATCAACCGGTTTTTCGGCAGTAAGTCGCTCCTCCGCTGGTTTCTTGCCACCAGCTTTGTTCCCAGGCTTTGCCCTTTCGTGTGCTACCGGGCCGATAATGTGTATGGCGCTTAATCGATTTGCGGTCCCAAGTGTGACTGAACAGGCAGTTACGGGCGTCCTTTTCTTGGCATTCATAGTTCAGTTCGGTATCCGTGCCGTAGAGTCCGTAGCTGGGCGGGATGGCTAGGGGCGCCCGCCTGTGCTTTGGGTGTTGGCAAGGTGGTGAGTAATGCCAACCCTGCGAAGAAGGCCGGCAAGGGTTTGGTGAATATTGAAGTCACGATGATGAATTCGTTCTGCATTGTGTTGTGTCAGCGAATCTCGGCCCGCAATGGCGCCGGGCCGTTGCTAACGATACGCAGGCTTAAGTGCGGAAAGCTCCCGCCGTTTCGCCTGAGCATCGGGAGGAGCTTGCAATTCTCCCCCGACACCTTGATTCAGGCTATTGTATGGGACGGGCGACACCCGACATTGGAACCGCCTTGTATCGTAATCAGAGGGGGATCTTGCGCTTAAGGGGAACAGGGATGTCAACGGGAAAATCGCACTTTTTTATTCGCTGGCGGGTGGGAGGACATGCCCTTGCTTGGCGGCATCGGGAAGTGGTCGGAAACTGCCGTTAACTGGCTCGGCATCGGTTCAGTTGCCTATATTGTTCCGGTTCCGTATTGAGGGTGGTTACGGATGGCTGGGACGCATGCTTGCGTTCAAGCACGGCTCGGTTAGCTTTCGGTGAGATGGACTACATCAGGGATATTCACCATCAGGCAGCGGAAGCAGGGCGGCCGGTCTTCTCCATCGAATTCTTCCCTCCTAAGACGGAGAAAGGAGAAGTCTCCCTCCTAAATAAAACCATTCCCAGGCTAATGAACCTTAAGCCAGACTATTGTTCGGTGACTTACGGAGCGGGTGGCAGCACGCGAGATAAAACCCTGCTCATCGTTAAGGAGATTCAAGAGAAGCACGGGTTGACTGCCATGTCACATCTCACCTGCGTCACCGCCACTGAAGCGGATCTTCGTCATTACTTGGATGAAGCCCGCGATGCTGGAATCAAAAACATCCTAGCTCTGCGCGGCGATCCTCCGGCGGGAACGGATGAATTTCGTCCTACCGAGGGCGGATTCGAATATTCTTACCAACTGGTGGAGTTGATCCGCTCCTGCGAGTGTTTTTCGATTGGCGTCGCCGGGTTTCCTGAAGGGCACATCGCCTGCCAAGCCGGAAAGCACACCGACTGGAAACACCTTAAGTCCAAGGCAGACGCTGGCGCTGAATTCGTCCTGACACAGCTTTTTTTCAATAACCAAGACTACTTCGATTTTTGCGACTATGTGCGCAATCAAGTCGGCGTTGACATTCCGATCTGTCCTGGGATTCTCCCCATTCTATCCGGCCAGCAGATCAAACGACTTACCCAACTCTGCGGCGCCTCCATCCCTGATCCCATGTCCGCTAAGCTCGACGCGCTTGGAGACGATGATGCGGCAGTCACTGAGTACGGTATCGATTACGCCACCCAGCAGTGCCTGGAACTCCTCGATGCTCACGTCCCGGGGCTTCACTTTTACTGCCTGAACAAGGCCTACTCGACCACGCGAGTGGTTGAGAATCTCGGTTTAAATCGGTCGTAACTCTCCCGTAAACGGCTAAAGTGATGCCTTGGCATGAAAGTCCTCATTAGTGGCACCAGCGGCCTCCTCGGCAGAAGACTCACCGATCACTTCGCTTCACAACAGGCAGACGCAATCCCCATAGTCCGGGTTCTCTCCGACAAGGCCTCTCAATCCGGTGCGGCCTGGAATCCCCAAAGCGGCTGGTTCGACCTCGAAGCCATGGAAGGAAGCGACGTCTTTATCCACCTAGCGGGTGAAAACATCGGAGCCGGGCGTTGGACGGCGGCCCGGAAGGAACGCATCCGCATGAGTCGAGTTAAGAAAACCACGCAGCTCACGACCGCCCTTGCGCAATTACAATCACCGCCCAAACACTTCCTCTGTGCATCAGGCACAGGATTCTACGGCGACTCTGGATCACAACCCCGCCCAGAGGATGCCCTCGCCGGCAATGGTTTCCTGGCATCGGTCTGTGTCGATTGGGAAAAAGCGGCCTTACAAGCGACCGTAGCTGGAATCCACACCCATCTGTTGCGTTTTGGAATGATCCTCGATCCAGCCGGAGGTGCTTTGAGAAAAATGTTGCTTCCCTTTCGCTTAGGGATCGGGGGGCGCATCGGCAGCGGGAAACAGTTTTTTCCTTGGATTGCGGCGCCCGAAGTGCCGCACATCATCGACTTTCTCCTTCAGCAACCATCGACCGTTTCCGGACCGATCAATGTCGTCGCACCGCAGGCCATAACCAATACCGAGTTCACTCAGATCCTAGCCCGGCACCTCCGAAGACCGGCCTTCTTTCCGGTCCCCGGGCTTGTCGTGCGGACGATCTTTGGCGAGATGGGACAAGAGATGCTCTTGTCCGGCTGTCGAGCCGTGCCGCAGGCACTCGCCAACCGCGCTTACCCATTTCGCTACCCAACCCTGGACGCTTGCCTTCAAGCGATTCTTCCCCGCCACTGAACCGGAACCGATAAGCCACTGAATCGCTACCGAGCCGATACCCCGCCGATGAATGGCGAGTTTTGGCCTCAATTTGGCGGCGCGAAAAAAGGCGCAGAAGTGATTTTTCTTATCGGCGCCTCGCTGACCCTCCGGCGAGTTTTTCATTGATGATACTCATACAGCCCGGTCTGGCGGCAGCCGGATCACTGGTCGCAGACGGAAAACAAAAACGATTAAGTTACTCGGATTATGCTCAAGATACGCACCATTCCGCTGGCTTCGGCCAGATTCAGTTGGAAGACCGCCCAATCTGCCCTGCCGGCAGTTACTCACCCGCTCAAAAAGGCCGCCGAGGGCGCACTACTCTTCCTCGGCAAGACCACGGGAATCGGTGCACTCACCGCCGGAATGCTGCTCTTCGGCATCCACGTCGGCGTCCAGGACATCCAAGTGCAAGGCGACACGGCCTATTTGGATTGCCACAAACAATACTTCAAGAAATTGGAGCACATTGCTCGATGGGTGAAGTTGAGGACTAATTGGGCCGAGTCGGCAGCGGACCGCTTCATCGAATCGATAGAAATCTCCATCGAGTTGAAAGAAATGAAGATTGAAAGTCACATGGACAGGATTCGCATCTTGGCCTACTGGACCCTCAAGGGACCATACGGCAACCCCGATCTCGACACCTGGCCTTGGCATGATGAAATGGACAGGCTTCAGGAAGAAATTAAGGAAATAAAAATTGCCGTTCAGAGAGAGAATCGCCAAAAGACTGGAGGTTCCTGGACGCTTATTTGGAAAAGCTGGCCGAAGCATGCAGGAAGAGGCCTGGAGGAAATATCAGGACTGCCAAAAGCACGGGCCGCGGGCCTTTGCTCGTCAGCTGAACGAGCCGAGGATTCTCCTTGCCCCGACAATCCCAACGAGAATAGGAACTTGAAGATGAAAAGAAGTCATTTCTCCCCTCGGACTGATCGCGCTCGGCTCACTCCTCTTGCTCGCCTTCTTATCCTGGAAGACGTCGAAAGGCAAGCCGGTGGGAGGAACCGGCGACCGAGACGAAGCAGGCGGAACTTCCGCCTTCGAGCGGTGGCGCCTCGGAGCGGATTCGAGAGCACTTGCGGGCCGCTCAGGAAGCGGCAGCCCAGCCCGGGCCTGAGCCTGTTCGGGCACTGCATGATGTCAACAGCCCGCGAGGCAACGCCTGAGAAGCGATTCTGGAGTCGATCAATCGCGATTCCATTGGACAAGATTAACAAACAGATGCTCGCCAAATACAACGCGCTGAGTCCGGAAGCCAAGGCACAGGAGGATCTGTCCGACATGCCTTCATGAACAACAAGCCGGCGAGTTACGCCACGAGAGAGGAAAACAAGGTGGAAGAAGTCTTGCGGGAAATGAGTTCTCCCACCCGTGACCGCCCTTGGCATTGGCGGACGGTGGCGGATTATCTGCGGCATACCCGCGCGGAGTCCTTCCACAAACTGGAGGTAGGCAATCCGGAAGATCCGCAATGGCACTACGACCACGTCGCCTGGATCAAGGAGACGGCCGACGCGATGGGAACACCGCTGGACGCGGCATCCGGCGATGCTTGGATTGACGCCAAGAGGCGACACACCGCCGAGACGGCCGCGTTGCATGCGCAAGTCACCCAACACCTTGAAGAATATCTCCTTGAACAGCATGGCGACGCCCCGGCGGTGCTGGAGGAAATGTGATGGCTCTTCGCGCTGGATGAGGAGTGGAATAGGAATGATGATAGATTCCTCGCCAAAAAAGAAGCAGCGATTGCAGCGGAAATCCAGCGTTACGAAGAGCGGCGGCGGAAACTGGAGCAACTGCGGCAAGCAGACATCATCAACCAGCCCCATCAGGGAGTTTTGGCGGGACCGCAATCCCCAGAGCACTGAAACCTCATCAACGCCGGCGAATCCAGCTAAGCCTTGATTTCCCCTCTGAACGTCCGGTCGGTGGCGTCAGCGTCAGGGCATTTTCTGCTTCACTGCTTCCTTCTGTTGCGGCGATTCAGGGGAAAAGGAAACCCCTTTTAACGGCGAGGACGGCAAGCAGCCGGATGGCATCAGGGAGCCGTCACCCGACGCTCAAGTGACCCAACGCAAGCAGTGCATAATAAGTGTACTCGCAATCCAGCGTTTCCTCCTGCCAGTGACCGTAGAAAGATCCCTCGTTGGTCCAAAGGGTGTCGATATAGTCGAGACAAAGCTCTTTGAAAGGACCAAAAGGCACTTCCAACGCTGCTAGCGCATGAAGGGCAGTCGCGGTTGACAGGAGATCCGGCACTGGCGCCTGTGGTGCGGCGAGAAAGCCACCCATGGCGTGAAATCGGGCGACGAGCCAATCGTCAACAGAGCCATTCACTGGCATCCCCTGGTCCCGTAAAACAGTGACAGCCGCAGCAGTTGCGGTCGTTGAGCCGGTTTTGACGCACCGTTCATTGGCCCAGCTATCGCCGGTCTCCAAGTGCTTGAATGATTGCACCAGACGCAAAGCGTCGGGGACCGATTGTCCCAAATCTTGGTAGGCGCCATACGCGAGGAAGTTGCCATAGACTGTGCTCTGCGTGAATCCCCGGTTCGGATGAAAACCGCCATCTGGGGTTCGATAAGTATTGAGTCGTTCCAGGAATGCCTCAATCTGTCCGCTCTCAAAACCGACAAATGCCCGACAGCGGATCATGCTACACAGATGCACGAAACCTAACGCCTCACCCGTTCCGAAGGAAGCGATGTAGGCCTGGAGTGGCGCTTTATCCAACTCCAACTGAAGAGCGAGAGAGGCGTCGATGCCGAAGACGGTGTAGTAAAGGTCGCTATTGCCGGACTTGTCGCGGAAGCCGCCGTCTGGGTTCTGTTGGTTCCGTAGGAAGTTGCCTACGAGTTCCGTGGCGTCTTCCAGCACTCGTGGAGCCAAGCGCGCTACCTGGAGCATTTGGAGACGGAGACTCATGAATAAGCGAGGCGTTTGATTCGGAGGAGTAGGGGTGAAGGCTCACCGCTTTTCCTTCTACTCAACCAACGCAGCTTAAGAAGCCGTGGACGCCAAGCGTTCTTCTAGTCGCGGCATCGGCGCGGGAATATCTTCTCGCCTGAGGTTCTTCTCCTCGAATTCGCCACACCAGCCTTTGATTTCAGTATCGTTGAATATCTTGCCGATGACGCGCCGCAATAACCCCTTCAAACTGGCATTCTCAAGCCCACGCAACGAACGAATGGCTTCCTCTTTGTATGATTCCAACAATCCCTCTGCCCGTTTCACCGCGCCAAGCTTCTGATAAAGCACTTCGACCTCGTCCGAGTCAGGCGTCTCGGTGCCGCGGCGCCAGAGTTTCTCGAGCAAAGCCTTCTCTCCGTCCTGCGATTTCTCGTAAGCAATCGCCAGCAAAACACTTGGTCGTAAACCGGCGATGTCGTCGGTATCTCCGCTCGCGCCCAAATCGCTTAAATCATCCCGAATCTGATAAGCGATCCCTAGCGCCTCGCTGTAGCTTGACAATGCCTCCCGGACGGCTTCATATTCCTCGAGACCTGCATAGATGGTTCCCAGCTGCAAAGCCACCTCAAACGCCGGTGCAGTTTTGTGGCGGAAGATATCCAGTACCTTGATGGTCGAAAGCGGTTCCGGTTGTTGCGCCCAGCACAACTCAGCGCCCTGGCCTTGGCAGAGACGGCGTTGCCCTTCAGCCGCAATTTTTAACATCAATGCCCGTTGTTCGGCCGAGACATTGCTCGAAGCGAGCAACCGATACCCCTCACCGATCAACATATCCCCGACATTCATCGCCACCGGCACACCATGTTCTTCATGGAGCGCCTTCTCGCCATAACGTTGGGGGTCGTTATCTTCAATATCATCATGGATCAAGGATGCTTTGTGGAAGCACTCGACGGCCAAACCCACCTTGCGAATATCTTTGGGTAATTCTCCACCGGGTTCTTCCTGCAAGGCCTGAAACGTAGACGCGGTTAAAAACGGACGCCAGCGTTTTCCAGCCCGCATCAGACAACTCCGGGAAATGGTCTCCGTGCGCCCATCGACTGGCCCCATGGCGATATCCAAAGTGGAAGGACTAAACCAAAAATCAACTTCCTCGCGCAACGCACCCAGATCCATCCGGCGTGTTTGATCGTCACTAGAAAGATTGATGTAATCCCAGATCCAATCCAGGTCGACCGTTGTATCGATACAATCATCTTGTAACAATGGAATGGCCACGCCGGGAATGGCCGCCGCCTCCATATAAGGAAAAGCGCGTTCCAGGACACTGATACAACTCACGCCGATGATCGCCTCGATTTTCCCGGTCTGAATGAGAGACATCACAATCGCCGAACCCTCGGCAACCAGAACGGCGTAGCCCAATCGTTCTGCCTCGGTCTGCAAATCCTGGATCGAACACAATCCGCAAGATTTACACAGCAAGCCGAATTCATCAAACGGCGCCGGACACCGGCTCTCAACGCGCAAACATTTCGGCAACAACAGCAAGCGCCGCTCATAAGGCACCGCCGCCAGAGACTCCCGCCACATCTCATTGTTCACCAGCACACCGATGTAATCTCGACAGATGGGATCGTAATGATTCTCCTGAATAATCCGGTCCGCATGCACCTTCAGCTCCTCCACAGGCTGGGGTGGGACAGGGTTGTACTGAGCCACGTAACGCCTGACTGTAAGGAGCACTTTGTTTCGTTCCTCCGGAGTTTGCGGCAGATTTTTCTTAGGCGGTCTAAACTTCTGCTGCGGCACCGGGCGCGGTAAGGTCAGTTCCGTGGAAGCCATTTGAGTTACTGACGTGAGGTTCTAAGATTCCGTTACAACTTACTTGAGCCGAGGATGATGCGAGGACGCAGAACCACCGTCGAGCATTGATTCAGATCTATCCGAGTCGGCCTGATGGCGGGGCTTCATGGCCTTCAGTCTCCAATAGGCATCAAAGTCATTAAACCAAAAACGCTTGGCCCAACGGTACATCCAGTGTTTCTCCGGAATCTCTTCGCCCGGAAGCCACTGACTAAAGCGAGGCTGCATCGCCTTCAATTCCTCCATCGCGGTCCCCCGGACGGTGGTATCTCTGGCCCCGTGTTTTTCGACCAGGGATTTGACCAAGTCCGGTCGTTCCAATATCACACAACCTCGTGTCGATTCGGCAGAAAGTTTACGAAAATCTGCCAAAAACGCCGAATTTCGAATGGTCTCGTAGGCACCGCGCTGATCATGAATGGAATCGGCAGAGAATTGAATAATCGGGCAGGGCTCGATATCACCCCGCGGGCTGACATGGTGGCTCACTCCACTGGCCATGGGACATAACGCCTGTCCTTTGTCATCATAATAAGCATCGATAATGCCAATCGGCATCTTCGCTCGCATTTCCACGACGAAGCGCCGGACATCGACCAGCTGCTTTTGCGTTAAACCTAGCTGGGTGTTCATTTCCGGTCCCACCGGCCGATAGCTGTGAAACCAAACATAATGGACGCCACGTTGGATGAGTTCCTTCAGCCACGTCTCGGTCAGCAGATCATCAATATTGGACTGACAAACACTCGTCGCCACCCCGGTGAGCACCTTGTATTTAAGAGCGTTATCCAAACCTCTAAGGGTCTTATTCAATACATCCTTTTTGCCGCGGCGTTCGTCGCTAACCACCTTCCGTCCTTCAATGCTGATCAACGGTGTCACATTACCCAACTCCCTCAGACGCGCCGCCACTTTATCGGTAATGAACTGTCCATTGGTAAAAACTTGGAAATAGCAATCCGGATGGGCTGCCAAGATATCGAGCAACTCCGGATGCAGGAACGGTTCCCCCCCAAGAATCCCAAAAAACACATTGCCATGCTTTTTGGCATCCCCAATAGTTCGATTCATCGATTCAAGATCAATACTGTTGCGCGGCGCCGCCACATCGACCCAGCAACCCTGACATCGAAGGTTGCAGCTATTGATGATCGATATATAAAGAAACGGCGGAAAATATTCGCCCTTCTTGAGCCGTCGCTTGAACCGCTCGACCGACCACATCCCTCGAACGCCGAAGTTCCAGGAGAACTTCCACAAGACCCTGAGGTCCGTGGTGCGCAGAATGCGAAAGGCGAGTTGCAACAACATAGGCGCAAGTTTTATTTCACGGTTCTCTGGGATTTTCAACGAGAATGTTCGCCTTCATTGGCGCTTCAACCAAGCATCAGCCATCGATTCGAGCTCGTGCAGGGATCGAGCGATTTTTCTCAAATCGATGGTCCGGTCATACCAAGCAAACTGAAAAACCTCGGGATCAAGACTCCGCAAGAAGGTGTCCCGTTGAAACTCAGCCATCGTTCCCTGTGGCATGATATTCATGCCAATATAACGAAAGTGACCCAACCCGTCTAACCAACGATCAAACTGCACATCCGCTGCCTCCGCAAAGACAGCCAACTCAGACGCCTTCAACGCAGAATCCTCATCGACCTTCAATACCTCTCTCACGGCACCAGCGCGCTCCGCGCCCTCCTCACTCGTGGGCCATAAAAACCGCGTCGTCAGCCGCGCTCGATCCAGCAAGGCGTGAACATAGAAAAAAGCCTTCTCGGAGTCCATACCGTTCAGACTAGATCGCAATCCCTGCCAAGCAATCTTGCCAAAGCGACACTGCCGTCGCACTTCCTCCACAACTTTAACCAAACGTTGCCGCTCCATACTTCCCAACTTCTCAAACAACCCAACCTTCACGACTGATCCGCCGCACGAGCCGCCTTCGCCTTGGTGGCTGCCTCCTCGGCTCGGCGCTGAATCTCATCCGGCGACGGTAATGCCATCAGAACTTCCTCCGGAATATCACCCGACTGCGCGAGTTTCGTGAGGCACTTCTTCCGCTCGTTCAAAGCCTTGTCCGGATTGCGCTCCTTGGAAAATCTCGATTTTGCCTTTTCGCTTCGATCCCGCAACATCTGATAAATATCGCCGCCCAAAAGAGAAGAAATATCAATCTTCATCTTCTCTCGATTCAGATCGGCCGCCTTTACCCGATCTCCATTGATCGGCCCCGTTCGATACTTCGGGAACATAATTGCCGCTTCCGGACACACTCGGGAGCAGGCCGGACAATTCGTCTTGCAGCTATCATTATTTTGCACCTGAAGCTTTTTGTCTCCATCGACTCCATAAACGCCGAATAAACAAAAACTTAAACACTGCATACAATTGGTGCAGCGATCATAGTCAATGACCGGAAACCAGGGCTTCCAAGCGCCATGATCAAAGGCCTCCAAATTTTCCCGCTGCGATCGAACGAGCTCAGTAATCGACTCAGGAGTCTGATCGTCTATGTCGGCGACACTCGCTTCAGATTCCGACGATCCGGAATCAAACTCAGGAGCCTCTCCACCCTTGAATTTTCCGAGCACGAACAGTGAGCTGCGATCACTCGGTGAGACGGTTTGGCGCCCATCGGTTCGCGTAACCGCAAAGCCGTTCTCGAGCAATGCAGACATCGTTTGAAAGCGAGCCTCAGCATCGAGCGGCTCGCTGCCTTCGCCCTCATACATCACCACTCTCAGAGATTGACTCTCAACCAGACTCATGAGACTCTCCTGAAACACTAGCAACCGCCACTGCCGGACGATTATCTTCCGGCAGATTCGGCCGAATCTCGGCTCTTGTCAGTGCCGCGGCCGCATCCTCCGCAGATTCCGTTCGCATGTTAATTACTTCCGTCCGTTCGCAATCCAAGGGCGCATTTCCCGCAGCAAACAGCCACTTAACCGCCCGAGGAAAGCAAGCCGCTATTTTCACCGGTCCCTCATCCGCCAGACGGTGTAGCGCCGGATCCTTCCGCGCAGACATCTCACAAAGATCCGCTACGGCGTCAAACGAAGCGCCAGACTCACACAGGTGACGCAAAACGCCTCCCTTCGTGGACCTAGGGACCACCTGAGCGTAGGTACAGTTGCAATACAAAACTCGCACATCATCAGCCATTTCTAAGAGAAGTTAGTCTGACGCAAAATCCAAAACCTGCCAATCCTTTGCTCGATTTCCAGGAATGAAGACAATTTGATTCAAAGCAAGCACCAGGCCGAGAAACCGCTCCTATCTATCGACGGAAATCAAAAGTAGCGAAGAATCGCCACACTCCAAAACCTGGCGGCATCCCGCGCAGCGGCCCTTCTTCACAATAGCGTCTTGGAGTGCGGTGATCCTTCACCACCTTTCCCACTTTTTACTTACGATCCTCATACCAAGCGCCTCTATGGCTGGCTGCCTTCCTTAGTCCCGACACCCACCTAACACCCGAGGCTAACCACTCGTCGTCGCGGCAAATTGATCCCGATGCGTGGGCTCGGGACGCCCCGGACGAAATCGCTCCAGATCATCAACCACCAGTGACAAACCATTCACTCGAGCCAAGGTGATTTCCTCCAAGGCAGCTCGGACAATCCCCTCAAGCATCTCGGGGGCGGCTTCCGCTCGTAAATTCAGAATCAATTGCCCTTCCTGCAAGGCGTCGTCCAATCGCTGGCCCAGTTCCGGAACAATGTCATTGCGCACGAGATTGATCACGGCCAAACCTCCCAAACTCCTGGACGGCGTCAGCGTCATTTTTAGGTGTGCAATCTCGGCGGACGCAGCCCGCAAACGATGCTGCAACGCCCCGGCAATCTCCTGCACCAGCGCATTGCCATCAAAGGCTTCATCCCCCCGAACTTCGATCGTGGCATTCAGCCACCCCAAGAGCGCCTCTCCATCCGCATAAACATCATAGTCGACTTCCGTAGTCGGCTCTCCGGCCTGTTCTTCGTCGGTAACGATCTGGAACCACGCCTCAAGCCCTTCTCCACCGCGTGCAGAAATATCCAATACCCGCGCCCGAGGAAACGATCCCGTTAAGCAGGCCCTAAGTTCCTGCAAGCCCGCAGCATCCAATAAATCCACCTTGTTAATCACGATCAGATTCGCTTCCTCCAACTGCTTACGGTAAATATAGGCGACCTTATCCGAAAAACGGCCGCCATCCGCGAGTCCCATTACACGCTGCGCCCGGATCGGATCCACCAGCACCGAAAGGGGTGCCATCTGAAAATGGTTGCCATAGACCCGTCTCAGGGGATACGTCACCGTCGCTACCAAGTCGGTGCAACTCCCCACCGGCTCCGCCACAAATACATCCGGCTGCAACGCCTCGGTCAAACGATTTGCGGCATCCATAAGTGAGTTGAAGCGGCAACAAAAACACCCTCCAGAAATCTCCTCCGTTGCATACCCCCGGGACCGCAACGCGACGGTGTCAACCAAGCCCGTTCCTTGGTCATTAGTGATCAGGGCCACTTTGAGGCCCTGATCGGACACGTATTTCGCTAGTTGGGCTACCGCTGTCGTTTTGCCCGCGCCGAGAAAACCACCGATCATAATGTATCGGGCCGGTGATTGAGAATGGTTTCGGTCAGTCATCGTTCGCATATGAGACGCCGGAGAGTGCGTCTAGGTTCCCCATTTATTTCCCTCCGTCTGCTGCTCTTCCAAAATTTTGTCAATCGTGGCACTCAAAACACCAGAATAAGCATCCACATCCAGACACCGTTCGCTCGCTTCGCCTCGCACTTCGTAGAGCCAACCGTCGCCATAAGGGTCGTCAGACACAAGTGAAATCTCTTCTTGCAATGCCGGATTACTCCTCAAGAAAGCACCCGAAGCGATGGCATAAATATCTGAGATCGCCTTAAATCCCTCCACCCAACCAATAATTTGTCCGACACCCACGGAAGCCTCCGGCGAAACCTCAAACTTGTGATCCACCATCTCACCGAGCATCCGCGTCGCGAACTTGGTCAAACCAATCCGGCAAACGCCAGCTTCGTCCCGCAGCAGCCAACTATGCGACGGGCTATACACCGCATTCACCGGCAAATGCGTCACGAAGTGCGACCGCTTATAGAAAACCGTTTTGCCGCGTTGATTACCCATGCTCCCAAAACCTACGAGCACGCCCCGGCGAAGGAAAAGCGTAAACCTCTTTGCTCAGCCCTTGCGGGCGACTGTGCCCCGCCGCGCGGGTTCACCCTCATCCCCTCCATCCGTCGAGAAATCTACTTGCCATTAATATCCTTCTTACCTTGCTCCAAAAACCATGAACCCTTACAAAATCCCGGACCGGCCTGACGTGTCTTATCATCGCCGTATTCGCCGTTATCCCAACCGGCAAAGCTAGTCAGCATATCCGTATTTTCCTACACCAGTTTCACCTCAGGAGAGGATTACTACTGGAGATTCAGACAGTAAAATCATCAAGTGATACATCCAAGAATACAATCGAGACAAACACAGCAGTGTCCCGTATGGCTTTACTGAAAGCTACATCCGAGGTCGTTTCCCAGCAACAATATCGACCTGGATAGCAGGAAGCGTCTCCAACGAAAACAAAGAAATCGGGTTGAAGAACGACACCATCTTGTACGAGACTGTGACCACCAAAGCCGTAGATGCAGAAACCTCGGGAAATTATGACCCGAAAATTAAAGCCGCTAAAGTCCGTCTGTTTTGGACTACTTTCTGGCCGGATGAACTAGGGCAAACCAAATCCGCCCCGGTAAAAGAGAAAACTCGCCGGTGACGCTTCCCAAGGGTAACAACCAAATCCTCGAGATGACAACCAGGAGAAACCCCAAAATCGAAATCTTTAGCACCCAACGGAGCGGCCCCCCGTTCCCAGTTTTCCCGGCAACCTTACATCCATCAGCAATGCCGAAGAGAAGCAAGAAACCACTTCAGCCGTCACTCGATTCTTTGCCTCCATCCTTCCCGCCTTTTCTTTCCGTTGATCCATGAAAAAGAAGATCGTTTTGACGCAGCCTCGGCGTGTTCGCTACGCTGTTTCTGCTCTCTTTCGGGAAAAAGCCGGAACCACCAGTGGCTGCGCTGCCGCACCCGAACCGACAGTCGAGGCGAAACCAACAGGCGCCAGCAGGACGCTGGAAAAGGTGAGTGACCTGCAACAAACTCATCGGGGCGACAGGAGCACAGTGCTTGACAGCGATCACTATTACGATACGGAACAGATGGCGATCGATCCAGAGTATCCCTGTAAATTGAGACGGCACCAGACCATCAAACAATTCCTGGCCTCCCCTCACAAGGACGACTCCGCTTACCACACCTTGCTCAAGGAACTTTACGTGGCCGCTACAACCTCGAACACTGAGGGCAAGCGGGAAGTTGCCATTGTAATCATGCACCATTGCTGGCCGGTGCATCTTGAGTAACTGGAAAAAACAAGGATACACGCCGGATATGATCGCCAAAGAGACAGATGGCTAGAGACCCGCAAACAGGCCAACATCAATCGCGCATGGTCCAGTGACTAGAATCACGGATGAAGCGTTGATCGGTCACTTATTGCGACATCCCTCTCGTCTGGAAAAACGGCGAAGCCCCCTTCGGGCACGGCTAAATGTTCCGGCTGTTCCCGGAGAACGATCCCTGACGGACGAAGCCTAGATGCCAGCAGAGATACCGCAAATCGTTCAGGAACGGACCAAGCCGGAAATTCAACTGCCCGATACCAAGGCGCGCCTTCACAACTATCTATCATCTCTGGAAGATCGACCGCTTGACCTCGGAAAACCGAAAAATCCCATACTCCATCCACCTCCATCTGCCTTAGTCAGCCGTGAACGCCCAGCAGAAGCAAGGACTGAGCCTAGCCGCCGACAAAACACCTTCTGGGACTTGCAGGGGGCATCCCTGTGTAATCCTCTTCCCCCCCGCAAAGCATCCGCTGCCACCAGCAAACCTTTTTCATCCCTCCCTTGATCGCTTATCCCTCCATCACCTACTTGGCAGTGGTCAAAAACCGCCAACTATCCTTGCCGTAAAGGTGCTGCTGCCTCTTCACAACTCATCCCCGAACGTGGCCGAGACCCAAGACCTAAGAACAACTCTTTCGGGAGCGTGCGCCGGGGCGCATACGCCTGAGAGATTTGGAGTAATAAAAATTCTTGATTTGGACCCCTGTATCCAAAGATATAAAGTGCTCGAAACAGAAGGATTATGCCGACGTACCAGTACATTTGTGAAAAATGCGGGCACGAGTTCGAGTGCTTTCAATCGATGAAAGACGACGCGCTCACGACTTGCCCGAAGGATAGCTGCCCCAAAAAACGCTGGGGTAAAGGAAAGGTGAAGCGAGCGATTGGGTCAGGCGCCGGGCTGATTTTTAAGGGTGGCGGATTCTACATCACCGACTATCGAAGCGAGGGCTACAAAGAAGCCGCCAAGAAGGATTCCGATGCGGCCAAGCCCGAGAAGAAGGCCGACTCTAAAAGTAGCAAGAAATCCGAATCCAAACCGACTTTGAAGAAGTCTAGCTCGCCCGATTTGTAGCAGGGGCGCCTCAGGTGGGGCAAGACGCCTTGCCGATTCGCACCGCTCCGGGCTTTGATTCGTTTAACCTTGCGGCTCTCGCCCCACCGAAGGGACGGAATAAGGGTTTTTCCACCAAGGCTTCCGCGTTAGAATGAGTGGACGATCATGCGTATTCTCATCATCATCACGGTCGGTCTGACATGGGGCTCTCTCAGCGCAGCCCACTATCGAACGGTGGAGAGCCGGTCCGGACAGTTCCTAGTCCGCTGGCTCGAGCAGTTTCGCGTGCCGCCATTTCTTCGGGAGGATGAAAAAGCCGCCGACATCATCGTCCTGAATCCCGAGCTATTGACAGTTTCTACCGAACGCATCAAAGAAGGTCTTCTTCAGCAGCTCGGCGTCTCCGACCACTGGCGCGGCAAGATCCGATTTCAATTCGGCGCGGGCAAATCAAATCCGGATCGATTCTTTGTTGAATCGACACGCTTCTCCAACGGTTGGAGTTATCAGGTCACGATCAGCCCCAAGATTCGCCGTGAAGTTTGGCTGCGGGGTTGTGTCGCCGTGCTGTTGCTCGAAATGGCCAATCGTCTCGCTGGCGATCAGTCAGCCGAAGTGCCGGTTTGGTTGATCGACGGGATCACCATGGAACTACGCCAATCCGCCTTGATTGACCTCAGCCCGAGTCACACAGATCGATTGCTCATCGGCGGATCGAATCCGGGATTGGGTTTGGTCGTTCCAACCCAGCGCCACCAAGACCCCCTTATCGCCACGCGCGCTTACCTGGCGCAAAACGTTCCTGTGAGTGCCACCGAACTTTTCCTGCCCACCGTCGAGCATCTTCAAGGAAGTAAGCAGCAAGTCTTCGTTCTTTCCGCACATTTCTTTTTCCGCCAATTGACTAGCCTGCGCGCCGGCAAAGCCAGCCTGATTCAATTTATCAGTTCCCTCTCCAGCCACCTGAATTGGCAACAAGCCTTCTTCCCCAGTTTCAACCAACATTTCGAACGAATGTTGGATCTCGAGAAATGGTGGTCGGTCGCCCTCACCGATCTCACACATCTGACACCGATCAGCTCATGGCCCCTCGCCAAAAGCATGGCTTACCTCCAACGGATTCTCACTCCGGCGGCCCTTGTGGGTCAACGACGAGACACGATCGCCAAACACACTACCTTCTCCTTGCAAGAGGTCATTTCCCAATGGGACTACGCTGATCAAAAGCCCACGCTGGAACAGGTGATGAACCGTCTTCGCGTCCTCGGAATTTATGCAGATCAACGCCTATCGATCATCATCTTGGAATACCAAAAGATTCTCAGCGACTACATCGCCAAACGAGACAAAGCCGGGTATGAACCTTCGCGACGCGGTCAAGTCCGGCTCCGTCCGGACCTGCTCATTCGGACAGCCCAAAGGAAACTCGACCGGCTCGACACACAATGGAAGGCACTAGTTCCTGACACCACCGATCTTCCCGCCCAAGCCAATGCCGCAAGATGACCGAGCCAGCGGCTCAGCGACTGCCTTTGCCGCAAGCGTAAATCCCACCAAGCATCAACAAACCACCGCCCAATTGAATGAGCGTCATCTCCTCATGGAGCAGCAGCCAACCCAAGAAAGCGGCGACGGCCGGTTGCCACAGCAAACCAACAGCTGAAAACGAAGCCGGCAGATGTTTGAAAGCGTAGGCGATCAGCGTCTGGCCTGCCACCTGCGCCACCAAGGCTAGTGCCACGATGATGGCGATCCCTCGTCCCGTTTCCACGACTAGCGATTCACCGGAAATCCACGCGATCAGCCCCAATCCCAAGGTGCTAGCAATCCCCGACCAAGCCATTATCACCACCGGATCGAAAGTTCTCCGCAACCATTTCACATAAAGCATGTACCCACCGTAAAAGACCGCCGCCAGCAACGCGAACACATCACCGCTTAGATGGCTCGAAGCCTCAGCAAAGCTGGCACCGGTAAGAATCGCCGCCCCGAACATCGCCCCGACCAGTCCGCCAACAAAAACGCGGGTAATCGCCTCCCGAAACCACAACCACGCCCCAAGCGCAACAAAGACCGGCGCCGCATTCGCCAACAAGGTGGCATTGGCAATCGTCGTACGATGAATCGACCACCCCCAAAAAGCCATGTCTAAAGCAAAAAAAGACCCGGCACCAAACAAGTGGCCTACCTGACGGATCGTTGGGCGCAATTGAGATTGCGATCCGCCTTCGCCATCCCACCACACCCAAAACCAGAAAAACGGCAATGCAAACAGCAGACGGTAAAACGCCGTTGCGCTCGGCCCCAACTCACTGATCCGTATCCAAATAGGCGCCACGCCGATGGCGGTTGCTCCACCGATCAATGCCAGGAACGCCAGCTTCTCGGACCGGGAAAATGCGCGTCGATCGCTCAATGCCACAGCCTCCCTCAAAAACAATAGTCGAAACCACCCGTCACTCGATCACGATGCCAAATTGAAAAGACAATCATGCGTGCTCCCTCAGCACAAAGCTCTTCGGTAACAGGGGACAGCCAACGCTGCCGGACAGAGAGACCCGGAACGATGCAAAGAGGACTAACCACGTGTCCGCTTTGCAGCGAGGGATGTCTTAAGTTTCTCCAGCGGCTGGGTATTGATCACATCCTTCTTCGTCAACCAACCCTTCCTCGCAATGCCTGCTCCCAATCGGAGAAATCCGGCATGTTCGGCCCGATGCGCATCACAATTGATGACACCCTTCACGCCCTTCTTCTTGGCATAACCCCAAAGACGCCAATCAAGATCAAATCGGTAAGGACTGGCATTGAGCTCAATCCAGGTTCCCGTTTCAGCGCAGACATCAATCACGGCTTTCTGATTGATCGCATAGGCGTCCCGCTCCAAAAGCAAGCGACCTGTCAAGTGACCGAGCATATGGACATAAGGATTCTCGGCAGCCTTGATAAAACGATTAGTGATCTGCGCTTCACTTTGAGTGAAGCCGTTGTGAACGCTAGCCACAACGACATCCAAATCGCTCAATAGTTCATCGTCAAAGTCAAGCTGGCCATCACTAAGGATATCCACCTCCGAACCGGTAAGTAATCGGAACGAATCGCCTTCGGACTCCAGCTTAGCGTTGAGTTGTTGGAGCGTTTTGATCTGTTTGCGGAGGCGTTTGGCATCCAGGCCGTTCGCCTGAAACGAGGAACGAGAATGGTCCGTCACCGCCCAATAGTCACAGCCGAGTTCCCGCGAGCGTTCAATGATCTCCTTCAATGACTGCTTGCCATCACTCCAAGTCGAGTGATTGTGCAAGGACCCCCGCAACTCGCTCCATTCTAGGAGACGCGGCAGCTCGTTTTTCTCTGCGGCTTCAAACTCCCCGCGATTCTCACGCAGCTCCGGTTCAATGTAAGGCAGGTCGAGCTTTGCGAAAATCTCCTCCTCAGTAGCGCACGGTTCGAGGAACTCAGGGTCTCGGCTCTCTTCCTGGGAGCGAAACAACCCGTATTCATTTAAGCGCAAGCCGCGTTTGATCGCTCGCTGACGCATTACAATATTGTGCTCCTTGCTCCCGGTGAAATAGGCCAAAGCAAATGGAAATTCAGTATCGCTGACCACTCGCAAGTCCGCCTGAATGCCGCCTTCCAAAATCACACCAGCTTTGGTCTCGCCCGCCGCAATCACAGACTCCACCTCAGGTTGCTGCGTGAAAAACTCCATGATCACCCCCGACTCCTTTGCCGATACAAGAAAATCGACATCTCCGATCACTTCTTTGTGTCGCCGCAAACTCCCCGCAAGACTACAACGAATGACATCCGGATGGGACCGCAGCCTATCAAGCATCGGGCCGGCAACCATCAAGGCGTCGCCAATACGATGCTGCGACGCGTGCCGCCGCCGAAACTCAATCCCCTCCAAAATCTTCTGTTGAGTCTTGGCGCCAAAACCGGAAAGCCCCGCCACTTTATCCTCCTGACACGCCACTTCGAGTGCCTCGACCGAGTCGATATTGAGCTTATCATTGAGCCGTTTGATCTTCTTCGGACCCAACCCCGGCAAATCAAGCATCGCCACCAAACCTTCCGGTACCGAGGCCCTTAGCTTCTCAAGATACTCCAGCTTCCCCTTGGTAACGAACTCAGCGACCTTCTGCTGCAACGCATCGCCAAACCCCTTGATTTCACCCAATCGCTCCTCCTCCACCACAGTCAACAGCGATCCCTCCCATCGCTCCAAGGTACGCGCTGCATTGATATAAGCACGCGCTTTAAAAGGATTCTCCCCTTTCAACTCAAGCAATACGGCAATCTCTTCCAACGCCTCGACGACAGCCTCTTTGTCCATGCCGCCGATCATAGTGACCGAACGCCACGAACTGCAAAACTGAAAAACAACGAGCCCATCTCATTACAGTTCGAAATCATCAAAACAAAGAGAATTAAATTGACCAGAGCGACGCCTTCCCATCCAATCATGAAGTTGTTTTCCAGAACCGCAAACGAACATGAAGACTCACTGGCCGATTCCCCGGTTTTCTCTCACCACCTTGGCACTGCTCCTCAATGTGAGCTGCGGCCAATCAGAACCGGAGACCAAAGTCACTACCTACGAAGAAACAATACCTGACACGACCGAAACCACGGGAAAAATCCTACTCCTTGGTTCAAAACAGCTTCAAAGCAGCCGAAAGATCGCTCGCTGACGGCGACTATGATAAAGCCGTTCAAACACTGCTGAAAATGCAACTCTCCGCTCAGCTGAAGAATAACAAAAACAGCTGGCGATACAGCCAGCTAATGTCTGAGCCCCAAGCGGAACTAGCCAACGCTCCATCTGACGGAGATAAAAAAGCCCAGCGGGCCATCCAGATGCTCCACAGCTCCCAAGGCTCCATGGAAGACGGGCGTTAACAAAGCTCTCCTCTCTCTAGGCAGCAAATGAATCTGCCTCTCAAGGACACTCTGCCAGCAAAGAAGATCGCGCTCGGAGCAATCATTCTGGCCACGATTTTCTACTATGTTCTGCGGCCAAATCCTCCCGAGCCGGCCGTATCTCGAGCACCTACTACCGTACCGACCGCCGAGCCAATCGCCGCACAACAACATGTCGGCACGCTGCCTTACCCTGGCGGTCCCGAGGGCTACATCGGATCCAAAGCCTGTGCCAACTGTCACGAAAAACAATATGAGAGTTGGTATCGCTCTTATCATCGAACGATGACCCAAGCACTGACCCCTGAGTCGGTTCTCGCTGATTTTGCAGACATCAAGCTTGATGCCAATGACGAACGCTTTCACCTCAGCGAAACGAACGGCACCTACTGGGTTGCTATCAGCGCGCTTACGGACGCTGCCCTCCCCGAGCAATCTTCACCAGATCAAGTCCACCTCCAGCTTGCGATGATAACCGGGTCACACCATATGCAAGTCTTCTGGCTGCCCGGTGTCTTCGGCAACATGCAGATCGGGTTTCCCTTCACCTGGTTGATTGATGATCAACGATGGGTTCCCCGCCACGACACCTTCATTCGTGATCCGGACGCCGAACCAGTCGTGGAAGTGTGGAATCAGGTATGCATTCGCTGCCACACAACCGGCGGCATTCCCAAGCCCAACAAGGAGGAGGGAATATTCGAAACCGAAGTGGCGGAGCTTGGTATCTCCTGCGAAGCCTGCCACGGTCCCGGAGAAGCGCATGTTGCTCTCAGAAAGAAAGAAGCGGAGCAAGGCGCCCTCCTTCAACCTAGCCAAGACCCAATTATCCAGCCTGCCGACCTCCCGGCAGATCGATCCGCCCAAGTCTGTGGTGCTTGTCACAGCATGAAGTGGTTTGACAAGAGTGAAGCCTGGGAAGCCCACGGATTCCGGTTTCGGCCTGGGGATGACCTCAACGACACAACCCCGGTCATCCGGGCATCCAACCTGGAGGAACAACCATGGCTTGCCTCGGTCTTGGAAAAAAATCCCGCTCTCCTAGGAGATTTCTTCTGGTCCGACGGCATGATCCGCGTCTCGGGTCGCGAATACAATGGACTCGTGGAATCGGCCTGCCACACCAGTGGACATCTGAGTTGTGTTTCCTGTCACTCCATGCACAACAGCGAGCCCAACGACCAACTCGCTCGAAATCGTTCCGGCAACCAAGCCTGCACGCAATGCCATGAGAGCATCGGCGCGGACACCGCTGCCCATACCCGGCATCCCAAAACCTCCAGCGGCAGCTTGTGCTACAACTGCCACATGCCCCACACCACCTACGGCATTCTCAAAGCCATTCGCAGCCACGAAATCGATAGCCCAACCGTGGCCGCTGAAAAAGCTACGGGCCGCCCCAACGCCTGCAACCTGTGCCACGCCAATCAAACCCTGGCTTGGACGGCGACCCATCTGGAAGTTTGGTTTGGACAAAGCCCCCCAGAACTGAGTGAGGAAGACCGAACGATTCCCAATATCTCAAAACACCTGCTCAACGGAGACGCCGGTCAACGTGCGCTAGCGGCCTGGACGCTCGGCTGGGATTCGTCACAAGAGGCCTCAGGCAAAGATTGGCAACCGGCCCTGCTCGCGCGCAGCCTTGATGATCGGTACTCAGCAGTTCGATACATTGCGGGTAAATCACTCGAGACCTTTCCCGGATTCCAAGATTTTGCTTACGACTTCGTCTCTCCCGCCAGCGACCGCTCCCGAGCCGCTAGCGATGCGGCGGAGCATTGGAAGGCAACCCGACCGAAAGCAATCACAACAAATCCCGCAATCAAGTTCTTTGATAACAACGGATATCCGCGCGAAGACCTCATGCAACAACTTCTCTCGAACCAAGACCCACGACCAATCCGATTGCGGGAGTAACCAAGCGGGATAAAAAATGTCTCTCCTTCTTTGAAGCAAATGCCACCCCAAAAGCAGCCTGCGCTCTCGCATTCCAGAAGCTTCCGCCATTCTGCCAGATTTTGAAGTGCGAGAGCGCAACTGCCCGCTTTTACCATCCCTATCAGCCTCCAGTCACACGACAGTGAAGCCAATCTCAAACAGACCTGCATCAATCTCCGCTCGCCCGACCTAGTGGCCCCCTAACCGCCACCAAAGCATTCACTCTCATCAAGCCTTTGGTCGTGACCACCATCATCGCCATTCTGTCGGACATGTGCTTCTTCCCGCCCGGAGCAAAGCAAAGGCCAAGGCCCAAAGCGTGCCTGTATCAGCAATATTCATCAACAACCACGGCATCGATGAAACCCGAGAGAAACATGTCAACTGAGCCAACCATATCCACGACTAGGGCCCGGCTACGGACAACCCCAGCATCCTACTCGTTACCGAGGCCAAGCTAGGCTTACACGTCAGCCAGAACAAGAAGACCTTCAAATGCCCGTCCGACAAATCACGCGCCGAAAACGGTTCTCGTATCCGAAGCGTCTCCATGAATTCCTTGGTTGGTAATCCCGGCACGCTGTTGGATCGCTTCACCCCGACCTATCGGCAGTCCACCAAACACCAAAGCAGCGACCGGCGTGAACTATTCGGAGATCTTTGCATTCATGGACGAACACCCGGATACGATCAACAAGGGTCCCTTTATGACCCGACATGAATTGCGCTGAAACCTTTTCGGGCAACGCTCTCGGAACCTGCTCAGAGGTAAGGCACAGCCTGCGGTTTCCAAGGCATAGAGGAATGCTTGAGACTACCATCCGGCCTCTCGGAGACAAACCCTAACGTCGAACAGCCCGCTGCGGGAGGGACACAAACTAAGGTCAACGCCAGACTTCTCAAGGTGGAGTCTTAAGTCCTTCCAAAAGAACCTTCCGCAAATCGACAAAAAAGATACGGTCGGGCACCCTGTCGCCCTAACGCCAGAGCCACATTAAGGGCTCCCCCCCGGAAACGGGAAGGATAGGCCAACGGCACGTTCGTCCCCTCTTCCCAAGGAATCTATATCCGCTATAACGCTTCATCAACAACGAGAAACATCTTCCACTTTCGAAAATACCGGCAAAACCAAAGAACAGATCATTGAACGCCCACACCACCCGTCCGGACGGCCCGATTTGGAAATCAGAAGTGAATCGATTTTGTCAAGTGTTGTGTTTCCAAAACGTTACAAAATCGCATCATCCACCAAGGAATAGATTTGTAAAATTTGATGACAGGTTTGATGACAAACCTGTTGACAAAAACGGCTTCACCGCCCATATTTTAAGCAGACTTTGATTCGGGTAACGGTACGTTCTTCAGCGGGGTTCCTCACCCCCACCTCCTTGGCGTCTGTTGCCCGAATCTTTTTTGCCCAGGCAATCCCATCGCAGAAGCAGTAAACATTTGCCTGCCACAACCGGACCATTTGGAGTAGTTGCTCAAATCAAAACGCTTTCGGTTTCCCCTAGCACTCAACTTACCCGTTGACTCGTAGATTTGATTTCAGTAAATTCCCTCTCCCCTTAGCGGGGGCGTAGCTCAATTGGTTAGAGCGTTGCCCTGTCACGGCAGAGGTTGCGGGTTCGAGTCCCGTCGCTCCCGCCATCATTCTGTCTATGCTTGAATGTGGCTGGTTCTCGACTAACCACTTCGGCATCAGATGGTTGCGTAGCTGAATTGCTCGTCTCACCCGTGCTTAAAAATGTCTCTTTCTTGTGAGTCTATTTGTGCATCACTCTGATTTGCCAAATCCCCGGACCGTCCTGTCCAATTCAGCCTTTGAATTACACCGTTGACTCCACTTGAGAACGCGAACTCTCCCGCCGTCACGCCACCAAGCAAGCGTCGAGGGCACTAGATGTTCGGAGGGTGAACACTGCCTGTCTTTCTTGGGCGAGCGGTAGGTCAGTATCTTCTTGACCGCCGCATTGACCTCAGGCATCAGTTCGGCCAGCTTCTTGGGGTGTTGCTGTTTCATGACAAGTTGATCTCCCTTACTCGCCAATCGGCTTTGCACCGAAGTCTTGCGTAGCTCAAGCGAACCCTAAAGTCCTCACCCAACGTCGGCGCGTTGCGCCCGGCAAGCCATATCGTGTCATCCACGGTGGGGTTGTACTTGTCTTGAAGCAAACCATTCGGGATGCAAGCAACGATGATGCGGCGCAGCTGCTGTGATTGCTCATGCTCTTCGTAGACATACTTGGCGATCAGGGTAACGACGCATAGCTTCTTGTCTCCGCGTTCAATGACCCGATCCAGTCGTCCAGATTCTTCCATGCTGGAACCGGACCGTCTCATTCGCACCATCATCGACGTTTGGGACATCTGAATCGTAGCGGTCCTGTCGCCGTTGGCTTTCTCGGCCTTGGCATCGAGCATCAGCGCGACCGGCTGCGCGTCAGGCAGGAAGGCGTAGATGGCTTTCTTGTAGTCAACTTTGCCATACAGGCGTTCGCTGATCCCTGACACTCCCATCGCTTCCAGCGCCTCGCGAGTCACGTCCTCGGCAATGTCCTGAGGCAGATCGGTTTCCTCTCGGAAGATGGTAATCGCTTGGTCACGGTAGTCTGTGAGCGCCTGTACGACCATCTCCATGACCGTCTGCTCAAGGTGCTCTAGTTCGTCAAGCGTCATTCGTACGCTCGCGGGCAATGCGGGCATATCTCGTGTCGGACTCGATGCCCAACCAATGTCTGTTGAGTTTCTTGGCAACCGCGGTGGTCGTCCCGCTGCCGACGAAGGGATCCAGCACGACGCCCTCTTCCGGCGAGAACAGCCGGATCACCCGAGCCGCCAGTTCTTCGGGGAACTCGGCCTCGTGGCGTTCGTTTCTGCTGACTGAACGAATCCGCCAAACTCCCCTTGATCCCCATTCCGACCATTCGCAGGCTGTTAGACGCTCCCGGTCGTACTGAACGATACCAGGCCGACAGAACACGTAGACATGCTCAAACTCGTCAACCGCTCGGTAGCTGTTCGAATGCCACCGGCTGTTTGCCCAACATGGGTCTTTGTGCCAGATGCGCTGATCGTACAAATAGAATCCAGCCGTCTCGGCCCATTCCGCGACCATGCAGCCGGTCAACCTCACCTTGGTTGAGATTTGGGACTTGCCGCCTCTAACGTTATTGTGTTCCAACCGCCGCTGCACGGTCTGTTCACTGCAACCGAGTATCGCGCCCAGTTGCTTCCTGTTCGCCTCGGGATGCAGCCGCTTCGCCTCAAGCACTTGCTCCCGCGTCACGGGGTTGGTTTTCCGCCTCACGTTGTCCGCTTGGAACCGGGGCATCGAATCGTCCGGGAAGCAGAGGATGTCACCGATATTGACGACTAGGAATCCGCCCGGCTTGACGATCCGTGCATGACAGGCAATAACCTCCTTGAGTAAGATGCGCCAGTCGCCGAATGTCATGTCCCGTTCGTAAGATTTCCCCACGTAGTAGGGCGGAGACCAGAAACTCAGATCAATCGACGCCTCGGGAAGGTCGCACAGCTTGCGCTTGGCGTCCCCCATGATGATTCGATCGAACGCCCTGTGGCGGGTGATGCCGTTGGTGTTGGTGGCGAATAGAGGCGCTTGCTCTCCTCTCACGACTCGGCCCCGACAAGTTGGTTATAGGTTATCCGGTGCTTGAAAGCATGGGCCAGGAACGACACTAAGCAGTTCAGCGTGTGAATCTTGACGCTGTCCTCGTTCATCGCTGCAACGCCTCTCTCATTGCCGTCCACATGGAGCCGGTATGCCACGTCTACTAGGTAGAGTCAACTGCGTAATTCCACCGATCCTTGGTGTCGCTGCCCTGCTGTTGGTAAAGAGGCGGGCGATCGTTTATTTCCCTCTGTTTCTGGCGTTCGGCTTGGCGGCCTTGATTCAAGGTGACGCTGGTCATTCACGAATATTTTCCGATCCAATATTTTAAGTACATTCTTATCGGTGCCCTCTTGTTCGTGGTGGAAAAACTGTTGATTTACTTCATTCGCCAAACGGCACTTCCCCAAAAGGAATGGCTAATCAAGCAGGATTGCGAGGCGTTCGAATGATTCCTTTGTCCTCTCTGCGAATATTTTATTCGGATCGGGCTGCGGCGGTATCTGTTCTGTATCCTTCAGACCGTCAACAAGCTGGTTGTGCCCATGGATTCGGATCAAAAGGAAGAACCGTATACGTGTCCCTCGTGTGGCCAGAATCTTTATTCTGAGCGCCCCCTCGTGTCATAAGATCCGGCGTTCTTTGCTATCTGATTGTGCTCATTGCGGCTCGGAGAAAGAGATGGTTTTGAGCGGCGAGTGTGGGCGGGATATATCGAATCGTTGAATGGGAATGAAGGGATTGCTAGTGATCGATATGCAAATTGGCTTGCTATCACCCCGCATGAGATTAATGCGGTTGTGGATAGAATCAATCAGGTGACACGAGCGGTTCGAGAATCTAGGGCTTGGTTGTTTTCGTGCAGCATCACAAATCGCCCGGTGTTGGCTTTGCGCTTGATGAGCCCGGTTGGCCGTTGCTACCCGCCATTGAGAAGGAGGACGGCGATGAGGTGATAAAAGCACTTGCGAGGCGTTCTTTGAGACGAGCCTCAATTCGTTGCTCACACAACGGGGGATTCGCAAACGCACTGTCTGTGGTTAGGTGACTAATTTTTGTGTGGATATAATGATTCGGGCCGCAGCGAATTTGCGGTATAAAATCACCGTGGTTCATGATGGACATACGGCTGCCGATTTGAAGCATCTCAATGCCATCTAGGTCGGAGTGTTGGTTTCGACTCATTCTATTGAAGTTATATTCGAGGAGGAAAGCATAATACAGCGACTGAGACGTCCGGGATGTTCCGAGCGATTCGAAAATTAATTAGAATCCTTGTACGAAGGCACAAAGTCACGAAGATGGGGATTGCTCAGAATGGTGTATTGAGTCAACAGACAACATGGATGACTGCTGGACTTTTCAAAGGAGTGCATGGTGTTGAGATGATGAGATCCATGTTGATACTCACGCTTTTTTTGTTTGCTCTGACCGGATGACAGTCGGCGCCGGATTTGGTGGAGCCCGGGATAAATTCGGCACTATGCGAAGAGCTTCTGGCGATGCGTGAGGTTGTTCGGAAGTTTCGGGAGTGAGATGTATGTAGAGCGATCGACCAAAAAGTAGTGGACTAATGGCACGGCATCTGGCTGGCAGCGATCATTGAAACCTATGGGCGGCTGGAACGATCGTTGGTTGGTGAAGCATCCGCAGCCGACTATGCCTATCTGGTGGATCGAGTGCGAGCGCGGTGGGGAGACATCAACTCTACGGCACCCAATACACCTTAGGGACAATGGGGAACTGGTCCGTGAATCCCTGGAAGATTCTGCGAATGTGGATGCTTCCGATCCGGCGGCGTTTCAAGCTATGCGCCGCCTCCAAGGTGGTGGCGCAACCACAGAAGGGGTCGAACACCACATCACCCTCATTCGAGCTCGCCTTGATGATGCGCTCCAGCAACGGCAAG